>UBZP01000003.1 GCA_900469965.1 Hyphomicrobiales bacterium | reverse complement strand
CCGAGTGGCGAAGCGATCCTTCAGGCACGTCCCGTCCGGTCAGGAATGCCGGGTCTCTCGTGCGCGATCCGAACTTCGAGCTTGTTCCGAGGTCGCCGCAGTCCGATTGCCATGCCGTCGTCGGAGACCTGCCCGCCTGCCACGTGGCCGGATAGCACTTTATCTATCTGCGGTTGGAATGCGCGCGGGCGTTGCAAGCGGAAAATGTGCGTTCTGCCAGCGAAACTTAGCTTGGATCGAAGGCGGCTTTCTTAGGGCTCCGTTTACTCGGCAAATCTAGCAATCGTCTTCACCGCGGTGGCGAACGGCTCGACTGCCGCGTTTTCGATGTGGCGGGTGGGCCGCTCATGGGGAGGGGTACATGCGGATGAGGGATTTCAAGATTGCGCGGAAACTGGGGCTGGCCTTCGCGCTCCTGGTCGTCGGGGCCGGCGGCATGGGGGCCGTCGTCTACCACCAGGTCGTGACCGTGGAGCAGGCCGGCCGGGCCAGCGAGGTGCATGGCCGGATCGTTGCGGCCGCGACCGATATCCGGCTTTCGATGGCACGCCTGGAAAGCTCCGTGCGCGGGCTGCTGATCAGCCGGGACAAGCGCTACATCGACAGCATCGAGAAGCACTATGCGAGCCTCTTGAAGAACGTCGACATGACGAAGAAGACGGCCGAAAACAACCCGGACGTCGCGGCCAAGATGAAGACCATGCTCGATCATGTCGGCCTGTGGCGGCTGAAGGTTCTCGAGCCGGTGATGGAGAAGGCGCTCAAGGAGAAGACCTACGCCCAGGCCGTGGAGATCGCCATGTCCGATGCGGCAGACGGCTACATCGACCCGGCGCAGACCATCATCGAGGAACTGCGGGAGGCGGAGGACGCGGCGATGGACAACGCCGCGGTCGCGGTGGCCAAGGCGAATTTCGCGACCAAGGTGACGCTCGGCGTCGGCATCGGCTTGCTGATCCTCGCCTCCGCCCTGCTCGGCTGGCTGCTGAACCGGCTGATCGGCAGGCCCGTGTCGGAGATGACCGGACTGATGCTGAAGCTCGCCGGCGGCGACACCGACATCGCACTCGAGCGCTACAATCGCCGCGACGAGATCGGCGCCATGGCGCGCGCCGTCGAGGTCTTCCGGGATGCGGCCGATGAAAACCGGCGCCTCGAGGCCGAGACGGCGTCGGTGCGACGGACGCAGGAAGAGGAGCGCGAGCGCCAGACGGCGATCGACAGCGCGCGGGCGGAAGGGCTGCGCGGTTTCGTCGATGCCGTCCAGCATTGCTTCACCGAACTGTCGGAAGGCGACCTCACCATCCGCATGAACGATGCGGTGGCGCCGGAGTTCGAGCCCATTCGCGACAAGTTCAACGACACGGTGGCGGCGCTGGAGGATGCGGTCGGTTCGGTCGTCGCCTCGATCGGCACGATCCGCGCCGGCCTTGCGCAGATCTCCGATGCGTCGAACGATCTCGCCAAGAGGACGGAGCAGCAGGCCGCGAACCTGGAGGAGACGGTTGCCGCGCTTTCCGATGCCTCCCGCGGGGTGGACGAAGCGGCGATCGGCGCCGGCCGTGCGCAGGAGTTTGCGACGACCGCGCAGGACAATGCGCGCAGGGGCGGCGAGATCGTTGCGACGGCGGTCGAGGCGATGACGGCGATCGAGTCGTCGTCCAACCAGATCGGCATGATCATCGGCGTGATCGACGAAATCGCCTTCCAGACCAACCTGCTGGCGCTCAATGCCGGCGTCGAGGCGGCCCGCGCCGGCGAGGCCGGCAAGGGCTTCGCCGTCGTCGCGCAGGAGGTCCGCGAGCTCGCCCAGCGGTCGGCGGGGGCCGCCAAGGAGATCAAGGATCTGATTTCGACGTCGGGTCGGCAGGTCGGGGAAGGGGTCAAGCTGGTGAAGGCCTCCGGCGTGTCGCTGCAGGAGATCGTGACCCAGGTTTCGGATGTGAGCGGCGTCGTCGCCGAGATCGCCCGCACCTCGCGCGAACAGGCGACGAGCCTGAGGGAAGTCTCCGCTGCAGCCGATCTCATGGACAAGGTGACCCAGCAGAATGCGGCGATGGTCGAGGAGACCACGGCGGCCGCGCGGTCGCTCGCCCTGGAAACGGAAGACCTGGCGCGGCAGGTGCAGCGGTTCCGGACGGGGTCGGCGGTCACCCTGGGGCAGATGGCAGCGGCGATGCGGCGGGTTGCCTGACATCGGATGGGGCGCGGCGGCGATCGGCCGGCGCGCTCCGCTCCCGGCGGAAACGCGGCTTCGGCAACGGCACGACGACAGGCCCCGCGGCGACGGCCCGAAAGCAGTTCACGTCTAACGGCAAACAGATAGCCCGGCAACCGTCATGGCGGTTGCCGGGCTTCTTATGGTTCGGGTCTTCGCGGTGCCTGCAGGCCGGTTTCGTCGCTACTTCGCCTTCAGGCCGAACAGGTTTTCGGCGTTCCGGAAGCAGATCTTTTCCATGTCCTCCTGCGGAAGATCGAGGCTGGCGAGGATCCTGAGGGTGTCGCGGATGTAGCCGGGGCCCTTTTCGGGATCGAAGGGGCTGTCGGAGGCGAAGAGGATGCGGTCGCTACCGTAGAATTCCAGACCGCAGAGCGTCGCGGCGCGGGAGCCGAAGACGGCGGTGTCGGCATAGAAGTCCTTGAAATAGTCGAGCGGCCGCTTCTTCAGCCGCTTCAAGACCTGGGTCAGGTCTTCGTCGGAGGTCCGCTTGCCGAGCTGGTCCCAGCCCGGGCCGACGCGGCCTTCGAAGAAGGGAACCATCGCCCCCATGTGGTGGGCGAGGACCTTGAGCCCGGGCAGGCGATCCATGAAGCCGGAGAAGACGAGGCGGGCCATGGCGGCGCTCGTCTCGTAGGGCCAGCCGAAGGTCCACCAGATCTCGTATTTCGATTTGTCCTCGGTCGCGTAGTCCGGCATCGAGGCGCCGCGCGAGGGATGCAGCAGCACCGGCTTGCCGTATTTCGCCGCCATCTCGAAGATCGGGAAGAAGCGCTCTTCGTCGAGCGGCGCGCCGTTGACGTTGGTGTGGATCTGCAGGCCGTTGGCCCCGAGATCGGCGAAGGCGCGCTCGGCCTCCTTCACGGCGGCTTCCGGCGCATTCATCGGCAGGGCGGCGACGAAGCCCGCGAAACGGTCGGGATGGCTTTCCACCAGCTCGGCCAGCCCGTCATTGCCGATCCGGGCGAACTCTGTCGAGACCTCCGGACCGCCCATGGCCTCCAGCGGCGGCATGCCGAGCGAGAGGATCTGGGTATAGTCGCGGAATTCGTCCATCACCCGCAGGCGGGCGTCGAGATCGTAGATGCAGGGAATGCCCTGCATGCGCCGGCCGATATCCCTGCCGGCGCCCTCCAGCTTCTGGATGCGCTCCCACAGGGCTCTGGGGAAAAAGTGATTGAATGCGTCGATATAGTGCATGGGTCTCCTCCGGAACGATCGGCAATGCCGATCAGCCGCGCTTCAGGCGGCGTACGAGATAGGCGAACGTCGCCTTGAACATTTCTTCGCGAAACATGTGCTTGCGCTTGGCCTTGATATCCTCGGGCTTGCCGAGTGCCCTGGCCCCGCCTGCCGCCTCCACCCACAGCTGCATCATGCAGGCGTTTTCGAGCGACAGGGCGAGATAGATCGCCTGTTCGATCGTCGGCGCGGCGGTGACGAGGCCGTGGTTCTGCAACAGCATGGCGTCGCAGGCGCCGAGCGTTGCCGCCACGGCCCGGCCGCGCTCGGCCGTGGTGATCAGCTGGGTGGTTTCGGAAAACACCGGAAGCCCCTCGGCGAAGATGGAGCCCGGGTGGCCGATCGCCTGCAGCGGCTTGCCGAGCGCCGAAAAGCTCACGGCATAGGGCGCATGGGTATGGACGACGGCGTTGATGTCGGGGCGGGCGCGCAGCACCTCGGAATGGATGTAGACCTCGTTGTGGCGGCCGTGGTCGCCCTCGATCTTCTCGCCGTCGAGACCGACGGTGATGATGTTGTCGAGGGTGATCTCCTCCAGCCCGATCTTCGACGCCTTCATGTAGAACCGGTCCGGCGCATCGGGAACGCGCACGGAGATGTGGCCGCGCGTCCAGTCGCCCTGGCCGGCCTGTTCGAGGATGCGGCCCGCCTCGATCATGCGCTGCTTCAGGTCTTCGTGCATGGTCATATCCTCCGGTCGGTTCGGCTGTCGCTCGCAAGCCGTGGCCTGCCAGGCAGGCTTGAAGTCTTCCCTGTCGGGCGTATCGCAGGCGCTACACACGGTGCTTGTCGCCCCGCTTGCGGCCCTGCGAGAGATCGAGGAAGAGCTCGGACAGGTCGAGCTTCCGGTCGATCAGGCCCTGCTGCAGGGCGTAGCCGATCGCCGTTTCCAGCGTCTTGCGGTTCTGCGCGCCAAGGCCATAGGCCCAGGGGTCGTCGCCAAGGATGGCCTGCTGCTCCTCCCAGGCCTCGCGATACCAGGCGAGCGGCACGATGCGCGGGTTCTCCATGCGCTCCATGGCGATGCGCTTGGCCTCGGTGAAGGCCTGGTAGAGGTTGATCGGCACCCAGGGATGGCGCTCGACGATCTCGGGGCGGATGCCCAGCACATGCATGATGGGGAAAATGCCGGTGCGTTCGAAATAGCCGATCTCCTCGCGCTTGTAGTCGGGAAACAGGCGGCCGACGCGCGGATCCTTGCGCACGATCGGATCGATCAGGTCGGGATGCAGAAGGGCGTCGATCTCGCCGTCGACCAGCATCTGCTCGACGGACTTGTCGTCCGGCAGGCGATGGAGTTTCAGGCCGGCGGGCGGCGTGAACTCGACGTCCTCGTCGAGCTCGGCATACCAGTCCATCGCCGTGTGCGGCACGCCGTACTCGCTCTCCAGAAGACCGCGCTGCCAGAGGGTGGCGGTCACCAGATAGTTCTTCACGCCGACCTTGCGGCCGATCAGGTCCTTCGGCTCGCGGATGCCGCTTGCGGTATTGATGAAGATGAAGCCGTGCCGGAAGCGGCGGTGCAGGAAGACCGGGATCGCGGCGAACGGCAGGTTGCGGCCCCGCGCGGCGATGTAGGAGGACAGCGAAACCTCGGCGACGTCGAATTCGCGGTTTCTCAGGAAGCGCCAGTGCCGGGTGGTGGAATCCATCTCCGTCAGTATGGTGAGATCGATGCCGTCCGGCTTGACCGTGCCTTCCTTCAGGGCCCGGACGATCTCGTAGTCGCCACAGGCCAGCGTCAGTTCCACTTTTCTCGTCATGTTTCCTCCCGCCGCGCTCCCTCTCGGAGGCTGCTTCGCCACCATGCTTCAGCCGATGCGTCTTGTCCATCGTTTTTTGTAAAATCCCAAAATATGAGATTTTTATATTTTTGAGATTGACGAAAAGAAACGCCCTGCAATACTGAGCGCCCAAGAAGGAGGCCGCGTCCGCCGGCGATCTGCCGGAAAAATGCGCTGCTGCCCGATCGATCTCGTTCAACGCTGTTTGATGGAATCCCATAATGAATGAAACGGATGTCATTGTTGTCGGAGCCGGTCCCGTCGGGTTGACGCTCGCGATCGACCTGGGGCAGAGGGGGGTTCGCTGCACCCTGATCGAGAAGAAGGCGAGCCCGGAATTCCTGCCGAAGATGGAGCGCTGCAACGCGCGCACCATGGAAATCTTCCGGCGCATGGGCCTGTCGCAGAAGATCAGGGCGGCGGGGCTCGACGCCTCGGTACCGATGGATGTCTATGTGGTGCTGGCGATGAACGAGCCGCCGCTTCTCAGGCTGCCCTACGGTTCGGTGTCGCAGGCGCTTGAGGAGATCGCTCGCTCCGAGGATGCGTCGCTGCCGCTCGAGGCCTATCAGCTGATCTCGCAATACACGCTGGAGCCGCTGCTGAAGTCGGTTGCCGAAGCACTGCCGTCGGTGACGGTGCGCTATGGCTGCGAGTTCCTGTCGTTCGAGCAGGACGCGGGCGGGGTGAGCGCCACGGTTCTGGACGGCAAGGGCGACAGGCGCTCGATCCGGGCGAAATATCTCGTCGGTTGCGACGGCGGGGCAAGCCCTGTGCGCAAGCAGCTCGGCATCAAACTGCGCGGCGAGGGCAATCTCCTGCATCTGCGGCAGGCGCTCTACCACAGCGAGACGCTGTACGACCGCATTCCGATCGGGGACGGTCCCGGCCGAGGGCGGCACTATCATGTGGCGGACGGGCAGTCGACCTTCCTGATCATGCAGGATTCGACGAAGCACTGGACGCTGCATGCCGTGGTCGAGCGCGACGAGGACATGGCCGCCCAGTTCGAAAAGGCGGTCGGCACGCCGGTCGACTACAGCATGCTCTATGTCGGGCAGTGGAAGCAGAACCTGCTGCTCGCCGATCACTACGGCGCAGGCCGGGTGTTCCTTGCCGGTGACGCCGCCCATCTGGTCATTCCGACCGGCGGGCTCGGCATGAACACCGGCGTCGGCGATGCGGTGGACCTGGGCTGGAAGCTGGCGGCGACGCTCCAGGGCTGGGGCGGGCCCCATCTTCTCGCCTCCTACGAGATCGAGCGCCGGCAGGTGGGCGACCGGAACGTGGGCGCCTCGCGCTATGCCTCGCTCGGCCGGCGCAAGTGGCGCTCGCAGTATCGCCCGGACATTCGCGATGCGACGCCGGCAGGGCAGGCGACGCGCGACAACCTCGCGCGGGTGGCCGATGTCGAGCAGCGCAAGACCAACGAGATGATCGGGGCGGAGCTCGGCTACCGCTATGTCGGTTCGCCCGTGATAACCGACGAACCGGGCGGGCCGGAACATCTCTTCCGCGAGTATCACCCGACGACCTGGCCGGGCGCGCGCCTGCCGCATCTGTGGCTCGAGAACGGCGTCGCGGTGCAGGACCTGATCGGGCCGGGCTATACGCTGCTGCGGCTCGGCGGGACCGGGGCCGACGACGGCAAGCTCGCGGAGGCTTTCGGCGCGCGTGGCGTTCCCTTCGCGACGCTCGATATTCCGGGGCAGAAGGCGCAGGACATCTACGGCTACGACCTGATCCTGCTCCGGCCGGACATGCATATCGTCTGGCGTGGCAAGCAGGCGCCGGACGATGCCGCAGCGCTTGCGGCAATGGCTACGGGTCACTGATGGCAAAGGGCCGCGCATTCCAGACGGAATCGCGGCCCGAAACGGCGCTTGCTGCAGGTGGGCGCTATTGTTTCTCGAAGGCTTCATGGCCGAGGCCGAGGCTCGGAAAGACGAGCGACTTGATCACGACAGGCACGGCGCCGGAGGTCTCCAGGATGGCGCCGATGTCGATGAAATCGAATTCGTCGAGCTTGATGCCGTCGATCGACACGACTTTTGCGATGCCCGTATCCTGCTGGCAGTGCATGCCGACGAGGCCGCCGATATCGCCTTCGCCGACGAGGATCAGGGGATGCCCCTTGGCGAGGATCGGCGCGAAGCCTTCGGCGATCCCCCGGCAGAAGCCGTCGAGACGCCCGTAGCTGGCAGAACCCTCCCATTCGTAGCAGAGCCCGACCGGGCTTTCGCCGTCGACGAGATCGAGGCGGGACAGCGCGTCGCGGACCGCTTCGGCGACCGCGCCGGCATCGATTTCCTCGTCGAAGGCGAGGGGCGGTTTGATCACCGGTACGTTGCGGAGCGGAAGCAGCCCCAGCGGCTCGACATAGATCGTGCTGCCGCTGACCTGCACCGTATACTGGGAGGCGCCGACGACGGTGGCGCGGATGCCCTGCTCCGGCACCTCCAGGTGCGGCGGCCAGGCGGCGAGTTTCTTCCGCAGTGCCTCGGCAAGGAGGGGGCCGAGATCGCTGAAGCTCTGTTCCTGCCCGGCATAGAAGAATTCCGAGACGCCGCCGGAGATGGTGACGAC
The DNA here is from genome assembly GCA_900469965.1 of Hyphomicrobiales bacterium. Lineage (GTDB taxonomy): Bacteria > Pseudomonadota > Alphaproteobacteria > Rhizobiales > Rhizobiaceae > Mycoplana. The sequence continues at coordinate 139,123 of UBZP01000003.1, read as the reverse complement.
ATCAGGAAGCGGCCCGGCCGGCAAGGGCGGCAGGCGGTGCAGGGCCAGCGTCTGCGGCGGCAGGGCGCCGCCCTGCATGGCCTCGAACAGGCAGTCGATCATCGTATCGGCGATCCGGCGCGCATCGGCCGTGCTCAGGACATCGCCGATCGCGACCGGCACCCCGGCGCGGCCGGCGAAATGGTGGCCGGCCTCCTCGATCCGGGTGATGCGGCGGGTCTCGTCGAAGGCGATGACGCGCGCGCCGATGTCGATGGCGCTGATGTGGCGGATCGCGCCGCCCTCGCAGAGCGCGAGCTTGGACGTGCCGCCGCCGATATCGACGTTGAGGACACGACTGTTGCCCCTGGCCGAGCGCGCCACCGCGCCGGAGCCGAAGGCGGCGAGCGTGGTTTCCAGCCCGTCGCCGGCGCTGACGACCACGAACTTTCCGGTCTGGGCCGAAAAGATGTCGCCGATGGCGCGGGCATTCTTCCTGCGCACGGCGACGCCCGTCAGGATGAGGGCGCCGGTGTCGATGGCCCCGGGCTCCAGGCCGGCCGCCGCATATTGCTGCGCGATGAAGGCGCCGAGCGCTTCGGCGTCGATCTCGTTGTTGCCGCTATAGGGCGTCAGCAGCACGTCCGACTGGTGCAGCAGCGTGCGCTCGACCACCATGTAGCGGGTATCGAGCCTTTCGAGCACGATGCGCGAGAAGGCGAGATGGGAGGTGGAGGAGCCGATATCGATGCCGACACTCGTCAGCACGATCTCGTCCTCCAGCTCCATGCTGCGGCCGACATTCGAAAAGAAGATGCGGCCGCCCTGTTCTTCCTCGTCGTCGGCCATGGGTCAGACGACGGTGGACATCTTGGAGGTGGTGTCGGCCGGCTTCTCGTACCATTCCGGCTTCATGCGCACTTCCACGCCGTTCTTCTTCAGGAGCGCCTCGTATTCCTGGCGGATGTGCGGATCCTCCATCCAGTAGGGGATGGCGGTGCCGCCTTCGTTGACGTTGATGGCGGTGTAGTCGGTGTGCTTCTCGCCGGGGGCGCCGGGATCACGGCCCGGATTGTGCGGGCCGAACCAGGCGAGCAGGCGGAAGGGCTCCTTGGAGACGCTGAAATGCTGGTGGTACCAGCGTGCGCCGCCGGGAGCGGCCGTCACCATGCCGAACTGGCCATAGTCGAGCCGGCGCACGCGGTGCGCATGACCGTCCCGCCAGGGATTGACGCCGCATTCCTCGGGCCAGGTATAGGTGTAGCCCGAGCCGCTGAGGCAGATCAGGATCGCCGCCGAGGTGTGGGCATGCGCCTTGGAGTAGCGGCCGTTCTCATGCTGGCCGATCCAGAAATAGAACTGGTTGTTGGTCATGAACGGCTCGACGCGGCGGTAGCCGGGCGAGCGGCGATTGTCGAGCGGCAGGTCGCAATTGACCGCATCCGGCAGGAAGTTGGTGCGGCGCATGGCGAGGCCGCGCACCGGATCGGGCTCGATCTCTTCGCGATACTTGTAGAAGTCGTCGGCGCCGGAGAAGCGGTCGCGGAAGACAAAGGGGTTGTTGAAGACCGCCTCGACATTGTTGATCTGGTTCAGGACGTTCGGCGCGGTCGTGCCGCCCATCAGTAGGGCAGGCTTGTTGGTGGCGTTGACGATGCGGTGCATGGCGTTCATCGGGATCGAGAACATCGAGCCCTGCTGCCACTCGAAGACGTGCTTCTTGCCTTCGCCTTCCAGCCACACCTCGGTCGATCCGCGCCCTTCGACGACGAGGTAGATCTCCTCGTACATGTGCTTTTCGGGATTGAGCGCGCCGCCGGCGGGGACTTCCACGACATGGTGGCCCCACTTCGTTTCGGTGCCGTAGAGCTGGATGTAGGAGCCGCGGCCGCCGGTGCGCTTCCAGGGGGCGAGCGGCAGGTCGCGCACATTGGGTATGCCGAGGTCGCGGAAGACCGGAATGCCTTCGGATTCCATGAACTGGTCATAGGGTGTCGGCTTCTTCTTGAACTCGCCGAAGCCCGCCTTCTTGGTGCCTGCCGGCTCGTGCCAGTGCGTGCCGGTGCCGCCGCCGAGTGGGTCCTGGTGCATCGCTGTCTCCTCTCACATCCAAAACGCCGGGCAGCGGAAGGTGCCCCGACGCCCTGGTCGCAGGCATGGCCGCACGGCCGTCTTCCTTCCCGGTTTGAAGAGACGCTAACAGATGCCCCATGGCGCGGTAGTGCGAATTCGGAAAGGGCTTCTTTCTGACGGGAAACAAATGGAGAGGTGAAGCCGGGTCAGCTGCGGGCGATGGTCTTGGAGATCACGGCTGCGCAGAAGACCACCCGCTCGGCAATGTCGTCCAGCGATCTCGCCTGGAGCTGCGCGTCGGGCAGGGTCAGGCTGAGGCTGCCGAGGATTTCCGCGCGCGCGTCGAACACGGGCGCGGCGATGCCGGTGACGCCGGGGGTGACGTCGCCGGCGGTGCTGACCCAGCCGCGCTGGCGCTGCTCGCGCAGGATGGCCTTGGCGTCTCGCAGCGTCTCGCCGAAGCCGGCCTCGGCGAATTGCGCCGCTGCATCGCCGTGGAACTTGCGCAACTGGTGTTCGGGCAGGTAGGCGAGGATGGCGAGCGAAGCCGCGCCGTGCAGCAGCGAGCGGCGGCGGCCGCGTTCATAGCCGGAGTGGATGGCGTCGGTGCCGCTTTCCTGGTGGACGCAGAGCACGTCGAAGCGATAGCGACGGCACAGGAGCGCAATGCCGCGAAACTGGCCGGCCAGCTCCTCCATGACGGGGCGGGCGGCGCGGATCAGCAGGTCGCCCGTGCGGATCTTGTAGTCGAGTTCGACGATGCGCGGTCCGAGCATGTAGCCGACCGAGGGCAGCGACGTTAGCAGCCCGGCATCGGTCAGCGTCTTCAGATAGCGATAGAGGGTCGAGCGGGTGTAGCCGAGCCTTTCGTGCATCTCGTCGATGGTGACGGTGACCGCATTCTCCTCGCCGTCGAACAGGTCGAGAAGGCCCAGCATCTTTTCATGGCTGTTCAAGCGGCATGCCTCCCGGAGACAGGAGCGCAGGAGCGTTCGGCGGGGCAAGGAAGGGAATGGTCTTGCAACGACATGTCTCTCGGCTCGGATTGCAAGCGGCGAGAACCGCCGCTGCGCCGGCCGCCGGCGCCGGAAGGGCGGGCGGGCCGAAGCAGCGGCAATTGTGTGTCACCTGCGCGGGGCCATCAAGCGATTTCGAACGATGATGCCGTGGCCGCCCACAGTCTCCCGCGCCCTCAGGCGGCCCAGGCCTCCGGGAAGACGCCCTCGCGAATGGCGCCGAGGGTGTAGTAGCTCCAGAGCTTGCGGATGTGATGGCCGCGGCGGAAGCTATGGGAGAAGGATTCGATCTCTTCGTCGGTCAGCGGCTTGGGCTTGCCGAGGGAACAGGCGCGATAGGCCGCCTCGGCATTTTCGACGAGATGGACGGAATCGATGAAGACACCGCGGACCGTTTCCGCCGTGACGATCTGCCCATGGGCGCGGATCTGCATGGCATGGTGCGGCCCGAGCGTCCTGACGATGCCCCGGCCGCGCTCCGGGTCGTCGACATGAGCCGGATCCGGATGCACCGGGATGCCGCTCTTCCAGCGGATCGCATGGTTCTTGAAGGCCAGCAGCGGCACATCCTCGACGAGGGTGAAGACGTTGGTCACGTCGTGATGGAAATGCGCGATCGCATTCACGTCCGACCGTGCGCGATAAATCTCACAATGAAGGAAAACTTCCGACGGCGGTTTGACGCCGGGCATGCCGGCCACCACCTTTCCGTCGAGGTCGCAGACCAGCAGATCGTCCGGGCTGACCTCGGCGCGGCTCTTGTTCTGGGGCTGGACCAGGAAGGTCTCGCCGCCCGGAAGGCGGGCCGAGACGTGGCCGCTATATTCCAGGATTTTCATGCTGTTGAGCAGCCGCGTGCTCATGGATACGTCGAGCCGGAGAGCCTCTTCGGACGCGATTTCCGTCGCATCCGCCCGATGATCCGCGTGTTTCTGCAGTGTCATGTCATCCTCCACTTTTAATAAATCCCACATTATACGAATTATTATGCCTGGCAAGTGGGCACCCGGCCGTGGAGGCTAGACTTCGATCAGCACGCTGTTGTCCTCGATGCTCACCTTGTAGGTCTTCACCGGCACCATGCAGGGCGGGGTGACGACTTCGCCGGTGCGGACGTCGAAGGCGCCGTTGTGGAAGTCGCATTCGATCGTGTGGCCGTCGAGATAGCCTTCGGACAGCGAGCCGGGGCCGTGCGTGCACAGGTCGTCGGTGACGTAGAAGACGCCGTTGACGTTGAACACAGCGAGGATGAGGTCTCCCTCCTCGACGCGGATGGCGCTGTCCCAATCCACGTCGTCAGTCGAACACAGCCTGATCTTGGTGCATGCCTCGGCCATTTTCCGTTTCCTCCTTCGAGATTCATGCGGCGCTTGACGACGCCCCTTTCAGCGAGTACGTTCCTTAAAAAGAAACGACGTTCCATATAAAGGAACAATCAAAGGATAGCGGATCATTCGCGAACGTCAACCCGTATTTCCGGCCGCCGGTTTCGGCAGGCGGGCGAGGGATGGCAGACATCAAAGGGAGGGCTGCGTCGGCAGCCCCGATCTGGAGGAAAAGGAATGCTGAGGAAGGAACAGAACGATCTCTTGACGCAGACGGGCCCCGGCACGCCGATGGGCGAGATGTTCCGCTGTTACTGGATCCCGGCGCTGCTGGCGGAGGAGCTGCCGGACAACGACTGCGCGCCGGTGCGCGTCAAGCTGCTCGGCGAGCGGCTGCTCGCCTTCCGCGACAGCGAAGGGCGCTACGGCCTCATCGACGAGTTCTGCGCGCATCGCGGCGTTTCGCTCTGGTTCGGCCGCAACGAGCAGGGGGGACTGCGCTGCCCCTATCACGGCTGGAAATACGACCATACCGGCCAGTGCACGGAGGTGCCGTCCGAGCCGAAGGAAAGCGGCTATTGCGGCAAGATCAAGCTGAAGTCCTATCCGCTCATCAAGGTTGGCGACATCCTGTGGACCTATATGGGCCCGGCCGAGAAGGAGCCGCCGCATCCGGAATGGGAGTTCGCGCTCGTTCCCGCCGAGCAGACCTTCACCTCGAAGCGCTGGCAGGAATGCAACTGGCTGCAGGCGATGGAAGGCGGCATCGATTCCAGCCACGTTTCCTGGCTGCACAGCGGCAGCCTCAACAGCGACCCGCTCTTCAAGGGCGCGCGCGGCAACAAGTACAACATGTCGGACGCCCGTCCCTTCTTCGAGGTGACCGACAGCGAGGGCGGCCTCTATATCGGCGCGCGCCGCAATGCCGAGGAGGGGCACTACTACTGGCGCGTCACCCCCTGGGTCATGCCGTCCTTCACCATGGTGCCGCCGCGCGGCAACCATCCGGTCCACGGTCACTTCTGGATCCCGATCGACGACGAGAACTGCTGGGCCTGGAGCTTCGACTACCGTCCGGAGCGGGCGCTGACGACGGAGGAGCGCCAGGCGATGATCGACGGCAAGGGCATCCATGTCGCCTATGTGCCGGGCACCTACCGCCCGCTCGCCAACAAGGACAACGACTACCTGATGGACCGCGAGGCGCAGCGCAAGGGCACCACCTATTCCGGCGTCGAGGGCATCGCCATGCAGGACGCCTCCCTGCAGGAAAGCATGGGGCCGATCGTCGACCGCTCGAAGGAAAACCTCGTCTCGACCGACAACGGCATCATCATGGCCCGCCATCGCCTGATGAAGGCGGCCCGGGCGCTGCGCGACAAGGGCATCACGCCGCCCGGCGTCGATCCGGCCCATCATCGCATCCGCTCGGCCGCGATCGTCCTGCCGGTGGACAAGTCCTATGTCGACGTGGCCGACGAGGCGCTGGTCGTCATCGAAGGCAAGGCGCCGACGAGCGTCTGACGAAAGACGATGCCGGCCCTTCGGAAAAGGGCCGGCCTTGCGGCGAAAGACCCGCGCCTGGCAATGGAGGAGATCATGCAGCTTGGAATGAGTGAGAGCGCCCGCTTCAGCACCGCCGAAGAGGCCCGTTTCCGCATCGGCTATCCGAACTCGCGGCCGCGCAAGTCGCGCATCATCGCGCTCGACGCAGAAAGCCGCGAGGCGCTGCGCGACCTTGCCGGGCAGACGTGGAACGACGCGCATTTCCTGCGCTACGTCGAGGCGCGGCCGGTCAGCGACAGGCTGCACATGCTGCCCGTCGATGCGGTGCTGGAGGACTTCGACGGCAACCGCGTCAACCTCGTGGACGAGGTCGCCGATGCCGACGTGATCGTGATGGTGACGACGGCCGGTGCCGCGGCGGAGGCCGCCGAGGTCATCGGCAACGCCTGTTTCGTGCGCAACAAGCTGCCGACCGGCCTGGTGCTGAGCGCGCCGGACGTGCCCTACGAGGTGCTGTCGCGCACGCTGATCAACATGCGCCCCTTCGCGGCCATGCTCGTGATCTCGAACGGCGCCGAGTACGTCAGCGAAATGCTGAGCGCCCTAAGGGTTTGAGATCGTTCGGGGCAGTGTGGGAAATCGGGCGAGCTGTGTTATGGACGGACCATGAACCTGCAAACGGATGACCCGATCATGAACGCACCCCAGAAGCAGACCGAAAAGCCCGCCAAGGGCCCCGCCACGCGCAACCGGCTCTCGTCGGTGGCGACCGCCATCCACCTCCTGAAGGCCTTCTCCGAAAACGAGGTGGAGATCGGCGTCAGCGCGCTGGCCAAGAAGCTCAAGGTGGCCAAGAGCACGGTGCACCGGCTGGCGCAGACGCTGGTCGCGGAGGGGCTGCTGGAGCAGAACCCGCAGACCGAGCGCTACCGGCTGGGCGTCGGCCTCTTCGCACTCGGCACGCTGGTGCGCCGGCGCATGGACCTGTCGAACGAGGCGCGGCCGTATCTGTTCGACCTGCGCAAGCTGACGGGGGAGACCATCATCCTCGGCATCCCCGCGGATGGCGGGATCATGCACATCTACGACCTCGAGAGCCCTCAGGCGCTGGCGATCAAGTCGGACCTCGGCGCGCGCAAGCCCGCCCATTGCAGCGCGGTCGGCCGGGCGATCTACGCCTTCGCGCCGCCGGCGGCGATGGAGGAGGTGCTGGCCGGCCCGCTCCAGCGGCGCACGCCCAAGTCGGTCACCGATCCCGAGCGGCTGCGGGCGATCTTCGCCGAGGTGCGCGCGCGGGGGGTCGCCTTCGAGGACGAGGAAAACGAACCCGGCATCCGCGCCGTCGCGGCCCCGGTGCGCGATTCGACCGGCGCCGTCATCGGCGCGGTCGCCATCGCAGGGCCCCTCCAGCGGCTTTCGATGGAGACGCTCGAAGGTTATGCGCAGCCGCTGCTCGCGGCCGCTGCGACCATATCATCCCGCCTCGGATACACCGCGGCCTATCAGCATGATCTAGGGAGTTGAAGATGCCGACGATTGCAGTCAAGGGAAGCGACATCCAGTGGCAATGTGCAGACGATGATACGATCATGCGATCGGCCCTGCGAGCCGGACTGGGTTTTCCCTACGAGTGCAACGTCGGTTCCTGCGGCAACTGCCGCTTCGATCTCCTGGACGGCGACATCGAGGAGCTGCGGGCCGATGCGCCGGGGCTGAGTGCGCGCGACCGGGAGCGCGGACGCCGCCTCGGCTGCCAGGCCCGCCCGCTTTCCGACTGTACGGTGAAGCTGCGGTTCATGCCGCAATACGAGAGCCGTTTCCCGCCGGTCCGCCAGTCGGCCGTCCTTTCGGCCGTGCGCGACATCACCCACGACATCCGCGAATTCCGCTTCACGCTCGACCGCCCGGTCCGCTTCCTCGCCGGTCAGTATGCCCTGCTCGACCTGCCGGGCGTGGCGGGCAGCCGCGCCTATTCCATGGCGAACACCGACAACGACGCCGGCGAATGGCATTTCCAGATCCGCCGCGTGCCGAACGGTGCTGCGACGGGCAAGCTCTTCGACGCGCTTTCCGTCGGCGACAGGATCGGCGTCGACGGTCCCTACGGCATGGCCTATTTCCGCGAGGAGGCGGGGCGCGACATCATCTGTCTCGCCGGCGGTTCGGGATTGTCGCCGATGGTGTCGGTGACGCGCGCCGCCGCCGCCTCGCCGCGCTTTGCCGGCCGCAGCATCGATTTCGTCTATGGCGGGCGCAGGGCGCGGGACATCTGCGGCGAGGACATGCTGGCCGCCCTGCCGCGCTTCGGCACCCATATCCGCTATCATCCGGTGGTGTCGGCGGACGACGAGGAGGGCTGGTCCGGCCATCGCGGCTTCGTGCACGAGGTGGCCGAGCGACTGTTCTGCGATCGCCTGCGCGACTGCGAAATCTATTTCGCCGGTCCGCCGCTGATGGGGCAGGCGATCCAGAAGATGCTGGTTGACCGGGGCGTGCCGCCGGCCCAGGTTCATTTCGATCAATTCTACTGAGACGCACACGCCTATGCTGGGACATGCGATGAAGCTGCGGCAGCTTGCCTATTTCGTCAAAGTCGTTGAAGTCGGCAACATCACGCGCGCAGCCGAGCAACTCAATCTGGCGCAGACGGCGCTCGGGATCCAGATCCGCAACCTCGAGGACAGCCTGCAGATCCAGCTTCTCGACCGCCATTCCCGCGGCGTGAGCGCCACGCCGGCCGGCATGCTGCTCTACGAGCGGGCGATCGAGATCCTGCAGCGGATCGAGGAGACGCGGCGCGACCTGATCACCATGGGCGGCGAGAAGGTCCGCATCCGCTTCGGCGCGACGCCCAGCATCCTGAAGCTGATCGGCACGGAGCTGCTGGTGGCGGCGAACGCCCAGCTGCCGAACATCGCCCTCGAGGTGGTCGAGGAGCTCAGTTTCATGCTGACGGACGCGCTGGAGCGCGGCGAGCTCGACTATGTGCTCGCCTACGACATCGAGGACAATCCCGGCATCCGGCGCGTCGCGCTGCTGGAGGAGGACCTGCTGCATGTCTCGGCGCCCAACGGAAAGCAGCAGGACGGGGACATCTCCTTCCGCCAGGCGGTGGCGGGCGATCTCGCCCTCGTCTCCAACCGCGACATCATCTGGAAGCGCGTACAGGAAACGGCGTCGCGGCTCTCCGTCGACGTGAAGATCACCTATCAGGTGCAGTCCAACGAGGCGATCAAGGCCCTGATCCTGCACGGCGTCGCCCAGAGCATCATGCCTTACGGGATCGTGGCCGAGGAGGTGCGCAAGGGGCAACTGGTCGCCCGCCGCATCGCGCGGCCGGCGGTCAAACGCACGCTGTTCCTGGCGCATCCGAGCCATCGCGGCTTTGCCGACGAAAGACCGTTCCTCGCCTTCATCGACCGCATGGTCGACCGGCTGACCACGGAGGTCGGGCCCTACGCGCATACGATCGACCGGCTCATTCCGCCCGAGCAAGCGGATTTCGTTTGAGCTTGCCTATAGGTTTTATCTTGGACATTCCCGCCCCCGCGTTCGATGATCGGTCGAATTGAAACGGAGGACGGAGAGAAGGCCGCGAGGAACCGGGCGCCATTCCCGATTTGGGAGGTGACCGGTCGGCCGTTCCGTTCTCGGAAATGCCAGGGAGAAGACGCTGAGTTCGCTGCTACGCCTGTCGTTCGGTTGTTGGGATTACGACCGGATGCGCCCCCTCATGGACAAGACGATCGCTCCCGACGGCATCGACCTCGTCTTCCTGAACATGCCGGTCGAGGAAACCTTCTTCCGCATGCTGCGCCACCGGGAGTTCGACATCGCCGAGATGTCCCTGTCCTCCTACGTGATGTCGTGCTTCGCCGAGCCGCGGCCGTTCGTGGCCATTCCGGTGTTCCCGTCACGCTATTTCCGGCATTCCTCGATCTATGTGAATGCGGCCTCGGGCATCCGCGAGCCGCGCGATCTCGTCGGCAAGCGGGTGGGCACGCCGGAATACCAGATGACGGCCCCCGTCTGGATACGCGGCATCCTGTCGGACGAATACGGCGTCAAGGTCGACGACGTCACCTACTATGCCGGCGGCGAGGAACAGCCGAACCGGCCGGAAAAGCTGCCGCTCGACCTGCCGGGCCACATCCGGCTCAACCGGCTGGGGCCGGACCAGACCCTGTCGGCGATGCTGCGGGACGGCGAGATCGACGCGCTCTACACCGCGCGCAAGCCCTCCACCTACGACGGCCCGTCGGGACGCGTCAGGAGGCTGTTCGAGGATTTCGTCGAGGTCGAGCGGGCCTATTTCCGCAAGACCAGCATCTTCCCGATCATGCACACGATCGTCATTCGCCGCGAGATCTACGAGGCCCATCGCTGGATCGCGCAATCGCTCTACAAGGCCTTTGCCGAGGCACAGCGCCGCGTCTATCGCGAGCTCCAGGAAACGGCGGCTCTCAAGGTCATGCTGCCCTGGCTCAGCGCCCATGTGGAGGACGCGCGGCGGCTGATGGGAGAGGACTACTGGAGCTACGGCTTCCAGCAGAACAAGGAAACGCTCGACACCTTCCTGCGCTATTCCTACGAGCAGGGATTGTCGAAACGCAGATTGCATTCGCAGGACATCTTCGCACCGGAAACCATGGAGAGCTTCGTCATCTGACGCCCGATCCAGGGATCGGGCAGCGCCGGACATCGTCCTTTTGCCACAAGCACTTAGGCCGCCATGCGACGCGAGCATGGCAGGCCTGTTTGCGTTGCACTTTTCTCCGTTGCGCCGCAGCATTATATGCTTTGCATATAAAACGGAGAGACGAGAGATGACGACGCTGGTGGCACACTACGCAAACACGAACTGGCTGGGCAGCATGTTCGGCGGCTTCAGAGACGGCATGAGCATGCTCAGCGCGGCCCGCGAATGCGCCGACGCCACGCGCGAGCGGCGCCGTCCCTCGACCAGCGCCCTGCAGACGCTCGGCATCGACGAGACCGCCTTCCGCCAGGCGATCAAGCGCCGCTAGAGCCTCGCCGTTCGCTTCGCTGTCGTCCGGGGCGCCGGACCCTCCGGCGCTCCTGCCGGACCTGCTCCTGGCGAAGATCAGGATATGGACATGACAAAGGCCGCCTCGAAGATCGAGGCGGCCTTTTGGTTTTGGCGATCCCGCGCGAAGCGGTGTCAGGTCGGTCCGCGAGGAAATGCGATCCCGTCAGAGGTAGCCGGACATCAGCCCGACGCCGGCCAGCGCCATGGCGCTGCCGCCGAAGCGCATCGCGGTTGCCGAATTGGCGCCGACGCGGCCGATGGCAAGGCCGGCGCCGATGCCGGCGATGTGCAGAAGCGCGGTCGCGGCCATGAAGCCGAGGGCATATTGCAGGCCGGAGGCGTCAAGCGGCATTTCGGCGCCGTGCGCATAGCCGTGGAAGATCGCAAAGAGGCTGACGACTCCCATGGCCGCCGCGGTCGGCGGGTTCCAGCGAAGCGCCACGGCCAGGCCGAGTACGACGACCGATGCGGCAATGCCGATCTCGACGAACGGGACGGCGACGCCCTGCATGCCGAGAAGGCCGCCGACGGCCATCATCACGACGAAGCTCGCCGGCACCAGCCAGAGGGCGCGCCCGCCGAGGATGGAGGCGAACAGGCCCACCGCGACCATGGCCAGAACGTGGTCGACGCCGCCGACCGGGTGCATGAAGCCGTGGACGAGGCCGCCCGCATCGCCGACACCGGTATGGGCATGGGCGACAGCCGGAAGAGATGCGGCGGCCAAGGCCAGCAGACCGCTCCTGATTGCTGCTTTCATTTCTCGATTCCCTTGATGTTTCGAACGATAGCGCAGATGCCGACCGCTCGCTCCCGTCGCGGATTGTCCGGGGGGCTAACCTGCTGACTATGAAAATCCCCCATCCCACCTCGAAAGTAAATTTTAATCTCTTTACCTGCGTGTTAAGTTTTTCTATGCTTCGCTCATGAAAAACATAACGTTTCGTCAGCTGAAGTCTATGCTTGCGATCGAAAAGCAAGGCAAGGTCGTCGGGGCTGCGAAGGCGCTCGGCCTGACGGCGCCGGCGGTGACGCTGCAGCTCAAGCAGATCGAGGCGGAGGCCGGCGTTCCGCTGTTCGACCGGATGGCGCACGGCATGTTCCCGACCGAGGCGGGCCATGCGGTCCTGTCCGCCGCGCGCGATATCGAGGAGCGGCTGGCCCAGCTCGAGCAGGAGATGGACGCCTTCAAGGGCGTGAAGAGAGGCCGGATCGTCGTCGGCGCCGTTTCCACCGTGAAGTATTTCGCCCAGCCGATGGTGGCCGCCTTCGCCGCCGCCTATCCGAACATCGACCTGGAGCTCGTCATCGAACGGCGGGCCGAAACCGTCGAGCGCCTGCGCAATCGCACGATCGACGTGGCGCTGCTCGGTCGCCCGCCGCGGGAGTTTTCGGTGCGTGCCGCGATCTTCGGCGAGCATTCGCTCGTCGCCGTCAGTTCCCGTCATCACCCGCTGGTGGGCAGGCATGCGATCTCGAAGGCAGAGATCGCGCGCGAGCATTTCTATCTTCGCAACCCGGATTCGGGGACACGCGTCTTCTTCGATCGCTTCATGAGCGAAATCCCGGGACGGGCGGATGGCCCGAACACCGAGATGGAATCGATCGAGGATATCAAGCGGGCCATCCTGGCCGACAACGGCGTGGCCTTCCTCGCCGCCCACAGCGTGGCGGCGGAGGTCCAGGCCGGCGAGCTTGCCATCCTGGACGTCGTCGGCCTGCCGATCCGCCGACAATGGTTTGCCGTCAGCCGCACGGACAGGGCCATGACCCCGCTGATCGCGGCGTTCGAGACGTTCCTTTCCAGCGAGGGAAAGAAATTTCTTCCCGATTTCGTCGGCCTGGAGGACGCCTCCGCCTGAGGCGGAGGCGTGCCCGTTCGTCAGGCGAAGCCGGCGGCCCCGGTCAGGAACGCGATCACCCGGGCATTGGTGGCCGCCTCGGTCTGGGCGGAGACCGGGACATCCCAGTATTCGGAGCCCGGAATGCATTCCTGCAGATAGCGTGCTGCCGATGTCGCGTGGGACGCGTCGGCGCCCGGCACGATCAGGGTCGGGATGCCAAGCCGCAGCAGTTCCTCCGGTTCGGCACACGGCGAGGTGTCGCGATCCAGAAGGCGCCGGACCATGCCTGCCACGATCAGCTTGTACTGCTCGACGTTCTGCTTCGCATAGCGTTCGGCAAACGCCGGATCGGTGCGCAGGACCGAAACCCACGGGCCGACGCGCGGGTCCTTGCCGAAGGCGCTGCCGGGCTGCCTGGCAAGATCAACGACGGCTTCGAGCCCGTTCTGGTGGACAAAGGCCAGATGCTCGGCAAAGCGCTGGTGCCCGTTGATCCGGTACCTGGCGCCGCCGACGGGCCAGAAGAGCACCATGCCGGCCGTGGCCTGCGGGTAGGCGACGCCGAAGGCGGCGGCGACGGTGCATCCCATGCAACCGCCCATGATAAAGGCCTTGTCGATGCCGAGCGCGTCGAGCATGCCCTTGGCGTGGTGCGCATAGTCGACCCATTGCAGGGCCTCGACGCGGCCACCGGACTTGCCGGTGTCGCGGCGGTCGAAGGCGATGCAGGTGTAGTCCTTCGTCAGATTGTCGAGGAACTTCACCTGCGAATAGATGCCCTGGGTCCGCCACTTTTCCACGTCGGCATCGAAGCCGCCGGGGGCGCACATCAAGAGGGGAGGGCCGGAGCCGATCACCTCGTAGTAGGTGTCGATTCCATCGATGACGACGTTTGCCAAGGTTCATCTCCTTGAATGGATGCCCGGCCCGCGAGGCGGCCGCGGCCCGAGCGGGTTAGAGGCCTTCGCAGCCGAGACGCTGGAGCGTTTCGTCGACCCAGAGCTTGGGGTCGAGCTTGCCGGCCAGCGTATTGGCGAGGGTCTTGGATTCGGTCTCGTGCTTTTTGGCGGCGGCCTGGTAGAGGGCTTCGGTCTGGTCGTAGGGGACGCAGAGCAGGCCATCATCGTCGCCGATGACGAGGTCTCCCGGTTCGATCACCATGCCGCCCAGCGAGATCGGCACGTTGATCTCGCCCGGGCCGTCCTTGTAGGGGCCGCGGTGGGTCACGCCGGCGGCGAACACCGGATAGGTGTTGGTGCGGATCCAGCCGTAGTCCCGCACGGCGCCGTTGATGACGACGCCGACGACGCCGATGGCGCGGGCATGTGACAGCATCATTTCCCCGACGAGCGCGTTGGAGAGATCGCCGCCGGCGTCTACGACGATGACGTCGCCCGGCTCGGCCATCTTGAGGGCCTTGTGGATCATCAGGTTGTCACCGGGGCGGGTCCGGACCGTAAAGGCGGCGCCGGCCATGGTGCCACCGGCATGGAGCGGGCGGAGCGTGGGCCCGCCGGCGGTCAGGCGGTTCATGGCGTCGCTGACGCAAGCGACGGGGACATCGAGAAAGCGCTTTGCGGTTTCGGCGGTCACCTTGCGGCGGCGTGGCAGAATTCTGAATCCGATGGACACGAGCGTTGCTTCCATTGTTGCGTTGACGGCGTGACGACGCGGGGGCCGCTGAACGAGCCGGATCGCGTCGGTGGGATCAAGCCGGGCGGGATGTTTCCGCCCGGCGGAGGTCGATGGCCCGGCTTATTCCCAGGGCATCAGCGATGCGTGGATGACGTCCGGGACGCCCTGGCCGCCGACGGAGCGGATGGCGAGGTCGGCATCCGCAAGGCCGAAGCGGTGGGTGGTGATCTTCTCCAGCGGGAAGCGGTTGGAGGCGATCTGCTCGAGCGCCAGTTCGCAGGCGAGGTAGCTGTGGCCGCGGGCGCTCTTGATGGTGATCGCCTTGGTGGTGACCTTTTCCAGCGGGAAGTTCGGGAACTCCTTCATCTCGCCCTGGACCAGGATGGTGCCCGCCTTGCGCTTCAAGGCCTCGACGCCGAGCAGGATCGGAATGGTGCCGGCGCCGGCCGTGCAGTCGAGCGAGATGTCGACACCCTTGCCGCCGGTGATCTCCATGATGCGGGCGAGCGGGTCTTCCTTCTGCACGTCGATGACATAGTCGGCGCCGAGCGCCTTGGCGACTTCCAGGCGGGCCGTGTCCTTCGTCGTTCCGGTCACGATGATCAGCGACGCGCCGGCCTGCTTGCAGACGACCGTCTGCGACAGGCCCTGCTGGCCCGGCCCCTGGATGAGCACGGTGGAATTGTAGCCGACGCCGGCGTCGAACAGGGACCACTCGACGCCGTTCGCCATGGGGGTGACGAGGCCGGCGAGTTCCGGCGTCACGCCCTTGGGCACGCGGTGAACCACGGCGTTCCACGGCAGGTAGACATATTGCGCGAAGCCGCCCCACAGATGCGGCGCGCGCTCGGCCGAGGTATAGCCGTAGCGGATGCCCTCGGGGTTGTTGCGCCAGTCGGTGTTTTCGCAATGGCGGTACTGGCCCTGGTGACACCACTGGCACTTGCCGCACATCACATAGTGCTCGACGAAGACGAGATCGCCTTCCTTGAAGCCCTTGCGGCGGGTGAACTCCCGGCCGGCCTTGGCGATGTAGCCGATGTTCTCGTGGCCCATGATGGTGGGCGCGTTGTTCGGCGGGTTCTTGAACAGCTTGACATCGGTGCCGCAGATGCCGGCCACTTCCATCTTCAGGAGGGCCGCGTCCTCCGGAATGTCGGGCATCGGGAATTCCCGCATCTCCATCTTGCCTGGGCCGGTGCGAACCGCAGCGAGTACCTGTTGCGTCATCTCTTCATCCTTTCAAGTGCTGCCCGCCGAAGCGCGGCATGCCGTTTCCGCCCGGTTGGTTTTTCCGAATTGGTTTTTGACAGGCCGGACCCCGGCCTTTTAAGTATCGTTGTGCTGCCGGCCGCGATGCCCGCAGGTCAGGACCGACACCATGCTCAAATCCCCTGCCGCCCGTTCCGAAGCCGTCGCCGCCACCCGCCGGGTCAAGGCCTGGACGCGCGCACGCTTTTCGCTGGACGAGGATGTGGCGATCATGGTCTCGGAGGTTGCCTGCGGCCTGCCCGGATGCCCGCCGCTGGAGACCATCGTCGCCTTCTGGACCGCCCCCGATCGCCGCCACCAGTTCAAGGTCTTCAAGCGCGTCGCCGAGGTCGTGGAGGACGACCTGCCGCCCTACTGGATGAAGGACGCGATCATCTCCGACGGCGACCTGTCCTGTTGCTGAGGCGGGCGATGCGGTGAGCATGGCCGTCACCCCTTCCGGCCGGGACGGCCGCGCCTGGCAAGCTGCGCATCCAATCGCGGATAGACCCGCCGCGCATTGCCCTCGAAAATCTTGTAGCGGCTTTCCTCGTCGAGCGTCGTCAGCTGATCGAGATAGCGCTTGGTGTCGTCGTAATGATGGCCGGTCTCCGGATCGATGCCCTTGACGGCGCCGAGCATCTCGGAGGCGAACAGGATGTTGTCGACCGGGATGACCTTGGCCATCAGCTCGATGCCGGGATAGTGGTAGACGCAGGTGTCGAAGAAGACGTTGTTGAGCAGGTGCTCGGTCAGAAGCGGCTTCTTCATCTCCTGCGCCAGGCCGCGATAGCGGCCCCAATGGAAGGGAACGGCGCCGCCGCCGTGCGGGATCACGAACTTCAGCGTCGGGAAATCCCTGAACAGGTCGCCCTGGATGAGCTGCATGAAGGCGGTGGTGTCGCCGTTGATGTAGTGCGCGCCGGTGTGGTGGAAGCAGGGATTGCACGACGAGGTGACGTGGATCATCGCGGGCACGTCGAGTTCGCAGAGCTTCTCGTAGAGCGGATACCACTGCCGGTCGGTGAGCGGCGGATCGGTCCAGTAGCCGCCGGACGGATCGGGATTGAGGTTGACGCCGACGAAGCCGAGTTCGTTGACGATGCGCTCGAGCTCGGGAATGCAGTTCTTCGGCGGCGCGCCCGGATGCTGCGGCAGCTGGCCGACGGCGGCGAAATTGTCCGGCAGCAGGGTGCAGATGCGGTGGATCAGGTCGTTGGACATCGCCGACCACTGCATGCTGACGGCCTCGGTGCCGACGTGATGGGCCATGCCGGCCGCGCGCGGCGAGAAGATGGTCAGGTCGCTGCCGCGCTCCTTCTGGAAGGCGAGCTGCGGCTCCACGGATTTCAGCAGCATCTCGTCGGTGATGCCGAGATCGGTGGTGAGCGGGCGGCGCATCGGGTCGGCGAGGCCGGCAAGCTGCCTGTCGCGGAACTGATGCAGCGCCTGCGGCTCGGTGGTGTAGTGTCCGTGAATGTCGATGATCATGGCTTTGTCCTTGACGGCCGGTGGCGGCTTCAGATCGCGGGGTAGAGTTCGTTGGCGTCGTAGACCCGCGGCGTGAC
Organism: Hyphomicrobiales bacterium; assembly: GCA_900469965.1. Classification (GTDB taxonomy): domain Bacteria; phylum Pseudomonadota; class Alphaproteobacteria; order Rhizobiales; family Rhizobiaceae; genus Mycoplana. Next base: position 121,876 of record UBZP01000003.1, on the reverse strand, counting down.
GCGCTGCTCGGCCGAATAGGCGAAGGCGAGCTGCAGCGAGGCGAGATTGGCGTCGAGGCCGTAGACCGGCGGCGGCGTCGCGCCATCGTCCTCAATGGCGATGCGGCGGGCTTCCTCGAACATCTCCATCAGTTCGCCGGCCAGCCAGGGGTGGTCCTCGATCAGCGCGGTCTTGACGGTGAGCGTGTGGTTGATCGGCACGATGCCGGTGCGGGTGATCCAGGCCTCGGCGGTCGCCTGCGCATCCGGGATGACGGTGCGGATGCCCGCGGGATCGACCTCGCGCTCGCCCATGATGGCGGTGAGCGCGCCCGACATCATCAGCGGCCTGAGCGCCAGTTCGCCCGTGTTGCGCTCGGTATTCGCCGGGTCCTCGTATTCGCTGAGATGGGCGTCTTCCATGGTGACCCAGGTGATGCCGTCGAGATCGAGGCCGTATTCGTGCCGGAGGAAGCCGCGCACCCAGACGCCGGACGTCTGGGCGTAGGCGCGCACGCCGACCCTCGTTCCCGCGAGGTCGCGCGGCCCTTCGACCGGGGAATCGACGGGACAGACGAGGTTGGTGTGGGGCAGGCGGCTCCAGAGCGGAATGGGAAGGCCGGTGATCGGCTTGCGGTAGTGATGGGCGAGCAGATGGGTGACGATCGCCATTTCGGAAACATCGAGGTCGCTGCCGCGCACCATGGTGCGAAAGGCCTTCGGCAGGGGTTCGAACTCCTCGAAGACCAGCTCGACCCGGCTGGAGCGAACGCGTCCGTCCTTCAGGGGCTTCACGTGGTCGTGCTGTCCGAGCGCCGTTTTCAGCACCAAGGGGTGAGCCATGTCGATTTTCCTCCAGATGAGAAGTGTTCTTTTATATGGAACAGCGTTCTCTTTTAAGTATCATACTGTGAATCGGTGTGCGGTCAATCGCGCCGCGCCAATTTTGTCGGATGGGGGTCGATAACGGGGGCGGGGTTCAGACCTGCCCGGCGATGCTCAGGGCGAAATAGAGCGCGCCAGCCGCCGCCAAGAGCGGATAGGGCCCGACCCTGGTCCTGAGCAGGATGGCGCCCGCGGCCAGGGTGGTCGCCAGCTCGACCGGCGAGAACTGGGCGGAGCGGCCGACGGCGAAGACGCCTGCGAAGATCAGCCCGACGGCGACAGGGGCGAGACCCTTTTCCGCCGCGATCGCCCAGGGGCGTCCGCGATGGCGCTGCCAGTAGCTGCCGACGGCGCAGATCAGGATGGACGACGGCACGAAGATTGCGAGCGTCGCCAGCACCGCCCCGAGCAGGCCGCTCACCTCCCAGCCGACGAGCGAGACGATCATCGTGCCGGGCCCGGGGGCTGCGCGCGATATGGCGTAGAGATCGGTGAAGCGCGCGCCCGACAGCATGTTCTGCACGTCGACCGTCTGGTGCTGCAGGCTGGCGATGATCGTCTGGCCGCCGCCGAAGGAGACGAGCGACAGCGGAATGCACATCATGATCAGGTTGAGGAGCTTGTCGTCATCCACGACCGTTTTTCCTTTCGAGCCAGAAGGTGGCGGCGACGCTGACGGGAATGGCGCCGAGGGCGACCGGAACGAGCGGCCAGCGCAGCACCCCGACGAGCAGGAACACCCCCGCCGCGATGCCGACGGGAAGCACATGCGCCTTCAGCCGCCGGGCGGTCTTGATGCCCATGGTCAGGCTCGATGCGATGCCGACGCAGGCGAGGCCCCGCAGCACCGCCTGCGCCTCCGGATAGGATCGCAGCTGCTGGTAGGCGAAGCTCAGCGCCAGGATGGCCAGGAAGGCCGGCATGATCATGCCGAGGAGGGCTGCGGCGGCGCCGCGCAGGCCCGCGAGCTTCAGCCCGATGTAGACGGCGAGATTGACCGGATTGGCGCCGGGCATGATCTGCGCGATCGTCAGCGTCTGCAGGAACTCGCTGTCCGTCAGCCAGCGGCGGCGTTCGACGATCTCGCGATGCGTCCAGCCGGTCATCCCGCCGCCGAACGAAGATGCCCCGAGCCGCAGGAAGGATGTGAGCAGCTCCAGCACCGTCACCGGCTGGACCGCCACGGCTTCATTCTTGTCGACGGGTTTGTCCATTTCTACTCCGAACGGCATCACCCCGCCGGCAGCAGGCCGGGGGGTGGGCGCAATCATGGCCGGAAAGGCGCGGCATCGGTGCGTCGCGCGACGATGGGAATGCTAGGGGCCAAGGAAGGGCGAAGTCCATGCCATTTCGGCTTAGCTTCGAAGTAAGAAAAACTTAATGCGCTGGCTTCCATACTCCGGAATGCTAAAATGCCCTGGGCGTGCACGGTCCTGGAGCGCACCGCAAAGGCGGTTTGCGCACCGCCGGCGAAATCGGCGACGAGTATTAGCGATTTCAAAAAGATAGATGCCGATCCGGCGTCGGCGGCGGGCGGCGTGCGCATCGCTCGAAGCCGCTGTCCGCGCAAAAACTGCTGGACTAAGCATAATTTTTTGCTTTGGACAAACGCTGGCCCGGTGGCGCTAATTGACAAATGCGAATGGCAGACAGCCGACGCGAAAAGACGGCAGTTGCCCAGCCTGCGGGAGGAAATCGCAGGCCAATGCCAGACGGGAGGAAGCGCTGCGCAGGCAGCGTCGTTTCCGTCTCACGGGAGGATTGGAACCAAAAATGATCGAGACAATGTTCGGGGCGCTCTTCAGTCTTGTGAGCACGCCCCACATCATGGGTCTCATGCTGATAGCGGTCGTGTGCGGCCTGCTCGTCGGCGTGATGCCCGGTATCGGTGGAAAGCTCTCCATCGCCATGGCAATTCCGTTTGTCTACGGCATGGATATGGTTGCGGGTGCGGTCTTTCTTCTGACGCTGCACGCCGTCAACGGCACCAGCGGCCAGATATCCAGCATCATGTTCGGCATTCCGGGCGACGGCGACGACGCCGCAACGACGCTTGACGGCTATCCCCTTGCCAAGCAGGGGCAGGCAGCCCGGGCGCTCGGCGCCAGCATCACGGCGTCCGGCGTCGGCGGCATCATCGGCGCCGTCGTCTTCGCCATCATGATCCCCGTGCTCGAGCCGGTCATCCTGATGTTCAGCCCGGCCGAATTCTTCCTGATCGCCCTTCTCGGCATCAGCTTCATCGCCTTCCTCGCCAGCGGCAGCAAGATCGTCAAGGGCCTCATCGTCGGCTTCTACGGCCTGATGCTGTCGACCATCGGCATGGACCCGATCACCGGAACGCCCCGCTACGCCGGCGACATGCTGTTCCTGTGGGACGGCGTCAGCCTCGTGACCGCCGTGCTTGCCATGTTCGCGGTGCCGGAAATGCTGTCGCTCGCCACCAAGGGCGGCTCGATCTCGGCCGTGTCCATGGACAGAGGCTTTTCCTATCGCCAGCTTCTGTCGGGCGTCGCGGAAGTGCCGCGCCACTGGTGGCTGGTCATCCGCACCTCGGTCATCGGCGCCGTCATCGGCATGATCCCGGGCCTCGGCGGCTCGACCGCCGCCTGGCTTTGCTACGGCCACGCCGTCCAGAGCTCGAAGACGCCGGAACGCTTCGGCAAGGGCGCCATCGAAGGCGTCATCGCGCCGGAGACCGCCAGCAACGGCAAGGAAGGCGGCTCGCTGCTGCCGACCCTGTTCTTCGGCATCCCCGGCAGCTCGGGCATGGCGGTCCTGCTCGGCGCCTTCCTCATCCTCGGCATCCAGCCGGGCGCGACGATGGTGACCAAGCATCTCGACCTCGTCTGGACGCTGATCTGGGCGCTCGTGGTCGGCAACCTGATCGCCGTCGGCATCCTCTTGGTCTCCTGCCGCTGGATCGCGGTGCTGACCTTCGTGAACGGCCGCATGCTGGTGCCGTTCATCCTGATCTTCGTGACGATCGGCTGTTTCGTCAGCGACGTGCAGTGGCAGAACCTGGTGGTCCTCGTGCTCTTCAGCGCGATCGGCTACGGCTTCCAGCGCGCCGGCTGGCCCCGCTCGCCCTTCGTCATCGGCCTGGTGCTCGGCGGACAGGCGGAAGCCTCGCTCCATCAGGCGCTGCAGTTGTGGGGCTATTCCTTCTTCCTGCGGCCGCTGTCGCTCGTCCTCATCAGCATGATCGTCGGCCTGATGGTCTACGCCTTCTACCGTAACTTCCGGCCGGGCAAGCCCCATGCCGGCATGGAGGTCAACACATGAGACACTATTCCTTCAGCACCTGGCTCACCATCATCATGCTCGTCTTCTTCAGCGTGATGGTCGGGCTGGCGATGGAATTCCCGGCAAAGGCGCGTTTCATGCCGCTGATCGTGGGGGTTCCGGCAATCGTCCTCTGTCTCGTCCAGCTGGCGATAGACCTCTTCCACTCGCCGAAGAGCGCCTTCCACGGCGCCCCGCGCGCCGGCATCGCCCATGAGGTGCCCGGCATGGAGCCGGAACTGCCGGAATTCGGTCCGCACACGGTGTCCCAGGAAATCACCATGTGGATCTATTTCGTGGCCTTCGTGGCGGGCATCCTGGCCTTCGGGTTCTATGTCAGCATCCCGATCCTGCTGGTGACGTTCCTACGCAGACAGGCGGAGGCGTCGTGGAGGATGACCCTTTCGCTCGCTGTCGCCGCACCGCTCGTTCTCTACCTGATGTTCGGCGCCCTGCTGCACATCCAGCTGTTTTCCGGCTTCGTCACGCCGCGCCTTCTGACCTTGCTCGGCATCGGCGTGATCTGAGGACTTGCGAAAGACGGGCGTCCCGAAACCGGGGCGCCGCGACCATCAGAAATGGAAGGCATTGGGCACTGGCCGGTTCGACCGGCGGTGGAGGATCCTTTGCATCCTGATCAGGCAGTTTCGGCAACTTGGGAGGAGACAATGCACATGATTGGAAAGGCTTCGACACTGGCGCTGACCGCCGCGCTTCTTGCGGCCGGGTCGCAGGGCGCCCGGGCCGAGGACGGGGCGGCCTTCTTCGACGGCAAGACCGTCACCTATATCGTCGCCACGTCGCCGGGCGGTGTCTATGACACCAATGGCCGGCTGGTGGCGCAGTACATGCAGAAGCACCTGCCGGGCTCGACCTTCGTCGTCCAGAACATGCCGGGCGCCGGCCACCTGATCGGCACCAACTATATCTACGCGTCCGAGCCGGACGGGCTGACCTTCGGCACCTTCAACACCGGCCTGATCTACGGGCAGCTGAGCGGCGATCCGAACATCAAGTTCGACCTGACGAAGATGTCCTTCATCGGCAAGGTCGCGTCCGATCCGCGCGTCATCATCGTGACGAAGGAATCGGGCATCGAGAGCTTTGCCCAGCTGCAGGCGCTTCAGCAGCCGATCAAGTTCGCCACGGCGGGCAAGGGCAGTGCCTCGATGATCGAGGCGACGATGTTCGTGAAGGCCCTGAAGCTGCCGATCCAGGTCGTATCGGGCTATAATGGCAACGAAGACCAGCTCGCCATGATGCGCGGCGAGGTGCAGGGCGTGATCGGTTCGCGCTCGGAGTTCCAGCAATTTATCGATGAGGGCAAGGGCCGGATCCTTGCCCAGGTCGGTGGCAACGACACGGACGTGCCGCAGCTCTCCTCGATGATCGACGGAGATACGGCCAAGCAGGTCGTTGCGCTGATCGAGTCCCAGAGCGGGATTTCACGCCTGACCGCCGGTCCGGCAGGCATACCGGAAGACCGTCTCAAGGCGCTCCGCGACGCCTATGTCGCAGCCACATCCGACCCGGAATTCATCGAGAAGGCCCGCACGCTGGGCCTGCCGGTCGATCCGCTCGTCGGTAACGACGTCAGTGCCCTCGTCGAGAAAGCCCTCGACCAGAAGCCCGACGTCATCGACGCACTGAAAGAAGCATTGAGCGAGGGCTGAGGCTCGCTCTTCACCGACTACAACTGGGAGGGAACCCGATGAGCATGCATATACTACACAAGGTCATTTTCGGCGCCGCGACGATCGCCGCGATGGCTGCGACGCCGACTTTCGCACAGGAAGGCGCCGAGTTCTTCAACGGAAAGACGGTCAACTACATCGTCGCAACCGCTCCGGGCGGCGGCTACGACACCAATGCCCGTCTCGTCGCCGAATTCATGCAGAAATATCTGCCCGGCTCGACCTTCGTCGTCCAGAACATGCCGGGCGCCGGCCACCTGATCGGCGCCAACTACGTCTATGCCTCCGAGCCGGACGGCCTGACCTTCGGCACCTTCAACACCGGCCTCATCTACGGCCAGCTGGCCGGCGACCCCGCCATCAAGTTCGATCTCGGCAACATGTCGTGGATCGGTAAGGTCGCGTCCGACCCGCGCGTCATCGTCGTCACCAAGGATTCGGGCATCGAAAGCTTCGAGCAGCTGAAGAACAGCAAGGAGCCGGTGAAGTTCGCCTCCGCCGGTGTCGGCAGCGCCTCCACCGTCGAGACGACCATGCTCGTCAAGGCGCTCGGCCTGCCGGTCGAAATCGTCTCGGGCTACAATGGCGGCGACGACCAGCTCGCCATGCGCCGCGGCGAAGTGCAGGGCATCATCGCTTCGCGGTCGTCGTTCCAGGAGTTCGTCAATGAAGGCAATGCGAAGATCATTGCCCAGATCGGCGGCTCGGAAAGCGACGTGCCGCAGCTCTCCTCCATGACCGACGACGCCGAGGCCCAGAAGGTGATCGCGCTCGTCGCATCGCAGAGCAACATTTCGCGTCTGTCGGCCGGCCCGGCCGGTATCCCCGAAGATCGCCTGCAGGCCCTGCGTGACGCCTATACGAAGGCGACCACCGATCCGGCGTTCCTGGAAAAGGCGAAGTCGCTCGGTCTGCCGGTCGACCCGAAGGTCGGCGATGACGTGGCAACCGTGGTCAAGGCCGCGCTCAACCAGTCGCCGGAAATCGTGACCTTCCTCCAGGAAACGCTGAAGAAGGACTGATCGTCAGACCAAGACAGCGGGCGGCTTCCGGCGAGGCCGCCCGCCCTGTGTCGAGCCGACCCGGGACTGGGCCACCGCATCTGACAGTGCAGCCGGCCCGGCCGTGATCATTCGAGGTGAACATGAGAATTGCAGTCATCGGTGCGGGCGAGATGGGCCTTGCCATGGGCGGTCACATCAGAAGGAAGGGCTTCGAGGTCTCGGCGTTCGATATCAGCCCGGAAAGGCTGAAACAGGCGGCCGAGCAGGGCCTCCAACCGAAGAACAGCATCGACGATGCCGCAGGCTCCGCAGACGTGTTCCTGCTGGTCGTCGCGACCGACCAGCAGGTGGTCGAGGTCTGCGACGGGCTGTCGGACGCCGCCGGCGCAACGATCGTGGTGGCCGCGACCATCAGCCCCGAGACGATGCTGGCGCTGAAGCCGCGCATCGAGGCGCGCGGGCAGCATCTCGTCGATGCGCCCGTGGTCTACGGCGCTTCGGGTGCCCGCGACGGGACGCTCCTGTCGCTGTGCGGTGGCGCGGAGGCGGACGTGGAGCGGGTGCGGCCGCTGCTTGCCTGCTACAGCCGCGACGTCGTGCATGTCGGCCCGCTCGGGGCCGGGCAGATCGCCAAATCCTGCAACAATCTCCTGCACTGGATCCATTGCGTCGCGAATTTCGAGACGCTGCTGATCGCCAAGCGCTACGGGCTCGACGCCCAGCGCATGCGCGAAATCCTGCTCGCCTGCCCCGGAACCAACGGCACGCTCGCCCGCTGGGACACGACCCGCTTCACCTGGCAGGAAAAGGACATGGACGTGACGATGGAGCTCGCCCAGAAGGCAGGGCTGATGCTGCCGCTCTCGGGCCAGGTGGACCAGATCGTCAAGACCCTGAAGGCGGCCGATGTGAAGGAACTGCTCTACGGCCCGGAGGCGACCTATCTCGGCCGCACCGTGCGGCCGCTCGCAGCGAGCGAGGGCGGCCTGGCCTGATCCTCGGGCGCCGGACCGTGCGCTTGGGAAAATGTCTTTTCCGAAAACGCACTACCGGCGCCGGCCCCGAAATTCCATAGTTCGGCCACGCTACAGAGCCGAAAAGAACAGCGAAAGTGAAAGAGATGACCAGCACGCCCAGCACATCGCCTCTCGAGCCGACGGTGACGCCTGATCCGGGAAACCGCAAGTTCCTGGTCGATCCCTACAAGGATTGGTCGAAGAACGAAGGCATTCCGATCCATCTCGATCTCGGCCACGACCTCCTGGCCCTCGAGACCGGCGAATGGGATCGCTACGAGGCGCGCGGCTGCTTCGCCCACACCCACGGCATGGGCGACTTCATGGCGAACTACGTCATCGAAGTCCTGCCGGGCAAGAAGACCCGGCCGGTCAAGCACCTCTACGAGGCCTTCTTCTACGTCCTGTCGGGCTACGGCTCGACGACCGTCTGGCTTCCGAGCGGCGAGACCCGCACCTTCGAATGGGGCCCGAAGGCGCTGTTCGCCATTCCGCTCAATTGCAAGTATCAGTTCAACAACGGCTCCGGCATCGAGACGGTGCGGCTCTCCTGCACCAACAATGCGCCGCTCACCATCAATCTCTACCACAATCTCGATTTCGTCTTCGCCAACGACTTCGTCTTCCAGGACCGCATCGGCGGCGCCAAGCACTTCGACGGCGACGGATCGCTCTATTCCTACGGGCTGGATTCGGCCCGCAAGGTGCAGAACATCTGGGAGACGAATTTCGTCCACGACCTGACGAGCTTCAAGCTCTACGAGTTCGAAGGCCGCGGCAAGGGCTCGCTCAACGTCAACTTCGTGCTCGCCGACGGCACCATGCACTCGCATGTTTCGCAGATGCCGGTCGGCCGCTACAAGAAGGCCCATCGCCACGCCGCCGGCACCCACGTCCATGCGGTCGACGGCGAGGGCTATTCGCTGATGTGGTACGAGGGCGACAGCGAATTCAAGGAGATCCCGTGGCGGCACGGCTTCATGTACACGCCGCCCTTCTGGATGTATCACCAGCACTTCAACACCTGCGACCAGCCGGCGCGCTATGTCGCCTGCAGCCTCGGCAGCCGCCGCTATCCGTTCATCTCGCTCAGGCGCAAGAGCGCCGAAGGCGGCGGGGCGACCTCGGTGAAGGATGGCGGGCGCCAGATCGAGTACGAGGATCAGGATCCGCGCGTTCACCGCAAATTCCTGGAGGAGCTGCAGAAGACCGGCGTTCCTTCGGCAATGGGCGATCTGTTCGACGAGGCGGCGATCATGGCCCTGCCGAAGGAGAGCTTGACGGGGGTCATCCAGACGCCGATCCTCGCAGGCCCCGCAAGCTGAGCGCTCTGAAGGGCGGGAAAGACCAGGGGAGGCGGCAGGAACGTGCACGATCTCGATTTCGAACACGAACATGAGGACATGTCCGAGAGCGAGCGGCAGGAGATCGCCGACTGGCTGTGGAAGCAGGAGACGGTCGAACTCCTGACCGTCGGCATCGACATCGGCAGCTCCACCTCGCACCTGCTCTTCGCCCGCGTCGTGCTGCGCCGGGAGACGGAGGATCTGTCCAGCAGCTTCGTCGTGATCGACCGGCAGATCGTCTGGCGTTCGCCGATCCTGCTCACGCCCTTCCTGCCGGACGGCACGATCGACGCGCGGGAACTGCGCCATTTCTTCCAGCATTGCTACGAGGATGCCGGCTACCGCCGCAGCCATATCGACACCGGGGCGGTGATCCTGACCGGTGAGGCGATCAAGAAGACGAATGCGCGGGCGATCGACGAGATCTTCGCCAACGAGTCCGGTCGCTTCGTTTGCGCCACGGCAGGACACAAGCTCGAATGCATGCTGGCGGCGCACGGATCCGGCGCCACGGCGCTGTCGAAGAAGCGCGGCGCCTGCGGCCTCCATGTCGACATCGGCGGCGGAACGACGAAGCTCGCCCTGATCGACAACGGCGAGATCATCAGCGTCGCCGCCTTCGCCGTCGGCGGCAGGCTCGTTGCGCAGGACCGGCAGGGCGTCTGGTCGCGGCTCGACGATTCGGCCCGCCTCGTCGCCGAGGAACTCGGGATCGCCACCGACGCCGGCGCCATGGCGGACCCGGCCAACAGGGCGGCGATCGCCCGGCGTCTTGCCGCTCTCGCCGTGGACGAGATCCTGGGCGGGCCGCTCGACGCCCTCGGTCAGCGCTTCCTCCTCACCGAGCCGCTCGAGCGGCGCGTGGCGCCGAGCTACATCACCTTCTCCGGTGGCGTCTCGGAATACATCTTCGGCTATGAGGACAAGGATCACGGCGACATCGCCCGGCTGCTGGCCGACGAGATCGTCACGCAGCTCACCCCGCGCATCGGCATCCCGATCGTCGATGCCGGGCAGCGCATACGGGCGACCGTCATCGGCGCCTCGCAGTTCACCGTGCAGGTGAGCGGCAAGACGCTCTACATGAACGGTGCCGACGTCCTGCCGCGGCACAACATCCCGGTGGTCCATCTCGGCCGGGAGCTTCCCGACGTCATCGACGCGACGGAGATCGCCGCAGCCTTCCGCCAGAGCGCCGACCGGCAGGACCGCGACACGGCGGCGATGGTGGCGTTTGCCTTCTCCTGGACGGGCGCGCCGGACTATCAGCGGCTGCTGGCGGTGGCGCAGGCGATCAAGGCGGTTGCAGCACCCGACGGCAAGCGCGCGGAACCGCTCGTGCTGATGATAGACGGAGACGTGGGCCAGACGATAGGCCGCATCCTCGACCGCGAGCTCGGGATCCATTCCCACCTGATTTCCGTCGACGGCGTGCGCCTGAAGGATCTCGACTTCGTCGATCTGGGCGAGTTCATGAACCCGCCGGGCGTCATCCCCGTTGTCATCAAGTCCCTGCTCTTCTCCTGAATTGCCGGAAGCGACGGCTTGTGCCAATACGTTGGCGATGGTCAGTTCTTCCGATGCAACGCGATCGAGCTTCGACGGGCTCGATCTGAACGATATCGTCATCTTTGCGCGCGTGGTACAGCACGGAAGCTTTACCGCTGCGGCGAAGCTGTTCGGCAAGTCGCCGTCCTACATGAGCAAGCACGTCACGCAGCTCGAGAACGTCTTGAAGCTGACGCTGCTCAACCGCTCGACGCACAACGTGTTCTTGACCGACGCCGGCTCGGTGTTCTTCGATCACTGCGTGCGGATCCTGTCGGAGATCGAGGCGGCGAAGGCCGACGCGAGCGGCCTCGGCACCGAGCTGATCGGCACGTTGCGGGTGCATTCCACGCCCGGGGTCGGCCAGGCCCTCGTTGCGCCGGCGATCATCGAGTTCAACGCGCTCTATCCGACGGTGAAGGTCGAGCTGACGGTATCGGCCAGCTCCGTCAATCTGATGGAGCGCGGCGTCGATGTCGTCATCGGCAGCCGTGACTTCGATGACGATGATTCCTTTCACACCGGTCTCTTCGAGCGCAAGCTCGGCCCGGCGCCCTATGTCATCTGCGCCGCGCCGGCCTACCTGGAGCGGCATCCTCGCCCCGAAAAGCCTCAGGACCTGCGCCACCACAATTGCCTGATCCACACGACCCAGAAGCCGGACCCCAGGCTCTGGACCGCACGGCTCGGCGAGGAGGACGTCGCCGTGCAGGTTGACGGCGTCTTCCATTCCAATTTCGAGAGTGCGATCGTCCTGGCCGCGGTTCAGGGGGCGGGGATCGCCCGCCTGCCGCTCTACAGCGTCGCACGGGAGATCGATTCCGGCGGGCTCGTTTCGATCTTCGAGAGCCAGATCATTTCCCGGCGGGTCATCAAGGCCTTCTATCCGAAGAGCCGCTTCGTGCCGAAGAAGCTGCGTGCGTTCCTTGCGATCCTCGAAGCGCGGCTGAAGGTATCGGTGCCGGGATAGATGAACAACGATAGTGCTGAAGCTCAGCGGAAAGGGACAGGCGTGGCAGACAGGAAGCCGACAGTTCTCATGATCATGGACGGGTGGGGCTGGCGCGAAGACCCGCACGGAAACGCCATCCTCCAGGCAACGACGCCCAATTTCGACCGCATGTGGGCGCGTTGTCCCCACGCTTTCCTGACGACGCACGGCCCCGCGGTCGGTCTGCCGGAAGGGCAGATGGGCAATTCGGAGGTGGGCCACCTCAACATCGGCGCAGGGCGGATCGTCATGCAGGACCTGCCGCGCATCGACGCGGCCGTGGCGGACGACAGCCTGACGAAACTGCTGGCCGGCACCGGCCTGCCTGCGCTGTTGCAGGAGACGGGCGGCGCCTGCCACATCATCGGCCTCGTTTCCCCGGGCGGGGTCCATGCGCATCAGGATCACATCGCCGCACTGGCGCAAGCCCTCGTAGCACTCGGCGTGAAACCGGTCATTCACGCCATCACCGACGGTCGCGACACGCAACCGGGGTCGGCGGGCGACTTTCTGGCCCGCCTCTCCGCCGGTTTGCCGGCCGAGGCTACGATCGCAACGGTCAGCGGACGCTTCTATGCCATGGATCGCGACAACCGATGGGATCGTGTCGAGCGGGCCTATCGGGCCATCGTATCCGGCCAGGGCAATGTGGCCGAGACCGCGCAAAAGGCCGTCGGCGAGGCTGCCGAACGCGGCGAGACGGACGAGTTCATCGCCCCGACGGTGATCGACGGCTACAGAGGCATCCGGGACGGCGATGGCATCCTCTGTGCCAACTTCCGCTCGGATCGCGTCCGCGAAATTCTGGGCGCGCTGCTCCTGCCGGCGTTCTCCGGTTTTCAGCGACAGGATCGGCCGCGTCTCGCGATGGCGATCGGCATGGTGTCCTACAGCGCGGAGCTCGACGCGGTCATGCACACGCTGTTTCCGCCGCAATCTTTGGTGGACGGTCTGAGCGAGACCGTGTCCAAGGCGGGTCGCACGCAGATCCACATGGCGGAGACGGAAAAATACCCCCATGTCACCTACTTCCTGAACGGCGGTCGCGAGGCGCCCTTTGCGTCGGAAGACCGCCGCATCGTGCCCTCGCCGAAGGTCGCGACCTATGATCTGCAGCCTTCGATGTCGGCGCCGGAGCTGGCGGGGCAGGTGGTCGAGGCGATCGACAGCGGTGCGTACGACCTCGTTGTCGTGAACTTCGCCAATCCGGACATGGTCGGCCATACCGGCAACCTTGCCGCCGCGATCGAGGCGGTCGAAACGGTGGATGCGGCGCTCGGCCAAGTCTCCGGCCGTGTGGCGGCCGCCGGCGGCAGTCTGCTGGTCATTGCCGATCACGGAAACTGCGAGATGATGATCGACCCGGTCAACGGCGAGCCGCACACCGCACATACGCTCAATCCCGTGCCGGTCTTCCTGTTCGGGCGCGAGGATGTGCGCGCGCTGCACGACGGCATCCTGGCCGATGTCGCGCCGACCATCCTTTCGCTCATGGGCATAGAAAAGCCGGCTGCCATGACCGGCACGTCCCTCATTTCGAGCGACAGCACGAGCGAGAAAGTCTAGCCCGGCGCTGCATCCGGAGGCCACAGGCCAGTCTCCATCGTTTCAGGCCCCGCACCAGATACCCAAAGCCCGTTGTCCAAAAGACAGCGGGCTTTCTTGCGTTGCCGGGCACGTCAGGCGGCGCGGTGAGGTCGTCGGGACTTCCGGAATGCGATGTTCTTCGTCTGCGGGCGCGGTTGATTTCGAACCGGAATCTCTGTCTATTTGGAGGGGAAGGAATTGTATTTCGAATATTGAAGTATAATTGAAATTCAGGTGGGCGATGATCGTATATTCTGACGATAACCTTGAAGTCATGCATCGTGCCGGGTCTTCGCCCTATCTGCTCGTCACTTTCAACGAGATGGAGATGCAGGCGAACGGCAGCCGGTACTGGGGGCAGCGGTTCTGCGACAAGGCGGACATTGCGGCGCTGGGCTTCATCAGCCGGCGGCCGAACTGGTTTCCGGCGGCAAGCATCGTCAAGGCGGTCGAGGCGGTTGCACCGATCCTGCGCGCGGCACCCGAGCGGATCCTCTACGGCCACTCGCAGGGCGGCTACGCGGCGCTGCGCTACCGCAGGCGTTTCGACGCCACGATCGCCATCGCCTTTTGCCCGCAGGTCTCGATCGATCCGAAGGCCGTTCCGTTCGACGGCCGGTTCGCACGGCATTTCTCGCCGGAGCTTCACGCCAGGATGGGGATTGCGCCCGATCACGCCGCCGGCCGCGCCTATCTCTTCTTCGATCCGTTCCACGCCGTCGATCGCCGGCATGCGGAACGGATCGCCGCGCTGCAGGAGCGGACGCATCTCATCCCGGTGCACATGACGGGGCACGGCACCGTCCGGGCCTTCACCGGGACGGCGCGCGCGCTGTCGCTGATCGAGGCCTGCCGCGACGACGATCTGGCGCGGCTGCGGGCGCTGGTCCGCACGGCCAGGGTCGCGGCACCAATGCGGCCCTATCAGATCGCGATGACGGCGATCGCGCGCCACCGTGCCTGGGCCGACCGCTTCCATGCACGGTTCGGCGCCGGGTTCTCTCCGGTCGAGCGGGCCAACTTCCTCTACCACCGTGCCAACCGCCATATTCGCGACGGCGATCTCGCGACGGCGCGGACCATGCTCGAGGACGCCCTGGCCTCTCAGCCGGGCAACCTCGGCTTCGCCCACCGCATCGCCGAACTGGACGGCCGCATCGCGCGCAGCCGCGGGGCGGACGGCGGCGGCACGCTGTCCTGATCCGCCTCGTTCTCCGGGGCGGGTTGCGGAAGACCGAAGCTGCCGCGGATCCGGCGCCCGCCCGGGCCACCGCCGGCCCATGCACGTCTCCCGAAACCGGGATCTGGTTTCGGGAGAGAGATGTGTGACAGCGGATACGGCAGCAGGCTCAGGCGACGGCGCGGCGGGCCGCGGCGAGGGTTTCGATCTCCATGTCGACGCTGGCGCCGAGGTCGGCGCGGGCGAGCGCCATGTGCAGGTTGGCGCTGACGAAGCCGGCCGGCGAGCCGCAATCGAAGGTGCGGCCGCAGAATTCGAGCGGCCGGATCTCCTGCGTGCCGAGCAGCGCGATCATCGCGTCGGTGAGCTGGATCTCGCCGCCGGCGCCCGGCGCCTGGCTCTCCAGCAGGTCGAAGATCTCCGGCTGCAGGATGTAGCGTCCGGAGATGAACAGGTTGCTCGGCGCCGTGCCGGGCGCCGGCTTCTCCACCAGACCCGTCACGACCGGGCCGTCACCGGTCGGCTTCAGCGACACGATGCCGAACTTGTGGGCCTCCTCGGGGGCGCATTTTTCGACGGCGATGACGTTGCCGCCATGGCGGCCATGGAGCTCCATCATCGACTGTAGGCAGGGCTTGTCATCGACCATCAGCATGTCGGGGAGCAGGACGGCAAAGGGCTCGCGGCCGACGATCTGGCGCGCCGTCCAGACCGCGTGCCCCAGGCCGCGCGCCTGCTGCTGGCGAACGAAGGAAATGCTGCCCGTGCCCGGCGTGTGCTGCGCCATCCGGTCGGCCAGGCCGTGCTTGCCGGCGTTGCGCAGGCTGACGTCGATCTCGAAGGCGTGGTCGAAATAATCCTCGATGGCCCCCTTCATGCGCCCGGTGACGATGACGACGTGTTCGATCCCGGAGGCGAAGGCTTCGGCCACGATGTAGTCGAGGATCGGCCGGTCGACGATCGGCAGCAGCTCCTTGGGAACGCTCTTGGTGGCGGGCAGCATCCTGGTTCCGAAACCGGCGGCGGGGATGATGGCCTTGCGGACTTTCGTGTGCATGTGGGTAGCCTCCAGTTCATGCGAGCGTTCGAACGGTCTTGCTCGAGGGGTGGGAGATCGGGACGGGTGTTCTTCGCTAGAGCGCGTGCGCGAGCAGCCCGGGGCTCTCGACGCCGGCGGCATCGAGCTTTTGCCGCAGCAGCCTGCGATAGAGCTTGAGGTGTTCATGTGCGCAAGCCATGTGGTCGGCCGGTCGGCGCATGGTGGCGCGCAGCCGTTCCCAGCTTCGGGTGTCGCTCAGGACCTCGACGATCCGGTCGGCGAGATCCTGGCTGCTTCCGGCGCGGAAGTGCAGGCCGTCCTTGCCGTCGCGCACCTTCTCCGCCATGCCGCCGATGTCCGAGCAGATCATCGGCCGGCCATGCAGCAGGGCCTCCTGGATGACGACGGGCGAATTTTCCCACCAGACCGACGGCAGGACCACCCAGTCGACGGAGCGCATCAGGCGCGGCATGTCGGCATTCTGGTAGGCGCCGTAGAAGCGGACGCGCTGGCCGGCGTCGGCGATGAGCTTCTTCATCCGCTCCTGGAACTCGATCGGCTGGCGCTCGAGGTTGCCGCCGAAGATCATCAGGCAGGAATCTTCCCCCCAGATCTCCTTCGGAATGCGCGAAACCGCGTCGATCAGCATGTCGACGCCCTTGAACGGCGTGATCTGGCCGAAATAGGCAAAGCGGTTGCGGCGCGGGTTGCGGCCCTGCAGATCCCGTGCGGGGGCGGCCGCCTCCACGGTGATCCCGTTTTCGATCACGCAGAGCTTTTCCTCTTCGAGGCCCCATTTGACATAGCGTTCGGCCAGAAATCGGCTGGGGGAGACGAAGGCGTCGGCGAGGCCGAGCATCCCGCGCGCAAACAGTTCCCGCTTCAGGAAGTGGGAGACGGGGATGTCGGGGAAGCAGCCGTGGCAGGCGGTGGGGAAGGCCGTCTCGCAGAGCTGGCCGGAGGGGCGCTTCACCATCTGTCCGTGATTGTGGCAGATCGACAGGTATTCGTGGAACGTGACGACGATCGCTGCATGCGGAAATTCTTCCCGCAGGGCATAGAGCGCCTCGAGGCCGATGCCGAGCACATGATGGAAGTGGATGACATGGGGCCTGAGGTCGCGGGCGAAACGCAACAGATCCCGGCTGATCGCCTGGGTGTCGCCGTTGGACAGGAAGAAGTGGTCGTAGTCGTCGGTGTGGAAGAGCACCTCGTCATCGGCGAGGCGATGGCTCATCAGGGCGGAGGCGGCATGCCGCGGCACGGGATGGCCGACACGCGCCAGATAGACCGATTCGACGTTCGGCAGCGCATTCAGGCCGCGATGCAGGTTGTGCGAAGCGATTTCCGCGCCTCCGAGCGAGACGGTCGGATGCGCATGCGAGACGACGAGAACGCGAAGCTGTTCGTTCATACGGCTCTCTTCTCCGATTCCTTCCTGAGGGCGGACGCCCAGCGGCGCTTGAAGATCTTGCGGTCGATCTCTTCCACGACGGCGGCCATTGCGGGGGTGTCGGGGCAAGGCGTGTCGTCGCAGCCCCACAGCTGGACCGACGGCAGCAGAAAGGACTCCATGCCGGACAGGCTGAGATGCAGGCCGAGATCCAGGCCCTTTTCCTGCGCGCCCATGTAGCCGCCGGAAAAGCCGCCCGCGCGCTGCAAGGCGTCGCGGGGCATGATGCAGCATTCGAGCGAGGCTGCCGCAATGCGGGTCAGCTTCATCGCGGTGACCGCCTTGAGCGGATATCCGGCATAGCGGCCCACGACCGGCTGGTCGTCGGGATCGTCGTTGATCCAGCTTCCCGCCCAGCGGACGGAATGGTCCTCGTAGGCCAGGACGGGGGAGACGATGCTGCCTTTCAGGGTCGCCGCCGTGGCCACCAGCCTGCCGTACCAGCCTTTTCCGTGCGGGATCAGCGCGGCGGAGAGCAATACGACGGTTTCACAGGTGAGCGCCTGCGTGCCGGCCTCCAGCAGGTCGTAGACGTCGCCCGCCCCCTTTGCCGACACCAGCCGGGCCGAGAGGCGATAGAACCGCGCGAGTTCGATGAGGCGGGGCGCCTGCCGGGAAAAGCGCTCGGCAGGGATGGCGATCACGATCGGCGCGGCCCGCGTCTCCGGGTCGAGCGCGAGCAGGGCCAGAAGCGGAGACATGTGGTCTTCGCCTTCGCCGGCGCCGATGACGATCGACGGGCCGCGATGCTCGTCGAAGGCGCCGGCATCGATGGTGGCGTCGACGACCGGCGCCGATCTCTTGCAATCGCTGAGGAAGGGGACGATCTGCGCATCGACGATCGACTGCAATGTGCAGGTCGCCGGATCGATGGCGCCGATCTGGCGCAGGGCCGCCATGCGGGCTGCGGCCCGGGTCGGTTTCACCGGCAGAAACGCGCGGCGTGAATCCCGGAGCGTCAGCTCGAAGTAGAGAGGCGCGTCGGGATCTGCGTCCGCCAACCGGGCGTGGGCGACGAAGCCGTGCGCCTGTGGTCCGCCCCGAAGGCCCGGCGCGAAATCCGGCTGGTCGTCGAAACTGTCCGTGACGTCGGGGCGGTCGAGGCGCGTCCAGCACTCGTCAAGGCGGGCGGCGGCCCTGTGTCGACGCAGGCGCACCGCCGCGACGTGATTGTCGGGGTCGTACAGCCAGCCGGAAACGAGGAGGTTTCCGCCGTCCGTTTCGAAGGCGTTGTCCAGCCCCATCCGGACGGGATACGGCAGGCCGGAGACGGTTTCCTTGCCCTCGAAGCTGTTGGCGGCCGCGCGCAGCGACAGAAGCACGTCCGGCGCGCTCTGGGTGCGCAACAGCACAGACCGGATATGTTCGGGCGTGTCGAGCGGGCCGGCGATGCGCTTGCGGGCGTGGGCGGCGGCATACCGCCAGCCGGCGCGGCCTTGGAAGACCAGGCCTTCGATGTCGCGTGCGTCGGCGGCGCCGTCGGCATCGAGAAGACCGACAAAGCCCGCCGCCCCGTCGGGAACATCCGGGCGGGGGAAGAGGGCGATGCCGCAGTCTGCGACCACCGGCGCAGCACTGCCGACGACCGACACCCGGCAACGGCCGGGGGCCATGCTGCGGCTCCAGCCCTGCAGGAAGGTCGCCCCGTCATGGCTTTCGCCGACCAGCTCGACGAAGCCATCGCTCGCATGGGTCGCCTGCAACAGCGCGGCGATGGTCCTGAGACCGCGGGGGGAGACGTCGCCGGTCATCAGGACGTCGACGAGCCGGTCCATGACGGCGGCGGCCTGAGGTCCGGCGGATTCGGCCAGGAGTGCGGCCGCCTCCTCTGCGGAGGCAGGACGGGGTGCGACGACGTAATGTGCGCCTGCCGCCTCGTCTTCGAAGCGGATCGTCGTCAGCGCCCGGTCCTTGCCGTCCGTCGAAAGGAGTGCCGCAAAACCCTGCCTGGCCCGCGGGGAGGGGGTGGGCGCTCGCCAGTTCGAGACGAAGGCGCGTCGCGTTCCCGCCTGGTCTCCGTCGACTGCGACCACCACGTCTCCGGCCGTGACCCGGCCGAGCCCGATGAACAGCACGGTCGCCTCGTCGACCGGGCAGCCGACGACCCTTCCCGCGCGCAGGGCCCGGCTGGCGCCGTGCCTGCCTGTCGCGGCGGTCGCTGCCGTGTGGGACTGTTCTGCAACCGGCACGCCTTGCCCTCCCTGCATCAGATCCTGGCCATCAAGGCGACGCCGGCGCCTGCGACGAATCCCATCAGGACGAACAACAGCAGCAGCAGCGGCTTGAAATCGGCGTTCGTGCGCTTCTGCAGCGCAGTCAGGCTCTTTTCCATTCCGGCCACCACCCCATCCAGCCGCATCAGATGGACATCGAGATCGTTCAGTCGCTGGTTGATGTCGGTCCCGAGGCCTTCGACGGCGGAGCCGATCTCGGTCAGGCCGACGGTCTCGGTCTTGTCGGCATCGATTTCCGGGGCGCGCTGCAGCGAGCGCTGGGAGACCTGCAACTGCCGCTGCGCGGCCATCAGCACGTCGAGCTTGTCCAGCACCTTGGCGAGCGGCGCGGCGATGAGCGCCTCCGCCGCCTGCTCGTCCGGCTGGGGAACGCGCAGGGCCTGCTCGGAGCCGCTGCCATTCAGGGCGACGACGACGAGCTCGCTGGCGCGCGACTGCACGGGATCGGGCAGCGCGATTTCGAATGCGTGCTTGCCGTCGCCGATGCCGTTGCGTCGCAGGTCCGGGCGGTTGCGATCGGCGACCGCTTCGGCGATCACCTTGCCGTCGAGCAGGACGCGGATCGTCAGCCGCTGCTCCGGCGCCATCGGATCGAACGCCCAGCCGAAGATCCGGCCCTGGTCGATGGCGTCGACGCGGCCGTTCATCGGTTTGACGTTGTCCTGTTCCGGGGCGGCGTCCGGTCGTTCAGCGGGGTTGGCCATGCGTTCTCCTATGCTGCCTGAACCCGTGCCGGTTCCATCAGTTCGAGGTAGCGGCGGGCGGTCGTGTCGATGTCGTCGGGCCTGCGGGCGTTTGCGGAGAGTTCCTGCAACAGGTTCGGCTGTTCCAGCAGGTTGCGCATCGCCGCGGCGAGCGCCCTGGCATCGTTGGGCGGAACGGTCAGGCCGTTGACGCCGTGCTCGATCATTTCGGCCATGCCCCCGATGTTGCTGGCGATGACCGGACGCCCCTGCGCCTGGGCCTCCTGGATGACCAATGGCGCGTTCTCCCACCAGACGGAGGGAACGATGGTGCAGTCGACGGCGGCCAGCAGGTCGCCGATGTCCTCGCGCCGATAGGGGCCCCGGCGCTGCACGTAAGGCGCGGTCCCGGCGAAGAGCGCATCGATCTCGTCTACGAAATTCTTGCTCTGGAAGGGCGCGCCGCCGTGAACGCGGAGCTCGAATTCGAGGCCGTCGGCCAGAAGCTGGCGCGCGGCCTCGAGCAGCACGGTCGCCCCCTTCCAGGGGTTGAGATTGCCGAAGTATCCGAAGACCGGCCGCCCGCCCTCGAGCATCTGCCTTCCCGCGCCGGCCTTTCGGGTCGGGATGCCGTTGGGGATGACGCTGATCGCATCCTCCGCCAGCCCCCACTGCACGAAACGCTCCTTCAGGAAGGCGCTGGGCGAGATGAAGTGGTCGACCGTGCTCAGCAGGGCCTTCAGATGGCGCTCGCGCAAGGCAAAGCGATCGAGCGGAATGTCCTTGAAGCAGGCATGGCAGCGGTCGGGGCTCGCCTGGTAGCAGAGCTCCCTGCTGCCGGTGCGCACCATCAGGCCGTCGTGGTGGCAGATCGGATAGTAGTCGTGCAGCGTCATCACGATCTGGCAATTGGGCAGGGTGCGGCGGACGATGTGCGGGAACTCGGCGCCGAGCAGCAGCAGGTGGTGGAGGTGGACCACGTCCGGCCGGAAATCGCGCAGCAACTCCGTCACGTCCGGCACGACGCCGTAGAGGTCGATCTGGCTCATGAAGAAGCGGTCGAAGTGACCGGACCACAGCAGCACCTCGTCTCCCGCCGGCCCGATGCCCTGAAAGCTCGTGCCGGGCCTGGCCTCGCGATGGATCTGGTTCGTCGCGCCGAGAAACAGCGCCTCGTGGCCTGCGCGCTGGTAGGCGCGGAACAGGTCGTGGGCGAAGATCTCCGTGCCGCCGGGATGGAGGGAGGGATGGTTGTGGGCGGCGACCAGGATGCGCTTGCTCATCGGCCGTCTCCCTTGCGCTTGGCGACGATGAAGTCCTGGTGGTGGGCGGCGCTCGTGCCGCGCCAGTGGCCGAGCGATTTCAGGGCGACGGCGAGGCCGGCCCGCCCGAGCGCCTTCTCCAGGAAGCCGTCTTCGAAGCCGATCGCGGCCAGCGGCGGCTGGTTGGGGACGAACCAGCACGGGCTTTCGCCGTAGCGGCGGAAGGCCAGGCGCGGGTCGCGCCGTCCGTTCTCGTTCGCCGCTGCGATCCGGTCGACCACGAACGCCGTCATGAACAGGCGGCCGCCGGGCACCAGGACCCGGCGAACCTCGGAAAGATAGGCGAGGATCTCCGCCGGCGGCAGGTGGGTGACGACGGACGTCATGATGACAAAATCGAAATGACGATCGGGAAAGGGCAATGCCAGGGTCTTGCCGCTGATCCTGCCGTTCGGATTGTAGAGCTCGTGAGCGATGTCCAGACGCTGGAAGGCGAAATTGGGATAGACCGGGGCGATCGTCCGCTGGCACCAGTCGATGCCGCCTTCGACGGGATCGATGCCGTCGTAGCGGCCCGCCTGCGGGTCCAGATACTGGGTCAGCGGCACCGCCATCCGCCCGATGCCGCAACCGATGTCGAGCACGCGGCTATCCTCCCGCAGGCCGCCGATGCGGATGAAATGGCCGAGGAACTCCGCGCCGATCGCGCGAAAGTCACCGTCTCCGACGAAGGCGCTGGTCGGGTCCGGTTGCGGCAGGAACCGGTTGCTCCGGACGGAATCGAGGAGCCAGCGGATCCGGTCTTCGTCGACCAGCCGGGTCGGCGCCTGGGGCTGTGCGAGTGCCGCTTGCGTCATGCTGCATTCCTTTCCCGGATTTTGCCGCCCGCGGCGGCAGGCTGACCCGGGTCTCTGCCGAACTGGCTTTCCATCAGTTCGGTGATGGCCTCGTCCCATCGCTGCGTGTGCAGCCATGAATTGTACTGGCTTGCGACACCGCGCATGTAGTCCTGGCTGCGGCGGATCGAGCGCCGCTCGAAATGGTACAGGCAGGCCGCCGGCTCGTAGGCGATCTGGAGCCCCAGGCCGCGGATCTTGAGGCACAGGTCGCTGTCCTCGTAGTCGCCGATCACATAGTCCTCGGTGAAGCCGCCGACCTGCTCATAGGTGTCCCTGCGGGCCACGAGGCAGGCCCCGGTGACGCCCGGAACGGGGCGGGCATGCTGCGCCGGCCCATAGTCGCCGGGCATGCCCTTGTGGAAGTGGTGGTTCAGCCAGATTCCGCGCTGGTCGCGGGCGAAATAGAGCCCGGCATGCTGCAGCGAGCCGTCTTCGAAGATCAGCTTCGGGCCGATCGCCCCCAGCGTCCTGTTCTCCAGCAACGGCTTCGACAACAGCTGCAGCCAGCCCGGCCCGCAAGGCACGACATCCGAATTGAGCATCACCAGGATGGCGCCGCGCGCAAACCGCGCGCCGGCATTGCAGGCCCGCGCGTAGCCGCCGTTGCGGTTCATGACCACGAGCTTCATCGGCAGCCCGTGCAGAAGGTGCAGCCCGCCCAGCAGGTGCTCCGTCTCGTCCTGGATCTCCGGTGAATCGAGGACGTAGATGATCTCGGCGTTCTGGGTGAGCCACGGGTCCGTCGCCATCCCCGACAGCTGGAAGCGCAGGAAGTCGAGGACCCGGTAGAGCGGCACGACGATGGAGACGAGAGGCACACTCTTTTGCAGGCTGTAGTCCTTCGTGCTGGTGACCTCGACGGTCTTGCCCAGTCGCCGCTCCACGTCCTGAAGGGCGGGGGCAAGGATCGTGCGGAACGCCGCGTCGACCGCATGCTGGGGCGGCACGGCGCGCAGGACATGGTTTCGCTGGGCCGCCGGCTCGAAAGGCTGCGGCTTCGGCACCAGCGGCCTGACGGTTCCCGAGGCAAGGCGCATCTGGAAGCGTGGCTGCAGGAGCGGACCCGGGGATTCCGTCAGCGGCACCCAGGCGACGAAACCGGTCACATCGGTCTTGCTCTTCTCGTCCTTGCCCTGCGCCCATGCCGGAAACTCGTAGCTGTTTCCATCAAGCGGCACCGCCGTTCCGTCTTCCTTGACGTAGTCGATGCCGGCGAGCGCGGAGGAGGGCGCATGAAACCAGCCGCCGGCCAGAAGACCGTCCTGGAGGGCCAGGGCGAGGTCGACCTCGCCGGAGGGATGCATCGTCGACTTCTCGATCCGGCGCGCCGCCAGCGGTGCCCGAACCTGCAGGTCGACGGCCGTGGCTGCGCCGCCGTCCGGCAAGGCGGCGAGCCGACGCACGATCATTTCGCGCAAGTCTGCCGCATCACGGTTCTTGCCCCACCAGCTCTGCAGGCTCGGATGGCGCGGCCTGGCGTCGGAAAGCTGGCGGACGGCGACGCCGTTCTTGCTGAGCAGGACGATGAGGAACGGCGCGGGCGGGAGCGGCGCTTCCGCGATGAAATGACAGGATTGCAGGCCCTGTTTCGCCTGGCGTCCCAGGAGCAGGCTCGCGGACAGGCGCGCGACGGAAGCAGCGCCGACCGCATAGGTCGCGGTGATGTCGCCGAGATCCGGATTGATGGTGGTCTCCACCAGATGGCGCCCCTGCGCGACCTGGCACAGGATGCCGGCCGTCCGCGGCTCGGGCACGAGCACAAAGAGGGCATCCTCGACCACCATGCTGAAGAGGTGGTCCCGGGCGATGCGAAAGGCGCTCCGCCACACCGTCAGGAGGTTGTTGACGAACTTGATGCGGGCTTCCGGCGCGAGATCGGCAAACAGCGTCTCCACATCGAGGGGCGCATAAGTGTGCGCGGGCTGCATCACCACGGTGTCCATGGTCCTGCCGTCTTCGGCGCGGATGCCGACAGGCTCCGCCCGCTCTCCCGGCCGCATCGCCCAGAACATCCGTTGCCGGCCGTTGGCCAGCGGCAGCGTCATGCTGACGAGCGGTACCGGCGGCTGGTCCATCGACAAGACGTATCTTGCGGCGGCCGACGGGGATGGGGGAATGTCCCAGATGAGGACGGCCAGGTCGGCGCCGAGCCGGAAGATCCTTGCAGTCCTGAAATCGCCAGCGGCGTTTCTCGATTCGTCGAACGTCACACGCTATCCCTCTGGATCGGAAAGCGCGCGCCCCACGGGAGGAAGCAGGGCGCGCCCAGCTCACGCTCAGTGAACCGTGAAGTAGTTCTCGGGATTGGCCTCGATGTCGTCCGCGTCGGCGTTGACCAACGTGAGCGTATCGCCATGGCCGAGATCCACGACGACATTGCCGCCGACCTGCGTGATGCGCGAGACGAGGTCTTCGGGCGAAGACACGTCGAGCCCATTGATGTCCTTCGAGATCTGCAGCAGATCCTCGCCGGGGGTGAAGTCGAGAATGACGTCGTTGCCGCCACCGCCGTCGAAGACGAAGATGTCGTGTCCCGCACCGCCTGCCATGACATCGCTGCCGGCGCCGCCGTCGATGAGGTCGTCGCCGTCGCCGCCATAGAGCACGTCACTGCCCTTGCCGCCGGACAAGAGGTCGCTTCCGTGTCCGCCGAGCAGGACGTCGCTGCCCTTGTCGCCGTACAGCAGGTCGTCGCCCCAGCCGCCGACGAGGGTGTCGTCACCGTTCTCGCCGTTCAGCAGATCGCTGCCCTCGCCGCCGAACAGGGTGTCGTTGCCCTTGCCGCCGAACATGATGTCATCGCCGTCCTCACCGAACATGAGGTCGTGCCCGTTGCCTCCGCTCACGAAGTCATCGCCCCCATGGGCGCGAATGAAGTCGTTGAAGCGTGAGCCGAACAGGGCGTCGTCGTATGCGCCGCCTTCCAAAGTGGCCATCTGCCTCTCCTCTACAGGGTTACACTCTCGCGCTATCGGCGCAGGGTGCGACGATTGCGCGTGGGGAATGTGCACTGCAATAAAAGACAAGGCAAGCATATCGCACAGCCAAAATGTCCGATAATGAAAAATTTATTTTGCTAAACCCGGTTCTTCGCGTCCTATTTTGGTAATATTGGTACTTAGGAAGTAAAATTATCCGATTTTATCCGAAAAGAACTTCAAAATTCATAGTAATTTACACGCAACGGCCATCGCGGGCCGTATCGATGTTTCAGTCTTCCCTGAAGGCGCGGTTGAAACTCTCGACGACGGGCGAGGTCAGGTAGTCGATCGCAAGGCGGGCCTTGTGGATGATCAGCACCTCGGCGGGCATGCCGGGATAGAGGCGGATATCGGGGCTCGCCGCGAGCGACGCCGCGTCGATCCTGGCGCGCGCGACGAAATAGGCGGAGTTCGACTTCTCATCCACCGACTGGTCGGCGGCGACATAGGTGATCGCGCCTTCGAGCGGCAGGCGGGAGCGCTGGTTGTAGGCCGTCAGCCTGATCTGGGTGGGGGAGCCGACGGCGATGCTGTCGATGTCGCGCGGATTGACGCGCATCTCGATCAGGAGCGGCTCGTCTTCCGGAACGATCTCGAGCAGCGCCTGCCCGGGGGTGACCGCGCTGCCGGGGGTGCGCACCCAGATGTTGCTGATGATGCCGGCCTGCGGGGAGCGGATCTCCAGGCGGCGCAGCACGTCCTTGGAGGCGGTGATCTGCTCTTCGACATCGGCGAGCTCGACGCGTGCCGTCGTGATCTCGCCGGCGATCGTCGACTGAAACTCGCTTTCGATGCCGGTCAGCGCCAGTTGTGCGCCGGCCTCGGCCTTTTCCGCCTGGGCCTTGTCGCCGACGAGTTCGCTGCGTGTCCGGGCAAGCTCGCTGAGGTTGGCCTCGACCTCGATCAGCTGCGTGCGCGGTGCCACGCCCTTCTTCACCAGGGTCGCGATCGCCGTCCGGTGCTCGTTGATGAGATCGATCTGCCGGTCGGTCGCCTGGATCTGGATGCCGAGCGACTTCGCCTGCTCGAAATACTCCTCGATGGTCTTCTTCTGGACGTCTATCCGGCCAAGCTTCGCCTCGCGCCGCTTTTCGAAGAAGATCGTCTCGGCCTTGATGGCGTCGTCGACGGCCAGGTCGCTGACCTCGCCGAAATCGCGCGGAAAGTCGATCTGCGGCATGTCGGCCTGCTCGGCCTTCAGCCGCGCCAGTTTCGCCGTCAGGCCGATGCGCCGGCTTTGCAGCGACTGCAGGCTGGAGCGGGCGCGCGTGTCCTCCAGCTCGATCACGGGCTGGCCGGCGATCACCTTGTCGCCCTCCTGGACGAGGAGGCGGTTCATGACGCCGCCCTCGAAATGGCTGACGGTCTTGCGCTTGGAATCGACGATGACGGTGCCGTTGGCGACGGTCGCGCTGCTGAGTTCGGTCGAAAACGCCCAGGCGAAGAAGCCGCCGAAGGACACGATGACCGTGGCAAGGCCCGCAATGACCAGGCGCCGGAGCGGCGAGCGGGTATCGAATTCCTCGAGCTCCGGATGCGGGGGGCTGACGCCGAGCGTCACCGGCTGGTGGTGCATGGGACGTTCGACCAGGGCGGAGCGGACGGCAAGGGGCTTCTTCTCGGTCATATCGCGGTCATCTCCCGGCGCTGTTCACCCGGCATGGTCGCCGGCACCACGTCCGCGCGCGGTCCGAACTGCGTGATGCGGCCGTTCTCGAGCACGAGCAGCTTGTCGGCGACCTGCATGATGGCCGGCCGGTGGGCGATGATGATGACCATGGCGCCGTCCTCGCGCGCATGCTGGATCGCTCGGATGAGCGCCCGCTCGCCGATCGCGTCGAGATTGGCGTTCGGTTCGTCGAGGACGATGAGACGGGGCCGGTTGTAGAGGCAGCGCGCGAGCGCGATCCGCTGCCGCTGCCCGCCGGACAGGGTCAGGTGCCCGTCGCCGACGGGGGTGTCGTAGCCGAGCGGCAGGCGCCCGATCATCTCGTGGACATCGGCCAGCCGCGCCGCCTCCAGGACCTTGTAGGGGTCGCTGTCCGCCATCCGGCCGATGTTCTCGCGGATCGTGCCTTCCAGCAGCGAGACGGACTGCGGCAGATATCCGACCACCTGGCCGAACGAACTGCGCTCCCAGAGAAAGGTGTTGTTGCCGTCGAGGAAGACGCCGCCGGAGGTGGGGCGCAATATCCCGACCAGCAGGCGGGCCAGCGTCGACTTGCCGGCGGCGGAGGGGCCGATCACGCCGAGCACCTCGCCCGGCGAGAGGGTGAAGGAGATCCCCTTGATGATCGGCACGTCGAGCCCCGGCGCCGCGTAGACCAGCTTGTCGACCACGATGTCGCCCGAGGAATGCGGCGTGGGCATCGTCTGGCGGATCGCAAGGTCGGCCTTCAGCGTGGCCTCGAGGCGGCGCCAGCCGGCGATCGCGAGAACCCACTGCCGCCAGTTGTCGATGATCGTGTCGAAGGGGATCAGCAGGCGTCCGACGAGAATGCTCGACGCCATCATCGCACCGGGCGTGATCGCCTGCTCCAGCACGAGGTACGCCCCGGCCGCGAGCGTGACGATCTGGATGGAATAGCGCAGGCTGCGGGTGATGGACGTCATCGCCTTGCTCCTGCTGCCGCTCGTCTCGAAGGCGCCGAGGGCCTGCAGCTGCAGGGCGCGCCAGCGGCTGGCCAGGGCCGGCAGCATGCCCATCGACTCGATCGCCTCGGCATGGCGCAGGGATGCGCCGATCTTTGACAGGGCTTCGACGTTCGTCTGATTCGCTTCCTTGGTGAGCTGGCGGGTCAGCATGTCCGTCACCAGGCCGCCGCAGAGAAGCAGGGCCACCGAGACGGCGCCGATCAGGCCGAAGAGCGGGTGCAGCAGGAACAGGGCGCCGAGAAAGATCGGCGACCAGGCCGCATCGAGGGGGGCGCTGACTGCCGACGACGTCAGGAAGCTCCGCAATTCCGCGATGTCGCGCAGCGACTGGGTGGCGCGCGACAGGCCCTGGTCGACCGAGGCCTGGACGGCGGCGGCGAGGACGGGCATGTTCAGCCGCCGCACCAGCGCGCCGCCGATCGCCTGGAACGACAGGGCGCGGATGTACTCCAGGACGCCGAACACCACGAGGGCGCCGATCGCCAGGACGGTCAGCATCACCAGCGTGTCCATGCTCTGACTGTTGAGCACCCTGTCATGAACTTGCAGCATGAACAGAGGCATCGTGAGTTGCAATAAATTCAGGCACACACTCAGCGCGGCCGCATAGAGCAACCCGGACAAGAATACACGCTTCGCTTGCAAGATGAGCAATCCGGAGTTGTTTGGCGCCTTGCCACCCCAATTTTGCCCCTTGCTTCTTGTCTCATTTTGAACAGTATCACGCATGGCGATTTGCCTGAAGTTAACGTTAGAACAATCTGTTGGAGGACGGATTGGCTTATAGTTGGACGGACGCATAGTATTGCTCCTACCAATCTGGCACACAAGGGAGGAGTTGTGCAAGCTCAGGTTAATCGGGGGGAAATGGGCATATTTGAAAATTACTTCAAAAATTGAAGTAATTTCCGTTTTGGAGAGTGGGATGAAAGAAGAGAGTGTGCTCAATCTGTCCGTAGAACTTAATGTAGATCCGAATATTCAAGGTCAGAATCAGGGGGCGCAAGCTGACCCCCAGCATCCGCAGGATGCCGAAATCGGCGCCCCCCGGCAGGTTACGTATTTCGAGCTCGCTCGTCTGATGGAGCGGGCAAGCCGACGGTTTTCTGGTCTTGTGCGCGCGGAGCTGACCAAGCTTCGCGTCGATGATATTGGGCCCGCGCAGGCGATGGTCCTGCTCGCCATTGGCGATTCGGAGCTCTCGGTCGCCGAACTTCTGGACCGCGGGCACTATGTCGGCTCGAACGTTTCGTATTACCTGAAGCAGCTGGCCGACGGCGACTACATCGATCGCGTCGCCTCCCAGCGCGACAAGCGGTCTGCGCGCATCAAGCTGACGGAGAAGGGCCGGCGACTGCGGGCAAGCCTTCGCGATGCGGCGATGACCTACGAGCGCGCGGTCAATCGGGGCGACCAGGATCAGCGCATGCTGGAAACGGCCTTCCAGACGTTGCACCAGCTCGAGCTGGCCTGGGGCAGCGCTTCACGGTTCGGCGTGTGAGCGATGCGTGATGCGGTGGTCCTGGCGGTAACGGGCTAGACGCGATGCACGTGGCGTTCGTTCATCGACGAGGCTTCGGCCAGTTCGCCGCCCTGGCCACCCAGCTCCTGCGGGCGGGCAACGAGGTCAGCCTCATCACCGAGACCATCGACCAGAAGATCCCCTCCGTTCGCGTCGTTCGACACCGGGCGGAGGCCGGCCCGCGCGCGAGCCCGCAGATGGCCCGCTACATGGGAATTCCCGATCACCACACGCGAATCGGCCATCGCGTCGCCGAAACCTTCGACGCCATGGTGCGACAGGGGCTCGTGCCCGACATCGTCGTCGGCCATATCGGCTGGGGCAGCATGATGTTCCTGAAGGACGTGCTGCCTCAGGTGCCGGCCCTGGGATACTGCGAGTTCTTCTACCGGTCGGAAGGGGCGGACATCGGCTTTGCCCCCGACGATCCGCCCGATCTGGAGACGCGCAAGAGGCTGCGGCTGCGCAACATCGCCCAGCTCGTCACCCTCGAGGCCATCGAGGCCGGCATCAGCCCGACCCACTGGCAGAAGGGCCTCTACCCCGCCGATGTCCGGGAGCGGATCACGGTGTGCCACGAAGGCATCGACACGATGCGGTTCCGGCCGGATCCGTCGGCTTCGGTCAGGCTTCCGGACGGGCGCGTCCTCGGCGCCGGCGGCCCGCCCGTCGTCACCTTTGCCGCGCGCGACCTCGAGCCGTATCGGGGATTTCCACAGGCCCTGGAGGCTGCCGCCAAGGTTGTGCGGACGCGTCCCGACGTGCTGTTCGTTTTCGTGGGCGGCGACGGCACGAGCTACGGCATGCCGCCGCCCGGCGGCGGGTCGTGGAAGGACCATCTTCTCGCCTCGCTGGACATGCCGCAGGAGAACATCGTCTTTCCCGGCGTCGTGCCGCATCCGGTCCTGCGGCAGCTGTTCCAGATCTCGGCGGCGCATCTCTACCTGACCTATCCGTTCGTGCTGTCCTGGTCGGTGCTGGAGGCGATGGCCTGCGGCGCCCTGGTCATCGGATCGGACACGGCGCCGGTGAAGGAGGTCATCCGCGACGGCCAGAACGGCCTGCTGGTGCCCTTCTTCGACACCGACGCCCTCGCCGAGGCGATCCTCGGCGCCCTGAAGGACCCGGAAAGCCATCTCGGGATGCGCGCCGCGGCGCGCCGGACGGTCGAGAGGCGCTTCCGACTGGATCGCTGCCTTGGTCTTCAGCAGGATATGATCGAGAATCTGGCCGGCAAATCGCTGCATCGTCATGCAAAAACAGAAAATGACGGCGTATTACTTTGATTTTCTAAATATATTTGAAATATATTACTTGACTCACGCCAAAAATTATTATTGTGCGCCGCAAGAATAGTTGCTACGTTCTCGACACTGACGCCTGATGATTTGAGTAAGCGCCTGATTATTCAGCGTCTTTTGGTTTTGTTGCGTCACAAAATTCTTCAGAGGCTGTGCGTGCAAGAGTTGATATCTTCCGGCATTGGGAAACGACTGGCAGCGCGAAAGCTGATAGCGGCATCGAGCCGGGATCGCGCCAGTTTCGAAGGGAGCGCGGTCGAGGACCTGGTCGTCTACCTCGAGGCGAAAGAACATCGCCCGGCGACGCTGCAGAATGCCTTTCCCCTGATCGCCGTGGCCTTCTCCGACGAGGGCGAGGCGGACCTGCGGGAGCAAATGGGCCTGCTCGGGGCGCTCGGGACCGTGCCTGCGGTTCCCGTCCAGCGGCTCGATCCGGCAACGCGGTCGGACAGTTTCGCGCTGCTGCAGGCGCTGACCGAGGGCGGCGTCGGCCGGCTCGCGCGATACAGCGCCTCGATCACCTCGGAGCTCGCGATCCTGCGGCGCGAACGCGAAACGCTCCTGGAAAACTACCGGTCGCTCGAGGATGCGTTCCAGGCCCGAAACTGGGAGCCGGTTTCCGAGGTGTTCGCCCACGACCCCTATTCGGACCCGAAGGACGAGGGGATCGGGCCGCTGCTTGCCAATGCCTTCGTCGAGCAGCTGCTGCCGGTGTCCAGCCTCGGCGTGGCCGGGTTTGCGCTTCACCTGCATACGGTGCCGAAGGCGAGCGGCGAGCTCGTCGTCGCCTTGAGCTATCTCGAAAGCGGCGAGGGCGTCGCGGAATGGACCGTGCCCTACGCGCAACTGGTCCCGAACTGGAATTTCTTCTCGCTGCCGCGGGCCTGTGGCGGGGCGGCGCGGACGCTGCGGTTGCGGATCTCCGCGACCGGGCCCGAAACCGTGGGGCTGTCGCTCGGCCATCCGATCGCCGGCGAACGGTACGCGGCGCGCGCGGAGGTCCCGCATCCCGATCTCGACCTGCGTCCGCTGGCGTTCCGGGTGTTCACCGGGCTGCCGGGCGTCAAGCCCGCCAGCGCGCCCAACATGATCGCGCCCAGCAATCTGCTCGAAGGCCAGTTCACCGTCGACTACCGGCTGGCGGTCGACACGCTGAGCCAGATCGCCGACGTCTCGGTGACGCCGATCGTGCCGGAGTTCCAGACGGTGCGCTTCCTCGAGCACGAGCATGCCATCGTCTGCCATCCGCTGCCGAGCGGCATCTCCGCCGGCGCGATCAGCCGCGCCGTCGAACCCGGAACGATATCTTTTTCGGCCAGCGCCATCATCGATCATCCGCAGGGAGCGCCTGCGGCGGTCAGCTTTCTGCTCGCACCGGCGAATTCCAACGCGCGATCGGAGGTGGCCGAGCTTGCCCGCAAGGGCGCGGCCAAGCCGTCCGCATACTTCAGCGGCTGGCGCGAGGTCAGTTCCAAGCAGCCGATCAACATCAACATCCAGCTGGAGGAGCCGGTGCGCGGCCCGATGGATCTGATGATCCTCAGCCGCGCGGTCGCGGATTCGGTCGATTTCTCCTGGCTGAAGGTGTCGGGGTTCAGGCTGGTCAAGCAATCGACGGAGGCGGCCGATGTCCGGTAGCAAGGAACTCCCCGACCTGATTGCCGTGGCCATGCCCCTCTACGGCCATGCGGCCCTTGCGCTCGAAGCGATCGAGTCGGTGCTCGCGTCGAACCTCCGCAGCTGCCGGGTGGTCATGGTCATCTCGGTCGACGGCGATCCGCGACACGAGACGTTCGACCAGTTGCTGCTCTATGCGGCGGCCCATCCTTCGGTCCACGTCGTGTTCGGCGAGAACGCCGGGCCGGGCGGCGCCCGCAATCGCGCGATCGAATTCATCCTGGAGAATTTCCCCGAGGCGCGCGCCGTCTATTTCCTCGACGCCGACAACCGCATCCTGCCCGGCACGATCGAGACGCTCTACGGGCAGCTCCGCACGAGCGGCTGCGGCTGGGTCTACACGAACATCGACACGTTTTCCGTCAGCTGGCGTGCCCACTACGGCAACCGCTACTCGCGCCTGGTCCACTGCATCACCGACAACATCTGCGATACCGGCTCGATGATCTCGATCGACGTCTTCCAGGCAGGCGTCCGTTTCAACGACGACCGGCAGAACGGCTTCGAGGACTGGGAGTTCTGGCTGTCCTGCATCGAGAACGGCTTCGTCGGCACGCCCTGCCACGACACCGTCTTCGAATACCGGCTGCGGGCGGAGAGCCGCTTCAAGGAGGCCAACCGCGACCGCGCCACCTCGGTGAGCTTCCTGCGCAAACGCCACAGGCCGCTGTTCCAGCGCCCGATGCTCGTGGATTTCGAGCACGAGGAATGCCCGCGCTACATGTTCGCGCGGACGGAAGATGCGGCGATCTCGTTCTTCACCGATCCCACCAAGCCGCCGACGATGCTGCGTCTCGACGACATCATCCCGGCGTTCTGGGCCAATATCGGCGAACCCGACAACGTGCATTTCCCGCCTTTCCTGGTGGCCGGAAGCGGTGCCGCGCTCGACCTGCTGCGCCGCTCGCGCATGCTGCCGAACGTGCTTTCGCACCTGGAGCGGCTCAGCGAGAACAGCAACGTCGTCTTCGTCCAGCTCGCCAACGACGCCGCCCAGCGCAAGATCGAGCCGATCGACCACGGGGCGGGCGGGCAGAACATCGGTCCCGCCGATCTCGTCTTCCTTCCGACCCGGCTCGTCCAGGACGTCATTCACAACAATGCGCTCGACTGGTTCGCGTCGATCGGCAGCCAGCAGGTGTGGCCGACCTCGACCGTGCTGAAGGTGCGCTTTCCCTTCCCGCGGACCCTGCCGCGCCGCTCCCTGATCACGCCCCAGCAGGTGATGGTCAATTGCGTCAACGCGATCGCCTCGAGCTCGCTGCGCCACACGGCCGGGCGGCGCTGGACCTGGCGGCCGGCGCGGCTCGTGCCCTACACCGAGCTGCACAAGGCGTTGCGCAGGGAAGTCGGCGGCTCGCCGGTGCTGCCGCTGGGCCACAACGAGAGCAAGCGGACCGTGGCGCTGCTCGTGCCGAACGCCTCGTTCGGGGGTGCCGAGAAGGTCGTCTATGCCGCGGCGCGCGAGCTGAAGGCGGCCGGTCACGAGACCCACCTCTTCGTTCTCGGCACGTCGCGGATGGATGTGATCGACGAATTCGACGCCAGCTTCGACTACATCCACTTCTGGGATGCCGGGATACCGGCCTGGGGCGGCTCGGGATCCTTCCTCGGGCAGGACTTCATCGCAGAGGAGCATCCGGTCGACTGGGCCGCGCTGAAGGGTCAGCTTTCCGGCTTCGACCTGGTCATCAACAATCACGTGATGGCCGTGCACCCGCTGATTGCTCGCCTTCGAGCCGAGGGCACGCGCACCGCCTGCTATCTTCACGTCGTCGACAATACGGCCTTCAAGCGGCCGGCCGGCCAGCCCTTCGCGGCCATCGCCCACGAGCATTGCTACGACGCCTTCCTGACCTGCTCGGAGCAGCTCAAGATCTATCTGCACAGCTATGGCGTGCCGCACGAGAAGGTCTTTGCCGTGGCGAACGGCGCGAGCTTCTCGGTGCCGCCCAAGACGCTGGCGGAGGTTCTGGCGGTCCGCAGGATCGAGCGCAAGGACGACCGGCTGCGGCTCCTCTACATGGGGCGGCTCGACCAGCAAAAGGGCATCGACCGGCTGGCGGCAGCGCTCGCGGACCTGCGGGCGTCGCATGTGCCCTTCGACGCCCGGGCGATCGGCGGGGAGATCCTGGCCGATTCCAGCGTCTCCTGGAGCGACCGGCTGAAGGATCTCGACGTCGACGTGCGGCCGCCCGTCTTTGCCAGCAAGGACCTGATCAAGGCGCTCGGCTGGGCCGACGTCCTCGTCATGCCGTCGCGCTGGGAGGGCGCGCCGCTGATGATCGCCGAGGCGCAACAGCTCGGCTGCGTCCCCATCGCCACGGCGGTCGGCGCCGTCGACGAACTGATTTCCGACGGCGAGGACGGCATCCTCATCAATGCGGCTTCCGATCCCCAGGTGGTGCGGGAGATGGCGCGGATCATCGAGGAGGTCGCGCACGGTCGCGACCGGCTCGCCCCGCTCATGGAAGGCTGCATCAGGACCGCCGCCCGACGCTCATGGTCATCCTCCTTCGCGGAGTTCCTGTCGTGGTGCGATGGATCCGTGAAGAACTCATCGCTGTCCCGAGCCGCGGTCTTTCGCGAGCAGTCGACGGCCAAACCCGGGGTCGCGGCGTTGGGCTGAATGCCCCGCCGGAGTTAATCAGAAAGGTCCAGCCCAATGCGTCCAAGAATTCTCGTGACGGGTATTCCTGGTCACTATACGCGCCTTGCAAACGGTGCCCACGGATTGTCGGTCTCCTATGCGGAGCGCCAGAAGCAACCCGAGACCAAAGACGATTTCCTGCAGGAAATGCGCAACATCAGCAACACCGGCAACTACCTGATCGGCGAGGGCGCGCTCCGCGCGCTCGCCCCGCATGCCAAGCAGGTTCCCTTCTGGCACCTCTACAACCTGAGCAAGGCCAGCGGCGGGCTGCAGGAGTTCAACGCCAATTTCGACATCTGCGTCTTCACCTGCGCGAACCTCCTGCGCAAGGGGCTTTCCGCTGACGCGGAAGCGGAGGTGCTGAGCCAGCTCAACATGCCGATCGTGATGTTGGGCATCGGCCTGCAAAGCCGGAAGGACCTGGAAAACAACCTTCCGGAAGGCACCAAGCGGCTGCTCTCGATCCTGAAGGAGCGCGAGCACTACTTCCTGACGCGCGGCTACGAGACGGCGGGCTTCCTGAAGGATCAGGGGTTCTCGTTCGTGCGTCCGACCGGTTGCCCCTCCGTCTATTTCATGCCGGACAATATGCGCCGCTCGATGAAGAGACTGACGAGCGTCAATATCGGCAAGGCGCGGACGATCTTCTCCGGCTATCTCGGCGGCAATCAGGATGCGATCCTCGATGCGAACGCGCTGGCCCCGCAGGACACCGTGCCGCAATACGTGGTGCAGGACGAGTTCCTCCATTTCGACATGAAGGTCGAGCCCAACGGCGAGAATCGTGTCTACGATTCCGCCTCGGGGCTGATGATCGGCGAGGTCGCCTATCCGGGCACGGAACGGGAGAAGCAGCGCTTCGAGGTTCGCACCTTCTTCGATACCAACCAGTGGCGCGCCTGGGCCTCGTCGATGGACTTCAACCTCGGCCGCCGGTTCCACGGCTCGATCATCGCCATGCAGGCGGCGGTTCCGAGCCTGATGGTGGCGGTGGATGACCGCATGCGCGAAATGCTCGGATTCACCGGTCTTCCCGCCGTCGACATCAACGAGATCGACAAGGCCGAAGACCGCGCCCAGTTCGTGGTCGATCATCTGGCAAAGCTGAACACGAGCGAACTCGTCGACCGGTATTCCGACCGCGAGAACGCCTTCCGCGTCACGCTGCGCGAAATCGGTATTGGCCTCTAGAGCGTGCTGTTGTGATTTGGAAACAATTCTGTTGGTTCAAGCGGCGTCGTCTGATGTGCCGGCCGGCGCGCGTCGTAGCCAATGCATACGGCCAAGCCGGCCGGCACATCAGACGGCTCGCTTCAACCAACCCGAAGGGCCGGGCATCTTTTCGTCAGGGCAGAGGCGAGCGCCTCGAACGTACCTTCCGGTATGCCCTTCGTCGCTCGCCTCCGCCCTGACGAAAACCTGCTCCGGCAGAATGGTTCCAAATCACAACAGCACGCTCTAGCGGCCGCAAGGCCATCTCTTTTCGGTTCAGAGGACTGTTATGCGTATCTTGCTTACGGGAATTCCATCCTATCTGCAGCGGACGATTGCGGACGTCTCCGGGACGACCGTCATCCATCGGCCGTACTTCGATCAGACCAGGACCAGGAAGGATCTGATCTCCCAGGTCAGACGGATCGCCAAC
This sequence comes from Hyphomicrobiales bacterium, assembly GCA_900469965.1. Taxonomy (GTDB): domain Bacteria; phylum Pseudomonadota; class Alphaproteobacteria; order Rhizobiales; family Rhizobiaceae; genus Mycoplana. The sequence continues at coordinate 85,357 of UBZP01000003.1, read as the reverse complement.
ACCGGCAACTACCTGATCGGCGAGGGCGCGGCCGAAAGCCTGCGCGGTCATGACGTCACCTACCTGCCGTTCTGGCATCTCGCCAACAACCGCGACAAGAACGAGCTCTACGAGCGCGTCAACCGCGAATTCGACCTGTGCGTGTTCGCCTCCGCCAATCTCCTGCGGCCGGGCTATTCCGCCGACCTGGAAGCGGACATCTTCGCCAAGCTGAAGATGCCGATCGTGGTGATGGGCATCGGCATCCAGCGCAAGGAGGGTCTGAAGGAGCTTCTGCCGGCCGGCACGCTGAAGTTCCTCGAAGTGCTGCGGGGCAAGGAGAGCTTCTTCCTCACCCGCGGCTATTTCACGGCCGAGTTCCTCAAGGAACAGGGCATGAAGTTCGTGAAGCCGACCGGCTGCCCCTCGCTCTACTTCGCCCCCAACGAGATGCGGCGCTCGCTTGCAAGCCTCGCCAATCGGGAGCTGGCGGGGGCCCAGAAGATCGCGTTCGGCGGCTATCTCGGCAGCGTCGCCGACACGATCGTCGACGCGCACGCTCTGCTGAAGCCCGACAGCGTCGCATCCTACGTCGTCCAGGACGAGGTGGTGGCCTACAACCTGTCCGTGACCGGCGACGACAACCAGGTCGTCTACGACCCGGCGAGCGGGCGCATCACCGGGGCGACCGAGTACAAGCACGCGGAGAAATGGCAGCGCAAGCACGAGCTGCTGGTCTATTTCGATACGAACCAGTGGCGAGGCGCCATGTCGGCGCGCGACCTCTGCTTCGGACGGCGCTTCCACGGCTGCATCATCGGCATGCAGGCCGGCACGCCGGCGCTGATGATCGCCGTCGATGACCGTATGCGGGAGATGCTGGAGTTCATCGGCTTCCCCTATATCGAGGCGGCGACCTGGAACCGGGAGGCCGACAAGCGCGGGTATCTGGCGAATTTCCTCGGCCAGATCGATTCGCAGGCCGTGATCGACCGCTATTCCGCCTGCGAAGTCAATTTCCGCAATGCTCTCGGGCAGATCGGTCTCTAGGCGCAAGAGCGGCCGGGCGAGGGCGCGCGGGCTCCTGTCCTGCGCGCTCGTGGTCCTTTGCGCCCTTTGCCAGGCGCCGGCCGCCGCGGGCGAGGCGCCGCAGGGTCGCATCGGGATCAACCGCGTCAACCTGGCCTGGCTCTCGCGCCAGGATCAGGCGCGTGTGCTGGCGGCGATCGCGGCGAGCGGGGCCACGCATGTGCGGCTGTCGTTGTCGCGGCCGGTCGACAAGAGCATCGAAGCGCTCGAGATCGCCGACCGGCTGGGCCTGCGCATCCTCCTCGAGATCCAGCTGGGGAACAAGGACTACTACCGCGAAGACGTCCGTCCCCGAAGCGGCTTCGGCCGCATCTGGGACGTCTACCAGCTATCGGATCTCGACCTCGACCGCTACCGCGCCGGCCTGCGGGCCGCACTCCGGGCCATCGACGACAGGAAGATCAAGCTCGATGCCGTCGAGCCGGGCAACGAGATCAACTACAGCGCCTACAACGGCGATCTTCTCGTCTACCGCACGCCGGGCCGACGAACGCCGCGCGGCGTCGCCGAGGTGGCGGATCGGGATGCGTTCGCGCGGGGGCTCGATGCCTATGTCGATGCCGTCAGGATCACCCGCGAGGCATTGCGGGCCACGGTGCACAGCCGGGACGCGGCCGTCGTCTCGGCGGGACTGTCCGATATCGGCACCGGCGAGGCCGACCAGCGCGGCATGGAGCGGCTCGATCCGGACGAGGTCATTGCGCTGCTGCGCGCACGCGGGATCGACCAGTTCATCGACGGTTACGGCATCCACCTCTATCCCGGTCGCAAGAGCGAGCCCGCGCTCCGCCTTGCGGTGACGGACCTCCTCGATTTCTGCCAGCCGGCCGGCGCGGGCAAGCCGTGCTGGGTGACCGAATGGGGCATCGCCAACACGGCGCGCTTGTGCCCGATCGACGAGCGGGGCCGGGAGCGGGCGATCCATGCGGTGCGAAGCACGTTCCAGGCGTTGATCGCGGAGCGACGGCTGGCCGCCGCCTTCTACTACGACTGGGATACGCAACCGTCCTACAGCGTCTGGCGCTGCGGCAGGCTCAGCCCGGCCGGCGTGGCGGCGATCGCACCCGATGTCGCCGGAGCGCCGGCGCGATGACGGCGAGGGGTCTGGAAACAATGAACGGAGACGCCGCATGAAGGGGATCATTCTGGCGGGCGGCAGCGGCACGCGGCTCTATCCCGTGACGATTTCGGTTTCGAAACAGCTGCTGCCCGTCCACGACAAGCCGATGATCTACTATCCGCTCGGCACCCTGATGCTGGCCGGCATCCGCGACATCCTGGTGATCACGCTGCCGCGGGACCGGCCGCTGTTCGAGGGCCTGCTCGGTGACGGGAGCGCGCTCGGCCTTTCGCTTTCCTATGCCGAGCAGCCGCAGCCGAACGGGTTGGCGGAGGCGTTCGTCATCGGCCGCGACTTCGTCGGGAACAGCCCGGTCGCCCTGATCCTCGGCGACAACATCTTCTACGGCGCCGGACTGGCCGAGATCTGCCGCGACGCGGCCGCGCCGAAGGCCGGTGCCACGATCTTCGCCTACCATGTGGACGACGCGCGCCGCTACGGCGTGGTCAGCTTCAATTCCGCCACCGGCAAGGCCGAGGCGATCGAGGAGAAGCCTGCCGAGCCGCGATCGAACTGGGCGGTCACCGGCCTCTATTTCTACGACAACGACGTCCTCGACATCGCCGCCTCGGTCCGGCCCTCGGGGCGGGGCGAACTGGAGATCACCGATGTCAACCGCGCCTATCTCGACCGCGGCGACCTCTACGTGCGCCGGCTCGGCCGCGGCTACGCATGGCTCGACACCGGCACGCATGAGAGCCTGCACGACGCGGCCTCCTTCGTCCGGACGATCGAGTACCGCCAGGGCGTGAAGATCATGTGCCCGGAAGAGATCGCCTTCGAACTCGGCTATCTTTCGGCCGACCAGGTGCTCGCGCGCGCGGCGCTGTTGGGGCAGACCGACTATGCCGTCTATCTTCGCCGCCGTATCCGGGAGCTCGCCGATGCCTGAGCTACGTCCCCTTGGCCTTGACGGCGTTCTCGAACTGACGCCGCGACGGTTCGAAGACGAGCGCGGCTTCTTCGCGGAGACCTACAACGCGGCGGCGTTTGCAACGCGCGGCATCGATACCGCTTTCGTGCAGGACAATCATTCATACTCCGCCGCGGCCGGCACCTTGCGCGGGCTGCACTATCAGTTGCCGCCGCGGGCACAGGTGAAGCTCGTCAGGGTCGTCCGCGGGCGGGTCTTCGATGTCGTGGTCGATATCCGCCGGGGCTCGCCCACCTTTGCGAAATGGCTCGGCATCGAGCTTTCCGCCGCGGCCGGCAACCAGATCCTCGTGCCGGCCGGCTTTGCGCACGGCTTCCTGACGCTGGAGCCGGACACCGAGGTCCTGTACAAGGTGAGCGATTTCTACTCGCCCGATCACGACCGGGCGCTGCGCTTCGACGATCCCGAAATCGGCATAGACTGGCCCGCCGGATTCGACCGCCTGCGGATGTCGACCAAGGACCAGAATGCGCCCTACCTGGCGAGTGCCACGGTGTTCGAGGCGGCTGCGTGATGGGGCCGGGCACGCGTATTCTGGTTACGGGCGGCGCAGGCTTCATCGGCTCGGCCGTCTGCCGGCATCTGGTGGCGGGCGGCGCGGAGCGCGTCGTCAATGTCGACAAGCTGACCTATGCAGGCAATCTCGCTTCCCTGCGGACGATCGAAAATGAGGCGAGCTACGTCCACTATCGCGCCGATATCGGCGACGAGCGGCGCATGCTCGAGATCCTGCGCGCCGAGAGGGTCGAGGCGGTGATGCACCTTGCCGCCGAAAGCCATGTCGACCGCTCGATCGACAGGCCGGACGTCTTCATTGAGACGAACATCGTCGGCACGGTTCGCCTGCTCAACGCCGCACTCGCCTACTGGAGCGAGCTTACGGCGGACGCGCGCGAGCGCTTCCGGTTCCATCACGTCTCCACCGACGAGGTCTTCGGCGATCTTTCCTTCGAGGAGAGCGCGTTCACCGAAGCGACGGCCTATGCCCCGTCTTCTCCTTACGCGGCCTCGAAGGCCGCTTCGGACCACCTCGTGCGCGCATGGGCGCGCACCTACGGGCTGCCCGCGGTGATCTCCAACTGCTCCAACAACTTCGGCCCGTATCACTTTCCCGAAAAGCTGATCCCGCTCACGATCATCAACGCCATCGAGGAGAAGCCCCTGCCGGTCTACGGCACGGGAGCGAATGTTCGCGACTGGCTGCATGTGGAGGACCATGCGCGTGCGCTGGAAAAGGTGGTGCGGCATGGCCGGCCGGGCGAAAGCTACGCCGTCGGCGCCCGCGCCGAACGCAGCAATCTCGCCGTCGTCGAGGGCATCTGCGATCGCCTCGATGCCCGGCGGCCGCGCGGCCAGGGCAAGAGCTACCGGGACCTCATCACGTTCGTCGCCGACCGGCCCGGGCATGACCGCCGCTATGCCATCGACCCTGCCAAGATCGAGCGCGAGCTCGGGTGGACGCCGCAGTGGGGGTTCGACGACGGGTTGAGCATGACCGTGGACTGGTACCTGGCCAATCGCTGGTGGTGGGAGCCGATCCGCGACGGGCGCTACGCCGGCATGCGGCTCGGCGAAGGCCGGCGGCGCTCGGCGTGAGGATCGCCGTCACCGGAACCCGCGGCCAGGTGGCGCTGGCGCTGATGGAGCGGGCGCGGACGCGGCCCGAGGTCGAGGTGGTCGCGCTCGGGCGTCCCGATCTCGATCTGGCGCGGCCGGAGACCATCTGGCCGGCGCTGGCATCGTCGCGCCCCGACCTCGTCGTATCGGCCGCCGCCTATACGGCCGTCGACCGGGCCGAGGACGAACCGGACCTGGCCCACAGCATCAACGGCACCGGCGCCGGGGCCGTCGCCACGGCGGCCGCCCGGCTGGGGGCGCCGATCATCCATCTGTCGACCGACTACGTTTTCGACGGGAAAAGGCAGGGCGCCTATCAGGAGACGGACGCGCCGGCGCCGCTGAACGTCTATGGCCTTTCCAAGCGCGCGGGCGAAATGGCCGTGGCCGCGGCGACGCCCCGCCACCTCATCCTGCGGACGAGCTGGGTGTACAGCCCGTTCGGGACGAATTTCGCAAAGACGATGCTGCGGCTGGCGCGCGAGCGGACGGAGATCGCGGTCGTTTCGGACCAGCGGGGCCATCCGTCGTCGGCGCTCGACCTTGCCGATGGCATTCTGCGCGCAGCTTATGCGCTGGATGACGGCGCGGCATACGGGACCTATCACCTCGCCGGAACCGGCACGGCCTCATGGGCCGATTTCGCCCGCCAGGTGTTTTCCGCAAGCCGGGCGCTCGGAGGGCCATGGGCGGAGGTGCGCGACATCGCCGCCGCCGACTATGCCGCGCCGGCGCCTCGCCCGTCGAACACGCAGCTGTGCTGCGCCAAATTCGGCTCGGCCTTCGGCTGGACCATGCCGCATTGGCGGCAGTCGGTCGACGCGGTCGTCAGCCGGATTCTCGGGGATGCCGTGGACGGGCAGGTGCCCGTCGGGTCATGAAAACAGTTCGCGGAACAGCGGCGGGCCGGCCTCTTCTTCCGCAAGGGCGGCGCGGTTGGCCGCTTCGCGGAGCGCCTGGAAGTCGGCGCGGTCCTCGACCCGGGTGCCGCCGAGCCGCACCGACACCGATATCTGACGCTCCTGGCCGGCGGCAAAGGTGGTTTCGCTGATGCGCGCGCGGATTCGTTCGCAGATGTCCTGGGTGTTCTCCGTCGTCGCGTCCGGCAGGTAGATGCCGAGTTCGTCGGAGGCGAGGCGGGCGACGAGATCGCCGTAGCGCACGGACGACTGCACGATCCGGACGAGCGACTGAAGCAGCGTGTCTGCCCATTGCGGACCATAGCGGCGACCGATTTCATCGAGGTTGCCGACCCTGAGGACGAGCATGATGCCGTCGGTGCTCTCCCCATCGTGGACGCGCCTGCGGTCCATCGCATGCTCGACCGAGGTCGCAAAGGCATTGGCGCTCAGCGTTCCCGTGACGGGATCATGGCTCAGCGCGTGCCGAAGCTGCGCCTGGACTTCCCGCAGCGCCTCGTTGCGCCGGCCGATCGTCAGCAGCAGCGGAAATGCAACGGCGGCGGACACCAGTGCCGCGACCGCCCATTCCAGCCAGAACGGATGCTCCGGAAAAACCAGGCTCACCAGGCCAGCGACGGCGGCCGCCGCGGCAGCGCAGGCGAGGGCGCCAAGCGCTGCGATCCTGAGGTGGGGGACGATCGCGGATTGGTGGGGTCGGGATTGAACGGGCATCGGTGGACGGCGCTGATCCGGTGGTCGTTGATGGATTCGCCCAGACTATCAGCTGGTTCGATCCGATGGAATCGCAGCAACCGAAATCTATCGTCGCACCGGCCTTCCAGACGTGCAGAGCGCTGATGCGTGGCAGGCCATGCGACCGGACCGGCCGAAGGCACGCTGCTGCCTTGACGACAAGGCGATGACGTATTATGAGTGACGAAATAAGAAATTCGTCACTCATAATACGGAGCTGGACGGGGCATGACCGAAATCGTCGACAGGCTCGCGGACACCACCAGGCGGGAGAACGTCACCCGCATCCTGGATGCGGCCGAGCGCCTGTTCAGGCACTACGGCTACGCGAAGACGAACGTCGCCGACATTGCCCGCGAGCTCGGCATGTCGCCCGCCAACATCTACCGCTTCTTCGCCTCGAAGACCGAGATCCACCAGGCGCTCTGCGCGCGGATGCTCGATGGCGTCCATGCCATGGCGCTGGAGATTTTCCGCTCGAAGGCCAGTGCGGTCGACCGCCTCCGCCGCTACGGCCAGGCGCAGTACCGGCTGACCGTCGAGACGATGCTGGACCAGGAGAAGGTCCACGAGATGGTGGTGGTCGCGATGGAACGGGACTGGCACGTCATCGACAAGCATATCGACCGGTTGAACGCCCTGCTGGCCGACGTCATCCGCGAGGGCATCGCGGCCGGGGAGTTTCCGGAGCAGGACGCCGACGTTGCGGCCCGATGCTTCGGCGCGGCGACGGTGACGCTCTGCCATCCGCAGATGGTGGCCCAGTGTCTCGCGAAGGAAAATCGCGCGACACCCGACGAACTGATCGATTTCGCGATCAGGGCGCTGAAGACATGAATGCGGCGGCCCGGCCGCCATCCGACACATAGAGCTATCGATCAGGAGCGCGAGCGATGTTTTCGCCGAAGGCTACACGCATGTCCATTTCGCTGCCGACCATCGCCATGATGACGGCTCTCGGCCTCGTGCTGTCCGGCTGCTCGGAGGAGAAGGTCGAGACGAAGGAGATCGTCCGGCCCGTCAAGGTGGTCGCGGTCGCCGATGTCGGAGAGGCCCGCACGCTCGACTATTCCGGCTCGGTCAAGGCCCGCACCGAGATGAACCTCGGCTTCCGCGTGGCCGGCAAGATCACCGAGCGGCACGTCAACATCGGCGATCGGGTGGAACCCGGCGACCTCCTGGCACGGATCGATCCGACGGACTACCAGCTCGCCGTGAAATCGGCTGCGGCCAGCCTCGTCGCTGCCGAGAAGCAGGTCGAGACGGCCAGGCTCGCCAAGACCCGCGCCGAGGGGCTCTTCGCCAAGAACGTCACCTCCAAGTCCCAGCTCGAAGAGGCAACGCTCGCCTACGACCAGGCGGTTTCGACGCGCGACGCCGCCGTCGCCTCGCTCGACCAGGCGAAGAACCAGGTGCGCTACACGGACCTGACGTCCGACCAGACCGGCATCGTGACCGCCGTCAACGCCGATATCGGCCAGGTGATCGGCTCGGGCACGCCGGTGGTGTCGGTCGCCGTCGATGGCGAGAAGGAAGCCGAGATCGCCGTACCGGAGATGGACATCGCCAGGTTCAGGCCGGGCCAGACGGTCAAGGCGCGGTTCTGGTCCGATGAGGGCCTTGTGCTGGACGGCCGGGTTCGAGAAGTCGCAGGCAGCGCCGACCGGCTGTCGCGGACATTTGCCGTGCGCGTCAGCCTGCCGAACGACCCGCGCGTCCTTCTCGGCATGACGGCGACGATCGAGACGGCCGGCGAAAGCGAGCGGAGCGCCGTCTCCATTCCGCTGGCCGCGCTCGCGGAGAAAGACGGCCGGACGATCGTATGGGTCGTCGAACGCGGCAGCGATACCGTGCGCTCGCGCGAGATCACCGTCGGCGATTTCGGCGCCGACGGCGTCAACGTCACGCAGGGCCTGAAGCCCGGCGATCTCGTGGTCGCCGCCGGCACGCAGTTCATGAGCGAGAACCTGAAGGTGAAGGTGCCGGCCGGCGAAGCGCTGTCCGCCCAGGCGGAAGCCGACCAACTCGTTCGCTGACCCCTCTTTACAGAACGGAATGATGATGCCATGAGCGCCTCGACCTCCGACCGCAAGCCGTTCAACCTCTCCCGCTGGGCGATCGGCCATCCGAGCATTGCCCGCTTCCTCTTCGGCCTGATCATCGTCACCGGCGTCCTGGGACTGATGCGCATGGGCCAGAAGGAGGACCCGGACTTCACCTTCCGCATCATGGTGGTCCAAGCGGTCTGGCCTGGCGCCTCGATCGAGGAGATGCAGGACCAGGTGGTCAACAAGATCGAGCGCAAGCTGCAGGAGACGCCGCATCTCGACTGGGTGAAGTCCTATACGCGCGCCGGCAGCGCCATCATCACCCTCCAGGTGGAGGGGGACACCGACGCCGAGGACGTCGCCGACGCCTTCTATCAAGTGCGCAAGAAGGTGGGCGATATTGCCGGCGAGCTGCCAGAAGGCGTGCTCGGGCCCTATTTCAACGACGAATTCGGCGACACCTACATCACGCTGCATTCCATCAGCGGCGACGGCTACAGCTACCCGGAGCTGAAGACATTCGCGATCCAGGCGCGCGACATGCTGCTGACGACACCCGGCGTGGAGAAGGCCGTCATCATCGGCGACCAGCCGGAGAAGATCTATGTGGACGTCTCGTCCAAGGCGCTGGCCGAGCGCGGGCTGACGATCACCGACCTGCAGAACGCCATCAAGGGCCAGAACAACGTCGATTCGGCCGGCAGCGTCGATACCGGCACGCGGTCGGTCCGCATTTCCGTCGAAGGCGGCGTCGACCGCGCGGCCGACATCCGCGAGCTGCGGCTGCGCGCCGGAAGCCAGGTCATCCGGCTGGGCGACATCGCCACCGTCACCTCCGGTCTGGAGGATCCCTACCAGCGCAAGTACCGCTTCAACGGTCACGACAGCGTCCAGGTCGGCGTCGTCATGGCCAAGGGCTTCAAGGTCACCGACGTCGGCAAGGCGGTGGAGGAGACCTACGCCCGTTTCGAGAGCGCCTTGCCCTATGGGGTCGCCGTCGAACAGATCTCCAACCAGCCCGAGGTGGTCACCGAGGCCATCGGCGAATTCATGAAGGCGCTCGGCGAGGCGCTGATCATCGTGCTCGTCGTCTCGTTCCTGTCGATCGGCTGGCGCTCGGGCCTGGTGATCGCGATCGCCATTCCGCTGGTGCTCGCCGCGACCTTCGCGATCATGTACGAGCTCGGCATCGACCTGCAGCGCATCTCGCTCGGCGCGCTGATCATCGCGCTCGGCCTGCTCGTCGACGACGCGATGATCGTCGTCGAGATGATGGAGCGCAAGCTGGAAGAGGGCCTGGAGAAGGTCGAGGCGGCGAGCTTCGCCTATTCCTCGACCGCGTTTCCGATGCTGACCGGGACGCTGATCACCACCGCCGGCTTCATTCCGGTCGGCTTTGCGGAATCGACCGCCGGCGAATATGTCCGCTCGCTGTTCTATGTGGTCGGCATCGCGCTCGTCGTCTCGTGGTTCGTCGCCGTGTACTTCACCCCGTGGCTCGGCCACATGATCCTGAAGCAGCGCGCGCATGCGGGCGAGCATCACGACGTCTTCGACACGCGCTTCTACAAGCGGCTGCGGGCGACGGTCGGCTGGGCCGTGCGCCATCGCATCGCCGTGCTTCTCTTGACGCTCGGCACCTTTGCGACCAGTCTCTGGGCCTTCCAGTTCATTCCGCAGAACTTCTTCCCGCAGTCGTCGCGGCCGGAGATCCTCGTCGACCTGTGGCTGCCCGAGGGCACCAGCATCAAGGAGGTCGAAAACCAGGCGAAGGCCCTGGAGGCGCGGATGATGGACGACCCGGACAAGCGCTTCATCGCCACCTATATCGGCGAGGGCGCGCCGCGCTTCTTCCTGCCGCTCGACCAGCAGCTGCGCAATCCGAACTTCGCCCAGCTCCTGATCATGGCCAATGACGAACCGGCGCGCGAGCGGCTGATCGTCAAGCTCAGGACCATGCTTGCGCAGGACTTCCCCTCGATCCGCTCCAAGGTCGACCGCCTGTTCCTCGGACCGCCGACCGGCTGGCCGGTACAGCTGCGCGTGGTCGGGCCGGACCGCCAGGAGGTCCGTCGCATCGCCGACGCGGTGAAGGCGAAGTTCGAAGAGAACCCCCTGCTCGGCGCCGTCCACGACGACTGGCTGGAGCCCGTGCCGGCGATGAAGCTGGTGATCGACCAGGACCGCGCCCGCGCGCTCGGCGTCACCTCGCAGCGGATCCGGCAGATGCTGCAGGCGACCATGTCCGGCGTGCCGCTCGACGATTTCCGCGACGGCGAGGAGACGGTCTCCATCGTCGCCCGCGAGCCCGACGCCAATCGCCACCTGCTGTCGGCCGTCAATTCGATCTACGTGCCGACCGATTTCGGCGGCTTCGTCCCGGTCTCGCAGGTCGCCAAGGTGGTCCCGGTGCTGGAACAGGGCATCGAATGGCGGCGCGACCGCCTGCCGACGATCACCGTTCGCGCCACGCTGCCGGACGGCGTCCAGTCGAACGACGTGACGATGAAGCTCTATGACGAGCTCAAGGGGCTGCGCGACGGCCTGGCACCGGGCTACAAGGTCGAGATCCAGGGCGGCGCCGAGGATTCGGCCGAGAGCCAGGCCTCGATCGCCGCCAAGGCGCCGATCATGCTGCTCGTCATCGTCCTGTTGCTGATGGTGCAGCTGCAGCACTTCGGCAAGGCGATGCTGGTGCTGGCCACCGGCCCGCTCGGCATCATCGGTGCCGCGACGGCACTGCTGATCAGCGGCGCGCCCTTCGGTTTCGTGGCGATCCTCGGCGTCATCGCGCTTCTCGGCATCATCATCCGCAACTCGATCATCCTCGTCGACCAGATCGACCAGGACATTGCCGCCGGCATGGAGCGTTCCGAGGCGATCGTCGGAGCAGCGGTGCGCCGCTTCCGCCCGATCATGCTGACGGCGATGGTGGCCGTGCTGGCGCTGATCCCGATCTCGCGCGGCGTCTTCTGGGGACCGCTCGCCTACGCGATGATGGGCGGCATCCTGGTCGCCACGGTCCTGACCATCCTCGTGCTGCCGGCCGCCTATGCGCTGTTCTTCGGCAGGGACAAGACGGTTCCCGAGGCCGATGCGCCGCCTGCGGAGAGCACAGGCGACGACGAGGGCCGCCCGGTTCCTGCCCCGTTGCCGATCGCGGCCGAGTAGAGAACTGCGCCGGCTGCGACGACGCGCCGGGCCGGGGCTTCTGACCTGGCGGGTCGGCGGACAGACGGAGCGCCGTCGCGTCGAGGCCGAACGCGGCAGAAGAACGGCGAAGGCCGGTAGGGAAGGAGGCAAAAGCACTGTAAGATCATGAAAGATCGTTACGGTGCTCCATGGACCGACTTGATGCCATGCGCGTGTTGCTCGCTGTGGTCGACGCCGGCAGTATCACTGCCGGGAGCCGGAAGCTGAACGCGCCTCTGCCGAGCGTCAGCCGCAAGGTCGCCGATCTCGAACGCCATCTCGGGGCCCGGCTGCTCGTCCGGACCAGCCGCAACCTGCAACTGACCGAAGCCGGACGCGAATATGTGGAGGCCGCCCGCAGGATCGTGGCCGATCTCGAAGAGGCCGAGCGACGGGCCTCCGGCGAGTACGAGGCGCCGCGGGGAAATCTGACGGTGACGATGCCCGTCGAGTTCGGCAACCGGTATGTCCTGCCGATCGCGCTCGGCTTCCTGGAGGAGCACCCCGAGATCTCGCTGAACCTCGTCTCGCTCGACCGGTCGGTGCATCTGATCAACGAACAGGTCGACGTGGCCATCCGGCTGGCCGAGCTGGCCGACAGTTCCCTCTATGCGGTGAAGGCCGGAGAGTTCCGCCTCCTCACCTGCGCCAGCCCCGCCTATCTGGCGCGGCGGGGCGTGCCGAACCATCCCTGCGACCTGCCGGCTCACGACGGCATCATGTTCAACAACCGGCCGTTCTTCTGGACGTTCGAGGTCGACGGCGAACCGCTCGAGGCCTATCCGCAGACGCGCCTCGAGGTCAACACGGCGGCAAACTGCGTTGCGGCTGCCCTGGAGGGTTGCGGCATCGCGCGGCTCTTCGACTACCAGATCCCCGAGCACCTTGCGTCCGGGGCGCTCGTCCCGATCCTGCCGGAACATGGCGGGCCGGCGCGGCCCATCCACATCGTCTATTCCCGGCAAGGGCTGCTGGCGGTGAAGGTCCGCTCCTTCATCGACTGGACGCTGCCGCGCCTGCGGGAGGCTTGCGGACAATACCGCTCGGCGACCCTGTCGGACGGCCTGCGGTCATCGGGCTGACGCGCGCACCGCCGCGACCGTCCCGGCCGGGTCCTGGAGGTGAGGATAGTGGCCCACCCCCGGCAGGACATCCAGGGACGCACCGATCCTGCCGGCGAACTCCTCGCCCATCTTCTTCGAGATATAGAGATCGTCTTCGCCCCAGATCACCGTCACGGGTGTCTTCAGCCGGCCGAGGTTCGCCTCGAGCCGGTCCTGATCCCGCGTGAAGTGGGAATAGTAGTGATAGAAGGCGTCGGCGGCCGTCATCGCGCCGTTGCCCCAGCCGGCTTCCATGTCCTGCCGGACGTCCGCCGGAAGATCGAATTGTCGCTCCTTCGGCAGGCCGCGGCGATAGGCGTTCGCCAGGATTTCGGCGCTCGTCCTGTTCATGTGGGCTCGGGTCTGCGATGCGAAAGGTTCGCTCTTCAGGTTCTGCAGGCTCTCGTACATGTATGCCGGCCGGTCGAAGGGGGCGAAATCGCCGACGACGATGGTCCGTGCGATATCCGGCTCCTCGATCGCGAGCAGCAGGGCCGGCAGCGCGCCGATGTCCGTCGCATAGATCGTCAGCATCGAGCGTTCGATGCCGGCCTTGGCGATATAGGCCTTCAGGACGGCGGCGAAGGCCTGCGGCGCATAGGAGAACGTGCCGGCTACGGGTCGCGACGACTGGCCGAAGCCCGGCCAGTCGAACGCATGGACCTCGTAGGTGTCACCGAGCGCGGTGGCGATGTCCTTCCAGACATAGAGCGTCTCCGGGAAACCGTGCAGGAACAGGACCGTCCCCTTCGGAGCCGCCGCGTGCACGACCATCCTTCGCAGCGTGATGTCGCCGTCGATCTTCAGGTAGTCGATCTCGGGAGCGCCCGCGATCGCCTGGGGTGCCGCCCAGGTCACGGCACTCCACACCGCCGCGGCGGCAAGCCGTTTTCCGGTTGAGCCCGTCGACATGTCATTCCTCCTTCGTTGGAAAGCTGTTGCCGGGCTTCATGATCGGGCGCTGAAGCGTCGCCGACCAGCACCGGAATCCGAGAAGCACCCTCTCGAATTCGCCAAGTACCGGCCGGGAAGGTCACCCCCTAGATTGTCGGCATCGCAGGGCGGAGCGTTGGCTTCCGCCTGAAACAGCAGACGGCAGGTGCTTGCCGTCGATGGAAAGGGTAAGATCGACATGAACGCCATCACACCGAACCACGAAACCGCCGCCCGGCCCGCAGACCTGCGTGCGGTCATCGGTCACGCCGTCGTCGGCACCAACGACCTGGAAGCCGCATCACGCTTCTACGACCGGGTCTTTGCCGTATTCGGCATCGGGCGCGTGCTCGTCCAGCCGGGGCGGGCCATCTATTACGGCCACCGGGTTCCGGAATTCGGCATTACCAGGCCCTTCGACGGCCAGCCCGCCGCCATCGGCAACGGCAACATGGTCGCCCTCGAGGCGCGCTCCCGTGCGCAGGTCGATGAGATCCACGCAACCGCACTCGCTGCCGGCGGGGCGGACGAGGGCGCGCCGGGTCCGCGCGGGGACAATGGTCCCTACTGCGCCTATTTCCGCGATCCGGAAGGCAACAAGGTTCTCGTTTTCCGTCACGGCCCGGATGCGGCGTGAACTGACATGCAAGGCGAGGAGGCGCCGGGCATCTGCCGGTGCCTCCTTCATCCAAGGGAGAGTTCGATGAAGACCCCGATGATCACGATCACAGCGTTCGCGCTTCTGGCGTTTCCGCTGCAGGCGGTGCAGGCACAGCAACCCGATATCCAGCGCACGGAGCTCGTCAGGAGCGATGTCAGCGGTTCCTCGAAGGAAGTCGTCCAGGTGAGGGTGGACCTGGGGCCGGAGGCGTTCGCGGCAAACCACAGACACCCCGGCGAAGAGGTCGCCTTCGTCCTCGAAGGCAGGCTGGAATACACGCTCGAAGGCCGCGCGCCGGTGACCCTCACGGCCGGGCAGTCGCTCTTCATTCCGTCGGGGACGCCGCACTCGGCACGGAACGTCGGCGAAGGCAGGGCCTCGGAGCTCGCGACCTACATCGTCGAGAAGGGCGCCGCGCTCGTCGAGCCGGTCGAATAAACGAACCACGGAAAACAAGCCATGACCGACCATCCGTCGACCGGAAGAACGGACATTTCCCGGCGCGCGCTGCTCTTCGGCGGCGCGGCGATCGGGCTCCTGCAGGCCATGCCTGCCCTCGATGCGGCCGTGGCGAAAGGCGTCGATGCGGCCGCCGCCACCGGCGAGGTCCGCCGCTTTTTCGCCGCGGTGCCCGAAGAGGCCCTGGTCGATCTCAGGCAACGGCTCATGGCGACCCGGTGGCCGGACGGGGAGACGGTGAGCGATCGATCGCAGGGCGTCCAGCCTGCCAGGCTGAAGGCGCTGGTGGACTACTGGCAGTCCGGCTACGATTGGCGGAGGGCGGAGCGGAAGCTGAACGCATTCCCGCAGTTCGTGACCAAGATCGATGGGCTGGACATTCACTTCATCCACGTGCGTTCGCCGCACGACGACGCCCTGCCGCTGGTCATGACGCATGGCTGGCCGGGATCGTTCTTCGAACTGCTGGACGTCATCGGGCCGTTGACCGACCCGACCCGACACGGCGGTCAGGCGGAGGATGCCTTTCATCTCGTGATCCCGTCGATCCCCGGCTTCGGCTTCTCGCAGAAGCCCGACAGCACCGGCTGGAACCCGCAGCGCATCGCCGCCGCGTGGGACAGGTTGATGAAACGCCTCGGTTACGACCGCTATGTGTCGCAAGGCGGCGACTGGGGCGCGATCATCAGCGACGCCCTGGGGCGGCAGGCGCCGGACGGGCTGCTCGGCATCCATGTGAACCGGATCGAACGCGCCACCACCTTCCCGCCCGAGGCGGCGCGGGCGCTCAGGGAGGGCGCGCCGGCGCCCGCCGGCTTCTCGGAGCAGGAGAGGGAGGTCTATTCCGAGGTCCGTGACTTCGTCGCCAATGGCTTCGGCTATGCGGCCATCATGAACACGCGCCCGGAGACACTCGGCTTCGGCCTCGCGGATTCGCCGGTCGGGCTGGCCGCCTGGCTCTACGACAAGATCGCCGACTGGGTCTATACGCGCGGCGATCCGGAGAGGGCACTGGGCAGGGACGCCATCCTCGACAACATCACGCTCTACTGGCTGACGAATGCCGGCCCGTCGAGCGGTCGCATCTACTGGGAAAACGCCTCCTCGGGCGCCAAACCGGCACCCGTCCGGGTTCCGGCCGCCGTCACCGTCTTCCCGGGCGAAGTCTACAAGCCGCCAAGGACCTGGCTGGCCGGGGCCTATCCCAAGCTCATTTACTACAACCGCGCCGCACGGGGCGGGCACTTCGCAGCCTGGGAGGAACCCGAGGTCTTCAGCCAGGAGGTGCGGGCGGCCTTCAGGACCTTGCGGTCCTGAAGCCGGGGGCCCGCCTGTCGGTTTTGGACCGTCGCCGGTGCGGTCACGACCACGACCGTGCCGCGGAGCCGAACCTGACGATCAGCAGGGCGAGCGTGGCGACGATCAGGAGGTAGGCCAGTGCGGCCTGCCAGGCCCCCATGGGAAAGCCGACCAGCAGCAGCGTATCGTTGCCGCCGGGGATGAGAAGCGCGCCCAGTCCCATGAGCACGCCGCCGAGCGTCCGCCGGACGATGTCGGCCCTGTTGGGGCGTCGCAGAACGAAGCGATGCTCGCGCAGGCGCGCGGAGAGCAGGCTGCCGCCGAACATGCAGACGAAGATCAGGACGCCGGCGACGGGGATCGAGAGAATCGAGCCGATCGACGCCGTGATCGCGAAACGCGGGGCGAGGACGGACATGACCGCCGATGTCATGCCGATGACCGCCATCGCCACGGTCAGCCGCCGGAAGTTTCCAGCGGAATTGAAGATGGCAAGCCGGATCGCCAGCAGCGCCGCCACGGCAACGGCGAGAAGCACCAGACCGAGCGGCGGTGCCGCGCTGACGGGCATCTGCTCCACCCCGACCCCGCTCAGGAAGCCGAGGTAGAGGACCACGAACAGGCCGACGAACGTGAAGCCGAAGTCGATGTCGCCATTGCCGAAATGACCGACCGAGCCGAAGATGCAGGCGCCGTTCACATAGACCCCGAACCCGAAGACGATCGCTGCGGCCGCCAGCTGGGCGACGGGCGCCCAGACGTCGTGCATCGTTGGCGCGGCGCCGAGGATCGTATAACCGATCGCAGCCCAGAACGCGCATTCGATCAGCGCGATGAGCCGGGCCGGCCGCTTCTGTGCGATGAGCTCGGTCGTGGCGACAAATGTGCAGATCGATCCGTGGTTCATCGCGAAGCCGAGCACAAATCCCAGCGCGCCGATCATCGCCATCGCCAGCCAGAGCCCGGCGCCTGTGGCCGCGGTGGTCGACGACAAGACGTTCACGACGAACTCCTTCCGTAAACGCGGCGGGCTTCACGACCGGTTCGAGGAGAACGCCCTCCGGCGCGGGCAGCCCGGCGCCTCTTTGCGCGGCGGGCCGCGCCGGTATCTCTGGCGGCTGACGAACGAGCGACAAGCCGATTGTCGCGGGTTTCGATGCGCCCGGCGTTTCTGCCGGGCGCATCGAAGGTGACGGCCGTCCCCGTTGACAGAGACCGGGGCCGACTATTCGGCCGCGCTGCGCCGGGGCAATACCCAGTTGGGGCGCGGGAAATGGCAGGTGTAGCCGTTGGGGTAGCGCTCCAGGTAGTCCTGGTGCTCCGGTTCGGCCTGCCAGAAGTCGCCCACCGGCTCGACCTCGGTCACCGCCTTGCCCGGCCAGATGCCGGAAGCGTTGACGTCGGCAATGGTGTCTTCGGCCACACGCTTCTGCTCCTCGTCGACGTAGAAGATCGCCGAGCGATAGGAGAGGCCGACGTCGTTGCCCTGCCGGTTCTTCGTCGTCGGATCGTGGATCTGGAAGAAGAACTCCAGGATCCGCCGGTAGCTGATGACTTCGGGATCGAAGATGATCTCGATGGCCTCGGCGTGGGTTCCGTGGTTGCGGTAGGTGGCGTTCGGGACGTCACCGCCGCTGTAGCCCACGCGGGTCGAGACGACGCCGGGGAGCCTGCGGATCAGGTCCTGCATTCCCCAGAAGCAGCCGCCGGCCAGAACAGCTCTGTTGGTCATTAGATATCCTCCACCTGGTCGATGAATGCCGCGTAGCCCTGCGCCGCCATGTCCTCACGGGGGATGAAGCGCAAGGCCGCGGAATTGATGCAGTACCTTAGACCGCCCCGGTCGCGCGGGCCATCGGTAAACACGTGCCCCAGGTGGCTGTCGCCCAGCTCGTGCAGGGTGCGGCGATAGCGCCGGTGAGCGCGGATCCGTGACAGGATATAGGAAGCAAACATCGGAGTTTCCTTTTGCGTTTGCGGATTTGTTCAGGTGCGGGAGGCGCGCAGCGCACCCGGCGAACCGGTCGCGATCGAGAGCGCGAACGGGCCAATGTCCTTCAGCAGGACCTGACCGGGTGCGACCGAGATCACGTCGGTTGCGTGCTCCCGGGTGCCCGCATCGACCGCCAGGGCGGTTGCGAATTCATCAAGCATTGCCTTCTCCTCCTTGGTTGCCGTCTCAAGGGCGTCTTGCCCGATCAATAAACGATACCGATCTGTATCGATGTCGAGGTTTGTATACCGATCTGTATCGTTTTGCAAGCCCCAAGGTCGCATCGGCGCTCGCCGGCAGGCGCGAGCCAGAGCGATCGGCAGCACAGAGGCGGGATGTCGCCAATGCCATTTCTGGTAAGTACCGGAAAATACTGCGTTCTGTGTCGATCGCCTGCCGTCGCCGATCCGCGCTCGCGGCGGTGACGATCACGCTGCGGGCAGCCGGCTGCGGGGCAATATCCGGATGAGCACTTGCATTGGCAGGAAAAAATAGTAATTAAAAATACAGATCTGTTTTCCTGCGAGGACGAAATGCGGCGTTCTGAAATCCGCAATCATCTGCTCGAGACGGCGTTGCGGCTGTTCAACGAGCACGGCTACCACGCCACCGGGGTCGATCTGATCATCGCCGAGGCGGGGGTTGCCAAGACGACGCTGTACCGGCACTTCGAGACCAAGGAGGATCTGATCCTTGCCGCGCTCGAGCGACGCGACGAGGAGGACCGCTACGCCATGCGCGCCTTCGTCGATGCGCATGCGACCGATCCGCTGGGGCGCCTGCTGGCGACCTTCGATTTCCTGGAGGCCGCGGTGGACGACCAAAGGTTCCGCGGCTGCATCTTCGTCAGCGCGGCTGGCGAGCACAAGGAGACCGTCGATCCCGTCTTCCGCGCCGCCGTGCTGCACAAGCGCCTGACGCTGGCCTATTTCGAGGAGCTCGCCTATGCGGCCCGGCTCGTCGAGCCGAAACGAATTGCCGCCGAAATCCATCTGCTGCATGAAGGCGCCATGGTGGTCGCGCAGATGAGCCGCACCGCCGAGCCCGTGCGGCAGGCAAGGGAGATGGCGCGAAAGCTGCTCGATACGGCCGGACAGTCTTCGACGCCGCGAATCCCTGCGCAGAGGGCGCCGGCGGACCGGATCTAGCGAAGCGTCCGGTGCAGCCGTCGCCGGGCCGTCGTGGGAGAGCGGCGCGCGTTTGACACCTGTCAAAAGGGTCGGGTATGAAATGCCGGCCACTCCCGCCTGTTCCAGGCACATGCCTGCCGGCAGGGCCACGTCCGAGGTCCGCTTCAGCCGGTACGAGGGCGTTCTGCCGAAACATTGGGGCGCCCAGGCATGAGTGCCAGTGACCGGACAAGGACGAGCGATCGCAACGGCATCCGGCCGCCGTCCCGGCTGCGCTGGACGCCCGTTCTGGTCGCCGTGCTCATCGTCATGCTCGCCGCGTGTGCGTCACGGCCCGGATCGACGGTCCTGGAGCCGGCCGATGTGAAGCCCGGCGGCAGGGCGGTCACCATCTTCGTGGCGACGCTGCGAACGCCGGAGCCCGGAACGACATCGTCCTTCAACAGTGTCCAGTTGCCGACGCTTCGCTTTGCCAGGTACGTCGTCTCGATACCGCCGGCGCACCGGCCCGGTGCGATCGAGTGGCCGCGGGACCGACCGGATCGCGCCACGGACTTCGTGACGATCGAATCGGCGCGGCTTTCGGAAGGCGAATTCCGATCGGGCATCGTTGCCGCGCAGGGCGGCGGACGGTCCGTCCGCCTCTTCGTTCACGGCTACAACAACTCCTATCCGGAATCGATCTATCGTCTCGCCCAGATCGCCGCGGATGCGCATGACGACCGGGTGGCGGTGCTCTTCGCCTGGCCGTCCAAGGCCAGCGCGCTGGCCTACGCCGCGGACCGGGCGGCGGCATCGGCATCGACGGACGGTCTTGCAAGGACGATCGAAATCCTGGCCCAGAGTTCCGGCGGGGGGGACACGTTGCTCGCCCACAGCATGGGCGCGTGGCTCACCGTGCAGACGCTGTCGAAAATGAGCCCGGAGCGCCGCCAGGCGGTGTTTGCGCGCTATTCGAACATCGTCCTGGCTGCCCCGGATATCGACGTCGCCGAAATGGTCCGCCGGCTCGAGACGATCGGCCGGCTGCCGCGGCCGCTGACGCTGCTCGTGTCCAGCGATGACAAGGCGCTCACCATGGCCGGCATCCTCACCGGCGGCCGGCGTGTCGGCGTCGACGATGTCCACGATCCATGGGTGCAGGCCGCGGCCAAGCGATATGGCGTCCGGGTCGTCGACATCTCGGAACTGACGACGGCCGACAGCTTCCTGCATGGACGCTTCACCGCGATGGTGGCGCTCTATTCGAAATTCCAGTCCCAGATCGAAAACCCGTCAGGGCGGCACTTTGCCGGACCCGGCGTCTTCGTGTTCAGGGCCAGGACTTCGACGCTGGAGCCGATCGGCCGCTGAAGGGCCGGTCGGCCCGGGGGCCCGGCGGGCATGGGCCCCCGAAGGGCAAATCGGGTTCACCTGCGCAAAGCTGTGAAACATGTGCTATAGCAGGGCCTGGGAAGCCTTGGCCCGTCTTTGCCCGGCAGGAGTAGCCGATGGTGTCCGTCTGGTCGCACCGCCCCTTGTTCTTGCACCTCGGGCTGTTCTTTTTGGCATATGTGCTGGGGTGCGCGTTCGCTGACGCCCTGGCTATCGTCCCCGGGATAACGGTGTCCATCTGGCCGCCGGCCGGGGTCTTCATCGCGACGCTGATCCTCACTTCGCCCTACAGCTGGCCGTGGTGGATCCTGTCCGGCTGCCTGGCCGAGATGACGGCGCAGATGATATGGTTCCACAGCCCCCTAGTTGCGGGTCTCCTCATCTATGTCGGCAATGCGCTTTGCGCGGTGACCGGCGCGACGCTGATCATCCGGGCGCGCGGCCGGCCGCTTCAGCTGGAGAGCTTGCCGGACGTCCTGGCCTTCGTCGGACTGGGGGCCGGCGTCGCACCGCTCGTCAGCGCGACGGTGGGAAGCGCGGCGCTCGCATGGTTCGGCGTCGAGGCGCAGACCTTTACGGGCGTATGGCCGCTCTTCTGGATCGGAGACGCCACCGGAATCCTGCTCGTCGGGCCATTGGCGCTGATCGTGATCCAGCTGGGGCGCACCGGGGCCAGGCTCTCTGCCGCGCAGTGGACGGAGGCCGGCCTTCTCGGCCTGATCTTCCTCGGCCTTGCCGCGCTGTCCCTGAGCACCGACTACCTGGCCTCCGCCTACATCATCATGCCGCCGCTTCTCTGGGCCGCCGTGCGCTTCGAGTTCAAGGGCGTGGCCGTCGCCCTGACGCTTCTCGCGCTGATCACCATGGCGCTCACGATCTCCGGGGGCAGCCATTTTGTCGGCGACCCGGAGAGCCAGCGGGAAAAGCAGGTCATGCTGCAGCTCTTCCTGGCCATCTCGGCGTTCTCCTCCCTCATCGTGGCCGCCATCTCCAGGCAGAACCAGCAGGCGCTCGCCGCCCTGCGCGAGCGGGAGCGGGAACTGTCGCAGCTCGTGGATATGGTGCCGGTCCACATCCGGCGCATGACGCCCGAAGGGGAGCCCATCTTCTTCAACAAGCGACTGTTGGACTTCTTCGGCCTGGACGACCTGACCCATCTGGACAAGCCGGACACGAGCCGGCTTGCGGCAGCCATCTCGGTTCTCGTGCACCCCGACGATGCAGGCGAACTGCTGGCGACGGCCCGCCATTCCTTTGCCACCGGCGCGCCCTTTGCGATGAAGTACCGCATGCGCCGCGGCGATGGCGTGTACCGCTGGGTCGAAGGCCGCGGGGAGCCGTTACGGGACCAAGGCGGCGCGATTGCGCAATGGTACGTGATATCCATCGACATCGACGACGAGATGCGCGCACAGGAGGCGCTGCGGCGCAGCGAGCGCCAGCTGCAGCAGATGATCGACGCGGTGCCGGCGCTCATATGGTGCATGACCCCAGAAGGGATACCCTGCTATCTCAACAGGCGGGCGGTGGACGTCACCGGCCTCAGCCTCAAGGACATGATCGCGCCGGACGGGTCGCGATCCCTGACCGTCATCCATCCGGACCAGCGGGGGGCGGTGAACGAAATCTTCGCACTGGCCGTCGCGACGGGGACACCGCTTCTGGCGAGATATCGCCAGCGCCGGGCCAACGGCCCGCACCGGTGGGTCGAGAGCCGCGCCGAGCCCTTGCGCGACGATGCCGGCACGATCATCCAGTGGTATGGCGTGAGCGTCGACATCGACGATCTGGTGAAGGCGCAGGAGACGCTGCGCAGCCGGGAGCAGGAACTCTCGCAGCTGGTCGACATGGTTCCCAGCCTGCTCTGGCGACTGTCGCCGAAGGGCGAGCCGACCTTCTTCAGCAAACGGCTGGTCGAGTTCTGCGGCCGCGACGTCGGCGACTTCGACAAGCCCGGCACGGATCGGCTGGCGACGGCGATGGCGACCCTGTTCCATCCCGACGACATCGTGCTTCTGCGGGAGACCCTCAATCGCTCCCTCATGACCGGCGAGAGCTTTTCGCTCACCTACCGCATGCGCAGGATGGACGGCGTCTATCGCTGGATGTCGGGCCGCGCCGAGCCGCTCAGGGACGACACCGGTCGCATCATCCAGTGGTTCGGCCTCTCGCAGGACATCGACGACCAGGTGCGCGTCGAGGAAGAGCTGCATCTGGCGCGGGAGAGCCTGACGCGGGCGAGCCAGGCGGCGAGCCTTGCCGAGCTGTCCGCCGCCATCGCCCACGAGGTGAACCAGCCGCTGGCTGCGATCGTCGCCAACTCCAGCGCCTGCCAGGCCTGGCTTGCGGCGACGCCTCCCAATCTCGAGCGGGCGCGGAAATCGGTGGAGCGCATCATCGACAACGCCCATTCCGCCGGTGAAGTGGTGAGGCACATCCGCGCCCTGTTCAAGCGCTCCGAGGAGACGCGCACGAGTACGACGCTCGAGAGCATCATCCGGGATGCGCACAGCCTCATGGCCGAGGAGGCGGCGCGGCGCCGCATTCGCATGAAGATCGACGTGGAGAGCAACCTGCCGCCGGTCGCGCTCGATCGCGTGCAGGTCCAACAGGTCCTCGTCAACCTCATCCGCAACGGCATGGATGCGATGGATTCCGTGGCGGACGACAGGGTTCTGGGCGTGCGCGTGCACCGGCCGGGGGAGGCGATCCAGATCGACATCAGCGATCGCGGCGGCGGGATCGAGTTCACGGAAAAGATCTTCGAGCCGTTCTTCACCACGAAGGCGCACGGCATGGGCATGGGCCTTGCGATATGCCGATCGATCGTCGAGGCGCATGGCGGGCGGCTATGGGCCGAAAACAACGAGCCGCAGGGCGCGACGTTCACGTTCACGCTGCCTGTCGAGGCGGAGATTGCGTCATGACACGGCAAAGGCAGGCGGCCGCCTTTCGCCGAGCGCGCCTGCCATGAAAAAGGGACGGCAATCGCCGTCCCTTCGCGCTTTCCGGGAATGTCCCGCCGGCGCAGGCTGCACACCGGATGTCATGCCGCCGCACGACAGTGCCGAGCGGTCATCGCGCTGTTCCGCCTCATGGTCAGTAGTCCCAGAAGATCGGCACCCATCGGAAGGCGTCGCCGTCGACCGCGACCCGTCCGATCGAGGGGAACGGCAGGTGGGTGGCCACCAGTTGTTCGCCGGTCGCCGCAAGCTCGCGCAGGAGGCGGACCCGGACGCGGGCCGCTTCCTCGGGGTCGTGCTCGAAGCCGTTGTGCCAGTCGGGCTGTTCGAAGCCGACCGCGAACACGGCGTCGCCGGCAAAGGTCAGCCGGTCGCCGCCGGACGCCATCCGGATCACGCTGTGGCCCGGGGTGTGGCCGCCGGTGCGACGGACAACCACGCCCGGCGCCACCTCGTGCTCGTCCTCGAACGTCCGCAGATGGCTGCGATACTCCTGCGTGAACCGCTTGGCGGCCGCCCGCAGTGCATCCGGAAAGCCCGGCGGCATGTCGGTGTGGGAGAAATCGGGGGCCTCCCAGAACTTCACCTCGGCGGCCGCGACGTGGATCCGCAGGTCCGGGCGCAGCTGCTCCCGCACCCCTTCGACGAGCAGCCCGCCGATGTGATCCATGTGCAGGTGCGTCAGCACCACGTCGGTCACGGAGGCGAGATCGATGCCGGCGCCCGCCAGCCGCTTGAGCAGTTGTCCGGCCCGCGGCAGGTTCAGGTCTGGGTCCAGTCCCAGCCCGGCATCGAGGAGTATGGTCTGCTCGCCGCTGCGGACCACCACGGCGTTGAGCGGCCAGTCGAAGCTGTCCTGCGGCAGGAACATGTCGTTCAGCCAGGCCGCGCGGACGGCCGGGTCGGCATTGTGCGCCAGCATCGCGGTCGGGAGCGGCAGCACCCCGTCGCTGATCACCAGCACGTCGATCTCGCCGACCTTCACCGCATAGCGCGACGGAACCAGTTCGCCCTGTCCCAGTCCGACCGGGTGCACCGCATCCTGCGAGCGCATGCCTGCCTGTTGACTGATCCCTCGGGCCTTCATTTCTGCCTGTGGCATGTCGAACTCCTGTTTTGCGGTATTGATGACGTGTGGTCCCTGGCCACTCCGCGGAGTCTATGTCGAAGCCCACAGGCGTTGAACCCAAACGGTCGTTGGGCTTGATTTCCGCAGCCGTCGCCGCTTGATGGTCATTTCGTCGAGCGGGTCTGACGCGGCAAGGTGAGGCCGCCCTGCTGTCCTCCCTATGCCCCCGGAAGAAGTCGTGGCTGGCGGCGGCCCGGGTAACCGAAAACCTGGTCGACCTGTGCAACCCGAGAGGGTCGCCAACCCGTTCCGGGAGCCCGCATAAACCTTCGTTTGGGGCGCAGCCACCGGTCCGCGGTGATAACGTCCGCGGTCATTCTTGCAGGAGGTTCAAATGCAGCTCTCAAGGTACACTGTCTATGGAATGGTCGGTTTCAACACGTTGCTTGCGGCCTGGCTCTGCCTCCACATGCTCTATGACCCCGAGGGCTGGTACTATTTCGTGCCCGGAGTCACCGACACCGGCATGTTCAACCAGCATTTCGTGCGCGACATCGGCATCATCCAGGGGTTCATTGCGGCTGCCTTCGCCATCGGGCTCTGGAAGCCGCAGCGCCGGCTGGAGCTTTGGGCGGGCGCGACCCTCTGGTTGATTGCGCATGCCACCTTCCATCTGTGGGAAGTGGCGGTCGGCATCTGCTCGTCGTCGGTGATCATTCGCGACTTCCCGGCCGTAAGCCTGCCCGCGATCTTCGGGATCATCGCCACCCTCTGGGCGGCCAGGCGGGTGACCGGTGCGGCCGGCCGCACGGAATCCGCGACCCTCCGGGCCTAGGCCGCGCCTGCAGCGATCTTTAGAACGGCCGATCGCCGTGGGGCGGCCGGCCGGTCGACCGATTTTCCTCCGCATCGCTGCGGAGGATAGAACGACCGTATAGTTATCCGTCTTGCGCGAAGCCGATAGGCTTCCAGATCTCCCATCGAAATTCATGCGTGGGGTCCGATCCATGTCCATGCAAGGCGGCAGCGGCGCCTCTGTGCACGAAAGGCGCAAGATGACTTGCCGCGATACCCGACTGCCCGAGACGACCGAAGCGGAGCATTTGTGGGATATTGCGGAATATTGCAGGCAGGCGGGCATATGTCAGGCCGAGGAGGAGCGCCTGATCCGGATCCTCGGGCGCTTTGCCTCGAGACACGAGCTGCAGATGAACATCTTCCGCGGACCATCGCGTGCCCGCTAGGGCGCATCGACCTGCGCCACCGCATCTCCCAACCTTTGTATATCTGTCCCGCGCACCGGGAAGATTCCAAATCTGACACGCGCCATCTGCCTATGACCAAGTCTTCGCGCAGAGGCGCCGCTCGCCGATTGTCCGTGCGGACCGATCATCCTCGAAGCGAGTGAACTGTCTGTGGTTGCGACACGAGGCGCGTTCGGACGCAAGGACGATCGCGAGCGATGGTCGCTGGAGATCGTGGTGATGGAACTGTCACGCAAGGAAGCCTTCAAGGTCGAGCCCGCCGGCGACGGACCCGATCCCGCCTCGGTATCCGCCGAGCCCGCATCGCCTGCACCGGCCGTTGCCCCCCGGCGGAAGTCCGTCGTCAAGAAAGGCGTGGTCGCGCTGGTTCTGTTCGCCGCCGCGGGCTACGGCGCCCACTTCGCCAACCGGTACTGGACGGTCGGCCGGTTCATCGAATCCACCGACAATGCCTACGTCAAGGCGGACTACACGACGGTTGCCCCCAAGATCGCCGGCTACGTCAAGGAGGTGCTGGTCGATGACAATGACGCCGTCAAGGCGGGGCAGGTGCTTGCACGCATCGACGATCGCGACTTCCAGGTGGCGCTGGACCAGGCGCGGGCCGAGCTGAAGGCGGCGGAGGCGGCGATCACCAACATCGACGCCCAGATCGAACTGCAGAAGTCGGTCATCGGCCAGGCGGAAGCATCGGTCGACGCTTCGAACGCCTCGCTGGTCTTTGCGACATCCGAGGCCAAGCGGGACACGCGGCTGAGCAATACCGGGGCGGGCACGCAGTCGCGTGCCGAGCAGAGCCGGTCCCTGCTCGAGCAGGCGACCGCGGCGGTTCAGCGGGACCGTGCCGCGCTGATCGCCGCGCATGACCGGGTACCGGTCCTCAAGAGCCAGCGCGACCATGCGGTGGCGCAACGGGAGCGGGCGGCCGCGGCCGTCGAGCAGGCCGAACTGAACCTCTCCTATACGAACATCGTCGCGGCCGTCGACGGCACGCTCGGCGCGCGCTCGATCCGCGTGGGGCAGTATGTCACCGCCGGCACGCAGCTGATGGCGGTCGTGCCGCTGCATTCGGTCTATGTCGTCGCGAATTTCAAGGAGACGCAGCTGACCTACGTTCGCCCGGGCCAGCCCGTGGAGATCGAGGTCGACGGGTTTCCCGGGGTCGAAGTGAAGGGGCATGTGGACAGCGTCGCGCCCGCGAGCGGCCTGGAATTCTCACTGCTTCCGCCCGACAACGCGACGGGCAATTTCACCAAGATCGTCCAGCGCATTCCGGTGAAGATCATCATCGACGACGAGGCGCGCGCCGCCCAGCTCCGCTCCGGAATGTCCGTCGTGCCGAAGATCGACACCAGGATCGCCCGGCTGTCGCACGACAAGTGACGGCATCCGGCGGACATCCTCTCCCCATTCCCGATCCCCGACAACACAGCACGAAGGTTCCGCTCGCGCGGAAGCAGAACGATGGCGACACGCACGCTTGAGGCCGGCAACGGACGGCAGCCGCAGGGCACCGAAGCGCCGGCTTCGGCAAAGGACATGAGCGCCCTGCGGATGTGGTGCGCGGTGATCGGCTCCACCCTGGGGGCCTTCATGGCGGTCCTCAACATCCAGATCGTCAATGCCTCGCTCGCCGACATCCAGGGGGCGATCGGCGCCGGCAAGGACGACGGCGGATGGATCTCGACCTCCTATCTCGTCGCCGAAATCGTGGTCATTCCCCTCAGCGGCTGGCTGGCCCAGGTCTTTTCGCTGCGCCGCTATCTCCTGACCAACGCCATCCTGTTTCTCGTCTTCTCGGTGGCCTGCGCGTTCGCGGCGAACCTGGAGCAGATGATCGTGCTCAGGGCCATCCAGGGCTTTGCCGGCGGCGTCCTCATCCCGATGGCCTTCACCATCATCATCACGCTGCTGCCGAAGCCGAAGCAACCGGTCGGGCTGGCGCTCTTCGCGCTTTCGGCGACCTTCGCCCCCGCCATCGGGCCGACCATCGGCGGGTACCTGACGGAGAACTACGGCTGGGAATTCATCTTCTACGTCAACCTGGTCCCGGGCCTTCTGATGGTCGGGCTGCTCTGGGCCTCGCTCGACAAGGCGCCGATGCAGCTGGGCATGCTGGCCAAGGGCGACTGGGCCGGGATCGTCACTCTGGCGGTCGGCCTCGCCACCCTTCAGACCGTGCTGGAGGAGGGCAACAAGGAGGACTGGTTCGGATCCGAGCTGATCGTCCAGCTCTCGATCGTCGCCGCGGTCTCCCTGACGCTCTTCCTGATCATAGAGCTCAGAACCGCAAACCCGCTCCTGAACCTGAGGCTGTTCGCCCGCCGCAACTTCGCCTTCGGGATCCTGGCGAACACGATGCTCGGGATTGCGCTCTACGGATCGGCCTTCGTGCTCCCCATCTACCTGGCGCGCATCCAGGGCTACAATTCCGAACAGATCGGGATGGTGCTGGCGTGGACCGGCATCCCGCAGCTCCTTCTCATCCCGCTCGTTCCCCGGGTGATGAAGCTCGTCGATGTGCGGCTGCTGATCGCCGTCGGCTTCGCCCTCTTTGCCGCCTCGAATTTCATGAACGTCTACATGACCGGCGACTATGCGGCCGACCAGCTGTTCTGGCCGAACGTCATCCGCGCCGTCGGGCAGGCCCTTGTCTTCGCCCCTCTCTCGGTCGTCGCCACCGCGGGGATCGAACGGGAGAACGCCGGCTCCGCATCCGCCCTCTTCAACATGATGCGCAACCTTGGCGGCGCGGTCGGAATCGCATCGCTCCAGACGTTTCTGACGAAACGGGAGCAGTTCCATTCCAACATCCTGTCAAACTCGGTCAGCCTCTTCGAGGAAGCGACGCGAACCAGGATTGCCAAGCTGACCGCCTACTTCATGAACCACGGCGTCAGCGATCAGGCCACGGCCGCCCACAAGGCCGTCGTCGCCATCGCCGCCAGCGTCCGCAAGCAGGCCAACGTCATGGCGTTCAGCGATGCGTTCTTCCTGCTCGGCGCCGGCCTCGTCGTCGCCCTGCTCGCAACGCTTCTGCTGAAGAAGCCGAGCGGCCCGATGTCCGGCGGCGACGCGCACTGATCAGCGCGCGGCCCGCAACTGCCCGCGCCGCAGGCCGGCTGTCGTCCGGTCTGCGGCGCTTTTTCGTGAAATCATCCGATGGTTTCAGATCCGATCAGTCCGAGGTCCGTCTCGCGAGAAGGCGCTGGAAGACGTTGCCGTCCAGATGGCCGACCTTGACCGGCAGAAGCGTCTCGAGCCCCTCCCGAAGCGCGTTCGCGTCGAGCGCGCCTTTGCCGGCAGGATCGAGTTTTGCCCAGCGCTCGCTGCTGGCCTCGCTGTCGAACGTCTGGTCATTGGCTTCGGCGAGCCGCTTCTGGCCGTCCATGTACTCGGCTTTCGTGAGGCTGCCGTCCTTGTTCGCATCCGCCCAATCCAGCTGCTGCTTCGCCATTCTCGCGTGGAAGTCGTCGACGCGCTGCGCATCGGATCGAAGCGACGGTGGCCGCGGCTGCGGCGGCGTCGTGGCCCCGGGCGAGGTCTCGGCGACCGGTGCCTTGCGCGGCCGCTGGGCAAACAGGTTAAAGATCGAACTGTCGATTTTCATGAAGTCTCCTCGGATTGCTGCGCGCGGGCGGTAGAAGGCAATGCGCTTCGGACCTCCCGCCCGTGTGCGGTCCCGTTGCGCCACATGTCCTTGTCGCTCCGGAGATTCGCTCCGTTGCCGACCGCCCATCCGTCTTCCGTGCCGCCAGCAGCGTCAACGCATACCAACGTTGGCCTAGCGGAAGGGGCCCGTTCGGTTGCTTAGTGTGCATTGGGCCCCGTGTGCCGGAGTCCAAGGAAAGTGGCGTTGCGTGATAGCGCGCAGCGGGTTCTCGAAATCCAGGATCTGGATGACCGGACTGGCAGCAGCCAGCCCGTCAACTCCGTTTGTTTCAGCGGGTTCCCGAGCAGGAGATGGAAATGAACAAGGCAATCCCTATCGTGATCGTGTTGGCCGCCCTGGGCGTCGTCGGCTGGAAATACGATGTTCTCGCCGCCTTGGGTATTGCGCGTGACACAGACAACGAGATGGTGCTCTACGGCAATATCGACATCCGCCAGGTCTCGCTCGCCTTCCGCGTGAACGGCCGCATCATGGAGGCCCTGGTCGACGAAGGCGACGTGGTCAAGCGCGGAGACCTTCTCGCCCGCCTCGACAGGGATACCTACGAACACGCGGTGATTTCCGCGGAGGCGAACGTTGCGGCGCTGCGTGCGACGCACGAGAAGCTGGTCACCGGCCCGCGGCAGACCGAGATCGCCCAGGCGAGAGCCACGCACGAGGCCAGCGTCGCCGACCTCGAGAAAGCCCGGCTTGCCTATGACCGGGCGCAACTGCTGCGGTCGCGAGGAACGGTCTCCGAAGCCGGCGTGGACGAGGCGACCGCGGCGAGGGCCATGGCTGCAGCACGCTCGAACATGACGAAGGAGGCGCTTGCCTTTCTCGAGGAGGGAAGCCGTGCGGAAGACATCGCCACGGCGGCTGCGCAGGTGAAGGCCGCCGAGGCGGCGCTGCTGACCGCGCGCACTTCGCTGTCCGACACGGACCTGCGCGCGCCGAACGACGGCGTGATCCTGTCCCGGATCAAGGAGCCCGGTGCGATCGTGTCGTCGTCGGATCCCGTCTACGTCCTGTCGCTCACAGCGCCCGTCTGGGTGCGGAGCTACATCGGTGAGGTCGACCTCGGGCGGATCTATCCGGGCATGAGGGTGATGATCGCCTCCGACACGAACCCCGCGAAACGCTACGAAGGAACGATCGGCTTCATTTCGCCGGTCGCGGAGTTCACGCCGAAGTCCGTCGAAACGCCCGAGCTGCGGACCGATCTCGTCTATCGCATTCGCGTCGTCATCGCCGCTCCCGGCCAGGACCTTCGCCAGGGGATGCCGGTGACGCTGCACCTTCCGGATCAAGAGGCGGCAGAGAAATGAACCGCGCGGCCGAAACCGCCACCACAGCGGATCTCGTATGCCTCGACGGCGTGACCAAGCGTTTCGAGACGGGAAAGCCGGCGCTGGATCAGGTTTCGGGCCGCATTCGCGGCGGCGAGATCACCGGCCTGGTGGGGCCGGACGGGGCTGGAAAGACGACGCTGATCCGCCTGATGACCGGCCTGATGCTGCCGGACGGCGGCACGGTCGACGTCCTCGGTTTCGATACGCGCAAGGGTGCTGCCGCGATCCAGGCGGCGATCGGCTACATGCCGCAGCGCTTCGGCCTCTATGAGGATCTGTCGGTGCAGGAGAACCTCGAACTCTACGCCGACCTGCGCGGGCTTGCGAAGCCGGACCGGCCTGCGATCTTCGACGAACTGCTGACCTTCACCGATCTCAAGCGCTTTGCCACGCGCCTGTCCGGAAAGCTGTCCGGGGGCATGAAGCAGAAGCTCGGTCTCGCCTGCGCGCTCCTGAAGAAGCCGCGGCTGCTGCTCCTCGACGAGCCGGGTGTCGGCGTCGATCCCATTTCCCGACGCGATCTCTGGGCGATGGTCGAGGTCCTGATCCGGGAGGGCGTCGGCGTCGTCTGGTCGACCGCCTATCTCGACGAGGCCGAAGCCTGCGACCGCGTGCTGCTGCTGAACGAGGGCAAGCTGCTCTTCTCGGGCAAGCCGCAGGAACTGACCGCGCGGGTGAAGGACCGGGTGTACCGGGTGACGGGAGTTTCCGGGCGGAGACGCTCGACGCTTTCGAAGCTGCTCGACGAGGACGGCATCGTGGACGGCGGCATCCAGGGCGAGGCGATCAGACTGGTGACGACGCCCGGCCGCGAGGCCCGGTTTGCCGCCAGCGGCGAGGCGCGGGTGAGCGTCGCCGAGCCGCGCTTCGAAGACGCCTTCGTGGACATGCTGGGCGGAGGGCCGGGCGGGCGCTCGAGGCTCGCCGAGGCCCAGGCGTCCCTTGCCGCCCGGCAGGATGGTCCAGTCATCGAGGCCAGACGGCTGGTCAAGCGCTTCGGCGACTTCACGGCCGCCGACAACATCACCTTCGACATTCCGAGCGGCGAGATCTTCGGGCTGCTCGGCCCCAACGGCGCCGGCAAGTCGACCACCTTCAAGATGCTGTGCGGCCTGTTGAAGCCCACGGAAGGCGAGGGGCGTGTGGCCGGCTTCGATCTGCGCCGGGATGCGGCCCAGGCGCGCAACCGCCTCGGCTACATGGCGCAGAAGTTCTCGCTGTACGGCGATCTGAGCGTGCAGCAGAACCTTCAGTTCTTTGCCGGGGTCTACGGTCTTTCCGGCGCCAGGAAGCGCGAACGCATCGAGCTGATGACGTCGATCTTCGATTTCGGGCCGCGCCTGTCGATGTCGGCGAAGGACCTTCCGCTCGGGCTGAAGCAGCGGCTGGCGCTGGCCTGCGCGGTGATGCACGAACCCCAGGCGCTGTTTCTCGACGAGCCCACCTCGGGCGTCGACCCGATCACACGGCGCGAATTCTGGACGCATATCAATGGCCTGGTGGAGAAGGGCGTCACCGTCCTCGTCACGACCCATTTCATGGAGGAGGCCGAATACTGCGACCGCATCTCGCTGATCTATCGCGGCCGCTCGATCGCGCTCGGCTCGCCGGACGAGCTCAAGGCCAGCGTGGCCACCGACGAAAATCCCGACCCGACGATGGAAGACGCCTTCATCGCGCTCGTGCAAGGCTCGGATGTGGAAGGTGCCCCATGACCGACCCCAAGGATAGATCGCGCGAGGGCGGCCGCGGCCTGCGGTTTCTGGCTCTCGTCCGCAAGGAAAGCCTGCAGGTCGCCCGCGATCCGAGCAGCATCCTGATCGCCTTCGTGCTGCCGCTGATCCTGCTCTTCCTGTTCGGGTACGGCATCTCGCTGGACACGACGGATACGCGCGTGGGCGTCGTCATCGAGGATGTGACGCCGGTCACGAGCGATCTTGCCGCGAGCTTCCAGGCATCGCGCTACTTCTCCGTGGTCACGGGACGGGACCGGCGCGAATTCGAGGAGGATCTGGTTCTCGCCCGCGTTCGCGGCATCGTCGTCATCCCGGCGGACTTCATGGAAAGATACACCGCCGGAACCCACCCGCAGGTCCAGGTCATCGTCGACGGCTCGGATCCCAACACCGCCAATTTCGTCCAGAACTACGTGCAGGGCGCGGTGGCCACCTGGCAGCAGCTCCGCAAGTCGGAGACCGCCGCGATGGGCCCGCCGATACGGGTCGAGCAGCGCTTCTGGTTCAATCCGGAACTGACGAGCCGCTCCTTCCTCGTTCCCGGCTCGATCGCGATCATCATGACGCTCGTCGGAACGCTGCTGACCTCGCTCGTCGTCGCCCGCGAGTGGGAGCGCGGCACCATGGAGGCGATCATGGCGACGCCCGTCACCGCGATCGAGCTTCTCGCCGGCAAGGTCCTGCCGTACTTCATCCTCGCGCTCGCATCGATGACGCTCTGCGTGGTCCTCGCCGTCTTCGTGTTCGACGTCCCGTTCCGCGGCTCGGTCGTGGCGCTCTACCTGCTGTCCGCCGTCTTTCTGGTTCCGGCGCTGGGGCAGGGGCTGCTGATCTCGGCTGCGACCAAAAACCAGTTCCTCGCCTCGCAGATGGCGCTGATCACGGCCTTTCTGCCGTCCTTCCTGTTGTCGGGATTTCTGTTCGAGATCAATTCGATGCCGGAAGTCATCCAGTGGATCACCTTCGTGGTGCCGACGCGCTACCTGATCCCCTGCCTCCAGAGCGTGTTTCTCGCCGGGGACATCTGGCCGATGTTCCTGCGTTCCATCGGCGCCATGTTCCTGATCGGCGCCGTGTTCTTCACCCTTGCTGCCCGCAGCACGCGCAAAAGGATTGCCTGAGATGTGGTGGTCGAGACTGATCGCTCTCGTGCTGAAAGAGCTGCTGACGGTGCTGCGCGACCCCAGAGGCCGGACCATCCTGATCGGGCCGCCGATCGTCCAGCTCGTCGTCTTCTCCTATGCGGCGACGCTCGAAGTGCGCAATGTCGACGTCATGCTGCTCAACCGCGATGCGGGGCACTGGGGCGAAGAGCTGACCGCCCGCATCGCCGGCTCGCCGCGGTTCCGGCATGTCATGCTGACGGACAATCCGCAGGCGGCGCGCGAGGCGATCGACCGCCAGAAGGTGACCGCCGCGATCACGGTCGGCACCGAATTTTCCCGAAACATCGAGGCCGGCAAGCCCGCGGACCTGCAGATCCTCTTGGACGGGCGCCGGTCCAATGCGGCCCAGATCGTTGCCGGCTACATCAACCAGATCGTGCTCGGGCTGGCCGCCGAGACGCCGTCGGGTGCGCGAAAGGTCGCGACCGCGATCGAGACCGTGCCGCGCTACTGGTTCAACCCCAACCTGATCTATCAATGGTTCATGGTGCCGAACCTGATCGCGAACATCGCGCTCCTGATCGGACTGATCGTCACCGCCCTGTCCATTGCCCGCGAACGCGAGCTCGGCACCTTCGACCAGCTGATGGTGTCGCCGCTGCGCACGCACGAGATCCTGATCGGCAAGCTCACCCCGCCGATCCTGATCGGGCTCTTCCACATGACCGTCTACGTGCTGGCCGCGGTGTTCGTCTTCGCGGTTCCGCTGCGCGGTTCCCTGTTCCTGCTCTATGCGAGCTCGCTCTTCTATCTCGCTTCCATCGCCGGGGTGGGGCTCTTCATCTCGGCGCTGTCGATGACGCAGCAGCAGGCGATCCTCGGCGCCTTTCTCTTCCTGGTGCCGGCGACGCTCCTGTCCGGTTTCGCGACGCCGATCGAGAACATGCCGTCCTGGCTGCAGCCGGTCACCGCCATCAACCCGCTGCGCTATTTCCTCGTCATCGTGAAGGGTATCTTCCTGAAGGACATTCCGATCAGCGAGGTTCTGCGCCAGACGGCACCGCTGCTCGTGATCGCGACGGTGACGCTGGGGGCAGCCTCCTGGCTCTTCCGACGCCGCCTCGAGTGAGGTCGGACCTTTCGGGCTTCGGCGGTTGACGGCCGACGATCGGACGGGCTTGCCCGATTGAAGCGCGCGAGGCGGTACCGTAGAGTACCATCAGTCCCATCAGAAAGTGCCCCCTTGCGATCCGCCATGGACCATGAAACCTCTCCGAAACAGGAAGCCAGAAAGAACGTGATCGTTGCAGCCGCGGCAACGGTGTTCTTCGAGAAGGGTTTTTCCCGGACCTCGATGGACGACGTGATCGCGATCGTCGGCGGATCCAAGCGGACGCTCTACAAATATTTCGCGAGCAAGGAGGAGCTGTTCTCCGCGGTCGTGACCTCCGTTGCCGATCGCACGATGGAGGGACTGGCGCTGGAGCCTGAGCGCGATCTGCCGGAGACGCTGACCCGGTTCGGGACGAGCTACCTGCGCACGGTGCTTTCGCCGGACGGCCTTGCGCTTTTCCGCAGCGTCAGCGCGGAAGCGCCCCACTTGCCGCAGGTGGGGCAGCGGTTTCTCGATGTCGCGACGAACCGCGTCGCACAGCTGCTGGCGGACCATTTCGAAGAACAGAACCGGCGCGCACCGCAGGCGACGATCAGCCGTCCCCGTCCGGCTGCGGAGCAGTTTCTGGCGCTCGTCCGGGGACAGATCCATTTCGTCGCATTGCTGGGCGGCGGCAAGGCTCTGGGCGAGGGCGACATCGGGACCGCGGTCCGCCAAGCGGTCGAGACCTTCCTGCATGGTGTCCTCGGCAGCGTTCGCAGCGATCCTTGACGATCTCGACGGCGGCCGGTGGAACGGTTGCCGCGTGACCGTCCAGGGGCGGGAACGATCGGGCGTTTGACTGGTACGGTAACGTACCGTATTATGCGTGGAGGGATATGCCCCGAGCGGGCGGGCGGCTGGACACCCCCGCCGAACAGATCGAGAGACGCGATGAATCAAATTGCCAGCATCGTCGAGCGTGCCCGTCCGCTGGATGCGGAGACCGCCGACAGAAATCCCGCTGCCTGGGTGGCGCCCGAGATCCATCGGGACGTGCAGGCGAGCGAGGCACGCTACCGCAACCTCATCAACAACGTGCCGCTTCCGCTCTGGCAGGTCGATGCCCGGATCATGACGAGGGCCTTCGAAGGGGCGCAGTCGTCTGGCGGCGAACCCATCGAGGCCCGCACCGACACCTCCGAGGTCCTGAGGCTGACCAGCGAGTCGGTGGTCGTGACCGGGGCCAATGACAGCGCCGCCCGCCTGCTGCGTGCGGCCGACCGGGAAACGCTCCTCGGACCGGTGGGGTACCTGTTCGCCGCCAGCCCGGACACGGCCGTGCGGATCGTCCGGGCGCGATTGGCCGGGGCGCGCAATCACATCGAGGAGATGAAGGTGCGCGCCTTCGACGGCCAGTTTCTCGACGTCCTGCTTTTCGCCACCTTTCCCCAGACGCCCGACTGCGCCGATCTTGCGCTGATCATGATGGTCGACGTCACCGCGCAGCGGAGAACCGAACAGCAGCTTCGAAGGGTGCAGGCGGATTTCGCCCATGCGTCGCGCGTCTCCGCGCTCGGAGAGCTCGTCGCCACGATCGCCCACGAGGTGCGCCAGCCCCTTTCGGTGATCGCGACCGATGCCGACACCGCGACGCGATGGCTGGAGCGGGAGGAACCGAACCTCGACAAGGCCAAGGCCCTGATGACGCGGGTGATGGAAAACGCGCACCGCGCCAACCAGGTGATCAGCCGGGTGCAGGACATGACCGTCAAGCGCGATCCGTTGCGAGCACCGGTGGACATCAATGCGGTCGTCGAGGAGGCGACCGCCTTCGTCTCGACCGAAGCCCGCAACCATGCCGTCGCCGTCTCGACCCGGCTCGACGGCGACCTTCCCTTCGTCCTGGGTGATCGCATCCAGCTTCAGCAGGTGGTCGTGAACCTGTTGCTGAACGCCATCCAGGCGATCTCGATTGCCGGGGCCGAGCGGCGTGAGATCACCGTGCAGACGTCGTGTGATGCGCGCGGTGCGATCCTGCTGAGCGTTCGCGACACGGGCGGAGGCATCCCGGCCGAACACCTGGAGCGGATCTTCGACGGGTTCTTCTCGACGAAGACGGACGGCATCGGGATCGGCCTGGCCATATGCCGGTCCATCGTGGCCGATCACGAAGGAACGATCAGCGTCGAAAATGCGCCGGGCGTCGGCGCGACCTTCCTGGTCACGCTCCCGATTGCGCCCGAACCTGCGGCCGGCGCTGCGGGCCAAACCTTCGTTTGATGGTTCCGGACGCCGTTGCCGGCTATGCTCCGTGCGATACCCGGAGCCGGTGCCGACCAACAGTCCGCCTCGGTGCGCCCGATCTCATCGCGTGACCCTTGGAGCCCGGCCGTTTTCCGTTCCTGACGGGTGCAGGTCCGTCATTGCTGGCAGTTTGGTGCTATCATGACCCTAATGCAGAGTTGGGAGGGCCCAATGGGTGAGGTCGCGGAGCCGCAGCCGCCGATCCCGACGGTTCATATCATCGACGATGACGCCGGCCTTCGGATCGCGCTCCTCGGCTTCTTCGAGTCCGTCGGCATGCGGGCGGCGGCGTTCGAAAGCGCCGGCGCTTTCCTCGAGCATGCCGATCTCTCGCAGCCCGGCTGCGTCCTCCTCGACATCGGCATGCCGGGCATGACCGGGCTCGAGCTCCAGGCGAAGCTGGCCGGGCTCGGATATCCACTGCCGATCATCTTCATCACGGGAAACGCCAGCGTGGCGACGAGCGTTTCCGCCATGAAGGCGGGAGCATTCGACTATCTGGTGAAGCCGTTTCGCTCGGAAAGCCTGATCAGGGCGACGGAGCAGGCGTTCGGACGCAACGCCGAACTGCGCGCCCGGACCACGATGGCGCTCCAGATGAGGGCGCGGGTGGAGCGGCTCACCCCGCGCGAGGCGGAAGTGTTCGGACATGTGTCCAGGGGCCTGATGAACAAGCAGATCGCTCACGAGATGAAGATCAGCGAGATCATGGTCAAGCTGCATCGCGGGCGGATGATGAAGAAGCTGGATGCGCGGTCGGTCGCCGATGTCGTGCGCATCTTCGACGAGGTCGACCGGCCGGATCCGTGACCTCCGCGCCGGCGGCCGGCCGCATAACCCTACGTATACCTATGCCGGCGCGGCGGGCGCCGTATAGCATTGGCGGCGTAGTCAATCAGCTCATGGAGGAGATATCATGCGAATGCTGGCGACCGGCTTGCTGAGCGCGGCGATGTTCGCGCTCCCCGCGGCGGCTGCGGACAAGCCCTACAATGCCAAGGTCACGGTGGTGTTCGACCACGTGCTTCCGAACGTCCCCGGCAAGAGCGTGCGCGGGGTCCTGGTCGAGTACGGCCCGGGCGGGCACAACCCCTCGCACACCCACCCCAAGAGCGCATTCATCAGCGCGACCGTGATCGAAGGCAGCATCAAGAGCCAGATCAACGACGGCGCCGTGCAGGTCTACAAGACCGGCGAGAACTGGATCGAGGTGCCCGGCGATCATCACCGGGTGAGCGCGAATGCCAGCGAGACGGAGCCGGCAAAGCTGCTGGCGGTCTTCGTGGTCGACACGGACGAAACGGAGCTGACGACCTTCGACAAGTGAGAAGGGCGACACGGGCGACGGTGGGCATCCGCCGTCACATCTTTCCACGCATGCGGGATGACCCTGCCGGTCTCCCAACACAAGGAGTTTGGTCATGAAGATTGTTGTCATCGGCGGCACGGGCCTCATCGGAACCAAGGTTGCCGCACTCCTGAGGGGCCAGGGGCACGATGTCGTGCAGGCCTCGCCGGCCACCGGCGTCAACACGCTGACGGGCGAGGGATTGTCTGCGGCGCTCGCCGGTGCCGAGGCCGTCGTGGACCTGGCCAATTCGCCGTCCTTCGAGCCGGCCGCGGTCCTGTCCTTCTTCGAGCAGTCGACGTCCAACCTGATCGCGGCGGAAAAGGCGGCCGGCGTTCGCCATCACGTGGCGCTTTCGATCGTCGGCATCGAGCGGTCGCCCGAAAACGGCTATTTCCCGGGCAAGGTGATCCAGGAGAGCGTCGTGAAGAAGGGCGGCGTACCGTACACGATCATCCGCTCGACCCAGTTCATGGAGTTCATGGGCGGGATTGCCGACAGCGCGACCGCCGGCCAGACGGTTCATGCGTCCCCCGGCGCGTTCCAGCCGATTGCGGCCGACGATGTCGCGGGTTTCGTCGCGGAGGCCGCCGTCTCGGCACCGATCAACCAGACCATCGAGATCGCCGGCCCCGAGAAGAAGCCGATGAGCGATTTCCTGGCCGGCTACCTGGCCGCCACGCATGATGCGCGCACCGTGGTCGCGGACAAGAACGCCCGCTATTTCGGCTCGCTCGTCGACGACCAGTCGCTGGTGCCGCTCGGCCCGGCCAAGCTCGGCAAGCTGACCGCCAAGGCCTGGTTCATGCAACGCAACCAGACCGCGGCCTGAGCGATCGTCACCAGGCAGGCGTTCCCTCCCAATCGCACCGGGCGGCCCTTGCCGCCCGGCTCACCCTTCCGGCAAGGTCGCTCGATCGAAAAGCCAGTTCTCCAGTCCCACGAGATAGGTGAAGTAAACGAACGTCTACCAGCCAGGCACACCGGGCCCGTGATAGATTCCGACATCCCCGAAGACTGCGAGGTCGGGGGAGGATGTGGAGGAACGGCCATGGAAAGCATGGAACTGGGAACCGAGCGTTCTGGCGAGCCCGTCGTCCACGTCATCGACGACGACAAGCACGTGCGGGACGCCCTGCTCGATCTTTTCCTCGTCACCAACCTGCGCGCGTCCGCCTACTCCAGCGGAACCGAATTCCTGACCACGGCCGATACGACCGGGCCCGGCTGCGTCGTCGTCGACCTTCGCATGCCTGGAGGCACCGGCCTCGACCTGCAGAGCGAATTGATCTCGATCGGGAGCCGGATCCCCGTCATCTTCCTGACGGCCCACGCCGATGTACCAGCCAGCGTCAAGGCGATGAAGGCCGGTGCTTCCGACTTCCTCACCAAGCCGTTCGTCTCGCACGACCTGCTGGCCGCCGTCGACAACGCGATCCGAACCGATGCCGAGCGGCGCAAGCGCGACGCCGAGCGCAATCACATCCGTGCGCTGGCCGATACGCTGACGCCACGGGAGCACGAAGTGATGGTCGGCGTCGTCGCCGGGCTGATGAACAAGCAGGTCGCCTATCAGCTCGGGATCAGCGAAATGACGGTGAAGCTGCATCGCATGAGCGTCATGCGAAAGATGCAGAGCCGATCGCTGGCGGACCTGGTCCGGAAGGTCGAAAAGCTGCAGAAGAGCTGATTTTGGGATTTCGGATGCCAGCGCGTCACCCGGGGCCCTGGCCACGCTCTGTCCCGACCGCCTTCTCGATGGCCGCCCGAAGCTCCCCGCCGGCGAATGGTTTGAACAGGCACGATCCGGCACGCCTGGCTTCGCGGACGAGGGTTTCCTCGGCGTGGCCGGTCATGAACACCACCGGTATCCTGATCGCCTGGCGCGTCAGTTCCCGATAGAGATCGACGCCCGACATTCCAGGCATTGAAATGTCGAGGAGAAGGCATCGCATGTCCGTGACCCGCGGCGAGTTCAGAAATTCCGGCGCGGACGCGAACGTCTCGACAGAGTATCCGGAGACTTCCAGAAGATCGAGCAAGGATACCCGGACCGATTCATCATCGTCGACTATGGCAATCAGCATTGGAAGCATTTCCATGAGAGCTGCCTGACAGGCTTCTCTACTCGTTTGAACTGTGGCTCGATTGCAGGCACGAATTGGGGAAAAGAATCGCTCTTCCAGAGAAGAGCATCCCCACGCATTGACGTCCATCCGATCATCGGCCTGCGGGCATGTGTGCGTCAATGCAAACCAAGGTTTGCCAGCGGCAATGGTGCCCCTTGCCTAACCTTCGCGTGGCGAAGTTCCAGGCCTCCAAGGGACCGGGAAGCGATGCGACCCTCGGCGTTCGGGGCCGGCTCAGGACTCCGGGATGTTTTCGCGGAAGATCACCTGCAGCCGCGGCGGGTGATAGTCGTTCGGCTGGGCGCGGGCGGCGCGGCTGAGCATGGACAGCGCCTCGCGCGCCTCGACGCGCGGGTTCTGGTCGATGACGGCGTCCATGACGCCGTTCAGCAGCAGGCGCTTGGTATGCTCCGTCAGTTCGTGGCCGACGAAGATGATGCCCGGCGCCATCCGGCTTTCGACGAGCGCCCGGCCGATGCCGGAATTTCCGGCGCCGATGTTGTAGATGCCGGCCAGGTCGGGATGGCGGCGGAAGAGGGCGGTCGCCTCCTCGAAGGCGCGGTCGCGGTCGTCGCGCACCTCCCGCAGTTCCACCACCTCGAGGTCGGGGAACTCGTCGGCGATGATGTGACGAAAGCCCATCTCGCGTTCCTCGTGGCCGCGATAGGAGAGGGAGCCCGCAAACAGCGCGACCTTGCGCCTGACGCCGTGGCCGAGGAAGCGGCCGAGCAGGTATCCGCCGAGCCTTCCGGCCGCCCGGTTGTCGATGCCGATATAGCCGAAGCGGGGGACGTGCAGGATGTCGGAAACGAGGGTGACGATGGGGACGCCGGAAGAGGCGAGCGAGCGCATCGCCTCGCGCACCGTCGGGTGATCGAGCGCGATGACGCCGACGCCCATCGTCTGGCCGTGCAGGCCGTGCAGCGTCTCGGCCAGCGTGTCCGGGTTGAAGCCCTCGATCGAATGGATGCGGACGTCGAGGTCGGAGCGTTTCGCCGACTGGCTCTCCAGCTGCTCCAGCAGATTGGCGATGAACGTGTTGGTGCCCGCCGGCAGCACGAAGTCGAGGCGGACGCGGCTGTCGGCCACGGCGGGCGGGGAGCCCGTGCCGACATAGCCGAGGCGGCGCGCCGCATCCATGACGATCTCGCGCGTGCGATCTTTCACGCCGTTGCGGTTGTTCAGCACGCGATCGACGGTGGCGCTGGAGACGCCAGCTTCCCGGGCGATGTCAATCAAGGTCGATCGCACAGCGAATCCTTCTTTCGAAAATGATGTAAATTTCTTCAGCCATTTTGCAAGCCCCTTCGTGCTGTTTCCCGCGCAAATCCGCATTTCGCGCCAAAATGCCGTCTTTCGAATGGCTAAATGTCAAAACAAATCATCAAATTGAGGGATGTGATCGGCAATCTCGCCTCAATGACAGATGATGAATTGATGAAAAATGATCAAAAATGATGTTGACTTCGATGGGGGTGCGCGCCAGTATCGCCTCAATTCGGTAGCGGAGGAGTAAGTCTGCCGAGTTGGGGAGGATCATCATGGCAGATATCTATCGGACGTCCCGGCGCCGGTTTCTGGCAGGCAGCGGCAAGGCCATCGCGCTTTCGGCTGCCGTCGGCATCGCGCCGCAATTCATTCGACCGGGGCGTGCCTACGCCGCGGATGCGCTGGCCCCCGGCATGATCGGCGGCCCGACCGGTTTCGATGGCGCGGAGCGCTACCAGTATGGCCCGGATACGCCCGAGGGGCGGGCCATCGAGGCGGTCAAGGCGCTGAAGGGCGCCGGCAAGGCGCCGGACCGCATCGTGCTCGGCCTGTCCGACGGATCGATCGGCCAGCTGACCCAGCCGTTCCCGGCCGGCGCGCCCTCCATCAAGGCGCTGTGGGAGAAGGAGACCGGCATCACGCTCGACATCGTCGGCGTGCCGAACGGCCAGGAATTCACCAAGACGATGCAGGACATCTCCACCAAGGGCGGTGCCTTCGACATCTATGCCGTCGAATGGAACCGGCTGGGCGACCTCGCCGAGACCGGCGGCATCGTCGCCCTCGATGACTATGTCGCCCAGCACAAGCCCGAATGGGACGATGCCGAGCGCGGCTACGTCAACGGAAAGAAGGGCGTGTCGCTGCTCAACCAGTATCGCGGCTCGACCTACGGGGTGTCGCTCGACGGCGACTTCCAGACCTGGAATTTCCGCACCGACCTGTTCGACGACGAGGCCGAGAAGAAGGCCTTCGCCGACAAGCACGGCTACGCGCTGGCGCCGCCTTCGACCTGGAAGCAGCTCGACGAGGTCGCAGCCTTCTTCCATCGCCCGGACAAGGGGCTGTTCGGCTGCACGGACCTGCGCAACCAGGGCTGGGGCTACACCAACTGGTACCAGCGCTTCGTTTCGATGGCCTCGCCGAACCAGTTCCTGTTCGACGACGACGGCAAGCCGCTGATCAACGGCGAAGCCGGATTCGCGGCGACCCGGGAGTACATCGCCTCGCTG
This sequence comes from Hyphomicrobiales bacterium, assembly GCA_900469965.1. Lineage (GTDB taxonomy): Bacteria > Pseudomonadota > Alphaproteobacteria > Rhizobiales > Rhizobiaceae > Mycoplana. The sequence goes on along the minus strand of UBZP01000003.1, from coordinate 42,250 downwards.
TCCTATCACTCGCCGGATGCGATCTCCTGGGGCTGGCCGGAGCAGTACGGCAACTTCGCCGGCGGCGGTGCCGCCATGACCTGCGCCTTCTCGAACCTGCCGAAGTTCCTCGACAACGCCGCCAATTCCGGCTCGAAGGTCACCGGCAAGGTCGGCTCCATGCTGCCTCCCGGCCGCGCGATCGACGGCCAGCTCGTCCGCCGCTCGGTGCTGTGGCTCAACCTGTCCGCCTCCGTGTCCGCGCAGAGCAAGCATCCGGAAGCCTGCTACCTGCTGCTGCAGTGGCTGGGGTCCAGCCGCATCTATTCCTGGATGACGGCCAATCCGGGCGGCTATTTCGACCCGTTCCAGCTGTCGAACTTCGCCGATCCGCTCGTGCGCCAGACCTACCACGACTATCACATGGACATCGTCCGCGAGACGGTGGCGCGCACCGTGCCGACCATCAACTATCCGGGCGCCACCGCCTTCCACAACGCGCTCGACGAAAACCTCGTCGCGGCGCTGACGAAGACCAAGAGCCCGGAAGACGCGATGGCCGATACCGAGCGCCAGTGGAACCGCATCGTGCGGCGCATCGGCGAGGACAAGCTCGTGTCCGCCATCAAATCCAACAAGGAGGCGTGGCCGACCGTGCTCGATCCGGTCACCGGCTGATCGCCGGAGGACCGACGGAACGGGGCGGGCGCGATCGCCTCTCCGTTCCGCTTGCGCGCAGATGCTGCAGTTGACGCCATGAACCGCTCCCTGCCCTTCGAAATTTTCCGCTATTCGGTCATCACCCTGGCGCTCGCGATCACGCTGATCCCGACGCTGTGGATGGCCTCGATGGCCTTCAAGCCGATCGCCGAGTGGTCGGCCGCGGGCGCCGACCTGACCTGGTGGCCGAAGAACCCGACGCTCGACAATTTCCGCTTCATCTTCGGCACCTCGACCAGCGACCTCATCGTCGCGCTCGACCGCACCGCCGGCAAGCCGATCCTGTCGTCGCTGCTGTCGGCCGTCTTCGGCACGCTGATCGCCATGGGGTGCGGGACTGCGGCCGCCTACGGGCTATCGCGCTTCGGCTCCGGCCAGAACCTGCCCCTGGCCCTGATCCAGCTCAGGCTGTTTCCGCCGATGGCCGTGATGATCCCGGTCATGATCATGTGGGCCTTTCTCGGCATGGTCGACAGCTGGTGGGGCCTGGCGCTGATCTACGGCATCGTCACGCTGCCGTTTGCCTTCTGGCTGATGAAGACCTTCTTCGACGACATGCCGCGCGAGATCGAGGATGCCGCGCTCGTCGAAGGGTGCTCGCGCGGCCGGGTCTTCCTGAAGATCACGCTGCCGATGATGCGGCCGGCGCTTGCAAGCTCGGCGCTCTTCGTCTTCATTCTCAACTGGTCCGACTATCTGATCGCGCTGCTGCTGACGACCCGCGAATGGGTGACGATCCCGGTCTACATGGCGTCGCTGTCATCCTCGATGACCGGCCAGCTCTATGGCGCCAAGGCGGCGCTCGGGCTCATCGCGGCGGTGCCGCCGGTGATCATGGGCATCGCCATCCAGCGCCATCTCGTGCGCGGCCTGACCTTCGGAGCCCTGAAGCAATGAGCAGCCTCGCAACCCCGGAGAAGATATCCATGGTCGACGCGGCTCTCGATCACGACGCCCGCTCGGAAGATGGCGGCCGCCGGCTCGGCCTTGCCCTGACGCTGCCGGCGCAGGTGCTGGTGCTCTTCATTGCCGTCTTTCCGCTGCTCATGCAGCTCTATATCAGCCTGACCGACTGGTCGCCGCTCGACGGCATCGGCTGGTGGCAGGCCCATGAGCTGTGGAACGGCTTTGCCAATTATACCGACCTGATGGCGGACGGCCGCTTCTGGAGCGCGCTCGGGCGGACGGCGCTGGTGATGCTGGTCTGCGTGCCGGCCGAATTCCTGCTCGGTCTCGGCCTCGCCATCCTGTTCATGGACGATTTCGCCGGCAAGCGCGTGTTCTATTCGATCATGCTGATCCCGATGATGGTGGTGCCTGCGGTCGCCGGCTACATGTTCTTCATGCTGTTCCAGTCCGGCGGGCCGGTGAACGACATCCTGTCCGGCCTGACCGGCATGAACGTCTCCATCGCCTGGCTATCCGATCCGACCACGGCCTTGGTCGCCGTGATGATCGCCGACATCTGGCAGTGGACGCCGCTGATGTTCCTCATCCTGCTGGCCGGCCTCGTCGGCGTGCCGGAGGACCAGGTGCGTGCGGCGACATTGCTCGGCGCCTCCTGGTGGCAGCGGTTCCGCACCATCGTGCTGCCGAAGATGAAGACGATCATCATCATCGCGCTCGCCATCCGCGTCATCGAGAACTTCAAGATCTTCGACACGCTCTACATCATGACCGGCGGCGGGCCGGGTGTCGCGACCGAAACCATCTCCGTCTACATCTACAAGGTGACGCAGCAGGACCTGATCTGGGGCTATGTCGCCGCGATCGCGCTCGTCATCCTCGTCGCGCTTTCCATCCTCGTCTCGCTGGCGATCAGCCGCATGAACGCCGGCAAGGAGGCGTGATCCGATGACGGCTATTCGTCTTGAAAACCTGGTCAAGCGCTTCGGAGCCTTCACGGCGCTGAAGACGATGGATCTCGAGATCCGCAACGGCGAGTTCATGGCGCTGCTCGGGCCGTCCGGCTGCGGCAAGTCGACGACGATGAACATGATCGCCGGCATGGAGAGCCCGTCCGAAGGCCGGATCCTGTTCGACGACAAGGACATGAACGGCGTGGCGATGGGACGGCGCGGCGTCGGCTTCGTCTTCCAGAACTATGCGATCTTCACCCACATGAACGTCCACGACAACCTCGCCTACGGCCTGCGGGTCCGGAAGTTGCCGGAAAGCGAGGTCGACAGCCGGGTCAAGGCGATCGCCGAATTCCTGCAGCTGACGCCCCTTCTGAAGCAGCCGTCCGCCAAGCTGTCGGTCAATATCCTGCAGCGGCTGGCGATCGGCCGCTCCGCCATCGTCGAGCCGGCGATCTTCCTGCTCGACGAGCCGCTGTCGAACGTCGACGCCGCCTTCCGTGCGGTGATGCGCACGGAGCTGAAGCACCTGCAGCGCCAGTTCCGCCAGACGATGGTCTACGTCACCCACGACCAGCTCGAGGCGATGACCATGGCCGACCGGATCGCGGTGATGGATCACGGCGTGCTGCAGCAGGTCGGCACGCCGCTGGAGGTCTACAACAACCCCGCCAACCTGTTCGTCGCCGGCTTCATCGGTTCGCCGGGCATGAACCTTCTGAAGGGCAGTCTCGCCGACAGCGACCGCGGGCTCGTCGTCAATCTCGGCGAAATGGGGCGAAGCCAGCCGCTCGACCCGGAACTGGTGAGCGCCGTGCGGCAGAGCGGCAGCCGGGAGGTCGTCTACGGCTTCCGCCCGGAGCGCGTGTCGCTGTCCGGGACCGCCGAGGGCATGCCGCTGCCGGTGACCTTCGTCGAGCGCATCGGCGCGCGCACCGTCGTCCATCTCGGCGCCGGCGAGCAGCGGGTGAAGGCCGTGTTCGACAACGACGCGGCCGTCGAAAGCGGCTCCACCGTCTCCATCGCAATCGAGCCCGCGTCGGTGCGGCTCTTCGATGCCGGAACGGGCATCGCCATCAGGGGGACGTGAGGATGGCCGGGATTTCCTTCCGCAATGTCAGCAAGCGCTACGGCAACACCGTTGCGGTGCAGAACGCCAGCTTCGATATCCAGCCGGGCGAGTTCTTCTGCTTCTTCGGCCCGCCGCTTTCCGGCAAGTCGACGATCCTGAAGCTGATGCTCGGGCTCGAGACGCCGGACGAGGGCGAGGTCCTGATCGACGGCCGGCCGGTGAACCACATCTCGCCGGGACACCGCAACGTTGCGATGGTGTTCCAGAATCTCGCGCTTTTTCCGCACATGACGGCGGCGGAGAACGTTCGCTTTCCTCTCGTCGAAAGGAAGGTGCCGGAGGCGACGATCAGGGCCCGCGTCGATGCGGTCGCCGCGAAGCTGCATATCGCGCATCTCCTGCACAAGCTGCCGGCGCACCTGTCGGGCGGCGAGCGCCAGCGCGTGGCGATTGCCCGGGCGCTGGTGCGGGACCCGGTCGCCTACCTGATGGACGACCCCATCTCGGCGCTCGACGCGCGGCTGCGCGAGGAGACGCGCGTCGAGCTCAAGCGCATCCAGCGCGAGCTCGGCCAGACCCTGATCTACGTGACCCACGACCAGGAAGAGGCCATGTCGGTGGCGGATCGCATGGCGATCCTGGAGCACGGCGAGATCCGGCAGATCGGTGCGCCGGTCGACATCTACGACCGGCCCGCCAGCCGCTACGTCGCCCAGCTTCTCGGCGCGCCGATGATGAACATCATGGCGGCGGCCCCGTCCGGGCGGCCGGAGACGGGGGAGGGGACGATCCTGCTGCCGGCGGAGCAGATGTCCGGCAACGTCGCCGGGGTCGGCATCCGGCCGGAAGACCTGAAGGTGGAGCCCTGGGCCGAAGGTCATGCGGGCCGGCCGGCCACGGTCTACGAGGTCGAGCCGCTCGGCGGCTACACCGTCGTCACGCTCGATACCGGCAGCCAGAAGCTCAGGGCACTCCTGCGCGGCCAGCCGGATATTCGCATCGACAGCAGGGTGGCGCTGAGCTGCAACCCCGAGCGGGTGCACTTCTTCGGCGCGGCGGGAGAGGCGCTGCGTCCATGAACAATGCGATGAAATGGGAGGAGCGAATGAGCGACACACATGGCTTCGTGCCGGATCCGCCGGTGCGGGTGAAGGACTACCGGATCGGCTGCATCGGCGCCGGCATGATCATGGCCGAGTGCCATCTCGCCGCCTACAGGCAAGCGGGCTTTCCGGTCGCAGCCATCGCTTCGCGCACGACGGCCAAGGCGAAGGCCGTCGCCGAGCGCTGGGGCATTCCGACCGTGCACGACACGCCCCCGGCGCTGATTGCCGATCCGAGCATCGAGATCCTCGACATCGCCTATCCGCCGGACCAGCAGCCGGACCTGATCCGGCAGGCGCTGAAGCAGCCGCACATCAAGGCGATCCTGGCGCAGAAGCCGCTGGCGCTGACGCTCGAGGAAGCCAGGGCGCTGCGCGACGAGGCGGCGAGGGCCGGCAAGATCCTCTCGGTCAACCAGAACATGCGCTACGACCAGTCGATGCGCGTGCTGAAGCAGATCCTCGACAGGGGCGAACTCGGTACCGCCGTCATGGCGACGATCGAGATGCGCGCCATTCCGCACTGGCAGACGTTCCTCGAGGACTACGACCGGCTGACCCTGTCGAACATGAGCGTGCATCACCTCGACGTGCTGCGCTTCCTGTTCGGCGATCCCGAGGCGATCACCACGGTGACGCGCACGGATCCGCGCACGCAGTTTGCCCACAAGGACGGCATCACCGTGTCGACGCTGACGTTCCCGGGCGGTGTGCTCGCCGTCTCCATGGAGGACGTCTGGTCGGGGCCGCGCGAGGAGGGGTTCGACAGCGACATCTACATCAAGTGGCGGGTCGAGGGCACCGACGGCGTCGCCCAGGGCACGATCGGCTGGCCGGACGGCTCGCCGTCCACCCTTTCCTACGCCTCGAAGAGGACCACCGGCGGCAAATGGGTCTCGCCGAAATGGGAAACGATGTGGTTCCCGCACGCCTTCATCGGCGTGATGGAGCAGCTGCAATACGCGGTGAAGTCCGGCGAGCCGCCGGCGCTCTCCGTCGCCGACAACGTCAAGACCGTCGCGCTCGTCGAGGCGGGCTACCGCTCCATCGAGGAGGGTCGGACTGTCAGGCTTTCAGAAATCGCAATCAACTGAATTCCAAGGGAGGACTTTCACCATGATGCAAACCGGCATTTTCTCCGGCTATTTCCCCTACGGCCTCGAGGAGACGGCGCAGAAGATCAGGGGGCTCGGCTTCAACACCGTCCAGCTCGACATGCACTTCAAGGACATGGACCTGTCCGCGGGCCAGATCACCAAGGACAAATGCGTCCGCATCCGCGAGACCTTCCGCGACCACAACCTGCCGATCTGCTGCATCTCGGGCTACACGAACATCATCCATCCCGACAAGGCCGAGCGCGAGCGCCGGGTCGGATACCTGAAGGAAATCATCCGCTACGCCCAGCATCTCGGCACGCCCTACGTGATTTCAGAGACCGGCACGTTCAACACCGAATCCGACTGGGTGCACCATCCGAAGAACAAGACCGAGGAGGGCTTCGAGGAGTGCCGCAAGGTCATCGCCGACCTGTCGCAGCATGCCTACGACCACGGCGCGGTGTTCCTGCTCGAGACCTACGTCAACAACGTCGTCGGCTCGGTGGAGGAGACGGTGAAGATGTTCGCCCAGGTCGATCATCCCGGGCTGGGGCTCCTGATGGATCCGACGAACTATTTCGAATCCCACAACATCGACCGCATGGACGCGATCCTCAACCAGGTGTTCGACACGCTCTCCGACAAGATCAAGATCGCCCATGCCAAGGACGTGAAGCGGTCGGGCGACGACAAGACCGAAAAGCATGCCGACATCGGCGACGCGGATGCGCTTGAAAGCCACACCTTCCGCGGCGTCGGCGAGATCGAGCTGCCGGCGCCGGGGCTCGGGTCGCTGAACTACGACCTCTACCTGCAGCGGCTTTCGAAGAAGCATCCGAACATTCCGATCATCATCGAACACCTCGACGAGAGCGACGTTCCGCGCGCCAAGAAGTTCCTCGACGGGAAGCTTCGCGCGAACGGGCTCTAACGCCAACCCGGCGGCCGGGCTCCTGTCCGGCCGCCCCAACTCCAGACAGGAAAGTCCGCACAACCCGGGCTCACAACAGGAATACTCACATGGTCGAACTCTATGGGAGGGCGATGTCGCGACGCGACATCGCCGCCAACGCCGGATCGTTTTCGCAATTTGCCGGGGTGCGCCTGATGACGCTCGGAGACGGCGTCGAGCGCGGCATCCGCATGCTGGAGTTCCGCAGCGGCACGGGCCTGCGCTTCACGGTGCTGATCGATCGCGCCTTCGACATCGCCGACTGCGACTATCGCGGCATGGCGATCGGCTGGAACTCGCCGGCCGGTTTCAAGCATCCCGGCCTTGCCGAATATGAGGGCGAGGGCGGGCTGGCGTGGCTGCGCTCCTTCTCGGGGCTGATGGTGACCTGCGGGCTCGACCACATCCTGTTCATGAACGACGAGCCCGGGGACAGCTACGTTTACGGCCCGCGCAAGACGATCAGCCATTCGCTGCACGGGCGCATCGGCACCATCCCCGGCAAGCTCACCGGATATGGCGAAGACTGGCAGGGCGACGACTGCGTGCTCTGGTGCGAGGGCGTGGTGACGCAGGGAACGGTGTTCGGAGAGCACCTGGAACTCGTGCGCCGCATCGAGATCAAGGCGGGCACCAACGACATCCGGCTGACCGACCGGGTCGTCAACCGCGGCTTCTACCGCACGCCGCACATGTACTGCTACCACATCAACGTCGGCCATCCGGTGCTGGCCGAGAAATCGCGCTATCTCGCGCCGATCAGGGACGTGGTGTGGGCCGCCCATGCGGGCGCCGACTACCGCAAGCAGGACGTCGGCTACCGCACCATGCCGGCGCCGCAGCTGAATTTCCACGAACAGGTCTGGCAGCACGAGATGGTCGCCGACGGCAACGGCGAGGTGCCGGTCGCCCTCGTCAACGACGCGCTCGGCATCGGCTTCGAGGTCGTCACCCGCAAGGACCAGTTTCCCTGCATGTACGAGTGGCAGAACCTGCAGGCGGGCCAGTACGCGCTCGGGATCGAGCCCTCCACCAATCACGTGCTCGGCCATACCGCCGCGCGGGAGCGTGGCGAGCTGATCTGGCTCGAGCACGCCGAGGAGCGCCGCTACGACACGATCTTCCGCATCCTGCCCGATGCCGATGCCATCGCGGCCAGCGAACGCAGGATCCGCGGCCTTTCCGGGCAGCCGGCCGAGGATTTCCCGGCGCCGAGCGGCCATCACGCGGCGATCGAGGGCCGGTGATGAACGCCCCGTTTTCCCCAGCCAAGGAGACGAACGCCGCCATGTCGATTTCGGGCAAGGTCATTCTCTACACGGGGGCGGCCGGCGGCCTCGGCGCCGAGACCACGCTGAGCTTCCTGCGCGCCGGCGCAAGGGTGGTCGCGATCGACAACGACCCGCGCAAGACCGCCGCGCTGGTCGATGCGGTGGCGAAGGAGGGCCTGAAGGGCCTGACGGTCCGGGCAATCGACCTTTCCGACCTTGCCGGTCTGCGGGCCGAACTCGACGGCATTTCTGGTGAGGTCGGCGGCTTCGACGTGGTCATCAACAACGCCGCCATCTACCCGTCGAAGCCCTTCGAAGACTACAGCATCGAGGATTTCCAGGCGGTGCAGCGCGTGAATGTCGATGCCGGCATCGTCTGCGTCCAGGCGGCCCTGGCGCACATGCGCAGACAGGGCTGGGGGCGGATCGTCAACATCGCCAGCGTCACCGTCTACGGCGGCTGGGCGAACCTTTCGCCCTACGTCCAGTCGAAGGGGGCGCTCGTCGGGTTGACGCGGGCCTGGGCGCGCGAATTCGGCGCCTACGGCATCACCGTCAATGCGGTGGCGCCCGGCGCCTTCCCGACGGATGCCGAGAAGATCCACCCGGATCCGGAGGGCTACACCCGCTTCGTGCTGGAACACCAGGCCGTCAAGCGGCGCGGCAGCCCGGCCGACATCGCCGCCGCCCTGACCTTCCTGATCTCCGATGCCGCAGGCTTCATCACCGGCCAGACGCTGAACGTCGACGGCGGCTGGGTGATGCACTGAGTTTTGTCTACACACAAGGATTTGAAAGAAATGGGAATTCTTAGCGGGTTTCGCGTCCTCGACTGCTCGATCGCCATGGCCGGGCCCTTCGCCGCGCAAAGGCTCGGCGATCTCGGGGCCGACGTCATCAAGGTCGAGCCGGTGACCGGCGAGTGGCAGCGGCACGTCTCGGCCGGCGGGGCGGGGGGCAACAAGATCAACGTGTCCTTCCTGTCGCTCAACCGCAACAAGCGCTCGCTCGCCGTCGACCTGAAGTCGCCCGAGGGCAAGCAGGTGCTGCTCGACATGGTGAAGACGGCGGACGTGTTCCTGCAGAACTACCGGCCGGGCGTCGCAAAGCGCCTCGGGGTCGACTACGAGACCCTGTCGAAGATCAATCCGCGCCTCGTCTACGTGTCGATGTCGGGCTACGGCGAGGACGGCCCCTATATCAACCGCCCCGGCCAGGACCTGGTGCTCCAGGGCATGTCGGGCGCGATGCTCTCGGCCGGCCGGGCCGACGAGGCGCCGACCGCCGCGGGTCAGTATCTCGTCGATGCGATCACCGCCTACAACGCCTTCGAGGGCGCACTGGCCGCGCTGTTCCACCGGGAGCGGACGGGCGAGGGCCAGCTCGTCCAGGTCAACATGCTCGACGCGATCACCACGATCCAGATGCAGGAGCTGTCGGTCTTCACGATCGGCAACAAGCCGCAGGCGCGTTCGGCCGAGCCGCATGCGCATGTCTACATCCGGGCGCCCTACGGCGCCTTTGCCACCCGTGACGGGTTCATCATCGTCGCCTTCCCGAAGCTGAAGACGCTGGGCGAGGTGATCGGCGAGGAGAGTTTCCTGACGATGGAGGACGAGGTCGACAGCTGGGCCAGGCGCGACGAGATCTTCGCCAAGACGCGCGAGCGGCTGAAGACGCGGACCTCCGCCGAATGGCTGGAGCGCATGCGCGCCGCCGACATCTGGTGCGGTCCCGTCTACGGCTATGCCGAGCTCGTCGAGGACGAGCAGATCAAGCACAACGGAACCTTCGTCGAGTACGACCATCCGACCGAGGGGCGGGTCAAGACGCCAGGCTTCCCGATCAAGTTCTCCAAGACGCCGTCGACGATCGATCGTGGCGCGCCGACCGTCGGCCAGCACACCCGCGAGATCCTGAAGGACGCGGGATATGACGACGCCCGGATCGAAAGCCTCGCGCGGGCCGGCGCCATCGCCGTGGGGGAGGCGTGAGCATGCAACGCCTGAAAGGGCTGACCTGGGATCATCCGCGCGGCTACAATGCGCTCGCCGCTGCGGCGCGGCGCGCCGAGCTTGCCGAAAGCGGCCTTGCCATCGCGTGGGAAAAGCAGCCGCTCGAAGGCTTCGAATCCCATCCGATCGCCGATCTCTGCGCCCGCTACGACCTCGTCGTGCTCGACCATCCGCATGTCGGCGAGGCCGTGGCCGGGGATTGCCTGCAGCCCCTGGAGGCGGTGTTCGACGCCGCGACCGTCGCAGCGCTCGAAGCCGACAGCATCGGGCCGTCGCTCAGAAGCTATCGCTTCGCCGGGTCGCACTGGGCGCTGCCGCTCGATGCGGCAACGCAGGTGCTTGCCACACGGCAGGAGCTGTTGCCCGGGCCGGTGCCGGTCCTGTGGGAGGACGTCGTGTCCCTGTCGCGGCAGACCGGCAAGGTGGCGATGTCGCTCGCAGGCCCGCACGCAGCGCTCTCCTTCCTGTCGATCGCCGCCGCATATGGGGAACCGCCGGCGGAAAGAGATCCCGACGTGCTGGTCTCGGCCGAGACCGGAAAGGGCGTCTACGACCTGATGTCCGACCTTTTTTCGCGCAGCCCGCCATCGGTCCGGGACAAGAACCCGATCGGCATCCTCGGCCACATGGCGGCAAACGACGACGTCGTCCTCTGCCCGCTGATCTACGGCTATGTGAACTATGCCGCCCCTGCAGGCGGGCGCCCGATCGCCTTCCACGACGCGCCGCGGCGCAGGGCCGCCGGCCGGCCGGGCTCGACGCTCGGCGGCACGGGCATCGGCATTTCACGGCGGTGCACGGTCACGCCGGCGCTGAAGCAGCATCTGCTCTGGCTGATGGGGCGGGAGGCGCAGGTCGGCTTCATCCCCGGCCACGACGGCCAGCCGTCGCGCCGCGAAGCCTGGCATGACCCTGCGGTCAATGCCCGCTGGGGCAACTTCTACAAGAACACGGCCGAGACGCTGGAGCAGGCCTACGTGCGCCCGCGCCACGATGGCTACATAGCCTTCCAGGGCAAGGCCTCGGCGCTCTTGCGCGAGGCGCTACAGGCGCGCTCACCCGCCGGCAGTGTGCTCGACGCCCTGCAGGCTCTCTATGCAAGCCACCGCGTGGCCGGTGGCGAAAGGTAGGAAAAGCATGACGGAAGACATTCTCTTTGCCGTGGACGGCGCCATCGCCACGATCACCCTCAACCGCCCCCAGAAGCTCAATGCCGTGACGCCGGAAATGGCGGACGCGATCGTCGCCGCCGTCGAAACGTGCAACGACAGCGACACGATCCGCTGCGTCATCCTGACGGGGGCAGGCGAGCGGGCCTTCTGCGCCGGCTCCGACATCCGCGAACTCGACACCTACGAGACGCCCTGGCAGTTCCGCAACCGTCCCGACTATTGCGATGCCTTCCGGGCCCTGCTGAAGCCGACGATCTGCGCGGTCAACGGCTATGCGCTCGGCGGCGGGCTGGAGACGGCGATGTCGTGCGATATCCGCATCGCTTCCGAAAACGCCCAGTTCGCCGCGCCCGAGATCAAGCTCGGCTGGATCGGCGGCGGCGGCATGGCGGCGCATCTGATGCACTCGATCGGTGCCTCCAACGCGGCGCTGATGCTGATGACGGGTGACGCGATCCCCGCGGACAAGGCGCTTGCCTGGGGGCTGGTCAGCGAGGTCGTGCCGCAGGCGGAACTCTTGTCCCGCGCGCGCGCCATCGCCGAGACGATCGCCTCGCGCGCGCCGATTGCGGCCGAGACCGCCAAGGCCAATCTCAAGGCGGCGGTCTCGATGCCGATCGACAAGGCGATCGAGTACGAGCGCGACCTGCAGACGATCTGCTTCGCCACCGCGGACGCCGCCGAGGGACGCGCCGCCTTCAAGGAGAAGCGTCCACCGGTGTTCCGTCGGAGGTGATGGCATGCAGCAGACCCTGACATTCGTGCGCGGCCTCGGCCGGCATCGCGAGGCCTCGGTCCTTGCCATGCTGGCGATCGTCGCCATCTACCTGTCCCTCGCCAGCGACTACTTTCTCGAGCCGCGCAACCTGCTGAACGTCGGCCGGCAGGCCTCCGTCGTCGCCATCGTCGCGCTCGGTCAGGCGCTGGTGATCATCGCGCGCGGCATCGATCTGTCGGTGGGCTCGGTCATCGGACTGTCCGCGGTCGTCGCCGCCGTCCTGATGCGCGATACGGGCAGCGAGACGATCGGGCTTGTCGCCGGGCTTCTGACCGGCCTTGCCTGCGGCCTCGTCAACGGGGTGCTCTACACCCGGTTCCGCATCAATCCGTTCATCGCGACGCTCGGCACGCTCTCGATCGCGCGCGGCATCGCGCTGCTGATGACCGGCGGCATTCCCGTGCCGTTCGGAGGCTTCGCCGAGTTCGTCGGCGCCGGGCGCATCTTCGACATCCCCGTGTCCTTCCTGTTGATGATCGCGCTCGCCGTCGTCGTCCACGTCTTCGCAAGCCGCACCGTCGTCGGCCGGGAGATCTATGCGATCGGCGACAATCCGAAGGCCTCGCGCCTGGCGGGCGTCAACCTGCGCGCGATCCGCCTGTTCGTCTTTGCCCTCTGCGGCCTTCTCGCCGGGCTGGGCGGCCTGATCCTGGCCGGCAACCTCGCAAGCGCCGACCCGAACCTCGGCATGGGCTACGAGCTCGATGTCATCGCCGCGGTGATCCTCGGCGGCACAGCGCTGAGCGGCGGTCGCGGCTCCATCCTCGGGGTGGTCATCGGCGCGCTGCTCATGGCGCTTCTCAACAACGCCTTCGTCCTGCTCGGCATCTCCGCCTACTGGCAGGTGGTGACGAAGGGCCTCGTAATCATCTTCGCCGTCGGCCTGGACGGGCTCCAGCGCGGCGGCGACGACGACTGATCTTGTTTCTGGAGGAGATAGACACATGCTCAAGACAATCAGGACCATGGTACTGGCGGCAGTGGCCGCCGCCGCAATCGCCCTTCCCGCCCTTGCGGCCGAGCCGCCGGAGGGCGGCAGCGTCGCCGCCGTCGAGAACACCAAGGGCCCGGTGCGGATCGCCTTCCTTTCGTTCCAGAACAATCCCTTCTGGACCCCGGTGACGGAAGGCGCCAAGGCGGCCAACGACTATCTGTCGAAATTCGACGCCACGGTCGACTTCGTCGATCTCGGCGACGAACTCTCCGCAGAAGCGGTCGTGGCCGGCATCGAGGGCGCGCTGGCCAAGAAGTACGACGGCATCGTCGTCGTTCCGATCTTCGACGGCACGGCCCGCATCATCAACGAGGCGACTGACGAAGGCGTGCCGGTCTTCAACATCATCGCCGAAGGGGCGACGGAATCGAAGCGCCTCGCCTTCATCGGCCAGGACGCGACGTCCGCCGGCAAGCAGATCGGCGCGTACATCGCCGGCAAGATGGGCGGCAAGGGCAAGCTCGGCGTCATCACCGGCTACTTCGGCGCCACCCAGCACACCCAGCGGATGAACGGCGCGCTCGACTACATCAAGGCCAATTTCCCGGACATCCAGATCATCGGCCCGTTCGAGAACAAGGACAAGGCGGAGACGGCCTATTCGCTGGTGCAGGACATGGTGACCGCCAATCCGGACCTGTCGATGGTCTACGTCACCGCCGGCGGCCCCTTCGGCGCGGCGAAGGCGGTCAAGGACCTCAAGCTGACCGGCAAGGTGGGTGTCGTCGGCTTCGACCACACGCCGGACAACATTCAGTACCTGAAGAGCGGCGAGATGGTCGGCCTGCTCGACCAGGCCCCCTACCAGCAGGCGCTCGATTCCAGCGTGATGCTCTACAACTACCTCGTCGCCGGCCAGGAACCTCCGGCCAAGGTCATTCCCGTGACCGGAAAGCTCCTGACCCCCGATGACGCAGAGTAACGTCGAAACAGGGGCCGCCGCTCTTGCTTCGGCCCCGCCATCCCCGCCTCTCGTCCGCGCCCGGGGCATCGCCAAGAGCTTCTCCGGCAATGCGGTGCTCCGTTCCGTCGATCTCGACCTGCATGCCGGCGAAGTCGTCGGACTGCTGGGGGAGAACGGGGCGGGCAAGTCGACCCTGATGCATATCCTGTCGGGCGGCCTGCGGGCGGACGACGGCACGATCGAGATGGACGGGGCGCCGGTCCGCTTCGCCTCGGTCGGCGAGGGGATCGATGCCGGCGTCAGCTTCGTCCATCAGGAGCTGTCGGTGGTCGGCGCGCTTTCCGTCGCCGAGAACCTTCATCTCGGGCGGATGGCGAAGACAAGGGCCGGCCTGGTCGATTTCGGGCTGATGCAGCATGCTTCCCGCGCCCTCCTGGCGCGCGTCGGCGCAGGCCATATCGACCCGCGCCGCGAGGCGGGCAGCCTGCGCGCGGGCGAGCAGCAGCTGGTCGAGATCGCCAAGGCGGCGGGGCGAAAGCCGCGCCTGCTGATCCTCGACGAGCCGACATCGTCGCTCACCCCGCACGAGGTCGGCGGCTTCTTCTCCTATGTCCGCGAGGCGCGGGCGGCGGGTGCGGCCATCATCTTCATCACCCACCGGCTGGAGGAGGCGATGGCGCTTTGCGACCGCGTCGTCGTCTTGCGGAACGGCGCCGTCGTCAGCGAGCGACGCCCCGCAGAAACCACCCGAGGGCAGCTCATCGCCGACATGACCGGCAAGCCGTCGATCTACGCATACCGGCCACGCACCGTCGACGACGGCGCGATCGCCCTGTCGCTGCGCGGCGTCTGCGACGGCCGCCTGCTGCAGGGCATCGACCTCGAGGTGCGCAAGGGCGAGGTCTTCGGCCTGTTCGGTCTGGTCGGCGCCGGGCGGACCGAACTGCTCGACGTGATCCACGGCGTCCATCGCGCGACTGCGGGAACGATCGCGCTGTTCGGAGAGCCGGTGGCGCTTCGCGATCCGAGCGAGGCCGTCCGCGCCGGGATCGCGCTGGTGCCGGAAGGGCGCAAGACGGCCGGCATCCTGCCGCAGCACCCGGTTCGCGACAACGCCGCGATCAGCAGCCTCCGGCGCTTTGCCAGGGGACCGTTCTCGGACCGCGGCGGCGATCACGGACGCACGGAAGCCTATCGCCAGAGCCTCGGCATCCGCATGGCGAGCGACCGGCAGGCGATCTCCACGCTGTCGGGCGGCAACCAGCAGAAGGTCATCTTTGCCCGCGCCCTGATGGCCGAGCCCCGCATCCTGCTTCTCGACGAGCCGACCCATGGGGTCGATGTCGGGGCCAAGGCGGACCTCTACGACATCGTGACGCGCGAGGCGGACAAGGGGCTGACGGTCGTCATCGCCTCCTCGGAGGTCCCGGAGATCCTGGCCGTCTGCGACCGCGTCGCGGTCCTGTCGAAGGGGCGGCTGGCCGGAATTCTCGAACGGGCCGACATGACCGAGGACCGCATTTTGACCATGGCATTCAAGGAGCACTGAAACGTGGACAGCAGCAAGGATATCTTCGCGACCGGCACATTCGTGGGCCGCATCTGGGATCCGCGGGTGCAGGGGCCGAGCCTCGTCGTGGTCAGGGGCGGCGCCGCCGTCGATATCACCTCGAAGGCGGTGCCGACCATGCGCGACCTGCTGGAACGCGACGACGCCGCCGCCTACGCGGCGCGCGCCGAAGGCACGGTGGTCGCAGGGCTGGAGGAACTGCTGAGCCTTTCCGTCGGGAGCGGAAACAGCCGGACCCTCCACCTCCTGGCGCCGTGCGACCTGCAGGCGGTCAAGGCCTGCGGGGTCACCTTCGCGCGCTCGATGATCGAGCGGGTGATCGAGGAGCGGGCCGCCGGAAACCCGGACCTGGCCCAGAAGATGCGCGAGAAGGTGACCGCGATCATCGGCGACAGCCTGCGCAATCTGAAGGCCGGATCGCCGGCGGCCGCCAGGGTCAAGCAGGCGCTGATCGAGGAGGGCGTCTGGTCGCAGTATCTCGAGGTCGGCATCGGCCCGGACGCGGAGGTCTTCACCAAGGGGCAGGTGCTTTCATCCGTCGGCCACGCCGCCGATGTCGGCCTGCACCCGATCTCGCGGTGGAACAATCCGGAACCGGAAATCGTGCTTGCCGTCAATTCGCGCGGCGTCGTGCAGGGGGCCACGCTCGGCAACGACGTCAACCTGCGCGACGTCGAGGGGCGCTCGGCCCTGCTTCTCGGGAAGGCGAAGGACAACAATGCCTCTTGCGCGATCGGCCCGTTCATCCGCCTCTTCGATCCCACCTATGCGATCGACGATGTGCGCAATGCCGAGCTGTCGCTCAGGGTCGAAGGCGAGGATGGCTTCGTGCTGAACGGCAGCAGCTCGATGAAGGAGATCAGCCGCGATCCGCTCGACCTGGTCGCCCAGACGCTGGGCCGCCATCATCAGTATCCGGACGGCTTCATGCTGTTCATGGGCACGCTGTTTGCGCCGACCGAGGACCGCGATTCACCCGGGCAGGGGTTCACCCACAAGATCGGCGACATCGTCACGATCGCCAACGACCGGCTCGGGGCGCTGACGAACCGCGTGCGGCTTTCGACCGAGTGCCCGCCCTGGGATTTCGGCATCTCCCACCTGATGCGCAACCTGTCGCAGCGGCAGCTTCTCTGACAATGGCGCGGGCCGAGGGGTTGCCAGGAAGACAACGCTTCGTGGCGCCCCGGACTGATTTCAGCGACGGCTTGAGGCTATCCACGCCACCACGCCGTCGTCGACGGCTCGCGATGCGAACGGGCCACAAGTCGTCTCCGGTTCCCTGGCGCGACCGCTGATCGTCACGGAACGTCACCGCGGCGGCGTGTTCTTGCCTGTGATCGAAACGACCTTGGCGTCGCTCAGGGCGCGGGCGATCTCGGCGGTGAGGCCGTCGACGAGTTCGGCGAATTCGCGGCGGCGGTCGTCGCGGATGTCCGGCGGCATCTGGTCGACCGTCAGCAGGGCCTGCTCGACCAGGGCGAGGTCTTCGCACATCGTCCGGAAGTTCTCGCTTCGCTCCATCAGCGCGTGGATCTGGGCTGCGTGCGTCGGGAACCGCCTGAGGACCGAGGCCAGTCCTCCATCGCCCGTCTCGAAGCCGGTCCCTTCCGTCATGGCCCACCTCCGCAGATACGACCTCATCCGGTGCTGCGAGCTGTCACACTAGACGGTCTTTGGCGCGCCTTGACGTAACATACTTGAGGATACGGGCATTTTCGGCGGCTGCCATGCCCATCCCGCCGGGCGGTCGCGTTCGCTTGCGGAAACCGTCCGATCGCCGCCGGCGGCGAGGGGAGCGATCCGGCGCCTGCGACAGAATGTCGTTGCGTGACACATATTTGCGCGTAGGATGCTCGTGCGTACCAGGATGTGCGGGGCCGCACCCCCTGAAATCGCCTCGGTGGGGGAGAAAATGAGCTTTGCACGCCCGGGAGTTGTTCCGGCGGATGCTCTGGCGCCGCCCATGGATCAGGACATCAGAGACCAACTGGCGAGGATCCGGTCCAGCCCGGCATTCGACGCGCCGGATCGTGCGCAGAAATTCCTGTCCTACGTGGTCGAGGAGGCCCTGCAGGGCCGGTCCGACCGCATCAAGGCCTATTCGGTGGCGCTCGAGGTGTTCGGCCGGGATGCGTCGTTCGATGCCCAGAACGATCCGGTCGTCCGCATCGAGGCCGGGCGGGTCCGGCGCGCGCTCGAGCACTACTATCTCATCGCCGGGCAGGACGATCCGATCCTGATCACCATCCCGAAGGGGGGATACGTTCCGACCTTCACCCAGCTCAATGCGGAACTGCCGAGAGTGACGCGGGATCTGCCCGGGCAGGGCCCCCGGCCGAGAGCCAGTGTCCGGACGCTGGGGCTGTGCGCTGCCGCCATCCTTCTTCTCGGCGTGGCCGGCTGGGCTGCTCTCAACGGCCCGACGCTCGAGCGCCTCGTGGCCGCCGGGGGCGGCGCGGGCGGGAACACGGTGCCCGAGATGCCGAACGTCGTCGTGGCACCGTTCGAGGACATCTCCGGGGTGCCCGGGTCATCGCTTCTCGCCCGCGGTCTCACCGACGAGGTGATCGGCCGGATGGCGCGTTTCAAGGAAATCAAGGTGGTGGCCGGAACGTCGCCGGCCCGGCTCGACGAGCCGGCTGCGGTTTCCGCCCTGCCGCGCTACGGGCTGGAGGGCCGGGTCCGGCTCGACCAGGACCGGTTCCGCCTGTCCGCGCGTCTGGTCAACCAGGGCGACGGCGCGGTCATCTGGACAAAGACCTATGATGCGCAGATCGGCGCGCGCGAGCTTCTCGACATCGAAACCGACATCGCGAGCGACATCGCCGTGTCGCTCGCCCAGCCCTACGGCGTCATCTTTCAGGCGGATGCCTCCGCACTCGTCGATGCCCCGACGAAGGATGCGAAGGCCTATGCCTGCGCGCTGTCCTACTACGGATACCGGGCCGACCTGAAGCGGCAGACCCATGCCGCGGTGCAGGACTGCCTGAAGGACGTCGTCGTCGCGTTCCCGAGCTATGCCACGGCCTGGGCGCTCCTGTCGCTGACCTATCTCGACGAATTGCGGTTTCGCTATCGCCTCGAGGTCCCGGATCGTCCGCAGGACCTGCCTCCCCTGGAACTCGCGATCGAGGCCGCCGAGCGGGCGGTCGGGCTCGACCCCGGCAACGTGCGGGCGCTGCAGGCGGAAATGCTCGCCTATTATTTCAACGGCGACGTGCGCAATGCGCTGGCCGTCGGCGAGCGGGCCTTTGCGATCAACCCCAACGACAGCGAATTCGCGGGCGAGTTCGGCTTCCGCCTGGCGCTTGCCGGCCAGTGGGACCGCGGCTGCCGCATGGTCGCCAGCAGCGTCGCGCGCAATCCGGGGCCGATGGACTATTTCCAGTCCGCACTTTCCGTCTGCTCCTACATGAGCGGGGACTATCAGGAGGCCGAGCGGTGGGCGCGAGCCTCCAACCTGAAGGACAATCCGATCTTCCACATGATCCTGGCGGCGATCTATGGCCAGAGGGGCAAGATGGCCGAGGCCCGCGTCGAAAAGGAATGGCTGGAACGCCATGCGCCGGCGTATCTGGTCGATCCGCGGAAGGAAGTGGCGACGCGGATCCTGCGGGCCGAGGACCAGGACCACTTCATCGAGGGACTGCGCAAGGCAGGCCTGAATGTCGCCCCTGCCGGCACCGCCTTGCCGCCGGCGCTCAAATCCGAAGCGCCTGCCACAGCACCGCCGGTTTCGCCGGGCTAGGGGGCGCGATCGCACGGCGCGCAACTAGCAGAATTAGGGATGAGGCGCCCTATTCGGATTTACTTAAAATTGAAGGTTTCTCCTCATCTGTGAGACAGCTTGAAGTTCTGTCAGGGTGGGGATCAATGTCTGAAATTGCAATCAAACGTCCGTTGTGGATGACGATAACGGCCTGCGGCTTTGCGGCCGTTCTCTTTTCCAGCATCGCGATCGGGGGCACGGCGTGGTACCGGCAGTCGATCGCCACCCGCGACGCCTTGCAGCGGGAGGTCTCCAGCGACCTCGCGCTGATCGAGACCGACATGGCGGCGCAGCGAAAGGCCGCCTCCGCGCTTGCGCTGACGCTGGCCGCGGAGCCCGAGGTGGCCGCACTGATCAAGAACAATGCCCGCGAGGAGATCATCGCCCGGCACGCGTCCGCATTGCCGGGTGTCGTGCGTGACGGCGGCCTGCAGCTGATGACGTTCATCAGCGCGAAGGGCGAAGCCGTCGCCCGCATCCACACGCCGGACAAGTTCGGCGACGACATCACCGGCCGCCGCAAGACGGTTGTCGAGGCCCTCTCCAGCGGCAAGCTCGTGGCCGGCATCGAGCCCGGCCGCACGGCCGTCAGCATGTTCGCCTCCGCTCCCGTCATCGACAACGGCCAGACGGTCGGCGTCGTCGACGTCGGCACGAGCCTGACGAATGCCTATTTCGAGCCGCTGGCGCAGCGTATCGGCGGCGACGTGGCGGTCCACATCCTCGTCGACGGCAAGCTGGAGAAGCAGGCCTCGACCCTGGAGACGCCGCTTCTGTCGGCCGATGACCTGAAGGCCGCCTTCGACGGCGCCGATGTTCAGAAGCAGGTCACGCTCGACGACACCACCTTCGTCGTCAAGGCCGTTCCCTTCAACAACTACTCCGGCACCAAGATCGGCATCCTGGAGATCGCCTCCGACGTCAGCTCGGTCGTGAACGACGGCAGGACGGCCCTGTGGATGACGATCATCGGCACCGTGGTGGTGGCGATCCTGTCGCTCCTGGGCTTCTTCTTCTTCGCCCGCTCGCTGGGCGGCACGATCGCCCGGCTGACGGGCACGATGACGAGCGTGGCGGGTGGCGACCTAGCGGCCGTGATCGAGGGCGACAACCGTCCCGACGAGGTCGGCGCGATGGCGCGCGCGGTGAAGGTCTTCAAGGACAATGCGTTGAAGACGCGCGAACTGGAGCGCGAGACGGAGGCCCAGAGGACCAGTTCCGAGGAGCAGCGCCGTCTTGCCGCCGAACAGGACCGGGCCCGCGCGGAAGCGATGGCGCAGGCGACCAACGGCCTGGCTTCGGGGCTGCAGCAGCTTGCCTCCGGCGATCTCGGCGTCCAGCTGACCCAGCCGTTCTCGGAGGAGTTCGAGAGCCTGCGCAGCGACTTCAACCGCGCGGTCGCGCAGCTGCGCGAGACGATGGCCGCCGTTGCCGCGGCAACCGGCTCCATCGACAGCGGCTCGCGCGAGATCAGCCAGAGCGCCGACGACCTGTCCAAGCGCACCGAGCAGCAGGCCGCCTCGCTCGAGGAGACGGCCGCAGCCCTCGACCAGATCACGACGAACGTCGCCAACTCCTCCAATCGCGTGGAGGAAGCCCGCTCGGTGGCCATCCAGGCCAACAAGAGCGCCCGGCAGTCGGGCGAGGTGGTCGCGAACGCGGTCGACGCGATGGGCAAGATCGAGCAGTCCTCCAACCAGATCTCCAACATCATCGGCGTGATCGACGACATCGCGTTCCAGACGAACCTTCTCGCGCTCAACGCGGGCGTCGAGGCCGCGCGTGCAGGCGAGGCCGGCAAGGGCTTTGCCGTCGTCGCGCAGGAGGTTCGCGAGCTTGCGCAGCGTTCCGCCACCGCCGCCAAGGAGATCAAGGGGCTGATCAGCAACTCCTCGGTCGAGGTCGGAAACGGCGTGCAGCTGGTGAGCCAGACGGGCGAGGCGTTGCGGGCGATCGAAAGCTATATCGTCTCGATCAACCAGCACATGGATGCGATCGCGACCTCGTCGCGGGAACAGTCGATCGGGCTCGCGGAGGTCAACACCGCCGTCAACCAGATGGACCAGGTCACCCAGCAGAATGCGGCGATGGTGGAGGAAGCCAATGCCGCAGGCGCGACGCTGGCAACGGAGGCCACGCGGCTGCGCGAACTGGTCGGGCAGTTCCAGCTGGGCTACGACAGGCCGGCGGCATCCTCGGCATCTCCGGCGCGCCCGGTCGTGCCTGCCGCGGCCAGCGCCCAGAGCGCTCCTTCGAGCTCGCCCGCCCGCGGCATGATGAACCGCCTCGCCAGCGCGTTCGCCTCGAACGGCTCGGCGGCCGTCGCAGTCAAGAACGACAGCTGGGAAGAGTTCTGAGCACCTGGACGCAAGTGATCGGACAAAGGCGGACGGGAGGGCTCCCGTCCGCCTTTTCGATTTGAGCCTGCCGCCACCCGTCTGCCTCAGGCGACCGGCGGCTCCCAGTTCAGATAGAAGCCGATATCGCCCGGCACGCCGCCGGGAAAGCTGATGACCATGGCCTTCAGGCGATAGCCCTGCGGCTGCGCCACGTCCTTGAAGCGGTCGTAGAGTTCCTTCGCCTTGCCCTGCAGCGTATTCGGCCAGTCCGGGTCGGCATTGTTGATCGCCCGGCCGCTGTCGGTGCAGAAGTCGGAGGGGAAGCTGTAGACGAGGGCTTCCATCTTGCCGTCCTTCACCGCCCGCGCCACGACGTTGCGGATGATGGCACGCTCCTGTTCGCCGACATGCTTGTGGAAGAAGTCGTCGGCAAATTTCGAAAGCTCCTCGCGCTTGAGCTCCCTGAGCTTGTCTTCGCGCTCCATCTCGGCGAGCTGCTTTTCCAGCATCTGCTTGCGCAGCTCCTCGGCACTGACGACGGCTGCATTGGGATCGACAGGGGTCTGCGACATGTCGGCGGCTCCGGATTGTTGTGTTCGGTCGAGACTAGGCCCGGGCAGGCGCGGCCTGAAGTAATATACGTGAACATCGCTAGTACGTCGTCCATCGGACGGCAGCACCGGTTCGGACACCTCTCCCGACGCGGCTGCGGGCGTCATCCAGCCACCCATGACGGCGGCGACGGGCGAAACGCTCCGCCCGAGAATGCCGGCGGCAAGCCCAGGGCCGGCAATACATGTCTGGGGTCAGTATGCTCCGGTAAGATACGTCCAAGTCCGGCCTGAAAACGATACAGTCTCATCCACGCATCGACCTGCCGACGTGCCTCGTTCCTGCATCCGGAGAATGTCATGGCAGTCACCCACGATCAGGTAGTCGTAGCAGAACAGCCGTCGGACAAGCTGACGCTCCTGCCGCTCACGGCGCTCGTCGTCGGCTCGATGATCGGGGGCGGCGTCTTCAACCTGCCTTCCGACATGTCCCGGGGCGCATCGCCGGGCGCCATCCTGATCGGCTGGATCATCACCGGGTTCGGCATGCTCATGCTCGCCCTCGTCTACCAGTCGCTGGCCAACCGCAAGCCTGACCTGAACGCCGGCCCCTATGCCTATGCCAGGGCCGGGTTCGGGCCGTTCATCGGCTTCAACAGCGCCTGGGGCTACTGGCTGAGCGCGTTTCTCGGCAACGTCGCCTATGCGGTGGCGATCTTCTCGGCGCTGTCGTTCTTCGTTCCCGCCTTCGGCGACGGCAACAACCTGATCTCGATCCTGGGCGCCTCGATCTGCCTGTGGCTGATCCATGCGCTGGTGCTGAACGGTATCAAGCAGGCCGCCTTCGTCAACATCGTCACGACGGTCGCAAAGCTCGTTCCGCTGTTCCTGTTCATCCTGATTGCGATCGTCGCGTTCAACTGGGACCGGTTCACCTTCGATTTCTGGGGGCGGGCGGCCACGGGCGAGGGCGCCGGGCTCGGCAGCATCATGGATCAGGTCAAGAGCACGATGCTGGTGACGCTGTGGGTGTTCATCGGCATCGAGGGCGCCAGCGTCTATTCCGCCCGGGCCGCCAGGCGGTCCGACGTCGGGCGGGCGACGGTGATCGGCTTTCTCGGCGCGCTCGGGATCTACGTCCTCGTGTCGATGCTTTCGACCGGCATGCTGAGCCAGCCCGAGCTCGCCGGTCTCAAGGTGCCCTCCATGGCCGGCGTGCTGGAGCCCTTGGTGGGACGCTGGGGCGCCTCGCTCGTCAATATCGGCCTGATGATCTCCGTCGGCGGCGCGTTCCTGTCGTGGACGCTGCTGTGCGCCGAAATCCCCTATACCTGCGGCCGCGACGGCACGTTTCCGAAATGGTTCGCCGCCGAGAACGCCAACGGCTCGCCGGTCAACGCGCTCTGGGCGACGAATATCCTGATCCAGGTGTTCCTCGTGCTCAGCTTCTTCTCCAAGAGCGCCTACCAGTTCTTCTATTTCATCGCCTCGGTCGCGATCCTTCCGCCCTACGTCTTCTCCGGCGCCTATGCGCTGAAGCTCGCGATGACGGGCGAGACCTACGGGCCCGGCGACAAGGCGCGCAGGCGCGACATGATCGTGGGGCTGATCGCCACCCTCTACGGGGTCTGGCTCGTCTATGCGGCGGGGCTCACCTACCTGCTCATGTGCGCCGTGCTCTTCGCACCCGGCATCCTCGTCTATGCGCGGGCGCGCAGGGAGCATGGCGAGCCCGCCTTCGTCGGCAAGGAACTGCCCATTGCGATCGGCATCGGCGTCCTGGCGCTGCTCGCCCTCTACCTGATGTGGACCGGAAGGATCAGTCCCTTCTAGTCGCGAGCGGTGCGCCCAATCTCGAAGCATTCCTTGCGGTGGAGGAGCCACAATGCGCAATTTCGGTGTCCATTCGGAAGTCGGCAAGCTGAGAACCGTCATGGTCTGCAGGCCATCGCTCGCGCATCAGAGGCTGACGCCGGGCAACTGCCACGACCTTCTGTTCGACGACGTGATCTGGGTCCATGAGGCGCAGAAGGACCACTACGACTTCGTGCTGAAGATGCAGGAACGCGGCGTCGAGGTGCTGGAGCTTCACGATCTGCTCGCCGAGACGCTCGCCGACGCAGAAGCGCGCGATTTCGTGCTCGACCGCCGGATCGTCCCCAACGTGCTCGGCGTGCAGGTGGCGGACGCCATTCGCCCCTGGCTGGACGAGATGCCGGACAAGCAGCTCGCGGCCTTTCTGATCGGCGGCATCGCGGTCTCCGACCTGCCGGACATCCGCGGAAAGGATCTCATGCTCGAGGCGCTCGGCGCTCCCGAGTTCGTCATCCCGCCGATCCCCAACACGCTGTTCCAGCGCGATCCCTCCTGCTGGATCTACGGCGGCGTCACCTGCAATCCGATGTACTGGCCCGCCCGCCGGGCGGAGACGCTGCTGCAGCGGGCGGTCTACAAGTTCCATCCGTCCTTCAGGGGCGGCGATTTCCGGATCTGGTGGGGGGATTCCGACGAGCCGTTCGCCAACGCCACGATGGAGGGCGGCGATGTCATGCCGATCGGCAACGGCGTCGTCCTGATCGGCATGGGCGAACGCACGACCTACCAGGCCGTCGGCCAGGTGGCGCAGGCGCTGTTCAGGGCCAAGGCCGCCACGCGCGTCATCGGCTGCCTGATGCCGAAGAGCCGGGCCGCCATGCACCTCGATACGGTGTTCAGCTTCTGCGATCGCGACCTCGTGACCCTGTTTGCCGACGTCGTCGATCAGATCCGTTGCTACAGCGTCCATCCGAGCGGCGACGACGGCGCCTACCAGGTGCATCCGGAGAAGAGGCCGATGCTGGAGGTCGTCGCTGAAGCGCTCGGCGTCAAGAAACTGCGCACCGTCGCCACCGGCGGCAACGCCTACGAGGCCGAGCGCGAACAATGGGACGACGGCAACAACGTGGTCGCGCTGGAGCCGGGCGTGGTGGTCGCCTACGACCGCAACACCCATACCAACACGCTGCTGCGCAAGGCCGGCGTCGAGGTCATCACCATTCGCGGTTCCGAGCTCGGCCGCGGTCGCGGCGGCGGGCACTGCATGACCTGCCCGATCTGGCGCGATCCGGCCTGACGCTTCCGAGCCATCCAAAAAGCCAACACTGCTGGAGCTGCACCCATGAGCCTCAACCTTCGCAATCGTTCGCTTCTGACGGTACAGGACTATACGCCGCGCGAGTTCCGCTTCCTTCTCGATCTGGCCCGCGACCTGAAGCGCGCCAAATATGCCCGCACCGAGCAACAGCACCTCAAGGGCAAGGAGATCTGCCTCATCTTCGAGAAGACCTCGACGCGCACGCGGTGCGCCTTCGAGGTCGCCTGCTCCGACCAGGGGGCGAACGTCACCTACCTCGACCCCGCCGGCTCGCAGATCGGCCACAAGGAATCGTTCAAGGACACCGCGCGGGTGCTCGGGCGCATGTATGACGCGATCGAGTATCGCGGGTCGGCGCAGACGGGCGTCGAGACGCTGGCGAAATATGCCGGCGTGCCGGTCTACAACGGCCTGACCGACGAATATCACCCGACCCAGATGCTCGCCGACGTGATGACGATGCGCGAGCACGCGGACCGGCCGATCAGCGAGATCAAGTATGCCTATGTCGGCGACACACGCTCCAACATGGGCCATTCCCTGCTGATCGTCGGCTGCCTGATGGGCATGGACGTGCGCATCTGTGGTCCGAAATCGCTCTGGCCGGCCGACGAATATCGCAAGATCGCAGACGAACTGGCGGAGAGATCGGGCGCGCGCCTGACCGTCACCGACGATCCGAAGGCCGCCGTGAAGGGCGTCGACTTCATCCACACCGACGTGTGGGTGTCGATGGGCGAGCCGAAGGAGGTCTGGAAGGAGCGGATCAAGCTTCTCACGCCCTACCAGGTCAACAAGGCGCTGATGAAGGCGAGCGGCAACGCCCAGGTCAAGTTCATGCACTGCCTGCCCGCCTTCCATGACACCGAGACGGTGCTCGGCAAGCAGATTGCCGACGACTACGGCATGACGAACGGTCTGGAGGTGACGAACGACGTCTTCGAGTCCGAGGCGAACATCGCCTTCGAACAGGCGGAGAACCGGCTTCACTCGATCAAGGCCCTTCTCGTGGCCACGCTGGGAGACTGACCATGCGCATCGTGATCGCATTGGGCGGAAATGCGCTGCTGAAGCGCGGCGAACCGATGACGGCGGAGGTGCAGCGGCACAATATCCATACCGCCGCCGTCGCCATCGCGCCGATCACCACGGAGCACCAGGTGGTGATCACCCACGGTAACGGGCCGCAGGTGGGCCTGCTGGCGCTGCAGGGGGCATCCTACAAGCCCGACGAGGCCTATCCGCTCGACGTGCTCGGCGCGGAGACCGAGGGCATGATCGGCTACATGCTGGAACAGGAACTCGGCAACCTCCTGCCCTTCGAGGTCCCGTTCGCCACCCTGCTCACCATGGTCGAGGTCGATGCGGACGATCCCGGCTTCCAGAACCCGACCAAGTTCGTGGGGCCGGTCTACGAGAAGGCCGATGCCGAGCGGATGGCCGGCGAGAAGGGATGGGTCTTCAAGCAGGATGGCGAGAAATGGCGGCGGGTCGTCCCGTCGCCCATGCCCAAGCGCATCTTCGAGATCCGGCCGGTGAAATGGCTGCTCGAAAAGGGGACGATCGTCATCTGCGCCGGCGGCGGCGGCATTCCCACCATGTACGAGAGGGGCAAGGAACGCTCGCTGACGGGCATCGAGGCCGTCATCGACAAGGATTTCTGCTCGGAGCTGCTCGCCCGCGAACTCGAGGCCGACCTGTTCATCATGGCGACCGATGCCGATGCGGTCTTCACCGACTGGGGCAAGCCGGAACAGAAGGCGATCCATCGCGCCAATCCGGAGGCGATCCGGAAATACCCGTTCCCGGCCGGATCGATGGGACCGAAGGTCGATGCGGCCTGCCGCTTCGCCCAGCGGACCGGAAAGACCGCCGCGATCGGCGCCCTGGCCGACATCGAGCAGATCGTGCGCGGCGAGCGGGGAACGATCGTGAACTCGACCTTCTCGGGCGTGGCGTGGCACTGAAGGGCGCCTGAACGGGGGCGCCTGACAGGGTGCGGGCCAGGACGGTGCCGGGGACGGCATCTCCGGCGTCCGTTCAGGTGCTACCGCCTGACGACGGCAGCGCAGCGCTGCCACCGTCCCGCCAGAGGTCGTCGTTCATGCCACGTCCGGCACGAGGCGACGCGGACCGGTGTCCTCGACATAGTCGCCCGGCTTCTTCTGCCGCTTGCCGAGATCGGGCGCATCGAATTTCACCCGCTCGTAGGGAATCGATTTCAGGATATGCGAGATGCAGTTGATGCGGGCCCGCTTCTTGTCCTCGGAAGGCACGATCCACCAGGGCGCGTAGTCGGTGTCGGTCATGCGCAGCATCTCGTCATAGGCGCGCGAATAGTCCCACCACTTGCGATAGGATTCGACGTCCATGGGGCTGAGCTTCCACTGCCGGACGGGATCGTCGATGCGGCGGCGGAAGCGCCGCTCCTGTTCCTCCTCGCTCACCGTCAGGAAGTATTTCAGGAGGATCGTGCCGCTTTCGATGATCGCGGCTTCGAAGCGCGGCGCGAGCTCCAGGAAGCGCCGCGCCTTCTTGTCGCTGCAAAAGCCCATGACGCGGTCGACCCCGGCGCGATTGTACCAGCTGCGGTCGAAGATCACGACCTCGCCGCCCGCCGGCAGATGGGCGATGTAGCGCTGCATGTACATCTGCGTCTTCTCCCGGTCGCTCGGCGCGGGCAGGGCGGCGATGCGGAACACGCGCGGGCTGACGCGTTCGGTGAGGCGCTTTATGACCCCGCCCTTGCCGGCAGCGTCGCGGCCCTCGAAGATGATGACGATGCGCGCGCCGGATTTCTTGACCCAGGCCTGCAAGTACGCGATCTCCTCCTGCAGTTTCGCCATCTGCTTGTCGTAGTCCCGCACCTTGCCGTTTTCCTTGGCGTCCTGCCGGGCCGCCTCGTTCCTGTCAGCCTTCTTGTTCATCGCCCTATCTCCCAATGGCCCCAGACGGCGCTTCGTTGCTCGTCCGCCCGCGATTGGCGGTCTCCAATATGCGCGAGGCCTGCAGTGCCTCATCCAGGCGTCGGCAATCGCCGATCTCAATGCTCCAGGAACACGTAGTTCATCCAGGCGCTCATCCGGAGCAGGACCTTGCGCAGGATCGCGACGTGGTGCCAGTGGTGGGTGTAGACGGCGACGTCCGCGACGACGCCGCCGGGCAGCTGGTAGGCGCTGGTGTCCTCGAGGATGTCTATTCTCGCGAGCGTCTGGCCCGG
This sequence comes from Hyphomicrobiales bacterium, assembly GCA_900469965.1. Lineage (GTDB taxonomy): Bacteria > Pseudomonadota > Alphaproteobacteria > Rhizobiales > Rhizobiaceae > Mycoplana. The sequence continues at coordinate 13,746 of UBZP01000003.1, read as the reverse complement.
CTGCAGGCGTTCGGGCGCCTGCGGGTCGATCAGCGCGCCCGTCGGCTGCAACTGGCCCTGCGCCATCACATCGATGATCGCGGCGACCCTGGCCTTGAAGATCTTGCCGGGAACGGCCTTGAAGGACACCTCGGCCTCGTCGCCGACGCGCACGCGCTGCAACGAATTCTGGATGAAGGCGGCGGCCAGCATGCGGTCTTCGCTGTTGATGAAGACCATGACCGGGCGCAACGGCAGGGGGTTGGCCATCATGCCCGGGCGCAGGAAGACCTGGGCCACATAGCCGTCGCTCGCCGCGCGGACCGTCGTCTGGTCGAGTTCGAATTCCGCATTGCGCAACTCCGCCGTCAGCCGCGCGACGGCGGGGTTGACGCCGTTGATCTGCGATTCATAGGCAAGCCGCGCCTGCATGGCCTGCGCCTTCGCCGTCCCGACCGCCGCAACCGCAGCAAGATAGAGGCCGCGCCGGTTTTCGACCTCGAGTTCGGAGACCGCCGTTTCGCCGCTGCGGGCCCGGGAGGTCTCGAAGATCTCGAGATAGCTCTCGAAGCTCTCCTTTGCCCGGTCGCTGTCGGCCACGGCCCCTTCCACGACGGAATCGGCGGCATCCATCGCCGACTTCAACTGGCGAACGGCCTGCTCCGCCTCGGCCAGCGCCGCCCGCTTCTGGTCGACCGTGAACTGATAGGGGCGGGGATCGATGCGAAACAGCACGTCGCCCTTCTTCAGCGGCGTGTTCGGGACGACGGGCACCTCCACGACGATGCCGCCGACGGCGGGGATGACCGGTGCGGAGGTGAAGTAGATGCGCCCGTCGCCGGAATAGGGGTGGTTGTAGCTCATCAGCAGGATCAGCGCGGAGATGAGGAAGATGCCGCCGAGAACCGCCGTCGACACCGTCCACTGGTTCACCGGGATCCGGAAGATCTTGAAGACGGCAATGCAGATGGCCGTGTAGGTCAGGATCAGAAGCAGGTCCATCAGGAGGCGCTCCCCGTCTTCAGCCGCAGTTGCTCTTCGAGTTCCTGTACGCGGGCCTGGAGGACCGCAACCTCGGCATTGGCTTCCTTCTCCGCCTGGAGCTTGCCGTCGGTCCGGATGCCCCAGCCGCGATCCTCCCGGTAGACCGTCGCCCAGATGAACAGGAAGGGCCAGATGGCGTGCAGCGTGAACAGGCTGACCCAGCCGGCCACGTGGATCGCGTCCTGGTGGGGATGATTGCGCGCCTTTGCCATCAGATGGGGAATGTCGTGAATGGCGATGATGCCGTAGAAGAGCGTGAACACCATGAAGAACAGGACGCCCAAAGCGAAATAGTCCAGGAACATGTCAATCCTCGGGTCCAGCGAGTGCGCAGCGATCGGGATGATCCTAGTCCGCCGCGCGGCGAATAACCCGTAGCATCGCGTAGTCTCTATCGGTGAAAGCCGGATTTGCGCCGCCCGGCAGGGTGAACGGGGGCGGCTTTCGGCCGGGAGTCTGCCCCAAAAGGGGCGGCAATCTGAGAGGGTATCGGAACGGCGGCCATCCGCCGGGGCATCCGACTCGACTCCGCGACCGGCAACTGCTTCCCTACCGCAAGGTGAGGAGGACGCAATGGCTTATGAATGGGACCAGAGACAGGCGGCGCGAGAGCGCATGTGGAAGCTTGCTTCGGTGGTGGCCGGCACCCTGATCACCGTCGGCATTCCGACAGCGATCGTGCTGGCGGCGATGGGGAACTAGGTCCTGACCCTAGACACTGCGCAAGCCAGTGCCATCAAGTTGCCGCTAAGGTCAGGCATATGCTCTCGCAAGCCCAGGGAGGGAAAAAATGCGTCAAGTCATTGAAGTATCGGCGGTGGTCGCCGGCGGCCGGGTTCCGCTGGGATTGCTCACCGTCAAGCAGGCATTGAATTTGCCCCATTTGTCCGAGTTCAGGTTCTGCCAGACCCAAGCCGGCGATCGGCAGGATCGGTGCCTGTCTCGGGAGGAACTCGAGGAACTGGTCAAGCAGTAGATCACGAACGGGCGCGGCCGGGCATCGGGCACTTCAGCCCGCGCGGCCGCGCTGATCCCCCATTGCGCCGGGGTGTCGTCTTCTTTCCCCTCAATCCAGCGAAGACCAGCCGCGCGGCGGCGTGGACGAGTTGTGCGCAATACCGGCGCCGCGCGGGCAGGCCGGCCGGCCGTAGTCCGTCGGCGAACCGTGCCAGGTCCTGCGGGCGATGGATCGGCAGCCAGGCGTTGAGGTTGGAAAGCCGCAGGGCCGGATAGAGCCTGCGCAGGCGTTGCATGGCCTGCTGCGCATTGTCGACCGGGCCCGTCGGGTTCAGGCCATCGCCGACACGGTCTTTTCCGCCAGCGTGTTCAGGATCGAGAGAAAATTCTTCTGCAGGTCGGTCGGCAGCCATTCCGACCGGGTGATGGTGCCAAGGACCCGCATCGGACTGGGAAGCGGGAAGGGCACGACGGCCAGCAGCCCGAGCTTGTCCTCAAAAACGATCTGATCGCGCGACAGCAGGGTCAGCCGGTCGCCGGAGATCAGCAGGTCACGGGTCAGCGCCATCGAGCTCGTTTCGACCACCGTCGTCGGCGGCACGGCAAAACTCTGGAAAAGCGAATCGACGGCGACACGCCGCGGCGTGTCCTGGCGCGGCAGGATCCACTCGTACCGGACCAGATCCTCCTCCCGAACCTGGTTCAGGCCGCAGAGGGGATGATCCTTCCGGGCGACGAGGCAGTAGGGGTCGGGAAACAGCGGGCTCTCGTTGATGTCGCCGGTCAGCGGCGTCGGCCGCAGCGTGCCGATGATGATGTCGATTACGCCCGTCTGCAGCCAGTTCAGCAGCGCCTCGAAGGGGCTTTCGACGATCCTCGCCTTCATCTTCGGATATTCCCGGGACAACTGGCCGAGCGCCTGCGAGACCAGCAAGGATGCGCCCAGCGGCAGGATTCCGATGACGATCGTTCCGTGGCTCTCGCCCTTGATGGCCGCGATCTCCTCTATTCCGTAGTGAACCTCCTTCATCGACAGCCGCAGTTCGCGGGCGAGCTCGTGCCTTGTCTTCGTCGTCGCCTTGCCGCGCGGCGTTCGCGAAAACAGGGGCCGCCGCAGGATCGTCTCGATGTCGCGCGCATGCCTGTTCAGCGCCGGCCGGGAGATGCCGAGTGCCGTCGCGGCCGCCGAATAGGAGCCGTGCTCGTCGATCGCGATCAGCGCGGATATCTGCACGGAGGTGACGTTGCCCGGCATCGGCTCGCCGGTGCCCCTGCCGGCGCGACTGAATTCTGCGGCATTCGACAGCGCCAGCTCGGCGCGTCTCAGCGCGCGGGCGACGCGGATGCGGAACACCTCGCCTTCGCGGGTGAGGAAGCTGCCATTGGCGCGGCGCTGGAACAGCGTCGTTCCGAGCGTCGCCTCGAGCTGGGCGATCGACTGGCTGATCGCCGACTGGGAGAGGTTCAGCCGTTCGGCGGCGCGGCTGATGCCCTGGTGCTCCGCAGCCGCATCGAAGGCGCGCAGCTGGCGAATATTGGGCTGGGACGAGGGCATTGCGTCAATCCTGCATGTAACCAAAACTTATAACTGCGGGCAGCCATTTAATTTTGCAAGCCCGTCTTTTTCGTCCACATTTCCCCTCGAGGAGCTGCAGCCTGACCGGACAAACCGCCGCATTCGGCTTTGAGGAGAGCCGCAACGGCAGGCTGAGAAAACATCCGTGATTGCATGCAATCTCGAGGCACCAAGCCTCTGCTCAATCTATGTATCGGGAGGAACGATATGAAAACTGATGGCCTGAATATCTCGCGCAGAAACGTCCTTCGCCTCGGCGGCGGCATCATGGCGCTGGCAGGATCGGCGCCCTTTTCCGCGCTGATGGCCGCGCCGGCGAACCTTGCCGACCTGCCCTACACCGTCAACATCGTCAATACGAGTTCCAACGCCACCCTGGTCCTGCAGGCGTTGCTCGACCAGCTCGGCTACCTGAAGGAATTCAACGTCAACGCGACGACGACGAACGTGGCGGACGGCACGAAGCTGATGGGCAGCCTGATCAGCACGCAGAGCGACATCTGCCTCCTGTCCGGGTTCTCGCAGGTCCTGCCGGCGATCGAAAAGGGCGCCGAACTGAAGATCGTCGCCGCTGCCAACCAGCTCATTGCGCAGGCGCTGTACAGCAGCAACCCCGAGATCAGGACCGTGGAGGACCTGAAGGGCAAGACGGTCGGGACCGGCGCGCTGGGGGCGCTCCTGCACCAGATGGTCGTGGCGCTGCTGCGCAAGCACGGCGTCGATCCGTCCGAGGTGCAGTTCGTCAACATCGGCAGCAGTGCGGCGGTCTTCAAGTCGGTAGTCGCCGGCAAGGTGGACGCGGGGCCTGCGATGACCGACGTCTACGATCAGCAGGAGAAATACGGCGTGCATGCGGTCGCCGACTTCTGGACGGATCTTCCGGAGTATCCCTACCAGGGATCCTATGCCTCGCAGACGGCCATCAACGAGAAGCGCGAAGGGCTGATCCGCGTGCTGGCGGCCTACTGCAAGATGTACCGCTTCATGATGGACGATCCCAATGCCGAGGAGGCGTTCATGCAGGCCTACAAGACCGCCATCGGCGCCTCCGAGGAGGCGCAGGGCCGAATGATGATCAAGTTCACCCGCGAGAACAGGACCTACAGCCCCGACCTGATCCTGACCGAGAAGCAGATCGACTACATGCAGGGTCTGAACCTCGAGTTCGGAATCCAGAAGGAGAAGCTGGCCTTCGACACGGTCGTCGACCTGTCTCTCGCGAAAGAAGCAACCAAACTACTCGGGGCAAATTGATGAGCATTCCCACACTTTCGATGGCCGTCGCCACTTACGGATGCACGGCGGCGATCAAGAGCGGCGAAATTCCCGTCGACGGCGTCGCGATCAACCAGATCGAGGTCTCGCCGATCATCGCCGCCTTCCGCCGCATGGTCCGGGATCTCGCGTTCGACATCTGCGAACTGGCGCCGACCACCTACGTCATCGCCAAGGCTGCGGGCGTGCCGATCACGGCGCTGCCGATCTTTCTCAGCCGCCGCTTTCATCACTCCGGCTTCCAGGTGCGGGACGATGCCGGCATCGCGACGCCGAAGGACCTGGAAGGCAAGAAGGTCGGCGTGCGGGCCTATTCGGTGACCACGGGGGTGTGGACGCGCGGTGTGCTGATGAACGAATACGGGGTCGACAACGACAGGATCCAGTGGATCGTCGATGACGAGGAGCACGTCTCCTCGCTGAGGTTGCCGGCCAACGTCACGCCGGCGCCGGAGGGAAAGTCGCTGGCTTCGATGATGGCGAGCGGCGAAATCCAGGCGGGCTTTGCAAGCCGTGCCGGCATCGGCCGCACCGGCGCGCCGACCGCGGGCTGGGAAGCGGCCAACAAGGATGTGCCGGTGTACCGGGAGCTGTTCGACAACGCGCTCGAACTGGAAGCGGCGTGGTACAGGCGGACCGGCGTCTATCCGGTCCACGGCTGCATCGTCGTGCGCAACGACGTGCTCGCCAGATATCCGTTGCTGGCGGGGGCGCTGTTCGATGCCTTCGAGCAGGCCAAGCAGCAGTGGTTGACGAAGCTGCATGGCGGGGCGACCGACGTGCTCGACCGCGACAAGTATGCCGACATCATGCCGTTCGTGGGCGACGACCCGCTGCCGAACGGGCTGGAGGCCAACCGTGCGACGATCGAGGCGCTCGTCACCTATGCCTTCCAGCAGAAGCTCATTCCGCGCCGTGTACCGATCGAGGAGCTGTTCCTCGACGTCCGCAAGGCGCGCGCCGCCTGAGCCGGCCCGATCCGTACCCCAGACACTTCAGGAAAGTTGCAACAATGCGTCCCAGCGTCATTGATATCCATCCCCACGTCATCTCGACGGACACCGCCCGGTATCCGCGGGCGCCGCTCGGCGGGCATCAGTCGGACTGGTCGGCCGAGCGGCCGGTGTCCTACGAACAGCTCCTGGCCGACATGGCCGAGGCCGGCGTCGACAAGGCCGCGATCGTCCAGGCGTCCACCTGCTACGGCCATGACAACAGCTACGTCATCGACGCCGTCGCCGCCCGGCCGGACAAGTTCACCGCCGTCGGCTCGGTCGACATCCTCGCCGACGACGCCGTGCAGAAGATCAATGCGTGGATCGCCCGGGGACTGACGGGCCTGCGGCTGTTCACCACGGGCAGCACCATGCCCGGACAGGCGACCTGGTTCACCGATCCGAAGACCTATCCCGCCTGGGCGCACGCCGAACAGATCGGACTGCCGGTCTGCATGCAGATGACCCAGGACGGCATCGACGACCTGCAGGCGATCATCAGGCGCTTTCCGAAGATCCGCATCGTGCTCGATCATCTTGCGCGGCCGGATCTCTCGGGCGGCAAGGATTTCCCGAATGCGGCGCGGCTGTTCGAACTGGCGGAAAATCCGAACATCTACTTCAAGCTGACGGTGCGTGCGCTGGAAGCGCTGGAGAAGGCGAACGCGTCGGCATCCGACTTCTTCCCGCTCCTGGTCTCGCGCATCGGGGCGTCGCAGATCGCCTGGGGCTCCAACCATCCGGCCTCGCCGGGCGGATTGAAGTCGCTGCTCGACCGCGCCAGGGCGGCCCTTTCCGACGTGAGCGCCGAAGACCGGGCCTGGATATTCGGCGGCACGGCGCAGCGGCTCTATCCGGTGCTTTCCGAGACATCCGGCGCGGAGGCGCGCCATGGCTGATGCGAGCGACACCGTCCGCGTCGCGCTCGGCGACTATCCGATCACCGTGCCCGTCAAGAAGAACGCGACGGCCGGGACCGTGGGACGCTTCCACTTCGAGGACATCGTGCCGATCACCAAGGCATTCAAGCCGATGATCCGGCGGGGTGCCTACGACATTTCGGAAATGGCGATCGTCACCTATCTGCAGGCGCGTGCCTACAACAAGCCGATCTGGCTTCTGCCGGTCACGCTGCTGGCGCGCTTCCAGCACAAGACCATCGTCTGCAACGCCGACTTTTCGAAGCTCCGGCCGAAGGACCTCGAAGGCAGGACGGTGGGGGTCCGCTCCTACTCGCAGACGACCGTCATGTGGGCCCGCGGGATCCTGTCGGCCGAGTATGGCGTCGACCTGAACAAGATCGACTGGCTGACCTTCGAGGACGGACACCTTGCGGAATATGCCGCCCCGGCGAATGCCCGCCGCGCCCCCGAGGGCCGCAACGTCGCCGAAATGCTGCAGGCCGGCGAGATCGACGCCGGCATCATGGGCAACGACCTGCCCAAGGACGATCCGCGGCTGATCACCGTGATCGAGGATCCCAAGGGCGATGCCCGGCGGGGCTACGCGCAGAACGGGGTCATTCCGATCAACCACATGGTCGTGGCATCGCAGGACCTGATCGAACGGCGCCCCGACGCCGTCCGGCAGTTCTTCGACATGCTCGTGGCCAGCAAGGCCGCCGGCCACGGCAGCACCGAGGACGGGATCGACATCAATCCCATCGGCATCGATGCCCTGCGTCACTCGCTGGAGACGGTCATCGAGCACTGCCTGGAGCAGAAGCTGATCGACCGCCGCCTGTCCGTAGACGAACTGTTTCACGACAAGACAAGGGAACTCGGACGATGAACCAGATAGTCCTGAAAGAGGATGTGATGAACGCCAATCCTGCCCAGAAGGTGAAGCTCGCGGTCTCCGGCATCTGCAAGACCTTCCGCATCCGCAATGCCAACGGGCAGCAAAGCTCGTTCCTGCCCGTCCTGCGCGATGTCGGCTTCGACGTCTACGAGAACGAGGTCGTCTCGCTGATCGGCGAGAGCGGCTGTGGCAAGACCACCTTGCTGCGGACGATCCAGGGGCTGATCCGTCACGATTCCGGGACCATCAAGGTCGACGGCCAGGAGGTCAAGAGCGCCGGCCGCGACCGCGGCTTCGTCTTTCAGCAACCGAGCCTGCTGCCATGGCGCACGGCCCGGGAGAATGTCGAATTCGGCCTGGAGCTCCAGGGCATGGCCGCGGGCGAGCGGGCGGAGCGGGCGAGGAAGCTGCTCGCGCTCGTGGGGCTCGGTCATGCGGCGGAACAGTTCCCGCATCAGTTGTCCGGCGGCATGCAGCAGCGCATCGGCCTTGCCCGCGCACTGGCCATCGATCCGACCATCCTGCTGATGGACGAACCCTTCAGCGCGCTGGACGCACAGACCCGGGAGGTGCTGCAGAAGGAGCTGCTGCGCATCCAGGCGCAGACGCGCAAGACCATCCTCTTCGTGACGCACGACCTCGATGAAGCGATCTACCTGTCGCACCGCATCATCGTTCTGGCCGCGAAGCCGGGCCGGGTGAAGGAGGTCATCACGCTGCCGTTCGCGGGCGAGCGTCCGGAGCTGCCGGTCATGCGCGGCGACCCCGAGTTCCAGGCCATCCGCGCGCACATCTGGGACCTGATCCGCAGCGCGCCTGCGAACAGCTGACGAAATTCAACGGGAGGATTGAAGAGATGACCAGCAACACGTTGATCGGCGGCGCAGTCGCGGCGGACGATCTCATCGAGGATCTCGAGCCCGGTGCCCCGGTGAAGCGCTACTGGCTTGTCCGGCTTGTGTCCATCGTCGCGGTCCTCGCGATCTGGGAGGTCGCAGGGCGACAGGTCAACCCCTTGTTCATGGCCTATCCCAGCGACATCGTCCACGCGGCCTACCGGATGATCGCCAGCGGCGAACTGCTGGCCGCATTCCTGGACAGCATGAAGACACTGACGCTCGGCTTCATCCTTGCCTGCGTCGCAGGCGTCGCCCTCGGCCTGCTGATCGGCCGCTACAGGTATGTCGATGCGGCGACGGACTGGCTGGTGAACGCGCTCTATGCGACGCCGCTCGTGGCCATCACGCCGCTCGTCATCCTCTGGTTCGGCCTCGGCTTTCCGGCAAAGCTCTTCATCGTCTTCATTCTGGCGGTGTTCCCGGTGCTCATCAACACGGCGAGCGGTGTGCGCAACGTGGCAAGCCAGCTGATCGATGTCGGCACCGCGTTCGCCGCCACCGAGCGGCAGATCTTCGGCAAGATCATCCTGCCGGCCGCACTCCCCTTCATGATGACGGGCATCCGCCTCGGCATCGGCCGGGCCATCATCGGCATGGTCGTGGCGGAGTTCTTCACCGCGATCAACGGCCTCGGCGCGCTGATCATCAAGTACGGCAACCAGTTCGAGACGGCGGCGATGTTCGTGCCGATCCTCTGCCTGATGCTGATGGGCGTCGTCTACACCACGATCGCTCTTCGCTTCGAACACTGGGTCGCGCCCTGGCGCTTCACCGACGACGAGTAAGCGGATTTCCATCCGGCCAGGAGATTGCACGATGATCATCGACATTCATGGACACTATACGACCGAACCGGCAGCGCTCGGCCTGTTCCGCGACAGGCAGCTGGCGGGCCTGGCGGATGCCGCGAGACGGCCGTCGCCCGGCTCCCTGAAGATCAGCGACGAGGAGCTGATCGAAAGCGTGCAGCCGCAGATCAAGAAGCAGCAGGAGCGCGGCGGCGACCTGACGATCTTCTCCCCGCGGGCGTCCGGCATGGCGCATCACGTCGGATCGGCGGACATCTCCGCCGTGTGGACGTCGGTCTGCAACGACCTCATTCATCGCGTTTGCACGCTTCTGCCGCAGAACTTCGCGCCCGTCGGCCAGCTTCCGCAGTTTCCCGGGCGCGCGCCTTCGGAGTGCATTCCGGAACTGCGGCGGATCGTCGAAGAGCTGGGCTTCGTCGGCGTGAACCTCAATCCGGATCCCTCGGGCGGCCACTGGTCCGGCGAGCCGATCACGGACCGGTCCTGGTATCCGCTCTACGAGGTCATGTGCGAACTGGACGTGCCGGCGATGATCCACGTGTCGTCGTCCTGCAACCACAATTTCCACGCCACCGGCGCCCACTACATCAACGCCGACACGACCGCCTTCATGCAGCTCATCCAGGGCGACCTCTTCAAGGATTTCCCGACGCTGAAGTTCGTCATACCGCACGGCGGCGGTGCGGTTCCCTATCACTGGGGACGCTACCGGGGGCTGGCGCAGGAGCTGAAGCGGCCGCTTCTCGCCGAACATCTCCTCGGCAACGTGTTCTTCGACACCTGCGTCTACCATCTTCCGGGCATGGAACTGCTGGCCAAGGTCATTCCGACCGACAACATCCTGTTCGCCTCGGAAATGCTCGGCGCGGTCAAGGGCATCGATCCGGAGACCGGCCACCACTACGACGACACCAAGCGCTACATCGACGCGCTGGCCTTCCTGGATGCCGAGCAACGCTACAAGATCTTCGAAGGCAATGCGCGGCGGGTCTATCCGCGGCTCGACCGGCGCCTTTCCGCACGCGCGGCCGATAGCGCCGCTTGATGACAGGTGCCGCACCGCGGACCTTCGGCCCGATCACGGCCCTGAAGGAGGCGTGTGCAGGTGTTTGAAAACGCGCGGCATTGCCGGGGGCTCGGCCGGTCGATGGACCACCTGTGATCGCACCGTCGGGACGTGCTTGCCGGCGATCGCGGCGATCATCGTCCTATCGCTGTGCAAGCGTTGCAGAACCGCACTTGCGCACGCCCGGCGGCGCCCTTATTGCACGGCATCCCGAATTCTATCTCGAGGCGCGAATCATGGAAATATTCACATCGTCCGGCTTCCTGGCTCTGCTGCAGGTCATCATGATCGACCTGGTGCTCGCCGGAGACAACGCGGTCGTCATCGGCCTTGCGGCGGCCGGCCTGCCGCTGGAGCAGCGCAGGAAGGCCATTCTCGTCGGCATCCTCGCCGCGACCGTTCTCCGGATCGCCCTGGCCAGCGTCACCGTGCAGCTGCTCGAAATCATCGGCCTGCTGCTGGCCGGTGGCGTCCTCCTGCTCTGGGTGTGCTGGAAGATGTGGCGCGAGCTTCGTGCCGCCGCGGGCGCGGACGAGCAGGAAGACAACGGCGCGGTCACCCACAAGAAGACCTTTCTCCAGGCCGCTACCCAGATCGTCATCGCCGACGTTTCGATGTCGCTCGACAACGTGCTGGCGGTCGCCGGCGCCTCTCGGGACCATCCCACGGTTCTGGTGATCGGGCTGATCCTTTCGATCGCGATGATGGGTATTGCCGCCAACTACATCGCCCGTCTCCTCAACCGCTACCACTGGATCGCCTATGTCGGTCTGGCGCTCATCCTCTACGTGGCCCTGCACATGATCTACCGGGGCTCGGTCGAGGTCTGGCCGCACGTGCTCGCGGCGATGTAACCTGCAGCCGCAGGCGGTGCCTCCCCGGGTCCGGCGGGGGCACCCTTGCGGCGCATCGCGCGCGGCGCTACGACCTCCAGGGGACCCCACTGAAGCGATGACGCCGCCAGCGGCGGCGCTTGCGGCAGTCGGGCCCGTGACAACGGGAGGTGCGGCGTGACCATGCTTGGCGATGAAGTGCCCCTGGACGAGGGCAGCTACGATTTCATCGTCGTCGGCGCCGGTTCCGCCGGCTGCGTGCTTGCCAACCGGCTCTCGGCAGATCCGAGGAATCGGGTCCTGCTCCTGGAGGCGGGCGGCACGGACCGCTACCACTGGGTCCATGTGCCGATCGGCTATCTCTATTGCATGGGCAATCCGCGCACCGACTGGATGATGAAGACCGCTGCCGAGCCGGGCCTCAACGGCCGCGTGCTGAACTATCCGCGCGGAAAGGTGCTGGGCGGCTGCTCGTCGATCAACGGGATGATCTACATGCGCGGCCAGGCGGCCGACTACGACGGCTGGCGGCAGGCCGGCAACGAGGGATGGGGCTGGGACGACGTCCTGCCCTACTTCCTGAAGTCGGAGGACAGCCACCGCGGCAACACCGCCCTGCACAAGGCCGGCGGCGAGTGGCGGGTCGAGCGCCAGCGCCTGTCCTGGCCGATCCTCGACGCCTTCCGGGATGCGGCCGAGGAGATCGGCATTGCCAAGATCGACGATTTCAACGGCGGCGACAACGAGGGCTCGGGCTATTTCGAGGTCAACCAGAAGGGCGGCCTGCGCTGGAACACCACCAAGGCCTTCCTGCGGCCGGCGATGAAGCGCAAGAACCTGCGGGTGCTGACCGGTGCGGAGACCGAACGGCTGGAATTCGACGGCAAGGTCGCATCCGGCGTGCGCTTCCGCCACGGCGGGCGGCTCTGCGTCGCCCGTGCCCTTAGCGAAGTGGTGCTGTCGGCGGGCGCGATCAACTCACCGAAGATCCTCGAGCTCTCCGGCATCGGTCGGCCGGAGGTGCTCTCGGCGCTGGAGCTGCCCGTTCGTCACGCGCTTGAAGGCGTCGGTGAGAACCTGCAGGACCACCTGCAGATCCGCACGGTCTTCAGGATCGAGGGCGCACGCACGCTGAACCAGCTCTACCACAATCTCCTCAGCCGGGCCGGCATGGGGCTGCAATATGCCTTCAGGCGGTCCGGGCCGCTCTCCATGGCGCCGAGCCAGCTCGGCATCTTTGCCAAGAGCGATCCGGCGGTCGCCACCGCCGATCTCGAATACCACGTGCAGCCGCTGAGCACCGACCGGCTCGGCGAACCTCTGCACCGCTACCCCGCGGTCACCGTCTCGGTCTGCAACCTGCGGCCGGAAAGTCGCGGCACGGTGCACATGACCGCGCGCGATGCGAGCCTGCCGCCGGAGATCCGGCCGAACTACCTTTCGACGGCCGGCGACCGGCTGCTCGCCGCCAGGTCCATCCGTCACGCCCGCAGCCTCATGCAGACGCGGGCGATCGCCCGGTTTCGCCCGGAGGAGGTGCTGCCCGGCCGGGAGTATCAGAGCGACGACGAGCTGATCCGCCGCGCCGGCGATATCGCCACGACGATCTTCCACCCCGTCGGCACCTGCAAGATGGGCAACGATCCGCTGGCGGTCGTGGATTCGAAACTGCGCGTGCACGGGATCGGCAGGTTGCGCGTCGTCGACGCATCGATCATGCCGCGGATCGTCTCCGGCAACACCAATTCCCCGGTGATCATGATCGCGGAGAAGGCCTCCGAGGCCATCCTGGCATCGCATTAGCGGGAGCCCGGAAAGCCCGTCCGGCGTCCTCGTTCCGGTGCCGACGCGCACGGCGCGTCTGCCGGCTTTCCTCCGGACCGGAGATGCGACACAATCGGGCTTTCCAGGGGGAAGGGGGAAGCTCATGCCGATGTCGTGCAGCCTTGCCGCGATACGCCTTGCGAAAGCCTTCGGGGCCGTGGCCGCGGTCCTGGTGACTGCGGTCCCTAGCCCGGCGGCAGTTGCACAGCCCTGGCGACCGGTCGCGCAGGCCGGCGGCGCCGGAGAAGGACCCGCGCCCGGGGTGATTCTGGTCGGGGATGCCGCTGCCGCCACCGGCTTCCCGGACGCGTCCACCGCCGGCGTTCCGGACGGTGCCGCGCTTGAGACCTACAGCGGCCCGATGGAAATATCGGAGCCCGGCACGGTCATCGAGAACNNACCGCCGCCGACGTCGTGATCAAGAACTGCGTCATCAAGTATAACGGCACCTGGGGCATCGACGCCGAGGGCGCCAAGAACATCACCGTCCAGAACTGCGACATCACCGGCGCCGGCACGTCCGGCATCAGCAATGCCGCCATCCTCGGCAGCGGCAACTTCATCGGCAACGACATCTCCAAGTCGGAGAACGGCATCGTGCTGCAGAACGGCGCGAGCACGGTGAAGGGCAACTACGTCCACGACCTTCAGGCGGCCGGTTCCGACCCGCACTATGACGGCATCTCGGT
>UBZP01000016.1 GCA_900469965.1 Hyphomicrobiales bacterium | reverse complement strand
ATCGCTGTCCTCCATCGCGTGTCTGACTGGAAGACGGATGGAGCGGGGAAAATCCGACACGGCGGGAGGGAGGGCGGAGTATCCGGTTCTGTCGCGATCCGGCCATGGCGGCTTTTGGCCCAAAGCGGCCTCAGGAGGAATTATGAGAGGGGCCGCGTAAGTTCCCGCATGTGTTTTTGAACGACGTCGGTAAGGTCAACCATGAAGCGGTTGTACTCTGATTCGCTGGCACCGTTTTCCAGACACCTCTCCCTGTAGGCGTGCACAAGGTGTGGCACCTGCCATATCAACTCTATCAACGCCATCCTTTCGTCCACGCTTAACCTAGCGACGTTGACCGCATGTAAAGCTGCGAGCGCTGCCTGGGCCTGTTTCTGGTCGAACTTCATTTTTCTCAGGGATGGAAGTAGCTCGCTCCCAAAGAGTGCTCTGTCGATCAAGGAGATCGCTTCCGTCGGCATAGCCCGGTCAGTCAACTGAAAATCCACTTCTGGTCTTGCGTCTACGCTTTAGCGCATTCCGTCCGAAGTCCGACGACCGCTTTTGGCCCAATGCGGAAGCCGCGCTATTCCCTTAACACCGGCGCCAAACCTCAATCGACAACTTGGATTGCGACCTTGGCCCCGTCGGGCAAGTCCTTGGTTTGCAAATATATTGTGGCCGTAAAGCTGAGTCATTCCTTCCAGGCGCATATCCAGATGTTGTCGACCTTGTACTCGCCCCCAAACAAGGGAAGTGTCGTGAAGGCGTAGCACTGGGTGGGACCAAGGACCATTCCCGTTGAGCGGCATTGGTCCACCAATGGGCGCAACATCCACCCCTCTTCATCGTCAACGCAACGGTGATGGAACTCGTCCTCAGAAGCAGCGATCTCCGCGATTGAAGCGGCAGAGACTTCCAGCATGTGGATTGCCCCAGCGGCATCCGCCAAGAACACGTCTCCGAAAAGGTTAGCCCCCAACACACGGCACGGAATGGGCAGTAGGTCCGCCCATGCGTCCAGTTGCATGACGGTTATCTCATCGGCAAGGAAGTCTAAATAGTTCTGTTGCATGTGCCAATCATGGCCTGTCCGCAGGTACGCAGCAAGCGCCATACCGCCCAATCCCCGATGACTGCTGTGGCCCAAAGCGGACAAAACACGTTGCCATGCGTGGGGGCCTTACCGCACGTTCCGCTTGAGGTCCTCAATATCGTCGAGCATCCGCTCTATCTGCCACCTCTGCGACGGCCTGATCGTTTCGATACCCTCGACAAGTGCAGTCGCAACCTTCTCGCTCATCATCCACAGGAGAATGCAATCGCGGTGGCGCGAGGAAACGCTCCCCCAAAATCCATTACCTCTCTGCAGACCTTTTATCTCGGCCCCTCCCTCAGCGAGTTGCAGTATTGCATTCGCTGTCGGCAGCCTGGTCCATAATTCGAGGCATGCCTCAAACTGAAGGTCGAGCATTGCCATGGCAGCGATCCACCCCCAGCTTTGAACGCGGAAGTCTGTATTCTGAAGCCGTTCATATGCCCAAGCAGCGTAGAAAAAGTTTGCCACGGCCGTCCGTTCAGGAAGTGGCCAGCTATCCCAATCGGCCAACCGCAATTTGGATGCCACCAAACAAGGGTCGAAGCCGGGATGAGAAGCATCAGCGGTCGCGAAATATAGAATGCGCGGCATGAAGTGTTTGTAGTCGCCAACCGAGCCAACCGTGGTCAACGCTGCCGAGGCATAATATCCGAGCGCTTCGGCATTCATCGTCTGGAGTTGACTCGAACGTAGTGATGTCAAAATTGCGCTCGCCTCACTTAGAGGGGATGCCTCCAATGACGTGGGCACAGGATATCCTGCAAATGCCTGGGCAAGCTCTGCCAAACGCTCATCGAGGTCTGTTTTAGCGGAGAGAAGAATGCGACTGGATGTGTTCATGCCGCACGCTACCAAAAATTGCCTGAGGCAGTAAACGATCACCACATGCGGTTCGGGCGGAGGGTATCGCGTGACCGCTTCTGGCGCAAAGCCGTCATGACCAGACTGTGCGACCGCCGCGGGACCAATACCCTCGCCTCACGTCCCGCAGAAGGTCTGCAGCACCTCTTCGCCGGGTTTCGGCTGTTCGGCTAAGGCGGAAAAGCCCGGCGGGTCGTCGTCGGGGCGGGCGCTCGCGTCCCCAGCCTCGCTGCCGGTCAATCGGTCCGCGGCGGCGCAGAGCCGCCACGGTCCGCCGCCGCAGGCTCCGCCGCCTTCGCCTCGCGCGGCTGATCGCGGCCGCCGCCGCGAACCGCGTCCGCCTCGCGCCGGAGCAGCGCCCCCTTGCGCTCCAGGCCCCAGGTGTAGCCGAAGGCCGTGCCGTCCGTCTTCATGACGCGGTGGCAGGGGATGGCGACGGCGAGGGCATTGTTGGCGCAGGCGCTCGCCACCGCCTTGGCGGCCCGCGGATGGCCGATCTGCCGCGCGATGTCGGCGTAGCTGACGGTGTCGCCCGGCGCCACCGCCTGCAGCGCGCGCCAGACCCTGCGCTGGAAGGCGGTGCCGCGGACGTCGAGGGGCAGGGCCAGCCCGATCGCCGGCGCCTCGACCATCCCGACCACCCGGGCGATCACGTCCTCGTAGTCGCGGTCGCCGCCGATCAGCCTGGCCCGCGGGAACCGGTCCTGCAGGTCGCGCAGCAAGGCGTCGGGGTCGTCGCCGAGAAGAATGGCCGCGACGCCCTTCTGGCTCGAGGCGACGAGGATCGCCCCGAGCGACGTCTGGCCGAGCGCGAAGCGCAGGCTCTCCTTCTTGCCGCCGGCCTTGTAGCGGGACGGCGTCATTCCGAGCGATCGATGGGTGATCGCGTAGAAGCGGCCGCTCGAATTGAAGCCGGTATCGTAGATCGTCTCGGTCACCGGGCGGCCGCGGGCAAGATGGCTGCGAACGGCGGCCGCCCGCTTCTCCTGCGCATAGGCGCGCGGGGTCATGCCGGTCTGCGCGCGGAAGATGCGGTGGAGATGGCCTTCGCTCACTCCCAGCGCATGCGCCAGCGCGCCGACCGGCGGCGGACTGTCCAGCGCCTCGATCAGCCGGCACGCCTCCGCGACGATCCTGGCATTGCGCGCCGCAAACGTCGCCTCGTTCGGCCGGCAGCGCCGGCAGGGCCGAAACCCGGCCGCTTCGGCGTCCGCGGCGCTGTCGAAGTGGCGCAGGTTTTCCGGGCGCGGCGGCCGCGAGATGCAGGTGCTGCGGCAATAGATGCCGGTGGTGACGACGCCGCGCCAGCGCCCCTGGCCGTCAGGACGCTGGTCCGCCCCCTGTCCCGAGGCGGCGTCCGTCATCAGGCCGCATCCCGGCGCATCGAGCCGAACGGGTTGTCGATCAGGTAGCGCCACAGCCCGTCCTCGCCGCGGCGGGCGATGTCGGTGGCGGTCGCCACCATGTTGATCTCGGTGCCGTCGCGGGCGGTGCCGATGTAGGACCAGTCGAGAATGAGCGAGGCGATGTTGCCGGTGACGAACATGTGCCGCTGGGTGATCGACATCTGCAGGCCGAGCGCGAAGTATCGCGCCAGTTCCGCCCCGATCGCCGCGCGGCCGACATGCGGCCTGCCGCCGGCGTCGATGATCATGCCGTCCGGATCGTAGAAGCCGAGCATCGTCTCGACGTCGAGCGAGTTGAGATGGGCCAAAAGGGCCGGAACGATGCCGTCCGGGGTGGAGGCGAGGGTGAGTTTCTGCGTCATGGGTCTTCCCGTCGATTGGCACGCTCGCACGGCGCGAGCCCCATTCCAATCGCAGAATTGCGGCCGCGCGACACTCCGGTTTCTGATCTCAGATTCCGCCGAGGGGCAGGGGGGCCCCGGTGCGGGGCCAGTGCGGGGCCAGCGCGGGGCCAGCGCGGGCCCCGGTGCGCCCCCAGCGGTGCCGGACCCGCCGGGCGGCCCCGTCCCCTCACGTCCCGCAGAAGGTCTGCAGCACCTCTTCGCCGGGTTTCGGCGGTTCGGCGAAGGCGGCAAAGCCCGGCTGGTCGTCATAGGGGCGGGCCAGTGCCGTGTTCATCGCTTCGAACAGCGAGAAGTCCTGCTCCTCGACCGCCGCCGCGATCGCCGCCTCGATGCGGTGGTTGCGCGGGATCAGGGCGGGGTTGACGGCGCGCATCGCCGCCGCCCGTTCCGCCGCGCTGCGGCTGTCCTGCGCGGTCCGCGCGCGCCAGCGGGCAAGGAAGGGTGCTGCCGCGCTGCGATCGGCCAGAAGGGCGGCGAAGGCGGCATCGGCGGCGGTGTCTTCCGCGGCATCCGACAGCCGGCGGAAGGCGAGGGTGAAGTCGGCCTTCTGCTCCAGAAGCAGCGCCAGGAAGGCGCGGATGAGGTCGGTGTCCTCGTCGCCCCCGTCGGCGGGGCCCCTGTCCCCGCCAGCCCGGTCCTCGCTGACGCCTGGCAACCCGAGCTTGGCGCGGATCACCCCGTCCCATTCCTGCTGGAACCGCTCCATGTAGCGGCCGATCGCGTCGTTGGCCCTGTCGACGGCCTCGCCGGGCGTCTCGTGCAGCAGCGGCAACAGCGTCTCGGCGAGGCGGGCGAGGTTCCACTGGCCGATCATCGGCTGGTTGCCATAGGCATAGCGCCCGGTCTGGTCGATCGAGGAGAAGACGGTGCGCGGGTCGTAGGCGTCCATGAAGGCGCAGGGGCCGAAGTCGATCGTCTCGCCGGAGACGGCCATGTTGTCGGTGTTCATGACGCCGTGGATGAAGCCGACGCCGAGCCAGCGCGCAATCAGCGCCGCCTGCCGGCCGGCCACCGCATCGAGAAGCTGCAGGTAGCGGTCGTCGCCGGCGTCCGCAAGCTCCGGATAGTGCCGGTCGATCACGTGGTCGGCGAGGATGCGGATGCGGTCGTTGTCGCCGCGGGCGGCGAAGAACTGGAAGGTGCCGACGCGGATGTGGCTCGCCGCCACCCTCGTGACGATGGCGCCCGGCAGCACCCGCTCGCGATAGACCGGCTGGCCGGTGGTGACGGCGGCGAGCGCCCGCGTCGTCGGAATGCCGAGCGCGGCCATCGCCTCGCTGACGAGATATTCGCGCAAGACCGGGCCGAGGGCGGCCCGCCCGTCGCCGCGCCGCGAGAACGGCGTCTGGCCGGAGCCCTTCAGCTGGATGTCGCGCCGGCCGCCGTCGGGGCGCACCACCTCGCCCAGGAGGATCGCCCGCCCGTCGCCGAGCTGCGGCACGAACTGGCCGAACTGGTGGCCGGCATAGGCCATGGCGATCGGCTCGGAGCCGGAAAGGAGGCGGTTGCCGGAGAAGATCGCCGCCCCGTCCGCCGCGAGCGCATCGGCGTCGAGCCCCATCTCTTCCGCGAGCGCCCGGTTGAACGCCACGAGCCGCGGCGCCGCCACCGGCGTCGGCTCGACGCGGGCGAAGAAGCCCTGCGGCAGCCGCGCATAGGAATTGTCGAAGGCGATCGGCCCCGTCTCGGTTCGTCCCGCCTCGATCCGCCCTCTCTCGATCGGCCCCGTCTCGATCCGCTCTGGTCGGCTCGCCGTCTCGGTCATGGCTCTCTCGCGCTCCGTCTCGTCTCGGCTCCAGACTATTCGATAGGAACGCGCAAGGCGAGCGAAAGTCCCGCCGGCATCGGGGGGGCGAGAACGTGGCATCGCCAAGCGGAATGGCGCGGCCGCAGATGGGCCCACCCAATGGATCCGTCATGCCGGCCTCCGAGCCGGTGTCCAGCCGCGCAAGTCCTTGCGCGATCAAGCACCGTTCGCGCCGCAGACGCGGCGCTGCTGGACCCCGGATCGGGTCCGGGGTGACGGTCGAGAGGGGGACGCGGGCCGCCGGCCGAAGCGGGCTGGGCAAGGGTTCGAAAGCGCGGCACTCACAACCTCCGTCACACCGGCCTCGAGTCGGTGTCCAGCCGCGCAAGTCCTTGCGCGATGAAGCACCGTTCGCGCCGCGGACGCGGCGCTGCTGGACCCCGGATCGGGTCCGGGGTGACGATGGAAGGGAACGCATCGCCGGGGCACTCAAGTCTTCGGACACAAGTTTTCGGGACAGGCCACCCAAGGGCACCGCCCTGCCGAACCTGATCCAGCATCCAGCCGCGCAAGTCCTTGCGCGATCAAGCACCGTTCGCGCCGCAGACGCGGCGCTGCTGGATGCCGGCTCGGGGGCCGGCATGACGGTCGAGAGGGGGACGCGGCCCGCCAGCCGAAGCGGGCTGGGCAAGGGTTGGGGAGCGCGGCACTCACAACCTCCGTCACACCGGCCTCGAGCCGGTGTCCAGCCCGCGCAAGTCCTTGCGCGATCAAGCACTGTTCGCGCCGCAGACGCGGCGCTGCTGGATGCCGGCTCGGGGGCCGGCATGACGGTCGAGAGGGGGACGCGGGCCGCCGGCCGAAGCGGGCTGGGCAAGGGTTCGAAAGCGCGGCACTCACAACCTCCGTCACACCGGCCTCGAGCCGGTGTCCAGCCCGCGCAAGTCCTTGCGCGATAAAGATTTTCTCTCGTCGCAGACGCGGCGCTGCTGGACCCCGGATCGGGTCCGGGGTGACGATGGAAGAGAGCGCGTCGCCTTCACGGGCTTCCGGATCGAGCCGCAGGATGAAGAAACCAGCCCCGCGGAAAGCGGCCCGCCTTTCGGCGGGCCGCTGGCGCATTCGGGCTAGCGCCCGTAGGTGCGGTTGCGGCGGGATCCGGACGGGTTGCGGAAGTCGGCGCGCCTGGCGATGTGGCCGTCCAGCCCCTCCAGGCCGCTAAGGTCGATCGGGCCGCAGCCCCAGTCGTAGTTGGGCCGTCCGAGCCAGCCGGAAAACAGCCGCCCGAACATGCCCGTACTCTCTGCCTTTGAATGGCCGGCCCTATGGCCCCTGCGATGATGCTCCTTCGTCGACATGACGATATCTCCTCAAGATCTTCTCCTTCAGGCGCTCATGGCCGGCTGCGGCATGCAGGCCTGGCAGATGGCGCCGATGTGGCGGTGGTCGGTGCCGCAGCAGCCGCCGAGAATGCGCAGCTGCGGCATCCGGCGGACGAGCTCGCCGTAGCGGCGGCCGAAGTCGTCGGGGTCGCCGGCGTCCAGCGTCTCGCTCTCGTCGAGCTCCTGGTGGCTCATCGCCGAGGCATTGGCGCGGATGCCGCCGATCCGCCGGACCCAGCCGCTGCCGTGATCGAGCGCGTCCTCGAAATGGCTCGGATGCGCGCAGTTGATCATGTAGAACAGCGGATAGCCGTCGGTGGCTGCATCCACCGCCTCGATCGCCTCCTGCATGGTCTTGCCGGTGACAATCCTGCCGTCCGTCTCGACGGTGAACGAGATGACACAGGGGATCGCGGCCTTCTTGGCCGCCCGTGCCACGCCGATCGCCTCGTCGATATTGGTCAGGGTGACGGCGCTGATCATGTCGGCGTCGGTTGAGGCAAAGGCCTCCACCTGCGGCCGGTGATAGGCCTCGGCTTCGTCGGCGCTCATGTTGCCGGCCTTGTAGCCGTCGCCGCGCGGCCCCATCGCGCCGTTCAGCACGATCGGTTGGCCGGGACGCTCGTATTGCGCCCGCAACTGCGCCAGAAGCCCGACCGCCTCCTCGTTCACGGCTCTCAGTGCGGCGGCGTCGTAGCCGAGCTTTTCCGCCCAGTCGGGGTTTGCCCGCCAGGTCGGCGTGTCGAGCACGAAGCCCGCGCCCGCCTTGCGCGCCAGTTCGAGGTAGCGGACGTAGTAATCCTTCAGCTTGCGCCGCCCCTCGGGGCTGGCCATCAGCACGAAGGATGCGAAAAGCGGCAGTTCCACGCCCTCGTGGAAGATCATCGTCGTCTCCATGCCGCCATCGGTCAGGAACCGATCACCCTTTGTCAGCGGCAGGCCATGTCTGTACTTCGCCATAACTGTCTCCACTCGTTGAACTTCCGTCCCGGAAAAGTCTGGAGCGGGCGCGGTCTTGCGAACGCGCCAAATGAGAGCCATGTCATGTTCAGTGTTTTTTTGGTTTTCCCTCAATGCGGTTTCGTCACGAGGGTATTCCCACATTTTCCGAAACGCGCGTGGATTTTTGCCTGTTTTCCGCCTGTAAAACTAGGCGTCTTGTGGTCAAGATTCACAAGGAAGGCGTCATATATGCGATAAATCAATTGCTTGGCGCCTGCTTTCACGTCAATGTTAACAGTGTTGGCGGGGCGTGAGGGGCGAAAACTGTACCATTGGTACGGGAGGCGACGATGCGCAAAGGGGATGAAACGCGCGCACGGATACTGCAGGTGGCAGAGGCCGCCGTGCTCGCCAAGGGCTTCGCCGCGACCTCGATCGAGGAGCTGATCACCGAGACCGGCATCACCAAGAGCGGGTTCTTCTACCATTTCCACGACAAGAACGAGCTGGCCAAGGCGCTGCTCGAGCGCTACCTGGAAAACGACAACCGCATCTACGACGAGATCTTCGGCCGCGCCCGCGAACTGGCCGACGACCCGCTGCAGGCCTTCCTGCTGGGGCTGAAGCTCCTGTCGGAGCAGCTCTCCGACCTGCCGAACGGCCATCCCGGCTGCCTCGTCGCCGTCATGTGCGTGCACGAGCGCGCCTTCGACCGCGGCATCCAGGAGATCAACCGCCAGGCGGCGCTGGCCTGGCGTCGCCGGTTCCGGGCGATGTTCGAGGAGATCCTCGCCGTCTACGAGCCGCGCGAACGCATCGACGTCGACCAGCTCGCCGACATGGTCTCCACCGTCCTCGAAGGCGGCATCGTCATGTCCAAGGCCCTGCGCGACCCCAAGAGCCTGCCCGACCAGCTCCTGGTCCTGCGCGCCTTCGTGCGCATGCTGTTCCGGGGTGGCGCCCGGTCGCCGAACCAGGACGTTGACGCCCGCCGCCTTTGACCTCGGATGCAGGTCATTTGGGACTTTGCCATCATGGGGATTTGTGATCGCACCCATCAGATGATCCCACGCGTCTGTTCTCCGCCATCCGACGAGCCGGTTGTAGCAGGTGGTGCGATGGCCATATCGCTCTGGCAGATCGCGCCATGGGGCACCGGATCGCAGCCCCCAGGAGATGCCGGCGAGGGCACGTCGGTCATTTGCACGTGGTGCGCCGCGCGGTTTGTTGGGGAGAAGCGGTATGATCACGTGCCATTCGAAGAAGGTGCCCGTGACAGTCTCAATCTAGTTCAGCTCGTTGCGGATTGATGATCAATCGTGAATCACCTCAGCCTCGGCGACGACTCCAGACGGTGAAAGGCGGATCGCCAGCCACTCGGCGTCAATGGAAACGAGGCCGCGCTCACGCCGAGGTGATACACGAGATCGTAGTCGGTGAACCTGTCGGTGAGCGGCGGCGGCCCCAGCTTCGCCAGCACTTCATCACGGCGCAGGCCTATCAAGGCGTCGGTCATGACGAGCCAGTCTGCCATGCGATGCCGTTTAGAGAAGTGATCACCGGAATCGTAGTCTGCTGCGTGCCACCAGGCCTGGACAAACGGGAATGGCACGCTGGTCAACAGATAGAAAGCAGAGATCGCGGTAACAAGCGCCGATACTGCGAGGGGCAACTTCTTCATGCCGGCAAGTTACGATAGATAGAAATCGGCCTCAACCAGCAATAGGCCGTGCCCCGCTTTGTCATTCGGCATTTTTCGGTTCACGGCCTGGATCATATGGATGAAGAACGCTCTAGCAAAATCGTGGCTCACACAGAGAAAGAGGAGCGTCTTATCTTGGACCGCGCATTATGATGAATATGGTCGCATCGACATGAACGCGGGGAACAGCTCCCAAGGCCGCGCCGAAACACATCACCATACCTGCGCGTTCGATGTCGACAGGATGGCCCTATCGAAGAGGCCATATTCCTGGGACTTACAGACCGTCTCCACATATCCCAGGACCATTTCGTGACAATGGATGGTAAGTGATGCCACCAAACTTTCAGTACATTTATCTCTCGCTGATCGAATCGATCTCTGTTGCTCGTAGTTTCCCGAATCGGCGAGGTACAGACTTGACTCTCGCGATCGCAGGACAAATCAAAGATAATGGATCAAGTTCTAAAGTAAAAGTAGAGTTTTATGGAGTTCGCGAGCTTGTTTTAGGTGATATTGGTGAGTTTACATTTATCAATATTCGAATTGAAAACATTAATCCGTGGGGATTGGAAAAGATTAGTTACAAGGTATTTGAGGAAGAAAACGAGTTGCTGGAATTTCATAGTTCTTCATTTTCAATTGAAAGCGGTGATGACAGAGAAACTATTTAAAATCTGCGTCACTTTTCCAATCTGGTCCGGGATCGTGGTCGCGCCGCGCCGCACGCGGTCGGCTCGCCCCGGCGCTCCAGCGCCATCAGGGCGGAATCCACAAAACAGGCGGCGCATTGAATGCGCTCCGCGATTTCTTTGG
Source organism: Hyphomicrobiales bacterium (assembly GCA_900469965.1). Lineage (GTDB taxonomy): Bacteria > Pseudomonadota > Alphaproteobacteria > Rhizobiales > Rhizobiaceae > Mycoplana. The sequence continues at coordinate 71,005 of UBZP01000016.1, read as the reverse complement.
CGGGATATTCGGTGGGGAGCAGGGGGGGACCAGATGGAAGACCGTATAGATGATGACGTTCTGCAATGGTATCAGCAGTTCAGGCAAGGGTCAGAAGCGCGCGATCACACGACTCCGAACTTGTTCACTCCAATCAGCGAAACCGATATTCGAGAATTTGAAAAAGAATTTGGAGAGATAATCCCAATCGCATATATGAATTTTTTGAAATTTATCGGAGAAGGCCGACTTAGAGAAGATATAAATGGAGGATTCGGCACAAATTATGAAAATTCATTCCTTAATATATCTGAAATATCGGACATCATGAATAAGATTTCAGAACAATGGAAAGTCTATGAGGATTTCATATCGGAAAATGAGATACCGTTCTTTTCAATGGGGAATGATTCCGTACTTGTGTTCAGAGTAGGCAACGGTAGCAAGGTTTATTATCCGCATCTTGACGAAGTATACGCAGATAGCCTTGGTGAGTTTTTAAGGAAGCTCATGAATGATATTAATTTCTACAACAAAATATAGAAAGTATCCTCCAGCGAGGTTTTCGACAAATTGTTATAGCTCGCGATCGTCTCTGTCGTTTTATCGTTCATATCGCGTCCTCTTCCGAGCAGCCTGTCGCGCTCCGGCCGCACCGCCCTCTCGAACCGTCCCCATTTATGATTCGGCAAGCGGCTCGTATAAGGGGCTATGGGCAAGGCAAAACAGCGAATTGTTATCAAGAGCTGAGGTGCAGAGGGTCATTGCCAAGGGGCTTGAATATCTAGGAATGTTACACATAAATGATATTGAAGTAGACTTTGATTTCTCAGTTATCAGTGATTAAATTACCTTTCGCGCTCGAGGACCGCCGGCGCTGTTGCACAGGACTTTTTGGCAAGAAGCAGGAGAATCAGAGCAGACCGTCGAAACCCGACAAGGCTATGAAAAAGGCCAAATGGGTGTCAATACTACAGGGAAAGAATGGTCGAGAACCATTTCCTCTAATGGTGATACGCACGAGGTATCTGGCGTCCTGTCCATCGGGAAGAATGAAGTAACGATAAGCGAGTTCTCGATAGGAAAAACAACAAATGACGTATCAAAGAACGTTTCTGCTGTAGCTTCTGTAAGAACGGAAATCGCTAAAGAATTTGGCGCCATGGGATTCGACAAAGTCACGGTGCAGGCAACACGGGGTTCTGGAGCAAAGCTTACGTGGAGTTCAGCGTGGACCCGGCTAAATGCAGGTAGGCATAAATGATTAAATAACGGCCAGACGCAATGACGACAGCCTTTGAACATGTGATTTGAGAGAGCACTTTCACCGATGAGACATTTCCGCCACGGAGTGACCTCAACGGGCATATAGCGGAGACAGCCACTGGTGGATCTGGGGGGGTAGCTGACGCTATTGGTAGTGCACTATCTAGGTTAGGTGCAGCGCTTGGGTTGGGCGGCGGCGCCGCTGGCGCGGGACTGGGAGTTGCTGTCGCCGGCGCAGGTGCTGTGATATTCGGGGCCTCTCCCGCAGGCACACCGAACGATATGTGCCCCGGCGGATGCAACTCTGCCAACATGACCCAGAATGGGGATGGACAGTTCTCTGCATCAAACGCAGAATCTGTGGAAGAAAAAACATCTGAAACCGCAACAGACGCAACGGAAGACGGAAAGGATGTAGCAAAACGACCGAGCCGCGTCCGAAAAGGGACTGAGAAGTCTAACTGGGATAACGCTGAGGATGGGGAGGACGGCGGCAAGAAGTGCCCTACATGTGGAGATGAGGTCAACTCTCCCCCAGGTTCAAAAAATAAAGATTGGGACAATGACCATATCCCGGCCTGGCGCAATCGTGACCTCACGGGCAAAGATCGAAAAGGCGTTCTTGATGAATATAACAGTGGCACGCGGCTTCGCTGCGTAGTTTGCAATAGGTCTGACAATGGAAGATTCTGAAAAAAGCTCTCTCCCGGAACACCTTGAGCAATACCTCGGGGAAATTGTGCATGGTTGGTCTGGAGAGGACAAGCTACAATCCATTCAGGTTGTTTGCTTCAACAGCAAGCCTCAGCAAAGTATTACGACTTATGCTACCCTTGGATTGAGCGATGTGATATTGGAAATGAAGGGAAATCGCACAATCCGGCAGGAACTTGTTATTTCCGTCTGTAGTTCATTTCCGGAACAAGGCATAGCTAGATTTCTTCTTTATTGTGCAGAGAAAATCATGAAACGCGGCCATGCTCTCTTGCGTGGGGAGGTCGTCAATATGGGCTATTCGCTAATTGAGGGGGCAACGGTAACTGCGCTTTATTCAACAAATCCAACCCCGTTTGATGATGGTTTCTCTGAATTTAGAAATGCAACTCCTCCTGTAATATTTGTTTTATTGGTTCCTATTACCAATAACGAAGTTTATCTTATAGATAAACATGGTTGGAATTGGTTCGAGGACATGCTTGAAGCTCAGGATCCTGACATTTGGGACTTAAGACGGATTCAGGAAATAGAATATAGGTAGTATAAATGATTATTTATCATCATCATGATAGTGCTTACCTGTCCGCTAGGTCTTCGAGACGTTCCCACTAGGCCCCGATACGTGCACTGGACCGATCGAGAATTCGCGCCACCACTGTCCGCCAGAGATTGCCACGCTCGGTCGCCCGGCCCCTGCGCTCCAGCAGAAGGCAAGACCGAGACCTCGCAAATTTGACCGGCCGGCTGCTTTCAGGGGCGGGCCGTACCTCACATCTTCCCCGCCACCTTGATCGCGAAGGCGTATTCGAAGGCGATTTCTTCCAGGCGTTGGAAGCGGCCGGAGGCGCCGCCGTGGCCGGCGCCCATGTTGGTGCGCAGCAGGATCGGGGCGTCGCCGGTCGCCTTCTCGCGCAGCTTCGCCACCCACTTGGTCGGCTCCCAGTAGGTCACGCGCGGATCGGTCAGGCCCGAGAGCGCCAGGATCGGCGGGTAGGCCTGTGCTGCGACGTTGTCGTAGGGCGAGTAGGAGGCCATCAGCTTGTAGAACGCCGCGCTCTCGATCGGGTTGCCCCATTCGGCCCATTCCGGCGGCGTCAGCGGCAGCGTGTCGTCGAGCATGGTGTTCAGCACGTCGACGAAGGGGACGGCGGCGATGATGCCGCCGAACTTCTCCGGCGCCATGTTGGCGACCGCCCCCATCAGCATGCCGCCGGCCGAGCCGCCCTCGGCGACGATTTTTGCGTAGGAGGTGAACCTCTCCTCGTTCAGGAAGTCGGCCGCGGCGATGAAGTCCTTGAAGGTATTGGGCTTCTTCTCCATCTTGCCGTTCTCGTACCAGGCATAGCCCTTCTCCTTGCCGCCGCGGATATGGGCGATGGCATAGACGAAGCCGCGGTCGACGAGCGACAGGCAGTTGGTGTTGAAGCCGGCGGGAATGGAAATGCCGTAGGCGCCGTAGCCGTAGAGCAGGCAGGGGGCGGTGCCGTCGAGCGGCGTGTCCTTGCGGTAGAGCAGGGTGACCGGCACGCGCTCGCCGTCATGGGCGGGGGCGAAGACGCGGCGGGTGACGTAGTCGTCGATCACGTGGCCGGATGGCACCTCCTGCGTCTTCAGGAGCGTGCGCTCGCGGCTCGCCATGTCGTAGTCGTAGAGCTGCGAGGGCGTCGTCATCGAGGAATAGGTGAAGCGGATGACGTCGGTGTCGTATTCGGCCGCCCCCGACAGCCCGAGCGAATAGGCCTCTTCCGCAAAGGCGATCGCGTGCTGTTCGCCGCTCTTGCGGTCGCGCACGATGATGCGCGGCAGCCCCTCGTGGCGCTCCAGCCAGACGAGGTGGCGGGTAAAGGCGAGATGGTTGAGGATCAGCGTGCCCGGCCGGTGCGGCACCACCTCGCGCCAGTTCTCCCGGCCCGGCGCGTTCACCGGCGCCTCCATGATCTTGAAATCCTTGGCGCCGTCGGCATTGGTCAGGATGTAGAAGACGTCGCCGCCCTCCGTCATCGAATATTCCAGCCCCGTCTGCCGCGGCGCGACGATCGCGGGCTCGGCGAGCAGGTCCTTCGTCGAGAGCAGCCGGTATTCGCTGGTCTCGTGGTCGTGGATGTCGATGTAGATGAAATCGTCCAGCAGCGAGCCGCCGACCGACATAAAGAAGCCCGGGTCCTTCTCCTCGTAGACGAGCCGGTCCTGCGACTGCGGCTCGCCGAGGATGTGGTGGAAGATCTTCGAGGGCCGGTGGTTCTCGTCCTGCAGCGTATAGAAGAAGCTCTTGCCGTCCGGCGCCCAGACGCCGCCGCCGCCGGTGTTCTCGATCAGGTCGTGGCGATCCTCCAGCGTCTCGAGGTCGCGCACCTTCAGCGTGAAATATTCCGAGCCCTTGTCGTCATAGCCCCAGATGCCGAGCGTGTGGTCGCTGGAATGGTCGATGCCGGAAAGGCGGAAGTAGCCCTTGCCCCCGGCCTCCCTGTCGCCGTCGAGCAGGAGCCTCTGTTCGCCGCCCTCGCGCGGGGTGCGGAAGTAGCGCGGCTGCTCGCCGCCGGTGACGTAGGACGTGCCGTAGGCGAACGGCCCGTCCTTCACCGGCACCGAGCTGTCGTCCTCCTTGATCCGCCCGCGCATCTCCGCAAAGAGCTTCTTCTGCAGATCCTTCGTGTCCGCCATCGCCGCTTCCATATAGGCGTTCTCCGCCTCCAGGTGGGCGCGGATCTCCGGGTCGAGGATCGAGGTGTCCTTGAACATCGCCTGCCAGTTGTCGGCGCGGAACCAGGCGTAGTCGTCGGTGCGGGTGATGCCGTGGCGCGTGTCCGTGACCGGCTTCTTCGTGGCGATCGGGGCTGCGGGCAGGGACTTGAAGGCGGACAAGGCGATACTCCGGATGGGGCCGGTGGATCGGGCAGATCCAGAGCGGCGGGAACGACAGAGATAGAGAGAGGCCGGGCGCGCATCAAGACGCTTTGGCGCGATGGCGGGGTCGTCCCGGTGTTTCGGACGCCCGGCCCGGGGGCGGCCGGGACTGCCGGATGCCGCGCATCCAGGACGTTCCGCCGAAGCCGCCGTCTCACCGCCTGACGGCGCGGATGTCCATGTCGAACTTGACGACGTTGAGGTAGATCGGCACGCCGACGTCCATCCGGTAGCGCGAGCGGTAGACGTCGCCGGTGACGGCGAAGGCGATCGACCGGCCGGCCAGCTGTTGCAGCCGCACGGCGAACTGCTCCCTGTGGGTGATGCCGCGCGCCGTCAGCATGCCGTCCACGATCGCCGCATCCTCGCCGGTCTGGCGCACCGCGATCGAGCGGAAGGTCACGGTCGGATAGGCGGCCGCGTCGAAGACGGCGCTGGAGCGGAGGAAGTTTGCGATGCGGTCCTCGGCCGCCGCGACGCTCTGCGGATAGATCGTCAGCGACACCGTCGAGGCGCCGATCCGGCGGCCGTCGATCCTGAGGACGCCCGAGAATTTCGTGAAACGGCCCTTGATGCCGCCGCCGCCGATCTGGTCGACGGTGAAGCGGATCTGCGAGGAGCCGGCGATGTCGTAGGTGCCGGCCGCCTCGGAGAGCGCCGGCGTGCGCGAATGCACAGGCGTGGCGCAAAACAGGGCGGCGAGCGCGACGAGGGCAGGCGCCCCGGCCGATGCCGCAGCCTTCGGCGCCCCGACGCCGGACACGCCACCCGGAGCCCATGCCGTCGCCCCGGCTGGAGCCCCGGCTGCGGCCCAGACCACGGTCTCGACTGCCCTGAACGCCGCCCTGAGTGCCGCCCCGATTACGGCCCCGACAGTGGCCCGGATGATGGCCCGGCCTGCCGTCCTGTCCGCGATTCCGTCTTCCGCCCGCTCTCTCATCGCCGCATTCTCCCGCCTGTTCCGTCACCTGTTCCGCCACCGTGGCCGCCGGTTCGCGGATCGGTCGCCGGCATGCGGCCGAGCATGCGCAGGAGCACCGCGTCGCGGCGGATGTAGTGGTGATAGAGCGCTGCGGCGGCGTGCAGGGCTGCAAGCGCTGCGAGCAGGTAGGCGGTGGCCGCATGCACCAGCGACCAGAACGCCTCGCCCGCCGCACTGCGCGGCAGCGGCAGCGCCGGGACGATCAGCACGTCGAAAAAGAGCGTCGGCATGCCGAGCGTGGAGGTCGAGACGACCGCCCAGCCCGACAGCGGCACCAGCAGGCAGAGCAGCGCCAGCAGCACATGCGTCGTCCAGGACGCCTGCCGCTCGATCGGCCCGAGGCCGGCGACCGGCTGCGGATGGGGGGCGAAGAGCCACAGGGTCTCGCGCAGGGCCGCAAGCACCAGCACGCAGAGGCCGACCGACTTGTGCCACTGGTAGAGCGAGAACTGCAGCACCGGATCGATCTCCGTCCGGCGCATGGCAAAGCCGATGCCGATCAGCGCCAGCACGAGGCCCGCGATCAGCCAGTGCAGGCAGATCGCCGGTATGCCGTATCCCGCCTGTCGTCGCCTTTCCATGCCGCGACCTCACCGAAACCGGCCGGCTCCCGGGCCGGGCGCCGCGCCGCCGAAGGGCGGAAAGCGCATTGTACCCGATCCGCGCCCGCCTGCGCAGGGGGGCAGGGGCAGGTGCAGGGGAGAGGAGGCCGTCGCGTCCGGAGATCAGCCGGGCAGCGTCGGCCGCGCCTTGCGGCCCGGGCGCAACTCGTCGGCGATCGTCATGCCGATGATCGAGAGCGGCAGCGCCAGCATCGCCCCGGCCGCCCCCCACATCCAGCTCCAGAACACGATCGCGGTGAAGATGACGAAGGCGTTCACCTCGAAGCGGCGCCCCATGATCGCCGGCAGCACGAAATTCTCGATCACCAGGTGGATGCAGACGAAGGACAGCGCCGGCGCCAGCCCGAGCAGCACCGTGTCGTGCGCCAGGAAGCCGCCGGCCACGAGCGCCAGCGTCATCGCTGTCACCCCGAGGAAGGGCACGAAGGAGGAGACGAACGCAAACAGCCCCCACATCCAGGGCAGGCCGAGATCGCCGGCGAAGGCGATCACCGTCGTGATCAGCCCGAGCACGCCGTAGACCAGCGAGGCGGTGGCGAAATAGTAGCCGAGCGAGCAGTCGATCGCGTTCATCACCCGGATCGCCGTCAGCCGCTGGCGGCGGTGCGGGAAGGCGAGGATCAGCATCCGGCGCAGCTTCACCCGGCCGGAGAGGAACAGGACCAGGGCTGCGAAGAAGATCAGCACCTGGATCAGGGCAGGGGTGATGCCGGCCGTGACCATGCCGAGCACGCTGCCGGCTTTTTCCAGGAAGCCGTCGAGCGTCACCGAGCCGGCGGTGAAGCTGCGCGGATCGAGGTGCAGCCATTCCAGCCGGTTCAAGAGCGGCGTGAACCGCTCGATCGTGGCGTTGACGATCTCCGGCGCCTCGGCGGCGAGCCGCATCAACGGGCCGGAAAGGGCGGCGACGGCGAAGACGGAGCCGGTGGCGAAGGCGGTCGCCAGCAGGAGTGCTGTCGGCAACGGCGGGATGCCGAGGTCGTTCAGCTTTTCGGCCGCCACCCCGAGGATCAGGCCGACGACGATCGCCAGCGTCAGCGGGATGAGGATGTGCGCCATCAGATAGATGGCGCCGAGCGCCATGATGACGAAGATGCCGATCATCGCCCAGCGCCAGGAGAGCTCCAGTCCGCTGATCGAGGGCGGCGGCTCGTCTGCCGCAGCCCCGCCGACGAGGCGGACCGCCGCCTCGCCCTGCCGCGCCAGCGCCCGTCCTTCTCGCTTCTGTGCAATCTCCTGGATGGATGCCAACGAAATCTTGTGCATGGCGCGGGTCCCCTTGTTGCAGGGGGAACGCACGGAACCGCCTGCGGTTCCCGGCTTCGCCGGCCGTTGCGGCCAGGCCGCCCGTACGGGGTCCTTCGGAAAGAGCTGACAGGAACGACCGAACCCGGCCCGGTTCATTTCACCCGGATTTGACGGGCCTCACCGCCGGCGGGGCCCATCGTCCGTCCCGGACCTCTTCCTTCGGCACATAGGTGCGGAAGGTCAGCGAGAACGGCTTGCCCTGCGGAGAGGGAAGCCAGTTCGATTCCGCGACGCCTGCGACGGGCCTGGGGCCGATGGCGATCTTCAGCGAGCCGTCCGGTTCCTTCTGCAGTGCCGAATAGCTGTTGAAGTTGTAGCGCTTCAGATCGTTCGGCACGACGCGGTAGTCGGGCACGCCGACCAGGATGACCGACCAGTAGGAATCGACGACCGACTGCGGCAGCCTGTCGGCCGGGAAATGGATGACGTAGCTGTCGGAGCCGTTCAGCGGCTTCTCGTTGGCGTCACGCGTGGCAGCGAAGTAGATCACCTCATCGCTGGTATTGGCCCAGATGCCGACATAGTTGGCGACGCTTCTGAACCGGTAGTCGCTGCCGTAGTTGCCGGTCGGGCCGCCGCCGACCCAATGGTTGCGGTAGGGGGCGCTCCTGGTGAAGGCGTAGTCGATGAACTGCGGAATGACCGTTTCGTGCAGGAGCCCGTCGACCGCCGCGCGCGCTTCCGCCGAGGAGGCGACATGCGCCGCCACGGCGCGTGCCTGCTGCTGCATCCGGGCCGCGACGGGCGAGACGTCCGACGCGCTGGCGAGCTTCGCATCGACATCGTCGAAGATCGCCGCGCCGATCAGGCGCGCATTGTCGAACGAGGGCACGAAGGGCGGCGCGGCGATGACCGGAGTGCCGAGCGCGGTAGCCTTGAAGGCCTTTTGAAGTCTCAGGGCGCCTTCCGGATCGCCCTTGAGCTCGACGCGCCCGAGCAGCTTGGCCTTGCGCGCGTGCAGCTCGATCCGGGCGGTGTCCGCGGGCAGGCTGCCCTGCCAGCCGGGCGCGACCAGGGCGAACCGGCCGAAGGGTTTGGAGGGAAAGGTGCGCTCGTTGATGTTGGCGATCACCTCGCCCCATTCATCGAGGATCTGGGCGGTGTAGTAGCGCCCGGTGATCTCGGGAACCTCGAGGAGCACCGGCGTTCGCTCGTCCACGGCAACCCAGGCTTCGAGGTAGGCGACGTCGAAGTTGGGATTGACGAAGTCGGCGGAGCCGAGCGGGTTGTACCTGATCTGGTTGTAGGCAAAGCCCGCAGCGCCGCTGTCGATCCGCTCCTGCCGGATGACGAGGACGCGAGCCAGCAGGTACAGGTAGGCGTCGGTGATGGTCTCCTCGTCCGGCGTGCCGGCCGCCGCCCGCACGAGGGCGGGAAGACCGGCCAGGCCAAGGGCGGAAACCGTGCCCAGCATCGACAAGAGAACGCGTCGTCCAAGGTCCATGGTTGCCTCCCATGCAGAATGCGTTCGAAGACGGGCAGCGAGCAGGCAATTCGGGCGTCGGGCGCAGCCGTGGCGGCCAGGTCCTGGCCACAGTTAAAGCGATTGCCGGCGCAAATGAAAGGGCGTTGGCGCAGAGACGTGGATCGAGGGCGACGTCCGGCGTGTTTCGGGCCGCAGCCGATCCGGATGCCGGGCGCGGCCCGCGGCCGTGCAGCTGGCATTTCCGACCGGTGGATATTGCGATCCGGATCCGGTTTCGGACTCTTAATCGCCCCATTTCTGTCGCAGGAGCGGCTGTCCCGGCATCGGAGTGAACATACGAATGAAGACCGCCATCCCGCTGTTCGTCTGCGTTCTCGCCATCGCGCCCGGCGCATCGGCGATGGATGCCAGCATCCGCCGCCAGCTGTCGGAGCTCGATCCCCAGACCCGCCTCGAACAGCGCTGCGACATGGAGGCGATGAGCCGCATCCGCAAGGCCAAGGAGGGCTACCAGCCCGACAAGGTGATCGCCTATTCGTTCGGCGATCCGACGACGTCCGGCAACATGCTCAAGACGAAAGGCGCGGTCTTCCGCAGCAAGGGTGAATGGTACCGGCTCGCCTTCAAGTGCGAGACCACGCCGGATCACTTCGACGTCACCGCCTTCAAGTTCAGGATCGGCGAAATGGTGCCGCGCGACGCCTGGGACGAGCATTACCTCTACGACTGAGGTGCTGCGCAACGGGCCCGAAAGGCCGGGCCCGGCCGCAATCCCCTACGCCGACAGCTTCAGGCCGATGCCCCAGGGATCGATCAGCGAGACGGTGCCGCCCTGCCGCGTGGTGGCGATCTCCATCTTCTCCAGCCTGTCGACCGCCTGCTGCAGCCGGCCGGCATCGGCGAAGCGGAGCGTGTAGTCGGCAAGCCCGGTCATCGCCGGCTCGCGCCTGGCCGCCCCGCGCGAATTCCAGATATTGGCCGCCACATGGTGGTGGTACTTGCCCGAGGCGAAGAAGCTCGCCCCCGGATAGCGCGCCATCAGGTCGAGGCCGAGCACGTCGCGGAAGAAGGCGTCGGCCTGCGGAATGTCGGACACCTGCAGGTGGATGTGGCCCATGGCCGAATCCTCCGGCAGGCCGGTCCAGGCCTCGTCCCTGGGCGCCTCGTCGTAGAGCCGCTGCACGTCGAGCGGCAGCGTCGACATCTCCACCATGCCGTCCGGCTTGTAGTTCCACTCGTCGCGGCTGCGGTCGCGATAGACCTCGATGCCGTTGCCTTCCGGATCGTCCAGATAGAGCGCCTCGCTGACCAGGTGGTCGGAGGCGCCCGTCAGCTGCACGCCGCCATGGGCGGCATGCGCCAGCCAGCGCGAAAGCTCCCGGCGGCTGGGGACCAGGAAGGCGTTGTGGAACAGGCCCGGCGCCCGCTTCGAGGCGCGGGCGGCCCTTGCGTCGGTCGACAGCGTCAGGAGCGGCCGGCCGCCGGCGCCGAGCGTCTGGCCGGAGGGCGACTGTTCCAGCACGGAAAGGCCCATGATCTTCCGGTACCAGTCCGCCATCATCGGCAGGTCGCTGACGACGAGATGGGCGTGGTCGACATGCGCCGGCATGTTGACGGCATGGGTGGGCGAGGCGAGCGCCGAAGTTTCGGTCATGGACTGTCTCCGCTGCGGATTCCGTCGTCGGTGCCTGCCGGTCGGCCGTGCGGCCGGGCAGGGCCGGTTTGGCAAAACCGGTGCCCCGGACTATGGCCGGACCTGACCGTTCGGAATAGCTGATGATTTGGTGAAATATTGTCAATATCTGGTTGACGATCGTGCGCCTGCCGTCTGGCGACCGGGGCCCGCCCGGGAAGGGCCGGCGGGGCCCTCGTGGCGCGGCATCGCAGATTGGACTTGATCCTCGTCAATGCCGCGCGCAGTCTCAGCATGCGACGTTTGCTCCATCACTGGAGAAAAAGGGAGCCGGGCATGTACAGCAAGATCATCGTTCCCGTGGCCATGGACCAGCTGGAGCGCGGCGAAGCGATCCTCAGGCGCGCCGTCAGCCTTCTGGCGGAAGGCGGCGAGATCGTCCTCGTCAACGTCATCGAGGTCGCCACCAGCTACATCTCGATCGAGTTTCCCGCCGGCATGGTGGAGATGGAGATCAAGCAGGCCGAGGAGCGCCTGGCCCGCATGCGCGACAAGCTCGGCCTGAAGGCCATGATCGACATCCGCTACGGCGGCAGCGCCCGCGAGATTCTCGCCGCCGCGCAGGAACATGGCGCCGATCTGATCGTTGTTGCCTCGCACCGCCCCGGACTGGCAAACTATCTGCTGGGCTCCACCGCGGACCGGGTCGTGCGGCACGCGCCCATCTCTGTTCTCGTCGATCGCTGAGGCTTCGATCGCCCGCCTTCGGCGAGGGCGGGCCGGGGAGGCGTTGCCGGATCCCTCCCGTGGCGTGCATTCGGATTCCGCGGCGCCGGGGCAGGCGGTCCTGCCGCGCAAGGCCGGCGGGATATTTCTGGAAAGGACAGCTCATGCTGGATACCGCACAATTCAAGGACAGGCTTCTCGGGCGCAAGCACGAACTCCACCGCCTCCTGCACAGGATCGAAGGCGACCTCGAGGCGACGCCGAACCCCGACGCCGAGGAGCGGGCGACCGAGCGCGAGAACGACGAGGTGCTGGAGGAGATCGGCAACACCGGTCTCGGCGAACTGGCGGCCATCGATGCCGCTCTCGATCGCATCGAGGCCGGCACCTTCGGCATCTGCGCCAAGTGCGGCAATCCGATTTCGCCGGCGCGGCTCGCCGCCGTTCCCCATGCGGCGCTGTGCGAGGAGTGCATCCACGGCTGAGCTCCCGATGACGCGGCGATGACAGGCCCCGGCCGGGGCACCGCTGCCTGTCGCGCCGGTCTTCGAGTTCCGAGAGCGCCGCAAGGCCCGCAAGCCGGCCCCCGGTCGTTCCACCACTCCCCGGCCGTTACCGAGGTTACCAAATGTGAAGCCCGCCGGGCGTTGCGGGCGCATGCCGGCCTTGAAGGTGGCCTCCGCAATTGGCACCATGGGGTGTCCCGCAATGTCTCGACAGGGGCGCTCCCTTCCGGGAGGGGAGTGGGGCAGCATGGCGCCGATGGCCGTGGCCTGCCGGACGCGCCTTCGAAGTCTGACGTCCGCATGGTACCGCGTGGAACGGGGTCGCATGGAACTCGAAGGTATCCGTTGGCACTATGACCGCCATGAACTGATCGCGGACGGCATCGTCCACGGGATCGGCGTCGTGCTTGCCCTGATCGGGGTGACCGCGCTGATCTTCTACGCCACCATCGCCGGCACCTTCGGCCAGCTCGCCGCGAGCTGGATCTACGGCGCCGGCCTTCTCGTCTCCCTCGGCATCTCGTTCGCCTACAATCTCTGGCCCGTTTCGAACGTGAAGTGGTTCCTGCGGAGGCTCGACCATTCGGCGATCTTCGTGCTGATCGCCGCCACCTACACGCCCTTCCTCGAAGCCGGGTGGCGCGAGCCGGTGCTGGTCGGCATGTTCATCGGCGTGTGGCTGATCGCGGCCGCCGGCGTGGCGCTGAAGTTCTTCTGGCCGGGACGCCACGACCGGCTGGCGATCCTGCTCTACCTCGCCATGGGCTGGAGCGGCGTGCTGGCGATCGAGCCGCTGCGCGCCGCCCTGTCCGAGACGACGCTGACGCTGATCCTGGTGGGCGGCATCCTCTATTCGGTGGGCGTGATTTTCTATGTCTGGCAGAGCCTCCGCTTCCAGAACGCGATCTGGCACGGCTTCGTCGTCGCCGCTGCGGGGGTGCACTACGGCGCGGTCGTCAGCTGCGTCAGCGCGTGACGCTCGCCAGCGGCGGCGCCGGGCGGAGGACGGGCGTCACCCGGCCCGATCCGCCTTCAAGAGCACGACGAGATAGCGGCATGGCTCCGGGCCCTCGTTGAGGAAGGCGCAGTCGGCGGGCGGGCCGAGCGTCAGGCTGTCGCCGGCCTCCAGCCTGTGGGTCGTCTCGCCCTCGACGAAGGTGAGCGCCCCGTCCGTCACGTGCAGCATCTGGCGCTGGAAGGCGTAAGCCGCGGCGGGATAGGCGACGCGAGCGCCGGGCGGCAGCTCCACCTCGATCAGCTCGGCAGGCGCCGTGGCCGGCGAGATGTGGCGGCGGCGATAGCCGGTCTCTGGATCGACCCAGACCGGCTGGTCGGCACGGCGCGACAGCCGCTCCGATCCGGCCTCGGCGCGGGCGATCAGCGTCGAGATCGAAAAGCCGAAGGCGCCGCAGAGCCGCCCGAGCAGGGCCGCCGTCGGGCTGCTCTCGCCGCGCTCGACCTTATGGATCATGGCGCGCGAGACGCCGGCGCGCTCGGAAAGCTCCGTCAGCGACCAGCCGCGCCCCTCGCGCTCGGCGCGGACGCGCAGCCCTAGACTCCGGTCGAACTCATCTGCTAAAATGGACATAACGTAACAATAGTGGACAGACGATCATGGTGCAAGCGACCACGGAAAAGGCGGCGCTGATCCGCGATGCGCGCGAGGACGACATGGGCGCGGTCATGGAGATCTACAACGACGCCGTCGCCAACACGACCGCCATCTGGAACGACGAGCAGGTCGATCTGGAGAACCGGCTCGACTGGTTCCGCACCCGCCGCGGCCGCGGCTTCCCCGTGCTCGTCGCCGAGCTCGACGGCCGGGTGGTCGGCTATGCCTCCTATGGCGACTGGCGCGCCTTCGACGGATATCGCCACACGGCCGAGCACTCGATCTACGTGCATAGGGACGTGCGCGGCAACGGCATCGGCCGCACGCTGCTGGCAAGCCTGATCGACCGGGCGCGGGCGGCCGGCATCCACGTCATGATCGCCGGCATCGAGGCGGAGAACGAAGCCTCGATCCGCCTTCACGAGAGCTTCGGCTTCCGCGTCGTCGGCCGGTTCGAGGAGGTCGGCACCAAGTTCGGCCGCTGGCTCGACCTGACCTGCATGGAGCTGTGCCTGAACCGACAGAAAAAGGTGGCCTGACAAGGGGTTGAGCGGCCGAGGCGAATCTGCGTCGGAAGGCGGCGCGGCGTGCCGGCGCGCGGGCGGAAATCCCGGAATCGGATTTTCAGCGACGGTCGCCAAACCGTTCATTTTTAAGGTATTTCCGTACGCGCAGCCGCCGCGCGGCTACTTTTCCTCGAACGCCAGGGCCACGCCGTTCATGCAGTAGCGCAGGCCCGTCGGCGGCGGGCCGTCGGGGAAGACGTGGCCGAGATGGGCGTCGCAGTCCGCACAGCGGATCTCCACGCGGTCCATGCCGTAGGAGAGATCGCGGTGACTGGTCACCGCGTCCGGCGTGATCGGCTGGGTGAAGCTCGGCCAGCCGGTGCCGGAATTGAACTTCGCCTCCGAGCTGTAGAGCGGCCGGTCGCAGCAGATGCAGTGATAGGTGCCGGTCTTGGAGCTGTCGAAATCCGGGCTGGAGAACGCCCTTTCGGTGCCGTGCTGGCGCGTGATCCGGTATTGTTCCGGCGTCAGCACCGCCCGCCATTCCTCGTCCGTCTTGACCACCTTCAGCCTGACCGTCTCGCCCATGAGCGCCTCCTTTTGCGCTTTGATGTAGGGGCGGGCCCAGGCGATTGCAATCGCCGCCGCGCGGCATTGCGCCGGCGGGCCGGAAGCCTTATTTTCCTGCGTGGAGGAATGAAGAGAGGAAGGGTGGAATGCCGCTCAACATCAAGGACGAGGCGACGCATGCACTGGCGCGGCAACTGGCCGAAAGGACCGGTGAGACCCTGACGGGAGCGGTGCGCCACGCGCTGGAGGAAAAGCTCGCCCGCCTGGACAGCACCAGGGACAATCACCGGCTTGCCGACCAGCTCGACCGCATCGCGCTCGATTGTGCCGCCCTTCCGGTGCTGGATGACCGCAGTCCCGACGAGATCCTCGGCTACGGCGATGACGGCCTGCCGCGATGATCGTGCTCGATACCTCCGCGCTGGTGGCGATCCTCTCCGACGAGCCGGAGCGGCGCGCCTTCAATCTGGCGATCGAGAGGGCCGCGACGCGTTTCATCAGCGCGGCCACGCTGCTGGAGCTGAAGATGGTGCTCTTCGCCCGCTTCGGGCCGCAGGCATCGAACGCGGTCGATGCCTTCATCGCGCGGGCCGACATTCGCGTCGAGCCCGTCACCGCGCAATCGGCGGAGATCGCCTTCGACGCCTTCCGCCGCTTCGGCCGCGGCACCGGCCATCCCGCGCGGCTGAACTACGGCGACTGCTTCGCCTACGCGCTGGCCCGGGAAAAGGGCGCGCCGCTGCTGTTCAAGGGCCGTGACTTCGGCCAGACCGACATCGCGCCGGCGCATTGAAGCATGGTTGCCGAATTGCCTGCGAAGCTGTGCTCGGCTCCGGGGCTGGTCCAGATCGGCCGTCCCGCCCGCCGGCCCGGAAAAACGCGCCGCTTCCGCTTTTCAAGGGTGGCCATTTCGGCGATACCGACATAGAAACAGCGCACTGGCTGTGCCGGTGACTCGCGCGTTCGGCGCACCGGCAGCCGTCCGAGGGGGAGCGCCTGCCGCATCGGTGTCCGGCCGGGGACGAGGCGGAAGGGCACGGGACGAGGGAGAGGGGATGCAGACGGAAAAAATGGCAATGACGTTCATCGCCTTCTGTCTGCCGTTTCTGGGTGCGCTGGCCGCGCCCTTTCTGACCCGCGTCCTCGGCCATCGTGCCGCCTGGCCGCTTTCGCTCTTCCCGGCGGCGATCTTCCTGCATTTCTGGCGGTTCCTGCCCGAGGTGTCGGCAGGCGAGGTCGTCACCGGCGGCTATGCCTGGGTGCCGGCCTACAATGTCAGCTTCTCCTGGCTGGTTGACGGGCTGTCGCTGGCCTTCCTGCTGCTCATCTCCGGCATCGGCACGCTGATCGTCCTTTATTCCGGCGGCTATCTGAAGGGCCATCCGCATCAGGGGCGCTTCTTCTCCTTCATCCTGATGTTCATGGGCGCGATGCTGGGCCTCGTCGCCTCCGACAGCTTCCTGATGCTGTTCGTGTTCTGGGAGCTGACCTCGATCACCTCCTTCCTGCTGATCGGCTTCGACCATGGCCGCGAGGCCTCGCGCCGGGCGGCGCTGCAGGCGCTGGTGGTCACCGGCGGCGGCGGCCTGTTCCTGCTCGCGGGCCTTCTGGTGCTGTGGAACGTCACCGGCGTCACCCAGCTGTCGCTCCTGCTCTCCTTCGGCGAGGAGGTGCGGGCCAGTTCCTTCTATGCGGCGATCCTCGTGCTCGTGCTCGGCGGCGCCTTCACCAAGTCGGCGCAGTTCCCGTTCCATTTCTGGCTGCCGAACGCGATGGAGGCGCCCACGCCCGTCTCCGCCTACCTGCATTCGGCGACGATGGTGAAGGCCGGCGTCTATCTGCTGATGCGCCTCAATCCGGTGCTCGGCGGCACGACGCCGTGGGAGACGATCCTGCCGGCCTTCGGCGGCCTGACGCTGCTCGTCGGCGGGGTGCTGGCGATCCGCCAGACCGACCTGAAGCTGATGCTCGCCTATACCACCGTCGCCTCGCTGGGCCTGCTCGTCATGCTGACCGGCTTCGGCTCGCAGCATGCCGCCGCCGCCGCCGCTCTCTATCTGGTGGCGCATTCGCTGTTCAAGGGCGCGCTCTTCATGGTCGCAGGCCTGATCGACCACGAGACCGGCACGCGCCACATCACCCGCCTCGGCGGCCTGGCGCGGCTGATGCCGGTCACCTTCGCCGCCGCCCTTCTGGCGGCGCTGTCGATGGGCGGCCTGCCGCCGTTCTTCGGCTTCCTCGCCAAGGAGGAGGTCTATGCGGCGCTCGAAGGCGGCAGCCTCAGGGCGATCGCCTTCACGCTCGCCGCCGTGATCGGCAACGCCATGATGTTCGCCGTCGCCTTCGCGGTTGCGCTGAAGCCCTTCCTCGGCCCGCGCGTCGAAACGCCGAAGGCGCCGCATGAGGGGCCGCTGCTGCTCTGGCTCGGCCCGGTGGTCCTGGCACTCCTCGGCCTCGGCGCCGGCCTGTTCTCCGGGCTCGTCCATCCGATGGTCTCTTCGCCGCTCGCCACCGCCATCGCCGGCGAACCCGAGACGGTGACGATCTCCGCCATGCCGCATGCGAGCCTGCCGCTGCTGCTGTCGGTGGTGACCGTGGCGCTCGGCATCGCGGTCTTCCTGCTGCTCGAGCGCGCGCGCGCCGCCGCCGGCCGGCTGGTGGAGGATATCGGCTGGGGGCCGGACCGCGGCTTCGACCAGGTCATGACCGGCCTCGTCCGCGTCTCGCACCGCCTGGCGCGCCTGTTGCAGCCGGGGCTGATGGAGGCCTACCTGACGACCACCTTCGTCGTCGTCGCGCTCGCCCTGCTCGTGCCGCTCGCGCTCTACGGCGAATGGCCGCGCCTGCCGATCTGGCCGGCGGATGCGCAGTTCCACGAGATCGCGGTGATGGCGCTGGCGCTCGCCGGCGTCTTCGGCGTGCTGTCGGCGAAGAACCGGCTGAACGCGATCCTGGCGCTCGGCATCCAGGGCTTTGCCGTGGCGCTCCTGTTCCTGCTCTTCGGCGCGCCGGACCTGTCGTTCACCCAGTTCATGGTCGAGACGCTGTCGGTTGTCATCCTCGCCCTCGTCATGACGCGGCTGCACCTGCAGCCGCGCGACGCCCGGCCGCTCGGGCAGAAGCTGCCGGACGCCGCGGTGGCGATCGCCTGCGGGCTGGGCTTCTCGCTCTATCTGCTGAAGGTGACGCAGGGGCGCTTCGATCCGGTGCTGACCGAGTTCTTCGACCTCTATTCCAAGGCGATCGCCCACGGCGCCAACGTCGTCAACGTCATCATCGTCGACTTCCGCGGCACCGATACGCTCGGCGAGATCGCCGTCGTCATGACCACCGGGCTGGCCATCCTGTCGCTGATCCGCATCCGCAAGGGCTCGGCAGCCGCCGCCGGGCCGGCAGGCGGTCCTTCCGCACAGGCGGTCAAGGAGGAGCAGCAGCCATGAACACGGTGATCTTCCGCACGCTCGCCCCCTTCCTCACCGCGCTGATGCTGCTCTTCTCCGTCTTCGTGCTGCTCCGCGGCCACAACGAGCCGGGTGGCGGCTTCATCGGCGGGCTGATCGCCGCCTCGGCGCTGGCGATCTACGGCATCGCCCGCGGCATCCGCCCGGTGCGCGAGGCGCTGTGGTTCCACCCGATGACGATCGCCGCCTTCGGCCTGCTGCTCGCCTGCATCGCCGGGCTGGTGTCGATGCTCGCGGCCGTCCCCTTCATGACGGGGCTGTGGATCTATCCGAGCCTGTTCGGCGTGGAGGTGCCGCTGTCGACGGTGATGCTGTTCGATTTCGGCGTCTATCTCGTCGTCGTCGGCGCCGTCACCTCGATCGCGCTGGCCCTCGAAAGGGAGGACATCTGATGGAGGTTCCCTTCGCGCTCCTGATCGGCATCTTCTTTGCCGCCGCCGTCTACCTGATGCTGTCGAAGTTCCTCGTGCGCATCCTGCTCGGCGTCGCCATCCTCGGCAATGCGGTCAACCTGCTGCTGTTCACCACCGGCCGGATCGTGCGCGAGGTGCCGCCGATCATTCCAGCCGGCGCCGATCACCAGGTGGCCGTCACCGCCAACCCGCTGCCGCAGGCCCTCATCCTGACGGCGATCGTGATCTCGTTCTCCTTCTTCGCCTTCCTGCTGGTGCTCTCCTACCGCGCCTTCCAGGATCTCGGCACCGACAACGCCAACGAGATGCGCGTCGCCGAGCCCGCCACCGACCCAGCACCGCCGACGGGATACTAGAACGATGGCCGCCCCCGCCGCTTCCGCGATCGATCTGTCCAGGGCGCTGGTGCTGGCGCCGCCGCCTGTGGCCGACTGGCTGGTGATCCTGCCCGTCGCCTGGTGCCTCCTGAGCGGCGCCGTCCTTCTGATGCTGCGCAAGGACGTCCGGCTGCAGCCGCCGCTCGCGATCGCGGCGCTTTCCGTCCTGCTCCTGCTCGATGCGCTGCTCCTCTGGCGCGTCGTCGAGGGCGGGCCGGTCACCATGGTCATGGGCCGCTGGCTGCCGCCGTTCGGCATCGCCTTCACCGTCGATCTCGCCGGCGCGCTGTTTGCGCTGTTTTCGGCGATCGTCGCCCTTGCCGGCGGGCTCTACGCCGCCGAGAGCATCGATGCCTCCGGCCGCCGCTACGGCTTCTATCCGTTCCTGCTGCTGTTGATGGCCGGCGTCTCCGGGGCGTTTCTCACCGGCGACATCTTCAATCTCTACGTCTGGTTCGAGGTGTTGCTGATCTCCTCCTTCGGCCTGCTGGTGCTCGGCTCCGAGCCGAAGCAGATCGACGGCGCGATCAAGTACGCCTTCCTCAACCTGGTCGCCACGACGCTGTTCCTGATCGCGGTCGGCTATCTCTACGGCCTGTTCGGCACGCTCAACATGGCCGACATCGCGGTGAAGGCGGCCGAGCGCCGTCCGGGGCTGCCGCTGATGACGCTGGCCGTCCTGTTCGTGCTCGCCTTCGGCATGAAGGCCGCGGCCTTTCCGGTCAATTTCTGGCTGCCCGCCTCCTATCACACCCCGCGCATCGTCGTCTCCGCGCTCTTTGCCGGGCTCCTGACCAAGGTCGGCATCTACGCGCTGATCCGCGTCATGGTCATGCTCTTTCCGGTCGAGGGCGATGCGCTGAGCTTCCTCATCGCCGTCGCCGCCGCCGCCACGATGATCTTCGGCGCGCTCGGCGCCATCGGCCAGAGCGACACCCGCCGCCTGCTCGGCTATCTGGTGATCTCCGGCATCGGCGTGATGCTGGCCGGCGTCGCCGTCGGCGGTCCCGGCGGGATCGGCGGGGCGCTGTTCTATGCGCTGCATTCGATGGTGGTGATGACGGCGCTCTACATGGCCACCGGCATCGCCGGGCGGCTCTGCGGCGTCTTCGACCTGAACCGCGCCGGCGGGCTCTACGGCCGCGCCGCCTTCTTCTCCGCCCTGTCGCTGGTGCTGTTCCTGTCGGTGTCCGGCATGCCGCCGTTTTCCGGCTTCTGGCCGAAGGTGATGGTCGCCAAGGCGGCAATCGACATCGGCGCCTGGTGGCTGGCCGCAACCGTGCTCGCGACCGGCTTCCTCACCATGATCGCCGTCGGCCGGGTCTGGGCGCTCGCCTACTGGCGGCCGGAAAAGACCGCCTCCGAGCCGGCCCCGCGGGCGAGCGCCATGCTGTCGCTGTCGGCGCTCGTGGCCCTGACGGTCGCGATCGGCCTCTATCCCGATCCGCTGCTGCAGCAGATCCAGGCGGCGGCGAGCCTCCTGGCGGAGCCTTCGGCCTATGTGAACTCGGTCTTTCCGCAGGGAGCGCGATGATGGCGGCGATCGTTACCGGTTTGATCTTCGCGATCGTCTGGGCCGCCGTCACCGGCAGCCTCTCGCCGCTCAACCTCGTCCTCGGCTTCCTGCTCGGGCTCTTCGCGCTCTGGATCATCCGGCGCGATTTCGCGGGCACCCGCACGGTGGTGCGGCCGTGGAAGCTGCTGTCGCTGCTGATCCTGTTCGTCAAGGAACTGGCGCTGTCGGCCTGGCGCGTCGCCGTCCTCGTCGCCAGCCCGAAGATGGACCTGAAGCCCGGCATCTTCGCCTTCCCGCTGAAGGTGGACCGCGACATCGAGATCACGCTGCTCGCCAACATGATCACGCTGACGCCCGGCACCCTGTCGGTCGACGTCTCCGACGACCGCCGCTTCCTCTATGTCCACGCGCTCGACTGCTCCGACCCGACGGCCGTCAGGCGCGACATCGCCGACGGCTTCGAACGCAAGATCCTGGAGGCCCTTCGCTGATGACCGCCGATCCCCTGGCCCAGACCATCGTCCTTGCCGCCTGCGCGATCGCCCTGTTCCTGATGTGCGTCGCCTTCTTCCTGACCGTCTGGCGCGTCGTCAACGGCCCGACCCTGCCGGACCGGATCGTCGCGCTCGACATGCTGGTGGCGATCGCGATCGGCTTCCTCGCCGTCATCGCCATCAAGACCGGCTTCAACCTCTATATCGACATCGCCATCTCGCTCGGCCTGGTCGGTTTCCTGGCGACGGTGGCGCTCGCCCGCTTCGTGCTGACCCAGGGCATGCCGCAGGACGACCGCGACCCGCTCGCCGCCGCCCCCGGCCGCCACGGCAGGCCGCCCGAGACGCGCAGGGGCCGGCCGCAAAGGCGGCGGGGGAGGGCGCGCTGATGGCCGTCCTGCTCGCGCTCGTCGTTGCCGTGATGCTGGTCGGTGGCGGCATCTTCACCCTGCTCGCCGCCGTCGGCGTCGTCCGCCTGCCGGACGTCTACACCCGCATGCACGCCGCCTCCAAGGCCGGCACCGTCGGCTCCGGCCTGATGCTGATCGCCGCCGGCCTGCACGCCTTCGATTTCGCCATCCTCGCCCGCGCCTTCGCCGGCTTCGTCTTCTTCATCCTGACGGCGCCGGTGGCCGCCCATCTTGTTGCCAAGGCCGCGCATCATGCCGGCTATCGTCTGTCGCGCCACGCCACCTGCGACGAGATGCGCGATCACACGAAGAAGTGATGCGATTTCGGGGGCTTGAACTGCCCCGCTGAGCGCCATTTTTTCTCGGTTTTTCACCCAACTGGGGGATGTACAAGATTCATTTGATCTTGGGCAAAATAATATTGGACTTTGGCATAAACGATGCTATTCCAGTCCAAGTAAAGCTACTGTGTTGAATTTGCTTGCGCGACGAGCTCCAGTCTAAGTTGCGACCATTCTAAAGTGCGCTTTTTCCGGCGCGGTTGTGACAAAGGTTTGGAAGGCCGAGGGGCGCTCCGGTTACGGAAGTAATATTAGCGACTAGTGAATTCTGACCTCGTGGGGGCGTCCTTTCACGGACGCGGGCAGATTCACCCAGCCAAACAAAGGTATGCTTTGCAAGAGAGCGAAGTTTGTTCCGCCCTCGCGCAGGCGAGTGAGGCGGTTCGACCCACAGGAGAAGAAGATGACTGAGATTACCGACGGTAACGGTTCCAATTTGCTAGTTGAGCTGACAGCCGATATCGTTGCCGCCTATGTCAGCAACCACGTCGTGCCGGTTGCAGAGCTTTCGACCTTGATCGCCGATGTGCATTCGGCCCTGAACAACACCTCGCAGCCCGTCGTCGTCACCGAGGCGCCGATCCAGGCCGAAAAGCCGAAGCCGCCCGTTCCGATCCGCAAGTCGGTCCAGAACGACTACATCATCTGCCTTGAGGACGGACAGAAGTTCAAGTCGCTCAAGCGCCACCTGATGACCCACTACGGCATGACCCCGGAAGAATACCGCGAGAAGTGGGACCTGCCGGCCGACTATCCGATGGTCGCGCCCGCCTATGCGGAAGCCCGCTCGCGCCTCGCCAAGGAAATGGGCCTCGGCCAGCGCCGCAAGGGCAAGCGCTGACGCCGCGGCGAGGCGCCCGCGCTTCGCTCCCCACCGCGCGCAGGCCGGACCATCGGCCCGCGTCGAACCTGTCGATCCTCCCCGAGGCCCCGGCGCCCGAAGCGCCGCCGAGGCCGT
This sequence comes from Hyphomicrobiales bacterium, assembly GCA_900469965.1. Lineage (GTDB taxonomy): Bacteria > Pseudomonadota > Alphaproteobacteria > Rhizobiales > Rhizobiaceae > Mycoplana. The sequence goes on along the minus strand of UBZP01000016.1, from coordinate 48,277 downwards.
CCTCCTCCCGGACGTTCATTCCGCGCGATGCGGGCACCCATGCCCGCATCGCGTTCGCGTATGCGCCGGCGGTCGCTCGGGGACGCGCGGGCAGAGCCGCGCCCCGCGGCATGCGCCGGGGGACGACGGCCGGGACGGGTTGGGCAGTTGTCAAGCGACAAAGGGCATGAAGATGCCAAATGCCATTCTTGAAATGGCTCGCGACAAGCGTCCGCGGATTGACCAAGTCTGCTACGCTTTGACAAAGCTAAAGGCTGCATCGAAGCGTCACAAAACAGTCTCTGACAAGTGGCTCAGAACATGAACATCCACTTGCGTTAATCAGTTTGAACCTGGAAATTGCAGGGTGACAGTCCGATAACTGTCACCCTTGGTCAAACCCAGCCATTGGACGGCTCATGGACGAAACCTTTGATCAGGTGAAGATTATTCGGGGCGATGACGGTTTGCTCACATGCGTTTCCGCCCTGGAAGCGCATCCGGGGCTGGCCGCAAAGATCGCTATTTTTATATCTCATGCCGCACAGGCGGAACTTTGCACCCGTGATCTCCTCGCCAGAACCCTACGTGTATCACAAGAGGCCGCCCAAGAGATCCTCGCGCCCGTCCAAAGCCAAGGCCTTCGCCTGGATCTAGTTGACCGTATAGTGCTCAAAACTCAGCCGTCAGGGATGAGAACAGCAGTACAAGCTTTACTCGCGGAAATGAGGTGGGTCGCTTCCGAGAGGAACAAGTACGCGCACGCCCAGTTCGGCATCCCTCAAGACGGGACACACAGTTTGTATCGCATCGCATTCTTCACCGATGGGCGGAAAAAACCGCTATGGGATCTAATCGACCACGAAAAACTCGACAGCGACATAACACGGTCAAAAGCCCTCATCGTGAACCTGTGGGATTTCCTTCGTTAGCACAGGACATGGACTAGTGAGGGCTGGTTAGGATGTCCGAAATCGGCCTCCCGCCATATGGGAACGCCAGACATTCTCTGGTCATACGGTCCCATCCAGCCTCGATCATGTCCTCGGTGATTTGAATTTCCTCGATCGTTTCAGTGCTGGCTTGAGCGGACTCAAAATCCATTTTCATCACTGCGGCGCGTTCGGCTTGAATAGGAAGAAAAGCCTAAATTGGGGATGACGATCTAAAATTCCGCTGAAAATACAGCGGACGATGGCCGGCATGCCTTTCATTCGTCCCCGTTTCCGGCATAGGGTGTATGAATAAATTCCTACAAAGGAGTTACACCCATGTCAGGCACAGCTTTCCCGTCCTTCGCTTTTACCGCCCGCGACCCCGGCGCCCGGCCGGGCCGGACCAGCCGGGCCGGTGCCCGGCTGCGTGCCCGGAGCGACCGGCTGCATGCCGTGGCCCTCACCGGGCCGGGCCGGTTCCACCGCGCCGAGCCGTCCGCCCGCTCGGTCTGCCGCACCGTCCGCCAGCTCGTCGCCGAGCTTCTGCTGCTTGCAGCCGACCATCCGCCGCAGCGGCGCAACAGCCGGCGGTTCGCCGCCCACGTCCGCCAGATCGCCATGTATGTCTGCCATGTGGCGCTGCAGCTGTCCTTCGCCGACATCGGCACCGCCTTCGGCCGCGACCGGACCACGGTCAGCCATGCCTGCAACGTGGTCGAGGACCGGCGCGACGACCGCGCCTTCGACGACTTCGTGGCGACCCTCGAGCGCATCACGCTCACCGTCTTCGCCGTCGCCGGAGCGGCCGAGCATGAGTAGGCCGGAAAAGCCGTCCAGGGCCGCGGCGGGCCGGCCGCTCGCCGCGCTGCTCCGCTTCCTCGCAGCCGCCGGCGAGGCCACGGTCTCCGGCGATGATCCCCTGCGGCTCGCAACGTCGGGGGGACGGCAGGCGACCGTCGGCCGCGCGGTGGTCGCCGAGGCGCTCCGGCTCGGCCTTGCGATCGGCGAGCCAGGTCTGCTGCGCGCCTCGCCCGAGACCCGCAGCCACCTGCGGCGGCTTCTGTCGGGCGCCGACGGCTTTCTCGACCAGCACCGCGACGTCGCCGCCTGCGGGCTCGTCACGGCGACGGGGCGCGAGGAGGTCAGCGTCAACCGGCTGGAGTCGCCGCTCGCCGCACTGGCGCGCCTGAAGGACAAGGCCGGCGCGCCGTTTCTGCCCGAGGCTGCGATCGCAGCCGGCGAGCGTCTGGCCCGCGATTTCACCCGCGCCGGCCTGCAGCCGCGGCTGACGATGAACTGGGAGCCGCGGCTTGCCGGCCGCAACGGCGGCGAGCTCGGCCATGCCCGCGAGATCTCCGATACCGCCGTGGCCGCGCGCGGCCGCCTGCAGCGGGCGATCGCGGCGATGGGGCCGGAGCTTTCCGGCGTCGCGCTCGACGTCTGCTGCTTCGTCAAGGGGCTGGAGGCGGTCGAGCGGGAACGCCAGTGGCCGGCGCGCTCGGCCAAGCTGATGCTGCGCGCCGCGCTGATGGCGCTCGCCCGCCACTACGCCCCCGAGCCGCAGCCGGCGCGACGACGCAGCCACGCCTGGGGTGCGGAGGGCTACCGGCCGGAGATGGCCGGTCGTCTTTCAGGGCAGGTGCCGCCGGAATGAGGGACGTGGCCGGAACGCGGGATGCGAGCCGATGCGGAGGCGGGGCGGGGCGGGAAGCGCCGCCTCAGGCGGCGACGCGCACCGTCGCCTCCTCGCGGATGCGGCGCACCATCGAGCGCAGGCCGTTGGCGCGCTGCGACGACAGGTGCTCGACCAGCCCGATCCTGTTGAACACGTCGATCGCGTCGGTGCGGGCGATCTCGGAGGCCGGCTTGCCGGAATAGACGGCGAGCACGATCGCCACGAGCCCGCGCACGATATGCGCGTCCGAATCGCCCTCGAAGGTCAGCACCGGATCCGCCGCGCCGTCGGAATGGGTCACGAGCCAGACCTGGCTGGCGCAGCCCTGCACCTTGTTGTCGGCCGTCCGCTTGTCCTCGGACAGCTCCGGCAGCGCCTTGCCGAGCTCGATCACATAGCGGTAGCGGTCCTCCCACTCGTCGAGAAAGGCGAAGTCGTCGATGATCTGGGCAAGCTGTGTCATGTCGCGTCCAATTGGCTTATGCCGGACATATAGTGCAGTTGGGCCGGGATTTGAACCGCGTCGCCGTCATTGCCTGCCGCAAACAAAAAGACGCCGCGAGGCATGGGCTGTCCTCGCGGCGGTTGCAAAGCAACAAGTCGGGCAGTCTGAAAGGCACTCAGGCAGTCGAAAGGCGATCAGGCAGGCACGGCACGGGCAGTCGGGCGGCCTCAGCCGGCCCGATCGGGGCGGCGCGTCGGGATGGCGACCGCAGCCGGCATCTCCGCCTGTGCGGAGGCGGCCGTCCTGGAAGCCACCGTTCCGGTGACGACGGCGTCGGCATCCGCGGAGGCGTCGTCAGCGCCCACGGCGGCCGCCGGTTCCGGCAGCGGCTGGCCGAGCGCGGCCTGTTCGGTCGGATCGGCGAACTGGGAATCGAGCAGCTTGTAGGCGACATGCGCGCCCTCGCGGGCCCGGTGGCCGAGCGCCACGAAGGCTTCGGCGCCCTTCTCGCAGACCTCGGGCTTCTCCAGGCACATGGCCGAAAGATAGGTGATCGCCTCGCTGGCCGCGCTCACGGTATCGCCGAGCTCGACCGCCGGCCCCCGTTCCAGCTTCTGCGTCGCGTCGGTGTCGAACAGCGGCAGAAGCACCAGCACAAGCGAGAACCAGAACGCTCCCTTGATCAGAAACCACATCGCCTTGCCCATCCTCGTTGACGGTGCATGCCCGGCGGACCGGACCATGCCCCTGTTTCCCGGCGCGGCTCTTGTCGGCCGCTGCCGCCTGTTGAACCCCCGTCCTGCTTAAAGGTTCGGAGCCGTTGATGCGACGATAGGGGATACAGGAAAATGGCCCTTTGCGGGAATCGCTCGGCTTTTCCTCAAAATTGCATAAAATTTGAAGCAATCGCCGTCGCCGCGCATTTATCGCAAATTCTAGCGGTTGGCGTTAAGCATCAAGGCAGCCGCCCCCCGGACCAAGCCCCGGAAAGTTGGGGATTCCCCTTGGGCCACCTCTGCCCGAGAGGTTAACGCGAACGAAAAAATGCCGCATTTTGAGGCGCTTACCCGCCATTAACCACGAAATTCAAATGCCGTCCGGATCGCTCCGAAACGCCCGGAATGGGCCGATTTGACCCATTTCCGAACCCGCCTGTTTATCCTTTTATAAGTCGCCGGTGCGATTCTGCGGCCACATAAAAGAATAACCGACGGCAGGGTATTGCGTGCGTCTCTTGAGTGACATCGCTGACAGGATGGCAGCCTTCGCGGCCGCCGTTACCGGTGAGGCATGGGCCCCCGGCGACGGCGTCGCAGCGCCCGCTCGCCTGCGCACGATCCTGCTCTCCTCGGTGGTCGCCCTCCCGCTTCTGCCGCTGGCGCTCTCCACCGTCATGCCCGTCTCGGCGGCACTTCCGGCCGGTGCTGCGCTTGCGGCCTCCGGCGGGCTTCTGGCGACGGCGGCCTCCTCGGCGCTGTCGCGCCGCCGCACCGGCAAACCGGCGGCCGCGCCTGCGACCGCTGCCGCCGGGCCCGATCCGGCCGCCTGCTACGATCTCTTTGCCGGCCTCGTCACGCTGCACGATCCGCGCGGCCACGTCACCGCGGTCCACGGCCGCGACCGGGACACGTTCCTCCGCTCCATGCGCAATCCGCTCGGGCGCGGCTTCATCGACCAGATCCACGTCTCCGACCGGCTCGGCTTCCTGCAGGCGATCGACCGCCTGCGCCAGGGCCAGGCGCATGTCGGCGTCGACCTCCGCCTGGAGCAGCGCCAGCCGGGCGACGGCGGGCCGCAGTTCCTGCATGTCCGCGTCGAGCTGACGGCGGTGCGCGACGCCTCCGGCCTGCTCGCCTCGATCCTCGCCCAGTCGCGCGACATCTCGCACGAGGCCGAGCTGCGCCACGACAGCGCCCGCAAGACGGCCGCCGCCGAATCCGCCAACGACGCCAAGACCCGCTTCCTCGCCGCCGTCAGCCACGAGCTGCGCACGCCGCTGAACGCCATCCTCGGCTTCTCCGACATCCTGGCCGGCGAGTACTTCGGCAAGCTGGAGAACGATCGCCAGCGCGAATACGTGGCCCTGATCCACCAGTCCGGCGGCCACCTGCTGTCGGTCGTCAACACCATGCTCGACGTCAGCAAGATCGAGGCCGGCCGCTACGAGCTGGTCCTCGAGCCGTTCTCGGTCGCCGACAGCATCAAGGCCTGCGAGCAGATGCTGGCGCTGCAGGCGCGCCAGAAGGGCGTCAAGCTGTCGAGCCGCGTGCCCTGCGATGTCGGCGAGGCGATCGCCGACCAGCGCGCGCTGCAGCAGATCCTGATCAACCTCGTCGGCAACGCGGTGAAGTTCACCGACAAGGGCGGCATGGTCATGATCGACGCCGCACGCAAGGGCCGCGACCTCGTGATCACGGTGAGCGACACCGGCATCGGCATTCCCGCCGAGAAGCTCGACGTGATCGGCCAGCCCTTCGTCCAGGTCCAGAACGAATATACCCGCAAGTACGAGGGCACCGGCCTCGGCCTGTCGCTGGTCAAGGGGCTCGTCGCCCTGCACGGCGGCACCTTCGTCATCCGCAGCGATGCGGGCGAGGGCACGCGCATCACGATCAGCCTGCCGGCCGACGGAACGGGCGCCCGCGAGGCGGGCGAGCGCGTCTTCGACAATGCCGGGGAATTTCCGCCGCGGCTGTTTCCCCGCGAAAGAAACGATGCGATACCGGCAGCCATGAGGGAGGATTTCGGATCCAACGCCAACGGGGGCAGGGGCCATGACGGCACGCGCGCGAAAACAGCCTGACCGCGGGACCGGCAAGGGCAGGTCCGCCGCCGCGCGCAAGCGCCAGGCGGCCGGACCGGGCATCCTCCAGCGTTCGCTTTTGGCGCTCGGCGCCTTTGCCGCGCGCCACCCCTCGATCGTCGGCGGCGGCGCCGCCTTTGCCGTCGTCTTCTCGTTCGTCGCCGCCAATGCGCTCTGGTACCAGCCGGGCGGCCATCCTTCGCCGATCCTGAAGACGCGCTCCGGCCAGAATTCGCTGGGCTTCTCCGCCCTGCGCCAGCAGCCGGCCGACGTCACCACCTTCGTCATCCGGCGCGAGGGCGAGGATGGGGCCGACGGCGCCGGCGAAGCGGCCGTCCAGCCGAGCGAGCTGGTGCTCGACATCCAGACGGAGCTTGCCCGCCAGGGCTTCTATGCCGGCGATCCGGACGGGCGCCTGGAGGACGAGACGATCGCCGCGATCACAAGGTTCCAGCAGGAGCGCGGGCTTGCCGTCACCGGCGCGCCCGATGCCGGCCTGCTTGCGGCGCTCGAGGCCGATGCGGCCGGTGCGGCCGAACAGGTGGCAGTGCTGCCGACCGAGCGGCCGCTCGAGAAAGACGGCGCAGGCGAGGCCGGCACGGCGATCGATCCGGTCGCCGCTACGATCCGCGCCGCCGAGGCCGAGGCGACACCCGCCCCGGCGCCTGCGCCGGAAGCCGCAGGCCCCGGCCCGTCGAGCGCGCTGGTGATGAAGATCCAGAAGGGGCTGAGCAACATCGCCTATGCCGACATCACCGTCGATGGCGTCGCCGGCGCCCGCACCCGCGAGGCCATCCGGGCTTTCGAGAAGCACTACCGCCTGCCGGCGACCGGCGAGCCGAACGAGCTGGTGCTGAACAAGCTCAAGGAGATCGGCGCGCTCTGAGGCCTGTCGCGCAGGCCTGTGCAGCGGTCTTGCGACAACGTCATGCGACGACAACCGCGGGACGCCAACCCGAGGCGTCCCCCGCTCCCGGCGGCAACCGGGCGGTACCTCCTTTTTCGGGGCAGTACCTCCTTTTCCCGAAATGAAATCTGCGCGCGAAACGTTAGAGTGCCGGAGGGCTGGCATCCGCCGGCCTCGCGCTTGCGTCGCAACCGCGGCGTGTGGCATCAGTATGCCGAAGGCACCGGCGCGCATCGCCCGGCGGCATCCGCAACACGAGGAAAATTCGCATGGCCAAGGGCTATTGGTATCCGTCGCTCGGCGACTATGGTCTCTTCGAGGACAAGTGGTTCGGGGAGCTGCGGGCGCAGAGCCACAGCTCCACCAAGGTGACGATGGTGGCGTCGAACGGCGTCAAGCTCACCGTCGTCGGCACCGGGCTGAAGGTCAACAGCGACGGCGAGCCGGTCTCGGGCACGATCAAGTCGATCACCTTCTCCACCCGCACCGGCGACAAGCTGAACGAGTTCACCGGCCTGAACGTCAAGGCGTCCGAGCTGCACCAGTCGACCGCCAACTTCGGCTGGGAAGGCCTGCGCATGCTGGTGCTGAAGGGCGACGACACGCTCACGGGCTCCTCGAAGTCCGACATGCTCTACGGCTATGGCGGCGACGACACGCTGAAGGGCGGCAACGGTCACGACCGGCTCTACGGCTATGACGGCAGCGACAAGCTCTACGGCGACGCCGGCGACGACTGGCTGATCGGCATCAACGGCAACGACAGGCTGTCCGGCGGCAGCGGCAACGACATGCTGAACGGCGGCATGGGCAGCGACACGCTGACCGGCGGCTCGGGTGCCGACCTGTTCCTGTTCGTGGTGCCGGAGGAGAGCACCGTCGGCAAGACCGGCCGCGACACCATCGCGGACTTCAGCCGCTCGCAGCACGACCGGATCCAGCTCGACGTGTTCGACGCCGACGTGAAGAAGACCGGCGACCAGGACTTCAAGTTCGTCGGCACCAGCGCCTTCACCGCGGCCGGCCAGATCCGCTACGAAAAGAGCGGCGGCGACACCTATGTCTACGGCAACATCGACAGCGACAAGACCGCGGAGTTCGCCTTCGTGCTCGATCTGTCGATCAGCCTCAAGGCCAGCGACTTCATCCTCTGAGGCCCGGATCCGCGCGAGGTCGGGAACGGGGCCGGCAGGTGCAGGCCCCGTGTCCGGTCGCAGGCGCCGGTTGCCACTGTGGCCCCGGGCCGCTATTGACCGCTGATGCGCCTGAAAACCGAGATCTTCGCCGCAGCCCTGGTCCGCAACGTCTTCGCCCGCGGCGATTTTGCCGCGATCGAGCGCAAGGGGGCGGCCGAGGGCGGCGCGCTCTTCATCCGCCAGTCCTGGCGGGACGGCAGCGAGACGCTCTATGCGCCGGCGCCGCAGAGCTTCTTCGACGCCGACGACAGCGGCAGCCGCCTGTTCGAACGCAGGCTGGACCGCCAGCCGCGGGAGGCCGTCTCCGACGCGCTTGCCCGCGAGATTCGCTTCGATCCCGACCTCTGGATCGTGGCGCTGGAGACCGAGGCGATCGATGGCCTCGTCCAGATCGGCGGGGAGGAGCGCAAGGACGACGGCGGCCACCCCCTGTTCCGTCGGTAACAGCGCCGCCCGCCGACCCGTGGCACAAAGGGTGCATGGGATAAGTCTCCCGGCAAGCTCTTGAGGAGGTCGTGATGTCTGCAATATTGCCAGCGTTCGTCGCTTTCGTCGCCCTCATGTACGTGGCTACGATGGTGGCCGCGATCCGTGCCGAGCGCCGCGAGAGGGTGCGGGGGCCGCACCCGTTCGTCTGATGCCGCCGCGCCGGGGGATGGTCCGTCCGCCTCCGGGCCGTCGCGCCCCTCGCGTCCGGTTCCTCTTGCGTCCTTTGCCGCTGCGCCGGTTGCGTCTGCGCTCGCTACCCTTTGGCCGCCCGTCGCGGCTTTTCGCCCTGGCTGCTGCCCGCATCGGCGTTGGCCGCATCGGAATTGGCCGGTGCCTGCGGCTGGCCGGGCCAGGTATAGGCGTCGGCGCGCCGCCAGCTTTCGACGCGTTCGATGCAGGTCGCCCGGTCGAGTTCGGCCAGAAGGACCGTGGCGCGGCTTCCGTCCGCGGCCTTTTCGGCCGCCCGGGCGAGATGGGGATAGAGCCGCGACAGCACGTAGCCGGCATCGCCGGCCGGCATGTCCAGCGCCACGAGCGTCGTTGCCAGCTGCGATCCGGAGACGTCGAGCAGGATGCGTTCGCCGAGCCAATGGCTGCTGCCCAGGGCGTCGGCCAGCGCAACCCCGACCATGCCGGTCTCGCCGGTGCGGGCGAAGCGGACGATCAGCGCCAGATGGGCCTCGCCGATGGCGGCCAGCGCGCCGGGGCCGGCGGCAACCGGGGCCTGCGCCCGGACCAGCGCCTTGATCTTCTCGCGCAGGTCCTCCTCGCGGGCAAGGCGCCGGGCCTCCGTGGCGGCGGGCTCGATTTCGACCGGACCGCGGCTTCGATGCTCGCGATGCAGGTCGACGAGGCGCTCGATCATCTGCGGCGACAGGTCGTCGCGGCATTCGATGGCGCGGGCATGCGCGGGCGAGGCGGTGCGCAGGATCTGCATCAGCAGGCGCGGGGACAGGGCGGCCGAGCGCGTCAGGAAGATGGCGGCGATCCCGATCGGCTCGCGGGCGATGAACAGCGAGGTCGCCTCCGGCACGGCGGCGCATTGCGACAGCGCGGCGACCGCCTGGCGGCGCGCCTCGTCGCTGGAAGCGAGATAGGTGGGAACGAAGAGTTCGTGGAACTGCTTTTGGTCGGAGCGCGACGGATGGGTGAGGCTCTCGAAGCTGGAGACGGTGGCCATCAGGACGATGTCCTTCTGCCGCCCCGGCTGCGGTTTCTCCAGCTCTCGAAAACTGTCCCCCACGACGCACCACTCTAACGCAAAGACAGCCACTCCCGGTGCAGTCCGCGCCGATCCGCTACCGCTTTCGGATGGCGAGGCCTGCGGCGGGTCAGCGGTCCGGACAGAACCGCAAAGCCGCATGAAAACCTTGATCGCCAACAATTAGACGAAAAGAATTAGCAAGATGTTAACCGTATTGGCGCAACTTCTCGGACATAGGGATGGGCAGTATCGGAGGCGTCTCCGTGCTAGATTCCCTGAAGAAACGCGATCGCTGCGTCGCAGCCGATGCAACGACGCTTCAAAGGCAAGGTGCGATGCACCGGATCCTTTCGCCGAGAAGGCCCCGGTCGGGGTGGTGCCCGAGCGGCGCCGGTGCGGGGAGAGGGAACCGGCGGCGGTGCAGATGATTGCACTCCGCCTGGGGGCGGCAACGGGAAGAACTTTTCCGCGATTTGGAAACCTTCGCAGCCCTTTTGCCGTTCATGGTCCGGTTGCGGTGGTATTGTTCAGCGTAGGAAGCCGCAGCCCCGGACGGATCCGGTGGCACTGGCCCGTAAGACGGGCAGGATGAGATTTGTGTGGTACTTCATCCGTCTCGGTTCTTGTTAGGAGGCGAGAATGGCAGACGTGGTACGAATACAGGAACGATTGTCGCGCATGCCGCCGCGCGCCAAGGTCTGGCACGAAGCCCCGGCGGCAGTCCTCTTCTTCACCGGCGTCCGCTACGAGCGGCTGACCCCGGCGCTCGTCGCCGCCGAAGCCCGCACGCGCCGGCGGCGCCCGACGAAGCCCGGCAAGGACGCCTGCCGGTAACGAGGGCGGTCCACAAGAGCCGCGCGGCCCTTCGGCCGCGGCCGGCTATTCGATCGTGCTCTCGTCGATCGCCTCGCAGCCGGCATTGGCGAGGAAGGCACGCGCGGCCTCGTCCATCGTCGCGGTGGGCACGAAGGTGCGCAGCACCGCATAGCCGTCGTCGACAGGCATCTCCACCAGGATGGATTGGGCAAGCGCTGGCGGCAGCGCCTTGCGGATGGCGTTGAGCTGGATCGGCGTCGCCACCACGACGTCGAGCGCGCCGGCCACCGCCGTGCGGTCGTTCATGCTGAACACCTCGTTCGCCGCGCTGTCGAACACCCCGACCGACCAGAACGGCACGCCGGCCGGCGCATAGAGGCGCACCGGCGCCTCGGCGACCGAAAACACGCAGGCCGCGATCCGCATTCCCGGGTCGTCGTTGATCAGGCCCCCGCGCGTCGCCGCCTCGCTCGGCAGCGGATAGAAGTGGAGCGGCTCGCCGAGGTCCTCGATCCGGGTATAGGCGTCGTTGCCGGTGAAGTAGGGCACGGCGAGGATGATCAGGATGTGCAGGGCGGCCGCCCCCACGAGCCCGACGAGGATCGCAAACAGGATGCTACGCATCGGCGCATCCCGTTCGCTCGATCGACGGCATCGACAGGTCGATCACGCCGGAACTGCCGGCGGTCGGCGTGTCGAGCAGCGTCATCACCAGCCGGAAGGGCTGGCCGGGCGCGGTCGCAAGCCAGTTGCCGGGCTGCGCGGTGGGCGCGACATGGACGACGATCCTGCCCTCGGCCTCCCGCAGCGTCGTCCAGGAGTTCAGCCCGGCCGGCAGGTTCGCGGCCAGCTTGACCGGCAGGCCGTCCGGCGTCGTCGCATGCAGCGTCCACAGCCGCGCCGGCGGCGTCAGCCCGACGATGTCGTAGGTGCAGCGGCCGGAAAGGGCGTTGCCGGCGCTGTCCTGCGCGGCGCGGAAGACCAGGCCCTCGGCGCTGCCGAAGAGCAGCGCGCCGTCGCGCGCGCGGTGCGCCTTCGCATAAGGGTCGGCGCCCGCCGTCTGGGCGTCGGGGAAGGCGTTCCACGGCCCGAGCGCGATCGAGCCGAAGCCGATCGTCGCCTTCAGCGCCCAGACGGCCGACGCCGTGCCGAGGCCGAAGGCGATGGCGAGCGCGAGTGCGACGAGAAGCGGGATACGGAACAAATCGGCCTACCGGTTGAATGCTCTGACAGCGGATCGGCGCCGCCACGGAAACGAGGTCCGGCTCCGCGCCCGACATTGCCTGATTCCGTTACGGAAATCGACGGCAAAGGCGTTCGAAGACGTTGGGGTGCCGAGAGGGCTGAAACGGCTCGAGCGACGGAAGTCTCGATGCAATGCATTTGCATTGAGAATGCTTGACGATGTAATGCAGATGCATTATCTCAATGCTCAATCCAGGAGCCTGGCCATGAGCCCCATTGCGACACTCTCCATCGATGCGACCATCACCGAGCGCGGGCAGACGACCGTTCCCGCTGCAATCCGCAAGATGCTCGGCGTCAACAAGGGGGCGATCACCTTCAAGGCCATGTCCGACGGTACGGTGGTCATCGAGCCGAAGACCGAGGAGGAGGCCGATCCGGCCATCGGCGCGTTCCTGAGCGTCCTTTCGAACGACATCGCCCGGGGAAACCTGATGCCTCTGGATACGTCCATGCTCGACGAGATCGATGACCTCGTCGGCGGACTGGACGTCGACATGGACGCGCCGCTGACCGATGACTGACTACAAGATCAACGGATGGACCCTCTATCTTCATCCGTTGTTTGCGTCTGCCTTGAGGCAGATGATCGAAGATGTCCGCCGGGCAAAGGCGGCCGATCCGGTAAACTACCGCAACAAGCGCGCTGCCAAGCTGCTGGCCGCCACCCGCAAGATGGCCTTCGAGGATATTCCGGCCAATCCCGCCGATCCCAAGTTCCGTCAGGGCGACACGTTGGGTGAAAGGTACAAGCACTGGTTCCGCGGCAAGTATCTGCAGCAGTATCGCCTGTTTTTCCGATACCATGAGACACAGAGGATCATCGTCCTGGCATGGGTCAACGACGAGACCTCGAAACGGGCCTACGGGAGCAGGACCGACGCCTACGCAGTGTTTGCAAAGATGCTGCAGAACGGCAATCCGCCGGACGATTGGCCCGGCTTGCTCGCCGCGATCCGCGATGACGGCGTGAGCGAGGAGGACGTCAGGAGCCTGACCGGTCCTTGAGCCCCCACACCCCTACAGCGCCGCCACCCGGCCGTCGGGCTTCAGCGGCTTGGCCGCGTTGAGGTCCTTGGCGATCGTGCGCAGGAGCTTCGTCACGCCGACCGAGAGCGAGCGGGGGCGCACCAGCGCGGGCAGGGCGTCGTCCGGCTGCCCTTCCGCAGCGGCGACGGCGTCCTCCGGCGCCTGCGGGCCGGGCAGCGGGTTCTCGATGCCGGGGATCGGCCTGAGCTCGATGCCCTGGTGGGCGTAGTCCATCAGCCGCTTGAAGGTCATCGCCGGCAGCGAGCCGCCGGTCATGTTGTTGGTCGAGGTGTAGTCGTCGTTGCCGAACCAGACGGCGGTCGTGTAGTTGCCGGTAAAGCCGACGAACCAGGCGTCGCGATAGGCCTGGGTCGTGCCGGTCTTGCCGCCGGTGACGATGCCGCCGGCCAGCGCCGCCTTGCGGGCGGTGCCGTTGACCGGGATGTTGACGAGCATGCGGTTCATGTCGGCATTGGCCCGCTCCGAAAGCACCCGTTCGGCCGGCGGCTCGTCGCGGGAGAAGTCGTAGAGGATGTCGCCGTCGTAGTTGAGGATCTGGGTGATGCCGTGCCGGCGCGACTGCACCCCGCCCGCCGGAAAGACCGCATAGGCGGTCGCCTGGTCGAGCACGGTGACCTCCGATGTGCCGAGCGGCATCGTCTTGTCGGTGCGGATCGGCGTCTCCACGCCCATCGCCTTGGCCATGCGGGCGATCGCCTCGGTGCCGAGATAGTCCTTGGCGAGGCGGACCGGGACGGTGTTGATCGAACGCGCGATCGCCGTCATCAGCGTCACCTTGCCGGCATAGCTTCTGCCGTAGTTCTGCGGCGACCAGCCGCGCCAGGTGATCGGCGCGTCGACGATGGTGTCCTCCGGCGTCTTGCCCTTCTCCATCGCCGCCGCATAGGTGTAGACCTTGAAGGACGAGCCCGGCTGGCGCAGCGCCTTGGTGGCGCGGTTGAACTGGCTCTCGCCGTAGTCGCGCCCGCCGACCATGGCGCGCACCGCCCCGCCGCTCTCGAGCATCACCAGCGCCCCCTGCTTGACGTGGAAGCTCTCGCCATATTGCCGCAGGCCCGTCTCCACCGCCTCCTCGGCCGCCGTCTGCAGGCCGGGATCGATCGTGGTGCGCACGATCAGCGAATGCTGGGCGAAGGGGCGGGCGATTCGCTGCACCTCGTCGAAGGCCCAGTCGAGGAAGAAGTCGGGCGCGGTCCGCTCCTGCCGGTCGATGACGCTCGCCGGATTGCGCCTGGCGGCGATCACCTGGCCCTCCGACATCAGCCCGCCCTGCACGAGGTTGGTCAGCACCTCGTTGGCGCGAGCGCGCGCGGCCGGCAGGTTGACGTGCGGCGCGTAGCGGGCAGGGGCCTTGAACAGGCCGGCGAGCATGGCGGATTCGGCGAGGTCGACATCGGTGATGTCCTTGCCGAAATAGAACTGCGAGGCCGCCGCCACCCCGAAGGTGCCGCCGCCCATATAGGCGCGGTCGAGATAGAGCCGCAGGATCTCCTTCTTGGAGAGGTTCGCCTCCAGCCAGAGCGACAGGAAGGCCTCCTTGATCTTGCGCTCGATCGTCCGCTCGTTGTTGAGGAACAGGTTCTTGGCGAGCTGCTGCGTCAGCGTCGAGCCGCCCTGGACGACGCCGCCGGCGCGCGCGTTCTCGGTCATGGCGCGGGCCAGCCCGAGGAAGTCGATGCCGAAATGGTCGAAGAAGCGCCGGTCCTCGGTCGCCAGCACCGCCTTGATAAGGTGGTCCGGCAATTCGTCGATCGGCACGGAATCCTCGTGGATGATGCCGCGGTGGCCGATCTCGTTGCCGTAGCGGTCGAGGAAGGTGACGGCGAAGTCGCTCTGGTTGCGCCAGTTGCCCTTGGTCTCCTCGAAGGCCGGCAGCGCCAGCGCCAGAAGCAGCACGAAGCCGGCCGTGCCGAGGTTCATGCCCTCGCCGGCGATCTCGAACACCGCCCGCTTCCAGCCCTTCATCTGGAAGCGCCGGAAGAAGATGGTGATCTCCTCCCAGGCCTCGGAGAGCCGGAAGCCGGCGTTCCAGAGCGTGCTGTCGATCCAGCTGTCGATCCGCAGGAGAATATGCCGCTTGCGCCGGCGCGGCCGCTGCGGCGGCTCCGGGGCGTCCAGACGGTCGTCCATTTGGTCGTCCTGCACGGCGGTCCATCCTCATGCGCGCAAGCCCTGGGCGCGCGATCCTTTTAAAACGATATCAGGCTATCGCCATGGATAAAACAGCCGGGTTTGCGTTCCGTTGCCGCCGCGTTCACGTTGTCGCGAAGGCTTGCGCAGAGGACACACCGGGACGCGGTTACGGCGGCGCTGCGACCGGAATTCCGCGCCCGCACCCCCGCTCTGCACGCCGGGGCACTGCTTTTGCTTGACCTTTTGGCCCGCGAGGTTCAGTGGACGGGGATGAGCGCGAAGTACGAGATGAAGCAGGACCTCGACGCCGACGGTCTCGGCAACGAGCTTCCGTTCTGGCAGAGAAAGACGCTGGCCGAGATGTCGGACGGCGAATGGGAGAGCCTGTGCGACGGCTGCGGGCTCTGCTGTCTCAACAAGCTCGAGGACTGGGACACCGGCGAGATCGTCTGGACCTCGATCCGCTGTCAGCTCCTGGACGACCACAGCTGTCGCTGCAAGGACTACGAGAACCGCCAGGCGACCGTGCCCGACTGCATCCGCCTGACGGTGAAGTCGGTCGCCGAGATCAGCTGGCTGCCGCCGACCTGCGGCTATCGGCTGATCCGCGACGGCCACGACCTCTACTGGTGGCATCCGCTCGTCTCCGGCGATCCCGAGACGGTCCACCAGGCCGGCATCTCCGCCCGCGGCCGCACCGTCAGCGAGGAGGGGATCGACGTCGAGGACTACGAGGACTACCTCGTCACCTGGCCGCTGGAAGTGGGCGGCACCGGCAACCGCTAGCAACCCGCGGCGCCGACGCATCACGCCGCCTGTCAACCGCCTGCCAGCCGCCTGCCCACCGCCTGCCAGTCGCGGTTGCGGTTTTCCGGCCATGCCCGCGGCGATCACGCAAAAGTCATCGCATCCCTGTCTTTCGTCATGGCCGGGCCCTAGAGCGGTCACGGGCGGCGCCTATGTTTCTCCGCGTAGGGACGAATGCCAAGGAGAAACAGAATGATAACCGACACTCTTCCGACCCCTTCCAGAGGATTGCGCAAGGCGCTCGTGCTGGCGCTCGCCCTGCCGCTGGCGCTGCCCGTCACCGCGTTGCCGGCATTGGCGCAGGAGGGCGCGCCGCCGCCGGCGGTTGCCGCCGAGCGCGGATCGGACGCCGCCAAGGACGAGGCCCGGATGGAACACCGCGGCATGGACCGCCGCATGGGGCGCGGGATGGACGACGACAGGCGGGGCTACCACGGCATGCACCGCGCCGACCGCGATCACCGCGACGGCGACCGGGACCGCGGCCACCGCTGGCACCGTCAGTGGTCGGGCGAGCGGCTGGCCATGCGCCTGGCCGCGGCCGAGGTCGCAGCCGGCATCAAGACGGCGCAGCTCGACGCCTGGCGGACCTTCACCGCGGCCCTCGTCGATTTCGCAACCCCGATGCCGTTCCACGGCCGGGCCGGCGGACCGGGCGGGATGGACGAGGCGGCCGGCGGCCCTGCGGGCGGGATGCCGATGGAGGGCATGACCGCCGACGACATGCCGGCCGAGGGCCAGCAGATGGCGCCGGGCGACGCGGCCGGCGCGCAGCCGCCCGCAGCCGGCGCGGACGACCAGCTGACCCGGCCGGGCGGCCCCCGCCTCGGCGGCCGTGCGTCCGGCATGGACCTGCTCGACCGCCTGATCATGCGCGTCGAGGACCGGGCGGCGAAGGCCGAACGGCTGAAGACGGCGAAGACCGCGCTCGAAGCGGTGCTGGAGCCGGGCCAGCGGCAGATCATCGAACGCTACCTGACGCCAAGGCGCGGCCACGGCGAAAGGCGCTAGCCACAGGCCCGGCCGTTGGGCGGCCGCAAGAGCGCCTGGCCCCTGCGCCCCAGCGGGGCGGCGCGCGCGAAGTTTGCGGCAAGTCCGCCCCTCATCCGCCTGCCGGCACCTTCTCCCCGTGAACGGGGAGAAGGCCGGATGCGGCGACGTTTCCAGTCCCCTCTCCCCGCCTGCGGGGGGAGGGCTAGGGTGAGGGGCAGCGTGGAAAATGGGGTGAGGGGCGGCGCGCTCCGCCCTGCGGTGGTCAGAATTCGTCCCGCCTCCGGCTCCGCGGATCGTCGCTCCCGTTCTGCCGGTAGATCCCGCCGTCCCGCGCCAGCGCCCGCCAGGGCCGCGCCTTCTGCAGCACCGTCTCGTAGGCCGGGTCGTCCCGGTCGAGCACGGCGGTCGCGATCGCCGTCTCCGCAACGTGCGGGCCATGCGCGGCCGTCTTGCCGTGCGGTCCGAGGATGCCGGCCGGGCCCCGGTCGCCGACGGTCTGCGCCGGCGTGGCGGCGCTGATCCAGAGGCAGTTCAGCGCCGCGTGCGCCCGAAGCGCGATCAGAAAGCGCACGGGGATGCCGAAGGACGAGAACAGCACGGCGTCGACGCCCTGCCGCTCGTAGCCGGAAAACACCTCGAAGAATTGCGCCTCGATGCAGATCGCGCAGCCGAAGCGGTAGCCGTCGACCGCAAAGGTGATCGGCTCGGTCCCGGGCGTGTACCAGCCCTGCAGTTCGCTGTTCGACAGGTAGCGCTTGTCGTAGCGGGTGAGGAGTTCGCCGGCATCGGACAGCACGTAGAGACTGTTGTGCGGCGGGAGACCGCCCGAGAGCCGGTGCGCACCGCCGACCACCGCGAAGACGCCGAGCCGGCGGCACAGCGCGGCGATCGCCCGCAGTTCGGCCTCCTGTGCCGCCCAGTCGAAGCGCGACCAGGCCTCCGGGCAGGCGATCTGGGCCTTGGCGTAGCCCGACAGCGCGCCCTCGCAGACATGCACCAGCCGGGCGCCCTCGGCCGCGGCCAGGGCGATCGCGCTGCGGATCGCCTCGCCGTTGGTGGCGATGCAGGCGGAAACGGCGGTCTGTGCTGCGGCGATCTTCAAGAGCGTCTCCTGCGCGTCCGATTCGCATTGTCGATGCAATCGGAGCGAAGCGAAACCGCAAATTGCATGGGTCGTGCCCGGCCGGCCCCGCCGTCGCCGCCCCGATCGCCGCCCCGCTCGCTGTCCCCCATCGCCGCCGTTGACGGCCGTCGGCGTTCCGCGCTAGCCCAGGGGAGGGGCGCAAGGCGGTTGCCGGCGGGCCGTTCGGGAGCGAGAGGCATGACGAAACGGGAAAGCTTGAAGGCGGGGCTGCGCGAGGCGGAGGCCCTGCGCGAGGAGGGGCGCTTCGAGGCAGCGCTCGCCATCCTCGATGCCATCGCCGCCGATCCCGCATGCGGCGTGCTCGGCCCGGCCACCGTGCTCGGCCTGCCGCGGCCGCTGCATTCGGCATACCTGAAGGTGGCCAAGCGCCGCGGCGATCCGATCGCCCGCGTCGGCTACCAGCACACGCTGGTGCCGCCGCCCGGCCTGCTGGCGCCGTTCGGCCGCTTCTCCGCCGAGGAGCGCCGGGCGCTCGCCGAGGCCGGCCGCACGCCCGTCCCGCAGGTGCTGCACCAGGTCTGGATCGGCACGGCGGCGGTGCCGGCGGCCACCGTCGCCTGGGCCGACCATGCCGCCCGGCACGGCTATGAATACCGTCTCTGGCGCGAGCCCGAGCTCGCCGCAATCGGCGTCGACGGCCACCCGGTCTTCCGCGCGATGCTTTCGGCCGGCGACCTGCCGGGCGCGGTCGATGTCGCCCGCTACCTGATCCTGCAGCGCTTCGGCGGCATCTATCTCGATTGCGACTGGTATCCGGCACGGCGGGACGTGCCCTTCGATGCCGTCCTGCCGATGGTCGGGCTTTCGGTGCTGGCGGAGGACATCCCGCGCGACACCGGCGCCGGCAGCCTGCTGCTCGCCAATTCCTTCATCGCCGCCCCGCCGGGCCACCCCGTCTTCCAACGCATCCTCGACGCGCTTCCGGCGGTCGCGGAAATCCTCCCGGGCGCGCCCGCCTGGTGGTCCACCGGCCCGCTGCTCTTCACCGTCGTCTGCCGCGGCGGCGCGGTGACGGTCGCGGACGCAGCCCTCGTCGCCGGCGCCGTCCCGCGCCGGGCGCCGGTCGAGGCCGTCCTTGCGCTCTGCGAGAAGGCCGAACGCGAAGACGGCGGCCTGCTGGTCGCCTGGAAGCCCTGGTAGGGGCGGATCGGTCCTTGCCCGGGCAGGCGGAGCAGCGGCGGTCCGCTGCCGCCATTCGGCCGGGGCTTGCTCATGTCCGGAGGCACGAAGCGACGCCATCAGCGTGTTTCCGATCGAAGACGGGCCGGCGAGCGCTGCCGAAAACTGCGCCGTTGCCGCCGGCCGGCCGGTCATCGATCGGCGTGTCGCGGCGACGTCCGCTTCCTGACGAAACGCTGTTCCGTCACCTCCTTGCCCCACTGGCTGCCGGCCCCTTCCTGCGCCAGCACGAATCCCCGCTGTTCATAGAGGTGGCGCGCGGCGTCCAGGCCCGAGAACGTGAACAGGTGGGTCTCCGAGAAGCCCTGTGCGTCGGCGAATGCCAGTGCCGTATCGAGCAGAGCCTTGCCGCAGCCCGTGCCGCGCAGGGCGTCGTCGACGATGTACCATCGCAGGTGGGCGATGCCCGGCCCCATGTCCTCGCCGTCGATGGCGATGGAGCCGAGGATCGCATCACCCGCCGTCGCGACCCAGACCTGGTTGACCGGGGCGTTCAGGCGATCGGCAAACGCGGCCAGACCGCCGGCGACGACGCTTTCGAAGTGTTGTCCAAGCCCATGGGCCTGCGAATAGTAGCGGGCATGCATCTCGGTGATGCGGGCGATGATGCCCGGCCGGTAGCCGCTTTCGATCCGTATGCCGGGGGCGGGGGCGCCGGCGTCGCGCTGCCCGGCCAGGGCATCCGTATAGAGGCGCAGCCCCTCGAGCACCGCCCGGGTTTGTCCGGGTTGCAAGCGGCTTAGCGCATCTGCGACCTGCGCGCGCGCGAACGCATGGATGGCGGCGACCCGGTCCTTTCCGGAGGCGGTGAGCGACAGCATCTTGACGCGGCCATCCCCTTCGGCGGCAAGCTCCCTCACGTCGCCGGAATCGACCAGTTTCCGGAGCATCCGGCTGACGCTCGATTTCTCCAGCCGGAGGCGCGCCCCGAGGTCGCGCGCGGTGACGCCGCCGCCTTCGATCTCGATGAGGGCATGGACGGCCGACGGCGGCAGGTCGGTCCCCGCGAGGTCCGTGCTCATGAAACCCAGCTCGCGGACTAGGCGGCGAGAGGTGGCGCGGATGGCATCGATGGAATGAAGGTGATGGTGGGCAGGCATTGTCCGGTCCGGTCGATAAAGTTGTATCATGCAACTAAATAGCGGTGCGACCACCTGCCGTCAACAGGGAGAACGCGCCGTTGTGCTGGCGCAGCGCCGCCCCCATCGCCTCGCTTCGCGCCCCCCGCCGGGAGAAGCGGACCGCGCGCGGAAAACATCCGAGCCGGGACGGTCGCGGCCGGCTACCGCTTGACCTCGATCACGAGCGGATAGCCCTCGTCGCTCCACTCCATGAAACCGCCGGCGAAATAGTAGACGTGCGTGTAGCCCCAGGCGATCGCCTTGGCCGCAGCATAGGCGGCATAGGTGCAATGCAGGCCGTGGCAGTAGAACACCACCTCCTCGTCCGTGCCGGCCACCCTGGCGAGGCTTTCCCTCGACAGGCCGGTGACCAGCGACAGGTTGACGGCGCGGGGGAGATGGCCGTTGTCGTAGTTGAGCGCGGCCCGCACGTCGACGAAGGGCACGCCCCGGGCGAGCAGCGCCCTTGCCTCGGCGACATCGATCTTGATCGTTTTCTCGACGCTGAGTTCGCCTTTCGCCAGGGTGACGAACCTGAGGTAGTCGTCGAGGGCGAGGTCGGTGCCGGTGCCCTCCGGCACGCCCGCCTTGCGCAGACCCTCCTGCAGGCGCGCAATGCAGGGCCGATGGTAGCTGAGCACGCTGCCATACCAGTTGAAGCCGCTTTCCTGGACGGTGAGCGGTTCGGACAGGGAGACCATGGCCAGCCTGTTGTACCGGTCGATCAGCGCCTGGACGCCGTCGGTGCGTGCGAGGTGTCCGTAGCTCGAGATCAGCGTGGCGTAGTCCTCCAAAAGATCGGACTTTCCCGCGATCACGCGTTCGAAGGCATCGACGGATTCGTCGTATTTGCCCTGGCAGAAGAACGAGATGGCAAGCATGCGCAGCGTCGCCGGCGCGGGATGGGGATCGATCCGCATCGCCAGGCGGACCTGCTGTTCGGCCTCCGCCGCACGTCCCGACGCGGTGAGAACCCGCGCCAGGCTGACATGGTTGTCGGGATCGTTGGGCGCGAGCTTCATCGCCCTGTCGATCGCGACGAAGGCGTCGTCAAAGCGGCCCTGCTGGGCGAGCAGTTGCGCCGATATCGTGTGGGCGAGCGCCGTCGGCCGTTCCAGCGCCCTTGCAAGGTTCCGCCCGAGGTTCCTGGCGGCCTTCTCGCGCCGTGAGAAATCCCAGGACGAGATGCTGGTCCGCCAGTTCGCCGCCGCCAGCGACGCATAGGCGCGGCTGTAGTTCGGGTCGAGCACGATGGCGTTCTGGAAGAGCGCGGCGGCCGTCACCGTTTCCGCCTCGCTATCCCGGTGGAGATGATCCCAGCCGCGCAGCAAGGTGTCGTAGGCCTGCGGGTTCGTCGTTTCCGGTTCCTCGGCGACGGTCCGCTCGGCCTTCGTCAGCTGCACCGAGAGCGTCGTCACGATCTGCCCGATCACCCTGTCCTGCAGATCGAACACGCCGCTCATTTCGCCGTCGTAGCGCTCGGCCCACAGGTAGTGCCCGTCGATCGCGTCCACCAGCTGGGCGTTGACCCGGACATGGTTTCCCTCCCTGCGGACGCTGCCCTCCAGGATGTAGTGGACACCCAGTTCCTCGGCCACCTGCTGCGCCTTGATCGGCTTGCCCTTGTAACTGAAGGTCGAGTTGCGCGCGATCACGAAGATGCCGGACAGCTTCGAGAGTTCGGTGATCAGGTCGTCGGTCATGCCGTCGGCAAAATAGCCCTGTCCGGCATCGGCGCTGAGATTGTCGAACGGCAGGACGGCGATCGAGGGCGTCTTCGGCAGCGGAAGGGCCATCCGCGCAACCGACGCTGCATCGGCACTCTCGCGCTTCTGCGCCATCCAGGCCGCGGGAACGCCGAGCAGCAGCAACAGGGCCAGGGCAGCCGGAACGCGCCAGGTGCGAAGGCTCTCGACGCCGAAGCGCCGATGCCGCGGGCTTCCCTCGAACCGCACCCGGTAGACGCGGACCGGCCGCTCGATGTTCTTCACATGCTGCTCGCCGATGAACTCCAGCGGCAGGTCGAACTTGCCCTGCAGGTGATCGAAGGCCGTGCCGGAGACGAACAGCCCTCCCGGATCGCAGATCCGCTCGAGACGGGCTGCGACGTTGACGCCGTCGCCCAAGAGATCGTCGCCCTCGACGACGACGTCGCCGAGATTGATGCCCATGCGGAAGAGAAGGCGCTGGTGCGGGGCGACGTCCGCCTGGCGCCCCGCCAGCGTGCTTTGTGAGGCGACCGCGCAGCCGACGGCGTCGACGACGGAGCCGAATTCCACGATCGCACCATCGCCCATGAGTTTGACGATGCGTCCGTGATAGTCCTGCATGAGGGGATCGAAGATTTCGGACCGCCACGCCCTGATCGCCGCCAGCGTCCGGGCCTCGTCGGCCTCGATGAGCCGCGAATAGCCGACAATGTCGACGGCAAGGATCGCAACCAGCCGCCGTTCCGCGCGATGTGCGTCCATGACCACCTCTCCCGAAGGGGCAGAAGGCCTCGCTATAGCGTTGGTCTGGGCGGGGAGGTTACCGGCCTCCCAGCCTCTGAAAGCTACACTTGTTTCCGGGCGCCTGCCAGATTTATCGCCCGGGCCGGCGAGCCCCTTGCGCCCCATTTTCCAAGGCGCCGGATGAGGGGCCTTCCCCGTGGCGCAGCGTTCGCCGCCCCTGATCGCCCCGCTCCGCCCGGCTCTTCTCCCCGATGGGAGAAGAGCCTGCCCGCCGTTCGGAAAGAGTGTCCGCCCCCGGCATTGCGGGCGCGCGGGACAGGCGTAGTATGCCCGCACAGGAGGGTGCGATGAGACTGCAATGCGCGCTTCTGACCTGCTTCGGCATTCTGGCGGGCAGCACGCCCGTCCAGCTGTCTCCGGCCTTCGTCGATCTCGAGCTGGTTCTTGCCGTCGATGTCTCCTACTCGATGGAAATCGATGAACAGCGCCTTCAACGCCAAGGCTATGTGAATGCCTTCCTTCAGCCCGAACTTTTCCGGGCGGTCCAGAGCGGACCCTTCGGCAGGATCGCGGTGACCTATGTCGAGTGGGGCGGCTCCGCCATCCAGACCGTGCCCTGGACGCTGGTCGACGGGCCTGGTGCGGCGGTTCAATTTGCCGAGATGCTGCGCCGGCAGCCGCTGCGGCGGATATCCTTCACCTCGATCTCGAACACATTGGCGTTTTCACGAAAACTCTTTCAGCTCAGCCCGTTCCAGGGAATGCGGCGCGTGATCGACATCTCGGGCGATGGGCCGAACAATGCCGGTGTGCCGGCGCCCGTTTCGCGCAATTCGACGGTGGCGCAAGGCATCGTGATCGACGGGCTTCCCATCATGCTGGCGCGCCGGGACTCGGCGTCGATCCCGGACCTCGATGCCTATTACGAGAACTGCGTGATCGGCGGAGACGGGGCCTTTCTGCTGAAAGTTTCAACGGTCGACGAATTCGCCGAAACGATCCTCAGAAAGCTCATCGTCGAGATCCTGGGAACGAACGTGAGCGACCTGCAGCGGCCCGCATGGCCGTTGCAACGGGCCGACGCCCGGGCCGGCTACAACTGCTTCATCGGCGAAGAGATGCAGGAGCGGCGGATAGGGCAGTAGCGAGCAGATGGACGTCCACTCCCGGCGCCGCTTGATGTCATCGCAGGTCGCTTTTTCAGGCGAGGCGCTTGCCTTCGGCGCCCAGCACCTGTTCGCCGTCCTCCTTGGCGAAGGGGCCCTTGTGGGTGGCGGGCAGGATGTCGAGAACCAGCTCCGAAGGCCGCGCGAGACGCGTTCCGAGGGGCGTGATGACGAACGGGCGGTTGATCAGGATCGGCTCCTTCAGCATGGCATCGAGCAACTGGTCATCCGACAGGGCGGGATTGTCGAGACCGAGTTCGGCATAGGGCGTGCCCTTCTCGCGCATTGCCTGGCGGACGGTCAGGCCGGCATCGGCAATCATTTTCGCGAGCTGCGCCCGGCTCGGCGGGGCCTTGAGATATTCGACGACCGTCGGCTCGATCCCGGCGTTGCGGATCATCGCCAGCGCGTTGCGCGAGGTGCCGCAATCCGGGTTGTGGTAGATCGTGACGTCCATGGTCATGGGACAGACTCCTGTTCGGTCGAAGATTGAGCGGTGCGCGGCTCGTCAAGCAGCCAGACCGCCAGTGAGAGCGCCAGCAAGGCGCCCAGCACCTCGGCGGCAACGAAGCCCGGCAGATCGAGGGGACGGATGCCGGCGAAGGTGTCGGTCAACGACCGGGCGGCCGCGACGGCCGGATTGGCAAACGACGTCGAGGCGGTGAACCAGTAGGCCGCGGTGATGTAGAGGCCGACCAGCCAGGCGACGGCCTCGGAACGGAACCGCAATCCGGCCAGGATCACAAGGACGAGGCCGAAGGTGGCGGTCACTTCGGCCAACCACTGCGCGGCACCGGTGCGATCCGTGGTCGAGACCTGCAGCAACGGCAGTTCGAACATGGCGTGGGCAAGAAGCGTCCCGGCGATGCCGCCGAGGATTTGCGCAAGGCCATAGGCGAGAGCCCGCGTTGCGCCCATCTCTCGACGCAGGAAGAAGACCAGGGAGACGGCCGGGTTGAAGTGCGCGCCGGAAATCGGACCCAGTACGGTGATCAACACGAAGAGCATCGCGCCCGTCGCAAGCGTATTGCCGAGCAGCGCCAGGGCCGCGTCGGTGGTGAGCTTGTCGGCCATGATGCCGGAGCCGACCACGGTCGCGACCAGAATGGCCGTACCAAGGGCCTCCGACACGAGCTGCCGCGAGAGCGGAAACGTGGCCGTCCTTCTCCGTTCCGTCATTGCGGATCGTCCTTCGCGCGCGGGCGGCAGGCGGCTGCGGCGGTGACCGGCAGGCAGACCTCCGGATGGCCCGAACAGCAATCCTCCATGAGAAAGCGGACGAGACCGCTCAGCGTGTCGTAGTTGACCGTGTAGATGATCGAGCGCGCCTCCCGCTGCTGGCCGACAAGGCCCGCGCGATCCAGCTCCTTGAGGTGGAACGAGAGGTTCGATGCGGAAACGTCGAGCTTCTCCGCAATCGACCCGGCCGCCATGCCCTCGGGGCCGGCCACGACGAGCATGCGGATGATCTGCAGGCGTGTTTCCTGCGAGAGTGCGCCGAAAGCGCCGATGGCTTGACGTTCATCCATATTTCAATAATCCTTGAAACGTTGAACTGGAGTAGCGCAGATGAACGCGCACGACAAGCCCCACGGCCAGCATGGCGATCTGAAGCTTGGCGAATTGCTGGATGCGCTTTGCGAGGCAGGAGACCTGCCCTTGGTGTTTCACTACGACGGACGCCCGATCCGGTCCGGCTACCACGTCACCGAGGTCAAGGCCGGGCAGTTCTCGGCGCTCGACTGCGGGGCCAATCCTGAAGCCTGGTCCGAAATCTTCGTGCAGCTCCTGGATGTCGAGGGCGACGTCCCGGCGCACATGGCCGTTGGAAAGTTCACAGCCATCGTCCGCAAGGTCTCCGGGCACGTGAAGCTCGACATGGGCGCAAGACTGACGTTCGAGGTCAGCGACGGTCAGGCACCGATGCAGCTCTTTTCTGCAGTGGCCCTCGGTATTCGGGGCGCGGCCATGCATGTCGAACTGGCCGCCCGCCCGGCGCGTTGCAAGCCGCGTGACCGCTGGCTGGACCAGAGAGCCAGATCGTCACCCTGCTGCAATCCCGCGCCCGCCGGCCAATGCTGCGGTTAGATTCGAATGGGTCCGCCTCGGGGTGAAGGCGGGCGAACCAGGATATGGCAGCCCCGCCCAAGGGCATTCTGATCGGCCGGTTGCGCAAAAAGCGAATCTGGGATCAGAAAACGGAGTTTTCGGTCATCGGGCCCGTGTCATCAGTGTCGTGCTCGCAGAGGGCGGACGACACGAAGACAGGATGGCAGGAAATGGCCCGCATGAACTGGTATGAGATCGCGCCCGAAGGCGCAAAGGCGTTGCTTGGCGTCCATCACTACGTGACGAAGGGCACGAACCTGCCCGAGGACCTGATCCACCTCGTGTTCCTCCGGGTCTCCCAGATCAACGGATGCGCCCATTGCATCGATCTGCACAGCCGCGATCTGCGCAAGACCATGTCGGTCGACAGGGTCACGTTGGTGCCGGTGTGGGATGAGGTCCCGCATCTGTTCACAGACCAGGAGCGCGCGGCGCTGGCCTGGGCCGAGGAGGTGACGCGGCTCAGCGAAACGCATGCCTCCGACGAGGCCTACGCGGCGGCATCCGCGGCGTTCGCACCGAAAGACCTGGTCGATCTCACGATCGCGATCGCGGCCATGAACGCGTTCAATCGCCTGGGCGCCCCTTTCCGTCTTCCTGTGGCCGCCAAGGCGGCTTGAGCCGGACGGGTCCGGGGCGAGGCCCGCCCGTCCGCTCACTGCACGAGCGCGCAGGCCTCCGCGTCGCGCAACACGTCGATGCAGTCGGGCGAGCGGCGGAAATCGTCGTAGTAGAGCGTCCATACGCCCTCGCCGGCGGCGCGGTAGGGGCCGAACTTGAAGTACTGGTTCTCGCCGAGGCCGTGGTCCTTGTGGCCGACGAAGCCCTTGGCGGTGACGATCCAGCGGCCGTTGGCGAAGAGCTCGATATGGCCGGTCCCGTCGGGGCCCGGATGCGAATAGATGGCGAAGTCGATCCAGCCGGAATCGGGCGTCGGCAGCGGGTTGCCGTGGCTGGTGAGGGTCACTTTGTCGGTGCAGCTGTCAAAGCCGTTGGTGTCGTCCTGCGACCGCCACCGGGCGTCGTGGGCGATCAGCGTGCGCATCTGGTTGGCTTCCGGCCGCAGCCACACCGCGGTCTGCCCGGCCGGGCAGGTGGGAACCCCGTCCTTCACTTCGGCCGGCGTTCCCGGCTGGTAGTTGCTCTCGATCGTCGCAAACAGCCTTCCGTTGTCGAGCCGCAGCGCCAGGAACGGGCTGAAGTCGCCCTCGGCGTCCGGGCCGATCTCGCGCTTCCACTGCGCGATCAGGTAGCGGTGGTCGTCCTGCGGGATGGGATCGGCGAGCTTCACCGCAAATCCGAACCAGACGCCCCGGTCATAGGGCACCCGCAGCTCGGTCTTCTCCCAGATCTCCGCCCTTTCGCTGCAGCCTTCACTGTCCGGCCGGCACAGCGGCCGCACGCTGAGCTCCAGCGCGCCGGTGCCGACCTTCTTCACCGCGCTCTGGAAGGTGGCGGTGCCCGCCTTCTGCTCGGCGTTGTTGCGATAGTAGAGCCCGCCGGTCTCGGCAAAGCCGCTGCCGTCGAAGCCGTCGGAGAGCTTCTGCGAGGCCGCGTCTCCGGCCTGGGCGGGCAGGGCGGCTGCGAGAAGGACGAAGGCGGCAAGGAGGCGGCGGCAGCGGATCATGGCGGACTTTCTGACAGGGCGTTCGGCGTTGTGCCGGCCGGGACGATCGGCGCGGCCTCGGGCGTTCGCGGTTTCGGAGCCGCCGGGCGGCCCAGACAGCAACACCTAGCGCAATTATGTCTTGCGGCCTATCAATTTTGCGCGAGGATCGGGCCCGGTTTTCAAGGCGTTAGCCGACGGCCGCGGTCACAGGCACGGCTTCCCTTCGGCCGCCAATCGCTCTAAACCGACGGATATGAGGATCGCCTTCTATTCGCCGCTGAAATCGCCGGACCATCCCGTTCCCTCGGGAGATCGGCTGATGGCGCGGCTTCTGATCGCCGCGCTGCGGCAGGCGGGCCATGAGGTCGCGGTCGCCTCACAGCTGCGCAGCTTCTCTTCCGCCCCGGACGGCGAGGGGCGGGCGGCGATCGAGCAGGCGGCGCGCGCCGAAGTGGAGCGGCTTTCCGTGCTCTGGCAGGCGGGCGGGGCGCCCGACGCCTGGTTCTGCTATCATCCCTACTACAAGGCGCCCGACCTGATCGGCCCGGAGCTCGTCCGCCGCTTCGGCCTCGCCTACGTGACCGCCGAGGCCTCCTATTCGCAGCGCCGCAATCAGGGGCTTTGGGCCGACAACCAGGCGCGTCTCGCAAGCGGCGTGGAACGGGCGGCGGTCAACATCTGCCTGACCCGGCGCGACCGCGACGGCCTTGCCGCGGCGATCCCGACCGGCCGCTACGCGCTGCTCCAGCCCTTCATCGATCCGGCCGCCTTCCTCGCCGTCGATCCCCGGCCTGAGCCGCACGCCCTCGTCACCGTGGCGATGATGCGGCCCGGCGACAAGATGGAGAGCTACCGCATGCTCGCAGCCGCGCTCGGCCGCCTGCGGCATCGGCCCTGGACGCTCACAGTTGTCGGCGACGGCGCGCTCAGGGGCGAGGTCGAGGCGCTGTTTTCGGACATCGACGGCGGCCGGATCGCCTGGCACGGCGAGCGCGACACCGCCGGCATCGCAGCCGTCCTCGGCGCGTCGGCGATCTATGCCTGGCCCGGCACCGGCGAGGCCTACGGGCTCGCCTATCTGGAGGCGCAGGCGGCCGGCCTGCCGGTCGTGGCCCAGGCGGTGGCCGGCGTGCCGGAGGTGGTCCGCCACGACGTCACCGGGCTGCTGACGCCGCCGGGCGACGTCGCGGCCTATGCCGCAGCCCTCGACCGGCTGCTCGCGGACGAAGCGCTGCGCCAAGACATGGCCCGTGCCGCCCGCCGCTTCGTCGTCGAGGACTGCGCGATCAACCGGGCCGCGCTGCGGCTCGACGAGATCCTGCGCCGACACATAGGGGAACGCCCATGACCGACGCCGACTGGGCGCCGCTGACCGACGAACTCGACCGCTGGGCGCGGGCTGGGCGGGTCGCCCGGTTCTGGCTGCGCGACGACGATGCGGTGGAGCCGACCGAGCCGCTCGAGCGCCTGCTGGCCCTGTCGGCCCGCCATGAGGTGCCGGTGGCGCTCGCCGTCATCCCCGCCTTCACCGGCGATGCGCTGGCCGGCAGGCTCGCCGCAGCACCCGCGGCCGAGGTCGCAGTCCACGGCTGGTCGCACGAGAATTTCGCCCCGCCGGGGGAGAAGAAGCAGGAGCTCGGTGGCCATCGCCCGGCCGACGTCGTGCTGGCGTCACTGGAGCGCGGCCTTTCGCATCTGGCGCGCCTGCATGGCCCGCGCCTGGCGCCGGTGCTGGTGCCGCCCTGGAACCGCATCGATCCGGCGCTCGTCTCCCGCCTCGGCGGCCTCGGCTTTCGCGCGCTGTCGGTCTTCGGCCCGGAAAAGGCGCTGGGCCTGGCTGCGATCAACACCCATGTCGACGTGATCGACTGGCGCGGCACGCGCGGCGGCCGGCCGGGCGGCGATCTCGCAGCCGAAATGGCGGTGCGGCTGCGGGCGATTGCGAGCGGCGAGGGGACGCTCGGGCTCCTGACCCATCACCTCGTCCATGACGAGACGGTATGGGGCTTCCTGGAGGAGCTGTTCGAACGGACGGCGCGGCATCCGGGCTGCCGGTGGACACGGTTGTCCGAGCTCGTCGGATAGGTCGGCGGCGCCTCAGTGCCGTGCAGGAGCGCAGGTGTCTGGAAAAAGCGCAGGCCGGCTAAGAGAGAATCTGGTTCCTGTGCGGCTCAGGCGTCGACGGCGACCAGTTCCACGACCTGACCGTCGCGGGCCGAGAACGCGTTCGGGAATTCGGCTGCGGCCTGCCGGTCGATCTCCTGCAGCTCCGCATCGGTGCGAAAGGGCGCGTGGTGCATGAAGGCGACGGATTTGGCGCCTGCGGCGCGGGCCAGCCGGATCGCCTGCTGCCAGCTGGAGTGGCCGTAGCCCTTGAACATCTCCATCTCGTCGTCGGTGTAGCAGGCGTCGTAGATGAAGAGATCGACATCCCTGATCAGTTTCAGCACTTCCGCGTCGAGGACGCCCGGCTCGTGCTCGGTATCGGTGATCACCGCCACCGCGCGGCCGCCCCATTCGACCCGGTAGCCGATCGCCCCGCCGGGATGGTTGAGGTTGCCGGTGCGGATCGTCACGCCGCGGCGCGGCTCGAGCACGTCGCCGGCGTGGAAGTCGCCGTAGTTCAGATGCGCGCGGCACACCTTCGGGCCGACGGGGAACCACGGCGGGCTCATGAATTCCTGCACCATCTTGCAGGTCGTCATCTGGCCCGCGAGATGCCCGGACCAGATCTTCACGTCGCATTCGGGAATGTAGAGCGGCTTGAAGTAGGGCAGGCCGATGATGTGGTCATAGTGACAGTGGCTGAAGAACAGGTCGACCTTCTTCGCCCCTTCGGCCTTCATGGCGAGGCCGGCGGGCGTGATGCCGGAGCCGGCGTCGAACAGCAGGATCTCGTCGCCGCAGCGCATCTCGATGCAGACGGTGTTGCCGCCGTAGCGGCTGAACTGCTCGCCGGAGACCGGAATGCTGCCGCGCGTGCCCCAGAACTTCACCGACAGCACGCCCTGCGCGCCGTTGCTCTGCCTAAGCTGGCGGGGGGGTGTCGTCTTGCGGCTCGAATGCGGCGGCCTTCCAATCATGTTCATGTCTGCCTGACCTCTTCCAGTTCGCCTGGCATGGCGAAAGTCCCAGAGCGTCGGATGCTCGACCGGGTCCCTGGTGCGCTGATCGTCCTCACCGCCGACACGTATTATATGGGGTGTCGGCAGGATGTTTTTGACTCTGCACAAGCAGGAACCGGAATATTGCGTTCATTCGAGCATTCGTCTGCACTAGCCTTCCATAGTTTCCGCTTGCACCCGAGGTACGCCTGATCCCCCAAGCGTAGCGAATATGAAACTGTTTTGCGAGGACGAAGTTCGCACGCGGGTTTTATACCTTGGTGGTGGCGAACCGGGGCCCCCGGCCGCACGTCCCGCGCGCCATTCATCGGCCTCCCGCTGAAACGCCCGGAGCGGAAAAACGTTCCGTGCGGCGAGGCGGGGGCGCGCATGCGTCCGAAGGGCAGGGGAAGGCGCTCAGTCGGGCTTCCTTGCGCGGGCACGCTCGTCGGTCAGTTCCATCGTCGTGCGGCTGAGCCGGCCGGCGAGTTCCCGCATGATCTCGATCGTCATCTCCGGGAAGTCGGTCAGAAGCTTCAGGAAATGTTCCTTGCTGATGCGCAGCGCCTCGAGATTGGTGCTGGCCTTGACGGTCGCCGTGCGCGAGACGTCGCACAGGATCGCGATCTCGCCGACGATCGAGTTGTTCTCCACCTCGGCCACCTTGATCTGGCCGCCCGGCGCCTCCACCAGGATATCGGCGCGGCCGGTGAGGATGACATAGGCGGCATCGCCGTTGTCGCCCTGCCGGAACAGGATCTCGCCGGCGGCGTAGTGCACCCGGTCCGAGGTGAAGGCGAGAAGCTTCAGCTTCGTCGGATCCACGCCGGAAAACAGCGGCACGCGCCGCAACATCTGTACCTCGTCTTTCAACAGCATCGTCTTCGTCCGTCCCCTCGGTCGTCTGGCAGTCTAGCCATATTATGACATTATGACACCAATTCCCTGAATGTCGCGTTGTCTGCAAGTTCGGCGTGCTTGCCGTCGCCGACCAGCCGGCCCTTGTCGAAGATCAGCACCCGGTCGAACAGGTCGGTCAGGGTCGTGTTGGTCAGAACCCAGATGATCGAGGATTCCTTGTCGTTGTTTTCGCGCACGAGCGTCAGCACGTTGCGGCAGATCTGTTCCTGGGTGCGCGCGTCGAGCGCCGGCAGCGGCCGGTTGAAGATGTAGTAGTCCGACCGGCGCAGCAGCGCGCGGGCGAGGTTGAGCTTCTGCCGCTGCACCTGGGTGAGCCGGCGCCCGCCGGCACCGAGATTGAACTCGAGCCCGATCGACAGCACCTGGTTGTAGAGGCCGGGTTCGCTCAGCAGCGCGATCACCATGGTGCGCACCCGCTCCGGCCCGTCGGCGTGGCGGTGGCTGACGCGGCCGAACAGCACGTTGTCCATCAGGCTGGCCGAAGCCATGTAGCTGTGCGGATCGTAGCGGTCGATGGCGCCCTTCAGCGTCTCCGGCAGCCCCTCGTGGAACTCGCGCCGGACCTCGACGATCGTCTTCATCAGCTCGTCGGTCAGAAGGCCGAAGCGGTGCCGCGGCTCGATATAGGCGAAGCTCAGCCGGATGATCCGGTGCTTGTCGTCGTCCGTCGTCTCGTCGAAATCCTTGCCCTTCAGCTTCTGCAGCAGCTGCTGGTACATCGGGATGTCGTCCGGCGTCATGAAGGTCAGCTGCTGGAAGAACGGGTGGTCCGGCGGCAGGCCGGCGAACAGCTCGACGGCGTTCTCGGCGATCTCGTAGCCCATCTCGTAGAGCATCCGGTCGAGCCCGCTGCGGCCGACGACGTCGCGGAAATAGCGGTTGCGCCCGATCGCCCGGCCGACCAGCTGCTCGCCGATCGCCGTGCCGAACAGAAGGTTCTCGCCGACGGTCGCCTCGATGTTGTAGCGGTCCGGCTCGAACGGCACGACGAGGTTGGAAAGGCCCGCCTTGTCGAGCTCCTCGCGGAAGGTGTGGCGGAGCTTGACGATGTGGGTGGTCAGTTCCTCGTGCGTGAGCGGGTCGACCGACGAGCGCAACGCCAGCTCGAGGATGTCCTTGGTCAGGTAGACGCTGTCGAGCACGGCGACGACCTGGGCGAACAGGTCCTCCGGCCCGGTCGCGCCGGCGGCCTCGTAGTCGATCCAGTCGCTCTCGATGTCGTGGTCCGGGTTGCCGGCCATCCGCGCCTCGCTGATCTCCCACTTGCGGAAGCTCGCATGCGCGTCCTCGTATTCCGGCTCGCGCATCGGCGCGTGCTTGAGCCCGTAGAGCAGGTTGTCGCTCAACGAGCCGTAGAAGAAGTAGGCGTCCGAGGAGACATAGGTGATGCGCCGCCCGGTCACCGATTCCGGGATTTCGAACAGGTCGGTGTCGCCGAGCGCGATGCGCCCGCTTTCCGGCCAGACGGAGCGGCCGATCGCCTCGGCGAGCGCGTCGCCGCCGGCCGCCGCCCCGCCGATGATGGCGGCATATTCGCCGCGCGGGAACTGCACCGAGATATGCTCGACCGTATGCGCGCCGCTGTCGTCGGAGAGCGTCAGGTTGGCGACGGCGAGCGCGCCGGCCAGCGGTGCCGCCTCCTCCGTCGACAGTTTCTGCAGCGCCGGATCGATCAGGCTGTCGACCTTGAACTGCTCCACCACCTGATTGTACTTCACCTGCACGTCCTGGCGCGCCTGGTCCCAGTCGATCAGTTCCTTCAGGGGGCCGGGCAGGTCCTTGTAGGCGGCGATGACGGCGACGAGCTGGCCGATGTCGAGGCGGCCCTGCAGGGCCAGGTAGCCGCCGATGCTGTAGAACAGGAAGGGCGTGACCGAGGCGAGGAAGTTGTTGATGAACTTGACCAGGAATTTCCACTGATAGAGGTCGTAGCGGATCTTGAAGATCCGCCCGAGCCGGGCGGCGATGTCGGCGCGCTCGAAATTCGAGGTGTCGTAGGCGTGGATCGTGTTGATGCCCTCGACAATCTCGCTGACGCGTCCGGCCAGCTCGCGCGCCGTCAGCTGCCGCTCGCGGCCGAGCACCAACAGCCTCCGGCGCATGCGCGGGATCAGCACCGCCTGCACGGCGACGATCAGCCCGGCGATCATGCCGAGCCAGATGTTCTGCACGAAGATGAAGAACAGCGCGGTCGCCGCCTGGCCGCCGAGCAGCGCCGGCGCCACGAAGGCGTCGCCGGTGAAGCCGCCCATCGGCTCCACCTCGTCCTTGATCATGCTGGCGATTTCCGCGCCCTTGATGCGCTTGAACTGCGAGGGCGGAAAGCGCAGCACGCGGTCGACCAGCTCGAAGCGGATGCGCCGCAGCAGCCGCTCGCCGAGCCGGCCCTTGTAGGTGTTGATGTAGAGCTTGAAGAGCCCGTTGACGACCACCAGCGCCAGGAAGACCAGGCTGAGCGCGATCAGCATCTGCAGCCGGTTCAGCTCGATGCCGGGGAAGAACACGACGTCGCCGAAATAGGGCAGGGCAAATTCGATCCGCATGAACAGCTGGCGTGCGGCTTCGCCCTCGAAGCCCTGCCCCTGGATCGGGCCGTTGACGATCTGCTTGGGCAGGTCGAACGACAGGAAATAGGGAATCATCGACAGGGCGACGACGAGCAGGATCCACAGCTGTTGCGGCCGCGTATGTGTCCAGATGTAATGGGTTAGGCCTTTTTCCATGAACCGATCAGACCGTGGAGAGAACCGGGATCCGGACGCTTCGAGCCCGTCGGGGCGTAGCGTTCGCATCCGCTTTGACTGAAGGCCGCGTCATGGCGACTTCGAACCGCGATATAGTCATCCTCGACGCTCCAGAAAAGGCCGGCCCGGTGATCCGGTCCGGTTTCATCGCCCAGATGTTCGCATTATCCTCCGGTTGCGCCGCAGGGACGCGACGCACGCACAGCCTCGAGGATGCAGTGAAATGCGTTTTGGCAATGATTGCAAGGCCGCAGACGTATAGGCCGGTGGCGGTGCGTGCAATTCCGCAAGGCGGATCGGACGGCCCCGTGGCGCGCCTCAGCGCAAGGCGCTCTCGCGCGCGAGCCGGCCGACCTCGGCGCCGGCCGTGAGGCGGCGGAGCAGGGCTGCGGTCTTCGCCGCCCCGTCGAGATCGAGAGGCGGCGCCGGCCGCGCCGGGCTGTCGAGCGTGGCCTCTATCGCCTGCGTCAGGCGCTCCGGCGTGAGCGCCCGCTCTTCCACGACGGTGGCGATCCCCATGGCCTGAAGCCGCATCGCGCGGGCGGTCTGCTCGGTCTCGCCGCCGGCGGTGAACGGCACGAAGACGGCCCGGCAGCCGGCCCGCAGGATGTCGCAGACGGTGTTGTAGCCGGACTGCGAGACGGAGAGGCGCGCCGCCGTCAGCAGGCTCGGGAAGTCGGGCCGGAAGCGCTCGACGCGGACGTTTTCCGGTGCAGCGGCCACCGTCGCCTCGAAATCTGCCTGCGGCAGGTTCGGCCCGGCGATCACGCACCAGCGCAGCGCCTGCGGAAGGGTCCGGGCAGCGGCGATCGCCGCCGCGTTCAGCGCTGCGCCGACGGCACCGCCGCCGGCGGAGACGAGGATGTCGAAGCGTTCGGACGCCGGTTGCGGCGGCGGGGCGGCGACGAGGCCGGTATAGATCACCTTGTCGGCGATCTCTCCGGCGAGCGGGAAGCTGTCGCCGATCGCGGCGAATGTCGGGTCGCCGTGGACGAGCACGGCATCGAAGCGCTGCCGGACGAGGGCCACGCTCTCCTCGTCGCGTCCCGGCTTGCTGCGTTCCTGCAGGATGTCGCGCAGCGAGGAGAGAACGAGCGGCCGCTCCGCCATGCCGGCGATCGCGTCCAGGAGCGGAACGAGCTCGAAGCGCACCTGGCGGCGGCCGAAGGGAAAGGCCTCGATGATCACGATGTCCGGCCGGGCCTCGCGGAAGGCGGCCAGCAGCATGTCGCGGCGGCGCGCCTTGAAGGCGTCGTCGACCGGTCTGCCGTCCAGGTCGGCGAGGCCGGAGAAGCCGGCGTCGCCGGCGACCACCGCCGGCAGCGCGACATGCCGGATGCCGGGGCCGGGAAAGCCCGAAACCGGGGTACCGCCGGTGACCATCGTCACGTCGAAGCCGTCGGCGCAAAGCGCCTGCGCGATCCGGCTGGCGCGGGCGAGGTGACCGATGCCGAGCAGGTGCTGGACGTAGAAGAAGACGCGGGGGAACCCGCCGGAGGCGCTCCGCATCAGGCGGCCCGCCATTCGGTCTCGAACAGGTCCTTCAGCTGGCGGATGCTGACATGGTGGTCGAACTCGGAGCGGACGCGCCGCTCGGCCGCCTCGCCGAGCCGCCGGCGCAGCGCCGGGTCGCGGATCAGCCGCTCGATCGCCGTCGCCAGCGCCTGCGGATCCTCCGGCGGCACCACCAGCCCGTTCTCGCCGTCCTGCAAGAGCTCGGGGATGCCGGAAATGTTGGTCGAGACGCAGACGAGCCGCTGGCTGGAGGCTTCCACCAGCACGTTCGGCAGCCCGTCGCGGTCGCCGTCGGCGGTGATGCGGCAGGCGAGCGCGAACAGGTCCGCCTGGCGGTAGAGCTCCAGCACGTCCTTCTGGTCCGTCGCCCCCTGCCAGGTGATGCGGTCGGCGATGCCGAGCTTCGCCGCCTGCGCCTTCAGTTCCGGCAGGTTCGCCCCGCCGCCGATATGGGCGAAGCGCCAGGAGAGTTCCGCCGGCAGGAGCGTCAGCGCCTTGAGCAGGATGTCGTAGCCCTTCTTGTCGACCGCGCGGCCGACGCTGATGATCTTCACCGGATCGCCGGGATCGGAGCCGTCACGGGCCGAATGCGCGCCGGCGAACGGGCCGAAGCGGTCGAGATCGAGCCCGTGATAGGAAAGGTGCACGTGGTTCTTGCCGTTGGCGAGCCCGCGCAGCCGCTCGAAGCCGGTCTGGTTGCAGGTCACCGTCCAGCGCGTGTCCGACAGCTTGCCCGCGAGCTCCCAGTCCGGCGAGGTCCAGATGTCCTTGGCGTGCGCCGAACACGTCCAGGGAATGCCGTTCATCAGGCTGGTGTAGCGCGCCACCGAGGCCGGCGTGTGGATGAAATGCGCATGCAGCCAGTCCGCGCCCTCGGGCCATTCGGCGCAGAGCACCGCCGCCTGGCCGAACCGGCGCACCCGGTTCGGCGTCGGGTCGCGCCGGAGGTCCTTGAGGAAGGCGCGCAGGGCCGCGCCGAAGCCCGGCAGCTTCCGGCACTTCAGGAGCCCGCGCAGCACCCGCAGCGGCTCCTGGTAGAGATATTCCGGCAGGTAGTGCACCGGCGCCCTGATCTCGTCGTGGATCGGGTGGCGCTTGGCGTCGGTCGGATGCCGCATCGAGATCAGCGTCAGGTCGAAGCCGGCGCGCTCCAGCCCCAGCAGCTCCTGCGCGATGAAGGTCTCCGAAAGGCGCGGATACCCCTTCAGGACGACGACGATTTTCTTGCTCGATGTCAACGTGATGTCAGCCTTTTACGACGGTCAGCTGCGCGCGGGCCTCCTCCAGCAGATCGCCGACGATCTGGGAGATGTTGCGCAGGCCCTCCAGCGTCAGCGCCTGCGAGGTCTGCGACGGCGGCGGCCGATGGACCAGTTCCTTCAGCGCCTTGGCCAGCACCGGCGGCTGGCAGGATTCCTCCGACGACAGCATGCTGACGAGCCCGAGCTCGGAGGCGCGGGTCGCCCGGATCAGCTGCTCCTCGCGCGGATTGACGCGGGGCACGATCAGCGCCGGCTTGTCGAAGGAGAGGATCTCGCAATAGGTGTTGTAGCCGCCCATCGCCACCACGGCCTTCGCGCCGGCGATCAGCTCTTCCATCCGGTTGTCGAACTCGATCACCTCGACATAGGGGATCTTGGCGCCCTTCTTCAGCAACTTCTGGCGCTGCTCGCCCGGCATGTAGGGGCCGAGCACGATCAGCGCCTTGTGCGTCAGCGCCGGGTCTTCCTTGTAGGCGTGCAGCACGTCGTGGATCAGCGAGGCGCCGTCGCCGCCGCCGCCCGTCGTCACCAGGATGTAGTCGCCCTTCGGCCGGTGCTCCGGCGCCGGCTCGTGCGAGACGCTGCGCTGCAGGAAGCCGACGAAGTCCATCCGCCCGCGCACCGGCGGCGGCACGTCGAGCCCGACCAGCGGATCGTAGAAGTCCGGCGGCCCGTAGACCCAGATGCGGTCGTAGTAGCGGCCGATCTTGCGCATGACGTCGCTGCGCTTCCACTCGGCGTCCAGCAGGTGCGGCGCATCCATGACGTCGCGCAGCCCGAGCACCAGCGTCGTGCCGGAGGCTTTGAGATAGGACAGCGTGTCCTCGACCTCGCCGCGCAGGCCGAGCGGCTCCTTGTCGACGATGAAGATGTCCGGCTGGAAGCTCTCGGCGGTGTGGCGGATGATCGCCTGCCGCATCTTCAGCGTTTCCTGCAGGTCGATGTGCTGCTCCATCGACGTGTACTCGCCGTTGCGCAGCTTGATGACGCTCGGGATCTTCACGAAGTCGACGCGGGCGCGATAGTCGAAGGCGCCGGCGATCGGCGAGCCGGAGATGATCAGGATGTTCAGCCCGCGGAAATCCTCCACGAGCGAATGGGCGATCGTGCGACAGCGGCGCAGGTGGCCAAGACCGAACGTGTCATGGCTGTACATCAGAATTCGGGCGTCTTCCAGACGTCGCGTCATCGCACTTTGCTCTTCGTACGGGTCAAACGACCGAATTCTCTACCATGCCTATGCATCGCACATTTTCTTGTCACTTGTAAGGGTCTGCTGCATCGCGCAGCCCGTCGCCGAGGAAGTTGAAGGCCAGAATGACAAGTATGACGGGTATCATCGGATACAAGAGCCAGGGATAGAAAGCGATGACACTGACGCTGCGCGCTTCCGTGAGCAGGATGCCCCAGCTCGTGATCGGCGGCCGCAGGCCGAGGCCGAGGAAGCTGAGTGCGGTCTCGCCGAGGATCATGCCGGGGATGGAGATGGTGGCGCTGGCGATCAGGTGCGACATGAAGCCGGGGACGAGGTGGCGGCCGATGATGCGGCTGCTCTTGGCGCCCATCAGCTGCGCGGCGAGCACGTAGTCCTCCTCGCGCAGCGCCAAGAGCTTGGAGCGGACGGCGCGCGCAAGCCCGGTCCAGTCGAGCAGGCCGAGAATGACTGTGATGCCGAGATAGACCAGGATCGGACTCCAGCTTACCGGCATGATCGCCGCGAGCGCCATCCACAGCGGGATGCTGGGAATTGATTGCAACACCTCGATGACGCGCTGCACCATGAGGTCGAGATAGCCGCCGTGATAACCGGCAAGGCCGCCGATGACAATGCCGAGCGTGAAGCTGACGGCAATGCCGATCAGGCCGATGGTGAGCGAGATTCTGGCCCCGTAGATGATGCGCGACAGCACGTCCCGGCCGAGCCTGTCGGTGCCGAGCGCGAAGAACTGGCCGCCCTCGGCGGGGCAGACCAGGTGGAAGTCCGCCTCCCACAATCCCCAGAATTTATAGGGGTCGCCGGAGCAGAAGAAGCGCAGCCGCTGCACGTCGGCGGTATTGTCGGTATAGATCCGGCGCAGCGTGTCCATGTCGAGCTGCATCGTCCGCCCGTAGACGAACGGCCCGACCAGCTGGCCGTCGTGGAACAGTCGCACCCGCTGCGGCGGCGCATGGATGAAGTCCATGTTGCGCGTGTGCAGGTTGTAGGGCGCCAGGAACTCGGCCAC
Source organism: Hyphomicrobiales bacterium (assembly GCA_900469965.1). Lineage (GTDB taxonomy): Bacteria > Pseudomonadota > Alphaproteobacteria > Rhizobiales > Rhizobiaceae > Mycoplana. Next base: position 9,048 of record UBZP01000016.1, on the reverse strand, counting down.
CGCGATCATCAGGTAGAGCGCCAGCAGGAAGATGCCGGAGACGAGCGCGACCCTGTGTTTCTTGAACTTCCACCACATCAGCCGCAGCTGCGAGGCCTGGTAGACCTTCGCCTGGCCGGCGGTCATCGCCTCGACCGAATAGGGATCGAAGGGCGCGGTGGAAACATAGTGCGTGAGCGGCGCGCCGGGCGGGGGAAGCGGCGAATTCATTTGGTGCTGCCCCCTTGCAGCCGGATGCGCGGATCGAGCAGCGCCAGTGCGATGTCGGAGACGAGGACGCCGACGACGGTGAGGAAGGCGAGGAACATCAGGAACGACCCGGCGAGATACATGTCCTGGCTCTGCAGCGCCTTGATCAGCATCGGCCCGGTGGTTTCCAGCGACAGCACGATGGCGGTGATCTCGGCGCCGGAGATGATCTGCGGCAGGATCGAGCCGATGTCGGAGATGAAGAAGTTGAGCGACATGCGCAGCGGGTATTTGACGAGCGCGCGGAACGGGTTCATGCCCTTGGCCCGCGCCGTCACCACGTACTGCTTCTGCAGCTCGTCGAGCAGGTTGGCCCTGAGCCTGCGCACCATGCCGGCGGTCCCCGCCGTGCCGATGATGATGACCGGGATCCACAGGTGCTCGAGGATCGACATGGCCTTCGCCCAGCTCATCGGCTCGTTCAGGTATTTCTGGTCCATCAGGTGGCCGATCGAGGTGCCGAACCAGATGTTGGCGAAATACATCAGGATCAGCGCCAGGATGAAGTTCGGCACCGCGAGCCCGAGCAGGCCGAGGAAGGTCAGCCCGTAGTCGCCCCAGCTATACTGGTGGGTGGCCGAATAGATGCCGATCGGAAAGGCGATGACCCAGGTGACGAGGATGGTGACGAAGGAGACGAGCACCGTCAGCCACAACCGGTCGCCGACGACCTCGGAGACGGGCAGCTGGTATTCGAACGAATAGCCGAAGTCGCCGTGCAGCATGCCGCCGACCCAGTGCAGGTAGCGGATCGGCGCCGGCTGGTCGAAGCCGTAGCGCTCGCGCAGCGCGTCGATCTCCTCCATGTCGGCGGCCTCGCCCATGGCGCGCAGTTCGGAGACGTAGCTCTCGAAATAGTCGCCGGGCGGCAGCTCGATGATGGTGAAGACGAGCATGGAGATCAGAAGCAGCGTGGGCACCATGACGGCGATGCGCCAGAGGATGTATCTCAGCATCGATCAGGCGCTCCCGTCGAACCAGAAGGTGTCGGGCAGGTAGACCCCGAGGAAGGCCGTGGGGTCGAAGCCGTAGAGGCCCTTCTCCGGCACGTTCGTCAGGTTCCTGGCGGTGACGATCGGCTGCAGCGTGCCGTTGACGATGCCGATCGAGAACACCTGGTCGGTATAGATCGACAGCATCTCGGTCCAGATCGTCTCGCGCTCGGCCGTCGAGCTGGAGCGCTTCCATTGCCGCATCAGGTCGACCAGCCGCTTGGCCTCGGGCAGGTCGGGCGCCTCGCCCTTCTGCTCGGCGGACAGATAGTGCAGGCCCCAGACCGGCCATTGCAGCTGCTCGTCGCCGGTCGGCGCCAGCCCCGACGGCGACATGTCGGCGGTCGGGATGCCGTTGTCGATGCCCTGCTGCACCGAGACCATGATCTCGCCGCCGAGCGCGCGGCTGCGGAAGACGTCGCGCTGCGAGGTGCGCACGTGCAGCTTCAGCCCCACCTGGCGCCAGTGGTCGGTGACGAGCTCGAGCACGTCCGTCTCCAGCGTGCTCTCGCCGGCGGATTCGACGATCAGGCTGGCGGTGCGCCCGTCCGGCAGGAGCCGCAGGCCGTCGTCATCGCGCGCCGACAGGCCCGCCTCGTCGAGCAGCTTGTCGGCGAGGTCGGGATCGAACTGCGCCCAGGCGTGCTGGTACTCGGGCTTGAACAGCGGGCTCTGCGGCAGGATGGTGTCGGCGCTCTCGCGCGCCAGGCCGAAGAAGCTCGCCTTGTTGATCTCCTCGCGGTCGATCGCGACCGACATCGCCCGGCGCACGCGCACGTCGCGGAACAGGTCGCGCCAGACCTTGTCGCCGCAGTTGAGGTTCGGCAGCAGTGCGATGCGCGAGCCCTGCGTGCGTTCCCACAGCCGCACCTGCACCTTGTAGCGCTTCTCGGCGTCCTTGAGGAAGGTGTAGTCGACGAAGTCGAGGCCGCTCGTCTGCAGGTCGGTCTCGCCCGCGCCCGCCTTGGCGGGGATGATGCCGGAGGCCGACACGTTGAGCACGACCCTGTCGACATAGGGCAGCTGCTGGCCGGTCTCGTCGACGCGGTGGAAGAAGGCGTTGCGCTCGAAGATGAACTGCTCGGCCGGCGGCGCGATCAGGTTGCGCCACGGGTCGAGCGTCGGCAGGTCCGGGTTTTCCGGCCGGTAGGTGCGCGAACGGTTGATGTGCACGCCCGTCCAGTCGTCCTCGCCCTCTTCTTCGACGATCTTCTTCAGCGCCTCGGGATCGGCATATTTCGGATGGAACTGCTTCATGTAGTGGGCCGGCAGCGCCAGCGTCAGCGGCTGCGGCGAGGCGAGGCGGAGCAGGAAGTCGGGATTGGGGACGTCCCAGGAATAGCGAACGGTCAGCGGGTCGACCACCTCGAAGCGCGGCGGCTTTCCGTCGGACAGCAGGTCGAGCGGCAGCCCGCGCGGCCGCATCTCCTTGTTGTTGAGCACGTCCTCCCAGTAGTAGACGAAGTCGTCGACGGTGAAGGGATGTCCGTCCGACCAGCGGTGCCCCTCGCGCAGCCTGAAGGTGTAGACCCGGTTTTCGACCTGCTCGAAGCGCTCCAGGATGTCCGGCTGCAGCACGAGGTGCTCGTCGAAGCCGACGAGCCGCGCATAGCCGTTGATCGTCATCAGGCGGGTGTCCTTCTGGCTGCCGATGACCATCCGCGCCGTGCCGCCGTAGCGGCCGGGCTTGCGGTCCATCGCGGCCAGGTTGATGACGCGCGGCACCTTGGGCAGGCGCTCGGTCATCGGCGGCAGCGTGCCGTCGGCAAGTTTTTCCTTGAAGAACTCCGGCTCCTGCAGGGCGAGCGTCGCGCGCGCCAGCGAGGCGGGAAGGCAGGTGGCGGCCATCATGCCGAGAACGGTTCGACGTCTGATCACGGGCGTAGCTCTCTCACATCCGCGTTGCTACGGGCGAGCACGAGATGGCCTTCGCCGAGGTCGGCGGTTGCCAGGCCGTGTCCGTCGTCGTCCTGGCGGAACGGTGCGGACCAGTTCCGCATGTCGCTGGCATTCGCCGTCTTGAGCGTCGTAAAATCCAGCGGACGGTCGAGGTCCGGGAAGGGCACTGCGGCCAGGAGCGATTTCGTGTAGGGATGAACGGGCGCCCGCATGAGGATTTCACGCGGTGCGAGTTCGACGATCCGTCCTGCGCACATCACCGCAATCCGGTCGGCCATATAGTCGACGACCGCCAGATTGTGCGAAATGAACAGGTAGGTCAAGCCGAGGTCCTTCTGCAGGTCCTTCAGGAGGTTGAGGATCTGCGCCTGCACGGAGACGTCGAGGGCGGAGACCGGCTCGTCGCAGATCAGAAGCTCCGGCCCGAGCGCCAGCGCCCGGGCGATGCCGATCCTCTGGCGCTGGCCGCCGGAGAAGGAATGCGGATAGCGGCTGAGGTAGCGGCGGTTCAGCCCGATCACCTCCATCAGCGCGCTGACCGTCTCCAGCCGCGACTTCGGCGTGCCGCGCTTGTGGATCTCCAGGGGCTCGGAGAGGATGTTCTGCACCGTCATGCGCGGCGACAGCGAGGAGACCGGATCCTGGAACACCATCTGGATCTTGCCGCGCAGCTTCTGCAGCGCCTCGCCCTCGGCCGCCAGCACGTCGACGGGGCCGTTGCGGTCGTGGAAGATGATCTCGCCGGAATCCGGCGTCACCGCCCGCATCAGCATCTTGCTGACGGTGGTCTTGCCGCAGCCGCTCTCGCCGACGAGCCCGAGGCACTCGCCGCGGCGGATGTCGAAGCTGACGCCGTCGACGGCGCGCACCGGCGCCTCGTCGGCGCGGCGGAAGAAGCCTGCCTTGCGGATCTTGTAGGACTTGGTGACGTCGCGCACCGAAAGCAGGATGTCCGGCCCCGGCTGCTCCTGCCGTTCCTTCGAGACGCCGAGCAGGTGGGAGGCGTTCACCGGCACCTCGCGCAGCGCCTTCAGCCGTTCGCCGGGCTTCATGTCGAAATGCGGCACGGCCGCCATCAGGCCCTTGAGGTAGGGATGGCCCGGCCGGCGGAAGATGTCCTCGACCGGTCCCGCCTCCATGATCTCGCCGTGGTAGATCACCACCACCTCGTCGGCGACGTTGGCGACGACGCCGAGATCGTGGGTGATCAGCAGCATCGCCATGTTGAATTCCTGCTGCAGGTCCTTCAGCAGCCTCAGGATCTGCGCCTGGATCGTCACGTCGAGCGCCGTCGTCGGCTCGTCGGCGATCAGGAGCGCCGGCCGGCAGATCAGCGCCAGCGCGATCATGGCACGCTGGCGCATGCCGCCCGACAACTCGAAGGGATACATCCGGTAGGCGCGCTCGGGCTTGCTGAAGCCGACCATGCGCAGCATCTCGATCGTGCGCTCGTAGCGCTCGTCCTTCGACATCTCCTCGTGGATGGTGAGCACTTCGCTGACCTGGTCGCCGACGGTGTGCAGCGGCGACAGCGAGGTCATCGGTTCCTGGAAGATCTTGCCGATGCGCCGGCCACGGATGGCGCGGATGTCCGGCCCGTCCTGCGACAGCTGCAGGATGTCGGTCTGCGTGCCCGCCAGCGGATCGTTGAACAGAATCCGGCCGCTCGCGGTCGCCGCTTTCGGCAGGATGCGCATGACCGACTGGCTGATGACCGACTTGCCCGAGCCGGATTCGCCGACGAGCGCCGTCACCCTGCCGGGAAGCACCCGCAGGTTTGCCTTCTTCACGGCATCGATCTGGCCCCCGAGCATGGCAAACGAGATGCTGAGATCTTCAATCCGTAACAGATCTGCCCCTAAGATCATGTCCGGAGTTTCCTTCGGTTACTTTATGTGCCTTCCCAATCCGCAGGCACACTAGCCGAGCGCCTGCCGGCTGTCCATGCTCTTTGCATCGCCTCGGCGGCGGCTGTCGAAAGGGGGGAATGCCTTCAAAATCAGGCAGTTGGCGGGATGTTTCCGGTGCTTGCGCCGCGGTAGGCGGCGAGCGATCGCGGTCCCAGCACATCCTTTGCGCGCATCGAGCGGCGGAAGTTGTCGAAATAGAGCGTCCATTCGCCGGCAGCGGCGGAACGATAGGGGCCGAACTTGAAATATTGGCGGGCGCCGAGGCCGGCGTCGTCGTGGCCGATGTCGCCGCGGACCGTGGCGATCCAGCTGTCGTTGGCGAAGAGCTCGACATGGCCGCTGCCGCCGAGCCCGGGCCGCGTCATCACCGCGAAATCGATCCAGCCGCTGCCCGGCTGCGGCAGGCGGCCGCCGCGATCGGTCACCGCGATGCGGGCGGTGCGGGCGGCAAACGGCAGGCCGTCCTCCTCGCTCCAGCCGCCGTCGGCGGCGACCAGCGCCCGCAGCTGGCCCGCCTCCCGGCGCAGCCAGGCCGGCGTTCCGCCGCGGCTGCCGGGGCCGGCGAGGTCGGCTGCGCGCAGGGTCGTCTCCACCGTGGCGAACAGGCGGCCGCGCACGAGCCGCAGCGCCAGGAAGGGGCTGTAGTCGCCGGGTGCCGTGGGGCCGATCTCGCGCTTCCACTGGGCGATCAGGTGGCGGTGGTCGGCCTGCGGCACCGGCTCGCCGAAGCGCACCGAGAAGCCGTACCAGACGGCGCGGCCGTAGGGGACGCGCAGATCGGTGCGCTCCCAGATCTCCGCCCGCTCGCTGCCGCCGCCGGCACCGTTTGCGATCGGCCGCACGCCGAGCTTCAGCGCACCGGCGCTGCCGCAGGTGACGTCGTGCTGGAACTCGTAGTAACCGGCGCGCTGCTCGGCGTTGTCGCGGTAGTAGAGGCCGCCTGCGGGCGAGAAGCCGTCTCCCTCGAAGCCGTCGATCAGCGGCGCCTCGAAGGCGTGTCGGGGGGCGGCCTGGCGTCCTTGCGCAGTGCCGCCCGCCATGTCAGTTGAGCCCGCGCGAGAGCATCGGGATGCGCGGCCGCTGGTCGGGCTTGCGAGAGCGCGCATCGCGATAGAGCAGCATGACCTGCTCGGCCTCCGACCGCCCGTCGCGGTCCTGGCCGTCGAGCGCTTCGGCCTGGTCGAGCTGCAGGTTGGTCTGGCCGGGCAGAAGCACGGTCAGCTTCTGGCGGACGCCGCGCAGCTTCTCCTCCCCGAGCGTGACCCATTCGCCGCCGCAATAGGTGGCAAACGTCTGGCTGGCGACGATCGACTTGGCGTATTTCTTCGTCAGTCCCTGCAGCCGCTGCACCTCGTTGACCGCCGAGCCGAAGGCGGAGAAGGTCAGCCGGTCCTTCAGCCCGACATTGCCGAACATCACGTTGCCGACGTGCAGGCCGATGCCGTAGCGGATGTCGGCCAGCCCCGCCCGGTTGCGCCGGGCATTGAGCTCGTTCATCCGCATCGTCGCATGCCGCACGGCCGACATGGCCGACTGGGCGGCGACCTGCGAGGGCTCGCGGTGGCGGCCGCAGGGATAGACCGCCAGGAAGCCGTCGCCGATGAAGGACAGGATCTCGCCGCCGTTGCGGTTGAAGGGGGTGGCGATCGCGTCGAAGAAGTCGTTCAGCGTGTCGATATAGGCCTGCCGGCCCTCCTTTTCCGCCAGCACGGTCGACTGGCGCATGTCGGCCATGACGAGGGCGGCGCGGATCGTGTCGCCGTCGCCGCGGCGGATCTGGCCGGAGAGCACCCGCCGCCCGGCATTGCCGCCGAGATAGGTCAGGAGCATGTTGTCGGCGAGCTTGCCGAGCACGGCCATCTTGGCGGCGACCGCGAGGCTGTTCTGGATCTTCAGGAGCGCGTCGACGACGTTGTCGCTGAAGCCGCCGGGCGCATCCGTCGACCACGAGCCGACCATGCCCTGGCCGGGCGATTCCCCGAACGACTGGACGAAGGCGAGGTAGTCGGTGGCGCCGAGCTCCTTCAGGTCGTCGAAAATGGGAAACTCGGAGGGGGCGGCCGGATCGATGCGGCGGCGCAGGTGGTCGAGGCTGTTGCTCAACAGGTAATAGTAGGGGCTGAGCAGGAAGCGCGACGGCTCGCTGTTTTCGCCGTCCGCGCGGAAGCCCTCGACCGTGACGCCCTGGCCGCGCATCCAGGTGAAGCCGAGCGCGTCGTAGAGCGGATGGAGCATCGAGAAGCTGAGATGCACGCGCACGAGCGGCAGCCCGGCCGCGGCGAGCCGCTCGCAGAAGCCGGCAATGATGTACTCGAGGCTTTCGCCTCCGAGTGCAGCGGTTTTCAGCCACGACGATACCCGGTCGAGGAGAATGTTGGAGACGTCGGCAGGGCGCGTGTTCATCATTTGTCCTTCGATGGGGAAGCCTTCTGCTTCTGTGCCGCGAGCGCCGTCGCAATCGATTCGGGATCGACGACGCAGAGCGCCTGATATAGGCGAGCGACTGTGGCAAAACCAGAAGACGCGCGGAAGAATTGTGCCGGCGGGACCGGCGCCGGCGGCAAGCCGCCCGCCCGCTCGCCTTGACGACGCGGCGATTTCCGCCCAATTGTCGCAGATACGACCGAAAGGGTACAACGCATTGACCTTGCTTTCTTCTTCCGCCGAGAGCCTGCTGGCGGCGATCACCGAAAGGCGCGCGCGCGCCGGCGTGATCGGGCTCGGCTATGTCGGCCTGCCGCTGGCGATCACGATTGCGCGAAACGGTTTTGACGTCACCGGCTTCGACATCGACCCCGCGAAGATCGTGGCGCTCGACGCCCACGCCTCCTACATCGACGCGGTGCCCGACGCGGCGCTGAAGGCGGAGAGCGAGGCGGGGCGGTTCCGCTCCACCACCGACTTCGCAAGGCTCGCCGGCTGCGACGTGATCGTGATCTGCGTGCCGACCCCGCTGACGAAGCAGCGCGAGCCGGACATGTCGTACGTGGTGCGCACCGCCGAGGCCGTGGCGGCGACGCTGCGGCCGGGCCAGCTCGTCGTGCTGGAATCGACCACCTGGCCGGGGACGACGGACGAACTGGTGCGGCCGATCCTGGAGCGCGGCGGACTGCGCTCCGGCACCGACTTTTTCCTGGGCTTCTCGCCCGAGCGCGAGGATCCCGGCAACCGCGACTTCGACACAGCGACGATCCCGAAGGTGGTGGCGGGCGCGGGCGAGGCGGCCTCGGCGCTGATGCAGGCCTTCTACGGGGCGGTGGTGAAGGCGGTGGTGCCGGTCTCCTCCAACGCGACCGCCGAGGCGGTGAAACTGACGGAAAACGTCTTCCGCGCCGTCAACATCGCCCTCGTCAACGAGCTGAAGGTGCTCTACGACGCGATGGGGATCGACATCTGGGAGGTGGTCGACGCGGCCAAGACCAAGCCGTTCGGCTACATGCCCTTCTATCCCGGCCCCGGTCTGGGCGGCCACTGCATCCCGATCGATCCGTTCTACCTCACCTGGAAATCGCGCGAGTTCGAACTGCCGACCCGCTTCATCGAGCTCGCCGGCGAGATCAACGCGGCGATGCCGCGCCATGTGGTCGGGCGGCTCGCCGAAGCGCTCGACATGCGGCTCGGCAAGGCGCTGAGCCGCTCGCGCGTCCTCGTCATCGGGCTCGCCTACAAGAAGAACGTGCCCGACATCCGCGAGAGCCCGTCCCTGAAGCTGATCGAGCTGATCCTGGAGCGCAACGGGACGGTGGACTATCACGACCCCTATGTCGCCGAAGTGCCGCGCACCCGCGAATACATGGCGCTGAAGGGCCGCCGCTCGGTACCGCTCGACGAGCAGACCGTGCGCGGCTACGACGCGGTGCTGGTCTCCACCGACCACGACGCGATCGACTATGCCGCACTCGCCGGCTGGACGCCGCTCGTCGTCGACACCCGCAACGCCTTTGCCCGCCGCGGCATCGACGGCGACAACATCGTCAAGGCCTAGGGTCAGGACCTAT
>UBZP01000017.1 GCA_900469965.1 Hyphomicrobiales bacterium | reverse complement strand
GCAGGTGATCACCACCCAGAGCGGGACGTGGAATTCCGGGCCGAGATGCCCCTGGGAATAGAGCAGGACTGCGATGATGCCCATGGTCTTCTGCGCATCGTTGCCGCCGTGGCCGAGCGAATAGAGCGAAGCGGAGACGAACTGCAGGCCGCGGAACGCGTTGTCGACGGCGAACGGCGTCTGCCGCACGCAGATCCAGGAGACGAGCAGAACCAGCATCAGGGCCAGGAAGAATCCGATCGCCGGCGACAGGAAGATCGCGCCCACCGTCTTGAGGACGCCTGACAGCACGATCGAATCAAAGCCGCTCCTGGCCAGTCCGGCGCCGACGAGGCCGCCGATCAGGGCATGCGAGGAGCTCGAGGGAATGCCGAACAGCCAGGTGACGACGTTCCAGATGATCGCCCCCATCAGGGCGGAGAAGATCACCGCCGGCGAGACGATCGCCGGGTCGATGATCCCCCTGCCGATCGTCTCGGCCACATGCAGCCCGAAGAACAGGAAGGCGATGAAATTGAAGAAGGCGGCCCACATCACCGCGAACTGCGGCCGCAGCACCCGCGTCGAGACGATCGTCGCAATCGAGTTCGCCGCGTCATGCAGGCCGTTCAGGAAGTCGAACAGGAGCGCGATGCCGATGAGGGCCACCAGCAACGGAAGAGCGAGGGTCGCCTCCATCAGACGTTCTCGATCACGATACCGCTGATCTCGTTCGCCACGTCCTCGAAGCGATCGACGACCTTCTCCAGCTCGCCGTAGAGCTCGCTGCCGATCATGTAGGCCATCGGGTTGGCGGCGCCATGGCGCTGGAACAGGTCCTTCAGCCCCTTCTCGTGCAGCTCGTCGGCACGGCCCTCGATGCGCATCACCTCCTCGGCGATCGTGTTCAGGCGCGTCGCATTGGCCCCGATCTTGTGGAGCAGCGGCACGGCCTCGGCGACGAGGCGGGCGGCCTTGACGATGATCGCGCCCATCTCCCGCATGCCGGGGTCGAAGCTCTTCTGCTCGAACAGGCGGATCGTCTTGACGGTCTTGTGCATCATGTCGATGGCGTCGTCGAGCGACTGGATCAGGTCCTTGATGTCGCCGCGGTCGAAGGGCGTGATGAAGCTCTTACGAACGGCCAGCAGCACGTCGGCGGTGATCCGGTCGGCCTTGTCCTCCAGTTCGACGATCCTCGTGCAATGCCGCTCGATGTCCGGACCGCCGGCGAGGACCTGCTCGAGCGCCTCGGCAGCCTCGACCACGGTCAGCGCATGCGCATCGAACAGGTCGAAGAACCGGTCTTCCCGGGGCATCAGGGCGCGAAACCAACTCAGCACGATCGTTTTCCCATGTATGACAGTTTTGTGACAGCCATTAACGGGTTGCGGCCGGAATGGAAAGATGCAGCCTGCCGGATATCACCGGCTTGCTTGCGCAAAAGGCACACAATCTTGCTCCGGACCGGGCGTTTTCAGGGCGCCTGGCCGATCTGCAGGCTGATCAGCGCGGTGCCGGCGACGGCCAGAAGCGCGCCGGCCCAGGCGGAGGCGGGCGGGGCATGACCCGTCCGCGCCCAGACCATCGGCAGGATCAGGACCGGCGTCAGTGACGACAGCGTCGAGACGATGCCGACATTGCCGTGTGCGAGCGCCGCCATCAGCAGCGACATGCCGAGGCCGGTGCCGAAGAAGGCGGAAGCAATCGCAAGCAGGCGCGTGCGCATGGGCAGGACGACGGCGCTCCGCGTCCCGGGGACGCCGAGCGGCAGGAGTGCCACGAAGAAGAGGGCCGCGATGCCGGACCGGATCGCCATGGCGGTGAACGGCTCGGCGCCGGCCGCCATCGCCGGTCGTGCGGCCAGGCTGCCGAGCGCCTGGCCAAGCGCGGTGATCACGCCGAGCGCGACCCCGAGGGCTGCAAGCCGGCCGGGCGGCGAAGCCCCGCCCGCGCCCCCATGACGCCTGCCGTCCTGGCGCGGCTTGCCGGCGCCGATCGCCAGCAGGACGCCCGCAAGCACGAGCGCGATGCCGAAGCCCTGCTGGACCGACACCGTCTCGCCGAGCCAAAGGTAGCCGGATAACAAGGCGAACGGTGCGGTCAGCGAAAACAGCAGCGCGGTCTGGCGCGGCCCGGCGATGAAGATCGCGGCGAAATAGGTGGTGCTCGCGATGATGATCCCGAACAGGCTCGACAGCGCCAGCGCACCCGCCTGCCACGGCGCGATCGTCGACCACCCTCCGACGGCGAGCGAAGCGGCGCCCGTCATCAGGAAGCTTGCGACCATCTGCCAGCGCGTCAAGACGAGCAGCGGCACCCGACCGGCGAGTTCGCCGATGATCATGCCGCTCAGCGCAATGCAGGCGGCGGCGGAAATGGCGAGGATCTCGGACAGGAACATGATGGCTTCGAAAAGGAGAGGACGCCGTCCGCTATCGCACGGTGGGTCGTGAGACAACAGGAAAGAAAGCGGGCGGCCCGGCAGGGCCGCACCCCCGCAATCCATGCAAGGCACAGGCACCGGCTCTTCCGAGCGTTCGCCGCTTGGCCATTCCGCCCCGCCCGCCGCCCCGAGGCGCCGCCGGACGCGCCTCTGTCGCAGTTTCAGATGGCGCTGGCGAGCTTTTCGGCGATGTAGAGTTCGCGCAGCCGCGCCGTCACCGGGCCCGGAACGCCATTGCCGACCGGCCGGCCGTCGATCTGCGTCACCGGCAGCACGAAACTCGTCGCCGAGGTGATGAAGGCCTCCGCCGCGCCCAGGGCCTCTTCCGGCGTGAACGGGCGCACGTCGACGGGAATGCCGGCCCCCCGCGCGATTTCCAGCGTGCTCGCGCGGGTGATGCCGTGCAGGATCGCGTTCGACAGCTCCCGGGTGACCAGCGTACCGTCCCGCGTCACGATATGGGCGGTTGCGGATGTCGCCTCGGTGACGAAGCCGTCCTCGACCAGCCAGGCATCGTCGGCTCCGAGCCGTGCGGCCTCCATCTTGGCCATGGAGGGATAGACCAGCTGCACCGTCTTGATGTCCCGGCGCGCCCAGCGGAGATCGGGCTGCGTCACCACCGATATTCCGGTCTTTGCCCGTGGATTGTCGAGAACCGGCTTGGCCTGGGTGAACAGGACGACCGTCGGGACCGCGTCCTTCGGATAGGAGAAGTCGCGGTCGGCAGCCCCGCGCGAGACCTGCAGATAGATCAGGCCCTCCCGCAGGTCGTTGCGCCGGACGATGTCGCGATGGACGGCCAAAAGCTCCTCCGGGGACAGGGGGAGTTGCATGGCGAGTTCGGCCAGGGACCTCTGCAGGCGGGCGGCGTGGCCGGCATACTCGATGAGCCTGCCGCCGATCACCGCCGTCACCTCGTAGATCGCATCGGCAAATAGGAAGCCGCGGTCAAAGACGGAGACCTTGGCGTCTGCCTCGGGTAACCAGGCGCCGTTCAGGTAGACGATACGGGTCAAAAGGATGTCCTCTACTGGAGATGGGGCTTCTTGAACGCGGCGAACTCGATCCCCTCCGCGGCGAGGGCCTGCCGCAGGGCGCGAGCCACGCCGACGGCGCCCGGCGTGTCGCCATGGATACAGACGGTCGCAGCCTCCACCGGCAGCTGCTTGCCGCCGATCGTCGGAATGCGCCCTCCAACCACCATGGACAGCACCTGGTCGACGCTCTGGCGAAGGTCGTGGATGACCGCACCCTCCGCCTGCCGGGAGGCCAGCATGCCGTTGTCGTCGTAGCGCCTGTCCGCATAGACCTCGCAGGCCACGGACAGGCCGGCCGCCTCGGCCGCCCGCATCGCCTGCGAATAGGGAAGTGCGACGAGGACCAGCCCGGGATCCACGGCCTTGATCGCCCTGGCGCAGACGGCGGCGAGTTCGGCATCCTCGGCGGCCATGTTCGCGAGCGCCCCGTGTGTCTTGACGTGGGTGATCGGCCAGCCGGCCGCAGCCGCCATGCCCTGGATCGCCGCGATCTGGTAGATCAACTGGGCCTCGATATCCTCCGGCCGTTCGCCGGAAATGCGCCGGCGCCCGAACCCGTAGAGATCCATGAACGAGGGATGCGCGCCGATCGACACGCCGCGCGCCTTGGCGGCCAGAATCGTGTCGCGCATGACGACCGGATCGCCGGCATGGAAGCCGCAGGCGATGTTGGCGCTGGTGATGAGGTCCATCATCGCCGCGTCGTCGCCGATCCTGTAGGCGCCGAAGCTCTCCCCCATGTCGCAGTTCAGATCGATGCTCGTCATGCTCTCACAGTGTCTCTGCTCAGGGCGGGCGCTGCGCCCGGGCGGCTTGCCCTCACGTGTTGCATGCACTGGACTCCACCCATATGATCCCTCAGTGTTCGCATACAGTTGGTGTCCTGAATTGCCAAGTCCGTCCGGATGCGGTGCAGCGCCGGCCTGGGAAAAGAAATGACGTGGAACGGCCCCCGGGGCAAGGATGAATCGAAGGACGCATGATGCGATGCCCGTGACGTATCCCCGCATCGTCGCCTGCGGCGACAGCGCCCTGTCGATCGAGCTGTCGGACGGGATCGACGAGGACGTCAATGCCCGCGTCGTCGCGCTGGCCGCGGATCTGGCCGAACGGCCGATCGATGCCGTCCTCGAGACCGTGCCGACCTATCGTTCGCTACTCGTCCTCTACGATCCCGCCGTCCGACGCGCGCAGGCGCTCAAACCGGAACTGGAGGCACGGCTGCGGGCAGCGACACCCGGCCGCCGGGCCGGCCGACGCTTCGTCGTCCCGGTCGTCTACGGCGGCGAAGTGGGCCTCGATCTCGACGAACTCGCCGACATGAAGGGCCTGAGCGCGGAAGAGCTCGTGGCGATCCACACCGATGCCGAGTACCGGGTCTACATGATCGGCTTCGCACCGGGCTTTGCCTATCTCGGCGGGCTGCCGGAGATCTTGCACACGCCGCGGCTCGCCACGCCGCGCCAGCGGGTCGAGGCCGGCGCGATCGGCATCGGCGGCAGGCAGGCCAGCATCAATTCCGTCCCCGGCCCCAGCGGCTGGCGCTACATCGGCCGCACGCCCCTGAGGCTGTTCGATCCGTCGCGCAGCGAGCCCTTCCTGCTCCATGCCGGCGACCGCGTGTGCTTTCGACCGATCGGCCCCGACGAGGCGGCCGAGCTCGATGCTGCCAGTGCGGCCGGCTTGACGGGGGTGGAGCCCGAGCCCGCATGACCGAGCTTCTGGTCAGACAGGTCGGTCCGATGGTCACGGTGCAGGATCGCGGCCGCAAGGGCCTGCTGCATGCCGGCGTGTCCGGGTCGGGTCCGATGGATGGCCCGTCCATGGATCTTGCCAATGCGCTGGTCGGCAACGGTGCCGATTGCGCCGTTCTCGAATTCGCCGGCACCGGCGGCGTCTTCGAGGTGTCGGAGCCCGTCCGGTTCGCCGTCACCGGCGGCGCGGTCGACATCCGGATCGACGGCGTGGCCGCATTCCCCTGGGAAAGCCACCACCTCCTGCCGGGGCAGAGGCTGGCGATCGGCGCGATGCGGGATGCGGTGTGGGGCTATCTCGCCTTCTCCGGCGGCATCGTTACGCCGCCGGTGCTGGGGGCGAGGGCGACCCATCTTCGCTCCGGGCTCGGCGGCCTGGACGGCCGCCGCCTGGCTGCGGACGATCGCTTGCCGCTGGGCCGGGCCGGGGCCGGGCCACTTCTGGCATTCCGCCGGTTCTGGCAGCAGGTCCGTGGTCCGATCCGCGTCGTCCCGGGCCCGCAGGACGACCGGTTCGACGCGGCGGCCTGGCGGGACTTTCTGGAGGAGCCCTTCATCGTCTCCCCCAGCCGGGACCGCATGGGGCAGGTGCTGGACGGGCCGCGGCTGCACGCGGCGGGCGGCCACGACATCGTCTCCGACGGCACCGTGGCGGGTTCCATCCAGGTGCCCGCCTCCGGCCGGCCGATCGTGCTGATGGCGGACCGCCAGACGACGGGTGGCTATCCGAAGATCGCCACCGTCGCCTCGATCGATCTGCCGCGGCTGGCGCAGACGCCGAGCGGGCGCCCGATCCGTTTCGCCGCGATCTCGCAGGCGGAGGCCGAAGACCTGCTGATCGACGGACGGCGTGCGCTCGCAGACGCCCTCGCCGGCATTGCGGAGAAACCTCCGGTCGCAACGCCTTCGTGAGAATCCGCCGGGGGCGGCAGGCGGCCGCGCCCATGCTGAACTCGTCCTCGCAGACAGGCATCAAGGAGAACCGATGCGCTCACTCTTCCATCTCGCCTACCACGTCACCGATCTCGACGAGGCGCGCCGCTTCTATGGCGGTGTCCTCGGTTGCGCCGAGGGCCGCTCGACCGACACCTGGGTCGATTTCGATTTCTTCGGCCACCAGATCTCGCTGCATCTCGGCAAGCCCTTCGAAGTGACCCGCACGGGCAGGGTCGGCGACCACATGGTGATGATGCCGCATCTCGGCGTCGTCCTGCCGCTCGACGACTGGTTCGCCCTGGCCGCGCGGCTCGAAGCGGGCGGCATCGCCTTCGACATCCCCCCGGTCGTGCGTTTCGAGGGCGAGCCGGGCGAGCAGCGGACGATGTTCTTCTTCGACCCGAGCGGTAACCCGATCGAGGTCAAGGGATTCAAGGATTTCGACAGCGTCTTCGCACGTTGAAGGCGGCGCAGGGGTGGGGCAGGGGGAGGGGCACGACCCCGCCTGCCGCCACGGCGCACCGTCCGCTCAGTTCCCCTCGCCGGCGCGGGCGAGCAGCCGCTCGGCCCGCAACAGATGCGGCCGATCGAGCATCTCGCCGTCGACGCCGACCACGCCGGCGCCCGGGTTGTCGGCAAACGCTGCGACGACGGCCCTGGCCCTGGCGATCTCCTCGGGCGTCGGCGCGAAGGCGGCATTGATGATCGGGACCTGCGCCGGATGGATCGCCATTTTGCCGACGAAGCCGTCGCGTCGCGCCTCCCGGCATTCCGCGTCCAGACCCTGCATGTCGCGGAAATTCGTATAGACCGCATCGATGGCAGCGACGCCCGCCGACGCAGCGCCCAGCAGCGTCAGCGTCCGCGCCAGCAGGTAGGGATCGGCATAGGCGCCGCTGTCGGTGCGATTGGACGCGGCACCGATGTCCGCCGAAAGGTCCTCGCCGCCCCAGGCAAGGCCGACCAGGCGATCGCTGCAGCCGGCAAAGGTGCCGAGAGCGAAGACGCCCGCGGCATTTTCCGTTGCGATCGCAAGGATCCGCGTCCCCGCCAGGCCGGCGCCTTCCTCGCGCATCGAAAGCCGGGCCGCGAGCTGGGCCACATCCGTGCCGCCGACCGCCTTCGGCAGCACGACGCCATCGGGTACCGCCGGCATGATCCGGTCGAGATCGGCATCGATGAGGCCGGTCTGCAACCCGTTGACACGCACAAAGAGCCGCGGCCTGCCGTGGCTCGTGACATGCTCCTGCAGGAACGCCGCGGTGATCGCCCGGGCCTCGTCCTTGGCCCCGAGCGACACGGAATCCTCCAGGTCGATCAGCAGGGCATCGGCTTGCGAGGCGAGAGCCTTCTCCAGCTTTCTGACGCTGTCGCCGGGAACGAACAGGAGCGAACGCATCACCTGGTCCTCTTCAGCATGAAGGCCTGGCGGCGGCACTCGCAGACCAGCGTGCCGTCCTGCTTGTAGGCTCGGTGCAGGAACTCGACGATACCCGCATCGGGGCGCGACTTGGACTCGCGCTTGCCGGCGATCTCGGTCGCGACGTTAACCGTATCCCCCTCGAACAGCGGGGCCGGAAATTTTACGTCCGTCATGCCGAGATTGGCGATGGTGGTGCCGACGGTGGTGTCGTTGACGGAGATACCGATCATCAGGCCGAGCGTGAACAGCGAATTGACGAGCGGCTTTCCCCATTCGGTTTCCGTGGCGCAGAAATGCGCGTCGATATGCAGCGGCTGCGGGTTCAGGGTCATGTTGGAAAACAGCATGTTGTCCATCTGGGTGACCGTGCGCGTCAGCCGGTGGGCAATGGTCGTGCCGACGACGAAATCCTCAAAGTACAGTCCGCCGCGGGGATGGGGCCTGGGAGCCTCTGGCATCGTTTCCTCCTCTGTCTGCGCGCCGGCCGCCTGCAGCCGCCTCCTCCCGGCGGGCACGGGCCGCGATTCCGCCGGTCGCGTGACTGCCAAGGATAGAGCCTTATCGTCCCGGCACCAGCCTTTAAAGGCGCAAGCGGCGTTCGGTCGCCGGAAGACGGGACGAATGCGGCGGCAGCGGTGCCCGGATCAAGCCGGCGCACCGCCGCCCGGAGGGTTCAGTCGGCGCGAGCCGGACTGACGAAGGACGAGGCCTGGTCCGGGTCGAGGTGCTCCCAATAGGAGCCTTCCTTGCGGGCGATGTGCCGCACGAGGATGTTGGCGGCGCGGGAAAGGTCCTTCTCGCGGATCGCGCTGACGATCTCCACATGCTCCCGCATCGATTTCTCCATGTGGTGCGGATCGTCGCCGAGGCGGTTGCGCAGCGCCGCCATCTTGGCGCCGATCAGGGCGTAGGCGTTTGTTATGTAAGGATTTCCTGACGCCGCGATGATCGCGTCGTGGAAGGCGGTGTCGAGCGCCAGGTAGTCCTTCGTCCGCTTTTCCGCCTGCGCGCGCTCCATCTTCTCGACAATCGCCGCAAGCTCGTCGCCGAGCTTCGATCCGGGCTTGTCGAGCGCGAGCTGGACGGCTGCCGGCTCCAGCGCGAACCGCAGCTCGCAGAGCTGGTTGAGCTCGCCCGGCTGCAACTCGAAAACGTAGGTTCCCGATTGCGGCTGCACCGTCACGAGCCCCTCGCGGCGCAGCAGCGCGATCGCCTCGCGCACCGGCGTCGTCGATACGCCGAGTTCGGCGGCCAGCACGTTCTCCGACAGCCGCTCGCCCGGCAGCACCCGGCCTTCGACGATCATGTCGCGGATGGCGCGCACGACCTCGTCGACCAGGAGGGCAGGGCGGGTGAGCCGCGTCGTTCTCTTTTCGGTGTTCTCGGTCGCGGCTGTCTTGCGTGGCGACGGCTTGGCCAAGGACTTCATCAGGGACCCCTTTACAACAGTGAAGAAACTGCTACCTTAGTTTCATCTGCTGTCTAAGGTAGCAGTTTGGCATCCATAGAGGAAGATGCCATTTGGGAGGGAGGATATCATGACAATTCTTAAGGCGACGACAGCCGTCGTCCTCGGCATGCTCGCCGGCGCCGGCGCATTGCACGCCCAGGACCAATCGGCCGAGCCGGTCGTCCGTCTGAACGCGCTGACCTATCAGGCCGGCGACGCCGACATCCAGAAGCGGTGGGACGCGAGCCCCCTGAAGGGCAAGGCGCTGGTGCAGGGGCTGAAGTTCGATTCGGCCGGCGACATGTACGTCACGACGGCCCGCTGGGGCGGCGCGGACATCCCGGCGACCGTCTCGAAGCTCGTCAAGGCCGGGGACGGCTACGCGCTCCAGCCATTTCCGTCGCAAGCCCTGAACGACGTCGGCAACCCCGATGGCCTCAAGGCCGTTCTCGGCTTCGAGATCGACGAGAACGACGTCATGTGGATCCTCGACCAGGGCCACGTCGCCGGCGCCCCCTCGGGCGAGAAGGATGAGAAGCTCGTCCTCTGGGACATCAAGGCCGGCAAGGAAATCCAACGACTGGCCTTCGGGCCGGAGGTGTCGAACAAGACCTGCTCGTTTTTGAACGACGTCGTCGTCGACAACGCCTCGGGCTTTGCCTACATCACCGACAGCGGCATCTTCAGCGACCCGCTCTGCGGCGGCCTGATCGTCTACGACAAGAACACCAACACCGCCCGCCGCGTCCTGAACGCCACCAGGTTCACCAACGACGAGCCCAACTTCAGCTTCGCCATCGACGGCCGCCAGGTGCTCAAGAACGGCCGCATGCGCACCGGTGCCGACGGCATCGCGCTCTCCGGCGACAAGCAGACGCTCTACTGGACCAACCTGACGGGCAACACGCTCTACTCGCTGCCGACCGCGTTGCTGCGCGATCCGAAGGTCTCCGAAGCGGAGCTGCAGGGCGCCATCCGCGAAGAGGTGACGCTGCCCTCGAACACCGACGGCCTGACCGCGGACAAGGACGGCAACGTCTATCTGACCGCACTCCAGCTGAACGGCGTCCTCAAATGGGATCCGGCGACGCGCCGCCTGTCGCAGGTCGCCTATCATCCGGAGATGTCCTGGCCCGACACGCTGGCCTGGGCGCCGGACGGCAGCCTGCATGTCATTTCCAACCATCTCCACCTCTGGGTGGATCAGGACATGAACTTCGAGAACCCGTCCGTTCCGAATTTCACGATCTGGCGCCTGCCGGTCAAGGCGCAGCCATATCTCAACTAAATCGCATGCAGGGGATGCCGCCCGGCGGCATCCCCTTGGAGGAATGCAATGCTTTCTAGGTTCGATCGCGCCTTCGTCTGGGCCAATCAATTCGTGGTGGGGACGCTTCTGCTGATCATGGCAGTTCTGGTCTTCGCCAATGTCGCCTTGCGCTATGCCGCCGGCATCTCGCTTCCCTGGGTGGAGGAACTGACCCGCTACATGATGATCTGGGTGTCGTGGCTGGCAGTGGGGCTTGCGATGCGCGAGGGCGCTCACATTGCCATCGACAATCTCCAGAATGCCCTGCCCGAACCCTGGGCACGACTGCTCCGGCTGGTGGTGTTTGCCGCGATCGTGGTCTTCTTCGCCGCCGTCGCCTGGTACGGCTGGCAATATGCCAGCTTCGCATGGCGCCAGCAGAGCGCGGTTCTCAGGCTGTCGCTCGGCGCCGTCTACATGGCGATCCCCATCGGCTCGCTGTTGATGCTCGGCCATGTCTGTCTGACCGCCCACAAGCTGCTTGCCGCAAGAGACAGCGGCGACGCCCAGGCCCAGGCTGCGGAGTTCAGCGTCCTATGAGTGCGGTTCTCTTCGGCAGCTTCCTGGTCACCCTGGTCATCGGCGTTCCGGTCGCCATCACGCTCGGCCTTTCCACCCTCGTCGCCGTCCTGGTGGACGGCCGCTTCCCGGCGATGATCGTTCCGCAGCGACTGTTCGCGGGGCTCGACAGCTTTCCGCTTCTGGCGATCCCGTTCTTCCTGCTGGCCGCGGAAATGATGAGCGGCGGGCGCCTCACCGAAGTGTTGCTGCGCTTCGCATCCGCCTGCGTCGGCCATGTCCGGGGCGGCCTCGGCCATGCCAACATCCTGACGATGACGTTCTTCTCCGGCATCAGCGGTTCGGCGCTCGCCGATGCCGCCGGCCCCGGCGCGCTCATCACCAAGATGATGCGGGACACCGGCTACAGCCCCGGCTACGCCGCCGCGATGACGGCGTCCGCGGCCATCGTCGGCCCGATCATTCCGCCCTCGATCATCATGGTGATCTATGCGCTGACCGACAACAGCGTCAGCGTCGCGGGCCTGTTCCTGGCCGGCATCGTGCCCGGCCTGATGATCGCCGGTGCGCTGCTGCTCACCAACCACTGGATATCGGTGCGGCGCAACTACCGCAGCCTGGACATGCGCCCGACGCTGCGCGAATTCATCGTCATCGTCTGGCGGGCGGTTCCGGCGCTGATGCTGCCGCTGATCATCCTCGGCGGCATCCACACCGGCGCCTTCACCCCCACCGAGGCATCGGCCGTCGCCGTCTTCTATGCCTGGTTTGCCGGCCGCTTCGTCTACCGGACGCTGACCATCGAGAAAATTCCCGGCATCCTCGTGCGAACCGCGATCATGACGGCCTCCGTCATGCTGATGATCTCCACCTCCGACGTCTTCTCCTGGGCGCTCACCGTCCTGCAGGTGCCGCAGGCGATCTCGGAGTTCATCGTCTCGCTGGACCTCGGCCCCTTCGGCTTCCTGATCGCGGTCAACATCTTCCTGCTGCTCTTCGGCATCTTCATGGAGCCGCTTCCGGGCGTGATGATCCTGGTGCCGATCCTGGCGCCGGTCGCCGACGCCGTCGGCATCGATTCCCTGCAGTTCGCGATGATCGTGATCCTCAATCTCACGCTCGGCATGATCACGCCGCCGGTGGGAGGCCTGCTGTTCGTGACCTCCGTCGTCACGAAGGTGCCGATGAACGCGCTCGTGCGCGAGCTGTGGCCGCTTCTCGGCGCCGAGATCGTCGTGCTCGCGCTGCTGACGCTGGTGCCGGCCTTCAGCACCTGGCTGCCCAACCTCTTCGGATACGTCCGCTGACATCAAACCAACCCTGAACAGTTCAATTGGGAGGAACTGAAATGCTCAAGAAAATCGCCCTGCTCGCCACCGCGCTGGTGGCCCTGGACGCCACGATGGCCGCGGCCGCGCCGAAGGTCATGAAATACACGCACTACCAGCCCGGCCGCGAGGACCAGCCGAAGCATGCGGCAGCACTCGCCTTCGAAAAATGCGTCGAGGGTGCGACCAGCGGCTCGATCGACGTGCAGATCTTCCCGGCCGGCCAGCTCGGCAATGCGACGACGGCGCTGGAGGGCCTTCGCCTCGGCACGCTCGAGCTGGCGGTCGTCCACGACGGCGGCATCTCGAGCGTCTACAGCCCGTTCGACGTGTTCGCCCTGCCTTACATCTTCCCCAACCACGAGACCGCCTACAAGGTGCTGGACGGGGATTTCGGCAAGGAGTTCGCCGATGCGATGCTGAAGGAGACGGGCATCCGCCTGCTCGCCTACGCCGACAACGGCATTCGCCACTTCACCAACTCCAAGCACCCGATCAAGACGCCCGACGATCTCAAGGGCCTGAAGATGCGCGTGCAGCCGGCGCCGGTGTTCATCTCGCTGATGGAAAGCCTCGGCGCCAGCCCGTCGGCGATCGACTGGGGCGAACTGCCGGCCGCGCTGGCGCAGGGAACCGTCGACGGCCAGGAGAACGGCGTCACCAACATCATGGCGGCGAGCCTCTACCAGAGCCAGAAATACGCAACGCTCGACGGCCACGTCTACAGCCTGCACGCCTATCTCATGAGCGACAGCTTCTACCAGGGCCTGACCGACGTCGAGAAGAAGGCGGTCGACACCTGCGTCGTCGAAGCCCGCGACATTCACCGCAACATGACCCGCGCGACCGACCTCGCCGCCGAGAAGACGCTGACCGACGTCGGGATGGAAGTCTACGTCCCGAGCGCCGAAGAGATCGCGGCCTTCCGGGATCTCGCCCAGCCGGTCGTGCGCAAGCACCTCGAAAGCGAGGTCGGCGCCGTATGGGTGGACAAGCTGGTCAAGGCCGTCGAGGCGGCCGGCGGCAGCCAGTAAGAACGAAAGGTCGGAAATGACAATCGCGTCACACCTGCAAAGCCCCCTCGTCGTCGTTCTCGACGAGGGCTATGGCGGCACCGAGATCGAGGAGAGCGTGCTTGCGTCTTTCGGCGCGCGCGTTGTCGAAAGGCCGTGCCATGGCCGGGCCGACGCGGTGCGGCGCGCCGTCGAGGGAGCGGACGCCATCCTCGTTCGCGAGAGCCCCGTCAACGCCGAGGCCATCGCGGCGATGCCCGCCTGCCGGGCCATCGTCCGCTACGGCGTCGGCGTCGACAACATCGACCGCGCGTTTGCGGCCGAGCGCGGCATCTTCGTCGCCAATGTCCCGGACTACGGCGTGGAGGAGGTCAGCGACCATGCGCTCGCGCTCCTCTTCGCCGTCGCCCGCAGGATCGTCTCACGGGACCGGGCCGTCCGCGACGGCGCCTGGAACATAGCGAGGGCCGAACCGATGTACCGCCTCCGCGGCGGCACGCTCGGCCTCGTCGGCTATGGGCGGATCGGCCATGCGTTCCATCGCAAGGCCCGGGCCCTCGGATACGATCGGACACTGGTGTTCGACCCGTTCCTCACCACGCCCCCCGAGGGGGCCGAGCTCGCCAGCGTCGAACGCGTCTGCAGCGAGGCGGACGTCGTTTCGCTGCATGCGCCGCTCACCGCCCAGTCGCGGCACATCATCAACCGCGAACGGCTGGCCCTGATGAAGCCGAGCGCGATCCTGGTCAACACCTCGCGCGGCGGGCTTGTCGATACCGGCGCCCTCTACGAGGCGCTGTCCGAAGGACGCCTTTTCGGCGCGGGCCTCGATGTCTTCGAGGAGGAGCCGCCGGCAAGGGACAACCCGCTCCTCAGCCTGCCGAACGTCATCGTGAGCGATCATACGGGCTGGTACTCGGAAGAATCCGTCCGGGACCTGCGTCGCAAGGCCAGCGAGGAAATCGACCGCGTGTTCCGCGGCGAGGTGCCGCGCAACTGGGTCAACCGCTGGGAACGGACCGCCGGCCAGGACCCCATCAACGACCACAAGCAGGAGAATGCGAAATGACTTTGGACGAACTGGTTGCCGGATTTCGAACCGTGGCAACGGCCTCTGCGGCCGACGCGGTGGACAAGATCGTCGGTATCCGCGGCTATATGGACAGCACCATCAAGCCGCGCATCAACGAAAAGAAGATCGTGGGGCCGGCCGTCACCGTCCTGGAGGGACCTTCGGACGAATTCGTGCCGCCCCAGCACGCGCTGGACATCATCGACGAGAGCCCGGCGGGCAGCGTC
Source organism: Hyphomicrobiales bacterium (assembly GCA_900469965.1). Taxonomy (GTDB): domain Bacteria; phylum Pseudomonadota; class Alphaproteobacteria; order Rhizobiales; family Rhizobiaceae; genus Mycoplana. The sequence goes on along the minus strand of UBZP01000017.1, from coordinate 512,070 downwards.
ATCTGCATCTCTGTCATCGAGGAGGAGAACGTCGCCGTCTGGGGCGGGCTGATGACGGCGGGCGCCGTCGCCAACAAGCATGAGGCGGCCATCCTGGATGGCGGTGTGCGCGACATTGTCGAAATCCGCCGCGACTACGACTTCCCCGTCTACGCGCGCTCCGCGTCGCCGGGCACGACGCTCGGTCGCTATCGCACCTATTCCTCCAACCAGCCGGTCCGCATCGGCGGCATCATGGTCCATTCCGGCGACATCATCGTCGGCGACATCGACGGCGTCGTGGTGGTGCCGCGCCAGCACGCCGAGGCCGTCCTCGAAATGGCCCTGGAAATCGACCGGCGCGAACTCGAACAGGCCCGCCTGATCATCGAGTCCGGCTCGCTCCGCGAGGGTCTCGCGAAGTACGGACGCATCTGAGACAGCCCATGCAACCTGACATCATTGCGCTCGGCGAACCGCTGATTGAGTTCAACCAGGCGTCCCGTGGAGGCGAGCCGGCGAACTACCGTCTCGGCCACGGCGGGGACACGTCGAATGCCATCATCGCCGCGGCCCGGCAGGGGGCGCGCGGCGGCTACCTGACTGCGCTCGGCGACGACGCCTTCGGCGACATGTTCGTCGATCTCTGGCGGCAGGAAGGCGTCGACACCAGCAGGGTCATCCGTAACGGCGAGGCGCCGACCGGCCTCTATTTCGTCACCCACGGACCGGCGGGCCACGTGTTCAGCTACCGCCGGGCGGGCTCGGCGGCAAGCCTGATGAAGCCGGCCGACCTGCCTGCCGACTACATCGCGGGGGCCAGGTTCCTGCACGCGTCCGGCATCAGCCAGGCGATCAGCGACAGCTGCTGCGACAGCGTTCTGGCCGCCATCGAGATCGCGCGGGAGAACGGCGTCAAGGTGTCCTACGACACCAACCTCCGCCTGAAGCTCTGGCCGCTCCAGCGGGCCCGGGCGATCACCCACGCCACCATCCCGCTCTGCGACGTGATCTTCCCGAGCCTGGAAGACGCAACCGTGCTGACCGGGCTCGAGGACCCCGATGCGATCGCGGACTTCTACCTCGGCCTCGGCGTGCCGCTCGTGGTGCTGAAACTCGGGCCGCAGGGTGCGCTCGTCGCTCAGCCGGGCGATCGCCGGCGCATCGCCGGGCGGAAGGTTGAGACGGTGGACGCCACCGGCGCCGGCGACACCTTCGACGGCGCGTTCCTGTCCATGCTGGTGCGCGGCGAGCCGCCGCTGGAGGCGGCGCGATACGCCAATGCCGCCGCAGCGCTTTCGACCTGCGGCTACGGCGCCGTCGCCCCGATCCCGACGCGAGAGCAGGTGCTGGCGTTTCTCCAGCAGGGTTAGGACGGTCGCCGCAGGAGACCGAAGTCGGGAACGGCCCGAGACGCAAGTCTCCCGCGACATGCTTCAGGGATTCACGCAGCTTCGGACCTGCGTGAATGTCCGGAGTTGGAACGACGGAGAGGGCCTTGTCACAATGGTGCGCCTCTACGCCGGGCGATTTCTGTGAGATACAGAGATTTGCCCGTACCTTTGGGAAAAACCGGTAGTATGGTCGAAGTCGTTGAGGACGCTGCCGCAGGAGGACCGCTGGGAGTGTTTGGCGGTGTTGCCGGTCACCTGACTCAGTATCAGGCGCGGCCGCGGCGACAGGGGCGGGCGGTGCGGCATCCGGTGGAAGTGCAGACCCGAGCAAAGACAGGCCGTATTGCCCATGCGTACATCAAGCAAGATCGGCCTTACTAACCAGCTGTTCCTCGACAGGATCAAACCGCAACTTTTTTCGTGGGGGTTATTACAACATCCAAATCCGACGGCATCTTTTGGTCGAAATGAGCACGGTTATGGCTACGATTTTGCAGACACCAGGAATGCGAGCGACGTAAAAATAGCTGCTTTTCACATCATCCGACCGGAGCCATCACTATGGATAAAGGGCTACAAAACAACGATGCCAGAGACGGAGAGTGATCTTCCAGTAATATTTGACAATATGAAGAATGTGTTCACGCTGACAAGAAAATGGTCAATACTTCGACCAACAAACATAAGATTCGATCTTAGCAAAAGACGCGACGAGTCTAATGAAGACGCGGCATTGCGTCTTATTGCTGCCGTTGAGAGAGAAATACCAAAACTACGGCACTACCTATACAAATGATCCCTCAATTTTTCCGCTGGTCGCGATACGACAGAATCGAGATGTACTGCTGCCGCATGCCGGAAATGACGGCATCGACATGGCCAGCAACACGGATCAAGGAAACTCCTGGCATCGCCCTTCTAAGCTGTCACCGCCCTTGCCTCTCCGGTCAATCGACGATGTGGTAGCCGCCGTCGACGTAGAGGACCTGACCGGTGATCAGGCGGGCGGCGTCGTGGGCGAGGAAGGCCGTCGCCGCGCCGACATCGTCGACGCCGATCAGCTCCCGCGCCGGGGCCCTGGTGCGCGTCTTCTCCAGCAACGCGTCGAATTCCGGTATGCCCGAGGCCGCGCGCGTCGCGAGCGCCCCGGGCGAGATCGCATGCACGCGGATGCCCTTCGGCCCGAGTTCGGCGGCAAGGTAGCGCACGGCACTTTCGAGGGCGGCCTTGGCGACGCCCATGATGTTGTAGTTCTCCACGACCATCTGTGAGCCGTAATAGGTCATGGTGAACAGCGTGCCGCCGTTCTTCATCAGGGGTTCGGCCAGGTGAGCCATGCGGATGAACGACCAGCAGGAGATTTCCATCGTCTGCGCAAACCCCTCGCGCGAGACGTCGACCACGCGGCCGCCGAGCGCCTCCTTCGGCGAGAAGGCGATCGAGTGCACGAGGAAATCGAGCTCGCCCCAGGTGCCGGCGATATGTTCGAACACCGCCTCGAGCTGGCCGGGGACGGCCATATCCATCGGCATGAAGATCGGCGCGTCCAGCTCGCGGGCGAGCGGCTCGACATGCGGCTTCGCCTTGTCGTTGAGGTAGGTCACCGCCAGTTCGGCGCCGAAGGCGCGGAAGGCCCGCGCGCAGCCCCAGGCAATCGACCGATCATTGGCGATGCCGACCACGAGGCCCTTCTTTCCCTTGAGAAGCTGTGCACTGACGACCGGAAGGGACATAGCTGCTTCTCCATTGGCTGCGGGTTTTAGGGGTGGGCGATCAGGGCCAGCGTGTGGCGGGCGATCATCAGCTCCTCGTCCGTTGGCAGGACGTAGAGCGCGACCTTGCTCGACGGCGCCGAGATGAGCGTCGCGCCGGCCGCGTTCGCCGCCGGATCGAGTTCCGCGCCGAGCCACCCGAGGCGTTCGGCGATACGGGCCCGGATCGGCGCCGAATTCTCGCCGACGCCGGCGGTGAAGACGAAGGCGTCCAGCCCGCCGAGTGCGGCGGAAAGAAGACCGGCGCTGAGCGCGCAGCGATGGACGAAATGATCGATGGCGAAAGCGGCCCGCGGGTCGTCGCTTTCGAGCAGGTCGCGCATGTCGGCGGAGATCCCCGAAAGCCCCCTCAGGCCGGACGACCGATAGAGCAGGTCGGTGACCTCGCCGGCGCTCATGCCCTTGTGCTCGATCAGGTAGAGCACGACGCCGGGGTCCATCTGGCCGGGTCGCGTTCCCATCGGCAGGCCGTCGAGGGCGGTGAAGCCCATCGTCGTCTCGACGCTGCGGCCGTCCTTCAGCGCGCACATCGATGCGCCGCTGCCGAGATGGGCGACGATGACCCGCCCGCGGGCGACGTCCGGGGCCACCTCGGTCAGCCGCTCGGCGATGTATTCGTAGGACAGGCCGTGGAATCCGTACCGCCGCACGCCGTGCTCATAATAGTCCCAGGGCAGGGCGTAGCAATCGGTGTGCGGGGCATGGCCGCGATGGAAGGCGGTGTCGAAGCAGGCGACCTGCGGAACGTCGGGATTGATCTCCATGGCAAGCCGGATCGGCGCCAGGTTGTTCGGCTGGTGCAGCGGCGCGAGTTCCTGGAAGGTCGCCAGCCGGTCGAGGATATCGTGATCGATCAGGATCGGCTTCGCATAGTCCGGCCCGCCGTGAACCACGCGATGACCGATGGCCCGCAACGTGAAACCGCCGAGCGACTGCAGCCAGGTGCGGGTCTCCGCAATGGCGGCCGGGAGGTCCTTCACCGCCGCCGGCTCGAAGCTGCGATCGATCAGCGTCTCGCCCGCAGCCGTGCCGGCGAAGAGGCGCGGGCGGGTGCCGATGCCGTCCATCTGGCCGCGAATGCTGCGCGACAGCCGGCCGTCGGCCACCCCGAAGATCTGGAACTTGAGGCTCGAGGAGCCGGCGTTGACGACGAGGATGGCGTCCATGCCTCAGCCCGCCACTTGCATCTGCCGCCGCCGCGCGGCCGCATAGAGGGAGGCGACGGCGCAGGAGGCAAGCCGGCTTCGGACCGAATCCGCGCGCGAGGTCAGGACGATCGGCACGCGGGCGCCGAGGACGATGCCGGCCGCGTCCGCGTGGGAGAGGAAGGTCAGGTTCTTGGCCAGCATGTTTCCGGCCTCCAGATCCGGCACCACGATGATCTGCGCCCGGCCGGCGACCGGCGACGTCAGCCCCTTGATCTCGGCCGCCTCCGGACTGATGGCATTGTCGAAGGCGAGCGGGCCGTCGAGGATGCCGCCCTTGATCTGGCCGCGCTCGGCCATCTTGCACAGCGCCGCCGCATCGATGGTGGAGGGGATCTTCGTCGTCACCGTCTCGACCGCCGAGACGATCCCGACCCGCGGCTCGCCGAGCCCGATCGTGACCCAGAGGTCGATCGCGTTCTGCACGATGTCGCGCTTGGCGTCGAGGTCGGGAAAGATGTTGATCGCCGCATCGGTGATGAACAGCGTGTCGGCGTGTCCCGGCACGTCCATCACGAAGACGTGGCTGATGCGACGCTCGGTGCGAAGGCCGGTGGCTGAGGCGGTGACCTCGCGCATCAGCTCGTCGGTGTGCAGGCTGCCCTTCATCAGAAGGTCGCCCTTGCCCTCGCGGATCAGGGCGACCGCCTTCGCAGCGGCGGCATGGCTGTGCGGGGCATCGACGATCTCGTGATCGTCGAGGTCAAGCCCGTTCTCCGCCGCCACCTTGCGGATCCTGGCTTCGGGCCCGACCAGGACCGGAATGATCAGGCCCTGCTCGGCGGCCTCCAGCGCCCCGCGCAGCGAAGTTTCGTCGCAAGGGTGGGCGACGATGGTGACCGCCGAGGGCGCCTCCTGGGCTGCGGCGATCAGGCGGTCATATTTCGACGGTGCGGCGTTTGTCGCGCTGGGATCGGTCAATGGTCAGGCTCCGGCTGTTGGTCAGGATGCGCTGCGGGTGCGGTGGGCACTGCGGACGGCGACAGGGGCCGGCGCATCGCCGGGACTGCTGTCTTCGAGGTCGAAAAGCTCGGCCACCCGACGCAGGCGCCCGGCTGCCGCTTCGCCGAGCGTGCCGGACGATTCCAGCACGCCCCGCAAGGCATCGAAGGCGGCCCGGCGCTGGTCCCTGTCGTCCGGCAGCAGTTTCCGGATGGCCGCCAGTGCCGCCGCCTCGTCCATCAGCAGCATGTCGTACTGCTCGCGCACCAGCATCTTGAAATCGGCGAGCTTCAGCCGCGTCGCGTCCCCATGCGCGCGCCGCACCCTGCGGATGGCCTCGAAACCCCGCTCGTCGACCGCACCGCGGGCCAGGCCGACGTAGAGCAGCGCACGAACCAGCCCCTCCACGGTGCCGCCCTGGGCGATCCTGGCCCTGAGCGCGTCCGTCTTCGCTTCGATCAGCGTCTTCGTCAGCAGGCTCTTCGGCGCCTTGCGCGGCGGCGTGTCCGAGGTCGGATCGATGCCGAGTGCCGCCTGCAGCGCCGGTGCGCCATAGGCGATCCGGAACGTCTCCTCCGCCATCGTCTCCGTCATCTTGCGCCAGCCTTCGAGCGCCTCGACGATCCGGGTCGACATCTGCTCCTGGACGGCGATGAACGGATTGTCCGGCGTGGCCTGGTGGCGATCGTCGCGAACATGCTCGGCGGCACTCGCAATCCAGGCCATGAACGGGTTGGAGGAGCCGAACCACTCGTAGGACAGGCGCAGCGGGTGCAGGCGCCGCATCGCCTCGGCCATCGGCGGATTGACCGCGGCCTTGACCGCCGGCTGGACGAAGGCGCGATAGAGCGAAAGGTTGATCTCGGAGAGGCGGGCGGCGGCCTCGAAACTGCGCTCGTCCTCCATGTCATTGCCGCCGAGGGCGCGGATATCGTCCAGCGTGCGGACCTCGCAGCGCATGATCCACTCGCCCGTCACCAGCTCCGGATGCTCCACGGCCTCGCCGGTCGGTTCGAAGACCGCCTCGTAGAGCCCCGGCGGCAGCACGTCGATCAGATCGATGTTGGAGGCGAACTCGTCGTGCTCCTTGCGCGCCACGCCGGCGGACACGAAGATCCCGAGGTGGCCGATCTTCTCGTGGACGACGTAGACGATCGTCTGGCCGAGCGAGCGGATCTCGTCGACGCTGTCGTAGAGGTCGAGGATCCAGTCGAGCGCCTGCTGCGGCGGCGTGATGTTGTCGCCCTTGGAGCAGAACACCACGATTGGCGAGCGGATCGTGCGCAGGTCGATCGCGGTGCCGTCGGAGGTGCGGACCTCGCCCGAGGCGAGCCTGTTGCCGATGAAGAGCTCGTCGACGATGAACTGCATTTCCTCGGCGTTGAGCGTGACATGCCCGCCCCACCAGCGCTCGAAGCCGAGATAGCGCTCGGCCTCGGTGTCGATCTTGGAATAGAGGTTGTACTGCTTGGTCCAGAGCGTGTTGGCCGGGTTCTGGTTCTCGAAGTTCTGCACCAGCCAGGCGCCGTCGAACTTGCCCGCCCCGAGGTCGCCGGTCAGCGCCGTCAGCCAGCTGCCGCCGAGCAGGCCGCCCGAATAGCGCATCGGGTACTGGCCGTGCACGCCCGCCCAGTAGGAGAGGGGGGAGCCTGCGATGATGACCGGCCCGAACAGCTCCGGCCGCATCGCCGCCAGCATCATCATCGCCCAACCCGCCTGGCAATTGCCGATGACGCAAGGCTTGCCGTCGGCATCGGGGTGACGCTCGATCACCTTTTCGAGGAACACGGCCTCCGCCCGCGCGATGTCCTCGATCGTCTGTCCGGGCATCGGTTCGGGCAGGAAGCCGATGAAGTAGCAGGGATGCCCGGCCTTCATCGCGACGCCGATCTCGCTGTCGGCCTTGAACCCGCCGATGCCGGGTCCGTGCCCGGCGCGCGGGTCGACCACGACGAAGGGGCGCTTTGACAAATCGATCGTGACGCCCTCGGGCGGAATGATCCGCACCAGCCCGTAGTTCACCGGCCGCGGCAGCTCGCGACCGTCACAGACGAGCTCGGCATCGTAGTCCAGCACGTGCGGCGCCTGGGCTGCTGCGTGCTGCTCGTACTGTTCGCCGCGCTGCCGCATGACGTCGAGAAAAAGGATCGAACGCTGCCAGGCGTCCAGGGTGTAGGAATAGGCGTCGGAAAGCATCTGCGCAGTCGGAATGCCGGATAGCTCGGACATCATATCCACTCCTTCTGGTCATTTGCGAAAGCTCTTGAAGGCCGCCGTCCGGCGCGTCCGAATTCGACAGCACACCCGCCCGCAGCGCGCACGCGCCCCGCGGGAGCGGGTCAATCATGCCGAAATCCGGGCTCGAACGGCACACATCGCCAAGAGTGATAGCATAGCGCTCCAACGTCTCGTTTGCGTGACATCAATCGGCGGCGGCCGGAACGTCGCTTGGCCAGCCGGGAAGCGGGAATGGGGCTTGCGGGGGTCAGTAGACCCCATCCGGCGGCTTCAGGTCAAGTGAACCGGCGGCACGGAAATCGGCCGGCCGACCCGCGGCCGGGCTGGCCGATACAACGCACGCCCTTCGGAAATCGACCGCTCAGGGCACCTGGGCGCCGGTGGCGGTGACGTAGATCGAATAGAGCGAATTGGTTGCGGCGATGAAGAGCCGGTTCCGCCTCGGCCCGCCGAAGGTCAGGTTCGCGACCGTCTGCGGCACCAGGATCTTGCCGAGGCGGGTGCCGTCGGGCGCGAAGCAATGCACGCCGTCACCGGCGCTCGACCAGAGATTGCCGGCGATGTCGGTGCGGATGCCGTCCGGTATGCCGTTGTCGATCAGGGCGAAGACGCGGTCGTTGGCAAGTCGGCGCCCGTCGACGACGTCGAAGGCGCGGATATGGCGCGGAAGGACCTGGTCGTGGCTCGCGCCGGAGTCGGCCACGTAGAGGATCTTCTCGTCCGGCGAGAAGGCGAGACCGTTCGGCTGGTTGAAATCGGTGACGACGGCATCGAGCTCGCCGGTGAGCGGGTCGAGCCGGTAGACGTTGCGCGTCGGCTGTTCGGGATCGGATCGGTATCCCTCGTAGTCGGAAAGGATCCCGTAGGTCGGGTCGGTGAACCAGACGGTGCCATCGGACCGGACCACGACGTCGTTCGGCGCGTTGAGCCGCTTGCCCTGGTAGCGCTCGGCAAGAACGGTGATCGTGCCGTCCACTTCCGTCCGGGTCACCCGCCGCATCCCGTGTTCGCAGGAGACGAGCCGCCCCTGCCGGTCGCGGGTATGCCCGTTCGCGAAGTTCGAGGGCTGGCGGAACACCGAGACGCCCGCCTCCGGCGCCCAGCGCAGCATGCGCTGGTTGGGGATGTCGCTCCACAGGAGCTGGTTGGCGTCGCTGAACCAGACGGGGCCCTCCGCCCAGCGGCAGCCGGAATAGAGTTCCTCCAGGCGGGCGCTGCCGACAGTCAGGTGGATGAAGCGTAGGTCGTCGATCTGGTAAAGGCTGTCGCGGGCCATGATGGGTTGTCCTGAAACTAGCGCATGCCCGGCCGCCGGCCGCCGGCGAGCAGAATGACGCTGATGATGATGATCCCGGTCATCACGAGGCGGATGCCCGCACCGAGACCGTACGTATTGAGCATGGACACGACCAGGAACATGAAAAGCGAGGCTCCCCATATGCCCGGCACGTTGGAATCGCCGCCGGCGACGGCCGTGCCGCCGATGACCACCACGGCAATGGACATCAGGAGATATTCCCCGCCCATGTTCAGGGCCGCGCCGCCGGAGAAGCAGGCGAGCAGGTAGCCGGCAAGCGAAGCGAGAACGGCGCAGAAGACATAGGTGACGAAGCGCGTGCCGTCGACCGGGATGCCCGCCATCCTGGCCGCCGGCATGCTCTGTCCGATCGCCGAGATCCAGCGCCCGTAGATGGTCTTCTCCAGCAGGAACCAGGCAAACAGCGATATCAGCAGCGCAATGATCGCCACGTTCGGAACGCCGAGCGTGCTGGACGTGGTGAAATCGGCGAGAAAGGAGGGCGGCTTGATGCGCAGGCCGCGGTTGGTCCAGATCGCCGCCGACTGGACGATGAAGCTCATCGACAGCGTCGCGATGATCGGCGGGATGCGCAGTGCCTTGATCAGGGCGTAGTTGCCGACCCCGACCGCGACGCCGATCGCGACGGCGACCAGCAGCCCCGGCAGGATCATGCCGTTGTCGACGTCCATCAGCTTCAGCGCCACCGTACCGGCGAGCGTCATCGTCGCGGGAACGGAGAGGTCGATATTGCCGGGACCGAGCGTGATGACGAACATCTGGCCGATGCCGACGATGATGGAAAAGGCCGCGAAGGTCAGCGCCGCCTGGGACAGGCCGAACGTGCTGGCCCCGCCGGTGACGAGGATGGTGGCGAACCAGACGGCGAAGGCCGCGATCCACGACCAGATCCAGGGCTTTCGCGAAAGTCGCGCGATTGCGGTCATCGTGCTTGCTCCCGGGTTTCGATGCGCCGCAGAAGAAGGCGGAGCGCCAGCACGACGATGAGGATCGCGCCCTGCGCGCCGATCTGCCAGTCGGGCGAAATCCGCAGGAACGAGAGGAACGACCCGGCGAGCGTTAGGGTGAGGGCGCCGATCACCGCGCCGATCGGCGACACCCGCCCGCCGATGAACTCGCCGCCGCCGAGGATCACGCCGGCGATCGACAGAAGCGTGTAGCGCAGCGCGATGTTGGCGTCGGCCGAGGTCGTCAGCCCGACGAGCGCGATGCCCGCAAGGACGGCGAAGGCGCCCGCGAGCGCATAGGCCGCAGCGCGTGTCGCGACGACCGACCAGCCCGCCCGCTCGACCGAGCGCTGGTTGCCGCCGACGCCGCGGATGCGCACGCCGAGCGAGGAGCGCATGACGAGGAGATGGGCTGCGATGGCGATGACGATGCTGGCGACGATCGCCATCGGCACCAGCGGCGGCTTGGCCGTCATCAGCGCGCGCGCCCAGTCCGGCGCCTGCCCGCCGGGCGCCGGCAGCAGCAGCACGGCAAGGCCGGCCCAGACGAAGCTCATGCCGAGCGTGACGACGATCGACGGCAGGTCGCGCAGGTAGATCACGACGCCGAGCACGGCGTAGACCGCCACGGCGCCCGCCAGGATCATCGCCCCGACAAGCGGCGCGTCGCGCAGGAAGGTCGCGGTCACGCAGGCGACGAAGCTGACGAAGGTGCCCATCGACAGGTCGAGGTCGTTGACCGACATGATCAGCATCTGCGCGATGGTGGCGAGCGCGATCGGGACGGCGAGGTTGAAGAGCAGGTTGAGCCCGACATAGCTCATCGCCCGCGGTTGCAGCCAGAACACGGCGGCGAGCAGCACCGTCAGGGACAGCGCCGGTATCGCCAGGCGCAGGGCATCGGAGGAAATCCTGCGCTTCATGCGGCGGCTCCCGCGAATGAGGCGGCCAGAATGTTGTCCTCGGTGATCGCCTCGCCGGTCAGTTCGGCGACGATCGCGCCTTCCCGGAAGACATAGACGCGGTCGCAGAGGCAGACTTCCTCCATTTCCGTCGAATACCAGACGAAGGTGCGGCCGGCATCGGCCTCCTGGCGGACGATCTCGTAGACCTCCTGCTTGGTGCCGACATCCACGCCGCGCATCGGATCGTCCATCAAGACGACCGGCGCGCGCGTCGAAAGCGCCCGGGCGAACAGCACCTTCTGCTGGTTGCCGCCCGACAGCGACAGAATGCGGTTTTCCATGTCCTGCGTGCGGATTTCGATGCGGCGCTTCCACTCCGCGCCGCGCCCGGCCTCGGCGCCGGCGTTCAGGACGCCCCGCTTGGCGACGCCGTCGAGCGATGCGATCGACAGGTTCTTCAGGATGCTCCACAGCTCGAACACGCCGTTCAGCCGGCGGTCGCCGGCGACGAAGGTCACGAGCGGATCGCGACGGGGCAGCCAGTCACCGCTGTTGGCCGCGTGCAGCGTCATCAGCATTCGCGTCTGGCCATGGCCGGCGAGCCCCGCGAGCCCGACGATCTCTCCCTTTCCGGCCCTGAACGCCATGCCCCGTCCGGATTGCTCGAGCGCCACGGAGGCGTCGGCCAGATCGCGGGACCGGCGGCGGTGGGCATCGCCCTTGACCACGCTGCCCATCGCCTCGACGAGGCTGTGCTCGCTGAACGCAGCCGCCGGCCGCTCGGCGACGATGCGGCCGTCCTTCATCACGACGATGCGGCTCGCGGTCGCGAGAACCTCGTGCAGAATATGCGAAATGAAGACGACGGCGCCGCCGGCCGCGACGAAGCGGCGGACATGGGCCAGCATCTGCTCGGCGAGGCTCGCATCGAGCGAGGAGGTCGGCTCGTCCAGGATCACGAGCCTCGGCGCGATGCCGGCGTCGGAAAAGGCCATGGCGATCTCGACCATCTGCCGCTCGGCGATCGACAGTTCGCCGACGGTGCTGTCGCTCTCGATGCCGTGGCCGGGAAAGACCGTGTCCAGACTGGACTCGATGACCCGTCTCGCGCGCTTGCGCCAGCCGAAGCCACCGAGATGACGGTGCATGATGCGCGTGTTCTCGATGATCGTGAGATTGGGGCAGAGCGAAAGCTCCTGGAACACGCAGCGGACGCCGCGGGTCCTGGCCGCATTGATGCCGTAGGGCGCGATGACCGCGCCGTCCCCGGAAACCGTGCCCTGGTGCGGCGTCAGCCCGCCGTTGATGACGCTGACGATCGTCGACTTGCCGGCGCCGTTGTGACCGACGAGGCCGACGCATTCGCCGGGCATGATCGACAGCGTCACGCCGTCGAGCGCCTTTACCGCGCCGAAGCTCACCTTGGCGTCATCGACCGCGATCACCGCCTTGCGCATGTCACCCGTCATTGCTGTCGTCTTCTGCTCCAAAAAAATCGGCCGCGCGACCCGGTGGGGTCACGCGGCCAGTCTGGGAGGTACTTACTTGGCTGCCTCGATGACCTTGAGCGCGTCTTCCTGCGAGTATTCGACGTTGGCGACGCCGCCGGCCTGGGTGTTGGCGAGGTTCTGTTCGAGGTTGTCCTGATCGATGCGCAGGAACGGCACCACGAGGTCCTTCTTGACCTCCTTGCCGTCCAGGATCTGCTGGGCGACCCAGAAGGCGAGGGTGGAGACGCCGGGCGCGATCGAGACCGACATGGTCTCATAGCCGTTGGCGTCCTTCTGCTCCTTCCACCACTTCAGCTCGTCCTCGCGGTTGCCCATGACGATCACCGGCATCGGCCGCTTGGCCGCCGCGATCGCCTGTGCCGCGCCGTAGCCGTCGCCGCCCTGGGTCACGACGCCGACGATCTCCGGCAGGCTCGGCAGGATGCCGGCGACGGCCTTCTGCGCCACGTCCTGCGCCCAGTCGCCATGCACCGAGCCGGCGATCTTGAACTGCGGGAACTGCTTGACGCCCTCATGAATGCCCGCCGAGATCTCGTCATCGACGAAGACGCCGGCAAGCCCACGGATCTCCAGGAGATTGCCGCCCTGTGGCAGCTTTTTGGAGAGATACTCGACCTGGCTGCGGCCCATTTCCTTGAAGTCGACGGCAATGCGCCAGGCGCAGGGCTCCGTCACGATCCCGTCGAACGAGACGACGGTGATGCCCGCATCGCAGGCTTCCTTGACGGCGCCGTTCAGCGCCGTCGGCGAGGCGGCGTTGAGCACGATCGCATCATAGCCCTGCAGGATCATGTTCTGGATCTGCGCGGCCTGCTCGGTCGCCTGATTCTCGGCGGTCGTGAACGGATCGGCGGCGGCGACGACGCCGGCCTTGACGGCCTCGCCGGTCACCTTGTCCCAGCTCGTCAACATGGCCTGTCGCCACGAGTTGCCGGCGTAGTTGTTGGACAGCGCGATCTTCTTGCCGGACGTATCGGCAAATGCGGTGATCGGCATGGCGGCGCACGCGACGGCGACCGATGCCAGAAGCATCTTGCGAATTGTCATGTCATCCTCCCTCAGGATCCGTCCTTCGACCGGATCGGTTCATCGCCCGCGTTCGATCCGCAAGCCGACGAAAATTGTTCTTGCACTGAGCTTCCTCCTCTCAGTAAGGGCAGGATGAGGGAGAACGGGCGATCTGTATAGGCGCCATGCGGCAACTTGTTTGCGGGGATTGCGCAACGAGTTGCGGTTTCATGCAGGACGCACGCGACCCTTTGGGCGCTTACTGTAGGAAGCGGTCGCGGCGTTGAGGAGCGCCTGGTCCCGAACCTGGTTCGGGGCGGGGCGACCGCGGGAGGAATTGCCGACATGCTGCACATGGCACCGGCTGCGCTGGTCGATCACTATCTCGGTATTTCCCGGCTGCTCGCCGGCCAGCTCGACTTCCGCTCGGCGATCCGTGCGGTCGCAGCCGAGGTGGCGCACATCATCCCGCATGACCATCTCGACGTCTGCATGCTGATGGTGGACGGCAACTACCACACAGCCTACGAAACCGGCATGGACACGGCCTGGGGCGATGTCGCCTCCGCGCCCGTCGCCAACAGCCCGATCCGCTCGCTGCTGCGGGGCGAGGTCGACTACATGCTCACCGACGACGCCATGGCCGATCCGCGCTTCCATTTCGAAGGCGCGTTCAAGCGGCCGATCGTCGAGCAGACCCTGCGCAGCCGGCTGCACGTGCCGCTGAAAGTGCAGGGGACGATCATCGCCGCCCTCAGCTGCTCGTCGCAGAAGCCCGGCATCTATACGATGGAGGACGTCGAGCGGGCCTGCATCATCGCCGATCTCCTGGCGCCCTATTTCTTTGCGCTGCGCGCAGCCGAGCAGGCGCAGCTGTCGGCCATCGTCGAGGCGGAAGCACGGGCACGGGAGGAGGGGTTGCGGCAGGGCGCGCTGAAACTGACCGAGGCGCTGGAGCAGGAGCGCCAGCGCATCGGCATGGACCTGCACGACCAGACGCTCGCCGACCTGACGCGCCTGTCGCGCCGGATCGACCGGCTGGCGAAATCGGGCGAGCTGACAGGGGCGGCGCTCGAGCCGGTGTCGCGCGGCCTGCAGCACTGCATGCAGGACCTGCGGCAGATCATCGAGGAAGCAAAGCCGTCGGTCTTGCAGCTCTTCGGCCTCGCCCAGGCGCTGGAGAACCATCTCGACCGGTCGGTCCGCGACAGCGGCACACCGATCGAATGGGCGTTGATCGACGAAACCGCGGGCGCCCTCGACGATCTCGAGCCGACCGTCAGCGTCGCCCTCTTCCGCATCACCCAGGAAGCGATCAACAATGCCGTTCGCCACGCCCAGCCGATGTCGATCACCGTGCGGCTGCGGGTCGCCAACGGGCAGGTCGAAATCGAGACGACCGACGACGGCAACGGCCTGACAGACAGGCGCCGCCGCATCGGCGGCGGCATCGACAACATGAAGACGCGGGCGCGGCTGATATCGGCGAAGTTCGCGCTCGGGCCCGGACGCGGCAATCGCGGCACGACGGTGACCGTGCAGCTGTCGCTCGGCCGACCCGGACTGGACGACGACATGGCGACGAAGGACGCGCAATGAAGGTTCTGATCGTGGAAGACGACCCGCTGCACCGCTCGTATCTGCACGAGGCGGTCAGCGCGGCATTGCCCGAATGCGACACCGTCATCGAGGCCGAGAACGGGATTGCCGGCGAGCGGCTCGCCCGGGATCATCGCTCCGCCCACATCGTGATGGACTTGCAGATGGCAAACCGGAACGGCATCGAGGCGGCCCGCGCCATCTGGAAGGAGCGCCCGGAGACGCGCATCCTGTTCTGGTCGAACTATTCCGACGAGGCCTATGTCCGCGGCGTGTCGCGCATCGTTCCCGACGGGGCGGCCTATGGATACGTGCTGAAATCAGCCTCCGACGAACGGCTGAAGCTGGCGCTGCGCTCGATCTTCGTCGAAAGCCAATGCGTGATCGATCGCGAGGTGCGCGGCCTGCAGCAGAAGAGCCTCAGCCACGCCCGCAGCTTCACCGATTCCGAATACGAAGTGCTGGTCGACATCGCGCTCGGCCTGACCGACCGGGCGATCGCGCGGCGGCGAAATCTCTCGCTGCGCAGCGTGCAGAACCGGCTGCAGCACCTCTACGACAAGCTGGAGGTCTACCAGACCACCGCCGCCGACCCGGACGACAGCCGCTTCAACCTGCGCGCACGCGCCGTCACGGTGGCGTTCCTGAGGAAGCTGCTGAACTACAGCGCGCTCGAGCGCGCCGAAGCGGAGCTGCAGGACTGGCTGAGGGAACACTAGTGGCTGCCGCGGCCCCGGCCGAATTCATCCGGGGGAGGCCTCCTGTCCGCCCGGCATTGCCCCGGCGGCGTCTTCGATGAACCCCGTCCGCCTTCACGGACCCGCCACGAGGCCTTAGAGCATTCCCGGTGAGCGCGGGTTCACCGGAAATGCTCTAACTTCTTGTTCTAACGCATTGTCCAGGCGTGAAATCCGAACTGGATTTCACTGAAATGCTCTAGAAGGCTTCGTAGGCCGCGATGATCGCCGCGATCTGCTGCGAGCTCAGCCCTTCCATCTGCGTGGGCGTGATCGCCTGCAGTTGCTCGCGCCTCAGGCTCTTGATGTTCAGCACCGTCAGGCCCGAGATCGCGGTCTTGCTCACCGCTGCGATGTCCTCGGTCGAGAAGGTCCGCAGGTTGTCCGAGCTCAGTGCCGCCATCTGTTCCGCGGTGAGACCGGCGACCTGGGCAGGCGTCAGCGCCTCCGCCTGGGCCGTGCTCAGAGCCGCGATCTGGGCCGTGGTCAGGCCGGCCACGGCCTTGGGCGACAGTGCGGCGATCTGTTCGGTGGAGAGCGCCGGGATCTTCTCGGTTCCGAGCGCGGCCACCTGCACGGGGTTCAGGGCGCCGATCTGGCCGGGGGTGAGCGCGCTGATCTGGTCCGTGCTCAGGGCCTTCAGCTGATAGTAGGTCAGGCTGGAGATCTGGCCCGTCGTCAGCGCCGTCAGCTGTTCATGATCGAGGGCCGCGATATTCTCGGTCGACAGGCCGGTGATCGCCGCCGCGGTGATGGCCGCGATGTCGGCAGGCGCGAATGTGGCGATATCATCCGGTCCGAGCGCTGCGACCTGCGTCGCCGTCAGGGCGGCGAGCTGGCTCGTGGTGAACGCATCGATCTGCGACGGGGTCAGCGCGCCGATCTGCGATGCCGTCAGGCCGGGAATGGCCTTCGGATCGAGCGCCGCGATCTGCCCGGTCGACAGGGCTGCGAGACCCGCGCTCGTCAGGGCGGCGACCTGGGTTGCGGTCAGCGCACGCACCTGCGTCGTCGTCAGGGCTCCGACCTGCGCCGGCGACAGGGCGCCGATCTGCTCGGTCGTCAGCGCCGCGATCTGCGCGGCCGTCAGGCTGGCGATCTGGTCCGGGCCGAGCGAGCCGAGTTGCGTGGCCGACATCCCGGCAATGCCCGCCGCACTGATCGCCGCCAGGTCGGCGGTCGAGAACGTCGCCAGATCCTCCGCGCTGAGTGCCGCGATCTGCGTTGCCGTGAGCGCACCGATCTGCGCGGTCGAGAGCGCATCCACCTGCGTCGGCGTCAGCGCGGTCACCTGCTCTGCGGACAGGCCGGCGATCGCCTTCGGGTTGAGCGCGGCGATCTGGGTGGTGGTAAGATCGGCGATCCGGTCCGGCGACAGCGCCGCCAGCTGGGTCGCGCTGAGGGCGCCGATCTGGGCCGCTGACAGGGCCGCGAGCTGCGCCGATGTCAGCGAGCGGATCTGGCTCGGCTTGAGGGCTGCGATCTGGGCCGTGGTCAGCGCCTTTATCTGTTCGACGGGGAGACCGGCGAGATTCTCGTCGGAAATCCCGGGGACGGCGCCCGTGCCGATCGCCGGAATGTCTTCGGGCGAGAACGTCGCCAGTTGCTCAGGCGACATGGCGCCGAGCTGCGTTGCGGTCAGGGCCGCGATCTGCGTGGCCGAGAACGCGTCGACCTGGCTGGGGGTCAGGCTCGCGATCTGGCTTGCCGTCAGGCCGGGGATCGCCTTGGTGCTCAGCGCGGCCAGCTGGTCGATGGAAAGCGCCGCGACGTTCTCCGGCGGCAGCGCGGCCACCTGGGTGGCGGTCAGCGCCGCGATCTGACCCGGCGACAGCACCTGCACCTGGGCGAGCGTCAGGGCACCGACCTGATCCGCCTTCAGGGCGGCGATCTGGTTCGGCGTCAGGGAGGCGATCTGGTCGAGGCTGAGGGCTGCAATGTTCTCGCGGGTCATGCCGGAGATCGCCGCCGCCGGGATGGCCGCGATTTCCTCCGGCGTGAAGGTCGCAAGGTCCTCCGCCTCCAGGGCTGCGACCTGCGCCGCGGTGAGCCCGCCGATCTGGGCCGCCGTGAAGGCCTCCGTCTGCTCCGGGCCGAGGGCTGCGACCTGGGCGGCCGTCAGCCCCCCGACCGCCTTGACGCTCAAGGCGGCAATCTGCTCGATCGAAAGGGCCTGGATGCTATCGACACCCAGCGCTGCGACCTGGCTGGCGCTGAGGGCCCGCACCTGGGTCGCCGTGAGCGCCTCGACCTGCGAGGGCGACAACGCCGCGACCTGGGCGGGCTTCAGCGCCGCGATCTGCGAGGGGGTGAGGGCTGCCACCTGTTCCGGGCTGAGCAGGGCGATGTTGGCGGCCGACAGGCCGCCGATCGCCTTGGCGCTGATGGCGGCGATGTCTGCGGCCGAGAAGGCGGCCAGATCCTCCGCCTCGAGGGCTGCCACCTGCGCCAGGCTCAGGCTTCCCACCTGCGTGGCCGTCAGGGCCTCCGCCTGCACCGGCGACAGCGCGGCGATCTGCGCGGCCGTCAGCCCGACGATCGCCTTGGTGGTCAGGGCGGAGACCTGCTCCGTGGAGAGCGCCCGGATATGCTCGATGCCGAGGGCGGAGACCTGGGCTGCGGTCAGGGCGCCGACCTGGGCGGGCGTCAGGGCCGAGACCTGGCTCGGCGAAAGGGCGGCGACCTGGGCCGGTTTCAGGCTGGCGACCTGGGCGGCCGTCAGCGCGGCAAGCTGGTCGGCCGACAGCGAGCCGACATTTGCGGGGCTCAGTCCGGGCAGCGCCTTCGGGCTGATCGCGGCGATATCCTTGGCCGAGAAAGTCGCAAGCGCCTCGGCGCTCAGCGCCGCAAGCTGGGTGGAGGTGAGCGCGCCGATCTGCGCCGTCGACAGCGCATCGATCTGGCCGGGCGACAGGGCCGCGATCTGGCCCGCGGTCAGGCCGGCGACCGCGCGCGTGGTCAGGGCCGAAATCTGCTCGTCGGAGAGGGCGGAGATCCGGTCGGCGGGCACGGCCGCGATCTGGGCCGCGCTCAGGGCGCCGATCTGCGCCGACGACAGGCGTTCGAGCTGTTCCGACGTCAGCGCGGCGATCTGGTTGGTCTTCAAGGCCGCGATCTGGCCGGGCGACAGCGCCGAGACCTGATCCAGCGTCAGTGCGGCGACGTCCTCCGGCCCCAGGCCCGACAAGGCGGTTGCGCCGATCGCTGCGATCTGGGCGGACGAAAGCCCTTCGAGCTGGTCCGGGCTGAACGCGGCGATCTGCTTGGAGCTGAGGTAGGCCACCTGGGTGGTCGTCAGGGAGCCGATCTGCGCCTGAGACAGGGCGGTGATCTGTCCCGGCGTCAGGCCCGCGATGGCCCGGGGGCTGAGCGCCGCCAGCTGGTCGGTGGTCAGGGCGGCGATCCTGTCGCCCGGCAGGGCCGACACCTGCGCGGCACTGAGGGCGCGGAACTGCGTCGTCGTCATGGCCTGCACCTGCGACGTCGTCAGGGCCGCGATCTGGCCGCCCTTCAGCGACGCGATCTGTGACGGCGTGAGGGCGGAGACCTGGTCCACCGTCAGGGTGGCGACGTTGTCGGCGGACAGGCCCGAAAGCGCGACGGGCGTGATCGCGGCGATCTTGTCGGGCGAGAAGGTTGCCAGCTGATCCGGCGTCAGGGCCGCGATCTGCCTGGCGCCGAGCCGCGCCACCTGCGCCTTCGTCAGCGCCTCGGTCTGCTCGGGGCTCATCGACGAGATCTGGGCCGGGGTCAGGCCGGCAACGGCATTGCCGCTGAGGGCCGCGATCTGTTCGCCGGACAAGGCCGCGATGCTGTCGACCGGCAGGGCTGCCAGCTGCGTCGGGGTGAGGGCGGCCACCTGCGCGGTCGAAAGCGCGCCCACCTGCTCGGGCGACAGCGCCGCCAGCTGGCTCGCGGCCATGACCGCGATCTGGCCCGGCGCCAGGGCGGAAACCTGCTCCAGGCTCAGCGACGCGACGTTTGCGGCACTCAGGCCGGCGATGGCCTTGGTGCTGATCATCTTGATGTCGGCCGGCGAGAAGGTTCCGAGTTGCTCGGCGCTCAAGGCACTGACCTGCTTGAGGCTGAGGCTTGCGATCTGCGTCGGCGTCAGCGCTCCCGTCTGCTCCAGGCTCAGCGAGGCGACCTGGCCGACGGTGAGACCGACGATTGCCTTCGGGCTCAGGGCCGCGATCTGCTCGGGCGAAAATGCCGCCAGGCTCTCGCCGGACAGGGACGCGACCTGCGTGGCCGTGAGCGCACCGATCTGGGAGGCGTTGAGGACGGCGATATGGTCCGGCGTCAGCGATGCGATCTGGTCGCCCTTCAGGGCGGCGATCTGCGCGGGCGTCATCGCGGCGACCTGCTCCGGGGTGAGCGATGCCACCGCCTCGGCCGACATCCCCCGCAGCGCCGCAGGCGTGATCGCGGCGATGTCGGCCTCCGAGAAGGTCGCGAGATCCTTGGAGCTGAGGGCTGCGATCTGCGCCGCACTGAGGCTTGCGACCTGGGCCGACGTCAGCGCTTCCGCCTGCTTGCTCGACAGACCGACGATCTGGCTCGTGCTGAGGGCGGCGACCTGCGAGGTCGTCAGGCTTGCGATCTTGTCCGTCGACAGCGCCGCCAGCTGATCCAGGTTCAGCCCGATCACCGCCTGCGGCGACAGGGCGGACATCTGCGACGCGCTCAGGCTGGCGACGACCTTGGCCGACAGGGCCGCGACCTGCGACGAGGTCAGTGCGCCCGCCTGCGCAGCGGTGAGCGCAGCCGCATCCTCCTCGGTCCAGGACGCGATGGTCGAGGCCGGGAGGGACCTGATCTGGGTGGTGCTCATGGAGGCAACGATCGACGTCATAATTGCAAAGCCCTCAAATCAAAAAATCCGCAATACAACCGGCGGTTCGCCCCGCCGTGCCCTGCTTTAGAGATGCTGACTTGCCCGAGCCTGATTGTTGCCGCATCGGCCGTAACCGGCGCGGCGCCGCCCATACGCAAAACCCCGGGATGAGGACATCCCGGGGTCGAAGGTCTCGCAGAACGCTATGTCGATCCGGCTTATTCCGCCGGTGCGGCCACGAAGGTCGATTCGCCCGATTGCTTCAGGGGCCGATCGCCGGTCAGGCGGCGGACGAGCACATAGAAGACCGGGGTCATGAAGATGCCGAACAGCGTGACGCCGATCATGCCGGAGAAGACGGCGACACCCATGGCGGCCCGCATTTCCGCACCCGCGCCGGTCGAGACGACGAGCGGCACGACGCCCATGATGAAGGCCGCCGACGTCATCAGGATCGGCCGCAGCCGCAACCGGCTCGCCTCGATCGCCGCCTTGACCGGCGAACGACCCTCGAACTCGAGCTCGCGGGCGAACTCGACGATCAGGATCGCGTTCTTCGCCGATAGTCCGACCAGCACGATCAGGCCGATCTGGGTGAAGATGTTGTTGTCTCCGCCCGTGAGCCAGACGCCGGTCAGCGCCGCCAGAAGGCCCATCGGCACGATCAGGATGATCGCAAGCGGCAGGGTCAGGCTCTCGTACTGGGCCGCGAGCACGAGATAGACGAGCAGCAGCGCCAGCGGGAAGACGATCACGCCCGAATTGCCGGCCAGGATCTGCTGGTAGGTCAGGTCGGTCCACTCGAAGCCAATTCCCGGCGGCAGCGTCTCGTCGGCGATTCGCTCGATCGCATCCTGCGCCTGGCCGGAGGAGAAGCCCGGCGCCGGGCCGCCGTTGATGTCGGCGGCGAGGAAGCCGTTGTAGCGCGTGGTGCGCTCCGGCCCCGTGGTCGCCTCGACCTTCAACAGCGTGGCGAGCGGGATCATCTCGCCGGACTGGGAGCGAACCTTCAAGGCGCCGATGTCCTCGGCATGGGCACGGAACTTCGCGTCGGCCTGGACGCGCACGCTGTAGGTGCGGCCGAAGGCGTTGAAGTCGTTGACGTAGAGCGAGCCGAGGTAGATCTGCAGCGTATCGAAGACATCGGTCACCGAGACGCCGAGCTGCTCGGCCTTCTCGCGGTCGAGGTCGGCGTAGAGCTGCGGCACGTTGATCTGGAAGCTCGAGAACAGGCCCGCGAGCTCCGGCGTCTGGTAGGCCTTGGCGAGGAAGGCCTTGGTCGCCTCGTCCAATGCCTGGTAGCCAAGCCCGGCCCGGTCCTCGATCTGCAGCTTGAAGCCGCCGGTCGTGCCGAGGCCCTGGACGGGCGGGGGCGGGAACATCGCGATGAAGGCGTCCTGGATCGCCCCGAACTTCTGGTTGAGCTGCATGGCGATCGCGCCGGCGGAAAGCTCGGGCGTCGTGCGTTCCTCGAACGGCGCGAGACCGACGAAGACGATGCCCGCGTTCGAGCCGTTGGTGAAGCCGTTGATCGACAGCCCCGGGAACGCGATCGCGTGTTCGACACCGGGCTGGGCGAGCGTGATCTCGCTCATCCGCTCGATCACGTCCTCGGTCCTGTCGAGGGTGGCGGCATCGGGAAGCTGGGCGAAGCCGATCAGGTACTGCTTGTCCTGCGCCGGCACGAAGCCGCCCGGAACGGCCTGGAACAGCTGGTAGGTGGCGCCCAAGAGCAGCAGGTAGATCACCATGACGATGCTCTTGCGCGACAGGATCGCGCCCACCCCGCGCCCGTAGGCATTGGAGCTCGCACCGAACGCCCGGTTGAAGCCGCGGAAGAACCAGCCGAGCGTGCGGTCCATCAGCCGCGTGAACCAGTCCTTCTTCGCGTGATGGTCCTTCAGGAGCAGCGCCGAGAGGGCCGGCGACAGCGTCAGGGAGTTGATCGCCGAGATCACCGTCGAGATCGCGATCGTGAGCGCGAACTGGCGGTAGAACTGGCCGGACAGGCCCGTGATGAAGGCGAGCGGCACGAAGACGGCGACCAGCACGAGCGCGATCGCGATGATCGGGCCCGACACTTCGCGCATGGCGCGGTAGGTCGCCTCACGCGGCGAGAGCCCGTTTTCGATGTTGCGCTCGACGTTCTCCACGACCACGATCGCGTCGTCGACGACGATGCCGATCGCCAGCACCAGTCCGAACAGGCTGAGTGCATTGATGGAGAAGCCGAAGACGTACATCACGCCGAAGGTGCCGATGATCGAGACCGGCACGGCGAGCAGGGGAATGATCGACGCCCGCCAGGTTTGCAGGAACAGGATCACGACGAGCACGACCAGCGCGATCGCTTCGAGCAGCGTGTGGACGACCTTGTCGATCGAGGCGCGCACGAACTGGGTGGTGTCGTAGACGATGTCGTAGCGCACGCCCTCGGGCATGGCGACCTGCAGCTCGTTCATCGTCGCCGCCACCTGGTCGGAGATCTCGATCGCGTTCGAGCCCGGAGCCTGGAAGACCGGGATCGCGACGGCCGCCTTGTTGTCGAGCAGCGAGCGCAGCGAGTAGTCGGCGGCGCCGAGCTCGACACGGGCGACGTCCTGCAGGCGGGTGATCGCGCCGTTCTCGCCGCTCTTGACGATGATGCGGCCGAATTCCTCCGGCGACTGGAGACGTCCCTGCGCGTTGACGGAGAGCTGGAGGTCGATGCCGTCGACGCTCGGGGACGCGCCGATCACGCCGGCCGCCGCCTGGACGTTCTGCTGGCGGATGGCCGCCACGATGTCGCTCGCCGCGAGCCCGCGCTCGGCGGCCTTCTGCGGATCGATCCAGACGCGCATCGAATAGTCGCCCGAGCCGAAGATCTGCACCTGGCCGACGCCATCGATGCGCGCCAGCCGGTCCTTGACGTTGAGGACGGCGTAGTTGCGCAGATAGGTGATGTCGTAGCGGTTGTCGGGCGAGCTGAGGTGGATCACCATCATCAGGTCCGGCGAGCTCTTCACCGTGGTGACGCCGAGCGCGCGCACCTCCGCCGGCAGCCGCGGCTCGGCCTGCGAGACGCGGTTCTGCACCAGCTGCTGGGCCTTGTCGGGATCGGTGCCGAGCGCGAACGTGACCGTCAGCGTCATGACGCCGTCGGCGGTCGCCTGGCTCGACATGTAGAGCATGTCCTCGACGCCGTTGATCTGCTCCTCGAGCGGGGTTGCCACCGTCTCGGCGATGACCTTGGGATTGGCGCCGGGATACTGGGCCCGGACGACGACGGACGGGGGGACGACTTCGGGATATTCCGAGATCGGCAGCGAGCGCATGCCGATCAGGCCGGCGATGACGATCAACAGCGACAAGACGCCCGCAAAGACCGGGCGGTCGACGAAGAACCGTGAGATATTCATGGCGGTACCCTCTCCAAAGGGCTGAACGCGGGACGCAAAGTCCCCGGCTTGCGGCCGGCGGCCGCAGGCAGAGTTGAACGATCGGAAAATCCGGCGGGCGCGACCCGCCGGTCGTGAGTGTTACTGGGCCGCTGCCACTTCCGTCTGCGGATCGACGACGACGCCGGCGCGCACGCGCTGCAACCCGTTGACGATGATCCGGTCGCCAGGCGAAAGGCCCTTTTCGACGATGCGCATGCCCTCGACCGAGGCGCCGAGCTGCACCTGGCGGTAGTTGACGGTGTTGCCGCTGTCGACGACGAAGACGAACTTCTTGTCCTGGTCGGTGCCGACCGCGCGTTCGCTGACCATCAGCCGTTCCTCGGCCTTCGGCTCGCCGAGGCGGATGCGGACGAACTGGCCGGGAATGAGCCGGTCGCCGGGATTGTCGAAGACGGCGCGGACGCGGATCGTGCCGCTTTGCGCATCCACCTCGTTGTCGATGAGCTGGAGCTTGCCGACGAGCGGCGTGCCCTCGTCGCCGAGCGTGCCGATCTCGACCGGGATCTGGTCGATCGCGGCGAGCCCGTTGGCGGCTGCGGGAAGCTCGGCGAGCGCGCGCGCCACCAGCTCCTCATTGGCGTTGAAGCTCGCATAGATCGGGCCGGAGGACACCAGCGTCGTCAGGGCAGGGGAGGCCGACCCCGCGGCGACGAGATTGCCGGCGGTGATCTCCAGCTTGCCGACGCGTCCGGAGATCGGCGCGCGGATCTCGGTATAGCCGAGTTCGAGGCGTGCCGTGGTCAGCGCCGCCTCGGCCGCCTGCAGGTTCGCCAGCGCCTCGCTGCGGAGGCTCTGGCGCTGGGCGAAGTCGCTGTCGGAGATCGTGTTCTTCACGACCAGCTTGCGGCCGCGCTCGAGTTCGGTATCGGCGAGATCGAGCTTGGCGCGGGCCGAGGCGACGAGGCCTTCGGCCTGGGCGACCGCCGCTTCGAAGGGCGCCGGGTCGATCTTCACCAGGAGGTCGCCGGCCTTGACCAGCGCGCCCTCGCGGAAATGCGCAGACTGGATCGCACCGGCGACGCGGGAGCGGACCTCCACCCGGTCGACCGCCTCGAGCCTGCCGGAAAACTCCTGCCAGGTCGTCACGCTGCGCGGTTGAACGGCGACGACGGTGACCGGCACGGCCGGAGCCGGTGCCGCGGCCTCGGACGTCGCATGCGCGTCCGGGGTGAAATCCAGATGCAGGGCTGCGCCGGAAACGGACGCGAAGATTCCCAGGCCGGCGCCCCACAGGGCCCAGCGTCTCTTGTTCGACGACATTGCTATCTCCTTGCGGTCCTAGATGGGACCGATCTCTTGTCTCAAAATCAGGAGGTCCTGTTTTGCAGTTCCCCGATAAAGTCCTCAAATTCCCTGCGGAGTTCGTCCGGGGGCGCACAACCCTCCGTCCGGTCCGCACCATATATTTGCGTCCAGCCCCGGCAGGCCGGGAGCACCCGGCTCTTCACGGTCACGCCGGCCGCCGCCAGGCGTGCGGCGTAGTCGGCGGCCTCGTCCCGCAACGGGTCATCCGCGGATGTCAGGATGAGTGCGGGAGCCACTCCTGACAGACGCGAACAATGTCCCGGCGCGGCATAGGGGTGGCAATACCCCCCGCCGGAACCGAGATAATGGTTCCAGCCTTCCGTCCACCGTTCCCGCATCCCGGCCCCTTCGGCTTCGCGGAAGGAGGCCGTGGCCATCAGCGGGTCGATCAGAGGCGACAGCAGGATCTGGCCGTCGATCTCGTCCGGCATCTGGTCGCGCGCCTTCAGCGCCACGCCCGCCGCCAGATTGCCGCCCGCCTCTTCGCCGGCGACGAGCAGCAGCGAACGCTGGCTGCCGAACTGCTTGCGCTTGCCGCTCAGGCAGCGCAACGCGGAGAAGGCGAATTCCAGCGCCTTCGGAAAGACGTTCTCCGAGGGCTTGGCGTAGTCCGCCTCGACGACGACCGCCCCCGAATTGGCAAACGCCCTTGCAATCGGGCTTTCACCGTTCCTATCTCTGTCGAGAAAGGCGCCGCCGCTGAAATACAGCACAAGCGGCGGTGTCTTTCCGCGGGTGGCGCTGTCGTAGATGCGGATCGGCATATAGCGGTCCGCCGCACCGTCGACTTCCATCTCCCGCCATTCGCTTTTCATCGCTCTGGCCTTTCGCATACAACCTGCTTCCGGAAGGGAAGGGTGCCTGCTCAACTTAATTCCTATATTATTATTCCATCCCCCTTGGATAAGGGCGGGATTTTGGGCATCACTGTTCCAAGTTTCGAATAATAGTGCATTGCAGCGAGAAGGACGACGGAATTGGACCAGCTTTCGGCGATGCGGGTCTTCGTTCGAGTGGTGGAGACGGGCAATTTCTCGCGCGCCGCCACCGCTCTCAACATGCCCAAGACCACCGTCACCAATCTCATTCAGGGATTGGAGGCGCATCTGCGCACCACGCTTCTGAACCGTACCACGCGGCGGGTCATGGTGACCACCGACGGCGCGCTCTATTATGAGCGGGCAACACAGATCCTGTCGGAGATCGACGAGCTCGACGGCTCGCTCACCAATTCGCAGGCCCAGCCGTCCGGCCGCCTGCGCGTCGAGATGGCGGGCGCCTTTGCCGACCTCCTGGTCGTTCCGGCCCTGTGCGATTTCCACACCCGCTATCCGCAGATCCATATCGACCTCGGCGTCGGCGACCGCCTGGTCGACTACATCGCCGAGAACGTCGACTGCGCCTTGCGCGGCGGAACGCCCAGCGACCAGTCGCTGGTCGCCCGCAAGGTGTCGGAGATGCGGATGATCACCTGTGCGGCCCCGCTTTATATCGAGAAGCATGGCCTGCCGTCCGAACCGGAAGACCTGACGCGCGACCATTTCGCCGTCGGCTACCTCCAGGCCCAGGCCGGGCGGATCCTGCCGATGGAGTTCGCGAGGAACGGCGAGACCACCGAGATCGTGCCCCGCTACCTCGTCTCCGCCAACGACGCCCGCACCTACATGACCGCCATCATGTCGGGCTTCGGCGTCGCGCAGGCGCCGCTGTTCATGGCCCGCGAAGCGCTCGCCGACGGCCGCCTGGTGCCGGTGCTGACCGACTGGACCTGCGAGCCGCTGCCGCTCTACGTCGTCTATCCGCAGACACGGCACCTCAGCAACAAGGTGCGCGTCTTCGTCGACTGGCTCGTCAAGCTCGTACGGACGCTGGACTAGCTCGGGACGGAGCGCCTGGGGGAGGCGATGTTCGTCCATGTGCCACTGCAGGTGGCCATTTCATCCTCCCGGAATCCTGGCGAATATCGCCTTCGCTGCATTTGAAACTGGAACCCACCCCGGCTAGACCAATTTCTCGCATAATATACATTATGGAACGCCATGAAGGGTTGACGGGCCACCCTGGCGCTCCTGCCGCTCACCGCGACGAGGTCGCCATTCCGTCCGCGCGCATCAGATCGCGCGCAACCTGCTCCGCCACGAAGATCGCGTGTTCGGTGACCTGCGGCAGGCCCATCAGTTCGCCGAACGTGCCACGGGCCAAGGGGCCCGCGATGTAGAGCGCCTGCGCGGACCTGCCGTCGGCAGCGAGCGGTCGGCTGCTATCGTCGACCGCGATGCCGAGCCCGACCGTGTCGAGCTGCAGCACGCCCGCCGTGGCGAGCCCGGCCAGGAACGGCTGGCTTCGCAGGACCCCGCTGTGCCCCGGCCCGGTGGTGACCACGACGGCGTCGCAGCGCTTCTCGACCGTCTTCCCGTCCCGGCGCTGGCGGAGGCGGACGGCGATTTCTCCGGTTTCCTGGCGCTCGACGCCGACGATCGCGGCGGCATCGACCGTCAACGTGCCCGCCGCGAGCCTGTGCTCGATGACGGCCTCCACCTGCGGCGCGATCCGGAAGCGGTGGACGTCCCAATAGGGCCGCAGGAAACGCACGAGCCGCCGCTGTTCTATGACGGGCAGCGCCCGCCAGATGTCGCTCCCCTGCGTCCTCAGACGGTCAAAGACCGCGTGCCAGGTCACCCCCACGGCTGCCGCCTCCGCCACCGCCCGGCGCACGCGCCTCAGCAGCGACCGGGCCGAACGGGCCGGGCTCGTGACGAACTCGCCGAACGGCTCCTGTGGCGGAAGATGATGACCGCGCGAGCGCAGTCCGCGGCGGGACACCGCGGCAATCGCGCCCCGGTGCCCGGCGGCGTCCAGCACGGCAATCACATCCGCAGCCGTCAGCCCCGCGCCCACGATCATCACCCGATCACCGGAACGGATCGGGGACAGGGCCCCGGGAACGGTGGCGTCCGGGACATAGCGCGGGTGTCCTTCCAAGGCCCGCGCGAGCGCTGCAGGCGCCTGCGGGCTCGGATGGGTCGTGGCGACGATCACGACGTCCGCAAGGAGCGTGGAGCAGCCCTCGGCTTCCACACGCCAGCGCCCGTCGCCGACCGGCGCAACGGCGCGCACGCGCGCCTTGCGATGCTCCACCACGCCACTCGCCAAGAGCGGCTCGAGCTGGGCCGCCACGTAGCGGCCGAAGGCCGAACGGCGTGCGAACACATGGCCGTCCGCCGTCGTGGCCGCCGGATCGTCCGCCAGGGTACCGCTGTCTGCGAGCCAGCGCAGGAAATGTTCGTCGTCGCCCGGCAGCAATGTCATCCGTACGGCCGGCACGTTGATGCGGTGTACGGGTTCCTCGGTGTCGTAGGCAAGCCCGCCTCCCAGGAAGGCGCGTGGCTCGTAGACGGTGATTCTGGCCGTACCGTGCGGCAACCGGGCGGCGAGATGATAGGCCGCCGCGGCGCCGGCAAAGCCGCCGCCCACGATTGCCACGGAACGAATGACCGGCGTCGCAATCATTTCCCTCAACTCTACGGTTCCACACGCGATCATAGCCTATCGTTTCCGTTCTACGAGCGCATACGACGTTCGCGGCGCCGAATGCTGCAGTGGCGAGTCCCAATGATATTAAATCCATAAATTTTATTGACAATAGAAGCAACCATTTGCATGCTGGCCGCGAAATGCTCCCACGGGGCGGCAAGAGAAGAGGTCGCGAATGAACATGGTCAGCCTGACGCGCAACGAGCACGACGATGCCGAAGGCCCGCGCGCCATCGTCGATCCCGCGCTGCTGAAGTCCGCCATGAGGACAGTGTCCGGCGCCGTCTCGGTGATCACGGCCGGCGTCGGCACCGACCGGACGGGGGCGACGGTCACATCGGCAACGGCCCTGTCGATGGAGCCGCCGACGATGATCGTCAACATCAACCGCAGTTCCTCGACCTTCCCCGTCATCAGCCGCTACGGCCACTTCTGCGTCAATATCCTCGGCCACGAGCATGAGGCGATCGCAAACCGCTTCGCCGGCATCGGCGGAACGAAGGGCGAGGCGCGCTACGAGGGGGCGAACTGGCTGACGCGGCTCAGCGGCGCTCCCGTGCTCCACGGCGCCCTCGCATCCATCGATTGCGTTGTCGAGGAGATCATCGAGCGCCACAGCCATGGCATCATCCTTGGCCGTGTCGTCGAGGTGAACATCGGCGACGGCCGGTCGCTCGTCTACAGCAACGGCCGCTATGGCGCCTTCACGCCCCTGAACGCCCCGGATTTCGCCTAACCCGCGGGTGGGGTGCCCGCTTCTCCCCGCGGGCGCTGGCGAGCACCCCAGTCTCGGGCAATCACCCCTCGCCTCCGCCTTCGGTCGTGAAATGAGCGCGCGCCGGGCAGGTTACCGACCATCTTCACGACGGACGCCTTGCGGCATCCCGATCCTCCTCAAGAAGTGGCGCCATGAGCCTTCCGCCCCCCGATTTCGCCCGTAACATGAAACTGGTCGGTCATTCCGACATCGGCGGCCGCGGCGACGGGCTGCAACTGATGGTCCATCGCGGCTTCGCCTATGTCGGCCATCCCTGGTCTCAGGGCTTTTCCATCGTCGACGTGCGCGATCCGAAGAGGCCGGGCGATGTCACCTATGTGCCGGCGCCGCCGAACACCTGGAACATCCATCTCCAGACGCATGACGACCTCCTGCTGGTGATCAACGCCCTGGACCTGTTCGCGGGCGTCGAGACCTTTGCCGACGAGAAGGCCTACTACACCAGACCGGTCGGAGAGACGATCGGCGGCGCGACGGCCAAACGGGCCTGGACGGCGGGCATGACGGTCTACGACATCTCGACGCCGGACAGGCCGCGGAAGATCGGCCAGCTCGACGTCGACGGCATAGGCTTCCACCGCCTCTGGTACGTCGGCGGCCGCCATGCCTACGCCTCGGCGCTGCTCGACGGCTTCACCGACTACATCTTCGTCACCATCGACATCGCCGATCCGACGAAGCCGGAACTGGTCGGTCGCTGGTGGCTGCCGGGCATGAACAAGGCGGCCGGGGAAATCTCGACGGCGCCGGAAGGCCGCCGCTACGGCCTGCACCACGCCCTCGTCCACGGCGATACGGCCTATGCCTGCTGGCGCGACGGCGGGTTGACCCTGCTCGACGTCAGGGACCATGCCGATCCGAAACTGATCAAGCACCACAACTGGTGCCCGCCCTATGGCGGCGGCACGCATTCGCCGCTGCCGCTGGTCGGGCGCGGCCTGCTCGTCGTCGCCGACGAGGCGGTACTCGACCATGAGGAGGACGGCCGCAAGCACACCTGGGTCTTCGACATCCGCGAACCGGGCAATCCGATCAGCATCTCGACCTTCCCGACCCCCGGCGAGATCGACTATGCGCGGAAGGGCGGCCATTTCGGCCCGCATAACCTGCACGAGAACCGGCCGGGCGCCTTCGTTTCCGACACGCTGATCTTCGCGACCTGGCAGAATGCCGGCATCCGCGCCTTCGACATTTCCGATCCCTACCGTCCGCGGGAAACCGCGGCCCTGGTCCCCGCCCCTCCCCGCACGATGACCGACAGGCGACCGGGACGAGCGAGGGTGATCCAGTCCGCCGACGTCTTTGTCGACGCAAGCGGCCTCGTCTACGCCACCGACTACAATGCCGGTCTGTCGATCATCGAATACACCGGGTAAGGTCAATCTCCGCTCGCCGCACAGGAAACCGGTCGCCCTCGCCGGAGAGGTGCGCCGCAGGCTGCCGCCATGGGCGGCCTTGGAGCGACCGTCCCCGTACGCGCAATGAAATCATGGCAGCCGTCCGGCGCCGCGGTGCGGGCGAGGTCGAAACGCCCGCCTCGCTTTCCGCCACCCCGTCATCGAGCCGTCAGCCACGACGCCCGGCGGACGGCGCCCGCGAAGCGCCGTTCCGGGGAGCAAGCCTTGCCTTGCTGCGGTCGTCAGGCACTGGCGCCGATGCGCCACTGATAGGGTGGCGGCGTGCCGTTGACGGCGAAGTCGCCGATGATGCGGTGCTTGTAGATGCGCGGATTGTGCGAGGCGAGCGTGCGGGCGTTGCGCCAGTGTCGGTCGAGGCCGGCGGGCTTCTTCGTCGCCGAAGCGCCGAGCGCATCGAAGAGCAGCGTCGAAGCCTCGAGGATGAGATCGGAGACGACCGTCTGGGCCTGCGCGGCCTCGAGTTCGGCAATGGCATTCGCCTTTTCCTCGGCCACCGCATCGTCGACGAAATGCACCGCGAAGGCACGCTCCAGGCTGCGTGCCGCCTGGAGGGTGATCGCCCCCGCGGCATAGGCGGCGGCGCGGATGCGCCCCACCACCTGCAGGACCTGCGGATCCTCGCTGGAGCGCGCCGCGGCGGCGTGGGTGTAGGTGCGGCGGCGCTCCGCCACGGCCCTGGCGACATCGGCGGTGATCGCCCGGCCAATGCCTGCGAGCGTGGCGAGATGCACGAGCTGGTAGAAGGCGGCGCCGTATTTGAAGCGCTCCTCATCGACGACGATATCCTGCGGCTCAACCACGACATCGCGGAAGGTCGTGGTGCCGCTCGCCGTCAGCGTCTGGCCGAAACCGTCCCAGTCGTCGACGACCTCGACACCGGCAGCCTCGCGGCGCACGGCGACAGATATGCCCTCGCCGGCCGCATTGGACGCGCCGACATCGATCCAGTCGGCGAAGAGCGAGCCGGTCGTGTAGTACTTCGCGCCATTGAGAACGAGCGTCCCGTCCTTCTCCGCGACATGGGTGGAGAAGCGGTCGAGTGTCGCCCCGGCCCCGATCTCGCTCCAGGCGCTGCCGGCCGTCTCCCCGCGCGCGATGCGGCCGAACCAGCGGGCGCGGCGCTCCACGTCCTTCGTGTTCAGGATATCTTCGGTGAAGCCGAAATGGGCGCGCAGGGCCTGCGTGACGTTGGAATCGGCGGCGGAAAGCTCGATCAGCAGGTTAAAGAATTGCGGCAGGCTCGCCCCCTTGCCACCCGCCGCCACCGGCAGGCGCACGGCGCCGAAACCGGCCGCCTTCAGGCGGCGGATCGGTTCGTGCGGGAGGTCGCGCTG
Source organism: Hyphomicrobiales bacterium (assembly GCA_900469965.1). Taxonomy (GTDB): domain Bacteria; phylum Pseudomonadota; class Alphaproteobacteria; order Rhizobiales; family Rhizobiaceae; genus Mycoplana. The sequence continues at coordinate 479,869 of UBZP01000017.1, read as the reverse complement.
CAGGTCACGATCGGTGGCCTTTGCTGCGATGTCCGCGAAGATCGGGCGAAACGGCGCCGCCAGCGCCTCATATCCGTCGTCGGGGCCGGCGCCCCAGGCATTCTCGATTTGCGTCATGCTCTTCTACTCGTCGCTGTCGCGACCGATCGGTCACGGTTGGAACTGGCGGCGAGCGTAGGTGTTCCGCGTAGAAAATACAGAAAATATATGGTTTTTATGTTGTTTAAATTGGAATGCCGTTTCCTCTTTCAACGCCGTTCGCGCAACGAGGCCGAACGCAGCGCCTCCCCGAACGCCTGCCACCCAGCCGTAGCCACAGGCTTCTCCTCGCTCAAGGATGTCCCCATCAAGGACGGAGACACGCCGCAGACATCCCGCCAGCCAATGCCGCCCGCGACGATCGCGAACGCGCCTCGTTCTGGGCGGAGATCAGGTTCAGCGCCTCATCCTCAAGCCCACGGAAGTAATTTCCTCTATCGTCCAACAATTTGGGATGCACATTTCTTAATCATACTCTTTTTATAGATATTATGGATATATCTTCTCTCGCTTGGCGGAACCTCCATGCGGCGGAAGCTCGGTTCTTTTTGAAAATGGGGACATTTCAATATGATAGCGCACAAGACCATCCGGCGGGTGATCCAGTCGACCGCTGCCGCCGCCTTCCTGGCAACCACGATGCTGTCCGGCCTCGCCCATGCCGGCCCAACGCTCGACAAGATCAATCAGCGCGGTGCGATCAAGGTCGGCGTCGGCACGACGCCCGGCTTCTTCGCGCCCGACAGCAACGGCCAGTGGCAGGGCTTCTTCATCGATTTCGGCCGCGCGCTGTCCATCACCGTCTTCGGCACGCCCGACAAGGTCGAGTTCACCTCGTCCTCGCCGCAGCAGCGCCTTCCCGCCCTCCAGAGCGGCGAGTTCGACATCCTGCTGTCGGGCGTGACGGTCACCACCACCCGCGCCTTCAAGCTCGGCTTCCACTTCGGCCCGACGGTCTTCTATGACGGCCAGGGCATTCTGGTGCGCAAGGACCTCGGCGTGACCAAGGCCGCCGATCTCGATGGCGCCACGATCGGCGCGCAGAGCGGCACGACCGGCGAACTCAACGTCGCCGACTTCTTCCGCAAGACGGGCAAGACCTTCACGCCCGTCACCATCGAGGACACCGGCCAGTTCATCGATGCGCTGGAATCGGGCCGAGTCGACGCGATCACGCAGGATTCCTCCGACCTCGTCGGTAAGCGCACGCAGCTGAAGAACCCGGACGACTACGTGCTTCTGCCCGAGCGCCTCTCCAAGGAACCGCTCGCACCGGCGGTTGCCGGCGGCGACGACCGCTGGCTGGAGCTCGTCAACTGGACGGTGAACGCCACCCTCCAGGCCGAGGAATGGGGCATCACCTCGGCCAATGTCGACGAGTTCCTGGAATCGGAGGATCCGGCGATCCAGCGCTTCCTCGGCGTCGATCCGTCCTTTGCCAAGGACCTCGGCCTCGATCCGAAATGGGCCTATAACATCATCAAGACCGTCGGCAATTACGGCGAAATCTATGACCGCAACCTCAAGCCGCTCGGCTGGGAACGCGGCTACAACAGCCTGTGGACCGATGGCGGCCTGCTCTATTCGCCGCCGTTCCGCTGATGTCCGACAGACGCGTGTTCCGCACCGCCGCGCCGGGACTCAAGAGCCCCGGCCGCTTCGGCAGGATCCGCGCCTGGTGGGGCGGCTGGCCACTCGGCCAGCTCGCCTTCCTGGGCGTGCTGGCGCTTCTGGGCTGGCTGTTCGTCTCCAACGTGCTGGAGACCATGGCGCGCGTCGGCATCCTGCCCGGCTTCGGCTTCCTCTCCAGCTCCGCCAATTTCGAGATCGGCGAAAGCGCCATCCCCTTTCGCGCGGGCGATACTTACCTGCGGGCCATCGCCGCCGGCCTGCTCAACACGCTGAAGGTCTCGCTGCTCGGCTGCCTGCTCGCCACCGTGCTCGGCATCGTCATCGGCGTCGCCGGCCTGTCGCGCAATCTCCTGCTCTCCGGGCTCGTGCGCTGGTTCATCGAGATCACCCGCAACACGCCGCTGCTCCTGCAATTGTTCTTCTGGATGGCGCTGACAAAGGCCCTGCCCGCCCCGCGCCAGGCACCCGCCCTCTTCGGCGCCGTGTTCCTGACCAATCGCGGCGTCTCCATTCCCTCCCTGTCGCTGGAGGGTAGCCCCTTCGGCCTCCTCCCCGCCCTGGCGCTGGCCGGCGCTTTCGGCGGGGTGTTTTGGCTGCTGCTCCGTCTTTCCGGCCGGCTTTCGCGCCGCTCCGCCGCCGCCGCCGCCGCGACCGCGGTCATCGCGGTCCTGCTCGTGCTTGCGCTCTCCGGCGGCCGGCCGGTCGTACAGGTGCCGGCCCTTGCCGGCTTCAACATCCGCGGCGGCCTCAATCTGTCGCCGGAATTCGCAGCCCTCCTCACCGGTCTGGTCGTCAAGTTCTCCGCGCTGATTGCCGAAATCGTGCGCGCCGGCATCCAGTCGGTCGGCACCGGCCAGTGGGAAGCCGCCCGCGCGCTCGGCCTGCATGACGGGCAGATCATCCGCCTCGTCGTGCTGCCGCAGGCTCTGCGCGTCATCACGCCGCTGACGACCTCGAGCTATCTCGATCTCACCAAGGATTCGAGCCTTGCCGTGGCCATCGGCTTCCCCGACCTCGTCAGCATCGTCAACACCACCGCCAACACGACCGGCCAGTCGATGGAGGCGCTGATCATCCTGATCGGCACGTTCCTCGCGATAAATCTCGCGCTCTCCGCCCTGATGAACCTCTACAACAACCGCGTCGCACTGCGGGGCTCCACCCGATGACCGCCGCCTCCCCCCGTCTGCTCACGACGCTGCGCACCGGCCTCTTCGGCACGCGCGCCAACACGCTGGTCACCATCGCGACGCTGCTGCTGCTCTCACAGACCCTGCCGCCGCTGTTCCGCTGGGCGGTGCTCGATGCCACCTTCTCGGGAAATGCCGCGTCCTGTACACGCGACGGTGCCTGCTGGGCCTTCGTGACGGCCAAGCTGCGCTTCATCCTCTTCGCCTTCTACCCGCCGGCCCTGCAATGGCGGCCGTCGCTCGTCATCCTGCTCCTGGCGGCGATCCTGACCGCGAGTGCCCTGCCGCGCCTGTGGGGCCGCACGCTGCTCATCGCCTGGCCGCTGACCATCCTTGCCTGCTGGCTTCTGATGCAAGGCGCCTTCACGTCGACACCCGTTGCCTCGAACCAGTGGGGCGGCCTGCCGGTCACGCTCTTCGTCTGGGCCGTCTGCTTTGCGGCGGCAACGCCGATCGCCGTGCTTCTGGCGCTTGCCCGCCGCTCGACGCTCGGGGGTCTCAGAACCTTCTCGGTGCTCTACATCGAGCTGATGCGCGGCACGCCGATGGTCGCCATCCTCTATGTCGCCATGCTCATCCTGCCGATGGCCCTGCCGGACGCGCTCTCCCTCGACAAGATGCTGCGCGCCATCGTCATGATCACGCTGTTCTGGGCCGCCTACATCGCCGAGGTCATCCGCGCCGGCCTGCAGGCCATCCCCTCCGGCCAACATGAGGCGGCGACGGCGCTGGGGCTCGGCTACTGGCGCACGCAGCGGCTCGTCATCCTGCCGCAGGCGTTGCGCATCGTCATTCCCGGCATGGTGAACCTTGCCATCGGCTTCCTGCTCGCCACCTCCCTGCTCGCCGTCATCGGCATTTTCGACCTCTTGAACGCCGCCCGCGCGTCCGCCGCCGATCCGCAATGGCTCGGCTTCTACAACGAGGCCTATCTCGTCGTCGCCGTCGTCTATTTCGTCATCTGCTTCGGCGCGTCGCGTTACAGCCGCTGGCTGGAGAACAAGCTCGCGGCGGGCGCAAGGCGCCCATAGCCCCGGCCCCGTTCAGGGCCTGCCGCGACGAAAAATCCCAGGAGCCCGCCCAGGAAGAAATATAATTCCTTACTCAAACTATAGAATTTATTATTCTGTGCTCGACCGGGCAGGCGGCAGCCTGCCCCCTGATCGACAGCCCGCCTATGCAGGATGATATTTCATGACCAAAACCGACCAGCCTCTCGATTTCCTCTGGTTCATCCCCAGTTCCGGCGATGGATCCTATCTCGGTTCGGACGAGCTCGCCCGGCCGGCCGATCCCGGCTACTTCCGCGAGATCGCCGTCGCCGCGGACCGTCTCGGCTATTCGGGCGTGCTGATCCCGGTCGGCGCGGCCTGCGAGGAATCCTTCGTGCTGGCCGCCGACCTCGCCGCCCGCACCGAGCGGCTGAAGTTCCTGGTGGCGATCCGCCCCGGCACCGCGACCCCCGCCTACTACGCCCGCCTCGCATCGACGCTCGACCGCGTCTCGAACGGCCGGCTTCTTCTCAACATCGTGGTCGGCGGCAGCGCGCAGGAACTGGCCGGCGACGGCATCTTCCTGCCGCATGACGAGCGCTACGACCACGCCGCCGAATTCTTCCAGGTCTTCAACGAGCTGATCGAGACCGGCCATTCCACGCTCGACGGCAAGTATATCAAGGCGATCGACGCCAAGCTCGGCCTGCCGCCAGTGCAGCAGCCGCGCCCGCCGATCTATTTCGGCGGCTCCTCCGATGCCGCGATCGATTTCGCAGGCGGCCTCGTCGACAAGTACCTGACCTGGGGCGAACCGCCAGCGCAGGTGGCCGAAAAGATCGCCCACGCCCGCAAGGCCGCCGCCGCCCATGGCCGCGAGGCCTCCTTCGGCATCCGCCTGCACTTCATCGTGCGCGAGACGGACGACGAAGCCTGGGAGGCGGCCGACCGGCTGATCTCGAAGCTCTCCGACGAGGCCATCGCCGCGGCACAGGAAGTGCTGACCAAGAACTCCGATTCCGTCGGCCAGGCGCGCATGATCGCGCTGCACAACGGCCGTCGCGACAAGCTGGAAGTCTCGCCCAACCTCTGGGCCGGCATCGGCCTCGTGCGTTCGGGCGCAGGCACCGCATTGGTCGGCTCGCCGAAGACCGTCGCCGCCCGCCTGCGCGAGTACCAGGCGCTCGGCATCGATACGGTCATCGCCTCGGGCTACCCGCATCTCGAAGAGGCCTATCGGGTCTCCGAACTGCTCTTCCCCGAGCTCGGCCTGCCCGGCCCGCACGGGCAGCTCCGCTCCTCCTTCGGCGCCCGCCACGTCTTCGGCGGCGGCGGCCATGGCGGCAACGTCAAGCTCACCTCGGCGTCGTAGTCGTCGACCCGCAGACGCGCAGCAACCGTTCGGGGCAACCCGAACGGTTTTTTCGTTTCCAATCATGCCGGCCAGACAGTCCCAGGGTCCGGCCAATCGCGGCCGCGTCGCGCTTTCGACCAGAAGGTTGTTCGCTTTCGGCGGGACGACGTCACGCCCGAACCGGGCGGGATCAAACCGCTTCGAGGATCTGCCGCTGGAGATCGACGGCCCGCGGATCGGCAAGCTCCTGCCGGGGGCGCTCGAGATCGATGTCGATATCGAGCGCGATGCCGCCCTCCTTCAGCACGATGACCCGATCGGCCAGCGCGACGGCCTCGGCGACGTCGTGGGTGATCAGCACCGTCGTAAACCCCCTGTCGGACCAGATCTGCTCCAGCAGGCGGTGCATTTCGATGCGGGTCAGCGCATCCAGGGCGCCGAAGGGCTCGTCGAGCAGCAGGATCTGCGGCGCGCTGACCAACGCCCGGGCCAGCGCCACGCGTTGCCGCTGGCCGCCGGAGAGCACGGTGGGCCAGTCGTTCTCGCGCCCCTCCAGCCCGACATCGGCAAGGACGCGCCGTGCCCGAGCCTGCCAGTCGACGCCGCGGGCGATGCCGACATTCTCGCCGACGCGCTGCCAGGGCACGAGACGTGCCTCCTGAAACAGCAGGCGCACTGCGGGATGGAGCCGCTCGACCTTGCGCCCACCGATGCTGACGCCGCCGCTGCTCGCCGTGTCGAGGCCCGCGACAAGGCGCATCAGCGTCGACTTGCCGCCTCCCGACCGCCCGACAACCGCCAGAAACTGGCCGGCGGGAATCTCCAGGTTGAGATTGCCGAGCACACTGAGCCTGCCGAAGGATTTTTCGACCCGGGTCAGGGCGATCGGCAGGCCGCCTGCGCTTTCAGGCTCATGCAAATCGGCCGCGCTCATTGCCGGTCCCCCTGCTTGACCTGATAGGCCGGGTGCCAGAGGAGCACGCGCTTCTCGATGGCGCGGGTCGCGACGTCCGCGAGCTTGCCGAGAAGCGCATAGACGATGATGCCCAGGAGCACGACGTCGGTCTGCAGGAACTCGCGCGCGTTCATGGTCATGTAGCCGATGCCGTTCGTTGCCGAGATCGTCTCGGCGACGATCAGCGTCAGCCACATGAAGCCGAGGGCGTAGCGCAGGCCGACGAGAATGGACGGCAGCGCGCCGGGCAGAATGATGCGCTGGATCAGGGCCTTGCGGTCAAGTCCGTAGACGGAGGCCATCTCGACGAGCTGCGGATCGATGGTGCGCACGCCGTAGAAGGTGTTGATGTAGATCGGGAAGAAAACGCCGATGGAGACGAGGAAGATCTTGGCCGTCTCGTCGATGCCGAACCAGAGGATCACCAGCGGAATGAGCGCCAGGGGCGGGATGTTGCGCACCATCTGGAGCGTGCTGTCGAACAGCGTCTCGGCGGGCTTCCACAGGCCGTTGACGACCCCCGCCACAAAACCGAGGCCGCCGCCGATGACGAGCCCGATCAGGGCGCGCTGGGTGGAGGCGAGCGTGTGGAAGAGCAGCGAGCCGTCCAGGAGCGACCTCCAGAACGCCGCGGCGATCGTCGTTGGCGCCGGCATGAGGCGCGCCGTGACGAGACCGGTGCGGGCCGCGATCTCCCATGCGATCAGCAGCACGATGGGAAGGGCCCAGGGCGCAAGCGCCCTCCCCAGGCCCTTCAGGACGGGGCTGCGAATGTCGCCGGCAGCGTAGCCGGCCACCGACGTCTCGGCCATCAGGCGCCACCCTTGCGCACGACATCCGCAATCGAGATCCGGTTGGGAATCAGGCCGAGGTCGAAGAAGGTGTCGGCGATCGATTGCTGCTGTTTGATCACGCTCTCGTCGATGGCCTTGATGCCGTAGGACTGACGTTCCAGCGCGACGGCAAGCACGTCCTCGGGAATGCCGACGGACGGCGCGAGCTCGGCGGCGGCGGCAGCCGTATTGGCCTTCGCCCACTCGTCGATCGCCGCGACGGCTTCGATCACCACGTCCACCGCCTCGGGATTGCCCTCCACGAAGGGCCTGGCGCCGAGATAGAACTGGTGGTTCGGCACGATGCCTTCGCCGTTTCGCAGTTCACGGGCCTCGATCGCCACCTCGGCGGCGGCCTGGAAGGGATCCCAGATGACCCAGGCGTCCACCGCCCCCTGCTCGAAGGCGGCGCGGCCGTCGGCCGGCGGCAGGAAAGTCGTCTTGATGTCGGTGTATTTGAGGCCGGCCTCTTCCAGCGCCTTCACCAGCAGGAAGTGCACGTTCGATCCCTTGTTCAGCGCAACCGTCTTGCCCTTGAGGTCGGCCACCGTCTTGATGGGGCTGTCCTTCGGCACGAGGATCGCCTCGCCGCGGGCGGCCGGCGGTTCGTGCGCGACATAGATGAGCGGCGCGCCGGCGGCCTGTGCGAAGATCGGCGGCGTCTCACCGGTGGTGCCGAAATCGACCGCGCCGACATTCAGCGCCTCGAGCAGCTGCGGGCCCGCGGGAAACTCGGTCCATGTCACCGTGTAGCCGATCTTCGCCAGCTTTTCTTCCAATAGCCCCTTCCCCTTGAGCAGAACGAGCGTTCCGTATTTCTGGTAACCGATGCGGACGACCTTGTCGGACGCCCATCCGGTTTCGACCAGAAGCGGCATGGCGAGCGAGGCTGCGAGTGCGGTCGAGAATATGCGGCGCGAAATTTTCATGACGTCCCCTCGTGAGAAATTCTGTTAAAATATATAATCTATAGAATTTAGCGGACTGCGAGAACGCAAATTCCAAGCTTCGCGCACGGATGAGTTTTTTCTCCTAACGCTGCCCCCAGCCGGGCCCTGCGCGCACCACGCCGTTGCGCCGGCATCCGCGCCACCGATCGGGCGCTGCCGTCGCTCACCGCCGACCAGCCGCGTCGGAGGTTGCCGCCCGCCTATGCCGCCGGCGGCGTGGGCACACCGATCGACCAGTTGATCGGCGGGACCACCCCGTTGACATGCCAGTCGCCGATCACCCGTTCCTTGTTGATGACCGGATTGTGCGAGGAGATCGTGCGGGCATTGCGCCAATGGCGGTCGAGCGCGTGGCTGTCGCGGGCAGCCGAGGCACTCAGCGCGTTGAAGAGCAGGCTTCCGGCGCGCTGGGTGAGCTCGGTCACGACGATCTGCGCCGAATAGACCTCGACATGGGCCGCCTCGGTCGCGGCCTTGACGGCGTCCGGGCCGGCCGTCTTCGCCTCGAAGGCGCGCTGGATGGCGGCAGCGGCGCGCAAGGTGGCCGCCTCGGTCGCATAGGAGAAGCCGGCAAGCTGGCCCACCACCTGCTGGATCTGCGGGTCCTGGCGATCGGTCGGGCCGGTGCCGGTGCTGTAGACGCGCGTCCGGTTGCGCACCTGCTCGGCGGTGTCGCGCACGATCGCGCGCCCGATGCCGGCGAGCGCAGCCAGGAGCACGAGCTGGTAGAGCGCATGCTGGTAAGGAACGCGCGCCTCGAACGGAAGGATGTTGTCCGGATCGACCGCGACCGACCGGAAGACCGCTTCGCCGCTGCCCGTCGTCTTCTGGCCGAAGCCGTCCCAGTCGTCGCTGACGGTGATACCCTCGGAACTGGCGCGGACCAGCGCCAGCACGTCGACGCCGTCCTCGCGACGCGCCAGCACATCGATCCAGTCGGCGAAGATGCTGCCGGTCGTGTAGAACTTGCGGCCGTCGAGGCGGAAGATGCCGTCCACGATCTTCACGCTGGTTGCTGTCTGCCAGAGGCCGACATTGCCGATCTCGGTCCAGGCGTTGCCGGCAATCTCGCCGGCTACGAAACGCCTCAGCCAGACGTCCCGCTCCGGGCTGGGATCGGCGAAGATCCGGTCCTCGGAAAAGACGATATGGCCGCGCAGCGCCTGCGGGATGTTGGAATCGGCCTCGCCGAGCGCGATCAAAAGCGCCGTCAGGTCGACCAGCGATCCTCCGTCGCCGCCCTGTTCGCGGGGAACACGGACGGCGGCAAAGCCCGCCTCCTTCAACCATTTGATCTCCTCGTGCGGCAGCACCCGCTGGCGCTCGCGCTCGAGCGCACCCTCGGCGATCCGGCGAAACACCGGGGCGTATTTTTGCAACAGATCCGGCCGGGCGCCCTGGACGTTTTCCCTGTAGACGAAGGTCATGGCAGCGACTGCTCCTTGTTGGCTGAACATCAGTGGGGAACGCGCGACTGCGCACCGCCCAGATAGAAGTCGTGCACGTCGTCGCGGGCGCGCAGTTCCGCGGCGGTGCCTGAAAGGGCGACCCGCCCCATTTCGAGAATGTAGCCGTGGTCGGCATATTTGAGCGCCAGGCTGGCGTTCTGCTCGGCGAGCAGGAAGCTCACGCCGGAATCCCGGTTCAAACCGCGAATGATCTCGAAGATCTCCTGGACGATGATCGGCGCCAGCCCCATGGACGGCTCGTCGAGCAGGACGAGCTTCGGCTTCGTCATCAGGGCGCGGCCGATCGCGACCATCTGCTGCTCGCCGCCGGAGGTCAGGCCGGCCTTGGTCTTGCGCTTCTGCTTGAGGCGGGGAAACCAGGTGTAGACCTGCTCGAGGCCGTCGCTGAGCGCACTGCGGGACGGCCTGCGCACGAACCCGCCGGAGAGGATGTTCTCCTCCACCGTCAGCTGCGGGAACACGTGGCGTCCCTCCAGCACCTGCACGATGCCGCGGGCGACGAGCCTCGAGGCGGATAGCGCGCTGACGGGTTCGCCGCGCCAGCGGATGTCGCCCTTGCTCACCCGGCCGCGGGCCGGTCCGAGCAGATTGGAGATCGCCTTCAGCGTCGTCGACTTGCCGGCGCCGTTGGCGCCGAGGAGGGCAACGATGCTGCCCTCCTCCACCTTGAGCGAGACGTCGCGCACGGCCAGGATCGCCTGACCATAGAGGGCCTCCACGTTGCGGACTTCGAGGAAGCCGGCTTTCGGTTCGGTCATGATCGGCGATCCCTTGCTTGCGTTCAGTTGGAGGCGTCCTGGCGCGGCGTGATGCCCTTCTCGGCGGCGTAGGCAGCGGCCTTGGCCTTGATCACGTCGGCAAACAGGGGGGCGTCGGCCTTGATCCAGTCGGTCCTGGTGTCCCAGGTCTCGCCGTTCCACTGGATGATCTTGGCGGCGATCGTCTCGCCCTTGTGGTTGTCGATCGTCGTCTTCAGCGGACTGATCAGGCCTTCGGCGCCAAGCTCGGCGATACGCTTCTGGTCGATGTTCAGGTTTTCGAGCGCCCACTGGCCTTCCTCGGCCGTCAGCGGCCGGTTGCCGAATTTCTTCTGGCCGGTGCGCAGCGCCTCGACGAAGGTGATCGCCTCGATCACACCGTAGTTGTAGTAGACCGTGCCGAACTTGCTGTTGTCCTTCAGATCCGACCGGCCCGCGTCGACGATCTTCTCCTTGAGCGTCTTCAGGATGCCGTAGTCGGTGCCCGGCGGGAAAACGGAGACGGCGAGATAGCCCTTGGCGGCGGCGCCCGCCGGACGGGCATCGTCTTCCGAGCCGCTCCAGATGTCGCCGATGATGCGGTCGGCGGGGAAGCCGACGCGCGCGGCGGTCTTGATCGCCACCGGCGTCATCACGCCCCAGCCTCGCAGGAACACCCAGTCGGCACCGGCGCGGCGGATCTGCTGCCACTGCGCCTGCTGCTGCTCGCCCGGATGCGGGACCGGGATCTGGATGTCCTCGAAGCCGTATTTCTTGGCGAGGATACCGAGCGGCTCGATCGTGTCGCGGCCGTAGCCGGAATCGTGGTAGAGCGTGGCGATCTTCACGCCTTTCAGCTTGTCATAGCCGCCGGCCTGCTGGGCGATGTAGTCGACGATGATCTGCGCCTCGCTCCAGTAGTCGAAGATCAGCGGGAACTGGTAGGGGAAGACCCGGCCGTCGGTGGCGATGTTCTGGCCGCCGCCGGGGCTGACGATCGGGATCTTGTCGAGGCGCGCCTTGTCGGTCAGCGCCACGTCCAGGCCGCTCGAATGCGGATAGATGGCGGCTGTCAGTGCGCCGTTGAAGCCGCCCTTGTAGCGCTCGTAGCACTCGATGCCGCGCTCGATGGTATAGGCCGTCTCGCATTCCTGGATCAGGATCTTCACGCCGTTGACGCCGCCTTCCACCTCGTTGACGTAGCGCAGGTAGTCGATGTTGCCGGCGCCGAAGGGAATGAAGGAGGGCGCATAGGGGCCGGTGCGATAGGTGAAGAGCGGATAGAGCTGCTGGCCGGTCGCGTCCTGCGCCGTTGCGGGCCCGGTCAGCGTGGCGGCGGCGATCACGGCGCTGGTCGCCAGCGCAAGCGTTCTGGATAGTATCGACATGGTTACCCCCATGGTGTTGCTCGAGAGGATGGCGCCGGGGCTTTCGACAACGGGCGGAAGATCCGGCGCCATGCCCGATCCGCACGGAACCTGGGCGGCGGCTAGGTTTTCGGCCGCGCCCGGAGTGCTTCCGCACCCCGCCGGATCCAGGCAGACAGCCCGTCCGGCTCCTTGATCAGGATGAAGATGATGATCGCGCCGAAGATGACGCGCTGCAGGTTGGTGATCGCCCCCTGGTCGCTGAGGTAGGCGATGTTCGCCGCCAGCACGAGGTGGTCGAGCAGGATCGGCGTCAGCACGATGAAGGCGGCGCCGAGGAAGTTGCCGAAGATCGTCGCCGTTCCGCCGATGAGGACGATGAACAGGACCTGGAAGGACTTGTCGAGATTGTAGGTGTGGGCGTCGGCGGTGCCGAGATAGGCAAAACCCCAGAGCACGCCGGTGATGCCGAGGAAGAAGGAACTGATGGCATAGGCCTGCAGCTTGCGGCGGGCGACGCGGATGCCGAGCACGGACGCGGCCGTCTCCTGGTCGCGGATCGCCATCCATTCCCGGCCGAGCCGGCTGCGGACCACCAGGAAGGCGAGACCGATCAGGAGCGCCGTGACGGTGGCGACGAACAGGTAGCGCCCGACCGGCGATTGCAGATCGTAGCCGAGGAATTCGAGACGCGGCGCCGAGATCGTCAACGACTGGCTGTCGTTCGAGAACCACGGGTAGTTGGTGAATAGCCACGGGAAGAAGAACTGCGCGCCGAGCGTCGAGGCGCCCAGGTAGAAGCCCCTGAACCGCAGCGCCGGCAGTCCGAAGAAGACACCGACGGCCGCCGCGATCAGCCCGGAAAGCAGGAGGACTGCGGGCAGCGGCAGGCCGGGCACGCGCAGGATCAGATTGTAGGCGGAGAAGACGCCGACCGACATGAAGGCGGCCGAGCCGAGCGAGACCAGTCCCGCATAGCCCTGCAGCAGGTTGAGCGAGATGCCCGCAAGCCCCATGACGACGGTCGGAATGATGATCGAGCTCAGCCAGTAGTCGGTGGCGACGGCCGGAACGATGCCGAAGGCGACGACGAGACCGGCAGCGACGACTGCGAGGCGCAGCAACGCGGCATTCGAAAGGATGGGCGCGGCCGGGCCGGTGTCGGGGAGCGTGTCCTGAAGGGTGGTCATGGGTCAGACCCTTTCGATGTCGCGGTCGCCGAAAAGGCCGGCCGGGCGAACGAGGAGGAAAGCGACGGCGAGGATGTAGGCGAACCAGGTGGAGACGCTGCCGTTGACGAGCGGGCCGAGATAGATGTCGGCAAGCGCCTCGCTCGCCCCGACGATCAGCCCGCCGACGATCGCGCCGGGGATCGACGAGAAGCCGCCGATGATCAGCACGGGGAGCGCCTTCAGCGTCACCAGCGAGAGCGAATACTGCACGCCCTGCCGCGCGCCCCAGAGAAGACCGGCGACCAGCGCCACGATGCCCGCAACGCTCCAGACGATGCGCCAGATCACCGGCAGCCGGATACCGATCGACTGCGCGGCAAGCGTATCGTCCGCGACGGCCCTCAGCGAAATGCCCATCCGCGTCTTGCTGAAGACGAGCGCGAGCACGGCGACGAGCGCGACGACGATGAGGGATGCGATGATGTCGAACTGGCTGATGAACAGCCCGCCGTAGTCCTGCGCGATGTCCTCGATGCCGATGTCGAGCATGTGGACGTCGGTGCCGAGGAAGAACTGGGTCGCGCCGTCGATGACGAAGGACAGGCCGAGCGTGGCCATGAACAGCGTCAGCGGATCGCGGTTGCGCAGGGGCCGCAGCACCAGCGCCTCGATGGCGATCGCGACAAGAACCATCAGCGCCGAGGTCGCCGCGAAAGCCACCCAGAAGTGGACGCCCCGCTCGACCAGAGTGACGAAGACGAGCGCGGCGAGGAAGACCATCGCCCCTTGCGCGAAATTGAAGACGCCCGAGGCCTTGTAGATCAGCACGAAGCCGATGGCGACGAGGCCGTACATGAGGCCGGCGAAGAGGCCCGCGATCAGCGTTTCCAGGAAGAATGCCATCACCGTCTCCTCAGTGAACCGTGCCGAGATAGGCGGCGATGACGTCCGGGTCGTTGCGCACCGCATCCGGCGCGCCGTCGGCGACCTTGCGGCCGTAGTCGAGGACGACGATGTGATGGGCGAGCCCGAGCACGATGCCGACGTCGTGCTCGATCAGGACGATGGTGGTGCCGAAGGCGCGGTTAACCTCGGCGATGATGCGGCTCATCTCCGTCTTCTCGTCCTGGTTCATCCCGGCCATCGGCTCGTCGAGCAGCAGGAGCTTCGGTTCGGAGACGAGCGCGCGGGCGAGGTCCACCCGCTTCTGGATCCCGTAGGACAGGGTGGAGACGATGCGGTCGCGCGCGGCGTCGAGACCGAGGAAGGCGATCACCCGGTCGGCGCGGGCGGAAAAGTCCCTTCGCTCCTGCCGGTCGCGGCCGAAGCGGAACACGTTCTCGATGAAGCTCGCCCCGCCATGACGGGACAGCCCGGCCAGCACGTTCTCCCGCACCGTCAAGCGACGGAAGAGCGCATTGTGCTGAAAGGTGCGGCCGATGCCGAGGCGCGCCGCCTTGCCCGGCCGGATCGCCTCGAAACGACGGCCGTCGAAGACGATGTCGCCGGCGTCGGCGCGGTAGACGCCGTTGATGACGTTCAGCAGCGAGCTCTTGCCCGCCCCGTTCGGGCCGATGAGGGCGCAGATCTCGCCGCGCGCCACCGCAAAGCTCAGCGCATTCAGCGCCGTCACGCCGCGGAAGGAGAGCGATACGTCGCTGAGTTCGAGCAGGCTCGCCATACCGGTCTCAGCCCTTCGCCGTCTTGAGGGTGGAAACCGACGAGGCGGCGTCCGCCTCCCGTCGCTTGACCGCCTCGATGTCCCGGTAGCCGTTGGCCGGATGGGACGCGGGCAGGTACGGGCCGTCGCCGAAGAGCTTTTCGCGCAGCGTGCCGGGCCTGTAGGCGGTCGGATAGGCGCCGCGCTTCTGCAATTCCGGCACGATGAAATCGACCACGTCCTCGAAGCTGCCGGGTGTGACGGCATAGGCGAGGTTGAAGCCGTCGACATCGGTGTCCTCGACCCACTCCTGCAGGATGTCGGCGATGCGCTGCGGCGATCCGACGAAGACCGGCCCCATGCCGCCGATGCCGCCGAACTGCGCGAGTTCGTCGATCGTCCAGGACTTGTCGCCGCCCGCGAGGTTCTCGACGATCGAGTGGATGGCGTTGGTCTCGACCTTCCGGACGAGATCCGTCGGCGCGTACTGGCCGAAGTCGATGCCGGTCCAGCCCGACATGAAGACGAGCGAGCCGTCGTAGGAAACGTACCGCTTGTAGTCTTCGAATTTCTGTTGCGCCTTCTCTTCCGTCTCGTCGGTGATGATGGTGAGCAGCGTGTAGATATAGATCTTCTTCGGATCACGGCCGGCGGCGGCGGCGCGCGCACGGATTTCGGCGACGTAGGCCTTCAGCAGCGACTTGGTCGGCGCGGCGACGAACACGCATTCGGCGTGCTGCGCGGCGAAGGTCTTGCCCGGTCCCGAAGCCCCCGCCTGGTAGAGCACCGGCGTGCGCTGCGGCGAAGGCTCCGTCAGCCCGTAGCCCGGCACATCGAAATACTTGCCCTTGTGGCCGATCTCGTGGACCTTCTCCGGATGGGTGAAGATGCGCTTCTCCCCGTCGCGAACGACGGCCCCTTCCTCCCAGGATCCTTCGAGCAGCTTGTAGAGCACCTCGACATATTCGTTCGCCACCTCGTAGCGGTTGTCGTGGCGGCGCAGGCCGCCCTCGCCGACGTTCTTCGCACCGCTTTCCAGATAGGAGGTGACGATGTTCCAGCCGACGCGCCCCTTGGTGTGATGGTCGGCGGTCGCGATGCGGCGGGCGAAGGTGTAGGGATGTTCGAAGGACGTCGACGCGGTAATCCCGATGCCGAGGTGTTCGGTCGCAAGCGCGATCGGAGCTGCCAGCTGGAGCGGATCGTTGACCGGAAGCTGCGCCGCCTGGTGGATCGCGTGGTAGTTCGAGCCCTTGTAGACGTCGTAGTAGCCGATCACATCCGCAATGAAGATGCCGTCGAAGATGCCGCGCTCGAGCGTGCGCGCCAGATCCTGCCAGTAGTCCAGGTCCTTGTATTTCCAGGACTTGTCACCTGGGTAGGCCCACAATCCCGGCGACTGGTGGCCGACGCAGTTCATATCGAAGGCGTTGAAACGGATTTGGCGGGTCATCTTCTGCTCCTAGCTCCAGACGGACAGACCCTAGAGCGGGGCGACGAATTAGCACAGTTAGTCTATCTTTTTTATGTACTAATTTCGGAAACAGTTTTTCCCTTTCCAGCCATTCTTGGCAATTGCCAGTTTGCCCGACGGCCCAGATCCTTTCAGATCGGAGCACAGGCGGGAGCATCAATCTATACATTTTTTATAGAATATGATCTCCCTACTCTGATAAGGTCCGTGCGTCCTGAACTGCATGATGCGAGGAGCAGCCGACATGGGGACGACACCAGTGATTGGCCAACCGGTGCGGACGGCCGCCCTGATCGGCGCGGAGGACGAAGCGATTGCCATCGCGAACGCCATGGCCTCCGGTTTCGAGATCGCCACGGCGGCGACAGGGACGTCGCAGGCAGGGACGTCGCAGGCACGGCTGGATCTCCTGGCCCGGTCCGGCCTGCTCGGCGTTTCGATCCCGACCGAGCACGGCGGCCTCGACGCATCCAACGTGGTGCTCGCAGAAATCTGTGCGATCGCGTCCGAGACGTCCGCGACGCTGGCCGAAATCCTCGCCGCCCATTTCCTGGCGCTGGAACAGGTCCGTAGCTATGGGACGGAGGGCCAGCAGAACACGGTCTTCCCCGCGGCGCTGGCCGGGGGCAGGCTGTGCGAGGCACGGCCCGTTCATCGCGGCGCCGAGAGCGGCGCTCCGCTCCCGCTGGCGGCGAGCGGCGTCGGCTGGCGGCTGGGGGGAGAGGCGCTCTGTACGCCCTGCGCCCGCCATGCCGACTGGCTGCTGGTTCCGACGCGGACCGATACCGGGAAGAGCGCCCGGCTGCTGCTGCCCGCCCGGATCGACGGCCTGCACTATGTCGCCAACAGCTGCGAGCCGACCGCCACGGGTCTGCAGCCGCCGGAGCACGTGCTGCTGAAGGACGTGCTCGTCGACAACGGCGCCCTGCTCCATTCCGTCACCGAACCGCCGCGCACGGACGTGCCGCAAGCGCTGGCCCTGCTGCTCGAGGCTGCGGCGCACATCGGCGTCGCCCGAATGCGGCTTCGACAGGCGATGGACGCGCGTGCCCCGGATGCCCTTGCGATCGGTCTTGCCTCGGTGCGGCTATCGGCTGCCGAAGCCGCGATGGAGCAGGCCGGGCGGGCGATCGACGCTGCCCAGATCGGCATTGCCGAACAGCACCGGATCAACGCCTACCTGGCGGCAGCGGCAGCGCGCTTTGCCGCAGCCGATGCCGTCGGTGCTGCCGGAACAGCATTCGCGCCGGCTTCGGGAACCCACGGAACGGGCGAGCCGGAGGCAGAACACGCGCCAACCGCCGACATGCTGCGTCAGGCGGGCAACCTGCGTCTCGACCGGCATCGCGCTCCCCCGGAAGACCTTTGAGACACGCCGCAGACTTTCGGTCGCGAGGGTTCCCGCTGGCTTGTCGCCTCAACCGGCCAGCTTCTCCGGTTCCCCATCCTCGATGATGGCAGCGGCACCGGGAACGGCGACGAACTGCTCGAGCGTCATCGTATCCAGGATCGCGGCAATGGCGTCGCGGACCTCTGTCATCGCCCGGCGCACCTGACAGGCCTGCGGATCGGCGCAATCCTCGCAGGCCTCATAGGCCGTACGGCTCGCACAACGGATCGGTGCCAGCGGACCATCCAAGACGCGAATGGCATGGCCAATGCGAATTTCGGAAGCCGGATGGGAAAGCGAGTAACCGCCGCCCGGCCCCTTCTTGGAGCGAAGCATGCCGGCGTTGCGAAGCTCGAGCAGGATCGTATCCAGGAACTTCTTGGGAATGTTGTTGCGCAGGGCGATCTCGCTGACGAACGCCGTCTCGCCGGGCGCCAGTCGCGCCAGGTCAACGAGCGCCTTCAGGCCGTATTTTCCTTTTTTCGTCAGCATTTCAGACCACTCTAAAAAAACTTGCGACGTCTGGTGTGCCTTGGAAGCGGCCACTCAATGGAAATGATTCCGGCTCATTCTAGGCATGGATTTGCGTAAATCATATAAAAACTGTGTAATTAATTTATAGCCCCTAGAACAATGATATTGAGGTGCTTTTCCAGGAAGCCCATCACTTTTGCGCAGGCGGCGTAATCGTTCGGCATCACCCGCGTCGCCTGCCCGCGGCCGATTATGGGACCGACGCAAATCCATCCCCGCCTTCCAGCCGGATAGGCATTCTTCAGCGGCCGACAGACGACGCAAAATCAATTGCTGCGCCCCCTGAACTTTGAGGCGAAAATTTCTCTACTATTTTTATCGATTAGATAGCTTAAATCCAACCCGCCGGCATCGAGCGGGGCAGGATCAGATTGAGGAGAGGACCACCATGAACATCACCCGCAGGGCCTTGTTGGCGGCAACGGCCGCCCTTGCCCTCACAGCGCAGTTCCAGTCTGCAGCCGCCGAAGACGTGACGCTCAACATCGGCTACCAGCCGATCGTCGAGCCGTCGCGGGTCCCCCAGGCCGACGGCACCTATGAAAAGGCCACCGGCGCCAAGATCAACTGGCAGAAGTTCGACGGCGGCGCAGACGTCATCGCGGCGATCGCGTCCGGCTCGCTCGACATCGGCTATGTCGGCTCGTCGCCGCTGGCAGCCGCGGCAAGCCGCGAGCTGCCCATCGAGACCATCTTTGTCGTCGGTCTGATCAGCGAGGCGGAAGCGCTGGCGGTCAAGTCGGCCGCAAAGCCGGAAGACCTCGTGGGCAAGAAGATCGCGACACCCTTCGTCTCCACGGCCCACTACAGCCTGCTGACGGCGCTCAAGCACTGGAACGTCGATCCGAAGGCCGTCGAGATCCTCAACCTGCGCCCGCCCGAGATCGCCGCGGCCTGGGAACGTGGAGACATCGATGGCGCCTATGTGTGGGATCCCGTCCTGGCCCAGTTGAAGACGTCGGGCAAGGTGCTTGCGACCTCGGCCGACGTCGCCGGTTGGGGCGGGCCGACCTTCGACGCCTGGATCGTCAGCAAGGCCTTCGCAGACGCGCACCCTGACGTCGTGACGGCCTTCGTGAAGGTGACGGGCAATGCGACGGCGGCCTATCGTGCCAATCCGGACGCCTGGAATGCCAGCTCGCCGGAAGCCGAGAAAATCGCGCGCCTGACCGGAGCCAGGCAGGAAGACGTGCCCACCCTGCTCAAGGGCTACACCTTCCCGACGCTCGAGGAGCAGGCCGGCGAGGCCCTGCTCGGCGGCGGCACGGCGAAGGCGGTGGCGGATACCTCCGCCTTCCTGCTCGAGCAGGGCAAGATCCCGGCGGCCCTCTCCGACTATTCGCCCTACGTATCCGCCCGCTGGGTCACGGATGTAGCCAAGCTCGCCCAATAAGGCCACAGCCGTCCTGCGGCGGACCGGCGGCCCGAGCGCGTCAGTGCGCGACCGGGCCGCCACTTCCGCAAGGACGGATGCCGGAACACTGCCACATCCGAGAGGAGGGACCGGCCCATGAGCATCCTGTCGTTTCGCGACGTCTCGCTGCGCTATCCGCCGCGGCCCGGGTCCCGCGCCGCAGGCAACGACCGTCTCGTTCTCGACGGCATCAACCTGCAGGTCGCCTCCAACGAGCTTGTCGCGATCATCGGCCGTTCGGGGTCCGGCAAGACGAGCCTGCTGAACCTCGCCGCCGGCTTCATCGCACCGACATCGGGCACCATTGCCGTCGACGGCGTGCCGATCCCAGGGCCTGGCGCCGACCGCGCCGTGGTCTTCCAGGACGACGCGCTCTATCCCTGGCTCGATGCCCGGGACAACGTCGCATTTCCGCTGAAGCTGAAGGGTATGCCGCGCGCAACCCGCCAGGCGCGGGCGCAACAGCTCCTGGAACTGGTGGGCCTCGGCGACGCCGGCGACCACCACGTCTGGGAGCTCTCTGGCGGCATGCGCCAGCGCGTCGGCATAGCCCGGGCGCTGGCCGCAGAGCCGCGTTTCCTCCTGCTCGACGAGCCGCTCGGCGCGCTCGACGCGCTGACCCGCACGCGCATGCAGGAGTTTCTCCTGCGCATCCAGGCCCGCAGCGGCGCCGGTGCGGTCCTCATCACCCACAGCATCGACGAGGCGCTCATCCTTGCCTCGCGCGTGCTGGTGCTCTCCCCTCACCCCGGTCGCCTGACCGCCGAGATCGAGGCCGGCTTCAGCGCCGAGATCCTGGCCGGCGCCGCGACCGAAAAGGTCAAGGCGTCGCCGCTGTTCAAGCGCCTGCACGATGGCCTGACGAGCCTGATCCATTCGCTCCCGAACGAGGAGGCCGCCGCATGACCCTGTTCACCGAACTTCGCCCCCTGTCGCGCCTTGCCGAAGCAGACGCCGCCGAAGACGCGAGGAATGAAGCGCCCGCCGGCGTCCGGCCAGCCACGGAGGCTGCCGCAACGGCAAGACCTGTGCCGATCGCCGTGATCTCGACACTCACGATCGCTGCCATCATCGGATTGTGGAGCCTCGCCTCTGCCCGAGGCGTGGTCTCGCCGGTCTTCCTGCCCTCGCCCCGGCAGGTCGTCATCGCCGGCTACAACCTGATCGTCACCGGCTTTGTCGACGCGACGCTTTTCGAACACGTGGGCGCGAGCCTCTACCGCATCTTCGGCGCCCTGATCGCCTCCGTCCTGATCGGCATCCCGGCGGGCCTGGCCATCGGAACGAGCCGCCTCGGCCGGGGCATCCTCGACCCCATCGTCGAGTTCCTGCGCCCCCTGCCCCCGCTCGCCTACCTGCCGCTCGTCATCATCTGGGTCGGCATCGGCGAGGCATCCAAGATCACCGTCATCGCGCTGGCCATGCTGCCCTCGATCATACTGTCGACGTCCGCGGGCGTCCGTTCCGTCTCCCGCGAACACGTGAACGCGGCGCGATCACTCGGCGCGGGCCCGAGGCAGATCCTGGCGCAGGTCGTCCTGCCGAGTTCGGTCCCGTCGATCCTGACCGGGATCCGCATTGCGCTCGGCGCGGGCTGGACGACGCTGGTCGCCGCCGAACTTGTCGCCGCGACGAGCGGGATCGGCTTCATGATCCAGTCGGCGGCGCAGTTCCTCGTCACCGACATCGTCATTGCCGGCATCATCGTGATCGCGCTGATCGCCATCCTGCTGGAATTCCTCGCCCGGCTGCTCGAGCGCCGCCTCGTCCCCTGGGCATCGCATCGGTAAGGCTCGAAACGCAAAAGCCTGCCGGGAAACCAGCGAATGGTTCTCCCGGCAGGCTGCATTTCCTTCATCTCTCGCTTCGCAGCACCCGCCCTTGAATATCCCCGGGCACCTGCCGTCTTTCGATCAGGCCTTGGCCGGCAGATCGAGAAGGTGGAGCAGGTCCGGATGATGCCGTGCCGCCACGTCCGGATGCGAGCGCAGGCGGCTCTTCAAATGGTTGATGCCGACCTCGCGAAAGATCGGGTTCAGGGCGTCGACCGTGACGCCGCGCTCACCGCGCTTCAGAGTGTCCGGCAGCGGGATGACGGGGATCGTGGCGTCGTAGCGGGCGCCAAGGAAGAAGGCGACCGAGTAGCGCTCCGTGCCGGCGGGCGGGGTGACGACATCATGGACGTCCGCACGCACGAAGCCGTTCGTGGCAAGCTCCAGCAACTCGCCGCTGTTGATGACGAAGGTGCCGGGCACCGGCGGCGCCTCGATCCAGACGCCGTCTTCGGTGCGGATCCGCAGGCCGGGTGTCGTGTCCTGGAGAAGCACGGTGACGAAGCCGCCGTCCTTGTGGGCGCCGACGCCCTGGTCGCTGCCGGCGGCCTCCCGGCCCGGATAGCGGATGATCTTCAGGAGCTGCGAAGGCGAAGGCTCATAGATCTCGGCGAAAACGTTCTCCGGCTGGCCGAGCGCAAGGGCGATCGCTTTCAGGACATCGATGCCGATGCGGGTGACCTCCTGCTGATAGCGCAACAGGAGCGGCTTCAACTCGGGCAGGGCTTCCGGCCACTGGTTCGGGCCGTAGAGCCGGTTCCAGGGCGTATCCGGCCCGGCCGCCACCGGCTGGCCCTCGGTGTTGATGTCGAGCTGCTCGCGCCAGTCCTGCTCGCCGCGCGTACGCTCGTAGCCGGCGCGGTTATAGCCGCGGAAATGCGGCGACCGCACCATCTCGATGGCCAGTTTCTCCTCCTCCGGCAGGGCGAAGAAGCGCTTCGAGGTCGCCAGCACATCGTCGATCAGGCTCTGCGGCACACCGTGGCCCGTCAGGTAGAAGAAGCCGTGATCGTGCAGGACGAGCGTCAGCTCCCTGATGAAGCTCTCGCGCTCGGCGGCACTCCCGTGAAAGCGGGAGAAGTCGACCGTCGGCAGGTGAACAGGTCTGGTGTGGATGGTCATGGATCGGGTTCCTCCAATGCTGGGAATAGGTGGCACGGCGCGCTCCCGCGCCGCGCCGATCGCCGGCAAGCCTCACGCGAGCGAAATCGCGCGCTCCAGATCGGCAATCAGGTCGTCGGGATGTTCCAGACCGATGGAGAGGCGCACGTAGCCGGGTGTGACGCCGGTGGCGAGCTGGTCCTCCGGCGAGAGCTGCGAATGGGTGGTCGTGGAGGGATGGATGGCCAGCGACCGCGCATCGCCGATGTTCGCCAGGTGATAGAACAGCTGCAGGCTGTCGATGAAGCGGCGCCCCGCTTCCCGCCCACCCTTCAGCTCGAAGCCGACCAGCGCGCCGAAGTGGCCGGGCTTGAGGTATTTTTCCGCCCGCGCCCGCGCAGCGCCGTCCTGGAACTTCGGGAATATCACGCGCTCCACCTTCGGGTGGCCCTTCAGGTATTCGGCGATCCTGACCGCATTCTCGTTGTGCTGGCGCAGGCGCAGCGGCAGGGTCTCGAGGCCCTGGATGAACTGGAAGGCGTTCTGGGGACTGACCGCCGCGCCGAGATCGCGCAAGAGCACGGCGCGGGCGCGCAGGATGTAGGGATGAAAGCCGATCGCCGCCGCCTTCTCGATCCAGGTCTTGCCCTGGTAGCTCGGGTCCGGCTCGGTGAGGTTCGGCTGGCGGGTCGGATTCTCCGTCCAGGGGAAGGTGCCGCTGTCGATGATCGCGCCGCCGATCGAAGTGCCGTGGCCGCCGATGTATTTGGTCGTCGAATAGACGACGACGGCCGCGCCATGCTCCAGCGGCCGGATGATCAGCGGGGCGGCGGTGTTGTCGACGATCAGCGGAATGCCGTGGCGCCGGCCGATGGCGGCGACTTCGGCGATCGGAAACACTTCCAGCTTCGGGTTCGGCAGGGATTCGGCATAGTAGGCGCGCGTGCGCTCGTCCGTCGCCTTGTCGAAGGCGTCCGGGTCGGCGGCATCGACGAAGCGGGTCTCGATGCCGAAACTCTTCAGGGTCGCCGCAAAGAGCGCCCACGTGCCGCCATAGAGCCCGGCGGCGCTGACGATGTTGTCGCCGGCGCGCGCCAGGTTCAGGATCGCAAAGGCGGAAGCCGCCTGGCCGGAGGAGAGCGCCAGCGCGGCGGCCCCGCCCTCGAGCTCGGCGAGGCGCTGCTCGAAGGCATCCTGCGTCGGGTTGGAAACGCGGGTGTAGAGATGGCCGGGCGCCTCCAGCGCGAAGAGCTTGTCGGCGCCATCGGTGCCGGGCAGCTGGAAGGAGCTGGTCTGGTAGATCGGCACGGCCACCGCGCCGCTTGCCGGATCGAAGCGGAAGCTGCCGCCGTGCAGCGCGATCGTTTCCGGGTGGCGGCTCTTGAAGGTGGCGGTTCCGGCGGGAACCTGCACGATGTCCTGTTCGGCGACCTCGGGGGTCTGATGGATCGTCATGACACTTCTCCTTTGGTGAGGCGCACTTAAGGGTGCGATGGGCGGACGGACAGAAGGACGCCGGCGGCGAGGATGGCCGTGGCGGCCCAGAAGGCTTCCGGCGCATACCACCGGATGCCGTAGAGATGCGCGTCGGTGCACAGCGCCTGGGCGAGCGCGCACAGATCCGTCGCCCCGGCAATGCAGGTCATGGCCTGGCGGACGGTGAGGTAGTCGTTCTCGACGACCTTGCTGAAGATCAGCCACCACCAGCCGAGCGAGAGCAGCGCGAGCCCGCCGCCGACAGCCGCCACCGCCCGGTAGGAAAGCCGTGCGCTAGACGTCATGGGAAATCCCCAGCTCTTCCAGCAGCGCGCGGCGGAGCGCAACGAGACTGGCATCGTCGCGCTGGCGCGGATGCGGCTCGTCGACCCGCACCTCCGCGATGATGGCGGCCGGCCGGTCGGAGAGCACGATCACCCGGTCGGCGAGAAGCAGTGCCTCCTCGACATCGTGCGTGACGAGCAGCGCGGTGAAGCCGGCGCTCTTCCAGAGGTCGAGGAGTTCGTTCTGCATGCGCAGCCGCGTCAGCGAATCGAGCTTGCCGAAGGGCTCGTCGAGCAGAAGCAGCTTCGGATCGTTGACGAGCGCGCGGGCAAGGGCTGCGCGCTGCGCCATGCCGCCGGAGAGTTGGTGCGGGTAGAAGTCGGCAAAGCCTTCCAGCTTCACCAGTTTCAGCACCTCGTCGATCCGATGGCCCTTTTCGCCGAGCAGGCCACGGGCCTCCAGGCCTGTGGCGATGTTGGCGCGCACCGTGCGCCAGGGAAAGAGCGTCGCATCCTGGAAGACGAGGATGCGGTCCGGGTTCGGCGCGGTGATCGGCCTGCCGTCTTCGAGCACCCTGCCCGTCGTCGGCGTCTCCAGGCCGGCGGCGAGCCGGAGCAGCGTGGACTTGCCACAACCGGACGGCCCCAACAGAGCGACGAATTCGCCCGGCGCGATCGTCAGGCTCACATTGTCGAGAACCTGCAACTCCGTGCCGTCGCGCTCATAGCGGTGGGAAACGCCTTCCACGTCGAGCGCGATGCTGTCGGAAGGGGTGGTTGCTGCGAGAGCGAGCGCCATCAGAGGATCCCCTTCTGCCAGCCGAGCAGCCGATCCCGAGCCACGAAGAGCAGGCGCACGAGCCCGGCGCAGATCAGCGCCATGATGACGAGGGCGGCATAGACGTTGGCATAGGCCGAATAGGCCGTGTTGAACTGGAGATACCAGCCGAGCCCGAACTTGGCGCCGAGCATCTCGGCGACGACCAGTACGGCGAAGGAATAGTAGAGGCCCATGAAGATGCCGACGAAGACGTTCGGCAGCGAGGCGGGGATCGCGACCTTGAAGACGAGGAAGCGGTTGTCCGCCCCGAGCGTGCGGGCGACGTCGTAAAAGGATCGGTTCACTTGGCTGACGCCCGCCGCCGTCAGGATCGCCACCGGAATGCCCGACGCCAGCGCCACGAGGAAGATCGAGGCATGGAAGGTCGACGGGAAGATGAAGAAGGTGCATGGGATCCAGGCGCTCGCCGGCACCGGGCCGATGAGCTTCAGGAGCGGCATGCCCCAATAGGCGAAACGCTTCGACCAGCCGAGCGCCACGCCGCCGGCGAAGCCTATGAGAATGCCGGAGAAGAAGCCGAGGCCCCACAGCCGCCCCGTATAGGCGATGCAGATCAGAAGCCGCTCCCAGTCCGTCACATAGACGTGCAGCAGTCCCTGCGGCGGCGAGAAGAACGGTTTGGGCAGCCAGCCGAGCTTGGCCGTCAGCACTTCCCACAGGCCGAGCCAGAGGCCGAGCACGATGAACCACGGCCCGTAGTGGATGAGCGTGCGGCCGAAGCCGCCGAGCCTGTGCACCGTCACCGACAGCGCGAGGAAGATCCCCGCGCCGACGAGCATGACGGCGGCAAAGAGCCCCGTCGCGCCCCAGGCGATGACGTCGGGCAGACCATAGGTCAGCGCCGCGGCGAGAGCCCACGTGCCGGCCGCCAAAAGCCCGTTGCGCCAGATGCCCCCGAGAGGCAGAGCGAGCGTTCGCCGCCCGGCCCCGCCGAGTGTGTCCTCGACCGCAGCACTCATGGCATCACGCGAAGATGTCGATGGTGATGCGGTTGGCGATCTCCTCGGGGTCCGTGCCCGCGTCGATGACGCCCGTCAGCTTGAGGTCCTCGTAGCCGATCGTCACCTCTTTCAGGAGATCCTTGCCGAACCAGTGGTCGTGATAGGTGAAGGCGGCGAGAACCTCCGTCAGGTCTTCCAGCGACAGGCCCGGCTTCAGCGTATCGAAGTACCACCTGGCGACCTCGTCCGGATGCCTGGCCGTATACTGGTGGATTTCGAGGTTCGCGGCCGCGACACGCTTGATGGCGTCCTTGTTGGCCTCGTAGTAGTCGCCGTTGACGCCGAGAACGCAGCAGACCCGGTCCTTGAACGTACCGGTCTGCGTGTCGGCGACGCGGCGGAAGCCGTGTTTCTTCTCGTAGGAATAGGCCCAGGGATCCATGTGCGCGACGGCGTCGGCCTCGCCCTTCAGCACGCCCTCGGCGACGAGATCGAACGGGAAGACCTTCCAGGTGACGTCGGTTTCCGGGTTCAGGCCGGCCTTGGCGAGCGCCACGGAGAAGGCGACGCGCGAGGGCGACATGACGTCGAAGGTGCCGATCGTCTTGCCCTTGAGGTCGGTCAGCGACTTGATGTCGGAGTCCGGCTTCACCAGGATGCTCTGGCAGCCGCCATGCGAGCCGGCGAAGAGCCGCACGTCGAACCCTTGTTCGATCGGCTTCAGCCAGTCGTAGAGCAGGCCCGGCCCGGCCTCCGCCTTGCGGGTGGCGAGCGCCTGGATGAGCGTCTGGCCGCTGGCGCCCTGGTAGAACAGCTCCACCTCGAGGCCGTGCTTGGCGTAGATCCCCTTGGACAGGCCGAAGCCGACGGGGGAATGGCAGGCGGCGACCTCGGTCCACTCGAGCTTGATGGGGATGAGGTTGCCGGCGATGGCATAGCGCGTCGAACGCGCGCCGATCACGCCGGCGGTCGCCGCCACCGCCGTCACCCCGGCCGCCTTGATCAGGCTCCGGCGCGACAGGCCCCCGGAGAAAATGCTTTCGGATTGCTGGCTCATCGTACGTCCCCACGTGGAATGATACGGCCAGCCTACCAAACTTGAATTTAGTTTATAGATTTTATGGATTATTTCCGACGACGATGGAGGAATATTCTTTCACCGATCGCGGCTACGCGGGAATTGGCGTCCTGCGCGTCAGATACCGGGCGCGACCCCGAGCCGCTCCGCGTCGCGCAGGAGCTTTTCCCAGGTGAGATCGGAGACGGGCACGCCCTTCTCCAGCGCGTCCCGACGCCTGCGGGCGGCGCTGTCGCCCGGCATGCGGACCTTGCCCTTGTTCCAGGCGGCCGGCGGGTTGTCGCGGCAGGCTGCTGCCATCCAGTCCGCCTGTTCGGTGAAGGCGTCGAGGCCGACGAAGAATTCGGGATCGATAACCTGCAGATAGGCACTCTGCGACAACGGCCCCGGCCTGGTGTTCGCCCGGCCTTTGCCGGAAAGCCCCTGCCCCATCAGTTCGACCATCAGTCCGAGCCCGAACCCCTTGTGCCCCTTCGACTGGCCGCCAAGCGGCATCATCGAACCGCCGCGCTCGGTGATCTCCTTCGGATCGTCGCTCGGCTCGCCGGTGGCGGTCACCGCCCAGGCCTCGGGGAACTTCTGTCCGGCCTTGGCGAGCGTCTGGGTCATCGTCGTCGTGGTGATCGAGCAGGAAACGTCGATCAGGATGGGATCGGACGAAGTCGGAAAGCCGGCCGCCATCGGGTTCGGCGTCAGCAGCGGCTTCGTCCCGCCATAGGGGGCGACGCGGCTCGCAGCCGGATTGGAGACGGAGAGCTGCACGATCAGGCCGCGCTCGGTCACCTGACGCATGAAGGCCGACAGCGCACAGGTATGGTGACAGTTGCGGATCGCCGCGGAGACGATGCCGAAGTCGCGCACCCGCTCGCAGGCCTGATCGAGCGCCTTGGTCAGGAGCCAGGCGCCGGGCAGCAGCTTTCCGTCCCAGACGAAGGCCGCGCCGCGGTCGTTGATGACCTCGTAGGAGCCGGACCTGGCAAGCGATCCGTCGTCGAGCGCCTCGACATACCAGTGCAACAGGCTGACCCCGTGCGTGTCGTGACCGATCATGTCGCCCTCCACCAGAATGGCGGCGGTCGCCTCGGCCTTGTCGGCCTCCATGCCGGCGCTGGTCAGCATGCGGTAGGCGAAATCGGTAAGGGCTGCGCGGTCAATAAGCGGCATGGCTCAATCCATCGTTCCTGCATTTCGACGGTCGCGCGAAACCGGAAGGGGTTCCGCGAAACAGCGAGGCGGGCCGCCTCATGCGGCCCGCCTGTGGGTGTTACTTGAACTTGATCTGCGACAGCTGCAGTTCCGAGTTCGCGGCGATCGTCGGCTCGAAGTCGAGGCGCGGCGCCACGCGGGTGAAGCCGACCATGTGGAACATCGGGATGTCGGCGATGATCTCCTCGTTGACCTTGGCGAACAGCGCCTGCCAGAGCTTGGTGCGCTCGTCGCCCGTGGCAGCCGTCGCCTCGGCGATCATCTTGTCGACGGCCGGATCGCGGACCATCGAATGGGAGCCACCCTCGGCGTATTTCACATAGGCGGTGAAGACGGGATCGCCGGTGGCGTTGTCATGCTGCGACTGGGTCAGCGTCGGGCCCGAATCCGCCACGAAAGGCGCGACGAAGTAGTTGTTCCAGACGGAGACGTCGTACATGTCGAGCTTGACGTTCAGGCCGATCTCCTGAAGCATCGCCATGATCGCTTCCATGGCTTCCGTCGCGTTCGGATACTGGCCGTTGCGGCCGATGATGCGGATCTCCTGATCGACCGGCACGCCGTCGGCCTTGGCCTCGGCCACCAGCTTCTTCGCCCGCTCCGGATCATACGGCCAGGGCTTGATGTCGGCATTGTAGCCGAGCGTGGTCGGCACGACGAGTTGCGTTGCGATCTGCGCCTGTTCCGGGAACAGCGTCCCGAGCATCGCCTGGCGGTCGATGGCGATGTTCATCGCCTCGCGGATGCGGCGATCGTTGAGCGGCGCGACGCGCGTGTCGATGCGCAGCGACGTGGTTTCGGAATTCGGATAGGCGAAGTCGGTTTCGGCGTTGGTGGCGTCCTGCACCGATACGGACGGAACGATATCGGCTTCGCCGGCATCGACCATGGCGGCCGCCACGGCGCTGTCGGAGCGGAACAGGTAGGTTGCCTTTTCCACCTGCGGCTGCTCACCCCAGTAGTTGGGGTTGCGCTTCAGGACGATCGACTGTCCGACCGTCCAGCTGTCGAAGGTGTAGGGCCCGGTGCCGATCGGCTTGCGGGTATATTCGGCCTCCGGCGTCGCTTCCGCCGATTCGACCGGCATGATCGTCATCAGCAGCGGCAGGATCGGCTGGGCCGGCTTGGTGGTGATGCGGATCGTGTTCGGATCGGGGCTTTCGAAGCTGAACTCGGTGCCGCCGAAATATTTGCCGCCGACCTCGCAATTGACCTTCTTGGCGGTGTTGCGCTCGATCGTGAACTGCACGTCCTTGGCGGTGAAGTCCTTGCCGTCATGCCATTTGACGCCCGGCCGCAGCTTGAATTCCCAGGTCTCGGGGCTGAGCTGCTTCCACTCGGTGGCAAGCCGCGGCTTCAGGCCGCCGTTCGAGTAGTCGAACTCGACCAGCATCTCGTTGACGTTTTCGGAGATGACGCGGCCCACATCCTGGCGCGCGGCCATGCAGGGCTCCACGACATCGACGGTTTCCGCCAGGACGACTGTCACGTCCCGATTGGCGTCCTCAGCATAGGCCGCACCACTGGCCAGTACGGCGAGTGCGGTCGAAAAATTCAGGGCTGCTAGGCGCAGTTTCATTTCAGGCTCCTCCCATTGCACCATTTCGGGTGCGTGTCGATCTCCGGGTTAAATTCGACCTTGCCGGTCGGTTGTTCCGATGCCGGGCCGCCTCTCTCCAACGGCCCCATCGAACTGATGCATATCTACACTAATATTCCAGTTGAGCAAATGTTTCAAGACGCGACCAGACGGTTCGCGACCAGGAACGCCGTCAGCCTGGCGTGCTGCTCGGGCGCCAGGGGCCATGCGGCCGGCGGCCTCGTCGGTCCGCAGTCGTGGCCCATCGCCGCCAGCGCGCTCTTGACGCCGGTGACATTCGTGCCGTTCATCTCCATGGCCCGCACCTCTTCGAATACGGCGATCTCCGCAATCAGCGCCCTCGCCCCGGCATAGTCGCCGGCCTCCAGCGCGGCATGGATCGCCAGCGACCGCTCCGGCCAGACATTGACGAGGCCCGAGGTGAAGCCGCGCGCGCCGACGGCATAGAGCGCGGGCGCCCAGACCTCGGCCAGCCCGCCGACCCAGATGATCGACGGGTCGCAGGCCGAGATGGCCTCGGCGAGCTTCAGCGGATTCGGCGTCGCCCATTTCACGCCGATCACGCCCGGCACGGCGCACAGCGCCGCAATCGCGGCGGTTCCGATCGCGTCGTTGCGCAGGTAGAGCATCAGCGGCAGCCCGTCGCCGGCATCGGCGACGCGCCGGACATAGTCGACAACGCCGCGCGGTGCTGCGAAGGGATCGGGCGGCTGGTGGACCATCAGTCCGGCCGCGTGCGCGCGTTTCGCCGAAGCGGCGAGCCGGCAGGCATCCTTGACCGACCGTCCGACGCCGGCCAGCACGGGCGCCCGGCCGGCGACCAGCGCGCAGACTTCGCCGGCCATCTGCTCCGCCTCGTCGACGGTCAGGGCATAGAACTCGCCGGTGTTGCCGTTGACGACGGGGACATGCAACCCCGCACCGAGCGCCCGATCGATGATCGGCGCCAGGCGCTGCGGCGCAATGACGTCGTCCGTGTCGAACGGCGTCACCAGGATACCCGAGATGCCGCCGAGCGCGGTCCGAAGGTCGGGTCCGGTCATCGGACAGACGCGATCAGGTTGCGCATCATATCGACCTCTTCCTCGGTGAGATCGGTCAGCGGCGCACGCACCGGCCCCGCCTCGAAGCCGCGCAGACGCACGCCCGCCTTGATCGCCGACACGGCGTAACCGCTCTTGCGATCGCGGATCTTGGCGAAGGGATAGTAGAAGTCCTGCAGCATCTTTTCGCAGGTCGCATCGTCACCGGCGGTGAAGGCGGCATGGAACTTCAGGGCCGTTTCCGGCACGAAGTTGAAGACGGCCGAGGAGTAGGTCGGCATGCCCGCACCCTTGTAGGCCTGGGCGAACAGTTCGTGGGTCGGCATGCCGCCGATGTAGGACAGGCGGTCGCCCATCGCGACGGTGACGCGGCGCACGGTGTCGATGTCGCCGGTGCCGTCCTTGAAGCCGATCAGGTTCGGGCACTCGTCGGCCAGTTGGGCAAGCTGGTCGGCCGAGACGCGGGCCTGGCCGCGGTTGTAGACGATCACGCCCATGTTGGTCGATTTGCAGACGGCGCGTACGCGCGCGGCGATGCCGTCGGCAGGCGCCTCGGTGAGATAGTGCGGCAGGAGCAGGATGCCGTCGCCGCCGGCCTTCTCGATCTCCCGCGCCATGTCGCAGGCCATGCGGGTGCCGTAGCCGCAGCCGGCGATCACGGGCGCATGGCCGGAAACGCTGCGGGCGACCTTGACCACCTCGACGACTTCGCTCGGCGCGAGCGAGAACAGCTCGCCGGTGCCGCCGGCGACGATCAGCCCGGCGACGGGATAGGACGACAGCCATTCCAGGTGGGCGGCGAACGGCTTGGCGGAAAAGCGGTCCTCCGCGTCGAAGGGGGTGACGGGAAACGAAAGAAGGCCGTTGCGGATGATTTCACGCAGGTCGGTCGGGGCGATCATGATTTTCTCCTGGATCAGTTGCGCAGATCTTGCGGCAGAAGCGCCGCAGGGAAATTCTGGTAGGCGACGGGACGCAGGAACCTGCGGATCGAAAGGGTGCCGACGCTGGTGGCGCCGAAATTCGTGGAGGCTGGGTAGGGACCGCCGTGAACCATGGAGTCCACAACCTCGACGCCGGTCGGATAGCCGTTCACCAGCACGCGGCCGGCCTTCCGCTCCAGAACCGGCAGAAGCGCCTGCGCGGCCTGCAGGTCACCATCGTCCATGTGGATGGTGGCCGTCAGCTGGCCGTGGAACGCGGCCGCCAGTTCCTTCATCTCGGCGGCCGAGCCAACCCGGACGATGAGCCCGAGCGGACCAAAGACCTCCTCGCCCAGCGAATGGTCGGCCAGCCATGCCGCGCCGGTGGTCTCGAAGAGGTTCGGCAGCGCCGAGCGCCCGGCGCTGTCGTTCGAAAGCACCGGCGCCACAGCATTGCTGACCTTGAAGCGTTCGACGCCGTCTCGATAGGCAGAGGCGATGCCATCGGTCAGCATCGTCTGTGCGCCGACCTCCTGAAGCGCTGCCTTCGCCGCGCCCCGGAATCGGTCGGCATCGGCGCCGTCGATCACGATGGCGACGCCGGGATTGGTGCAGAACTGGCCGGCCCCCATCGTCAGCGAGGCGGCCCAGCCGGAACCGAGCTGTTCCGCCCGTGCGGCCATCGCCTGCGGCAACAGGAACATCGGGTTGACGCTGCCGAGCTCGCCGAAGAACGGGATCGGCTCCGGGCGCTGGGCGCAGAGGTCGAACAGGGCGCGGCCGCCGGCCAGCGAGCCGGTAAAGCCGACCGCCTTGATCGCCGGATGGGTGACGAGCGCGGTGCCGACATCGCGGCGGCCGCCCTGGATCAGGCTGAAGACGCCGGCCGGCATGCCGGTGCGGGCAACCGCCGCGGCAACGGCCTGCGCCACGATTTCCCCGGTGCCGGGATGGGCGGAATGGCCCTTGACGACGACCGGGCAACCGGCCGCCAGTGCCGCGGCCGTGTCGCCGCCGGCGGTGGAAAAGGCGAGCGGGAAGTTCGAGGCGCCGAAGACCGCGACGGGGCCGATCGGCCGCTGGGCCAGCCGGATTTCCGGGCGCGGTGCGGGCTGACGCTCGGGCTGCGCGGCATCGACGCGCAGGTCGAGATGCGCGCCCTTGCGGATATGCTCGGCGAACAGCTTCAGCTGGCCCGTCGTGCGGCCGCGCTCCCCGTTGAGGCGTCCTTCCGGCAGGCCGGTCTCCTGCGTGCCGATCAGGGTGATCGCCGCGGCGCGCGCCTCGATTTCCTCGGCGATGGCATCGAGGAAGGCTGCCCGCTCCTCGCGGCTCTTTGCGGAATAGGCGTCGAAGGCCGCCTCCGCGGCCCGGCAGGCGCGGTCCACCAGTTCGACGGTTCCGACGGAGAAGGCATGCGCAGGCCCGTGCGCGGGCTCGGAGCGGAAGGTCGCCTCCGCGGCGACCCATTCGCCTGCAATCAGGTGCTTGCCGGACGGTTCCCAGGTCAAAATCATCCTCCTTGCCGGGAACAGCGTTCCGGCTTCTTCATGTTCCAGACTGTTTGGTGTGCGGACGGCCCTAGCGGCCGTTCGCCTTGCGCCATTCGGAAAACAGCGCCAGGTTTTCTTCTCGTGTCGCCGGATAAAGGCCGATGATCGTCTCGCCCTGCTTGACGCGCTCGACGACGAAATCCTCGTAAGCGGTCATCTCGACGGCCTCGTCGGCGATCTCGTCGGCAATTTCGGCCGGGATGACGATCACGCTGTCGTCGTCTCCCACCATGATGTCGCCCGGGAAGACGGCGACGTCGCCGCAACCGATCGGCACGTTGATGTCGATCGCCTCATGCAGCGTCAGGTTCGTCGGGCTCGAAGGACGGCTGTGATAGGCGGGAATGTCCAGTTCGGCGATCCGCATGGCGTCGCGAAAACCGCCATCGGTCACGACGCCAGCTCCGCCGCGCACCATCAGCCGGGTGATCAGGATGTCGCCTGCGGAAGCGGCGCGCGCGTCCTTCCGGCTGTCCATCACCAGCACATGGCCCTCGGGGCAGGTCTCGACGGCGACGCGCTGGGGATGGTCGGCATTGCGGAAGATCGACATCGGGTTGCGATCCTCGCGGGCCGGCATGTAGCGCAGCGTGAACGCAGGGCCGACCATGTTGCGGCCCTTGCCGCGGACCGGGCGGACGTCCTGGATGGTCTGGTTCTTGAGGCCGCGCTTGAAGAGCGCCGAACACAGGGTCGCCACGGAGACGCCCATCAGCTTTTCGCGGGTTTCTGGGTTCATCGTCCTGTCTCCTCAGCCACCGTAGCTCTTCGTCTCGACCGTCCAGTCGCGGGCCTTGCCCGTCAGGCTGCAGCCGAGGCCGGGTCGACCCGGAACGATCATGCGGCCGCCCTTGATCTCGAGCTCTTCGTTGAACAGCGGCGCCAGCCAGTCGAAATGCTCGACCCAGGGCTCGTGCGCGTAGGCGGCCGCCAGGTGAAGATGGATTTCCATGGCGAAGTGTGGCGCAAGCCGCATGCGCTTGGCTTCCGCCTGGGCGCAGATCTTCAGGAACTGGGTGATGCCGCCGACGCGCGGCGCGTCCGGCTGGATGAAGTCGACGGCGTCGGCGCGGATCAGCGCCATGTGCTCGTCGGCGCTGGCCAGCATCTCGCCGGTGGCGATCGGCGTTGCCAGTTCGCGTGCGAGTGCTGCGTGGCCCTCGGCATCGTAGGCGTCGAGCGGCTCCTCGATCCATTCGAGATTGAGCGGTTCGACCAGCCGGCCGAAGCGCAGGGCGGTCGTGCGGTCCCACTGCTGGTTGGCATCGACCATGACCGGAACCCGCCCGGCGACATGCGTCATCACGGCGTCGAGGCGGCGCAGGTCCTCCATCGGGTCGGGCTGGCCGACCTTGATCTTGATGCCGCCGATGCCTGTATCCAGCGACTTGTCGATGGCGGCCTTGATCTCCTCGATGCTGGACGACAGGAAGCCGCCCGAGGTGTTGTAGCAGGCGACGCTGTCACGATGCGCGCCGATGAGCTTGGCCAGCGGCAGGCCGGCCCGCTTGGCCTTCAGGTCCCAGAGGCAGATGTCCATCGCCGCGATCGCCTGGGTGGCGATGCCGGAGCGGCCGACCGACGCGCCGGCCCAGCAGAGCTTGTCCCAGAGCCTGGCGGTGTCGTTCGGATCCTCGCCGATCAGGTTGTCGGCGATCTCGCAGGCATGCGCGTAGAGGCCGGGGCCGCCGGCGCGCTTGGAATAGCTGAAGCCGAGGCCGCTATGGCCGGCTTCGGTGGTGATCTCGCAGAAGAGGAAGGCGACCTGCGTCAGCGGCTTCTGCCGTCCCGTCAGAACCTTGGCATCGCTGATCGGCCGCGCCAGCGGCAGGTAGGCCAAGGACAGCGTGACCGAGCGGATGGCGTCCAGCTTTGCCGGCCCGCTTGCGAAGCCGGCCTTGGGCGGCTGGGCGGGAATGCTCAGGTTGTTCAGATTCAACATGATCCTTACCTCAGTTGATGACGGGCTCGGCAGTCTTTCCGCCAAACTCCGTTTTCAGGAAATCGAAGTCGCAGCCCTTGTCGGCCTGCTCGATATGCTTGGTGAACATGAAGCCGTAGCCGCGCTCGAAACGGGGCTCGGGCGCCACCCAGGCGGCCCGGCGGGCCTCGAGCTCGGCCTCGGAAACCAGCATGTTGAGGCTGCGGGCCGGGATGTCGAGCTCGACCATGTCTCCGGTCTTCAGGAGCGCCAGCGGGCCGCCGACGAAGGCTTCGGGCGTCACGTGGAGAACGCAGGCGCCAAAGCTCGTCCCCGACATGCGCGCATCCGACAGACGGACCATATCACGCAGGCCGAGCTTCAGCAGCGCCTTCGGCATCGGGATCATGCCCCATTCCGGCATGCCCGGCCCGCCCTGCGGACCGGCATTGCGCAGCACCAGCACCGTGTCGGGGGTCAGCGGATAATCCGGATCGTCGACGATCTTCTTGAGCTCCGGATAGCTGTCGGCGACGAGCGCCGGACCGCGATGACGGTGAAATTTGGGATCGCAGGCGGCGGGCTTGATGACCGCGCCGTCCGGACACAGGTTGCCCTTCAGCACGGCGAGCGAACCTTCGTGATAGACCGGGTTGGTCAGGGGCCGGATGACGTCCTCGTTGTAGACCTTCACCTCCTCGAGCCCTTCGGTCAGCGGCCTGCCGGTCACGGTGATCGCCGTCGGGTCGAGCTTGTCGCCGAGCTGCTTCATCAGCGCCCTGAGCCCGCCGGCATAGAAGAAATCCTCCATCAGGTAGGTCGTGCCGGAGGGGCGGATATTGGCGATGACCGGCGTCGTGCGGCCGATGCGGTCGAGGTCGTCGAGTTGAAGCGGAACGCCGGCGCGCCGCGCCATGGCGATCAGGTGGATGATCGCATTGGTCGAACAGCCCGTCGCCATGGCGACCGTCACGGCGTTGTTGACCGCCGCCGGCGTGATGATCTTGTCGGGCGTCAGGTCCTCCCAGACCATCTCGACGATCCGCCGGCCGCAGGCGGCGGACATGCGCTGGTGATTGGCATCGGGCGCCGGAATGGACGAGGCGCCGGGCAGGGTCAGGCCCATGCCCTCGGCGATCGCCGTCATGGTGGAGGCCGTCCCCATCGTCATGCAGTGGCCGTAGCTGCGGGCGATGCCGCCTTCGATGCCCTGCCATTCCTCCTTGGAAATCGTGCCGGCGCGGCGCTCGTCCCAGTACTTGAAGCCGTCCGTCCCCGAACCCAGCGCCTTGCCGGCATAGTTGCCGCGCAGCATCGGGCCGGCGGGCAGGTAGATGAACGGAATGCCCATGCTGACCGCACCCATCACCAGCGCCGGCGTGGTCTTGTCGCAGCCGCCCATCAGCACGGCGCCGTCGACCGGATGGCTGCGCAACAGCTCCTCCGTCTCCATCGCCAGCATGTTGCGATAGAGCATGGTGGTCGGCTTGACGAAATTCTCCGAAAGCGAAAGCGCGGGAAGCTCCATCGGAAAGCCGCCGGACTGCAGGATGCCGCGCTTGACCCAGTCGACCCGCTCGCGAAAGTGCATGTGGCACGGCTGCGCATCCGACCATGTGTTCAGGATCGCGATGATCGGCCGTCCCTGCCAGTCCTCCGGCGCGTAGCCCATCTGCATCGTTCGCGACCGATGCCCAAAGGACCGCTGGTCATCGGGCGCCATCCAGCGCGCCGAGCGCAACTGGTCGTAGGTCTTTTTCCGGCTCATGCTGTACTCCCTACGCGACCGCAAACCGCCGCCGCGCTCCATGGACTAACTAATATTTCAGTTGAACATTTATATCAACCGCTTTTTTGCGTAAATTTCGCCGCCCCATTCTTGTCGACTAATGAGCCAGTGGATAAATTGGGACGAAAGGGAATTTTCGCAATGAACACACCGCTCGCAGCCACATTGGGTCTTTCGGCACCTGGCTTCCCGGTCATGGCGGGTGGCACGGTGCAGCGCATCTATGACGATCTGCGCAAGCGGATCATCACCATCCAGTTGCCGCCGGACACCATGCTGTCCCGCGCCGACCTGACCGAAACCTACGAGGTCAGCCAGACGCCGATCCGCGAGGCCATGCAGCTCCTCAAGCAGGAGGGCCTCATCCGGATCTATCCTCAGTCGCGCACCGTCGTGACGCGGATCGACGTCCCGCAGGTCTACGAGGCGCATTTCCTGCGCGTGGCACTGGAGACGGAGGTGTGCCGTCGCCTCGCAGCCGAACCGGATCCCGGCACCATCACCAGGGCCCGCTCCATCATCAAGATGCAGGAGGCCGTCGCCGACGACCCCGAGCAACTGGCAATATTCCAGGAGCTCGACGAGCTCTTCCACCAGACGCTGTTCGCCGGCGTCAAGCGCACCGGCCTGCACCAGCTCGTCCGCGAGCGATCCGGGCACCTGGAACGCATCCGCCGTCTCCACCTGCCCGAAAAGGGCAAGATCCTCAGCATCCTCAGCGGGCACAAGGCCGTGATCGAGGCGATCGCGGCCAGGGACGAGAACGGCGCCGTCGAGGCCATCCGCGATCACCTGAGCCGGACCGTGGCCCGCGTCGAGGAACTGCGGCAGGCCTTCCCGGACTATTTCGCGTAGCCGTCCGCATTCGCGCGAACGGCTACGCGATCCGTCAGTTCACCGGCGTCAGGAGCGGCTTTCCGGCAAAGAAGGCGGCAAGATTGTCCAGCGCAAGCTGTGCCATCCGGTCGCGCGTTTCCTCCGTGCCGCTGGCGTGATGCGGGTAGAGGACGGCGTTGTCGAGCGCAGCGAAGGCCGGATCCGGATGGGGCTCGTTGTAGAAGACGTCGAGGCCGGCCGAGGCGATCCGCCCTTCCCGCAGTGCGGCGATCAGCGCCGGCTCGTCCACCACCGTGCCCCGCGCGATATTGACGAAGCTGCCGGAGGGGCCGAGCGCATCGAGGACGCGCGCCGAGATCAGCCCTTCGGTCTCCGCCCCGCCGGGAGTGGCGACGAGCAGGACGTCTGCCCATCGGGCAAGCTCGACCAGATCGGCGAAATAGGCGTAGTCGACGCCCTGTTTGCGAGAACGGCCGTAGTAGCCGATCGTCATGCCCATGGCCTCGCAGCGCCGAGCGATGGCCTGGCCGATGCGCCCGAGGCCGACGATGCCGGCCTTCTTGCCGGAGGTCGACGAGGTCAGCGGCAGCATGCCCTTGCGGCCCCAGTCGCCCGAACGGACATAGCGGTCGCCCACGACGAGCCTGCGCCTGGCCGCCAGCATCAGCAGGATCGCCGTGTCGGCGACATCGTCGAGCAAGGCGTCGGACGTGTTGGTCAGCTTGATGCCACGCCGCGTCATCGCCGCGACGTCCATCTTGTCGTAGCCGGCCGAGGAACAGGAGGCGAGCTTCAGTGCGGGCAGCTTGTCGAGAAAGGCTTCGTCGACCGCCACATGCCCGTTGATCACCATCGCCGTGCATTTGTGGCCGACCGCGGCGAGCATCGCCTCCCGTTCGTCACCGGCCAGTTGGTCGAGGCGGTGCGTCGTATAGGTTTCCTCCAGCTTGGCCATCTGGCGCGGCATCAGCGGATAGGCAACGAGAACATCGGGTTTCATGCGGGCATCAGTCCTTTCTGTTGCTGCCGGGCATCGCGACGGGCCGCCTGAACCACCGGGTCGGGATCAAGGCTCGCGGCAAGAAGCGCCTGGGTATAGGGCTGGCGGGGGGCCTCGAATATCTGCCGCACCGGGCCTTCCTCGACAATCTCTCCCGCCCGCATGACGATCACCCGGTCGGCGAAGTCGCGAACGACCGGCAGGTCGTGGGCGATGAAGAGATAGGAGAGCCCGAATTCGCGCCGCAGCCCGTCCAGGAGCTCGATCACCTGCGCCTGGATCGAGACGTCGAGGGCGGAGACCGCCTCGTCGCAGACGATCAGCTTCGGCTCCATCGCCAGCGCCCTGGCAATGGCGATGCGCTGGCGCTGGCCGCCGGAAAACTGATGCGGATAGCGCGAGGCCATTTCCGGCCTGAGACCGACCTTGACCAGAAGCTCGGCGACCCGCTCCTTCCATTGCGGCTTCGGCAGGATGGAGGGGTGGATGACCCAGGCCTCGGAGATCAGCTGGAAGACGGTCATGCGCGGATTGAGCGACTGCGTGGGGTCCTGGAACACCATCTGCAGGTCGCGCCTGAGGCCGAACAGCTCCTTGTCGGAAATCGTCAGCAGGTCCCGGTCGTTGTAGAGAACCTTGCCGCTGTCGGGATCATCGAGCCTGAGGATGGCGCGCGCGAGCGTCGACTTGCCGGAACCGCTCTCGCCGACCACCGCCACCGTCTCGCCCGGCATGATCGTCAGGTCGACGCCCTTGAGGGCCTGGAACGCACCGTAGTTCTTCTCGAGCCCAACGGCGCGGAGAAGCGGCGCGCCGCTCCTGTCGCGCTCGTCGGGCATCTCGCCCTTGCCCGGCGCTGCATCGATCAGTTTGCGGGTGTAGGCGTGCTTCGGATTGCGATAGACCTCGGCCGCATCGCCCGTCTCGACGATGTTGCCCGCGTTCATGACCACCACGCGATCGGCAATCTCGGCGACGACGCCGAGATCGTGGGTGATCAGCAGCATGCCCATGCCGGTTTCCTGCTGCAACTCGTCGAGCAGCGCCAGCACCTGCGCCTGGATCGTCACGTCGAGTGCCGTGGTCGGCTCGTCGGCGATCAGGATGTCCGGCTTGCAGGCGAGCGCCATGGCGATCATCAGCCGTTGCCGCTGGCCGCCGGAAAACTGGAAGGGATATTTGCGCATCGCCGCATCGGGGTCGGGGATGCCGACGCGCTTCAACAGGTCGCGCGCCCGGCTCTTCGCATTCTCCGCGCTCTCGCCATGGGTGGTCATCATCTCGGCGATCTGCCAGCCGACCTGATAGACCGGGTTGAGATGCGCCAGCGGATCCTGGAAGATCATAGCGATCTTGGCGCCGTTGATGGCGCGTCGCTCCTCCGGCGTCATCTTCAGCATGTCGCGGCCGTCGAGCAGGATCGTGCCGGAGGTGATCTTGCCCGGCGGCATGTCGATCAGGTTCATGACCGCGGAGGCGGATACGGATTTTCCCGAGCCGCTTTCTCCGAGGATGGCGAGCGTTTCGCCCCGATCCAGATGCCAGCTGACGTTCTGGACCGCTTTGACGGTGCCGGCAGCGGTGTGGAACTCGACCGAGAGGTCCTTCACTTCAAGCAGATGGTCAGCCATTCTTCCGTCCTCCCATTTCGAGGCGCCAACGCTGCGTCGGATCGAGCGCGATGCGCATCCAGTTCGACAGGAGATTGAGCGAGAGCGTGGTCAGGATGATCGCAAGGCCCGGCCAGAAGGACAGCCACCATGCGTTGGTGAGGTAGGGCCGTCCCTGGCTAACCATCAGGCCCCAGGTGATTTCCGGCGCCTGGATGCCGAGGCCGAGGAAGGACAGCGAGGATTCCGCCAGCATTACGAAGGCGAAGTCGAGCGTTGCGATCGTCACCAGCGTCGGCAGCATCACCGGCAGGATATGGCGGAAGATGATGCGCGTGTTCGACGCGCCCATCACCTTTGCCGCCTGGACGAACATCCGCTCGCGGATCTCCAGCGTCTCGGCGCGGGAGGTGCGCAGGTAGATCGGGATGCGCGTGATCGCGAGCACCAGCACGATATTGGCGACCGAGGGCTCCAGCATGTAGAGCACGATCACCGCCAGAAGCAGCGACGGGAAGGACATGATCACGTCGCCGAGCCGCATGATCCATTGCGCGGCGCTGCGGCGGCTGTAGCCGGCGACGAGCCCGAGCGCGCTGCCGAGGAGGGCCGAGGCGCAGACCGCCGCGGCCGCGACCAGGATGGTGTTCTG
Source organism: Hyphomicrobiales bacterium (assembly GCA_900469965.1). Classification (GTDB taxonomy): domain Bacteria; phylum Pseudomonadota; class Alphaproteobacteria; order Rhizobiales; family Rhizobiaceae; genus Mycoplana. The sequence continues at coordinate 439,020 of UBZP01000017.1, read as the reverse complement.
GGCGGCGACGATCACCCGCGCCAGAAGCGGCCGGCCCAGCGCATCGGCGCCCAGCACGTACATGATGCCGTGCCGGAGGTGGAAGGGAGCCGCGTTGCGGCCACGCAGGTTCATCTTGTTTGCGGCGTCGCCCAGGAAATAGGGGCCGAGGATCGCGCAGAGAAGAACGATCAGCAGGAAGATGGCGGCGAAGAAGGCGAATTTGTCCGCCCAAAGCATCGACAGCCATCGCGAGAACGCGCCGCTGCGTTTGGGGGTCTCTTCGGTGAGGATCCGTGCATCCGTCATGGTCATAGCTCAATACCGAATTCGAGGATCGAGCATCGCATAGGCAAGGTCGATCAAGAGGTTCATGATGAAGATGGCCAGTGCCGAGACCATGATCACGGCGAGCACGACGGTGAAGTCGCGCAGCAGGATGGAATCGATCATCAGCTTGCCGATGCCGGGGAACCCGAAGACGGTTTCGACCACGACGGCACCATTGAGGATGGAGGCGGCCTGGTCGCCGATCACCGTGATGACCGGCAGCATGGCGTTGCGCAGGCCGTGGACGAAGATGATCGACCGGCTGCGCACGCCCTTCGCACGGGCCGTCTTCACGTAGGCCGACGACAGCACGTTGATCATCGAACCGCGCACGACCTGCAGGATCAGGCCGAACGGCCGGATGAACAGGACGCTGACCGGGAGGATCCAGTGGGCGACCGAGCCCGTGCCCGATGTCGGCAGCCAATGGAGATTGACGGCGAAGATGACGATCGCGACGATCGCCAGCCAGAAGTCCGGCGCCGATGCGCCGACAAGCGAAAAGAAGGTCGCCATCCGGTCGAAGATGCCGCCGACCCGGAAGGCGGCGAGCGAGCCGATGACGATGGCGCTGACGGTGACGATGGTCATCGTCACCGCGGCGAGACACAGCGTCCAGCCGAACGCCTCGATCACGACTTCCATCGCAGGACGGGCCTGCCGCAGGGATTGGCCGAAATTCAGCTGCGCCAGATCGGCGACGTAACGGCCGAATTGCACGATCAGCGGATCGTTGAACCCGTGCATCTCGCGGAACTGCTCGCGTGCCTCGGTCGAAGCATCAAGCGGCAGATAGAGATTGGTCGGGTCTCCCGTCAGCCGCGACAGAAAGAACACGAGCACGATCAGACCCAGCAGCGAAACGCCGCTGGCTATCGCCCGCTTGCCCAAAAAACTTCTCATGCGTCTCCTCCCGAAGCGAATGATGCGCAGTTTTCACACCTGGTTTTGAGATTCTCCGCTGCGGCGGAGCGCCGGGGTGGCACCAATCTCCTCTATTGGCCAAATGGCCGCCCGTTCCCGGACGACCATACCCATAAGTGATATACTAGTGCATCTGGAATTTTTGTGAACCACCTTTTTTGAAAAATCACAAGGTGTCTTATTTGCGGCGCCGGAAGTGGGTGCTGCCGGTGGAAAACAGCGCCGCTGCACAGATGATGGCCGCGCCGATCCAGGTCTCGACGGGCGCCACCTCGCCGAACAGCAGGAAGGCAAAAAAGGCGACGACCGGCAGCCTGAGGAAATCGAAGGGTGCCAGGAAGGATGCGCTCGCCAGGCCGAACGCCCTGGTGATCAGCGTCATGTTCAGCGCCCCCAGCCCTCCCTGCAGGGCGAGCAGGGCGATCTGCCCGCCCGTGGGCGTGACCCAGACCGGCAGCATGGCGAGAACCCCGAGCGGCACGGTGGCGATCAGGTTCCAGGCGACGAGGCGCTGTGTCGTGTCGTGGACCGCCATGCGGCGCAGCATCAGCTGGCTCGCCGCGGTGAGGATCGCACCGGCCAGCGCAAACAGCAGCCAGGGATCGAAGGCGGACGCGCCGGGCCGGATGATGATGACGATCCCGGCAAAGCCGGCGATCACCCCGACAATGCTCGAAAGCCCGATCCTTTCGCCGAGAAGCAGCCAAGCCCCGAGCACGAGAAACACGGGCATCGTGAAATTGATGGCCGTTGCGTCGGCCAGCGGCGCATGCGCGAACGCCACGAAGAGCGCAACGAGCGACGCAAGCTTCAGCCCGGCCCGCAGCACATGCTGGAAGCGGTAGGGAGATGCCTTCAGGTCGACCCGTGCGAACACCCAGGGCAGCACGACGACCAGGCCGAAGAAGGAGCGAAAGAAGCCGATCATCAGCGGATGCACTTCGCCCGCCAGCGTGCGCACGATCACCGCATCCAGGCTGTTGAGAAAGGCGGCCACGACCATCAGCGCCGCCGCCAGCAGAGTGCGTTCGGTCTTCATCGGCGCGTCGCCCTTGCGCGCAACCCGGTGCTGTTTACCGGTATCCTCGACGACGCTGCCTGTCTCCTCGACATGACGGCCTCCCTCCATTGTCAAAGCTTGCGTGATGGTTGATCCGGAGCGCGGATCTTCTAGTCTTCCAGGACGGAGAAGCCGTCCAACTCCTCCTCCAGCAGCCGCATGGCGGTCTGCCGCATGTGGACCTGCATGGCTTTCCGCGCCGCGTCGGGATCGCCCGCGCGAATGGCGGCCAGGATCGCGCCATGCTCGTCGACGACGCGGGGCGCGACCTGGTCGGCAGGACGGCCCTGGAGCTTTCGCGTGAACTCCACCGTCAGCCTGATCTGGTCGCGGATCGTCGCCAGGGCAAAGGTGAAATAGGGATTGTCGGTGGCCGCGGCGATGGCCATGTGAAAGGCGAAATCGGCTTCGAAGATGCTCTCGCCCGCCGGCGACGCCTGCATCCGCGACTGCGCCTCTTCAATGCGGGCGATGCCGGGGGGATCGCGCCGGCGTGCGGCATCGGCGGCGGCGGCGCATTCGACGATCTGGCGGAAGCGCATGCATCGCTTCATGTCGAACACGGTGCGGATCGAAAGGCTCCGGACATCCGACGCCTTGGCCACGGCCTCGGCCTTCGGCTGGACGAAATTTGCAGAGCCGCGGCGGGAAATGATGCGCCCGCTCTCGCGCAGATGGGCCAGCGCCTTGCGAAGCACCGGGCGGGACACGCCGAATTGTCGCGCCAACTCGGCTTCCGGCGGCAGCCGGCCCCCGCCATACCAGGACGGGGATTCCAGCATTTCCTGAAGCTGGGCCAGCACGTGCGACGAGAGATCGCCGACGGGACGGGTCTGTTGGTTCGTCTCGATCATGATGGACCCTAGCGTGGGGATACGAACTTTCCAAGCGCCAGATTTACTAATATTTACTGATATTGACAAATCTGGACACAGGCCGACTTATAGGGCCGGCGAAAGGAAGGGAGCCTTTCATGCGGCGCCGGAGGCGCCTGCCATTCGCGCCGCAGACCTTCCCGCCGCCCTGATTCGGGCGTTGCCCGGCAGCACAGGATTTTCAATCGATGAGGACAGCATGTTGATCCAGACGCCCGCGAACAGCCACCGCGACCTCCATCTCACGAAGGAGATGGCCAGGATCGTTGCCGTGCGCGTCATCCCGGTTGCCGGCCAGGACAGCATGCTCTTGAACCTGAGCGGCGCCCACGCCCCGTGCTTCACGCGCAACATCGCCATCGTCGAGGACGACACCGGACGGACGGGCATCGGCGAAGTGCCCGGCGGCGAGGCGATCCGCAGGACGCTGGAAGAGGCAGCCCCGCTGCTCGTCGGGCAGACGATCGGCAGCTACAACATGCTGCTTGATCGCGTCCGCAAGACGTTCAGCGACCGCGACAGCGGCGGGCGGGGCCTGCAGACGTTCGATCTGCGCACCACGATCCATGTGGTGACGGCGCTGGAATCGGCGATGCTGGACCTGCTCGGCCAGCATCTCGGCGTGCCGGTCGCAGCCCTCCTCGGCGAGGGGCAGCAGCGCGACCGCGTGGAAATGCTGGGCTATCTGTTCTTCGTCGGCGACCGGAAGAAGACCGACCTGCCCTACCGCGCCGGCGGCGGCGCGACGGACGACTGGACGCGCCTTCGCGACGAGGAAGCGCTGACGCCCGACGCCATCGTCCGCCTCGCCGAAGCCGCACAGCGACGCTACGGTTTCCGGGATTTCAAGCTGAAGGGCGGCGTGCTCGCCGGCGAACGGGAGATCGAGGCCGTGACCGCGGTCGCCCGCCGCTTTCCGGAGGCGCGCGTGACGCTCGACCCGAACGGTGCCTGGTCGCTCGACGAGGCGATCAGCCTGTGCAAGGGGCGCGGCGACGTGCTCGCCTATGCCGAGGACCCCTGCGGCGCCGAACAGGGCTATTCCGGCCGCGAGATCATGGCGGAGTTCCGCCGGGCGACCGGCCTGCCGACGGCCACCAACATGGTGGCAACCGACTGGCGGCAGCTGTCCCATGCCATCCAGCTGCAATCCGTCGACATCCCGCTTGCCGATCCGCATTTCTGGACGATGCAGGGATCTGTCAGGGTGGCGCAGGTCTGCCAGACCTTCGGCATGACCTGGGGCTCCCATTCCAACAACCATTTCGACGTGTCGCTTGCCATGTTCACCCAGGTGGGCGCGGCGGCACCGGGCCGGGTGACCGCCCTCGACACCCACTGGATCTGGCAGGACGGCCAGCGCCTCACCCGCGAACCGCTCCGGATCGAGGATGGCCATGTGGCGGTCCCCGATCGCCCCGGGCTCGGCGTCGAACTGGACATGGAAAGGCTGGAAGAGGCGCATCAGCTCTATCTGGAGCACGGCCTCGGCGCCCGCGACGATGCGGTTGCCATGCAATACCTTGTCCCCGACTGGCGGTTCGACAACAAGCGGCCATGCCTGGTTCGATAGCCGCAGCCATGTTGGCCCGTGATCGGCGGCGCCGATGATGCGACGGACGGGCCGGGCACTGAACCGACGGGCCGGATCAGGCCGTTCCGCGCGCAACGATGTGGAAGTCGACGTCGATCATCGCCTCCACGTTCTCATCGCCGGCGATCTTTCGCAGGATCGATCGCGCCGCCTTGGTGCCGATGTCGCGGCGGTCTATCCGCACGGTCGTCAGCGGCGGATGGGTAAAGGGCGCGAAATCGAAATCACCGAAGCCGACGATGGCGAGATCGTCCGGCATCCTGCAGCCCCGGGCATGAGCTTCGGTCATGGCCCCGTGCGCGACGACGTCGGACGAGCAGAACACCCCGAGCGTGCCCGATCCGCGATCCAGAAGCTGCGCCATGGCAACGCGTCCGTCCTGGAAGGTGGAAGGCGTGCCCATGTCCATCGTCGGCAGTTCGACCTCGGCGATCCCCGCCAGGCGATTGACGAAACCGTCGCGGCGCTGGACGGCGCGGGGGTCGTTCGCGCCCACCTGGGCATAGCGGTCGTAACCCTTGAGGAGAAGATGCTCCGCCACCAGGTTTCCCACCGCGTAGTGCGAGAAGCCGACGGCGGTATCCAGCGGCGACGGCGTGGAATCCCATATCTCGACAATCGGCAGGCCCGCGCCCGTCAGCATCGCGCGCGTCTCCTTCAGGTGCGAGATGCCGGTCAGGATAATGCCGTCCGGGCGGCGTGCCAGGATGGCCCGGGTCAGTTCGAGCTCCCGGCCGGCATCGTAGCCGGACAGGCCGAGCAGGAGCTGGTAGCCCGCGGACACCAGTTCGGCGTTCAGCCCCTCGATGGTCTCGGCAAAGATCGTGCTGGCGACGGACGGCACGATCGCGGCAATCAGCCGGGTCTTCCGGGAGGCGAGCCCACCTGCCAGCAGGTTCGGCACATAGCCCGTCCTCGCGATCACGCGCTCGATGGCATCCAGCGTGCGCGGCTTGACCAGATTCGGCGTATTGATCGCGCGCGAGACGGTGACCGGCGACACCCCGGCGAGTCTGGCGATATCGGCCAACGTCACCGGGCCGTTGGTCCTGAAATGTTTTGCTTTGTCGTGTTCGGCCATGTCCGCCATCTCTGCCAAAATGAGTTACGCTTTCATTTTGCAGACAATCAAGTGCCCTTGCGCGAAATTTAGCAACTATTCACATTAAAAGGCTGATTCAAAACGACATTAAATTTTTCTCCCGTGGTTGCCGTGAGGAAATTTGAAGTTAAAATGAAAGCGCTTCCATTTCTTCGTCAGGAGGGTTTCGAAGAGTGGGTCAGTCGCGCTGGCCAGGGGCCAGGCAAGTGGAGGAAACAGTATGAATCTCAAGCGTTTCATGACGTTTGCGGCCGTTGCGGCCGCAATGGGCGCCGCAGGCATGCAGCCGAGCCGCGCCGACGATTACCCATCCAAGACCGTGACGGTCATCGTGCCGTTCGCGGCCGGCGGCAACACGGACACCTTTGGCCGTCTCGTCGCCGAGGAACTGGACAAGCGGCTGGGGCAGCGCTTCATCGTCGAGAACAAACCCGGCGCAGGCGGCAATATCGGGCTTGGCGATCTCGCCCGCTCGGAGCCGGACGGCTACACGATCGGCATGGGCACGGTGAGCTCGAATGCCATCAACCAGACGCTCTACAAGAGCCTTCCTTACGACAAGGAAAAGGGCTTTGCGCCGATTTCGCTGATCGCGAGCCTGCCGAACGTGCTGGTCGTCAACCCGGACAAGATCAAGGCGAACAACGTCGAGGAGCTGATCGCGTTTCTGAAAGCGGAACCGGGCAAGCACACCTACGCGTCCTCGGGGGTCGGCACGTCGATCCATCTCGCGGGCGAACTTCTGTCCACCAAGGCCGGCGTCACGATGACCCATGTCCCCTACAAGGGCAGCAGCCAGGCCATTCTCGACGTGGTCGCCGGCCATGTCGACATGATGTTCGACAACATCCCGACCGCCGCCCAGCAGGTCAAGGCCGGCAAGGTCAAGGCGCTCGCCGTGACCAGCCTGGAAAAGGCCGATCTCCTGGCGGACGTACCGACCATGGCAAGCGTCATCCCCGGCTTCGAGGCGACCTCGTGGCACGGCCTGTTCGCTCCTGCCGGCACGCCGCCGGAAATCGTCGAGAAGCTCAGCAAGGAAGTCCAGGCGATCATCGCCGACCCGGCGATGCAGGCGAAGCTCAAGGCCATGGGCGTGACGCCCGAGGGCAGCACGTCCGAAGAGTTCCAGGTCTTCATCGACAAGGAAACCGCAAAGTGGGCCGAGGTGATCAAGGCCGCCAACGTGCCGCTTCAGTGAGAACGGCTGCCGGCCGGACCTCGTCTCCGGCCGGCATATCTTTCACGCGCGAGTATCATGCCATGCTGAAGATAAGAAACGGCCGCGACTTCGTCGGCGGCGCAACCATGATCCTTGTCGGCCTGCTGTTCATCTGGTTCGGCCGCGAACTGGAAGCCGGCAACTCCTTCCAGATGGGACCGGGATATTTCCCGACCATGCTCAGCCTGATCCTGATGGCGCTCGGCGCGCTCATCATCGGGCAGTCGCTGGTGGTCGAGGCGGAACAGGACGGCCCTGAGACCTGGAACTGGAAGGCCTATGGCCTGGTGATCCTTGCGCCGATCGGCTTCGGCCTGGTGCTGGCGGGGCTCGGCCTTGCGCCGACCATGTTCTTCCTGATCGTCGGCGTCGCGTCGGCCAGCCGCTATGCCAACTGGCGTCATTCGATCCTGCTCGGCCTCTTCCTCGCCGCCTGCTGCGTGCTGCTGTTCACGAAGCTCCTGTCGCTTCCCGTCAGCGCCTTCGGGCCCTGGGTCCCCTTCGTCGGCGGTCTTTCCTGACACTCCCCGCCAGCCGCGAAACCGGATTGGATTGCATATGGATATCTTCTCGAACCTTTGGCTCGGTGCCTCGACGGCGTTTCTGCCGATGAACCTTTTCTATGGCTTCATCGGCTGCCTTCTGGGCACGGCGATCGGCGTGCTGCCGGGGCTAGGCCCCACCGCCACCATCGCCATGCTCTTGCCGATCACATTCGGCCTGCCGCCGGAATCCGCGCTGATCATGCTCGCGGGCATCTTCTACGGCGCGCAGTATGGCGGCTCGACCACCGCAGTCCTGATCAATCTGCCGGGCGAGAGTTCTTCGGTCGTCACCGCGATCGACGGCTACCAGATGGCCCGCAACGGCCGCGCCGGGGCAGCGCTTGCGACCGCAGCACTCGGCTCCTTCTTCGCCGGCACGGTGGCGACGATCCTGCTTGCGGTGGCCGCACCGCCGCTTGCCTCAGTCGCGCTCAATTTCGGGCCGGCCGAATATTTCTCGCTGATGGTGCTCGGCCTCGTCGCCTCGGTCGCGCTCGCCAGCGGCTCGCTGCTGAAAGCGATGGCGATGATCGTCTTCGGGCTGCTGCTCGGCACCGTCGGGACCGATGTCGAGAGCGGCACCCCGCGCTATGTCTTCGACGTCCCCGAACTCTATGACGGCCTCAACTTCGTCGCCGTCAGCATGGGCATCTTCGGGATCTGCGAGATCCTGCGCAATCTCGAGAACGAGCAGGAGCGCTCCGTCGGCGTCAAGCGCGTGACCGGACTGATGCTGACGCGAGAGGACTTCAGGCGCATTCGCTGGCCGGTGCTGCGCGGCACCGCGCTCGGCTCCTTCCTCGGCGTCCTGCCGGGCGGCGGCGCGATGCTCGCCTCCTTCGCCTCCTACGCCATGGAGAAACGGCTGTCGCCCAACGGCGCCGAATTCGGCAAGGGTGCGATCGAGGGCGTGGCCGCGCCGGAATCGGCCAACAACGCCGGTGCGCAGACGTCCTTCATTCCCATGCTGACGCTCGGCATCCCCGGCAATCCGGTCATGGCGCTGATGGTCGGCGCGATGATCCTGCAGGGCATCACCCCCGGCCCCAACGTGATCTCGGACGAGCCCGACCTGTTCTGGGGCATGATCGTCTCCATGTGGTCGGGCAATCTCATGCTCGTCATCCTCAACCTGCCGCTGATCGGGCTCTGGGTGCGGATGCTGACGGTGCCTTATCATCTGCTGTTTCCGGCCATCATCGGCTTCTGCTGCATCGGCGCCTACAGCATCAACAACAGCGTGTTCGACGTGTTCGTCATGGCCGGTTTCAGCGTTGTCGGCTTTGCGCTCAGCAAGATGCGTTTCGAACCGGCGCCGCTGCTGCTCGGCTTCATTCTCGGGCCGATGCTGGAGGAGAACTTGCGCCGGGCGATGCTGATCAGCCAGGGCGACCCGACGATCTTCGTGCGCAGCCCGCTCAGCCTGTCGCTGCTGCTCGTCGCCGTCGTCGTGCTCGGCCTCGTGCTGTCGCCCAGCATCAGCCGCAAGCGCGAGGAGGCCTTCACCGAATAGCGCGGGGAAGTTCAGTGGCCAGGTATCACGGCCCGCTGAAGTGCCGGATCAGGCGTTCCCGCAGACTGTCCATCGACGGTTCCGCCCCCTTCGGAGACGGTGTCATGCCGGCGTCGAAGCCATCGGCGATGAAACCCTGGACGAGGGCGTGGTCGCGGCTGACGATGTGGATCGGAACCGAGCGCGACGCATCAGGACCGGTGATCAGCGCCGCCGGCTGGTGGTCGCCCAGGATCACGAAGACCGCATCCCGGCCGAAGCGCAGCATGTAGTCGCCCAGCGCCTGCAGCGCATAGTCGACGGTTTCGACGTAGTGCCGGCGGACGCGATCGTGATCGGCCCAGACCACCGCCGGCGTCTCGCCGCTGTCGGCCTGGCCGTCGAAGGCAGTGCCGTCGCCGACCGCATCCCAATCGATCAGCTTCGGCACCGGCGTCCACGGCGCGTGGCTGGAAATCAGCGCGATTTCGGCCATGACGGGCTTGCCCGCGGCCTCGGCCGGCGAACGGGCAAGGCGCTCGAAGGCCGAAAGCGTGAACTGGTCCGGCATCGTCACCCAGTTGAAGGGCCTGCCGCGATATCCGAGGTCCTTCGCGGCCAGGATCTGGTCATAGCCGAAATAGGCCGATTCCGGCCAGTCCATCGTGATCGCCGGCATCACCGCCGCCGTCCGCCATCCGGCATCGCGGAACAGACGGTTCAGGCTCGCCCGATCGCTTTCCATCAGCCGGTCGTAGCGCGCCTGGCTGTCGATCCACAGCCCCGATAGCAGCGTTCCATGGGCAAGCCAGCTGAGGCCGCCGACGGTCGGCGAGCGCGTCCAGCCGCTGGCTGCGGCAAAGCCGGCGCCCTGAAGCCGCCGCCCGATGTCCCCGAGCCGCGGCCCGATCAGTCCGGCATAGCGCGGATCCTCGATGGCGCTTCGACCGTAGGATTCCACGAAGACGAGGATCACGTCGCGCCCCCTGACGCGGGAGAAAAGCGGCCCGCCGGCACCATGCGCGTCCCCGGCGGCAAGCTCGGCCTCGAACGCCCGGATGTCGGCGACGGAGGTGGCCACAAGCGAAAGCCGCGCACCGAGATAGGACGCCGCCCGCAGATCGGCGAAGCCCTGCGCTTGCCCGCGCGGGCCGGCCGCAAGGAGTGCGAGGCCAGCGGCCAGAACGATCGAAAAGCCCGCAACGGCAATCCGCCTGGCAGTCCGGCCGAGCCGCGTCATCGCCACGCAGGCCCAAAAGAAGATGCCGACCAGCATGGCCAGGACCGCGACCGCCAGGCCGATGGCCAGCGCTGCACCCGCCGTGCCGACTGCGCCGGAGAGCATGTTCCAGCCGTCGAACAGCATCTTCATGTCGAGATAGGGATCGAAACGGCGCTGGAAGGCCGAGAGCACGCCGATGTCCGCAAGCTTCAGGAACAGAAGACAGAAGAGGAGGCTCGCGGCAAGGAGCGCGCACGCCACGGCCAACCGCCGCGGCAGCAGCAGCAGGGCGAGTGCTGTCAGCGGCACCTCGATCGGCAGCCGCAGGAGAGCCTGTGGATGGAAGGCGTCCGGACTGTCCGGCAGGATGCAGGCGGCAAAACCAAGGACGACGAAGACAAGGACGGAGACGGCGGCCTTCCACCCGAAGACCCGCTTGCCCCTACCTTCCGAATTCAGCCGCACCATCCGCTTCACCCTTTCGCCCGCACATCAGACCATCGGGCCGCAACTTGCAACGGCCGGATCGACATGACCGTGCGCAGGCCGGGGGCATTCGCAAGCACGGGAACCAGCCATCGATGTCACGGCGCCAGGCGGGCGTAGATGTCGCCTGACGGGCTGTCCGGCGAAAGCGTGGCAAGGTCGGCCGACAGCGCGGCCGCATCCTTCCACTCGGCATCGACGAAGCGGTGGGTCTCGCCGATGACGCGCTTGAAGCGATAGGGTCCGAGTTGCCCGAGCCGGTCGACTGACTCGCGCGCCACGTCCGGCAGGGCGGGGATATATTCGAAGGCGATGAGCCGGATCGGCCTGGAAAGGCCGCGCAAGATGTCGCTTTCCGCGCCCTCGACGTCGATCTTGCAGAAGGCGGGCAGACCGTATTTGTCGATCAGCCGGTCCAGCGTGGTCACCGGCAGCCGGATCTCGCTGTCCCAGACCACATCCCGAAAGCCGGCGCTGTGGCTGACACCGTCGATGAAGCGTTTCGATAGGGTCGTGACCGTCGGATGGCGGCTCGAGACATGAAGCGTCGCCTCGCCCTCGGCGGCCCCGACAGCCACGCGTTCGAGGCCCTTCAACTGTCTGGAAAGGTGCATCGCGACGATGTCGGCGAAGACCGGCTGCGGCTCCACCGCCACCACCGCGGCGCCGAGCGAAATCAACGTCCGGCTGCGGCTGCCGACATGGGCGCCGATGTCGAACACGAGGTCGCCGGGCGAGACCAGTTCGCGATAGAAGCGCCTGAGCTGCCGGCGGCGCCACGGCTGGCCATAGTAGATCAGCATCGACCGCGTGACGCCGATCGCCGTGTCGACGCTGGACAGGACATTCATTCCCGCACCTCGGCCTTGGTCAGGAGATAGAAGCAGTCCACCGCAAAGGAATGGCAAAGCAGAAGCAGTGCGATCGCCGCAAGCCAAGACGAGACCGGCTGGACGATAGCGGGCACCAGGATCAGGCACAGGACCGCGACCTGCACCACGCAGACGAACTTGCGCCGCAGCGATGGCGGCAGCGCGCCCGCAAGACGCGGCACGGGATAGTGCAGGAGCAGGAATGCGTAGCGCATCAGCCCGATGAGCAGGACCCATGCGCCTGCCTTGCCCAGCAGAAAGGCGGCGGTGGAGAGGCAGAGGATCAGCAGCGCGTCGACCTCCATGTCGAAGCGTGCCCCCAGCGCGGACACCTGTGCCTCGCGACGTGCCACAAACCCGTCGACGCCATCCAGCACCAGCGCCACGAGCACGAGGGCCACAAAGATCCACGGCGCATCCGCGATGTTCTGCGCTGCACCCGGATAGAACACGGCCGCAGCGATGATGCTGACCAATGCGGCCCGGACCGCCGTCACGGTGTTGGCGAGGCCGAAGCGCTGGTGTCCGTGATGCTGCAGGCCCCTGAGGACGAGCGCGAAGATGAACAGGAGCAGCACCGCCGCTGCCATGACGACGCCACCGCCGAGCGGCAGGTGGTAGGCGACAAGCATATAGGCGGCGACGGCAGCGGCGAAGACACAGCCGAGCACGGTCAGCGCATTGGCCCGCAGCGCTCGCGACGGCGCACCTTCCGCAACGCGCCCCTGCAGGACCGGTGTCTCCTCCAACAGCATCTTCGCCTACTCCGCTGCGAGAAGGATCGCGATTTCGAACATGTGACCGGCTCTCTCCCTTCCTGGTCGTTGGACAGACGGCTTTCTCGACCCTCACCTCACCCGTCGGGGGAATGCGGCTCGCAACCTCGATGCCTCCATCGGAACGCGCAGCGATCTCCACCGGACTATTGGCGAAGACCGTTACCTTGGCAATCACGCCTATCGAATGACAAGAAAATTGTGCCTCTACGCAAGCGCGCTGCTTGCGGCATTGCCCGTTCAGCCTGAAACCGAAAGAACGGGCGAGACAGACCTATTGGCACGCCCCGCAGTTTCGGCGCATCTTGACCCGGGCTCCGCATCCCGCGAGATGATGAGCTCGCCGCACCGCTGGCCAGGGAGAGACGCATGAAACCGGACACCGGCACAGCCGGAATGGCAGGCGCCGCCAGCGCCCGTGCCCTGTGGATTCCGGCGGCCGGCATTTGCGAGATCCGCGAGCAGCCGCTGCCTCCGCCGGGGGATGGCCGGGTGCGGGTGCGCATGCTGTTCAGCGGCATCAGCCGCGGCACGGAGAACCTCGTCTTCCACGGCCGCGTCCCGGTGAGCGAGTTCGAGCGCATGCGTGGCCCCCATATGGGCGGGGATTTTCCGTTTCCGGTGAAATACGGCTATTCGGCCGTGGGCCGGGTCGAGCAGGGCCACCCATCGCTTGCCGGCCGCACGGTGTTCTGCCTCCACCCGCATCAGGATGTCTTCACCGTCGCCGCGGACGCGGTGACGCCGCTGCCCGAGGGACTGCCCCCTGCACGCGCCGTGCTGGCGGCGAACATGGAGACCGCGCTGAACATCGTCTGGGACGCCGATATCCTGCCGGGGGACCGGGTCGCCGTGTTCGGGGCCGGCGTCGTCGGCGCCCTTGTCGCCCATCTCGCCGCGGGGATCATCGGCACCGACGTCCTGCTGATCGACCGCAATCCGGCCCGGCGGACGCTGGCGACAGCACTCGGCCTCGGCTTTGCGACCGGGGAGACGGCGGCGGGCCCGTTCGACGTGCTCGTCAACGCCTCCGGCTCGGCCGAAGCGCTGTCGAGAGCCATCGAACTCGCTGGACAGGAAGCCCGCATCGTCGAGGCGAGCTGGTATGGCGACCGCTCCGTCAGCCTGCCGCTCGGCGGCGCCTTTCACGCCCGCAGGCTGACCATCGCCAGTTCCCAGGTCGGTTCGCTGCCGCCGGCGCGGCGGGCGCGCTGGCCCCATGCCCGACGGCTCGAAAAGGCGCTGGAGCTTTTGTGCGACGACCGCCTCGACAGGCTGATTTCCGGCGAGACCCGCTTCGCCGACCTCGCCGCCGCCTATCCGGCGATCCTTGCCGATGCCGAAACCCTTTGCCATCGTATCCGCTACACGGAGTAGGAAGAGAATGTTCGCCGTAGAAGTCCGCGATCACATCATGATCGCCCACAGCCTTCCCCGCCCGGTCTTCGGTCCCGCCCAGGGCATGCACGGTGCCACCTTCGTGGTCGACGCCGCCTTCTTCACGCGCGATCTCGACGAGGACGGATTGGCGGTCGATATCGGGGCGGCGACGACGGTGTTGGGCGAGGTGCTGCAGCCGCTGAACTATCAGAACCTCGACACGCTCCCGGTCTTCGCCGGCAAGGTCACGACGACGGAAGTCATCGCCAAGCATATCTTCGACGCGCTCGCGGCTGCCGTAGCGGAGAAGAAGCTCGGTCCGGGCAGCCACCGGATCTGCCGGCTGAAGGTGACCCTTCACGAATCGCATGCCGCCCGCGGCTGGTACGAGGCCGACCTTTGAGCCGTCATGTCACCTTCGCCTTTCCCGGCGACCTGGCCCTGAACACCGGCGGCTATGCCTATGATCGCCGGGTCATCGCCGGGCTTGCCGACCGCAACTGGTCGGTCGCGTGCCTGCCGCTCGGCGAAGGCTTTCCCTTTCCCACGCCGGAGGTCAAGGAGGAGGCCGAGCGCCGGCTGTCGCAACTGCCCGACGGCGGGCTGCTCGTGGTCGACGGCCTGGCCTTCGGCGTGTTGGACCGGTGGGCGGAGCGGGAAGCCCGGCGCCTGCGCATCGTTGCGCTCGTCCATCATCCGCTGGCGCTCGAGACCGGGCTCGACACCGGCCAGCAGCGCCGGTTCGAGGACAGCGAGCGCCGCGCGCTGTCCTTCGCCAGACGCGTCATCGTCACGTCGGCCATGACCGCGCGCGCGCTCGCCGCACACTACGATGTCCGCCCCGACCGGCTTGTGGTCGCCGTCCCGGGCACCGATCCGGCCCGGATGGCCACCTGCGAGGGCGACCCGGCGCATATCCTCTCCATCGGCACGCTCACCCCGCGCAAGGGGCACGACGTGCTCGTCGCCGCCCTGAAGGAGATCGAAGATCTGCCGTGGCGGGCGACGATCGTCGGCAGTCACGGGCTCGATCCGCAAACCGCCGCCGCTCTGGAAAAGCAGGTGGAAAGACTCGGCCTTGCGGAACGGATATCGCTTGCCGGCGAAAGCGAGGACACCCGCGCGCTGCTGGCGGACGCCGATGTCTTCGCGCTTGCGAGCCGCTTCGAAGGGTATGGCATGGTCTTCGCCGAAGCCCTTTCGCAAGGACTGCCGATCGTCGCCTGCCGGGCGGGCGCCGTTCCCGAGGTCGTGCCGGAGGACGCCGGCATGCTGGTGCCGGTCGACGACGTGCGCGCCTTCGCCCGCGCGCTGCGGAGCCTGGTCGCGGACAAGAGCCTGCGCCGGACAAAGGCCGCCGCCGCAAGGCGCGCCGGGGCGTCACTGCCCGGCTGGGAGGTGACCGTGGGGATCATCGCACAAGCATTGGAGGCGCTGCGATGAGCGGCTTCGACAAGACCTGGCTGGCGCTGCGCGAACCCGCCGATCGCCGCGCCCGTCACGGCGGGCTGCTGGACGCGCTCGCAAGCTATGTCCGCGGCCTGCCCGATCCCCTCGTTCTCGACATCGGCTGCGGCACCGGGTCCACCTGGCGCAGCCTCGCCGGCCGGCTGCCCGCCGGCGCGCGCTGGCTGATGCTGGACAACGATCCGCTGCTGCTCGACGAGGCCGCGCGCCGGATCGGCCGGGATGCCGGGGTGACGTTTCGCCGGCACGACCTCAACGACATCGACGCCCTGCCGCTGGAGGGCGTGGGCGTCGTCACCGCTTCGGCCCTGTTCGACCTGTGCTCCGAGCCCTTCTGCGCCGCGCTCGCCGACCGGCTCGCCTCGGCGCGCTGCGGTCTCTATGCGGCGCTGAACTATGACGGGACGATGCGCTGGACGCCGTCGCATCCGCTCGATGCGCAGATGGTGGCGCTGTTCAACAGCCACCAGCACACGGACAAGGGGTTCGGCCCGGCGCTCGGTCCCGACGCGGCCGTCTGCCTCGCGCGCCATCTTGCCGCGCGTGGGTTCACGGTGCGGGTCGAGGACAGCCCGTGGCACCTGGATGCGGAGAGCGCCGAACTGCAGGCGCAGCTGCTGGAGGGCCTGCGCCGGCCGCTTCTCGAAATCTCGGACCTGCCTGAGGCGACGGTCGACGGCTGGCTGGAATACCGGCTGGGGGCCATCGGCACGCCCGGCGGTTCAGGCCTCGTTGGCCACGCGGATCTCCTGGCCCTGCCGGCCTGAGGCCCGTTGCGGCCGCAGCGCGCAGTCGAACAGGATGTCGCTTCCGAGATCGTAGACCTCGGTGACGGGGCGGTAGGCCCCGGCCAGGCTCTCGATCGGCGAGAGGGCAATGCCGCTCGGACCGGAGCCGATGATGATCGGGGATATGGCCACATGCAGCCGATCGACGAGGCCTGCCGCGATGAAGCGCGCGATCGTGCGGGCGCCACCCTCGACCAGCACGCGATCGAGGTTGCGCTGCGCCAGGGCGTCGAGGATGTCGTGCGGGTCGAGGCCGCAGGCCTTGGGCTCGAGGCTGATGACCTCCGCCCCCGGCAGGACGATGCCCTTGGCGCGCGCGCTTCTGAACACGATCACGGGCGCCCCGCCGTCATGGAACAGGCTCTCGCTGCCGTCCAGTTCCGCATGGCAGTCGACGATCACGCGGACCGGCGATGCGCCCTTGACCATCCTCACCGACAGCCTCGGATCGTCGGCTCTGACGGTGCCGATGCCGACGATCACGGCATCCACCAGCGCCCGACATCGATGCAGATGGGCGAGCCCGTCCTGGCCGGAGACGTCGCGGGCATCGCCCGTGGGCGTCGCGATGCGCCCGTCGAGCGACTGGCCCACCTGCGCGATCACGAATCGACCGGTTGCCCCGGCAATCGGCGCGTAGAGGCGATAGGCCGCCTCTGTCGGCACGCCTTCGCCCGCGCCCTGCCGAAGGACCAGCAGTCGCGACCAGGTCGCATCGCTCATCTCCAACTTGAACATCGCGCTCCCTAGAGCATCCGGTATAGGGTGTTGTCGCGTCTGATCACATGATGAAACAGGACGCCGCCGATATGCAACGCGAAAAGCGTCAGAAGGATCCATGCGCTCCAGGCATGGATCGCCGAAAGCGTCCAGGCAATGTCGGGCGCCTTGCCCACCGGGCTCCAGATCGGAACGAGGCCGAACCAGAGAAGCGGAAATCCGTGCGCGTTCGTGGCGAGAAAGCCGCTGACCGGCATGATGATCAGGAAGAGATAGAGCAGGCCGTGGACGACCGAGGCCACCAGGCGCTCGATCGCCGGCCCCTCCGGCTGCGGCGCCCTCACCAGCAGCTTGTTGCCGACCCGCACCAGCATGATCCACAGCACCAGGAACCCGAGGCTCTCGTGGACCATGTAGAAGTCGAGCGTCACCTCTTTCTTCGTGAATTTGATGAAGAAGCCGAGCGGCCAGATCGCCAGCACCAGCACCGCCACGATCCAGTGAAGGATGCGGGACGTCGCGGCGTAGCGCTCCACGCGGATCACCGCCTCGGTGGGACAGGTCGCCTGGGTCAGGGTGCTCGTCTCGCTGATCTTGGACAATGAACCTCCCCCACCATGAACCCGATGCGCCCGGCGGAATGCCATGCCGCCCAGATGCAGACTGCAACGGAAAGGCAGGCTACGGCATCGCCGTGCAATGCGACAGGCTCATGCCGTCCACGGCACACCGGCTATCCGCTGCCGCGGCGCGGGATCATGCTGCCCGCCCGGTTCAATCCTCGATGGTTTTACAACAAGGCGAACGCCTTGTCAGTTCCTGTCGGCATGCAAGCGCCACACGACGAAGGGGACCGCCGCGATCACCGGTGCGCGATGCGCACCCCGATGAACCCGCAAGGAGCCCATGGGCCGGATCCGTCGGCAAGACGACCACGTCGGATGGGTGTCGCCGCCTACCGGCCGATGGAGTGTGTCCGATAGTCCTTGCCGATCCGCGAGGCTGACCTCGCGGATCGTTGCGCTGCGCTCAGGCGGCGCGGATGGTCACGGTGACCGGGATCTCGATGTCGACCTCGAGCGTGGTGACGTGCTCGCCGCGCTCCATCTTCACGCTCACCCGCTCGTCGTCGATCTCGACGTGCTTGGCGATGACGGCGAGGATCTCCTCGCGGAGGATGGCGACGAGGTCCGACTGGCCGACCGACGCCCGTTCGTGCGCCAGAAGCACCTGCAGACGCTCCCGTGCCACCGGGGCGGAGGTCTGCTTGCGGAAGAGGCTGAAAATGCTCATGCTGCCCTCCGTCCGAAAATCTTGCCGAAGATGCCGCGCTTCTCGCCCGGAATGGTCATCGGTACGGTTTCCCCCGCAAGCCGCCGGGCGGCGTCGAGATAGGCGAGCGCCGGGGCCGACCGGCTGTCGGCGAGGGTGACCGGGGCGCCGATGTTCGAGGCCTTCAGCACGTCCATGCTTTCGGGAACGATGCCGAGCAGCGGGATCGACAGGATCTCGAGCACGTCGTCGACCTTCAGCATGTCGCCGCGCTCGGCGCGGGCCGGGTCGTAGCGGGTGAGCAGCAGGTGCTTCTCCATCCGCTCGCCGCGCTCGGCCTTCTCGGTCTTGGCGTCCAGGAGGCCGATGATGCGGTCGGAATCGCGCACCGACGAGACTTCCGGGTTGGTCACGACGACGGCGACGTCGGCGTGGCGCATGGCGAGCGTGGCGCCGCGCTCGATGCCGGCCGGGCTGTCGCAGATGATCCAGTCGAACTGTTCCTTCAGCTCGTTCATGACCCGCTCGACACCCTCGGGCGTCAGGCTGTCCTTGTCGCGGGTCTGCGAGGCCGGCAGCAGATACAGCGTATCGAGGCGCTTGTCGCGGATCACCGCCTGCGTCAGCTTGGCATCGCCCTGGATGACGTTGACGAGGTCGTAGACGACCCGGCGCTCGGCGCCCATGACGAGGTCGAGATTGCGCAGGCCGACGTCGAAGTCGACGACGACGGTCTTCTCGTTGCGCTGGGCCAGCGCCGCCCCGAGAGCGGCGCTCGAAGTCGTCTTTCCGACGCCGCCCTTGCCCGATGTCACCACGACTACTTTTGCCATCTTCCCGCTCCTGTTGCTGGCCGGCAGCCGGCTCAGTTTAGTCTTTCCGCCTTGATCGAATCGTTTTCGAGCCACAGCTGCACCGCCTGGCCGCGCAGGTCCGGCGCCATGTCCTCGGCGGTCTTGTAGACGCCGTCGATCGCCAGCAGCTCCGCCTCCAGCCGCCGGCAGAAGATCCGCGCGCCGGCATTGCCGACCGATCCCGCCAGCGCCCTTCCCCTGAGCGTGCCGTAGATGTGCACCGAGCCGCCGGCGATGATCTCCGCCCCCGAGGCGACGGATCCGATCACCGTCACGTCGCCTTCCGGAAAGATGATCGACTGGCCGGAGCGCACCGGCTCCCGCACGATCATCGACGACAGGGCCTTCGCGGCCTGCGGCTCCCGGCGAACTGCCGGCGCCGTCTCGGCTGCCGTGGCCACGGGCTCGGCGGCCGGCACCTCGATGTCCGGGGCGGGACGTCCGCCACGCATCGCAGGCGGCATGCCGGGCTCGAACAGCGACGGCCGCCCGCCCTCGATGCCCATGACGCGAACGTTGCGCCGGGCAAGCTCGTCCAGCAGTCCCTTCAACTGGTGCCGGTCGATGTCGAGCTCGGCGACGTCGAGCACGATCGGCCGCTCCAGGAAGAAGCCTGCCGAACGGCCGGCGAGGTCGTCCAGGCGCGCCAGCCATTCGTCCAGCGGCAGTTCCGGCGAGAGCATCAGCGCCAGGAAGGACCGGCCCTTGATGCGGATCGAGCGAGCATCTGTTAACACGTTGGAAATCTTCGTTAATTTTTCCTTCTCGATACCTACGCGATTCACGGTTAACAAATGGTTAACACCCGCACCCACGCAGCCTTGCGCGTTAGGGAAATTTGGTCGCTGCGGCTGCTCTTCGCCGATTCCTGCGGGTGCCATCCCGGCGAGGCCGCAACCGAAAGGCTCGCCTCGCTGAACAGAGCGTTCTTGTTTCCGCGCCTGTCGCTCCGCTCCGTCTTGTGCCATCAAGGGTCGAAACGAGGCAGCATCGGGCGACATCATCATGAAGAAAATCGGATTTCTCTCCTTCGGCCACTGGGCCCCCTCTCCCCAGTCGCAGACCCGTTCGGCGGGCGATGCGCTGCTGCAGTCGATCGATCTCGCCGTGGCGGCCGAGGAACTGGGGGCCGACGGCGCCTATTTCCGCGTCCACCATTTCGCCCGACAGCTCGCCTCCCCCTTCCCGCTCCTGGCCGCCATCGGCGCGAAGACGAAGAGCATCGAGATCGGCACCGCCGTCATCGACATGCGCTACGAGAATCCGCTCTACATGGCCGAGGACGCCGGCGCCGCCGACCTGATCGCCGGCGGCCGCCTGCAGCTCGGCATCAGCCGCGGCTCGCCCGAGCAGGTGATCGACGGCTGGAAATACTTCGGCTACCAGCCGCAGGAGGGAAAGACCGACGCCGACATGGGCCGCAGCCATGCCGAGGTGCTGCTGGAGGCGCTGAAGGGCAACGGTTTCGCAAAGCCGAACCCGCGCCCGATGTTCCCCAACCCGCCGGGCCTGCTGCGTCTGGAACCCTATTCGGAAGGCCTGCGCGAACGCATCTGGTGGGGCGCCGGCTCGAATGCGACGGCCGTCTGGGCCGCGAGGCTCGGCATGAACCTGCAGAGCTCGACCCTGAAGGACGACGAGACCGGCGAGCCGTTCCACATCCAGCAGGCGGCCCAGATCCGCGCCTACCGGGACGCCTGGAAGGAGGCCGGCCATGCCCGCACGCCGCGCGTCTCCGTCAGCCGCAGCATCTTCGCCCTCGTCGACGACCGCGACCGCGCCTATTTCGGCCAGAGCGGCAAGGAACAGGATTCGATCGGCTTCATCGACGAGAACACCCGCGCGATCTTCGGGCGGTCCTATGCCGCCGAACCCGACCGGCTGGTGGAACAGCTGGCCGCGGACGAGGCCGTGGCCGAAGCCGACACCCTGCTTCTGACCGTCCCCAACCAGCTGGGCGTCGACTACAACGCCCATGTCATCGAGGCGATCCTGAAGCACGTGGCGCCGGCGCTCGGCTGGCGATAGGCCCCAGAGCGCCGACGCGGAGCCCCGGCGGTCGATCGTTCAGGCGGCGCCGCCGCGATCGACGATCGCCGTGAGCCTCGGAAAATCGCCCTTGTGGCCACCCGCGCGGGCGAGATCGACGAAGGCGACGATCCGGCGCTCGACCTTCTGGGCATGGTTCTGGGCGATGTCCGAGAGCTTGTGGTCGAGGAAGGGATTGGAAAACCGCTCCAGGGTGGTCGCAAGATAGGCCGCCGCGGCGTCGCGGCGACCGAGCGCCGCGAACGCCGGCAGGACCTCGCTCTGATAGAGATCGTCCAGCTCAGCCTTGACGTCCGGCCGGGCGATGAATTCGCGAACGATCGCCTGTGCCGGCGCACCCTGCCGGATCCACATGTCCACCAGCGCCGTATGGCCGAGGTTGAGGATGTGCAGCTTCAGCGTCTCGATCTCGCGCAGGTCGTCGACGAGCTGGATCGCAGGGTGGACGGTCGGAGCGACCAGCCCCGGCGCCCGCTCGATCGCCCAGAGCGCATAGGGCTCGGCGACGGCACCCGCAGGCTCGATCGGCGCGGACACGATGCGGTCGACCAGGCTCGACGCCCAGATCGTCTCGTCTGCGATGTAACGCATCAGTCCGGCGGTGGCGTTGTTGGCCGCCGCGATCTCCAGGACCAGCCCCCGCAGCACCTTGCCGTTGTCGGCAATCAGCTCCATCGGCAGGATCGTCAGGGGACGCCCGTTTTCGGCGTGGCGGGCAGCCAGGAGCAGATAGAGCTTGGCGGGAAAGCTCATCCCGGGCGAGAAGGCGGAGAGGCTGTCCTCCGCCTTGCTCTCGTAGCCGGAATCGCCGGTGTTGGAGAGGACGTATTCCGCCTCCTCCACGAAGACGCGCCGGACCTCCTCATACTGGTCGGTCATGGACAGGCAGCGCCGGACCGAAGTGACCCGCTGCTCCTCGTCGACCACGCGGCCGTCCTTGCGGCCGCGGATCCGCACCGGATAGCCGTCCGGCGCGGCGAGTGCGGCAAGCCGCCCGGCCCTCGCCGGATCGCCGGAGGTCTGCACCACCGTGATCCCGAGCGCCGGCGTTCCCTCGGACAAAAACAGGTCGGCGTGCGCCTGCAGGAACCGGCTCGTGCCGAACTGGATGACGGGGGTCTTCATGGCCTGCCTTTCCTGTCGTGCTCAGAGAGCCAGTTCGCGGCGGAGCGTTTCCAGCCGTTCCATCGCCACGACCCCGTCCTCGATGGTGGGGGCTGCGGTCTCCGCGCCGCCGAGCGCCGGGATGACGTCGGCAAGCAGCGAGAAGTAGCCCTTCGGGTCCTCGTTGGCAGCGGCGGTGAAGTTCGGCTTCCAGGTCAGGCTGTCGACGCTGTCTGTGAGCGTCGCCAGCGGATCGTCGACCTTGAACGGCGGGTTGCGGTTCCAGCGGACCTCGATGACGTTGTCGACCTCGATGCGCTGGTGGTCGCCCATCAGCTCGATGCGCTCCACGGGCGCGCCGCGCGACTGGATGGTGCCCATGGCGATGGTGCCGATCGCGCCGCATTCGAAATCGAAGTTGATGTGGAACAGCACCTTGCCCGGCTCCTTCTCCACCTTGCGCGCCGAAAGCTTCCTCACCGGCGAGACGAGGAAGGAGACGAGGTCCATGTAGTGGACGCAATGGTGCAGGAAGAAGCCGGTATAGTCCACGTTGCCGACGAAATAGCCGGGCGCCGTCATGTAGTAGCCGGTCAGGCCCAGCACGTCGCCGAAGCGGCCCGATCGCAGGATGTTCGCGGCGATCTTGTTGCCGGCGGAGTAGCGCTTCATGAAGCCGACGAGCAGCGGCTTGCCGGACCGCTCGGATGCGGCAAGCAGCTCGCGGGCGCCGGCGGCGCTGCCCGACGGCGGCTTCTCCATGAACACCGGCAGGCCGCGCTCCAGCGCCATCTTGCCGAAGGCGAGGTGCTGGTCGGGGCCGACCGCCATGCCGACGGCGTCGAGGCCGCGGGTGCCGATCAGTTCCGCCGCGTCGCTCGTGAGCCTCGAGACGCCGAACTGGCGGCCGGCCGAGGCAAGGCGCTTGGCGTCGATGTCGCAGAGCGCGACGAGTTCGACGTCGTGGCGAACGAGCTGGGGCAAGAGCATCTGGGTGGCGTGGATGCCGCACCCGATCCAACCAATCTTCAGTGTCATCGGCGATATTCCGTCAATGTGATGTGGGACTTGATGAATTCGGCAGAGGCCGCGAGCCGTTCGCTTTCGTCTTCGTGCGGCGGACGCCACTGCGCGAAGGGAACGCCGAAGCGGTCGTCGTTGCGGCGGAACGGCTCGAGCGAGACCGGGCCCTCGTAGCCGATCTCGTGCAGCGCCCGGAAGACGTCGACCCAGTCGGTGGCGCCGGTGCCCGGAAAGCCGCGATGGTTCTCGTTCGCCTGGAAATGGACGACGCGCCTGCCGCCGAGCCGGATCGCCTCGGCGATCGAGGCTTCCTCCATGTGCATGTGGAAGGTGTCGAGCATCAGCTGGACGGCGGGGTGGTCGACCGCGTCCAGGAGCTCGATCGCCTGCTGCGTGGTGCACAGCACGTCGCTCTCGAAGCGGTTCAGCGGCTCGACGGCCAGCACCACGCCGAGTTTCTGCGCATGATCGCCCGCTTCCTTCAGCCCGGCGACGCAGCGCGCCTTCCTGGCGAGGCGCTCCTCTTCCGAAACCGGCTGCGGCGGCCGGCCGGCAAAGACGAGCGGATTGCCGGTCAGCGGCCCGCCGACGATCGTGCAGCCGAGGGCCGCGGCGCAATCGGATGCGTATTTCAGGTAGTCGATGCCGGCACGGTGGGCGACCGGATCGTCGGAGGAGAGGTTGCGCTGCAGGTTGACGCGCGCGGCGAGCACCACGGCGAGCCCTGCATCGTCGAGCGCCTTGCGCGTGTCCTCGAGATCCAGCTCGCCCGGCTCGGGCACCAGCAGTTCCACGAAGTCGTAGCCGAGCTCGCGCATCCGCGAAAACAGCGGGAAGTGCTCGGCCGTGAAGGGCCGCGCATATTGCATGGATATCAACCCGACGGGGTTCATGGTCAGTCCTCTTCTTGAAATTCAGCCCTTCACCGCACCCTGCGTGAGCCCGCCGATCAGGCGGCGCTGGACGAGAAGGAACAGGATGGTGGCGGGCATGGCGCCGACGACGGCGCCGGCGGCAAGCAGGCCCCACTCGATCTGGTATTCGCCGATCAGCGTCTGGATGGCGACGGTGACGGGACGGACGTTCCGCCCGCCGAGCGTCAGCGCGTAGAGATATTCGTTCCAGGCGGTGATGAAGATGTAGATGCCGGTGGAGATGATGCCGGGCATGGTCAGCGGCAGGACGACGCGCCACAGCGCCTTGAGCCGCGAGCAGCCGTCGATCATCGCCGCCTCGTCGAGGCTCTTCGGGATGGCGCCGATATAGCTCGTCAGCATCCACACCGCAAACGGGATCGCCACCGTGGCGTTCGCGAGGATGAGCCCGAAATGCGTGTCGAGAATGCCGGCGTTCTTCATCAGCACGAACAGCGGCAGGATCAGGAGTACGACCGGGAACATGTTGATCAGCAGGAACTGCAGCATCAGCAGCTTGCGCCCGGCGAAGCGGAAGCGCGAGAAGGCGTAAGCCGCGGTGACCGCGACCGCCAGCCCGAGCACGACCGTGCCGCCGGCGATGATGAGGCTATCCATCATGTTGCCGAGGAAGGACGTCTGCTCGAGCAGGCGGACGTAGTTGTCGAGGCTCCAGCCGGCCGGCGAGAGGGAGACGCCGGTCGCGTTCAGTGCTGCGGTCGGCGTCAGAGAGGTCAGGACCATCCAGGCGAACGGCGCCATCGCGAAGAGCACGATGAAGAGAACCGGAAGGTCGGTCGTCAGGATGCGGCGTGCGGTGCTCGGTCTGTTCATCGCTCAACCTCGCGCATAGTACGGGCCAGATAGACGGCGACGATCGCGCCGAGCAGAATGGTGAAGGTCACGGCGATCGCGGTGCCGTAGCCGAAGTCGAGGTTCTGCCGTGCGCGCACGAAGGCGTAGAGCGGCAGCGTGTGGGTCGCATAGCCCGGCCCGCCGCCGGTCATCACGAAGATCACGTCCATCGAATTGGCCACCCAGATGACGCGCAGCAGGCCGGCCGTCGCCAGCACGGGCGCGATCCCCGGCAGGGTGATGTGCACGAATTGGCGCCAGGCGGTGGCGCCGTCGATCGAGGCGGCCTCGTACTGGCTCTTCGGAATGCCCTGCAGGCCGGCGAGGATCATCACCGCGAAGAACGGAAAGCCCTGCCAGGTCAGCGTGGCGATGACGGCATAGAGCGCAAGGTTCGGATCGGCGAGCCACGGCACCGCGCTCCGCACGATCGAGAGATAGATCAGGATGTCGTTGAGCACGCCGGTGTTCGGGTCGTAGATCCAGCGCCACATCAGCGCGATCACGACGCTCGGCAGCGCCCAGGGGATGATGATGAGGGCGCGCGCAAGACCGCGCCAGGGAAATTCGCGGTTCAGCAGAAGGGCGGTGATGAGGCCGAGCCCCATCTGCAGCGGCACCGTCAGGCCGATCCAGATCACCGTGTTCCACAGCGCGGTCCAGAAGACCGGGTCGGCGAAGAGCTTCACATAGTTGCCGAAGCCGACGAAACGGCTGGCATTCGGCTTCCACAGGATGAGGTCGTAGAAGCTGGTCCAGACCGCCTGCACCATCGGCATGAAGACGATGAACACCGTCACCAGCACCGCCGGCGCGAGCAGCATGTAGGGCATCAGCCGCGTGCTCCAGGGCGTCGGGATGGCGGGGTCGGCTGCGGCGGACGAGGTGATCACGGTCATCGGATTTCAGTTCCTTGCCTTTTCGGGCTGGGATGATCCCCCACCCGCCCTGACGCTGCAGGTGGGGGACGAGGTCGGGCTTGCTACTGCGCGAAGAGCCCTTCCAGCTGCTCCATCATCTGCTTGGACGTGATCTGCCCCGTCAGCGCCTGCTGCATGGCCGCCTGCCATGCGGTGTTGACGAACTCGGACGTCGCCGGCGTCTGCGGCAGCACATGGGCGAAGGGCAGCGAATCGACCGTCGCGTCGACGAAGCGGCGTTCATGCAGGTTCCAGTTTTCCGAGCCGCTCTTGGTCACGGTCATCTGGCCGGTCGCCTTGTTGAAGGCGACGTTGTTCTCCCCCTCGGCGAGGAACGAGATCCACTTCCAGGCCGCATCCTTCACCTCGGAGGAGGAGAAGATCGCCAGCGACTCGTCGCCATAGGAGGTCCAGCGGTTGCCGCCGCATTCGGGGACCGGCACCGCCGACACCTTGTCGCCGAGCGCCTTGACCATGTCGTTCGACGAGCCGATGTGATGGATCGTCATCGCCGTCGTGCCGGCCTTGAAGGCGCCGGTGATTTCCTGGAAGCCGTCGTTCGGTGCCGACGGCGGGATGACCTTGTCCTTCTGGAACAGGTCGATCAGCCACTGGTTGGCCGCCACCGCCTTCTCATTGGTCAGGCCGCCGGGCTTCAGCTCGCCGCCCTGCGACAGCACGAAGGCGCCCCACTGGTCCCAGCCGCCCTTGCCGCCGCGCAGGCCGAAGCCGTAGGTCTCCGGCGCCTTGGTCAGCTTGATCGCCGCGTCGCGGAACTCCTCGCAGGTCTTCGGCGGCTGCAGGCCGGCCTGCTCGAACAGGTCGGCGCGGTAGTAGAGGTAGAGGACGACGTACTGGATCGGCAGGTAGTATTGCTGCCCGTCCGCGCCCTTGTTCAGCTCGAGCAGGTTGTCGAGCAGATCGGCCTTGCCGGGCCAGGCGTCGATCCTGTCACCGAGTGGCTCGAGCGCGCCCATCTCGGTCAGGCGCGGCTGGGCAAACAGCTTCACCATTGCCGCATCCGGCGCGTTGCCGCCGACAAGCGAGGTGTAGAGCGTGTCGTAGTAGCTGTTCCACGGCACGTTCTCCGCCTCGATCGTGATGCCGGGATTGGCCGCCTCGAACTTGGCGACGAGGTCCGCCATCGGGTTTTCCGGATTGTCGAAATGATACCAGAAACGGACCGTCTCGGCGGACGCCGTGGATGCCAGAAGCGTTGCCGCAAGTGCAACGCCCATGCTGAATTTCCTGAAGTTCATTGTCGTCTCCTCCTTTGAATTCTTGGCCGGCTAGGCCGTTGCTGCAGCCATCGTCCTTGCTGCGATCCCGGCAGCGGCAAGTGCCTCCCGCGCCGCTGCGAGATCGATCGTGTATTGCAGGAACCCGTGCACCACGCCCGGAACGACCGTGACGGTCTCCTTCCGCCCGAGCGCCTGCAGACGCTGGTGCAAATTCAGTGTATCGGACAGGAGCGGATCGACCCCGCCCGCCATCAGATGCAGCGGCGGCAGGGCCATGAGCGCCCCGTCGTCGGCGGCCAGCGGACAGGCGAGCGGGTCGCCGGAGAGATCGGCTCCGGCCGCCGGATACCAGGCCCAGTAGCGCTGCATCCGCGCCCGCGTCAGCCCGGGGCCGTTCTCGAAGGCCAGATAGGATGGCGTCGAGAAATCCAGCGCATAATTGCCGTAGAACAGCAGCGCGCCGGCGACCGCGGTCGGAACGGTCTGCCGCTGCTCGTGCAGCAGTGCGGCGAGCGCCAGGTTGGCGCCGGCGGAATCGCCGGCGACGATCAGCGGTCCCGCAACGACGCCGGCCGCCTTCGTTGCCGCAAACGCTGCGCGCAGGCAGGCCACGACATCCGTCAGGCCGGCCGGATAGGGGTTCTCGGGCGCCAGCCGGTAGTCGGGCACGAGCACCGGCATGCCGGCCGCAATCGCCAGCAGGCGGGCGCAGCGCTCGTGCGTCTCCGGACTGCAGAAGGCAAAGCCGCCGCCATGGACGTAGAGGATGGCGCCGGCGGCGGCACCCTCCGGCACCAGTACCCGCATCCTGCAGGCGACCGACCCCAATGCGGCGTTCGCTTCGACGCGGCAGTCCGTCGCCAACGCCATCGGCGGCAGCTCGCGGTTCCAGCGGCGATTGTTCTCCTCCGAAAGCGCCCGGCCCTCCGCCGGCGGCAACAGCGTCGGGTCCGGCTGCGGGCCGGCCGATGCCATGCGCTCCATCAGTGCTGCCATCTCCGGCGAGAGCGTGGGATCGAAGGCGGTCATTGGACGAAATCCGGAAAGACGCTCGGACCGAGATCGACGATCGTCGCGATGTGGTGGCGGAGGGCCGCGTCGGCGCGCGCCGGGTCGCGGCTTTCGATCGCCTCGATGATGACGGCGTGGCGCTGGGCCGTTGCGACCAGATCGCGCGGCAGCGTGCTGCGGGAGATCTTGAAGCGGTGGTTGTGGACGAGGCAGCGATGCAGGATCGGATCGAGCGCCGGCAGGCGCGCATCCTGGAAGATCCGGCGGTGGAAATCGCGGTCGGCGGAGGCGAGCTCCAGCTCGTCGTCCCGCCGCGCGGCGTCCAGCATTTCTTCGAACAACGCCTT
Source organism: Hyphomicrobiales bacterium (assembly GCA_900469965.1). Taxonomy (GTDB): domain Bacteria; phylum Pseudomonadota; class Alphaproteobacteria; order Rhizobiales; family Rhizobiaceae; genus Mycoplana. The sequence continues at coordinate 410,596 of UBZP01000017.1, read as the reverse complement.
CAGGTCGGCGATCAGCGTCCGGCTCGGCGCCTGCACCACGCGCAGGATGCCGTTGCACTCGATCTGCCGGCGCACGCGGAACATCTCCACCGCCTCGTCCTCGGTGCATTCGGAGACCTGGGTGCCCTTGTGCCCCTGGCGCAGGACGAGCCCCTCCTCCTGCAATTGCAGCAGCGCCTCGCGGACGGTGCCCTGGCTGCAGCCGAAATGGGCGGCGAGCTCGAGCTCGGTGAGCGCGGCACCTGCCGGCAGGACGCCGAGCATGATGTCGCGCTTCAGCGCGTTGAAGGCGGCCGCCGATTTGGCGGGCTTCGCAACGCTCATGCGGGCACTCGGCCTCGTCGAAAAATAGGACATCGCAGCTTCCACGGAGTTGCCAACCGACGTTTGTATCATTATTGATATTGATATCGATAATGTTGGTCAAGGGCCAACATCGCCTGCCGGAGGAGAAAACCGTGACCGCAATCGCCCTGAGAAAGATCCGCAAGACCTATGGCTCGCTTGCCGTCATCCACGACATCGACATCGATATCGAAAGCGGTGAGTTCCTGGTTCTTGTCGGCCCCTCCGGCTGCGGAAAATCGACGCTTCTGCGCATGATCGCCGGACTGGAGGAGATCTCCGGCGGCATGCTCGACATCGGCGGCAAGGTGGTGAACGCGCTCCCGCCCTCCGAGCGCGACATCGCCATGGTGTTCCAGGACTACGCGCTCTATCCGCACATGAGCGTGCGCGAGAACATGGCCTTCGGTCTGAAGATGCGCGGCACCGGGGAAAAGGTGATCGACGAGCGGGTATCGAAGGCAGCCGACGTCCTCAAGATCGCCCCCTTCCTCGACCGCAGGCCGGCGCAGCTTTCCGGCGGCCAGCGTCAGCGCGTGGCGATGGGCCGGGCGATCGTGCGCGAACCCTCCGCCTTCCTCTTCGACGAGCCGCTCTCCAACCTCGACGCCGCCCTGCGCGTCGAGATGCGCCTGGAGATCGCCAAGCTCCACAACCGGATGAAGGCGACGACCGTCTACGTCACCCACGACCAGGTCGAGGCGATGACGCTGGCCGACCGGATCGTCGTTCTCAACGCCGGCCGGATCGAGCAGATCGGCAAACCGCTGGAACTCTATCACCGGCCCGCCAGCCTCTTCGTTGCGCGCTTCATCGGCAGCCCGACGATGAACACCCTGCCCGCAAAGGTCACGGGCGCCGCCGGCAGCGGGACCGGGCTGTCGGTGGCAGGCAGGCCGATCGTCCTGCCCGCGGCCATCACGGCCGCCGCCTCCGGCGTGACGCTCGGCATCCGCCCGGAGGACCTCGTCCGCTGTCCGCCGGAGGACGCCTGGTTCACCGGCGACCTCGCCGTCGTCGAACGGCTCGGAAGCCAGACCTACGGCTATGTCGAGATCGGCGAAAGCCGGATGCTCACCGTCGAATTTCCGCGCGATGCCGAGATCAGGGTCGGAGAACGGATCCATGTCCGCGGCAACCCGGCGGGAACCCACATCTTCGACGACGCCACGGGGTTGCGCCTCAACTGAGGGCAGCGATGGCAGGCCGGCACCATCGCGGACGCGCCGCGCTGCATATTTTTTCGAACTTCCTGCACAATTTGGATCAATTTTTCATGCCTATCGGATAGGCAAATGATATCCGATTGACCAAATCCCTGTCGCAGCGCCTTTCCCGCGAGTAGTCATGTCCAAGGCCAGTGCCTTCCTGAAGCGCCTGATCCCCGATATTGCGCCGACCAGCCGGCACGAACGCATCCGATCGACGGCCGGCGCGTTCGTCGGCATTCTCGTAACGGGCCTCGTCAGCACGATGGCCGTCGGGTCCGGCGATGCGAGCCTGCCGCTGCTGATCGCGCCAATGGGGGCCTCGGCGGTCCTGCTCTTCGCCGCCCCGACGAGCCCGCTCGCACAGCCCTGGTCGGTTCTCGGCGGCAATGCGATCGCCGCCTTCATCGGCGTGAGCTGCGCGCTCGCCATCGGCGACCCGGTCATCGCCGCAGCGGTCGCCGTCTCGATCGCCATTGCAACAATGATGATGATGGGCTGCCTTCATCCGCCGAGCGGTGCGGTGGCATTGACGGCCGTTCTCGGCGGCCCGGCGGTCCATGAGGCCGGATACTGGTTCATCCTGACGCCGGTCGGCATCAATTCCGCGCTGATCCTGCTCGTCGCCTTCGCCTTCAACAACGCGACGGGGCGGCGCTATCCGCACCTGGTTCCGGCGGCACCGGCCAATCCGCACCAGACCGCCGATCCGCTGCCCACGCAGCGGCTGGGCGTCGTACCGGAAGATCTCCAGGCCGTGCTGGCACAGTATGACGAGGTGGTCGACATCAGCTCCGACGTGCTCGACGAGCTGCTGCACCAGGCGCAGATCCGCGCCTACCATCGCCGCTCGGGCGAAATCACCTGCCGCGAGGTCATGTCGCGCGACGTGGCCGTGGTCGCGCCGCACACCTCGTTGCGGGAGGCCTGGCGCCTGCTGCTCGAGCACCGGATCAAGGCGCTGCCGGTGGTGACCGAGGCGGACGGGCTCGTCGGCATCGTCACCCAGACCGATTTCATGCACAATTCGGCGCTCGGACGAAACGGGCAGCTGCGGTTTGGCTTCGGCGACAAGGTCCGGCTGGTTCTGGGCGGCCGCCCGAAGACGCCGCGCACCGTCGCCGACATCATGACGCGGCGCGTCCAGTCGGCCCTGCCCGAGACGATGATCGCCAAGCTGGTGCCGCCGATGGCCGACATGGGGCTCCATCACATGCCGGTCGTGGACGAGCGCAACCGCGTCGTCGGCATCGTCACCCAGTCGGACCTGATCGCCGCCCTTTTCCAGGGCCGTAGCGAGCAGGCCGCGGAGCCCGCGGAAGACGAAGGCCCCAAGGCCAACGTCGCCTGACCGGCCCGGCAAGCGCCGGAACGGTCATTTCCGATGAAGATCCGGCGATGCCGGCGCGGCACCGCCGATCGTCACTCAACGGGCGTTGTACTTGGCGTCGACCGCGTTGATGGCGTCGACATTGCCTGCCGACCGCCCTTTCTCGTCGAAGGTCTGGGCGAGGAAGGCGTCGGCGATCGCCTTGGCCAGTTCGGGCCCGATCACCCGGGCGCCCATGGTGATGATCTGGGCGTTGTTGGACAGCGCCGCCCGCTCCGCCGAATAGGTGTCGTGGGTGAGCGCCGCACGAATGCCCGGGACCTTGTTGGCCGAAATGCAGACGCCGATGCCGGTGCCGCAGACGAGGATGGCCTTGTCGTAGGTACCGTCGATCACCCCGGTCGCCACGCGATCGGAAAGGTCGGCGTAGAAGGCATCGGGACCGGCATCCGTGCGCGAGACCTCGTGCACCTCGAAACGGTCCTTCAGGTGGTCGGCGAGGACCTTGGCGAGGCCTTCGCCCGCGCTGTCTCCGGCTACTGCAAGCTTCATGATGTTCTCCTTAGAGTTTGGCGGCGCATTTGCCGAGAATGTCGAGATAGCCTTCGACATTCCAGGCGGAGCGTCCGATGAAGAGACCGTCGATGTGCGGGCAGGCGATCAGTTCCTCGCAATTGCCCGGGTTGACCGAACCGCCGTAGAGGCAGGGGATCTTGCGGCCGAGTACCTCTTCGGCGACGGCGATGATTTCCGCATGACGGGCATCGGCATAGTCCGAGGTCGCCGGAATGCCCTTTTCGCCGATGGCCCAGACGGGCTCGTAGGCGAGCAGGATCTCGGCCTTCTTCTGCTCCGCCGACAGCTTCGACAGCGCGCCGCGCACCTGCCGCGCGAGAACCTCGGCGGCCCGGCCGCCCTCGCGCTCCTCCAGCGTCTCGCCGATGCAGATCAGCGGAACGAGCCCGTGACGGACGGCGGCCTCGGTCTTCAGCCCCACCGTCTCGTCGGTCTCGCCGAAATGCTCGCGGCGCTCGGAATGCCCGAGCTCGACGATATCGAGATGGCAGTCCTTGAGCATCACCGGCGACACCTCGCCGGTCCAGGCGCCCTGGTCCGCCCAGTGCATGTTCTGCGCGCCGACCTTCACCGACGTCTCGGCGAGCATCGCCTTGACTTCCCGCACCGCGGTGAACGGAGGGATGACGAACCGCTGGATCCGCCGGTCGCGTGCGCCATCGGCGGCGCGCAGCCCCTCTGCGAACAGCCGCGCCTCGGCGAGCGTCTTGTTCATCTTCCAGCTGGTGCCGATCCAGAATTGCGGTGCAGTCGTCATCATCAAGTCCCTTGTTGAGGCGGCGGCGCCGCCCGGGTTGTTTCTCATTCCGTTTCGAGAAGGGCGCGGGCCGTGCGTTCGTCCGTGATCAGGCCATGCAGGCGGCGGCTGTTGAGCACGGCCCGGATCGCCTTGACCTTGACGAGCCCGCCGGCCAGCGCCACCAGCCGGTCCGTCTTCGATCGCGGGAAGGAGGCGGCGAGCGTGCGCGCCGTCAGCGCGGTATCGAGGATGCGGCCGCGGGCGTCGAAGAAATAGCCGAGGATTTCGCCGACGCCGCCGGCAGCGGCGATCTCCTCGATCTCGCGGGCCTCGATCATGCCCGACTGGACGAGCTGCGCCTCGGCATCGACCGTTCCCATGCCGACGAATTTCAGGTCGGTGTTGTTGGCCATCTCGAACACCTCGCGGACGCCGCGCTGCGCCAGCAGCACCTCGCGATCGTCGGCCGTGTTGGCAAAGAACGGCACCGGCATCACATAGGCCTGTGTCCCGGTCTTCTCGGCGATGCGGTGCATCACGTCATAGGGATTGGCCGTGTAGTTGCGCGTCAGGCCGCCGAGCAGCGAGACGAAATGCAGGTCCTTCGCGTTCAGCCGCTGCATGTGGTGCACGGCCGCCGACAGCGTCCGCCCGTGCCCGAGCCCGATCACCCGGTTCTCGCCGCGCTCGATCTCGCGCTTGAGGAAACCGGCGCCGGCCTGGCCGAGCGCCCTGAGCGGAATGCCGTCTTCGCCGAGATCGGGAGCCACCTCGCAGGTGGCGAGCCCGAACCGTTCGGCGAGCTTCATCTCCAGGTCGACGCATTCGATGATGTCGCCATCGATCGTCACCTTCACGACCCCGTCCGCCACGGCGCGCGCGATCATCCGGTGCGTCTTCACCGACGGCAGGCCGAGCCGGCGGGCAACCTCCGCCTGGGTCATACCGGCCACGTAGTGCAGCCAGGCCGCGCGCACGGCGAGTGATTCGTCTGCATCCGTCATGGGTCGCTACCGACTTCCTTCTCCACCAAAGCTCAGATCCATGCTCTGCCACGCCCCTCCGGGCCCGGCCTCGCACCGCTTCGCCGAAGCGGTTGATAGGATTGTTCGGCCCCGCCCGTCGATCAAAAAACAACGGCGCATCCGAAAAAGCGCGTTGTCTGTCGGGCGGCGCGCGCCCGCCTAGACCTTCAGCCCGGCCGCGCCGGTATCGATGTGCGGCGCCCAGAACGCGACGCTCTCGGCGATCTGCGCGATCACCTGGCGGTCGTTCGGCTCGCGCTCCTTGAACGACAGTTCCAGGCAGATCTCGTTATCGACGGCGCCGCCCTCTGCAAAGGCAGCCAGCAGCGGCTCCGGCTGGATGCGGCCCTTGGCATTGAACTCCGCGGTGAACGGGCGATGCCCGCCCTTGTCCATCAGGCTCTGCTTGATGTGGATGATCGGCGAGACCTTCGGCACCGCGCGCGCCCAGGCATAGGGGTCGAAGTCGTCGGGATCGGCGGACGTCACGTCGCCATGGTCGATGTCGGCCATCATCCACATCGGGATCGCCATGTCGGCCGCGCTCAGCCGCTCCTGCAGGCGCAGGCATGCGGCGATCGTCTCGCCGAATTCGCGCCCGATGCTCATCGGCTCCCAGAACACATAGGAAAGCCCGGCCGCCTTGCCGTGTTCGGCGACCTCCGCCCAGCAGTCGATGGCGATCCTGATCAGTTCCTCGCGCCGGGCGGGATCGTCGAAGTCCTTGTAGGTGAAGATGGCGAACTGGGTGCCGACCGATGTGCCGCCGAGGTCGGCAGTGATGTCGGCGAAGGTCTTGAACCAGTCGACATAGTAGCGGCGGACGTCGCGGTCCGGATGGCCGAAATGGTTGAGCCGGCCATAGGGGCCGGTCATGCCCGAGGTCACCCGCACGCCGGTGCGCTGCAGGGCGGCATCCATCTGGCGCGTCAGCCGGCGGATCAGCGGTGCCGGCCAGCTCGGATTGATGAATTCGTGCGTCAGCTGCAGGTCGCGCAGCCTGAGGTCGCGCGCCACCGTCTCGATCAGGTCGTCGGGATCGGCGAACCGGTTGACGAGCGGGTTGGTGTTCAGCGAAAGCGTCAAGGCCATGGGGTTCTCCTGTCGGTCGGCGGGCGGGCGTCGGGCGCGGGCCCTAGGCGGCCTGCGCGATCTCGGCCTCGAACCACGCCGCAAAATCGGCCTTCTGCTGCTCGCTCATGTGCAGGCCTTCCTTGGTGCGGCGGACCAGGATGTCCTCGGCCCGGCGCGCCCATTCGTTGGCGACCAGATAGCGGACCTCGGCCTCGTAGAGACTGGCGCCGAAGTGGCGGCCGAGCCCGGCAAGCGACGTCGCGCCGCCGACCACCTTGCCGGTGCGCGCGCCGTAGAGGCGGCCGTAGTGATGGACCAACCGGCGCGGCATCCAGGGATAGCGCTCGCGCAGCGTCTCGGAGAAGGACACGTAGTCGGCGTCGGGGATCTCGCCGCCCGGCAGCGTCGCCGACGCCGTCCAGTCCGCCCCCATCTGCGGGAAGAACTTCGCCAGCCGCTGCAGCGCATGCTCGGACAGCTTGCGGAAGGTGGTGATCTTGCCGCCGAAGACGTTGAGCAGCGGCGCGCCGCCGGTCTCGTCGAGATCGAACACGTAGTCGCGGGTGACGGCGGAGGGATTGCCCTTGCCGTCGTCGAACAGCGGGCGGACGCCGGAGAAGCTCTCGAGCACGTCGGAGCGGCGCAGCTTCTCCTTGAAGTAGCGGTTGATGGCGGACAGCAGGTAGTCGATCTCGCCCTCGTCGGCCCTCACCTCTTCCGGCGGCCCCTCATAGGGGATGTCGGTGGTGCCGATCAGCGCCTTGTCGCCCTCGTAGGGGTTGATGAAGATCACCCGCTTGTCGTGGTTCTGGACGAGATAGGCCTGCTGCCCGCTCCAGAACTTCGGCACGATGATGTGGCTGCCCTTGACGAGGCGGACGTTGCGACGGCTGTTGGAGCCGGCGACGCGGCCGACGACGTCGTTGACCCAGGGGCCGGCCGCATTGACGACGGCCTTCGCGCGGACGGTGCGGACCTCGCCCGTCGCCTGGTCGCGCAGCTGCACGGTCCAGGCGCCGCCGTCGCGCTTGGCGCTGAAACAGGCCGTGCGGGTGAGCACGGTGGCCCCCTTCTCGGCGGCGTCGAGCGCGTTGAGCACGACCAGGCGGGCGTCGTCCACCCAGCAGTCCGAATACTCGAAGCCCTTGGTGTACTGGTCGAGGATCGGCGCGCCTTCGGGATCGCGTGCAAGATCGAGGGTGCGGGTGCCGGGCAGGCGCTTGCGGCCGCCGAGGTGGTCGTAGAGGAACAGGCCGAGCCGGACCAGCCAGGCCGGGCGGTCGTTGGGACTGTGCGGCAACACGAAGCGCATCGGCCAGATGATGTGGCTCGCCGAGTTCAACAGCACCTCGCGCTCGATCAGCGCCTCGCGGACGAGGCGGAACTCGTAGTATTCGAGATAGCGCAGGCCGCCGTGGACGAGCTTGCCGGAGCGCGACGACGTGCCCTCCGCCAGGTCGTCCTTTTCGCAGAGGAGGACCGACAGGCCGCGACCGGCCGCGTCGCGGGCGATCCCGGCGCCGTTGATGCCGCCGCCGATGACGACCAGATCGAAAGTGTTGTTCTCTGCCATTTTCTGCTCCTTCGGATGCCGTCCGGCACCCCGTGTCGTTCCGGGCGACGGCCCGATGGCTACCGTCCCGCCAGCGCGTCCCAGACCGGAACCAGTCCGGACCGGGCCTGGCGGTAGGCGCCGTAGAGGTGATCGATGCGGTTTGCCTGCTCCGGATCCGGCGGCTCCGGACGTCCGAGGAGCGGCGTCACCCATTCGGCGATGCAATCGTCCATCGACCGGTAGGCGCCGATGGCGACGGCAGCCATCATCGCCACGCCGGCCGCGCCCGCCTCTTCCCGCTCGGAGACGCAGAGCGGCGCGTTGACGGAGGCCGACAGCACGCTGCGCAGGGCAGCCGAGCGCGCAGCCCCGCCGGTCAGCCGCAGTTCGCCCGGCATGTCGCCCATCGCCGCATAGCAATCGCGGGTCGCAAGCCCGAGGCCCTCGACCACGGCGCGCACCAGATCGGCGAAGCGGTGACGGGTGGACAGGCCGATGAAACCCGCCCGCGCATCGGCATTGACGAAGGGGCCCCGCTCGCCGGCCTCGGAGATATAGGGGTGGTAGAGCACCGATCCGGGGGTGCTGGCGCCGAACCAGTCGTCGATGCGCGGGATGAGATCGGACAGGCTGGTCGGGCGACCGCCCTCCGAGATCAGGTCGGCGGCGAGCTGCAGCACCCAGTCGATGTTGATGGTGGCGCTCATGTTCGTCTGCACCTGGGTGACGATGCCCGGGATCGGCAGCGCGATGACGTAGCCTGTGCCTTCGGCATTCAGCTGCACGTCCGCCACCGCCTTGGCGCGCATGTGCACGCCGGTCGAACCGATCGTCGAACAGGCGGCGTTCTCGCCGCCCGAGCGCACGCCGGCGCCGAGAGCCGTCATCACCATGTCGACATAGCCGAGGCACACCGGCGTTCCGGCGAGGAGCCCCGAGGCTTCCGCGGCGGCGGCCGTCAGCGGATGCGTCGTCTCCGTCCCGTCGATGATCTCCGGCAGGAGCGAACGCCGGTGGCGAAGGCCGAGCGCCTCGATGACGGTGTCGTCGTAGCGCCGCGTGCGGAAATTGCCGAAGGTGAAGCTCGCCTCGGAGGGATCTGTGGCGCGGATGCCGGTCAGGTTGAGATAGAGCCAGTCCTTGCAGTGCAGCGCCACCTCGGCGCGGCCGATGAGTTCGGGTGCGTGGCGATCCATGTGGGCCAGCTGCGTGCCCTGCTGGCAGGTGTTGAGGCCGGTGCCGGTCGCCTCGAAACGCGCGCGGTTGAGGGGACCCGCGGCGAGCGTGCGCACCGTCGGCGCCGCGCGCGCGTCCAGCCACAGCCAGGCGTCGCCCACCGGCGCGTTGCCGGCGCCGACGAGCCACGTACCGTCGCCCTGGCCGGTCACGGCGATGGCGGCCGTCCGCCGCGCCAGGTCGGGAACCTTCTCGCCGAGCCCGCGGAGCGCCGTCAGGCAGTCCTGCCAGGTCTGGGCCAGCGACTGCGTGGCCGCACCGTCGTCGGCCATGGAATAGTTGTTGCGGGCCGATGCCACGGCGAGCTGCCTGCCGCCGGTCTCGAAGGCGACCGCCTTGATGACCGATGTCCCGGCATCGATCCCGATGATCACCCGGCTGCCCTCAGCCATGGAGAAGCCCCCTCCCGGCGCAGGGATCGGATGAGGGCGCGCAGGCGCTCGTCAGGTTCATGGTCAAGTCCTCCCTGCCCGCTCGCCCGCCGGACGGCAGGCGCAGGGCGCATTCAGCGTCGATGCGCCCGTCCCGCGCACCTCCCTCGGTCGGAGCCCGAAGGCATGTCGACATTTTCGTCGGCCACTTTCTTATATCACAAAGATATCACCATCAACGTAATATTTTGCTGGCGCCGTAATTTTTTTCATATAAGATGGATCTCAGTTTCCGGCAGAGGCAATCCCTGCCGCGGCGCCGGATCGGGAGCAGGCTGGCTACGGGACTGCGAACCAGGGAAGGACAAGACGCACGCGTTACGAGGCGATAGGTACGTACTTTCAATATGTTGCATGCATCGTCCGCATATGAAGAGCGCCCTGTCGGGCGGATGCGGAACGGGACTGCGACAGGAAATACGTGCTGCGGATGCACATTTCGCTGCACCGCAAGAGCCGCTGACGGGATCGGAGCAACAGAGGACGCCTGATATGGGGCGGGTCTTTGACTCGGTAGATTTTAACATTGATGGCGGCATTGATATCATATCGATATCACCTGTTGCCGAACCGGGAGGCCGCGTCGCGGCCGACTGTCGGGCGAGTGGAGGAAGCAACGCGCCCGCAATCACAGGAGGAGGCAGTTCCATGTCCATCGCCATCATCCGGGCCCCCGCCGGCAGCAGCGTCGCTTGCGCTGCCCTCAGCCGCTTGTCCTGACATTGCCCGGCCTGCATGCCGCCGCGGCCGATATCCGCCCATCCGGTTCGGTATCGACCGCGCGCGGCAGATCGTCGGCATTCCCCAATGAAGGTCTTCTGAAATGAGCACATCGACCGAGACAACCACCCGCAAACCGACGCGCTTCTCGCCGACGCTTCTCGCAAGCGTCGCGGCCGCCGTCGTGGTGCTGGGCGCCATCGCCCTCGACACGACGGTCGTCCGGATCGGGTCGGAGAACGATGTGCGCCAGCAGGGCTTTTCGGCGGCGACCTATGGCGCCGACGAATTCCCGAAGGTGAAGGCCAATGTCGAGGAGCGCGCCGCGCCGGCCGTCGAGGTTGCGAACGCGATCGCCGCCGACAAGACCGCCGCCGGCGAGAAATACGGCGTGGCCACCAGCATCGGCCCCGTCATTCCCGTGTCGTTCACGGCGACCGTGGGCGAGCGCAAGTCCAACTATCACACCGTGACGATCGACGGCCTTCCGGCCGAGCTGGTCGTTCGCGTCCAGACCGGTCCGGCGGTGAACGGCACGGACCTGCGCGATGCGACCGGCACGATCGAGTTCGGCCAGTTCAAGAACCAGATCGAGTACCAGGACGCCGGCTCGGCCCTGAACAACGAGATGAAGAAGGCCGTCCTGGCCGGCATCGACGTCGAGAACCTCACCGGCAAGACCGTGGAGGTCACGGGCGTCTTCAAGCTCGTCAACCCGAAGAGCTGGCTGGTCACGCCGGTGAAGCTGGAAGTGAAATGAGCATGAGCCAGGTTTCCCCCTCCGTCGACGATCCGCGCGAGGTCGTGCTCGCGGCCCGCAACATCGCCAAGTCCTACGGCAGCGTCCACGCGCTGAAGGGCGTCAATTTCGACGTCCACCGCGGCCAGGTCACCACGCTCTTCGGCGAGAACGGTGCCGGCAAGTCGACACTGATGAAGATCCTCTCCGGCGTCGTCCAGCCCTCCTCCGGCGAGATCATCCTCGACGGCCAGCCGGTCAGCTTCTCGTCCGCCTCGGACGCCCGCGACCGCGGCATCTCGATCATCCACCAGGAACTGAGCCTGGCGCCGAACATGAACGTGCGCGACAACATCTTCATGGGGCGCGAGATCACCACGCCGACCGGCGTCGACTTCGCCGAGGAGGAGCGCCAGACCCGCGCGCTGATGGCGGAACTCGAAGAGGACATCGATCCGCTGACGCTGGTCGAGGACCTGCGGCTCGGCCAGCAGCAGATCGTCGAGATCGCCCGGGCACTGTCGGTCAATTCGCGCATCCTGATCATGGACGAGCCGACCTCGGCGCTGAGCGCCACGGAAGTCGAGGTGCTCTTCAAGGTGATCCGCGACCTCAACAGCAAGGGCGTGTCGATCGTCTACATCTCCCACCACCTGGAAGAAGCCCTGCAGATCACCAACCATGCCGTGGTGCTGCGCGACGGCAACATGACCGCCTTCGCCCGGCGCAAGGACATCGACCTCGAATGGATCGTCCGCAACATGGTGGGCGACAATTTCGACCTCGGCTCGCCGCCGGAAGACCACCGGATGGGCGACGTCGCGCTCGCCGTCGAGGGCCTCACCGTGCCCGATCCCGCAGGCGCCGACTATGCGGTCGTCGACCGCCTGTCGCTGAACGTCAGGGCCGGCGAGATCGTCTGCATCTACGGACTGATGGGTGCGGGGCGCACCGAACTCCTCGAATGCGTCGCCGGTCGCCTCAAGGCCTCGAGCGGCCGGGTGCTGCTCGAGGGCGAGGACGTCTCCCACCTCAGCATCGCCGACCGCATCGCGCTCGGCCTGGTGCTGGTCCCCGAAGACCGCCAGCGCGACGGCCTGGTCCAGACGATGACGGTCGGCCGCAACCTCTCGCTCGCCAGCATCGGCAGCTTCACCAGGGGCCTGTTCACCTCGCGCAGCAACGAAGGCGTGCTCGTGGATGGTGCGATCCGCAAGGTGCACATCAAGACCGACGGCGGCGGCGCTGCGATCGGATCGCTCTCCGGCGGCAACCAGCAGAAGGTGGTCATCGGCAAGATGCTCGCCACCAATCCGAAGGTGATCCTGCTGGACGAGCCCAGCCGCGGCATCGACATCGGCGCCAAGGCCGAGGTGTTCAAGCTTCTGGCGGAACGGGCCAGGCAGGGCCTCGCCGTCCTCTATTCCACCTCCGAGGTCGGCGAATGCCTCAGCATCGCCCACCGCATCATCGTCATGCACCGCGGACGGATCTCCGCCGAGTTCGGGTCGAATGTCACGAAAGAGAAGATCATGGCCGCTTCGGGCGAGGCCGTGGTCGCTCACTAGACGGAAATCATGGAGCACTGATCATGTCAGTCACAAGCACAACCGACAAGAAATCCGTCTCGAACGGCACCAAGCGCAAGACGAGCATCGTCCAGTTGCTCCTGGAAGGACGCGCCTTTTTCGCGCTGATCGCGATCATCGTGGTCTTCTCGCTGCTGTCGCCCTACTACCTTTCGGTCGAGAACTTCCTGATCATGTCCTCGCACGTCGCGATCTTCGGGTTGCTGGCGATCGGCATGCTGCTCGTCATCCTCAACGGCGGCATCGACCTGTCGGTCGGCTCGACGCTTGGTCTCGCCGGCGTCGTCGCCGGCTTCCTGATGCAGGGCGTGCAGCTGGAGCCGCTGGGCGTGATCCTCTATCCGCCGGTCTGGGCCGTGGTCGTCCTGACCTGCGCGCTCGGCGCCTTCGTCGGCGCCGTCAACGGCGTGCTGATCGCCTATCTCAGGGTACCCGCCTTCGTCGCGACCCTCGGCGTCCTCTATTGCGCCCGCGGCGTCGCGCTCCTGATGACCAACGGCCTGACCTATAACAACCTCAGCGGCCGCCCCGAGCTCGGCAACACCGGCTTCGACTGGCTGGGCTTCAACCGCCTGGCCGGCATCCCGATCGGCGTGCTGGTGCTGGCAGCGCTCGCCATCATCTGCGCCGTCGTCCTGAACCGCACCGCCTTCGGCCGCTGGCTCTATGCGTCGGGCGGCAACGAACGCGCCGCCGAGCTGTCGGGCGTTCCGGTCAAGCGCGTGAAGATCACCGTCTACGTCCTTTCCGGCATCTGCGCGGCCATCGCCGGCCTGGTGCTCTCCTCGCAGCTGACCTCGGCCGGCCCGACCGCGGGCACCACCTACGAGCTGACGGCGATCGCCGCCGTCGTCATCGGCGGCGCGGCGCTCACCGGCGGCCGCGGCACGATCCAGGGCACCATGCTCGGCGCCTTCGTCATCGGCTTCCTGTCCGACGGCCTCGTCATCATCGGCGTCTCGTCCTACTGGCAGACGGTCTTCACCGGGGCCGTCATCGTGCTCGCCGTCCTCCTCAACAGCATCCAGTACAGCCGCCGCTAGGGGCCGGCCGGAAGGAGCAACCAACTTGTCCACGACGGCCCACCCGGCCCTGAGGGCCAGCCGATTGCGGAAAGCAACGCCGGGCGACCGGCATCACCATCCTGATTGAAAGGGAGAGAGACATGTTCAAGAAGGGAATGCGTATCCTGTTTGCCGCCGTCGCTGCGGCTCCGCTGCTGGCCAGCACCGCCTGGGCGGAAGGGCTGATGACGATCATCGTCAACGATCCGTCCAACCCCTACTGGTACACCGAGGGCGAAGTGGCCAAGGCGACGGCCGAGAAGATGGGCTACACGGCCTCGGTCAGTGCGCACAAGGGCGACACCAACACCGAGAGCAACCTGATCGACACCGCGATCACCAACAAGTCGGTCGCGATCATCCTCGATCCGGCGAACGCCGACGGCTCCGTCGGTGCGGTGAAGAAGGCCGTCGCCGCCGGCATCCCCGTCTTCCTCGTCAACGCCGAGATCAACCAGGAAGGCCTCGCCAAGGCACAGCTCGTTTCCAACAACGCCCAGGGTGCCGCCCTCGGCGCCACCCAGTGGGTGGAGAGCGTGGGCCAGGAAGGCAACTACGTCGAGCTGTTCGGCGCGCCCTCCGACAACAACGCCGCCACCCGCTCGAACGGCTACGAGACCGTGCTGACCCAGTACCCGGATCTCGTCAAGGCCGCCCGCGAAGTCGCCGACTGGGACCGCACCAAGGGCCACGCCAAGATGCAGTCCATGCTGCAGGCCAACCCCGACATCATCGGCGTCATCAGCGGCAACGACGAAATGGCGCTCGGCGCGATCGCCGCGCTGAAGGAAGCCGGCAAGCTTTCCGGCATCAAGGTCGGCGGCTTCGACGGCTCGCCCGATGCCGTGGCCGCGATCAAGGCCGGCGAACTGCAGTACACCGTCCTCCAGCCGGTTGCCGTCTTCTCCGAGGAAGCCGTCAAGCAGGCCGACAGCTTCATCAAGACGGGTGCCACCGGCGCCAAGAGCGAGAAGCAGTTGTTCGATTGCCTGCTGATCACCAAGGACAACGTCGACAAGTACACCGCTCCGTTCGTCCTGTCGGAGTGATGCCATCCCGGAGGGGCGCCGCCGGGCGCCCCTCTTTCATCGCCGGCGACAGGTCCGTGCCTCGGCCTGTCGGAGGGGCTTGCAAAAGCCGGCGGCATGCGGATCTTCGAGCAAGGCCTGGATGCCAGGTTGCAGTCCCAGACGAATGGCGGAACGACCGTGACCAGGAAAGCGAATGTCGAGCAGCTTCTATCGGAACCGATGCCGAGCGACAGCCGGCATGCCCGGCAACTGGTGCGCCGCCAGCTGATCGCCGAGACGGTCATGGCCGAGGGATCGCTACGCATCGAGGATCTCACCGAACGCTTCGGTATCAGCCTGATGACGGCGCATCGCGATGTCGACGACCTCGTCAGCCGCGGCATCTTCCGCAAGGCGCGCGGCATCGTCTCGGCGGCGCCGACCAGCCTGATCGAGTCCAGCGACGTCTACCGCGCCAACCGCCAGGCCACGCAGAAGAAGCACCTCGCCGAGGCGGCGATGCGCTTCGTCGAACCCGGCCAGTCGATCTTTCTCGACGATTCGACGACGGTGCTGCAGATGACGGTCCACCTGCCGGCCAAGGTGCCGCTGACGGCGATCACCAATTCCCTGAACGTCATGAACGCGCTGAGAGGCGTGCGCGACCTGACGCTGCTCGGCCTCGGCGGTCAGTTCTACAACTGGTGCAACGCGTTCATGGGCCACATGACGGTCCACGAGATCCGCCGGCTGCGGGCCGACATCGCGTTCATGTCTATGTCCGCCATCACCGACGACATCGCCTTCCACCAGTCGGCGGAGATGGTGGAGACCAAGCGGGCGATGTTCGAATGCGCCGCAAGGCGGATCCTGGTCGCCGACCACACCAAGTTCGAGCGCCGCGCCCTGCACGCCTTCGCCGCCCTTTCGGAGTTCGACGCCGTCATCGTCGACGAGGATACGCCGGTCGAGCATCTGGACCGGCTGCAGTCGAAGGGCGTCAACGTCGTGGTTGCCGGATCCGGTGCGGCCCGCCCATGACGGGCGGACTGCGGAACGGCGCCGCTGCAAGTGAAATCAATCCTCGCGCCCCCGAACCGGGTCGCCGCAGGACGAGAGATAGAAGCGGACCCTGGCGTCCGCCCGGAGTTTGCCCATGCCAAGCATCCTCGGCATCGACAGCGGCCTGACCGTCACCAAGGCCGCGCTCTTCGACATTGACGGGACGCCGATCGCCGTTGCGCGCCGGCGGGTCTCGCAATCGATCCCCCGGCCCCGCCATGTCGAGCGCGACATGGACGAGTTGTGGACCGCAACGGCCGAGGCGATCGCCGAGGCGATCCGCATCAGCGGCCGGCCGGCCTCCGACATCCGGGCGATCGCCGCGACCGCGCACGGGGACGGCGTCTATCTGCTCGACGATCAGGCCAGACCGCTCGGGCCGGCGATGCTGTCGCTCGACAGTCGCGCCGGCGCGATCGTGGACCGGTGGAACGAGGACGGCACCGCGCAGCAGGCGATCACGCTGACGGGACAGGCGCCGCACGTCTCCGCGCCCGCCGCCCTGCTCGCCTGGGTCCGCGACAACGAGCCGGCGCGGTTTGCAAAGATCGCGCATGTGCTGAGCTGCAAGGACTGGCTGCGCTTCTGCCTGACGAACACGATCGGCGCGGACCGGACCGAGGCCAGCACCTCCTTCACCGACGTCCGCACGCAGGACTATTCGGACGCAGCGCTCCGGCTCTACGGCCTGCAGGCCCTCGGGGATGCGTTGCCGCCGGTGTCCCGCTCCGACGAGGTCGTCGGCCACGTGACGGCGGAGGTGGCGCGACGCACCGGCCTTGCCGAGGGCACGCCGGTGACGGCCGGCCTGCACGACGTCACCGCCTCGGCGCTCGGGGTCGGCGGCCACAAGGCAGGCCTCGTCGCGATCATCGCCGGTACCTACTCGATCAACGAGACCGTCTCCTTCGAGCCGCGCGTCGACGGCCGCTGGTTCTGCCGCAACGGCATCGTGCCGGGCCAATGGCACAACATGGCCATCTCGCCGGCCTCGACCGCCAACTACGACTGGTTCCTCGACAAACTCTGCGCTGCGGAATTCGCGCGTGCGGAGGGCTCCGGCCAGTCGATCCATTCCCTGCTTGCCCCGGAGATCGAGGCGGCCTTCGCTCGTCCGTCGACGGCCCTGTTTCATCCCTTTCTGTTCGGCTCGCCTTACGGAGCGGCCGCCAGTGCCGGCTTTGCGGGCCTCGGCGGCTGGCATGGCCGCGGCGACATGCTGCGGGCCGTCCTCGAGGGCATCGCCATGAACCACCGTATCCATGTCGATGCGCTGCGCGACGGCTTCGCCTTCGACGAGGCGCGGCTGACGGGCGGGATCTCCCGAAATCCGGCGATCGCGCAGATGTTCGCCGACGTGCTCGGCCTGCCGGTGACCGTCACCGACACGGACGAGTCCGCTGCCTGGGGCGCGGCCCTGTGCGCCGGCGCCGGCGTCGGGCTGTTTGCCGACCACCAGAGCGACCCGCGCGATCTGGCGAAGATCTCCAGGACCTGCCGGCCCGATCCCGTCCGCAGTCGCCACTACGAGGAGCGCTACGGCCTGTTCTGCGACATCGCCGCGGCGATGACGCCGCTCTGGCCGCGCATCTCGAAGCTCGCCGCTTCCGACGGCCCCTCGCCCGGCTGAGGCCTCGCACGCCCCGCCCCGAAACGACGCCTGAAACCTGGAATGCCCGAAATGACCGATACCGCCGACGACATGGATCTCCGCCTTTCGCGACTGGCCGAGGGAGGCGCCGACGTCGTCATCCTCGGCGCCGGCGTCAATGGCGCCGGACTGTTCCGCGACCTCTGCCTGCAGGGCGTCAACTGCCTGATCGTCGACAAGGCCGACTTCGGCTCCGGCACGAGCGCGGCCCCCTCCCGCCTCATCCACGGCGGGCTGAAGTATCTCGAGACCGGCGAGTTCGGGCTGGTGGCGCAGTCGACGCTGGAGCGGAACCTGTTGCTGGAGAACGCGCCGCATTGCGTCGAGCCGCTGCCGACCTTCATCCCCGTCTTTTCCTGGACGCGCGGCATCTGGGCGGCACTCCGCACCCTCTTCGGCTCGACCACCGCGCCGCGCAGCCGCGGCGCCGTGCTCGTCAAGATCGGTCTGGCGCTCTACGACTTCTACGGTTCGCGCAACCAGGTGATGCCGCGCCACCGGCTGCTCCTGCGCGGGCGCGCCCTGCGCGAGATGCCGACCGTGACGCCTGCGATCGTCGCCGGCGGCATCTATTACGACGCCAAGATCAGCCGGCCGGAGCGACTCGTCTACGAACTGGTCGCCGACGGGCTTGCGGCGAACCCGAACGCCGCGGCGCTGAACTTCACCACGCTGCTGTCGTCCGAAGGCGGCAGCCTGACCTTCGAGCGCCCGGGCGGCCACAGATTTTCGGTCAAGCCGCAACTCGTCGTCAATGCCGCCGGCCCCTGGATCGACCGCGTGAACGCGACGCTCGGGGTCCCCTCGCGTCTGATCGGCGGCACCAAGGGATCACACATCCTGCTCGACCATCCGGAACTGGTGAAAAGCCTGAACGGCCACATGATCTATTTCGAGGCGGACGACGGGCGGATCTGCCTCGTCTATGACTATCTCGGCCTGGCGCTGGTCGGATCGACCGACATTCCGTCCGACGATCCCGACAACGCCCGCTGCGAGGAGCCAGAGACGGCCTATTTCCTGGAAAGCCTGGCCTCGCTCCTGCCCGCCCTGTCCTTCCGGCCAGAGCAGGTCGTCTACAGCTACAGCGGCATCCGCCCCCTGCCCGCCTCCGACGCCTCCACGCCCGGCCTGATCAGCCGGGATCACTCCGCCCCCGTGCGGGAACCGGAGAACGGCCGGCCGTTCCCGATCATCTCGCTCGTCGGCGGCAAATGGACGACGTTCCGTGGCTTTGCGGAGGAGGTTGCCGACACCGTCCTGAAGCGCCTGCAGCGCGCGCGGACGACCTCGACCCGCAAGCTCGCGATCGGTGGCGGAAAGAGCTTTCCGTCCACCCCCGCGGCCCGGACGGAATGGGTACGGAAGGTCTCCCTTCAGACCGGGCAGCCGGCCGAAAGGGTCGAGGAACTGCTCGCCCGCTACGGCACGACGGCGCTTGCCGTGCTGTCGCACCCATCCTCCCACTCCGATCGCGAGCGCCTGCCGGATGCGACCGGCTACAGCCTGGCCGAGATCGACTGGATCGCGCGCAACGAACGCGTCGTGCATCTGGGCGACATCGTGTTCCGGAGAACGACGCTGGCGATCCTCGGTGCGCTGACATCCGCTGACCTCATGGCGATCGCCGGCATCGCGGCCGCAGCGCTGGGATGGAGCCCCGAACGCAGGACCGCCGAACTCGCCGACGTCCTGCAGGCGCTCGAGCGCTTTCACGGGCTGAAGCTGGAGCTGAACCCGGCGGCCTGACTGATGATGCGATCATCAATCAATTGTTTTAATTGAAGAAAAAAGTCCATGCTGCCGGCTGGCGGAACCCTTCCACGCCGCCGGCGTTCATCCCTCGTGTGAAAACGGAGGATTTTTCCCATGAGGAAACTGATTGTTGCATCCATCGCCGGCCTTGCGGCCATCGGTGTCGGCCTGCCGGCGCTGGCCGACACTACGACCATCGTCAAGAAGCGCACCTACGAGACGCACGAGGTCGATCCCACCATCGTGCTGACCCCGGACGGCATCGCCGTCGGCTCGATCGATACGGAGCGCTGCACCACCAAGACGGTGAAGAAGGAAACGGAAAACCGCGAAGTGACCAAGACCACCAAGCGTTGCCGTTAAGGGGCCGGGTTGCAATTCCGGTTCAGGCGATTGCGGGGCGCAGGCAGGGTTCGTTGATGACGACCCGCCTGCGCCCCGTCGGTTTGAACGCTACGCGGAAAAGCCGCCCCGGATCACCGCCTCGGCGGCAAGGGCCGCGGACAGCAGGCTTAGGTCCTGATGGGGCAGCGCCGCGATCTGGAAGCCCACCGGCATGCCGGCATCGCCCGTCCCGCAGGGGATGGAGACGGCGCACCAATCGAGGAAGTTGCCGATCGACGGATTGCGCAGGGTCTGGCCGTTGGTCTTGAAGAACAGCGCGTCGTCCTCGACGAGCGGCGCGATCGGCGGGGCCACATGCGGCACCGTCGGCGACACGATCAGTTCACCGGCGCCGATGCCGGCCGAAAATTCGGCCATCAACCGTTCGCGCGTCTTGAGGATCTCGATGTAGCCGGCCGCGGTGATCTTCTCGCCGAGCCGCGTGCGAACGACGACGCGCGGGTCCATCTCGGCGGCCTCGGGGCCGGAAAGGCGCGCCGCATGCACGGCATAGGCTTCTGCGGTGACCAGCGCGCCGTTCCTCGCCGCCAGCGCGAATATCTCCGAAAAGACGGGAAACGCCTGCCGGCGGATCCTTGCGCCGGCCCGCGCCAGCCGGTCCAGCGCCTGCTCGAATGCGGCAGCGACGGCCGGCTCGACGTCATCGAAGACGATCGTTTCCGGCACGACCAGCGACAGTTCGCCGATCGTGCCGCGCGCCACTTCGGAGGCGGTCAGCCCACGCAGGGCGGCGTCGATCCAGACCGCATCCTGCACGCTCCGGCAGAGCGGCCCGAGCGAATCGAGGCTGCCCGCCAGCGGAAAGACACCGCTCATGTCGTAGCGCCCGCGCGTCGCCTTGTAGCCGACGATGCCGTTGAAGGCGGCCGGGATGCGGACGGAGCCGCCGGTGTCCGTGCCGATCGAGACCGGCACCAGGCCGGCGGCGACGGCGACGCCCGATCCGGAGGAAGAGCCGCCGGGCAGCCGGGCGACGTCCTTCGAGGCGGGGTTCCGCGGCGTGCCGTAGTGCGGATTGATGCCGAGTCCGGAAAAGGCGAACTCGCTCATGTTGACGCGCCCGACCGCCACCATGCCGGCGGCCTTCAGCGCTGCGACGACGGCTGCGTCCGCGGCGGCGGCTTCGGCCGTCGCCAGCACCTTCGACCCGGCAGTGGTCGCCAGACCCTCGAGGTCGAACAGGTCCTTCCATGCGACGGGGATGCCGTCGAGAACGCCGAGCGAACGGCCCTCGCGCAGGCGCCGTGATGCCGCCTCGGCCTCCTTCAGCGCCCGTTCCCGCGTCAACGCGACGAAGACGGATCCGTCCTCATGGCCGGCAATGGCGTCGAGCGTCTCCTCGGCCAATGCGACGGGATCCAGCATCCCCGACTGGATGCGGGCCGAAAGGGTCGCAATCGACTGGCCGGTATTTGTTGTCATGTCCTCTTCCTCTCCTGTGCCCCGACGCGTGGCAGACGACAGAATGCGTCGAAGCCGGCGCCGGTCGATCCCTCCGGCCGGGCGCTCGAAACGAAACCGAAAGAGCGTTCAACAACCTGGCGCCGGGGCCGTCAACATCAAAGACCGGGCAGGCACGGATTGTCGTCCTCCAGGGACACCCCGGACAAGCGAACGCCCCGGATCCGTTGCGGGTCCGGGGCGTGCTGTCCGTCACATGGTGCACGGGGTCTAGTCGAGCTGGATCTTCGCGTCGCGCACGATCGGGGTCCACTTGGCGATCTCCGCATCCACATGGGCGCCGAGTTCCTCCGGCGTCGAACCGACGACCGTGGCGCTGAACTCCTTCATCCGTTCGACCACGGCCGGATCGGCCAGCGCCTTGTTGGCGGCGGCATTGAGGCGGGCGATGACATCGGCCGGCGTTCCGGCCGGCGCAAAGAGCGCGTTCCAGGTGTAGGTCTCATAGCCGGGAACGGCCTCGGCGATCGTCGGCACATCGGGGAACGAGGGCGCGCGCTCCTTCGTCGTCACCGCGAGCGCGCGCAGCGTGCCGCTCTTGATGTGCCCGGAGGAGGACGGCAGGTTGTCGAACATGATCGACACCTGGTTGCCGAGCAGATCGTTCAGCGCCGGACCGGAGCCCTTGTAGGGGATGTGTTCCATCTCCACGCCCGCCATCGACTTGAACAGCTCGCCCGACAGGTGCAGCGGCGTCCCGTTGCCCGACGAGGCATAGCTGTACTTGCCCGGCTCGGCCTTCAGGAGCGCCAGGAGTTCCTCGACGTTCTTCACCGGCAGTTCGGGGTTGACCACCAGCACGTTCGGCACGACGACCAGCAGCGAGACCGGGGCGAAATCCTTCTTCGGATCGTAGGGGGTCGACTTCAGGATCAGCGGGTTCAGCGCGTGCGTCGCGACCGTGCCCATCAGGATGGTGTAGCCGTCGGGCTCCGCACGCGCGACATTGTCGGCGCCGAGATTGCCGCCGGCGCCGGCGACGTTCTGCACGATCACCTGCTGGCCCAGTTCGTCCGACATCTTCTGCGCAATGATGCGGCCGACGACATCGGTCGATCCGCCGGCCGCGAAGGGCACGACCATGGTGATCTGCCGGTCGGGGAAGTCCTGCGCCAGCGACGGCGAACCGGTTGCCAGCATCGCGGCCAGCGACAGGCCGGCTGCGAGCGCGCCACGGCGCGTCAGGTGAAATCGGGTCATGCTATTTCCTCCACGTTGTAGCTGCTTTGCAGACAAGGGCGTTCGCAGGTCCGCGGCCGCCCGATCGAGCCTCAGTCCTCCTCCTGGAACACCTCCTCGCGCTTGGCCTTCACCGACGGCAGGAACACCACGACCAGCACGGCGAGCGCGATCAGAAGCAGGATGGCGCTGATCGGCCGGGTGATGAAGGTGGTCGGGTCGCCGCGCGACAGGATCATGGCGCGGCGCAGGTTTTCCTCCAGGAGCGGCCCCAGCACGAATCCCAGAAGCAGCGGCGCCGGCTCGCAACGCAGCTTGACCAGCACATAGCCGGCCAGGCCGAAGAAGGCGACCGCATAGAGGTCGTAGACGTTGGAATTGACGCTGTAGACCCCGATCGAGCAGAAGGCCATGATGATCGGGAACAGCACGTAGTAGGGGATGGTCAAAAGTTTCACCCAGAGCCCGATCAGCGGCAGGTTCAAGACCACGAGCATCAGGTTGCCGATCCACATCGAGGCGATGATGCCCCAGAAGAGCGCCGGCTGTTCGGAGGCGACGTTCGGACCGGGCACGATCCCCTGGATGATCATGGCGCCGACCATCAGCGCCATCACCGGATTGGCCGGGATACCCAGCGTCAGAAGCGGGATGAACGAGGTCTGGGCGCCGGCATTGTTGGCCGATTCCGGCCCGGCCACGCCGGCGATCGCCCCCTGGCCGAACTCCTGCGGCCGGTCGGAGATGCGTTTTTCCACCGTGTAGGAGGCAAAGGCGGCGAGAATGGCGCCGCCGCCCGGGAGGATGCCGAGCGCCGAACCGATCGCCGTGCCGCGCAGCACCGGCCCGATCATGCGCTTGAAGTCCTCGCGTGTCGGCCAGAGGCCGCTGACCTTGGCCATCAGCACGGAACGGGTCTTCTCGCCTTCGAGGTTGCGCAGGATCTCCGCCACGCCGAAGACGCCGACGGCGACGGCGACGAAGTTCAGCCCGTCGGCATATTCGCGGATGCCGAGGGTGAAACGCGGGGTGCCGGTATATATGTCGGTGCCGACGAGGCCGAGCAGCAGGCCGAGCGCCACCATTGCCAGCGCCTTGACGATCGAGCCGTGCGCGAGCGCCACCGAGGAGACGAGGCCGACGATCATCAGCGAGAAATATTCCGCCGCGCCGAATTTCAGGGCGAGGACGGTCAGCGGGATCGCGAAGATCGCCACCAGGAAGGTGGAGACGGTGCCGGCGAAGAAGGAGCCGAGGGCTGCGATCGAAAGGGCGGCCCCCGCCCTGCCGCGCCTGGCCATCTGGTAGCCGTCGATCGCGGTCACGGCGGACGACGATTCGCCCGGCATGTTGATGAGGATCGCCGTCGTCGAGCCTCCATACTGGGCGCCGTAGTAGATGCCGGCCAGCATGATCAGCGACGAGACGGGCTCGAGCTGGAAGGTGATCGGCAAGAGCATGGCGATCGTCGCCGTCGCGCCGATCCCGGGCAGGACGCCGATCAGCGTGCCGAGCAGCACGCCGATAAGGCAGAAGAAGAGGTTCTCGGGAGACGCCGCCGTATAGAAGCCGAGCGCGAGATTGCTGAACAGATCCATGTGCGCCTCCTAGAACCGGACCCACGGGCCGAAGCGCTCGAACGGCAGGCCGAGCGCATAGCTGAAGACGACCACGGAAAAGAGCGTGATCGCGATCGCCAGCACGACCGCCATCGGCGCCTTCATCCGCGTCGAGGCGAATGCGGCGATCAGCGCGATCAGAAACAGCGAGGGCACGAAACCGAGACCGCGCACGGTCAGCCCGAAGAAGATCGGCGCGGGCAGGATGAAGGCCATGCCGCGCAGCGCGATCGGGCCGAGCGGCTCGCCCTGGACCCGGGTGGACTGGATGAGGATGATCAGGCCGAGAAGGGTGAGGATGACGGCGAGCACCAGCGGAAAGTAGCCGGGTCCCATGCGCAGCGCCGTACCGAGTTCAAGGTTCAGGCATTGATAGATGAAGAAGCCGCCCAGCGCGATGAACAGCGCCCCGCAGAGCGCGTTCGTGCTGTCGATTGTCAAGGATTTCATGTCTCCCCCTGGTGCGGCCGCAACCGCCGAACGCCGCCGGACGGATCGCTCCGTCGCGACAGCCTGCTGAAGTCATCGGCCGGCCCGCCTGGCCGACCCGTCCGCCTGCCCGGTGCCCGCATCCGGTCGCATCCGAGCTGGCGATGACCGCCCGCGGTGAAGCGGGCGGCCACTGGAAGCGCGATCGTCAGTCCGCGTACTGGCCTGCCGCCTCGATCACCGGCTTCCAACGGGCGATCTCGCTCTCGAGCTTGGTCTTCAGGGCCGCCGGCGTCGCATCGCTCTCCGGCGAGGGAACGGTGCCGAGCTCGGCGAAGCGGGCGACGACGTTCGGATCCTTGAGCGCCACCTGCAGCGACTTCGACAGGCGCTCGGTGACGTCCGCCGGCGTGCCCTTCGGCGCGTAGATGCCGTGCCAGATGCCGACCTGGAAGTCGGCCAGCCCGCCTTCGGCGGCGGTCGGCACGTCCGGCAGCACCTGCAGGCGCTCCGGCGAGGTGACGGCATAAGCCTTCACGGTGCCGCCCTGGATCTGCTTCGTCGTGTTGGTGGTCTGGTCGCACATGATGTCGACCTGGCCGCCGAGCAGGTCGGTCATGGCCGGACCCGTGCCCTTGTAGGGAACGGTGGTGAGCTGCGTGTCGATCGCGCTCATCAGCAGCATGCCGCACAGATGCGAGGCCGCACCGATACCGGCGTTGGCGACGGTCACGGTGTCCTTGTTGGCCTTGACGTAGTCGACGAGGCCCTTGAGGTCGGTCGGCTCGAAGTCCTTGCGGGCGACGATGGTCATCGGCACGTCGGTGACGAGACCGACATACTCGAAGGCATTGAGCGTGTCGTAGGCGAGCTTGCGGTAGAGCGTGGCGCTGGTCGCCATGCCGATATGGTGCAGCAGGACCGTGTAGCCGTCGGGATCGGCCTGCGCGACGCGACCGGCACCGAGCGTGCCGCCGGCGCCGCCGACGTTCTCGACGATGATCTGCTGGCCGAGGTCCTTGGACATGGATTCGGCGACCAGGCGCGCCACCGTGTCGGTCGGACCGCCGGCGGAGAAGGGAACGACCATGGTGATCGTCCGCTCGGGATAGGTCTGCGCGATGGCGGAACCGGAAACGAGCGCAATGGCGGCGACCGCCGTCATGCCGATTAGGGTGCTGAAAATCTTCATTGTTGTCCTCCCCAGGATGTGGCCTGCCGGCACGGCTCCCTCCGTACCGGTCATGGATGGGGCAACTGTGCGGCTCGCGCTGCGGCGGACAACCGCCAAGGCCTGCCTTCCGCTCGAATATTTGCCTGCGTGCGCCGCAGCATGTGTAGAAACGGGGACAAACCGACAAAGCAATGGGTGGATTTCCACCCATCGCCGGCGTCAGGCATAGTCGTTGTCGATGGCGCGAACCTTCTTGTCGAGCCCGTACTTCTGCATCTTCTCATACAACGTCTTGCGGGAAATCCCTAAGAGTTCGTAGACCGGGCGCAAGTTGCCGCCATGGGCCGCCAGCGCACTGGCAATCAGGCTCCGCTCGTAGGCGGCGACCCGGTCGGCCAGCCTCTGGCTGGGCTCCGGCGTCTCGTCCGGCTGGCGGTCGAGCCCGAGGACAAACCGGTCGGCCGCGTTGCGCAACTCGCGGACGTTTCCGGGCCAGCTGCGCCCGGCGATCTCCGTCACCACCTCCGGCGGCACCTCGACGTCGCCGCGCCCGTAGCGGGCGGCCGCTTCGCGCACGAGCTGCAGGAAGAGCAGCGGCACATCCGCCTGGCGCTGGGCCAGCGAAGGGACGTGGATGGTCGCGACGTTGAGGCGATAGAGCAGGTCGGGGCGGAAGCGGCCCGCTGCCACCTCGCCCTCGAGGTTCACCTTGCTCGTGGCGATGAAGCGGACGTCGAGCGGCACCGGT
This sequence comes from Hyphomicrobiales bacterium, assembly GCA_900469965.1. Taxonomy (GTDB): domain Bacteria; phylum Pseudomonadota; class Alphaproteobacteria; order Rhizobiales; family Rhizobiaceae; genus Mycoplana. Next base: position 384,472 of record UBZP01000017.1, on the reverse strand, counting down.
TCGTTCGAGCCGAGCCGCGTGATCACCCGCTCCTGCAGCACCCGCAGGAACTTCGCCTGCAGCTCGATCGGCATCGAGCCGATCTCGTCGAGCAGGATGGTGCCGCCGCGGCCGTGCTCGAACTTGCCGTAGCGCGGCCGCAGCGCGCCCGGGAAGGCGCCGGCCTCGTGGCCGAACAGCTCGCTCTCGATCAGGTTCTCCGGCAGCGCCGCGCAATTGATGGCGATCAGCGGCCGGTCGGCGCGGGCGCTGATGTCGTGCAGCGCCCGCGCCACGACCTCCTTGCCGACGCCGGTATCGCCGATGATCAGCGTGTCGGCATCTGTCGCGCCGATCGCGCGCAGGCGGTAGCGCAGGTCGACCATCACCTGGGTGCGACCCGGCAGGCGCGCCTCGACATCGTCGCGCTTGCCGGCGACCGCGCGCAGGCGGCGGTTCTCCAACACCAGGCTGCGCCTGTCCAGCGCGCGCCGGATGATGGCGGCGAGCTGCTGGGCGGTGAACGGCTTTTCGACGAAGTCGTAGACGCCGGCGCGCATGGCGCTGACCGCGAGCTGCACGTCCGCATGGCCGCTGACGAGGATCACGGGAATTTCGGCATCCATCTCGCGAACGCGTTGCAGCAGCGTCATCCCGTCCATTCCCGGCATGCGGATGTCGCTGACCACCACCCCGTCGAAGCCGTAACCGACGCGCTCCAGCACCGGCTCGGCGCTGGCGAAGGTGACGACGTCCAGCCCGAACAGGCCCAGCGCCTGCGCCGACGAGCGGCGCATGTCCTCCTCGTCGTCGATCAGGAGAATGCGGCTTGCGGTCATTCGGCTGCCTCGCTGATCATCCGCGCGGCGGCGAGCTCGATCAGGAACTCGGCGCCGCCGTCGGGCGGGTTGGAGACCGAAAGGCTGCCGCCGAAATCCTTGACGATGTTGTAGGAGATCGACAGGCCGAGCCCGAGACCGCGGCCGACGCCCTTGGTGCTGAAGAAGGGATCGAAGATGCGCTCCGCAATCGCCGCAGGCACGCCCGGCCCGTGGTCGCGGATCGTGATGATCACCCTTCCCTTCTGGCGCACCGCGTCGATATGGATGCGCCGGTCGGGCAGTCCCTCGACCGCGTCGGCGGCATTGGCGATGATGTTGACGAGAACCTGCTGCAGGCGCACCGAGCCGGCATGGACCACGGCCGGCTCCTTTCCGAGGTCGATCAGAAGCGTGGCATCGGCCGATTTCAGGCGGGCGGCGACGATCTCCAGCGTATCCGTCATGACGGCCGACAGCGCGACCGGTCCGAGCTTTTCGTTCGGCTTGCGGGCGAAATTCCGAAGATGCCGGCTGATCGAGGCCATGCGGTCGATCAGCCCGGAGATGCGCCGGACATTGTCGCGGGCCTCCTCGACGCGGTTGCGGTCGATCAGCATCGCCGCGCTGTCGGCATAGGTCTTGGCGGCGGCCAGCGGCTGGTTCAGCTCGTGCGAAAGCGCTGCCGACATCTGGCCGAGCCCTGCGAGCTTTCCCGCCTGGATCAGGTCGGCCTGGGTCTCGCGCAGCTTCTGTTCGGTGAGCCGGCGCTCCGCGATCTCCTGCTCGATCTGCCGGTTGACGCGGGCGAGGTCGGCGGTGCGTTCCTCGACGCGATGCTCCAGCTCGTTTCGCGCCTCGACCTGCATGCGCATCCGCTCCTGCGCCCGTGCCCGCCACTGGATGACGATCGCGACCGCCAGTCCGGCAAGCCCGAGAAACAGCAGCACGGCCACGAGCATCGTGCGCGCCTGGGAGCGCACCGAGCTCGTGTCCATCAGCACGTTCACCGTCCAGTCCGCCTCCGGCATGTACTGGGACAGCGCCAGGTATTCGCGCGCGGCGCCGCCGTCGGCGAGGGTGATCAGCCGGTGCCCCGTCGCCCCGTCCTCGTGAAAGGGCAGCGGTTTCAGCACGGCCTCGGCATAGCGGCGCGACGCCTGCGTGCGCCCGAGCCGCTCCGGCGTCAGCGGCAGGATGGCCGAATAGAGCCACTCCGGGCTGCCGGTCATGAAGATGATGCCTTCCGGATCGGAGACGAAGATCTTGTATTCACCGCCGAGCCAGGAGGCCTCGATCGAATCGATATCGACCTTGAAGACGATGACGCCGCGGATCTCGCCGTGGACCCGGATCGGCGAGGCGAAATAATAGCCGCGCTTCAAGGATGTCGTACCGAGCGCATAGAAGCGCGACTGACCGCCTTTGGCCGCCTCCTGGAAGTAGGGCCGGTAGCTGAAGTTCTGCCCGACGAAGCTCGTCGGACCGTCATAGTTGCTGGCGGCGATGGTGACGCCGTCCATCGTCATCACATAGATGTCGGAGGATTCCAGCAGGCCGTTGATCTCCTTGAGATAGGCGTTCGCCGCCGCGCGCAGCGTCCGGTCCCCGGGATCGCTGACCAGGTGCTTGATGTCGTCGTGATCGGCAATCAGCGCCGGCAGCGGCTCGTAGCGGCTGAGGTGTCCCCGCAGGGCCGAAACGGCGAGGCGCAGCGCCGAGCCCGCCTGCAACGATGCTTCATCCATGTAGCTGCGGGTTGCCAGCGCCCCGCCCGGCACGATCATCGCATAGAGGAGGGCCGGCAGGAGCACGAGCCAGACAAGAATACGAAAACGCTGCTTCACGAAAACGCGGGCTCCTCCCTCCCTCGCCACGGCCTCCCGCCGCGCAGGAAGTCTCGCGCAGGAAGTCTAGAGAGCTATGCCGCATTTTCCAAGAGACGAGTAGATCCGCTGCCGAACGGGGGCGAACCTTCCAGCACGAAGCGGGCAGCGCACGCCGTCCGCCCTGCCCCGGGGAATGCCCGCTGCGGTGACGCCTACCACCAGTTGCGAAAAGTGAAACAAATCGCATGGTCGGTTAAGTTAGCACTAACCTCTGCGGGAAATACTGCATGCAGAATGCAACATGAAGGAGTTTGTGCAGTGAAGACGGAAACGAAGGTCGCCCGACCGCTCTGGATGGTCGTCACGGGCTGCGGCTTTGCCGCGGTGCTGTTTGCGAGCGGCGTGATCGGCGGCATCGGCTGGCATCGGCAGGTCAGCCTGATCGAGCAGGCGGTGAAGGACGAATCGCAGAACGACCTCGGTGTCCTTGTCTCCAGCATCGATGCCCAGCAGCGCGCCAACCTGGGCCTCGCGATCGCCATCGCCGGGCAGCCGGGCATCGTCCAGATGATGAAGGCGCGCGACCGGGAAGGCATCGTCAGGACGCTCGAGACCGGATACGCGCAATTGAAGGCGCGCGGCGAGGTCCAGTCGATCGGCTTTGCAGATGCCGGCAGCACGGTGATCGCGCGCGTCCACGACCCGGAAAAGGCCGGCGACAACAACAAGGGCCGGCGCAAGGGCATCGAGACGGCGGTTGCGGAAGCAAGGCCGACCTCCGGCATCGAGCCCGGCAAGGCCGGCATCGCCATCTTCGGAACCGCCCCCGTCATGGACGGCACGACCGCCATCGGGTCGGCCGACGTCGGCACGCAGCTGACCGTCGACTACTTCAGCCGGCTGGCCGAGAGGATCAACGGCGCGTTCTCCGTCTATGTCGCCAAGGACGGCGCGCTCCAGCGGCAGGCTGCGACCTACGACGGCGAGCCGCTCGTGGCGATCGACGAACTGCAGGCCATGGCGCAGGGCACCGCACCGGGCCGCTACGTCTATTCGGGAGACCGCACCCTGTTCGTCACCGCGACGCCGCTGATCAATTTCTCCGGCGACACGATCGGCCTGATCGAGGCCGCATCGGACGTCACGGCGACCTATGCCAGCGGCCGCTCCGCCCTCACCCTGTCGCTGCTTGCGGCAACCGTGACCGCGCTCCTGGCGCTGGCCGCCTTCTTCCTCTTTGCCCGCAGGCTGGGGAACGTCATCCGGCGCCTGAACGGGACGATGACCGAGCTCGCCGCCGGCAATCTCGACGCCGTCGTCGAAGGGCGCGACCGCCGCGACGAACTGGGCGCGATGGCGAACACCGTGCAGGTGTTCAAGGACAACGCCGTCCGGACGCGCCAACTGGAGCAGGACGCGCAGGAACAGCGCGAACGCACCGAGGACGAGCGCCGGATGACGGCCGCGAAGGAGCAGGACCGCTCGGCGGCGATGGCGCAGGCGACCAGCGGCCTGGCCACGGGGCTGAAGCACCTGGCCTCGGGAGACCTGAGCTTCCGGCTCGACGACCCCTTCGCCGCCGATTTCGAAAGCCTGCGCGCCGACTACAACCGGGCCGTCGACCAGTTGCGGCAGACCCTGACGGCGGTGGCGAACGCCACGAACGCGATCGACAGCGGATCGCGCGAGATCAGCCACAGCGCCGACGACCTGTCCCGGCGCACCGAGCAGCAGGCGGCGTCCCTGGAGCAGACGGCCGCAGCGCTGGACGAGATCACCGCGAACGTCGCCAATTCGAGCAAGCGCGCCGAGGAGGCCCGCGCCGTCGCAATCCAGGCCAATGAAAGTGCGCGGCAATCGGGCACGGTCGTTGCCAGTGCCGTCGACGCGATGAGCCGCATCGAGCAATCGTCGAACCAGATCTCGAACATCATCGGCGTGATCGACGAGATCGCCTTCCAGACCAACCTGCTGGCGCTCAATGCCGGCGTCGAGGCGGCCCGCGCCGGCGAGGCCGGCAAGGGCTTCGCCGTCGTCGCACAGGAGGTCCGCGAGCTCGCCCAGCGCTCCGCCCAGGCGGCCAAGGAGATCAAGGACCTGATCCGGCACTCCTCCGGCGAGGTGGAGAACGGCGTGCAGCTCGTCAGCCAGACCGGCGGGGCGTTGAAGACGATCGAAGGCTATATCGTCACGATCAACCAGCACATGGACGCGATCGCCACCTCGGCGCGCGAGCAGTCCGTCGGGCTCAGCGAAGTGAACACCGCCGTCAACCAGATGGATCAGGTCACCCAGCAGAATGCCGCGATGGTGGAGGAGAGCAACGCCGCCGGGGCGACGCTTGCGATGGAGGCGGCGCGGCTGAAGGAGCGCGTCGAGCAGTTCCGCCTCGGCGGGACGGCGGTCCTCCCATCCGGCCAGCGCGAGACGTCCGGGCGCAGGGCGGCGTAGCCGGCCTGCAGACCCATCGGGTCGGCGGAGACGAACGGACATCGTCCGTCATAAGGCTCACCGTGCTGCGGTGAGCCTTTCGTTCTGAACGGCGCAGTCGCTTTGCGGGTGGCCTCCTTCAGAGACGGTCGCGCATGTGGCTTTCGACGCTGCGCAGATGCCGGCGCATGGCGTCCGCGGCGCCCGCGCCGTCGCGGTCGGCGATCGCGGCCACGATGCGGGCGTGCTCCTCGAAGCTGTGGTGGTCGGCCGGCGGGCGCAGCGGCGTGTCGCGCAGCCGCCCCCAGGTCACGGCCCGGCGCACCGCGTTCAGCGTATCGAGCAGGCCCAGGAGCAGCGAGTTCTGCGAGGCTTCGCCGATCGTCCGGTGCAATCTGTTGTCCCATTGCTCGTATTGCCGCCAGGTCGGCGCCTGCTGCGCCTTCAGCATGCAGCTTCGCATCTCCGCCACCTGGCCCGCCGTTGCATGGAGGGCGGCGCAGCGGGCCACCTCCGGCTCGAAGGCGATGCGCGCGCCCATGACCTCCAGCGGGTTGGTCCGCTGGACCATGGCGTTGATGTCGGCGACGGTATCGATCGGCCGCTCACCCGTGAACGTGCCCTTGCCCACGTGCCGCCAGACGACGCCCTCGGACTGCAGGGTCGCCAGCGCCTTTCGCAAGGCGGCCCGCCCGACCTCCAATGATTGCGCCAGCTCCCGCTCGGGCGGCAGCCGCCCGTCGTCGGGCAATGCCGCCGTCGCCAGGAAATCGCGCAGCCGCGTCAGCACTGTGGCATCGGTGATCTCGATCATGTCTCGCCTAAACCAATTTCGAATTGGTTTTGGTTATATGGGACAAGAGGATCGGTGTCAACGCGGGGCGAGGCGGCTGACACAGGATTTAATTTTTCTGTTTATTTTCATTTACTTATGCCTGCAATCCGGCATCCTGCACGTTTCCTTGCTGCCGTGCAGCAACACTTAGCGGTTGACACAATTCCATATTAATGAAGAATTGGTTTTAGATTGGGTCGAGGAGCCCAATTTCTGGGAGGAAAGAAAATGAACATGTTTGCCAGACGAATGCGGGCGTCGGCGGCTGCTGCCGTCTTCTGCCTTTCCGCTGCGATCCCGGGATGGGCGCTCGCCGATCCCATGCGCGTCGCCTTCGGCGATATCGCCACCGTCGAATCCCTGCACCTTCTGGCCGCGCTCGAGCGGGCGAAGGAAAAGGGCGTCGACGTCCAGGTCACCTTCCTCAAGAGCGAGGACATCGCCGCCCAGGCCGTCGTCAGCGGCCAGGCCGATATCGGCGTCGGCGGACCCTATGCGCTGCTGCAGAAGGTGAAGGCGCCGATCCGCATCTTCATGCAGTTGTCCAAGCTGCAGTTCTACCCGGTCGTCAATTCCGAGGCCTACAAGGAATGGAAGGACCTGGACGGCCAGGAGATCGCCGTTCATTCGCGCGGGTCGGGCACGGAAGCCATCATGAAGCTGATGGCCGACAAGAACGGCATCAAATACTCCAACATCTCCTACGTGCCGGGCGCCGAAGTGCGGACGGGCGCGCTGCTGCAGGGCAACGTCAAGGCGACGATCGTGGATTCGTCCGGCAAGCGCGTTCTCGAAAAGGAGGCCCCCGGCAAGTTCATCTTCCTGCCGCTGGGCGAGGTCAGCGCCACGGACGAGGCGCTCTTTGCCAACACCGAATACCTGCAGAAGAACCAGAAGGACATCGAGATCCTGGTCGAGAGCATCCTCACCACCTGGCGCGAGGTCGCGGCGGACCCGAAGGCGGCCATCGCGCTCCGTGACAAGTACAAGCTCCTGCCCGATGCCACGCCGGAAATGGTGGCCGACATCGAGCCCTATTTCACGGAAGCGGCTGCGACGCTTCCGCTGAACGGCGGCGGCGAGGATGCGGCGCGCGACGACTTCGAGTTCTACACGATCTCGGGCGCGCTCGAAGGCAAGCCGGCGGAGCTGAAGGTGGAGGACTTCTGGGATCTCACCGCGCTGAACGCGGTGCTCGCCAAGACCGGGACCAAGTAGATGCACATGGCCGCTTCACCGCACAAGGTGGGCGCGACGGGAGGGGCCGGCAGCGGCTCCTCCAGCATCGTCGAAACGCTCGCCGAATTCGCCCGGCGCCGGAAGTCCTTCTGGGTCGTGGTGTCGCTCGCGATCCTGTTCACCGCATGGGAGATCGCCGGCCGGGTGCCGATCAGCTTCGCCTTTCCGACGTTTCTGGAAACGCTGTCGGCACTGATCGAGATGGCCCTCGACGGCACGCTCCTGCCCGCCTACCTCATCACGTTCCAGCCGCTTCTTCTCGGCGTCGCGGTCTCCGCCGTCCTCGGCATCGGTCTCGGCATCGTCATGGGGCTGTCCGACAAGGCCGAATGGCTGCTGGCCCCCGTCTTCATCGTGCTGCAGGCAGCGCCCATGGCCGCGCTGGTGCCGCTCGTCACCTTCGTCTACGGCATCGGTCTCGTCGCCAAGACGCTGGCGGTAATCATGCTGGCGCTGCCGGTGATCGTGCTCAACTCGTACAAGGCCGTGCGCCACGTCAATCCGTCCCTGGTCGACATGTGCCGCTCGTTCCAGGGCACGCGCATGCAGCAGATCTTCAAGATCATCATTCCCGATGCGACGCCGGTGCTGTTTGCCGGCCTTCGGCTCGGCATCGCCGCCGGCTTCATCGGCGTCATGCTCGCCGAACTGCTGATCACCCCCACCGGCATCGGCGACCTCATCACCTATCACCGCTCGGTCGCCAATTACGCACACATGTATGCGGCCGTGGCATCCATCATCGCCGTGTCGACGCTGACGCTCGCTGCCCTGCAATATGTCGAGCTGCGCTTCCTGCGTCCCGAAAAGAGGAGAAAGTGACATGGCCACTCCCATGCAGGCCCGCGCGGCCGATCCCGCCGGAACAGCCAGGTCGGATGCCATCGTCGAGGTGCGCGACATCTGCAAGCGCTACGGCGACCTCGAGGCGCTTCGCGGCATCAACCTCGATTTCGAGCGCGGCAAGCTGACGACGCTGCTCGGCCCCTCGGGCTGCGGCAAGACCACGCTCCTGAAGATCATCGCCGGCCTCGTGCCTGCGACGTCGGGCCAGATCCGCATTAACGGCAGGGTCGTGACCGGCCCGGGCCCCGAGCGCGCCTTCGTCTTCCAGGATTTCGCGCTGATGCCCTGGGCGACCGTGCTGCGCAACGTCGGCTTCGGTCTGGAGCTGAAGGGCGTGCCCCAGGCCGAACGGCACCGCATCGCCCGACACTACATCGGCGAGGTCGGGCTGTCCGGCTTCGAGGAGAAGTATCCGCACGAGCTGTCCGGCGGCATGCGCCAGCGCGTCGGCATCGCCCGGGCGTTCTCGGTCAACGCCGACGTGCTGCTTCTGGACGAACCGTTCTCCGCAGTCGACGAGCAGAACCGGCGCAAGTTCCAGGAAGACCTGCTGCGGCTGGTCGACAAGGAGCGCAAGACCTTCCTGTTCGTCACCCACTCGATCGAGGAAGCCGTCTACGTCTCCGACCGGATCGTGCTTCTGTCGCCGCGTCCCGGCCGTGTCTCCCAGATCATCGAGCCCGCCATCGACCGCACCGCCGCACCGGACGTGATCCGGCGCGACAAAGGCTATCTCGATGTGGTCGAGGAGATCTGGCAGGGCCTCAGGCAATATGCGGAGTGAGGCGCCATGACACTCTTCGGCATTCGAATTCCGATGATGACGTCGCTGATCTTCTGGGCGCTGGTCTGGGAGATCGTCGGCCGGATGGACGTCATCTTCCTGATCCCGCCGATGACATCGGTGATCGCCGCCGGCATCGGGCTGGTGCAGACGGGCTCCTGGCAGAGTGCGACCGTGATCACGCTCCGCTCCTTCGCGCTCGGCATGGCGATGGCGATCGCCGTCGGCGTCCCGCTCGGGGTGGCGATGGGGCGGGTCAAGGTCGTCGACAACATCTTCGGCCTGTGGGTCAACATGTTCGTCAGCGCGCCGCTGTCGGCCCTGGTCCCGATCCTGATGATCCTGTTCGGGCTCGGCGAGACGACGGTGTTCGTCACCGTCTTCCTCTTCGCGGTCTGGATCATCGTGCTCGACGCCCGCGCCGGCGTCATGCAGGTGCCGCCCTCGCTGATCGAGATGGGACGCTGCTACGGCGCCTCGCGCTTTACGATCTTCACCAAGATCATCCTGCTCTCCGCCCTTCCGGAGATCCTGGCCGGCATCCGGATCGGGCTGATCCGCGGGGTGAAGGGCGTGGTGATCGGGCAGATCCTCGTCTCGGTCATCGGTTACGGCGAACTCTTCGAGCTCTATTCCCGCAGCTTCGACATGGAGCGGTTCTGGGCTCTCACAATCATCCTCTTCGCGGCAGCCATGCTTCTGTCCGCGGCCGTGGAACACTTCGAAAAACGCATCGAATATTACGCAGGAGCGCGATAATGAACGACATGACCTCCATCAACGCGGCTTACGTCTTCAAGCCGGCGGCCATTCCAACCCTGCCGGTGGTCGGCACCCAGGCGCTCTTTCCGGTGCACCGCATCTACTGCGTCGGCCGGAACTTCGCGGACCACGCCATCGAGATGGGCCACGACCCCAACAAGGAGCCGCCGTTCTTCTTCCAGAAGAACCCGGACAGCCTGGTCCTGCCCGGTCACGATTTCCCCTACCCTTCCGAGAGCAACGACGTCCACCACGAGGCGGAACTCGTCGTGGCGCTGAAGAGCGGTGGCGACAACATCCCGCTCGAAAAGGCGCTCGACTGCGTCTACGGCTATGCCGTCGGCCTCGACATGACCCGTCGCGACCTGCAGGGCGAAGCCAAGAAGCTCGGCCGCCCCTGGGAGACCGGCAAGGCCTTCGAGGCCTCGGCGCCGTGCGGCCCGCTGCACCCGGTCGAAGAGGTCGGCCATCCGACCCAGGGCGCCGTCTGGTGCAAGGTCAACGGCGAGCTTCGCCAGAGCGGCGACCTCAACCAGATGATCTGGAAGGTGCCGGAAATGATCGCCTACCTGTCGAAGCTGTTCACCCTGCAGGCCGGCGACCTGATCTTTGCGGGCACGCCCGCCGGCGTCGGCGCGATCGTGAAGGGCGACGTGATGGTCGCCCATGTGGAAGGCGTCGACGAGATCACCTTCAAGGTCGCGTGAATGGTTCGGGCGCGCTCCGGCGCGCCCGTCCATCGTTGTCCATTCGCGACGCTGGAGCACAACAAGCGCCCGCATGGCCATCGACCGCCCTAATTTCCGATATATCTTATTTCTAGATATATCTTGATTTCCGATATATCGCGTTCTATATCGTGATCCATGAAACATCATGGACACTTCGGCTTCGGCCGCTTCTTCTCGCCGCCCGACGATCGGTCGAGCCACCACAATCATCATGACGGCCACCACGGCGGCCATCACGGGCGCGGCCGGCGCGGCCGGCTCTTCGACTACGGCGACCTGCGTCTCCTGATGCTCGCCATGATCGCTGAGGCGCCGAGCCACGGCTACGAGCTGATCAAGTCGATCGAGGAAAAGTTCGGCGGCGCCTACGCGCCGAGCCCGGGCGTCGTCTATCCCACCCTCGCCTGGCTGGACGACATGGGCTACGCGCGCGTCGAGCCCGTCGAGGGCGGGCGCAAGCGCTACAGGATCACCCCCGAGGGCGAGGCCTTCCTCACTGCCAACCGCGGCCTTCTCGACGCGCTTCTCGCCCGTGGCCGCGCCATGGAGCCGGGCGGCCGGAAGGACCTGCCGCTTCAGGTCCTGCGGGCGATGGAAAACCTGAAGCTCGCCATGCGACTGCGGCTCAAGGGCCGTCCGCTCGACGAGGCGGCCATCAATGCCATCGCCGCGGCACTGGACAAGGCCGCCGAAACGGTGGAGCGCAGCTGATGGACAACGCCGCGTCGATCACCCACCCGGTCATGGCGACTGCGTCCATCCCCACCGGGCACGCAAGCCGCTACCTTCAGCAGCTCTGCAAGCACTTTGCCCACAAGCGCCCGGTCACTTTCGATACGCTGTCAGGCCAGATCTCGTTTGCCATCGGCGAATGCCGTCTCGCCGCCGACCCCGCGGCGCTGCGGATCGTGCTGGGCGCCGAAGACCGGGAACAGATGGCCGAGTTGCAGGATGTGGTCGTCCGTCATCTCGTCCGCTTCGCCTTCCGCGAAGAACTGAGCGTGGAATGGACCGACGTGCCCGTTAGGCCGGCTGCGGCCTCCGCGACCGAGGCGCTTCGGGTCGGCGAGCACGCGCTGGACCCCGAGGTGACGGCCGTGCTCGACACCTATCACGCGATGCAGCGCGAGGAGCAGCAGACGCCACGCACGGAGCCGCCCGGCGGCCGCGACGGCGGGCAGGACATGCGGATGCGCGCCATCGGGCCCGACACGGGGCGGTTTCTCAACACGCTGGCCAGAAGTCTGTATGCGCCGCTCATTCTCGAGCTGGGCACATCGTTCGGCTACTCGGCGATCTGGCTTGCCGATGCGGCCCGATCGGCGGGCGGCAAGCTCGTGACGATGGAATATCACGACTACAAGTCGGCCTTCGCACGGCAGAAATCGGCAGAGGCCGGCCTCGAAGGGCACGTGGAGTTCGTCGTCGGCGATGCGACGAAACTGATCGGCGCGCTCGGATCGAAGGTCGATTTCGTCTTCTTCGACCTGTGGAAGGATCTCTATCTTCCCTGCCTGGAGGCGGTCTATCCCCTGCTCAACCCCGGCGCCATCCTGGTTGCCGACAACATGCTGCGCCCCGGCGGCGAGGACATCCGCCGCTATCAGCAGGCGCTGCGGGCCAAGCCGGGCATCACCAGCGTCCTGCTGCCGATCGGCAGCGGCCTCGAGGTCAGCCGCTTCGAACCGTAGGGCCGCCGCTTCGGCTACGGATCCGCGTAGCCCACCGCCGCGATGCGGACAGCCAGGCCTGCCGGATCGTGCCGGAAGATCAGGCCGCCGCTCGCCTTCGACTGCATCGGCACGTAGTCCAGCGTCGTCTCGACCGCCTCGACCACGGCATCGCCGTCGACGAGTTCGCCGCGCACCAGGACCTGCGCCGCCGTCGCACGGGCGGCATTGCCGATCTCGAACTCCACCTGATAGCCGCCGCTGCGGGCCTCCTGCCGGACGACGCTGACCGACAGGTCGGGCGCCTCGTCACGCTGGCCGATCGCCTGCACCCCCATCCAGGCGATCATCGCGATCACGCAGGCGGCGGAGAACAATCCCGTCAGCCATTCGACGACGTGCGGATCGCCGGTCTCGGTATGCCGGGCGGTGGACATCTTCGTCATGCTGCATCCTCGCGTTGGAACATGGCCAGGGACTATAGAATGAGCCGTGCCGCCGCCGCGCCGATGGCGCCGGGCAGGCTCAGGACCACCACCGTCATCATCACCTGCGTCATCGCGATCCCGTCCAGGCGATGAAAGGTCCAGAGGCAGTAGAGGCTGATGGCGAGCGCAATGAGGTAGCCGGGAAGGGTGAAGCGCACCAGCGCGTGCCAGCCGGGCGTGCCCTCCTCCACGACATGCCCTCCCATGAAGGACAGCGCGTAGACGAAACCGTGCATCAGGACGATCGACGCCACGATGACGGCGATCGCGTGCCAGGGCGTCATCTTGTAGGAGAGCAGGATCATCTCCTCCGTCGGCGCGACGTTCAGGCAGAGGAACAGGGCGCCGACCGCCATCATGAACAGCTCGCCCGCATAGCTCGTCTCGGCCTCCGCTTCGGCCCCTTCGTCTTCGTCCGCCTCGTCGCCCACGGCCGGCCCGCCGAGCTGGCTCCGCCCCAGAAGCGCACCGATGCTGGCCGGGACCGACTGGATGGCGATCATCCCGACGATCTCGTTGAGCGACTGGTCCGAGCGCAGCACCCCGATCGCAAGCAGGATGAGGCCGCTGCAGACCATGCCGAGGAAATAGGCGATGCTCGCGTCGCGGATCGCCTCCCGCAGCGTCGTGGTCCGCTCAAAGCCGATGCGGTGGGCGAGCAGCACCAGCAGGGGAACGTTGACGAGCAGCAAGAGGAAGAGGCGCGCCCGGTCGATGTAGAAACCCAGTTCCCACATCTCCATCGTCAGGAACATAGGCAGGGCGAAGAGCAGGGCGCCGGCAAGCCCCCGCGCCAGCCCGACAGCAAACCGCCTGTGATCGAAGTCCTTGCCCGAGGCCGCCATCCCTGCCCTCCTCCTACCGAAACGAAAACAGGGTTGCGTCCGTGTCGTCATGGCCGAGGATGCCGGCTGCAATGATCTCCGCGGCGATCTGGCTGAAGGTGATGCCGTTGCCGCCATAGCCCATGGCCGCGTGGACGTTGCGAAACCCGGGAACGCGACCGATCATCGGAAGCCCGTCCGCCGTCACGCCGAAGGCCGCCGCCCAGACATAGTCCGGCTCCTCGATGTCGAAGCCGATCAGCGCCTTCAGCTTCCGCCGCAACCGGGCGGACTTCGCGGCCAGCTTCGCCTCGTTTCGGAACGCATCGGCGCTGTCCTCGTCCTCGCCGCCGACGACGATGCGCCCGTCCGGCGTCGAGCGGAAGTAGAGATAGGGATCGGCCCCCTCCCAGACGAGATAGTCCTTCAGCCATTCGGGCCGGGGATGGTGCGGCCGGGTGGCCATCGCCCAGGTCGAGACGATCGCATGGCTCTTGTGGGCGACCGCCTCGAGGAACTCGTAGCCGGTGCAGAAGACCACGTGGCGCGCCCGCACGAGATCGCCCTTCGAGGTTGCGACGACGTTGTCCCCGCCGACGGAACGGATGTCGGTGATCTCGACCCCCTCGACGATGGAAACGCCCCTGGATCCGGCCAAGCGCAGCAATCCGGCCGTCAGCTGCGCCGGGTTAGCCGATGCGGAAACATCCGAAACGATCGCCGCCGTCCGGTCCATGCCGAAGGCCTGCCGCAGTTCCGCAGCACCTTTCAGTTCGGCGGTCAGTCCCGCCTCTGCCCGCGCCTCCGCCTCGCTTCGAAGAGCGCGCGCCCCATAGGCGTCGCCGGCGAGGTAGAGCGTCTTCTTGCGCTGCATCCGACAGTCGATCCCGAGCGACCCGACGAGCGTCGTCAGGCTTTCGACCGCCCGCGCCGAGCGTTGCCAGATGCGCCTTGCCGCGGCCACGCCGCGCTGCGCTGCCAGCCGGTGCAGCGGCACGTCGATCTCGTGCTGGATCATCGCCGTGCTGGCCATGCTGCTGCCGTGCACGGGCTTGCGGCGGTCGACGAGGACGATGTTCAGCCCGCGGTCCAAGAGCGCCGTCGCCATCAGCGCGCCGCCGATGCCAGCCCCGACGATCAGCACGTCGACGTCCCCGTCCGGGAGGGACCTTTGCGTCGGGACCGCGATGCCGCGCGTATGCGACCACAGCGGATCGGAGGAACGAAGCTGTCTCTTCCGGGTGATCGCCTGCACTCGAAACCTCCCTCTCCGGAGCCGGCTGTTCCGCGGCACGCCCGAATTCTCCCGGGTGGGCCACCATGCGCGGAAATCGCCGCGTTCTCAACTTGCCGGCCCGCCTTTGCGGACTATTTGCTTTCGCACGGGAGAGGATAATGGCCGAACGAGGCGACGAGTTCCGAGACCTGGATGTGCCGTCGCTGCAAGGCGCCCGGCCGAACATGCCGACCTTGCTGACCTTCGTCGGCGCCGTTGCGATGCTCTATCTGGCGCGCGACGTCTTCCTGCCGATCGCGATCGCGCTGCTCCTCACCTTTGCCCTGGCCCCGGTCGTGACCACCCTTCGCAGGGTCGGCCTCTCGCGCGTTCTCGCGGTGATCTCCACGGTCCTGTTCGCCTTTTCCCTGATTGCGGTCGTCAGCCTGGTGATCGCGCTGCAGGTTTCGCACCTCGCCCGCAGCATCCCCACCTACCAGGCCAATGTCGTGAGCAAGATCGAGACGATGCGCGAGGCGGGCTCTGGAACGGGCATCGTCAGCCAGATCTCCGCGGTCCTCGAGCGCATCAGCCGCGAGATCAGCGAGATGAGCAGCGAGGTGGCGAGCGACGATGCCCCGCCCAAGCCGGTGCTGGTCGAGATCTACGCGCCCGACCATCCGATCCAGGTGCTGACCAACCTGATCGTGCCGCTGCTGGCGCCGGTGGCGATGGCGGGCCTGGTGATCGTCGTCGTCATCTTCATGCTGCTCGAGCGGGAGGACCTGCGCGACCGCTTCATCCGTCTCGTCGGCTACGGCGACCTGCACCGCACCACCGAGGCGCTGGAGGATGCCGGAACCCGCGTGGGCCATTACCTGCTGATGCAGCTCGTGGTGAACATTCTCTACGGCGTCCCGGTTGCGCTCGGCCTGTGGCTGATCGGCATTCCCAACGCGATCCTGTGGGGCCTGCTCGCGATCGTCTTCCGCTTCCTGCCCTATATCGGCCCGATCATCGCGATGATCCTGCCACTGTTCCTGGCGGTCGCGGTCGCCCCCGGCTGGACGATGCTGATCTGGACGGCGGCACTGTTCATCGTCATGGAGCTCGTGATCAACAACGTGGTGGAGCCGACGCTCTACGGCTCGAAGACCGGCCTCTCGCCGCTTGCGGTGATCGTCTCGGCGATCTTCTGGGCCTGGATCTGGGGACCGGTCGGCCTCGTGCTGTCGACGCCCTTGACCGTGTGCCTGGTCGTGCTGGGCAAGCATGTGCCGCAGTTCGGCTTCCTGCAGGTGCTGTTCGGCAGCGATCCGGTGCTGGCGCCGCATGCCAGGCTCTACCAGCGGCTGCTTGCCGGCGACCCGGACGAGGCCACCGACCAGGCCGAGGAGCGCCTGGAGGAGGACTACCTGATCGACTACTACGCGACCGTCGCCATCCCCGCTCTGGTGCTCGCCGAACGCGACCGCGCCCGCGGGGTGATGAGCGAGGAGCAGCGGCTGAGGGTTGCCGAAAGCGGCTTGACCCTCGTCGCCAACATGGACGACATCGCGCTCGAGGAAGCCGAGGAGGACGACGGCGACGACGCGCTGGTCGAGCCGGACGGGGAAAGGGAGGCCGTGCCGGAGGCCGGCGCGGGACAGCGGATCCTCTGCATCGGCGGTCGCGGCGAGCTCGACGACGTCACCGCCGCGATGCTGGCGCAGGTTCTGCGCGTCGAGGGCGCGCATGCGGCCACCGAGAGCTTCCGCCAGATGGAACCGGCGCGGATCCGCCAGATCCCGGTGCGCGACCTCGATACGGTCGTCATCTGCTATCTCAACCAGGATTCGCTCAAGCACGCCCGCTTCGCCGTCCGGCGCCTGAAGCGGATCTATGCCGCACTGCGCGTGGGCGTCGCGCTGTGGAAGCCCGGCGAGGACGAGGAGGAACCGGACCTCAAGGCCGCGGTCGCGGCCGGCGCCGCGCTCAATGCCGACTTCCTCTGCACCGACATGACCACCGCCGCGATCGCGGCGCTGACGAAGGCGCCGGTGGTGCCGCTCGCAACGCCCGGCAAGGTCAGGGCCAGGCGACGCCTCGTCGCCGACCGGCCGAAGGTGGTCAGCCTGCGCTGACCGCTGCAACGGCCCCTGTTCCGGAAAGGCGGCTGCGGCAAAACGGCCGCTTGACCTTGACATGATGGGAAGGTGCATGATCCTCTCACGAAAGGACGTGCATCATGCTCACAGTCAACGAACCCCTGCCGTCGCAGACGGTCAAGCTGAACATCGAGGACATGACCTGCGCCTCCTGCGTTCGTCGCGTGGAAAAGGCGATCTCTGCCGTTCCCGGCGTCACGAGCGCCCGGGTCAACCTCGCCACCGCCCGGGCGGACATCGCCTTCGACGGCAAGCCGGATGTCACCGGCGTCGCCCAGGCGGTCCGGGCGGCCGGCTACGGTGTCGATGAGGAAACGCTCGAGTTTGCCGTCGAAGGCATGACCTGCGCCTCCTGCATCGCCCGGGTCGAGAAGGCCCTGAAGGCCGTGCCGGGCGTCCTCGACGCCACGGCGAACCTCGCCAGCGAACGCGCCCGCGTCCGCTTCCTGCGCGGCACCGTCGATTTCGACGATCTCACCGCCGCCATCGAGAAGATCGGCTACCACGCGCTGCGCGAACCGTCTGCCGCGGCCCCTTCGGACGAGGACAGGCGCGCCGCCGAGGTTGCAGGCCTCCGCCGCTCGCTCATCCTTGCAGCCCTTCTGACCGCTCCGCTCTTCGTCATGGAGATGGGCTCGCATGCCATCCCGGCTTTCGGGCACTACATCCACGAGACGATCGGCATGCAGGCGAGCCGCGTCATCCAGTTCGTACTGGCGACGATCGTGCTCGCCGGCCCCGGCGCGCGCTTCTTCCGCAAGGGCGTGCCGAGCCTGCTGCGCGGCGCGCCGGACATGAATGCGCTGGTGGTGATCGGCACGACCGCCGCCTGGGTGTTCTCGACGGTCGCGACCTTCGCCCCGGAATGGCTGCCGGGCGGTGCCGCGGACGTCTATTTCGAGGCGGCCGCCGTCATCGTCACGCTGATCCTCGCCGGCCGCTTCCTCGAAGCCCGTGCCAAGGGCCGCACCGGCGAGGCGATCCGGCACCTGGCCGGATTGCGGGCCACGTCGGCCCGCGTCCTGAGGGACGGCCGGCCGGTCGATGTCGCGCTCGAAACGGTGGTGCCGGGGGATCTGGTGCTGGTGCGGCCCGGCGAGAAGATCCCCGTCGACGGCGACGTGACCGAGGGACGCTCCTTCGTCGACGAATCCATGATCACCGGCGAACCGATGCCGGTCGAGCGCCAGGCCGGCGACGGTGTCACCGGCGGCACCTTGAACACCACCGGCTCCTTCACCTTCCGCGCCACCCGCGTCGGCGCCGACACGGTCCTGTCGCAGATCATCCGCATGGTCGAGGACGCCCAGTCCGCCAAGCTACCGATCCAGGCGCTGGTCGACCGCGTGACGCAGTGGTTCGTCCCCGCGATCATCGCCGTCGCCGTTCTCACCTTCGGCCTCTGGTATGCGCTCGGCCCCGACCCGGCCCTGGCGCATGCGCTGGTGGCGGCCGTCGCCGTGCTCATCATCGCCTGCCCCTGCGCCATGGGCCTTGCCACCCCGACCTCGATCATCACCGGCACGGGGCGGGCGGCGGAACTCGGCGTCCTATTCCGGCAGGGCACCGCGCTCCAGACGCTGGAGGCAACCGGCGTCGTCGCCGTCGACAAAACCGGCACCCTGACGCTCGGGCGCCCGACCCTGACCGAGATCATCCCGGCAGAAGGGTTCGATCGCCGCGAGGTGCTGGCGCTGGCGGCCGCGGCCGAGGTGCGCTCCGAGCATCCGATCGCGATTGCCATTCATGAGGCGGCGAAGGCCGAGGGCCTGGAGCTTGCCGCAGTCGAAGCCTTCGAGGCCCGATCGGGGCTGGGCATCTCGGCGAGCGTCGGCGGGCGCTCCGTGGAGATCGGCTCGATCGGCCACATGACCGCGCTTGGCCTGGACCCCGCACCGTTTGCGGCAGACGCGGAACGGCTGGCGGGCCATGGCGGCTCGCCGCTCTACGCCGCCGTCGACGGCAGGCTCGCCGCATTGCTGATCGTGACCGATCCGGTCAAGCCGACGACCCGGGAGGCGATCGCAGCGCTCAAGGCGCTGGGCGTCGAGGTCGCGATGATCACCGGCGACAATCGGCGCACCGCCGAAGCCGTGGCAGCCGCCCTCGGCGTCGACCGGGTGATGGCCGAGGTCCTGCCCGACGGCAAGGTCGCCGCCGTGAAAGCGCTTTCCGAGGGCGGCAGGAAGGTCGCCTTCGTCGGCGACGGCATCAACGACGCCCCGGCGCTCGCCGCCGCCGACACCGGCATTGCGATCGGCACCGGCACCGATGTCGCCATCGAGAGCGCCGATATCGTGCTGATGGCCGGCGACATGCGGGGCGTGGCGACCGCGATCGCCCTGTCCCGGGCGACCATGCGCAACATCCGCCAGAACCTGTTCTGGGCCTTCGGCTACAACGTGGCACTGATCCCGGTTGCCGCCGGCGCGCTCTACCCCGCCTTCGACATCCTGCTGTCACCGGCGATCGCCGCCGGCGCGATGGCGCTGTCCAGCGTCTTCGTCGTCAGCAACGCCCTCAGGCTGAAGCGCTTCCGTCATCCAAAGGAGAAGCAGGCATGAACATAGGAGAAGCGGCGACCGCCAGCGGCGTCACCGCGAAAATGATCCGCCACTATGAAGCGATCGGCCTGATCCCGGAGGCCGGCCGCACCGGTTCCGGCTACCGCACCTACGGGCCGAAGGACCTCGCCACCCTCGCCTTCATCCGCCGCTCGCGCGACCTCGGTTTTTCCATCGCCCAGATCCGCGATCTTCTCGCGCTCTGGCAGGACCGCAGCCGCGCCTCCGCCGACGTCAAGCGGATCGCCGGCGAGCATATCGAGGAGCTGAGCGCGAAGATGCGCCAGTTGCAGGAGATGGTGATGACGCTGCAGCACCTGTCGTCCCATTGCCACGGCGACGACCGTCCCGACTGCCCGATCCTCGAGCGGCTGGCGACGGGCGCAAGCGAGGAGGACTGCTGCGACGGGCCGCATGCATCGGCCTGACCCGCGCCCGAGCCGGTCGCCGTCTGCGCCCACCGCGATCAAATACTGTTGAGTTCCGGTCCGCCCGCCGTCCCTCTAGAGTGGCCGGCAGATGGAACGGAGGAGGATCGCCTTGCACCGCCTGCTGATTTCGACGGTCTTGCTCACGGCGTTGATCGCGTCCCCGCTGCCGGCAGCGGCGCAGGACGCGCACCCCGCCGTCACGCCCACGGCGACCGGCCTGTTTCACCTGCTGCCGGCCGATGCGGTCACCGAGCATGTGCTGAAGCGTCCCGCCGGCGACCTGCCCTACACCGCGACGGCCGGCACGATCGATCTTCGCGGCCAGGACGGCAAGGTCAGCGCGAAGGTCTTCCACACCGCCTATGTGGCGAAGAACGCGCCGGCCGGGCGGCCGATCACCTTCGCCTTCAACGGCGGACCGGGGGCGGCTTCCGCCTATCTCCACCTCGGGCTCGCCGGTCCGCGGATCCTCGAATTCGAGGGCGAGAACAGGGACGGCACACAGCCGGCGCTTTCGGACAATCCGGACAGCTGGCTCGATTTCACCGATCTGGTGTTCATCGATCCTCCAGGCACGGGCTGGAGCCGCGCCGCCGACAAGGACGCCGAGGCCGCCTTCTACGGGGTGCGGAACGATGCCGAGGCGATCGCCAAGTTCATTGCGCTCTATGCGCAGAAGCATGGTCGCACGGCGTCGCCGAAGTTCCTGCTCGGCGAGAGCTATGGCGGCCTGCGCGCCGCCAAGGTCGCAGCCGCGCTGAAGGACAGCCAGGGCATCCTCGTCTCGGGCATCGTGATGGTGTCGCCCCTGATCGAGGGCAGCTTCATCTTCCGTTCCAGCGACGACCCGCTCGGCGCCGCCCTGCAGCTGCCGTCGCTCGCCGCAGCCGAACTGGAGCGCAAGGGCGGCTTCAGCGCGGAGCAGATGGCCGCGGCCGAACGATGGGCGATGCGCGACTACCTTGTTTCGCTGGCCGGCTCCGCGCCCTCCGGCGACGAGGCCGACCGGCTCTATACGCGCATTGCCGAGATGACCGGGATCGCGCGGGACGAGGTCGCCCGCGCGCGCGGCTTCGTCGGCGACCTCTATCGCAAGCGCCCCGACGGCAAGATCGCGAGCCCCTATGACGCGGCCTTTCTCTACGACGACCCCTATCCGGAGTCCGGAGCCGATCGCGGCGACGACGCGATCCTCGATGGCTACACGCGGGCCTATGGCGCTGCCTTCGCCGCCTACGCCCGTGACGAGCTGCGCTTTTCCACCGAGATGACCTATCGCCTGCTCGAACCGGACGTGAACCGCCGGTGGGACTGGGACGGTACGCGCTCGACCACCGGAGCGACCGGGGACCTGCGCACGCTCCTGTCGGTCACCCCCTCCTTCCGTCTGCTCGTCGCCCACGGCTACAGCGATGCGCTCACGCCGTACGGCGTCAGCCGCTACATCATCGACCACATGCCACCCTCGCTCGTCGCCGGCCGCGCGAGCCTGCGGGTCTATCGCGGCGGCCACATGTTCTACACCAGCGCGCCGCAGCGGCGGGCGTTCAGCGCCGATGCCCGCGACTTCTACCAGCGACCGCCGGGCGGATGACGCCTTCCTGTTGCCAAGCGGCCAGCGGCCTGGCTATTGTCCTGCAAGGGCCGGAGGCGGCCCGCAGTCCGCGCCCCCTGGGCATGGCGAACGCCTCCGCTGATCTTACCTGACCGTTTCATCGTCGGGCGAAGACGTCGGCAATGCGGACACTGACGAAGGCTTCGCCCTGACAGGGGAACGGACATGCGCGACTATCGCGACGCGAAGGCCATGGCGAAAGCCATGCGGGAGGCTCTTGCCCGCCGCAATCTTGACATCACCCACAGCGAAGCCCTGGAGATCGTTGCCCGGCAGTTCGGGCTGGCGAACTGGAACCTGCTGTCCTCGCGCATCGAGGCCACGGCGGAGGACGCGATCGTCTTCGAGCGGGCGGTGCCGATCGTCCGGATCTTCGACGTCGCCAAGGCGCACGAGTTCTATCTCGGCTTCCTCGGCTTTTCGGTCGACTGGGAACACCGCTACGGCCCGAACTTCCCGCTCTATACCCAGATCTCGCGGGGCGGCCTGCTGCTGCATCTCTCCGAACATGCGGGCGATGCGACGCCGGGCGGCAACATGGCCGTCTACATGAAGGGTGTGCGCAACCTGCAGCAGGAACTCGCCGCGAAGGACTATCGCTACATGAAGCCCGGCTTGCGGGAGGCGGACGGGCGGCTCGAGGTCGAGGTGACCGATCCCTTCGGCAACCGGATCCGCTTCATGCAGGTCAAGGCCGGTTGAGGCCGCCGGTCTCCTAGGGTTTCGTCGCAGCCACTTGCGCTTTTGCCGGCGGGGGACCATCCTCCGCCGGCCTGCCGATCGACAATGGCAGGGAGCGGCGAAAGAAACGGAAATGGGAGATCAGCATGCTCGACAAGCGCAAATTCTACATCGACGGCAAGTGGGTCGACCCGATCAAGCCGAACGACCTCGAGGTCATCAATCCGGCAACCGAGAAGCCGATCGCCTGGATCTCCATGGGCACCGCCGCCGACATCGACCGCGCGGTCGCCGCCGCGAAGAAGGCCTTCGCCACCTATAGCCAGACCGGCGTCGACGAACGCATCGCGCTTCTGGAAAAGCTCCTGTCCATCTACAAGCGCCGCTATGACGAGATGGCCCGCACGATCACGCTGGAGCTCGGCGCCCCGATCACCATGAGCACCGAGCAGCAGGCCGATGTCGGCGTCGGCCACCTGCAGGGCTTCATCGATGCGCTGAAGCGGCTGAAGGGCCGCGAGGTGCTGCCGAACGGCGACGTCGTCCGCCGCGAACCGATCGGCGTCTGCGGCCTGATCACGCCCTGGAACTGGCCGATCAACCAGATCGCGCTGAAGGTCGTGCCGGCGCTCGCGACCGGCTGCACCTGCGTGCTGAAGCCGTCCGAATTCACGCCGCTCAATGCCCTCCTCTATGCCGAGATGGTCGACGAGGCCGGCTTCCCCGCCGGCACCTTCAACCTCGTCAACGGCGACGGCATCGAATGCGGCGCGGCCCTTTCGAAGCACAAGGACGTCGACATGATGTCGTTCACCGGCTCGACCCGCGCCGGCATCGCCGTCAGCAAGGATGCGGCCGACACGGTCAAGCGCGTCACCCTCGAACTCGGCGGCAAGTCGCCGAACATCGTCTTCGGGGACGCGGACCTCGAAGACCGCGTCGCCGGCAGCGTCGCCGAGTGCTTCAACAATTCCGGCCAGTCCTGCGACGCACCGACGCGGATGCTGGTGCAGCGCTCGGTCTACGACAAGGTGGTCGAGATCGCCCGCAAGGCCGGCGAGCAGGCCCGTGTCGGCAATCCGGAGGAGGAAGGCGGCCACATCGGCCCGCTCGTCTCGCATATCCAGTTCGGCCGGGTGCAGGCGCTGATCGAGGCTGGCGTCGCCGAAGGCGCGCGCGTGCTCGTCGGCGGCCCGGGCAAGCCGGAAGGCTTCGAGCAGGGCTACTTCGTCAGGCCGACGATCTTCGCGGACGTCAACAACCAGATGCGCATCGCCCGCGAGGAGGTGTTCGGCCCGGTGCTTTCGATCATCCCCTTCGACACCGAGGAGGAAGCGATCGCGATCGCCAACGACACCAACTACGGCCTTGCCGCCTATGTCCAGACCGGCAATGCCGACCGGGCCGAACGCGTCGCGGCCAAGCTGCGCGCCGGCATGGTGCACATCAACGGCGGCCCGCACCGCTACGGCAGCCCCTTCGGCGGCTTCAAGCAGTCCGGCAACGGCCGCGAGGGCGGCATCTTCGGGCTCGAGGATTTCCTCGAGGTCAAGACGGTCCACCGCCCGGACGCCGCCTGAGGCGGCGATCGATACCGGCCAGCCTGCCGCGACAGCTTCGGGCGCATCGCAAGATGCGCCCGAACTTGCGTAAGGACATCGCCCGAAATCCGCCGCACGATGAAAATCCCGCCTCTTCGCCCATAAATTAGGCAGTCCAAAAAAATGCTTGATTTTAAGGCTGCCATCGCGCATTCAGTGGCGACGGCTCCGGGGCGGATTGCGCCTGGAGCAACAGGACGACACGGCGGGCATGTCACCTTTCCAAATCCCCTCTGCGATGCGAGCATGGTTCGGCGCCCCGAATGAACGGCGGTAGACCTGTGGCCAGTCGTACCCCGAACCCGGCGAGCCTGAGTGTGCTCGTCATCGATGAAAACAGCATCCGCGCCTCGATCATAGAGGTGGGCCTGCGCGAGGCGGGCTACGACAACGTCACCATCATCGACGACATGA
Organism: Hyphomicrobiales bacterium; assembly: GCA_900469965.1. GTDB lineage: Bacteria > Pseudomonadota > Alphaproteobacteria > Rhizobiales > Rhizobiaceae > Mycoplana. The sequence continues at coordinate 360,568 of UBZP01000017.1, read as the reverse complement.
ACGGGCTTGCGCGCCGGATCATGGAGATCAACCCGGACGTCATCGTCATCGACATCGAGAACCCCAACCGCGACATGCTGGAGAGCATCTTCCAGATCTCCCGGGCGGTGAAGCGCCCGATCGCGATGTTCGTCGACAAGTCCGACGAGGATTCGATCGTCGCGGCCGTCGATGCCGGCGTGTCCGCCTATGTCGTCGACGGCCTGAAGAAGGAGCGCGTCAAACCGATCCTCGAGATGGCGGTGAGCCGCTTCAACGCCTTCAGCCGGCTGCAGCGCGAGCTCGCCGAGGCCAGATCCGCCCTGGAGGAGCGCAAGGTCATCGACCGCGCCAAGGGCATCCTGATGAAGATGCGCGGCCTCTCCGAGGAGGAGGCCTTCGCCCTCCTGCGCCAGACTGCGATGAACGAGAAGAAGAAGATCGCCGAGATTGCCCAAAGCGTGGTCACGGCCGCGGGATTGCTGATGTGATGGCAGACGAGGGGCACGGGCTGTCGCCGGAGGAGACCGGAATGGTGATGACGATGAACGACAGCAGGACGGGGGCGCTCGCAGCGCCGCCCCGCATCGGCGGCGAAGGCGCCCGCGTGGTGCGGGCCGGGTTCATCCCGCTCGTGGATGCGTCCGTCCTGATCGCAGCGGCAGAGTTCGGCTTTGCCGAGCGGAACGGCATCAAGCTCGACCTCGTCAAGGACGTCTCCTGGGCGAACGTGCGCGACCGCCTCGCCTTCCGCCAGTTCGACATCGCCCACATGCTCTCGCCGATGCCCGTGGCCTCCATGCTCGGCCTCGGCTCAAACCCCTCGCCGACGATCACGCCGTTTTCGCTCGGCTGCGGCGGCAACGCGATCACGCTTTCGACACGGCTGTTCGAACGGATGATGGCCACCGCCGGCCTGCCGGAAACGGCCAGCGCGCTGGAGAATGCGCGCGCGCTGGCGCTGGTGATCGCCGACATGAAGGCCCGCGGCGAGACGCTGCCGACGCTTGCCATGACCTATCCGTTCTCCTCGCACAACTACGAGTTCCGCTACTGGCTCGCGGCCGGGGGCATCGATCCGGATTGCGACGTGAGGCTCGTGGTCGTGCCGCCGCCGCTGACCTCCGATGCGCTCGCCGCCGGGGCGATCGACGGCTTCTGCGTCGGCGCGCCGTGGAACATGGTGGCCTCCGAGCGCGGCGTCGGGCGCATCGTCGCCGCCAAGCAGGACATCTGGCCCTCCGCGCCGGAGAAGGTGGTCGGCATGCGGCCGGACTGGGCGGAGGCCCACCCCGAGACGGTCTCCCGGCTGATCGTCGCCCTCGACGAGGCGGCGCGCTGGTGCGATCGGGTGGACAACCACGACGCCCTCGCCGATGCGCTCGCCGATCCGCGCTACATCGCCGCCCCGGTCCAGATCATCCGCCATGTGCTTGCCGGCGAGTTCAATCTCGACGCCAAGGGACACCGGCGCGTCATCGACGACTACTTCCTGTTCCACGGCGGCTTCGCCAACTATCCGCGGCCGAGCCAGGCCCTGTGGATCTACAGCCAGATGGTCCGCTGGGGGCAGGCCGACCTGACCCCCGACAACGCCCGCGCCGCAGCATCGGCCTACCGCCCCGACCTGTACCGGGCCGCGCTCGGCGACGCCGGCGCACCGCCGGATGCCGACTTCCGCGTCGAAGGCGACAGGGACGGAGACCGCTTCATGGACGGCCACGTCTTCAATGCCGCCCGCCTGGAGGCGTATGTCGCGGGCTTCGCCGTGCGCAGCACCCGCACGGTGTCGCGGGAGGCCGGGGAGACCTGACATTTCCGTCGCGCTGCACAATTCCCTTGCAGGTGCGAAGGATTCGCCTACGGCATTCGCACAAAACATCGGCAGATGAAGCAACCGCACTGAAAACGGGCACCTGCCGGGATTCTGAATTTTCCCCTTTTATTTCAGCATATTACAGCTTCAGTTCAAAACTGGCACGCTGATTGCAAGGTCAATATCGCACCGGTCAACGGCGATCGGTGCGAGATGAGCGCGCGATAGGCGCTCACAAAAGACATCGACGTCGCAAGGTTTTTGCAGTCCGGGATCCTCCCTCCCGACGACGCATCTAACCGAGCGGCGTTTTTTTATTCCCCCATTCCGGCACAAGCAGAGGGAACTCGGTATGCAGAAGACTTTCACGACCGGCATCACCCGTCGCAGCATTCTGAAGACGACGGCGACCGCAGCATTGATCACCGCAGTCCGCACGGCCTTCCCCTCCGGCGCCTTCGCCGCCACCGCCGCGCCGGAAGTGACCGGTGCCAAGCTCGGCTTCATCGCCCTGACCGATGCCGCCCCGCTGATCGTCGCCAAGGAGAAGGGCCTGTTCGAGAAGCACGGCATGCCGGAGGTCGAGGTCCTGAAGCAGGCCTCCTGGGGCGCCACCCGCGACAATCTCGTGCTCGGCGGCGCGGCGAACGGCATCGACGGCGCCCATATCCTGACGCCGATGCCCTACCTCATGCACACCGGCAAGGTGACGCAGAACAACCAGCCCGTGCCGATGGCGATCCTCGCCCGGCTGAACTACGACAGCCAGGGGATCTCCGTCGCCAAGGAATATGCCGAGACGGGCGTGCAGCTGGATGCCTCCAAGCTCAAGGCCGCCTTCGAGAAGAAAAAGGCCGAGGGCGGCGAGATCAAGGCCGCGATGACCTTCCCCGGCGGCACCCATGACCTCTGGATCCGCTACTGGCTCGCCGCCGGCGGCATCGATCCCGACAAGGACGTCTCGACCATCGTCGTGCCGCCGCCGCAGATGGTGGCGAACATGAAGGTCGGCAACATGGACGTCTTCTGTGTCGGCGAGCCGTGGAACGAGCAGCTCGTCAACCAGGGCATCGGCTTCACCGCCGCGACCACCGGCGAGCTGTGGAAGGGCCACCCGGAAAAGGCGCTCGGCATGCGCGCCGACTGGATCGAGGCCAATCCGAATGCCGCCAAGGCGCTGCTGATGGCGGTGATGGAAGCCCAGCAGTGGTGCGACAGCATGGACAACAAGGAGGAGATGTCGACCATCCTCGGCAAGCGCCAGTGGTTCAACGTGCCGCCGAAGGACGTCCTCGGCCGCCTCAAGGGCGACATCAACTACGGCAACGGCCGGGTCGTCAACGGCACGGACCTGCAGATGAAGTTCTGGGCGGGCGGCGTCTCCTATCCCTTCAAGAGCCACGACACGTGGTTCCTCGCCGAGAACATCCGCTGGGGCAAGTTCGCTCCCGACACGGACATCAAGGCGCTGGTCGACAAGGTCAACCGCGAGGACATCTGGCGCGCCGCCGCCAAGGACCTCGGCGTGGCCGCGGCCGACATCCCCGCCTCGCCCTCGCGCGGCAAGGAGACCTTCTTCGACGGCAAGGTCTTCGATCCGGAGAACCCGTCCGCCTACCTCGACAGCCTTGCGATCAAGGCAGCGTCCTGATCCCCGCCACCGGCGCGGGAACCGCGCCGGTCACCCCGATCCCATGAGGAGCGCTCCATGACCGCCCTGGCCAAGAAAAAAGACGTAATCGCGACGGCCGCAGCCGCGCCCAAGACCGCAACCATCCTGCCGCTCGCCAAGCGCCCGGCGGCCAAGTTCGATGCCGCCAAGATCGCCGCATCGCTCGGCCGCAACGTGCTGCCGCCGCTGGTGGTGCTCGCCATCCTGCTCGCCGTCTGGCAGATGCTCTGTTCGTCGCCCACCGCCTCGCTGCCGTCGCCGCTCCAGGTCTGGCAGGAGAGCTACGACCTGATCGCCTTCCCCTTCTTCGACTACGGTTCCCAGGACATCGGCCTCGGCTGGCGCGTCATCGTCTCGCTGCAGCGCGTCGCCTACGGCTTCGGCCTTGCGGCGATCGTGGGCGTGGTCGTCGGCGCCGTCATCGGCCAGTCCGTCTGGGCCATGCGCGGGCTCGACCCGATCTTCCAGGTGCTGCGCACCGTGCCGCCGCTCGCCTGGCTGCCGCTGTCGCTCGCAGCGTTCCAGGACTCGAACCCCTCGGCGATCTTCGTGATCTTCATCACCTCGATCTGGCCGGTCATCATCAATACCGCCGTCGGCGTGCGCAACATCCCGCAGGACTATCGCAACGTCGCCCAGGTGCTGCGGCTGAACCAGCTGGAGTTCTTCTGGAAGATCATGCTGCCGTCGGCCGCCCCCTACATCTTCACCGGCCTGCGCATCGGCGTCGGCCTGTCGTGGCTTGCGATCGTCGCAGCCGAGATGCTGACCGGCGGCGTCGGCATCGGCTTCTTCATCTGGGATGCCTGGAACTCCTCGCGCCTGCCCGACATCATCGTCGCCCTCGCCTACATCGGCGTCGTCGGCTTCGCCCTCGACAAGCTCGTGGCCGCGGCGGGCCGCATCATCACCCGCGGCGCTTCGGCCAATTGAGAGGAACGAACATGACCGCCTATCTCAAGCTCGACCATATCGACAAGCATTTCGACCGGGGCGGCGTGCGCGCCGAGGTTCTGAAAGGCATCAACCTTTCGATCGCCAAGGGCGAATTCGTCTCGATCATCGGCCATTCCGGCTGCGGCAAGTCCACGCTCCTGAACCTGATCGCCGGGCTGACGCCGGTGTCTTCGGGCGGCGTCCTCTTGGAGAACCGGGAGGTCAACGCCCCCGGGCCGGAACGCGCCGTCGTCTTCCAGAACCACAGCCTGCTGCCCTGGCTGTCGGTCTACGAGAACGTCAATCTCGCCGTCTCCAAGGTGTTCAGCAGCACCAAGTCCAAGGCCGAGCGCCATGACTGGGTCATGCACAACCTCGATCTCGTGCAGATGGCACATGCGAAGGACAAGCGGCCCTCGGAGATCTCCGGCGGCATGAAGCAGCGCGTCGGCATCGCCCGTGCGCTGGCGATGGAGCCGAAGATCCTGTTGCTCGACGAGCCCTTCGGCGCGCTCGATGCCTTGACCCGCGCCCACCTGCAGGATGCGGTCATGGAGATCCACGCCCGGCTCGGCAACACGATGGTGATGATCACCCACGACGTGGACGAGGCGGTGCTGCTGTCCGACCGCATCGTGATGATGACGAACGGGCCGGCGGCCAGGATCGGCGAAGTGCTTCCGGTACAGATCGACCGCCCCCGCAACCGCATCGAGCTCGCCTCCGACCGCACCTACCTGAAGTGCCGCGAGGCCGTCCTGAAATTCCTCTACGAGCGTCACCGCTTCGTCGAAGCCGCGGAGTAACACTATGGCTGAAAAACTCGTCATCATCGGCAACGGCATGGCACCCGGGCGCATGCTGGAGCACCTGTTCGAGAAGGCGCCCGGCCAGTACCAGGTCACGATCTTCAACGCCGAGCCGCGCGTGAACTACGATCGCATCATGCTCTCGCCGGTGCTCTCGGGGGAGAAGACCTACGAGCAGATCGTCATCCACGGCGACGGCTGGTACATCGAACACGGCATCACCCTCTACAAGGGCCACCGGATCGTCGCGATCGACCGCGACGCCAAGACGGTGACCTCCGACCACGGCGTGACGGAAAGCTACGACAAGCTCGTCATCGCCACCGGCTCGGTGCCCTTCATCATCCCCGTTCCCGGCAAGGACCTGCCGGGTGTCATCACCTACCGCGACCTCGACGACGTCGAGGCCATGCTGCTCGCCGCCCAGTCGCGCGAGAAGGCCGTCGTCATCGGCGGCGGCCTGCTCGGCCTCGAGGCCGCCGCGGGTCTTGCGAACCGCGGCATGGACGTCACCGTGCTGCACGTCATGCCGACGCTGATGGAACGCCAGCTCGATCCCGCCGCCGGCTACCTGCTGCAGAAGGCGGTGGAGGAACGCGGCATCAAGGTCATCTGCAAGGCCAACACCAAGCAGATCATCGGCAACGGCAAGGTCGAGGGCATCGAACTCGACGACGGCCGCATCATTCCGGCGACGCTGGTGGTGATGGCCGTCGGCATCCGCCCGAATGTCGGGCTGGCGAAGGACGCCGGCCTCGCCGTCAACCGCGGCATCGTCGTCGACCACGGCATGCAGACCTCGGACGGCAGCATCCTTGCGGTCGGCGAGTGCGCCGAGGTCGGCGGCATGGTCTATGGCCTCGTGGCGCCGCTCTACGAGATGGCGCGGGTCGCCGCCTCGCATCTTTCCGGCGACAGCACGGCCGCCTTCGTCCATTCGGATACGCCCACCAAGCTCAAGGTCACCGGCATCGACCTCTATTCGCTCGGCGACTTCGCCGACGGGGACGATCGCGAGGAGATCGTGCTCCGCGACGCCAGCGCCGGCGTCTACAAGCGCCTCGTGCTGAAGGACAACCGCATCATCGGCACCGTGCTCTACGGCGAGACCGCCGACGGCGCCTGGTTCAACGATCTGAAGAAGAAGCAGACCGACATCTCCGAGATGCGCGAGACGCTGATCTTCGGACAGGCCTACCAGGGAGGGTCGCCGCTGGACCCTTTGGCGGCCGTTGCAGCCTTGCCGGATGACGCGGAGATCTGTGGCTGCAACGGCGTCTGCAAGGGCAAGATCACCTCGACGATCACCGCCAAGGGCCTGACGACGCTGGACGACGTGCGCGCCCACACCAAGGCGTCGGCCTCCTGCGGTTCCTGCACCGGCCTCGTCGAGCAGCTGATGACGCTGACGCTCGGCGACAGCTACAACCCCGCCGCCGTCCAGCCGATGTGCACCTGCACCGAGCTCGGCCATGACGACGTCCGCCGGCTGATCAAGGCCAAGGGCCTGAAGAGCATTCCGGCCGTCCTGCAGGAGCTGGAATGGAAGACCTCCTGCGGCTGCGCCAAGTGCCGTCCGGCGCTGAACTACTACCTCGTCTGCGACTGGCCGGACGAATATGCCGACGACTACCAGTCGCGCTTCATCAACGAGCGCGTCCACGCCAACATCCAGAAGGACGGCACCTATTCGGTCGTTCCGCGCATTTGGGGCGGGGTCACGAATTCGAAGGAACTGCGCGCCATCGCCGACGTCGTCGACAAGTACGACGTGCCGCTGGTCAAGGTCACCGGCGGTCAGCGTATCGACCTGCTCGGCATCGAGAAGGAGGACCTGCCGGCGGTCTGGGCGGATCTCGGCAAGGCCGGTTTCGTTTCCGGCCAAGCCTATGCCAAGGGCCTGCGCACCGTGAAGACCTGCGTCGGCTCCGACTGGTGCCGCTTCGGAACGCAGGATTCCACCGGTCTCGGCATCCGCATCGAGAAGTTCATGTGGGGCTCGTGGACCCCGGCGAAGCTGAAGATGGCCGTCTCCGGATGTCCGCGCAACTGCGCCGAGGCGACCTGCAAGGACATCGGCGTGATCTGCGTGGACTCCGGCTTCGAGATCCACTTCGCCGGGGCGGCCGGCCTCGACATCAAGGGCACCGAGGTGCTCGGGCTGGTCAAGACCGAGGACGAGGCGCTGGAGCACATCGTGGCCCTGACGCAGATGTACCGCGAGCAGGCCCGCTACCTGGAGCGCATCTACAAATGGGCCAAGCGCATCGGCCTCGACGAGATCCGCCGCCAGATCATGGGCGATGCCGAGAAGCGCAAGGCCTTCTACGAGCGCTTCGTCTTCTCCCAGAAGTTCGCCCAGGTGGACCCCTGGTCGGAGCGCGTCTCCGGCAAGGACAAGCACGAGTTCCGGCCGATGGCCTCGGTCGGTTTCAGCGAGGCCGCGGAGTGATCGCGTCTCTCCCTTGAGGATCGAGGTCGCCGCAAAGCGGCGGGCGGGGCGGTGTCTGGAGGAGACCTGCCCCGCCGGGAAATTTCCACGGCAGCCGGCTCCGGCCGCGCGGAAGAGGACAGAAAGGACAGGCAGATGAACTGGTTCCACATCGGCAGCATCGACGACATCCCGCTGCGCGGCGCGCGCTGCGTGAAGACGCCGCAGGGCAAGATCGGCGTGTTCCGCACCGCCGAGAACGAGGTCTTCGCCATCGAGGATCATTGCCCGCACAAGGGCGGACCGCTCAGCCAGGGCATCGTGCACGGCAATTCGGTGACATGTCCCCTGCACAACTGGGTCATTTCGCTGGAAACCGGCAAGGCGCTCGGCGCCGACGAGGGTTCGGTGCGGACCATCCCCTTAAGGAACGAAGACGGAAAGCTCTTCATCGCGCTCGAAGCCGTGATGATGGCGGCGGAGTGACCGTCTGATCGCCTGACAGGAGCCCCGAATGCCGACTGAAACCCGGACCACCTGCCCCTATTGCGGCGTCGGCTGCGGCGTGATCGCGCGCGTCGAAGACGATGGCCGTGTCTCCGTCAAGGGTGATCCCGAGCATCCGGCGAACTACGGGCGCCTGTGCTCGAAGGGCTCGGCGCTCGCCGAGACCATCGACCTCGACGGGCGCCTGCTCCATCCCGAAATCGATGGCAGGCGGGCCGGTTGGGACGAGGCGCTGGATCTCGTGGCAACACGCTTCGCCGGGGCCATCGCCGAGCACGGCCCGGATTCGGTCGCTTTCTACGTCTCCGGCCAGTTGCTGACCGAGGACTACTATGTCGCCAACAAGCTGATGAAGGGCTTCATCGGCTCGGCCAACATCGACACCAATTCCCGCCTGTGCATGTCCTCCTCCGTCGCCGGCCATCGCCGCGCCTTCGGCGCCGATACGGTGCCCGGGACCTACGAGGATCTCGAGCTTGCCGACCTGGTGATCCTGACCGGTTCGAACCTCGCCTGGTGCCATCCCGTCATCTACCAGCGGCTGGCGGCCGCCAAGGCGGCGCGGCCGGGCATGAAGGTGGTCGTCATCGACCCGCGCCGGACGATGACGTCCGACATCGCCGACCTGCACCTGGCCATCCGCCCGGACGGCGACGTGGCCCTGTTCAACGGCCTCCTGGCGCACCTGGCAAAGAGCACGGCGATCGACGAGAACTATGTCACGGCCCACACGGCCGGCTTTGCGGAGGCCTTCGCCGCTGCGAGCACGATGACGTTTCCCGCGCTGATGGAGCGGACCGGGCTCGGCGCCAGCGAGCTCCGCCAGTTCTTCGGCCTGTTCGAGCGGACCGAGAAGGTCGTCACCTGCTACAGCCAGGGCGTCAACCAGTCCGCCTCCGGCACCGACAAGGTCAACGCCATCATCAACTGTCACCTCGCCACCGGCCGCATCGGCCGTCCCGGCATGGGGCCCTTCTCCCTGACCGGGCAGCCGAACGCCATGGGCGGCCGCGAAGTCGGTGGCCTCGCCAACATGCTGGCCGCGCACATGGCGATCGAGAACGCCGAGGACCGCGACCGCGTGCAGCGCTTCTGGCAGTCGCCCACGATCGCCGGGCGGCCGGGACTGAAGGCGGTGGACATGTTCCAGGCCGTGGCCGACGGTCGCATCAAGGCGCTGTGGATCATGGCCACCAACCCGGTCGTCTCGATGCCGGATGCCGGCGCGGTCGAGGCGGCGATCCGGGCCTGCCCCTTTGTCGTCGTATCCGACATGCTGGCGACGACCGACAGCGCCCGCCACGCGCACGTGCTGCTGCCCTCCATCGGATGGGGCGAGAAGGACGGCACCGTCACCAATTCCGAGCGCCGCATCTCGCGCCAGCGCCCGTTCCTCGCCGCGCCCGGCGATGCCCGCGCCGACTGGTGGCAATTGGCCGAAGTGGCCCGTCGCATGGGCTATTCCGGCTTCGACTACGCCTCGCCCTCGGACATCTTCGGCGAGCACGCGCGCCTCTCGACCTTCGAAAACGACGGCAGCCGCGATTTCGACATCGGCGCCCATGCCGCAATCGGACACGCCGCCTATGACGCCCTGGCGCCGTTCCAGTGGCCGCAACCCGAAGGCGGCAGGCCGGCGACGACGCGCTTCTTCGCGAAAGGCGGTTACTACCATGCCGACGGCAAGGCGCGCTTCGTCCCCGCCGTGCCGGCCGAGACGGACCGCACCAGCGCCGCCTACCCCTTCACGCTCAACACCGGCCGCATCCGCGACCAGTGGCACACGATGACGCGGACGGGCAAGAGCGCCCGCCTCTCCGCCCATATCGCCGAACCGTTCGCCGAGATCCATCCGCGCGACGCGATGGACATCGGGGTCGCCAATGCCGACCTCGTGGAGGTCGAGAGCCCGCTCGGAACGGCCATCGTGCGCGCCCTCGTCACCGACCGCCAGGCGCGCGGCAGCATCTTCGTGCCGATGCACTGGAACGACCAGTTCGCCGCAAAGGCCCGCATCGATGCGCTCGTGCCGCCGGTCACCGACAGGGTATCCGGCCAGCCGGCATCGAAGAACGTCGCCGTCACCGCCCGCCCCTTCGCGGCCTCGACATACGGCTTTGCCGTGTCCGCCCAAAGGCCCTCGGCACCCGAGGCGGACTATTGGGCCATCGCCAGGGCCGATGGCGGCTGGCGGATCGAACTCGCCTTCGGCCGGGCGGTCGAGGACTGGGCGGCGTGGTGCCGCAGCACCTTCGCCCTTTCCCCCGACCTCGAGCCGCTCGGCTATGCCGACCGCCAGACCGGAGACCTCCGGCTCGCCTTCTTCGACGGCGACCGGCTGCTCGCCGCCCTCTTCCTCGCCCGCGAGCCGGTGGCGGTCGCGCGCAACTGGGCGGTATCGCAGCTGAGCGCCGAACATGGCGACCTACGCAAGCGCTTCACCCTCGTCGCCGGCCGCCCCGGCGCCGACCGGCCCGATCCGGGCGCGACCGTCTGCTCGTGCTTCTCCGTCGGCGTCAACCAGATCGTCGCCGCGGTCCGCGGCGGCTGCCACACCGTCGCCGACGTCGGCAAGCAGACCAATGCCGGAACCAATTGCGGCTCCTGCCGCGCCGAGATCAGGGGGATCATCGATGGATGCCTTGCAGCCGCAGCGGAATGACGCTCCCGCCCGCATGGAGGCACTTGCGAAGCTGCCGGTCTTCTGGTCGCTGCAGGGCAAACGGGCCATCGTCGCCGGGGGCTCCGATGCCGCCGCCTGGAAGGCCGAGCTGCTGGCCGCCTGCGGCGCCGAGGTGCATGTCTACGCGCCTGAGCTTTCCGAGACATTCGCGGCGCTGATGGGAGACGCCCAGGGCGGAGCGGCGCTCGCCCCGCGAGCAGACGGCGCCAGCACCGATCGCCCCGGCGGCTACGTCCATCACCCGAGGGACTGGGACAGCGCCGCTTTCGCTGGCGCCGCGCTGGCGATCGCCGATTGCGAGGACGATGCGGACGCCCGGAGCTTCTACGAATCGGCCCGGGCCGCCGGCGTCCCCGTCAACGTCATCGACAAGCCGGCCTTCTGCCAGTTCCAGTTCGGATCGATCGTCAACCGCTCGCCCGTCGTCGTTGCGATTTCCACCGACGGCGCCGCACCGATCCTCGCGCAGGCGATCCGCCGCCGGATCGAGACGCTGCTGCCGCGCAGCCTCAAGTCCTGGGCCGAACTCGCGCAAGGTTTGCGCGAGCGCGTCAATGCAAGCCTGCTGCCCGGCCCGCAGCGCCGCGCCTTCTGGGAGCGTTTCGTCGACCGGGCCTTCGCCACGGTCGCCGCGCCGGAGAAGAGCGCCGGCCGGGCGCTTCTCGCAGACGCCGAAAGGATCGCCACAGCCCCCTCCGCCGGCCGCGTGACGCTGGTCGGCGCGGGCCCCGGCGACGCCGAACTCCTCACGCTGAAAGCCGTCCGCGCCCTGCAGGCGGCCGACGTCATCCTCTTCGACGACCTCGTCTCGGACGACGTGCTCGAGCTCGCCCGACGGGAAGCCAAGCGCCTGCTCGTCGGCAAGCGCGGCGGGCGCGAGAGCTGCCGCCAAGAGGACATCAACGCGACGATGGTCAAGCTCGCCAAGGCCGGCAAGCGGGTCGTGCGGCTGAAATCCGGCGATCCGATGGTCTTCGGCCGCGCCGGCGAGGAGATCGCCCATCTCGACCGCGAGGGGATCGCCGTCGACGTCATCCCCGGCATCACGGCCGCCAGCGCCATGGCCTCGCGGCTCGGCCTCTCGCTGACGCACCGCGACCACGCCCAGTCGGTCCGCTTCATCACCGGCCACTCGCGCCACGGCGGCCTGCCGACGGACGTCGACTGGCGCTCGGTCGCCGACCCGCGCACCACGACGGTCTTCTACATGGGCGGACGCACCGCGGCGCTGATCGCCGACCGGCTGGTGGCCGAGGGCCTGCCGCCGGCAACGGCGGCGATCGTCATCAGCGACGTCAGCCGGCCGACGGAGCGCAAATGGAGCGGCACGCTGGAACGGCTGGCCGACGGCATTGCGGAGATCGGCTTCGACAATCCGGTGCTCATCGCCATCGGCAGCGCGCTGGCTGCCCGCACCACCGCCGGCAACGATGACCGCGACGCCGGCGGTCTTGCCGACGGGCCGGCGCCGGCGAAGGCTGTCGGCTGAGGCGGCCGGCGAACACGCCTTGCCCGTCCGTCCGGCCCGCTGTCTGCCGCGGCTTCAGTGGTTGTGCCGCGGCGGGGTCGCAGCGATGCCGCGGAACTCCGCCGCCCCGTCGATCACCGCGCCGTCGGACAGCTGGGTGACGGTCTTCCGGTAGATCCGCTGCCAGGGCGTCGCATCGGCGGGGACCGGCGGGATGCCGTCCTTCCGTCGCCGGTCGATCTCCGCTTCGTCCACCAGCATGTCGCAACGTCCCGTCGCGAGATCGATGCGGATCCTGTCGCCGGTGCGCAGCCAGGCGAGCCCGCCGCCGGCGGCACTTTCCGGCGAGGCATTGAGAATGGAGGGACTGTCGGCGGTCCCCGACTGGCGTCCGTCGCCGATGGTCGGCAGGCTGGTGACGCCCCGCTTCAGGAGATGGTCGGGCGGCTGCATGTTGACCACCTCCGCCGAGCCCGGCCAGCCGAGCGGGCCGGCGCCGCGGATGACGAGAATGCAGCGCTCGTCGATGTCGAGTGCAGGATCGTTGATGCGCCGGTGATAGTCCTCCGAGCCGTCGAACACGATCGCCCGTCCCTCGAACACGCCCTCCCGGCCCGGCTCGCTGAGATAGCGCGCGCGAAACTCCTCCGAGATCACGCTGGTCTTCATGATCGCGAAGTCGAACAGGTTGCCCTTCAGCACCAGGAACCCCGCGCGCTCCTTCAACGGCTGGTCGAACGGCCGGATCACCTCGCGATCGGTCGCCTGCCGTCCCTCGAGATTCTGCGCCACGCTCCTGCCGGTGACCGTCGGACAGCTGCCATCGAGCCTGCCGGCGTCGAGCAGTTCGCGCATGATCGCCGGCACGCCGCCGGCGCGGTGGAAGCGCTCGCCGAGGAAGCGGCCGGCCGGCTGCACGTCGGCGAGCAGCGGAATGTCGTAGCCGTGCTCCTGCCAGTCCTCCGGGCGCAGCTCGACGCCGGCATGCTTGGCCATCGCCGCCAGATGCGGCTGCGCATTGGTGGAGCCGCCGATCGCGGAATTGACGCGCACGGCGTTGAGGAAGGCCGCCCGGGTGAGGATGTCGCAAGGCCGGATGTTCTCGATCACCAGTTCGACCGCGCGCCGGCCCGTCCGGTAGGCCATCTGCCCGCGCTCGCGATAGGCGGCGGGAATCGCAGCGCAACCCGTCAGCGACAGGCCGAGCGCCTCGGCGAGCGCGTTCATCGTCGAGGCCGTGCCCATCGTGTTGCAGTGGCCGATCGAGGGGGCCGAATCCATCACCGCATCGACGAACTCCACCGCATCGATCTCGCCTGCGGCATACTTGCGGCGCGAGCGCCACAGCACCGTGCCCGAGCCGACGAGGTCGCCCTCATGCCAGCCGTCGAGCATCGGCCCGCCGGACAGCACGATCGCCGGAATGTCGACCGTCGAGGCCGCCATGATCGCCGACGGCGTGGTCTTGTCGCATCCCGTCGTCAGCACGACGCCGTCGAGCGGATAGCCGTAGAGGATCTCCACCAGGCCGAGATAGGCGAGGTTGCGGTCGAGGGCCGCCGTCGGCCGCTTGCAGTTCTCGAAGATCGGATGCGTCGGAAACTCGATCGGGATCCCGCCGGCATCGCGGATGCCGTCGCGCACGCGCTTGGCGAGATCGACGTGATGGCGGTTGCAGGGCGTCAGATCGCTGCCGCTCTGGGCAATGCCGATGACCGGTTTTCCCGACCGCAGCTCCTCCGGCGTGATCCCCTGGTTCATGAACCGCTCGAGGTAGAGCGCCGTCATGTCGATGTGGTCGGGGTTGTCGAACCACTCCTGCGAGCGCAACCGGCGACCGCGGTCCTGCATGTTTCCTGCCATCGTCTCTTCCCTGTCCGTGTCTGCGCGGCGAACCGGCCGGCGGTTCGCGCCTCTTCCTCGACGCCGAACATTTCACTGCTTGGCGGCCGGATCAACGGTGCCGCCACGCTTTTCGACAATGGCGGCGATGCTTCATGCGCGGTCCTGATGAAGCCATCAATTTTGCTGACTGGATTGAGGGGCCGGAATGTGGGACAGCCGGTGATCCCATTCTCGCTGCGGGCAGGTCCATGCCGGCGCGACGCCAAACCGCCGGACCTCGATCATGACGGACGTCACAGCCCCTTCCCTTTCCCATGCCGGCGGAACGCGCCTCGGCGTGGCCCTGATGCTGCTCGGCATGGTGATGTTCACCCTGAACGATGTGCTCGGGAAATGGCTCGTCGCGACCTATTCGGCCCAGCAGGTCATGCTGATCCGCAGCCTTGCGGCCCTCGCGGTGCTGCTTCCCTTCTTCTGGCGCCATGGCTGGCACCGGATCGTGCGGGTCGACCGTCCGCGCCTGCAGGTGCTGCGCGCCCTGCTCTCCGCCGTCGAGGCGACCGCCTTCTACTTCGCCGTCGCCTACATGCCGCTGGCCGATGCCATGACCTACTGGCTGGCCGCGCCGATCTATGTCGCCGCTCTTTCCCCGCTGATGCTCGGCGAGCACGTCGGCTGGCGGCGCTGGACGGCGATCCTGATCGGCTTTGCCGGCGTGGTCATCGCGCTCGAGCCGTCTGCGGAAAGCCTGAAGCTGCCCGCCCTGATCGCGCTCGGCGGCAGCGTCGCCTATTCCTTCGCGATCATCTTCAGCCGCTCGCTCAGGGCGACGCCGGATACGACGCTGGTCTTCTGGCAGATGGCGGCCGCGGTGGTCGTTTCGATCGCCGGCATCGCCGTCCACCCGGAGAACTGGACGCCGGTGCCGCCGCTCGACCTCGCTCTCCTTAGCCTGCTCGGCATCGTCGCGATGAGCGCGCACATGCTGGTGAACCGGTCGCTGAAGCTCGCCGACGCCGCAACCGTGGTGCCGCTGCAGTACACGCTGCTGATCTGGGCGGTGCTGTTCGGCTGGCTGTTCTTCGGCGACGTGCCGCGCGCCGCGATGATGATCGGCGCCGGCTGCATCGTCGCCTCCGGCCTGTTCATCTTCTTCCGCGAACAGAAGCTCGCCCGCGCCGCGCGGCGCTGAACGCCGCAGCCTTGCGGGCCTGTCTCCCGTCGCCGGACCAGGATCGACCGCCCAGGGGCAGGACTTAGTTCGCCATCGCCCGCCGAACTGGATCCGCCAGCCAGTTCACCAGCACCGCGTCGACGGCATCGACGTCGCTGTTCATGGTCTCGATGATCTGCTCAATCTGCTTGGCGGCTTCCGCCTCCCTGCCCTGCAGACTGGTCGACAGGGCCATCATGTTCGCGCCATCCGATGCCGGCAGCTCGGAGATCTTTCGCTGCGCGTCGGTGCAGAATTGCGCGTAGTCCGCGTTGATCGTCCCGATCTGCTGCACGGTGCGGTCCATCAGGCCGACGACGTCGTCGGTCACGATAGGAGGGGCATCCGAGGAAAGCTCCAGTTGCAGGGTCCGGGCGTCCTCCACGAGCTTTGCGCGGGTGGCCTCCAGCTCGTTCCTGCCGTCCTTCAGCGCCCTCGACCTGACGAATTCGTCCGGGGCCTTCGCGATGCCCGCGAGACCGCCGACGTTGCAGTCGCCAGGAACGACGATGGCTTGGACCAGCAGCGCGGCCTTCTCCTGCCGCTCGCGGATCGTCGTCTCGTACGCCTCGGTGAAATCCGCAAACGGCCTGGAAAGCTGATGCTGGATGGCCTGCATCGCGTCCTGTTTGGACTGTTCGATCGCGAGTGCTGCCTCCATGTCATCCGCATCCTCCTCGGCGGCTTGGACCGGCGTGGCGGCGTCGGGCGCGTCCCGATCGATGGCGGCAGGCATGCCGATGAAAAGCAGAAAGGCGGCTGCGGCAAAAAGGGCGGCTACAAGAAGGCGGGTTCGCCAGATGCGGGTCATGACGGATCTTTCGGATCTTGAGTTGTTCGGAAGGAGAGGTCGCCTGTCGAAGGCACCGGTTGCCACAAAAGCGGGTTCAGGCGCCGGTTAGCGTGAGAGCCATGCCGGGGCAGGCTGGCCCGGCCGGAAATCCTTGCACTCCGGAATCGACGGCTGATAGCTGCAGGCCTCCATCAGGTTCTTCCTGGTCTCGGCCTGCATGAGGGGAAGATCGTCCTGGAACTGCTTCGTCCGCTGCATGGTATCCATCATCACGGCCGTCTTGGCCAGACCGGTCGGATCGACGCCGGCAGCCATCATCTTCTTGTTGGATGCCTGCAGCGCGTTCAGGTTCTGCATCGCATCCTCCTGGGTTCTCGGCTTCGATCCGGCCCCGGTTGCGGCCGCGGACGAACCACCGCCCTGACAGCCCGACAGGGCGAACACGGAAACGACAAGCCCAACCCAGAGGCATCGAGACATCGGCAACGGCTCCCACGACCTCCGAGCCGGCCTCCCGGAACGGACCATGGCACTCGCGCAGCGGCCAACGCTCATGCCGTCATCGGTGACGATGCCGGAATACTGGTCACGCTGTGTCATATCTTCCTCTTCACTTGCCAAGAGATCGGCGGTTTGACAGCGGATCTCCGCACAGACTAGACGGTCTTTTCTGACGTTTGCGATCGGAAAACTGGACAATGGCGAAACTAGACAATCTGGCCACGTTCATCGAGGTGGTGAAAAGGGGCGGGTTTGCATCGGCAGCACGCAGCCTCGGCCTGCCGCGGTCGACAGTGAGCCTGCGGGTCAAGTCCCTCGAGGATCAACTCGACACCCGGCTGTTGCGGCGCTCCACCCGTGCGATTTCGCTCACGGACGACGGACGTGCCCTCTATGACCGGATCGAGGAGCCGTTTTCGATGCTCGATCAGGCGCTCGATCAGATCAGCGATGGCCGCGACACGCTGCGCGGCACGATCCGGCTGACGGCGCCGGCCGATTTCCCGTACGCGCCTCTGGCCGAGGCCATGACGTCGTTTCGCAGAATCCATCCGGACGTCCGCTTCGACGTGAAGCTGACCAACGATGTCCTCGACATGATCGAGGAGAACATCGATCTGGCCATCCGGATCGGAGCGTCCAGCGGCCAGTGCGTCGTCATCCGGAAACTGGTCGAATTTCACGTCGGTTTCTTCGCCCATCCCGACTGGATCGCCGAGAATGGCGAGCCGGACAGTCTGTCGGATGTGCAGGCGCTGTTCCTGCCGCTGGAGACGACCCGGGAACTCGTGGCGGATTGCATGACGGAAGGGACAAGCTTCCCGCAGGCCGCCGTCGAGGTGAACAGCTTCCTGATGATCCGGGAGCTGGCGCTGCTCGGTCACGGCGTCGGCCTTCTTCCCTGCGGCATCTGCGAGAAGGATGTGTCGACAGGAGTGCTACGGCAGGTCCTGGCGGGCACGATCCGCAGGCCGATCGCCCTCAACATGTCTTTTTCGACACGTGGGGACATCACGCCGCGCGTGAGAGCCTTCAGTGATCATCTGGCAAAGGCCTTCGGTTTGCGGTGACCGGGCCGCTTTGGCGCGGTCTCCGGAGGCATGCCCCCCTATGCCCGCCGGTCGACAAAGCTGCCGATCGGGCCCTGCAGGGCTGCTCTCGCGGCCAGCATGATCGCCAGCGTGATTAGCACCGACAGCACCACATCGGACAGGAAGTGAGCGCCGACCGCGATCCGGTTGAGACCGAGTGCTGCGGCCGTCATGCAGATCACCCCGCCGGCCGCACGCCGCAGGAAGGACGACGCCGGCGAGAACAGCGCCAACATGGAATACATGGCGATGGCACCCGCGGCTTCTCCCGACGTGAACGAGCAGTTCGTCTGGCACGCATCGGACATGACCCATGCGGAGGTGAAGCCGCTGTCGCCGCCGAACTCCCACACGTCACGCGGCCTGGCCCGCCCGATCGTTTCCTTGAGGATCTCGTTGACGACGAGCCCCACCCCCAATCCGTAGGTCGCGATCGGCACCAGCGCATCGCGGGCCCGGATTCCGAGACGCGCGCGAAAGCGACGCGATATCAAGGACAGCAGTGCGACGATCACGATGAAGCCGCCGACGCCCACCGGCACGGTCCGGAAGGCCTCCAGAAGCGCGTTGTCGGCCAGCGGAAAACGCTCCCCGTCGAAGAACAGGCGCGAGAATTCGAGATCGAGCTGGGGAAACACCGCAAAGACGGCACTGGCCGCGACGAGCAGCAGAAGCACGGTGGAGAGATGTCTTTCCAGCGCGTCGGCGCCGCGGCCGCGCGACGCCTCCGGCTCGGATAAATTTATGAACCCATGGACTTTTTTCGAACTGGACATGCCGGGCCGCTCCGTTGAGAACCGGCCCGAAGAACTACGGCAGCGCCCGCCGCTTGCGCGCAATGTTATGTTACGAATTGTTGCCGGAGGTTGCGGCGGCGCCCGGTGCGTGAGGCGATCGGCCCGATCACGGGCGGACGGGCAGGATCATCCGCGCGATCAGCCCGTTCGGCTGCCGGGCCTGCAGTTCCAGGCGGCCGTGATGGGCCTCGACGATTTCGGACACGATCGAGAGCCCGAGCCCGAAGCCCGTGTCGCCGCTGCGCGCGCTGTCGGCCTTGTAGAAGGGTTCGAGGACGTTCCCGAGATGCTCCTCGGGAATGCCGGGGCCGTCGTCTGCGACATCGATGACGATGCCTCCAGCGTTCGAGCGCAGTTCGACGGTGACGTTGTCGCCGAACTTCGTCGCGTTCTCGCAGAGGTTCGTGAGGGCACGCGCGATGGCGAGCGGCCGAAAAGCCGCAATCAGCCGGTTGGGACCGGAATAGGTCACCTGGTGTCCGACGTCGCAGAATTCGTTGCAGATCGTTTGGAGCGTCGCCGCCAGGTCGGCGCGTTCGACCGCCTCGCGCTGGTGGGTATCGCGCAGATAGCTGAGGCTCTCCTTCAGCAGGCGGTCGAGATGGTCAACATCTGCCAGAAGCGCCTCGCGCACATCCGGTTGCGGCAGTTGCTCGATCCGCAGCCTCAGCCTCGTCAGCGGCGTTCGCAGGTCGTGGCTTATGCCGCGCAGCATCCGTGTCCGCGATTCCAGCATCGTCGCGATCCGACCGCGCATCTGGTTGAGCGCGCGCGCCACGGCAACGATCTCGACGCTGCCGCGCTCCTCGAAGATCGTCGGTCCCGGGAGGAGATCGGCATCTCTTGCGGTCGAAGCGATGCGCCGCAACGGCCGCGTGATCGCCCCTACGGAGAAGACCGAAAACAGCCCGATGAGCGTGACCAGCGACACGACATAGTACGATCCTTGCTGCACGACCTCGACACGAAACAGGGCGGTCGGCAGGTTTCCCAAGACGACCATGGTCCGATCATCGACCTTGGCGGCCACCACACGGCGCCCCTCGTAGAACGTCCTCCACCCTCCCAGCGGCCTTTGCGCGCCATCGGAAGGAAAGAAGGTATCGATGACGCTATCGTAGAGGCCTTCCGACGATGACGACGTCGTGAATGCGTCCGCAAGCGAGAGCGGCTGCAGAGTGACGTCCCAACCGCTCCTCCGCGCCGTGTCGAGCAGAACTTCGCGCTCGGCAGGCGTTGCAGCCTTCAGGATGGTAGCAAGCGCATGGACCCGCCCGGCCATGTCTTCCATGTCCAGAAATCCGGTCTCCCGGCGCGACCAGCGCTCCACCACCGGGCCGCCGATGATGACGACGAGCAGGCCGAGAAGCACGATGGCCGTGATCTGCCCGTGCACGGTCGAGAACCAGAAGGGAAGGCGGGGACGGAATTTCATGTCGCTCTCGAGATCCGGTGGCACGGCAGGTTCATGGCAGCCCGAGCTCTTCGACGTGCGCGGTGAAGATGTAGCCGCCGAGCCGCACGGTCTGGAGGAGCTTCGGCTCCCGGGGGTCGGGTTCGATCTTCTGGCGCAGGCGGCTGATATGGACGTCGATGCTTCGCTCGATCGGGCCTGCAAGGCCGGAATGGGTCAGAGTCAGCAGCTCCTCGCGGGAAATCACCCGGCCCGGATTGCGGCAGAAGGCCAGCAGCAGATCGAACTCGGTGGTCGTGAGCGCCATGCGCGCACTGCTCGGATCGTGAAGCTGGCGGCGCAGCGGATCGAGCCGCCAGCCATCGAAGACCAGCGGACGCCGGCTCGAAGAGGCGACCAGACCGTAGGAGGCGCGCCGCAGAAGGCTGCGAATGCGCGCGACCACCTCACGCGGGCTGAAGGGCTTGGTGATGTAGTCATCGGCGCCGACCTCGAGACCCACGATCCGGTCGACCTCCTCTCCCAATGCGGTGAGAAGGATGATCGGGGTCGTGCTCTCGGCGCGAATGCGCCGGCAGATCGTCAGCCCGTCCTCCCCCGGCAACATGACATCGAGGACGATGAGGTCGCAGGCCATGCTGCGAAGGTGGGACTGGATGCGGCTGCCATCCTCGAGGACCGTCGCGTGCATGCCGTTTTCCTGCATGGTGAGGGCAAGAAGCTTTCCGATGTCCGGATCGTCCTCGACGATCAGTATGTGCGCGCCGGCGGAATTCTGCTGCATGCCTGCTCCATGATTGAACCCGCTCCCGTATGCGCGAGCATCGGATGCCCCGATATGTTCCGGCTATTGCCATCGAAGGCAAGCCGCGAAGTGACCGCCCCCCGTCCCGGCTACTTGAATTGATGCCGCTCCACATAGCGCAGGCGCCCGAGAAAGGCCTCGACGTCGAACCTGGCGCCCGCGGTGCCCGTCTCGCGCATCGGGTCCGACAATCCGTAGATGAAGGCATCGATGTTGATGGCGGGCAGGTTCGCATGCGCACGCGCCATCCCGACCAGCGGCGTTTCGGTCACGATCGCCGCATAAGCCTCCCGCCGCAGCGCCTCGCGCAAGGAACCCGGGTCCGACACGCAGGTCACATCGTGGCCCCCGGCGCGGATGATGCTGGAAATGGCTTCGGCAACAGGCGCTCGGTACGACAGAAGCAGGAGATTCAACCAGATCAAACCTCGGTGACCACGACAATTCCGGATGGGAAACTGCAGTTATTCGTCGACATGAGCGTCAACGTCCCGGAGATCACAGGCGGACACGCCAATCCCCGCCGGCTCCAGGGGATCACGCCCCCGAGCAGTTCGGCCCACGCCGGGACTGACTTACAGCCCGGGCTGGCACGGATGTGCAAAGAATTGTTACGAAATGTTTCGGACGGCGTCGGCCGCAGCCTTGCGACAGGCGGCCGCCATGGCCACCGGAACAGGTTGCCCGGCAACCCACAGACACATTGACCGATGCGATCACAATTCAATATAAGTGATCACATTAGCCGACCGAGACCGAAAAGGCGGGCCGGTCGCGGCACGGGCTTCGAGGAGTGTGCTTCATGCTGACGGGGGTAGCGGAAACGCCGGTGCGGATGGCCGATCTCGAGGCCCGCGCGGCGGCATTGATCGAGAAGGAACGGAGCGTGTTCGCAAGCCGGCGGCCGCGGACGGCCGCCGTCCACGCCGCGGCAGGGCCCGGCTTCTTCGACGGGGTGCCGCAGCACTGGATGCTCGATTGGCCGACGCCCTTCCCGCCGGTCATCGACACCGCCGCCGGGGTCACGCTGACCGATATCGACGGCAATTCCGTCACCGATCTCTGCCTCGGCGACACCGGGGCGATGTTCGGGCACGGGCCGGAGCCCGTGCTGCGGGCGCTTGCCGATGCCGGCCGGCGCGGGTTGACGACGATGCTTCCCTCTTCCGACGCTGCCGTGGTGGGCCGCCTGCTCGCCGAGCGCTTCGGCCTGCCGCGCTGGCAGCTCGCCGCGACGGCGAGCGACGCCAACCGCTTCGCCATCCGCATCGCCCGCGCGGTGACCGGCCGGGCGAGGCTGCTCGTCTTCGACGGCTGCTATCACGGCGCGGTCGATGACACGCTCGTCGACCTTGTGGACGGGCGGACGGTCTCGCGCCGCAACCTCTTGGGCCAGGTGCGCGATCTCGGGGACCTGACCGTCTCGGTTCCCTTCAACGACGAGGCCGCCCTTGCGGCGGCGCTCGCCGGCGGCGACATCGCCTGCGTGCTGGCCGAACCGGTGATGACCAATTGCGGCATGATCCTGCCCGATCCGGGCTTCCATGCGACGCTGCGGCGGCTGACCCGCGAGGCCGGCACGCTGCTTTTGATCGACGAGACGCACACGATCTCCAGCGGTCCGGGCGGCTACACGCGCCTGCACGGGCTGGAGCCGGACCTGATGGTGATGGGCAAGCCGATCGGCGGGGGCATTCCCGTCAGCGTCTGGGGCATGACGGAGGCGGTGTCCGACCGCCTGCGCGCCGTGCGCAGCCTGCAGAGCGGCCACGGTCATTCCGGCATCGGCACGACCCTGTCCGGCAGCGCGATCCAGCTCGCCTGCCTGCGCGCCTGTCTCGAGGAGGTGATGACCGACGAGGCCTATCGCATCATGAACGCCCGCGCCGACCGGATCGAGACCGGCTTCAGGACGGCGATCGCCGCGAACGGCCTCGGCTGGACGGTGTCGCGCGTCGGGGCGCGGATCGAGGTGGTGTTCTCGCCGCGGCCGGTGCGCAATGCGCAGGAGGCACGGGAAGCGGCGTCCGACACGATCGAACAGGCGCTGCATCTCGCCATGCTCAATCTCGGCTATCTCCTCACCCCGTTCCACAATATGGTCCTCGTCAGCCCGGCGCTTTCGGCCGGGCAGGCCGACGGGCTGGTGGGGGCATTCGGCAGCGTGCTGGCACGGCTGAGCGGGAGGGAACAGGCATGACGACGGATACCGCCGCCCGGCCGGAGGGCGTGGCCGACATCGCCGAGGCCGAGGCTTTCCTGGCCGCGCACCCCGAGATCGGGTCGTTCGATCTCGTCCTGATCGACCTCAACGGCATTGCCCGCGGCAAGATCATCCGCCGCCACGAGCTGCTGGCGATCTTCCGTTCCGGCCGCCACCTGCCGGGGTCGATCCTCGGCCTGGACGTCTCCGGGGAGGATGTGGAGGAGACGGGCCTCGTCTGGTCCGACGGCGATGCCGACCGGCGCGCCTGGCCCGTTCCCGGCTCGCTCGTGCCCCTGCCCTGGACCGATCCGCCGCGCGGCGAGGTGCGGCTGGCGCTCTACGAGCTCGACGGCACGCCGATGGCGGCCGATCCGCGGCATGCCTTGGCCCGGCGGGACGCCATGCTGCGCGCGGAAGGGTTTCACCCGGTGCTCGCCTATGAGCTCGAATTCTACCTGCTCGACCGCGAGCGGGATGCCGCCGGCCATTTCCTGCCGCTGCGGCTGCCGCTCACCGGCGAGCGGCCGGAGGGCATCCAGGTCTACGGGGTCAGCGAGCTCGATCGGCTGGAGCCGTTCATCGACGCGGTCTACCGCGCCGCCGAGGCGCAAGGCCTGCCCGTCGAGACGATGATCTCGGAATATGCGCAGGGGCAGTTCGAGCTGACGCTGCGCCACGGCAAGGCGCTGCGGGCGGCGGACGACCTCGCCATGCTCAAGCGCCTGCTGCGCGCCGTCGCGGTCCGCCACGGCATGATGGCCTGCTTCATGGCCAAGCCGTTTGCCGGCCGCGCCGGATCGGGCATGCATGTGCATGCGAGCCTCACGGACGAAACCGGCGAGAACCTCTTTGCCGATCGCGGCGGCGACCTGTCGCCGATGCTGACGCAGGCGGTGGCCGGGCTGCTTCAGACGATGGAGGAATCCATGCTCGTCTTTGCGCCCCACCTCAACTCCTGGCGGCGGTTCGCGGCGCAGAGCTATGCGCCGACCGCGCCCACCTGGGGCACCAACAACCGCTCGGTCGCCGTGCGCATCCCGGCCGGGCCCGCTGCCGGCCGCCACCTCGAGCAGCGCGCCGCCGGCATCGACGCCAATCCCTATCTCGTCGGCGCCACCGTGCTTGCGGCCATGCAGCGGGGGATCGCGGCCAGGGCCGATCCGGGCGGCCAGACGACCGCCTATGCCGAAGGCGCGGACGATCAGCTTGCCCCCGACTGGCGCAGCGCCATCGAGAAGGCGGCAGGCTCCGCCTTCCTGAAGGAGGCCCTCGGCGAGCGGCTGCATTTCGTCCTGCTTGCGTTGAAGCGTGCGGAATACCGCCGCTTCGCCGCCGAGGTCACCGCGCTGGAGCGCGCGCTCTACGGCGAAGTCGTCTGAGCCGACTCCGGGGCCGCAAGGGCGAACCGCCGGAAGATCAGGCGTTGGGCCGCTCGTCCGCAAGCGGATCGACCGGCATGGCCGAAACGCCGGTCCAGATGCCGGACGGCTTGACGAAGCCGACCATCTCCGCCGCCATCAGCGTATCCACGAACTCGGTGTATTCGATGATGCGGCCGTCCTCGAAGGTCAGCTTGTCCATCATCTCGGTATCGATGAAGATATCCTTCGGAATGAAGCGGATCGGTCCGCTGCGGTGGACCAGCACGGTGTCCCCGTCCACATGGACGCTCTCGACCTCCATGTCGGAAAGATCCCAGGTTGCCATCAGGTCGCTGAACCGTGCCCTGATCTCCGTCTCGCCCTCGACCATGTGGGTCAAAGGGCCGAGCCTGTAGCTGCCGGTGATGCGGAAGCTGGCCCTTGGATCGACGCAATCCATGATCGCGTCGATGTCATTGTCGTTACGTGCCCTGTAGAACGCGCGGACAGTCCTTTCGAGTTGTCTGCGATCCGTCATGGATGCTTCCCTCCGTTAGAACGAAGGGAGTTTGCGCCCCTTTGGCGGCCCTCGCAATTCCGGACGCCCCATCAAAAAGGATTAGCTTAAACTAATGTTAATCGATGGAGCGATTCCGGACGGCCCTGACCAGGGCCTCAGACGGCCTGGTGGAGGTTGCGGCGCGACAGGTTGCGGACGTCGCGCTCGCCGCACAGCGCCATGGTGATGTCGAGTTCCTTGCGGATGATCTCCAGCGCCTGCTTCACCCCGGACCTGCCACCGGCACCGAGCCCGTAGAGGAACGGCCGGCCGATATAGGTGCCCTTCGCGCCGTAGCACAGCGCCTTGAGCACGTCCTGCCCCGAGCGGACGCCGCCGTCGAGATGCACCTCGACATGGCCGCCGACCGCATCGACGATCCGCGGCAGCATGCTGATCGATGAGGGGGCGCCGTCGAGCTGCCGGCCTCCGTGGTTGGAGACGATGATCGCGTCCGCGCCCGTCGAGACCGCCATGCGCGCATCCTCCTCGTCGAGGATGCCCTTGAGGATCAGCTTGCCGCCCCAGCGCTCCTTGATCCAGGCCACGTCCTTCCAGGAGAGCTGCGGATCGAACTGCTCGGAGGTCCACACCGACAGCGACGACAGATCGGTGACGCTCTTGGCATGGCCGACGATGTTGCCGAAGGTGCGCCGCTTCGTGCCCAGCATCTGCATGCACCACAGCGGCCGCGTCGCCATCTGCCAGATATGCTTCGGCGTGAACTTCGGCGGCGCCGAAAGGCCGTTGCGGATGTCCTTGTGACGCTGGCCGAGGATCTGCAGATCCAGCGTCAGCACCAGCGCGGAGCATTTCGCCGCCTTGGCGCGATCGATCAGGTTCAGCACGAAGTCGCGGTCCTGCATCACATAGAGCTGGAACCAGAACGGCCGGGTGGTGACCGAGGCGACATCCTCGATCGAGCAGATACTCATGGTGGAGAGCGTGAAGGGGATCCCGAATTCCTCGGCCGCCTGGGCTGCCAGCATCTCGCCGTTGGCGTGCTGCATGCCGGTCAGCCCGGTGGGGGCCAGCGCCACGGGCATCGAGACCTTCTCGCCGATCATCGTCGATTCCAGCGACCGGTTCGTCATGTCGACGAGCACGCGCTGGCGCAGCTTGATCTTGTGGAAGTCCTCCTCGTTCGCCTGGTAGGTGCCTTCGGTATAGGCGCCGGAATCGGCATAGTCGAAGAACATCTTCGGTACGCGCCGCTTCGCGCGCGCCTTGAGGTCGGCAATCGTCAGGATCTGGCTCAACTCTTCCCCCTACATGCGGAGGGGCGGCCCGCCTCGCGGCGCCGCCCCGAATGCGACGATCACCTTTTAGGATCGGAACGTGAATTCGGCAATCGATTCCGGCTTCATTTCGATCGAGAAACCGGGGCGCGACGGCGGCATGTAGGCGGCGGCGCGAATGACGCAGGGATCGATGAAATGCTCGTGCAGGTGATCGACATATTCGATCACCCTGCCCTCCTTCGTGCCGGAGACGGCGACATAGTCGATCATCGACAGATGCTGGACATATTCGCACAGCCCGACGCCGCCGGCGTGCGGCCAGACCGGCAGGCCGTACTTCGCCGCAACCAGCAGCACCGACAGAACCTCGTTCAGCCCGCCCATGCGGCAGCTGTCGATCTGGACGATGTCGATCGCGCCTTCGGCGATGAACTGCTTGAACATGATGCGGTTCTGGCACATCTCGCCGGTCGCGACCTTCACCGGCCCGATCGCCTGGCGAATCTTGCGATGGCCGGCGATGTCGTCCGGGCTGGTCGGCTCCTCGATGAAGTAGGGCCGGGCGAATGCGAGCTTGTTGACCCAGTCGATCGCCTGGTCGACCTCCCAGACCTGGTTGGCGTCGATCATCAGGTAGCGATCCGGGCCGATGACCTCGCGTGCGATCGTCAGCCGGCGGATGTCGTCGTCGAGATCGCGGCCGACCTTCATCTTGACATGGTTGAAGCCGGCATCGACCGCTTCCTTGCAGAGCCGCCGCAGCTTTTCCTCCGGATAGCCGAGCCAGCCGGCCGACGTCGTGTAGCAGGCATAGCCTTCGCGCTTGAGCGTCTCGATCCGTTCCGCCTTGCCCGCTTCCGCCTTCTTCAGGATGGCGATCGCCTCGTCCCTCGTCAGCACGTCCGTCAGGTAGCGGAAGTCGACGATGTCGGCGATCTCTTCCGGCGAAAGCTCGCTGACGAGCTGCCACACCGGCTTGCCCGCCAGACGGGCGAGCAGGTCCCAGATCGCATTGACCACCGCCCCCGTCGCCAGGTGCATCGCCCCCTTGTCGGGGCCGATCCAGCGCAACTGGCTGTCCCCCGTGAGATGACGCCAGTACTTGCCGGGCGCCTTGCGGACGTCGTCGACGTCAAGGCCGACGACGAGGTGCTCCATCGCCCTGATCGCCATGCAGCAGATGTCGTTGCCGCGGCCGATCGTGAAGGTCAGCCCGTGGCCGCTGACGCCCGGCTGGTCGGTGTCGAGGATGACATAGGCGGCCGAATAGTCCGGATCCGGGTTCATCGCGTCGGAACCGTCGAGGCTCCTGGACGTCGGAAACCGCAGGTCGAACACGCGCATGCCGGTGATCCGGGTCATCTTTTCCTCCCATTCTGCGCTGCCTGCGAGGGCACACCCCGACGGCCACGGCCGGCGCGGCAGCGCTTCGACTCTCAATCTGTACTTTATACATAAAGGACACATTTTGCCCTTGTCAACAGACCGGGATGCCGACAGGCGGGGCGGATCAGCAACCTCAGTTTGTAGAGACGGGGCCGCCGGGCGCCGTGGAGACCAGAAGGTCATAGCGGCGGACGAGATCGATCAGCGAGCGGCACCCCATCTTCTTCATCATCCGTCCGCGGTGCAGTTTCACCATGATCTCGCTGACACCCAGCTCGTGCGCGATCTGCTTGTTCAAAAGACCATCGGCCACGTATTTGAAGACTTCGCGCTCGCGGGGCGTCAGCTTCTCGGCGCGCCTTCTGGCCTCCTCGGCCAGTTGCGACGCGCTTCGCCGCTCGGCGTCCAGGCGGATGGCATGCATGGCCGCCGCCACCACCTTTCCGCCGTCGAAGGGCTTGAGGAGAAAATCGGTCGCGCCGGCCTTCATCGCATCGACCGAAACGGTCACATCGGCAATTCCGGTCATGAAGACGACCGGATGCCGGCAGCCCATCTCGGAGAGCTTTGCCTGCAGTTCGAGGCCGTTGAGCCCGGGCATGTTGACGTCGAGAAGGATGCAGCCGGGCCGCTGGGGGTCGAAGCCGGCGAGAAACTCGGCCGGCCCGCCGAACGCGTTGGCCAGGATCCCGAACGAGCCGAACAGATCGACCAGCGAATCGCAAACGGTGTCGTCGTCATCGACGATGTTGATGATCGGGGTTGTTTCCGCTGCGGAAAGCCTCTGCAGCATGGCAAACCTCCTTTTGGCGATGACGGCACTCTGGCGGCTCTCATGCACCGAGGCTTTCACGCCCGGGTGGGAAAGGCGCGTGAAGCTCCCCGCCGGACTGCGCAGCGACAGGGACCGAACACGCGGCTTGTGGGACCGCCACAACGAATTGTGCATCACCCTAGGGGGCGTCGCCGGCAGCGCCAAGCTGGCGCAAAGGTTAGGTCGGCTGGGACGACCGGACAGGCGCGCGCATGACTTCATCGAAGGGCGGCCAACCGGGACGACGGGGCGGGTGAACTTTTTCGCCTCTCCGGGTGGCGCAGGCGCAAGGCGCCGATCCCGGTGCAGTCGGAGCCGCAGGGCGTTTTCGCGATTGCCGGGACCGTGCGGGCCGAGCGGCAGCACAAGCGAGGGACGGTCACCGCGGGCGAGCGTCCCTCGCGCAAGGATCAGCCGTTTGCCTGGATGAAGGCCAGGAGATCCGCATTGATCTCGTCGGCATGTGTGGTGCACATGCCGTGCGGGTAGCCGTCATAGACCTTGAGGGTGCCGTTCTGGACCAGCTTCCACGACAGCCGGCCGGAATCGTCGATCGGCACGATCTGGTCGTCGGAGCCGTGCATCACCAGGGTCGGCACCGTGATCGCCTTCAGGTCTTCGGTGAAATCGGTCTCCGAGAATGCCTTGATGCCGTCGTACTGCGCCTTGGCGCCGCCCTCCATGCCCTGGCGCCACCAATTCTGGATCACGCCCTGCGAGACCTCGGCGTTCGGACGGTTGAAGCCGTAGAACGGGCCGCTGGCGATGTCGAGGTAGAACTGGCTGCGGTTGGCGGCGAGCTGCTTGCGGAAACCGTCGAACACCTCGATCGGCAGGCCGCCCGGATTTGCGGCCGTCTTGACCATGATCGGCGGGACGGCGCCGATCAGCACGAGCTTGGCGACCCGGCCCTTGCCGTGCCTTGCGACATAGCGCGTGGCCTCGCCGCCGCCGGTCGAGTGGCCGATATGGACGGCGTTGCGCAGATCGAGATGCTCGGTAACTGCTGCGGCGTCCGCAGCGTAGTGATCCATGTCGTGGCCGTCGCTGACCTGGCTCGAACGGCCGTGCCCGCGCCTGTCATGGGCCACGACCCGGAAGCCCTTCTCGACGAAGAACATCATCTGGGCGTCCCAATCGTCGCTGCTCAGCGGCCAGCCGTGATGGAAGACGATCGGCTGCCCCTGGCCCCAGTCCTTGTAGAATATCTCAACCCCGTCCTTTGTCTTCACCATGCCCATGTGTTGTCTCCTTTCCTTGTTGTCGTGCGTTGTGGCAGCCATTGCAAAATGCGGGAGCGCCGTGGCTACGCTCGCTCCGAGACCGAGCGCCAACACGTCCCGCCGCAGGGGACCGGTGCCCCGCGAGATGTCGTCATCTGTCATTTCATCTCTCCATGACCTGTGAGTGACGGGCCCTGGACAGCCCGCCCGGCCGGCGAGGCCAACTCGACAGGAAGAAGATGACGCAGGTTCGGCGGATTGCGCAGCTATACGTCGGTATGCGGGGGCGCCGTGCTCCGCGCCCGTTTCGATATGCCGTTCGGCGCGCAGCGCCACGCCCCGGAGGCGGGCCGCTCGCGCAGTCGCGTTTCGGCGATCCTGCCACCCAAGGAAAAGCTGCGCAATTCCAACGACATGAAAGGCCGGATCACAATCGGGTGACGTCGAGACCGGGACGATGCGATTTCCTGCCGCCAAGTCGTTGAAATCGCTCTTTCCTGTAGGACATGGCGCCCCGAATTTTCTAAAGTCGCGCGACGTGTCCGGCAGAGAGGCCCTGGGAAGGCCTGCCGACGGGAAGCGGCACCACGAGGGAGGAAGCCATGTTCATCGACACCCACCTGCACCTGATCGACCAGTCGCGGCTCGCCTATCCCTGGCTTTCGGGCGCCGGCGACCTGAACCGCGACTTCACCTATCCGGAATATGCGCAAGAGGCCAAGCGCCTCGGCATCGAGGCGGCCCTGCACATGGAGGTGGACGTGGCGACCTCGGACATCGAGGTCGAGACCGAGATGGTCCGCGGCCTCGCCGCCGCGCAGGGGGACCTGATCGCCGGCGTCATCGCCGCCTGCCGGCCGGAGGAGACGGGCTTTGCCGCCTATCTGGAAAAATGCGAGGCCGATCCCTTCGTGAAGGGTTTCCGGCGCGTCCTTCACGTCGTCCCCGACGACATTTCCGAGCAGGCGCTGTTTCGCGACAACCTCCGGCGCATGGCCGGCAGCCGGCTGACCTTCGACATCTGCATGCTGGCCCGCCAGCAGCCGCTGGCGCTCGCCCTGATCGACAGCGCCCCGGACGTCCGCTTCGTCCTCGACCATTGCGGCGTGCCCGATATCGTCTCGGGGGAACTCGACACGTGGAAGCGGGGGATCAGCGAGATCGCACGGCGGCCGAACGTGATGGCCAAGATCTCGGGCATCGTCGCCTATGCCGACCCGCAGAGCTGGACGGTCGAGACCATCCGCCCCTATGCCGAGCACATCGTTGCCAGTTTCGGCTGGGATCGCGTGGTCTGGGGGAGCGACTGGCCGGTCTGCACGAAGGGCGGCGGCCTTTCGACATGGGTGGCGGCGACCCAGGCCATCTTCGGCCCGTGCGCGCAGGACGAACGGGAAAAACTCTACCGGGGCAATGCCAGGAGGATGTGGAACCTCTGAGGTTCGCGTCGTCGCGCCGAGGGCGGGCGAATGAGAGAATGCGTGTCGGGATCGTTCAGCGGGATCAGCCGATCAGGCCGAGGACCAGCGCCGCAACGAAGAGGATGGCCGCGCCCGCGACCGCATTGCAGACAATGCCGTCGAGCGTCCGGCGCCGGACGGGCGCTCCACCTCGCGCATGCGGTTCGCGCTTGTGGCCGAAACCGGCCTTGCCGAAGGCATCCACGTTGCTCATCGTCATCATCCTTCCTCTGGAAGCCCGGCTCGCGATATCGACGCAAGCCGGACATCAGCCGGGCAGCCATGCCCGCCGGAGACCATTATAGAGAATGTCTATAAGAATGATAGGATTTATTTTTCTCTTTTCCGCCACAATCATGAACGGGCATTTTCGGCGATCTAACGAATCCGGAAAGGTTTGTCGCAACAGGGCGATGCGCGGATCGCCCTGTTGAGGATGCCCCGCCTCAGGAAACCGTCTTCGAAATCCTGAACTTCCTCTTTTCCAGCTCGGGGAAGTAGGTCGCGGCGTCGAAATAGCTCTCCGGCGCGTAGACCCCCGGCCTTTTCGGTTCCTTAAGGATGAGCTGTGCGGCGATCGCGGCGTTCATCGAGGTGCAGGCGTCGACATAGGGCGCATACATCGGGTCGGGGGAGACGACGACTTCCACGCGCACGGTGCAGGGCTTGCCGTTCCTGCGGCCCTGCCCGATCGCGAAGTGGATCTCGTGGCTTTCCTGGGCCGGAATGCGGTCGGCGTTCTTCCGGATGTTGCGCTCGATGACCTTGTTGAGCACGTCGAGCGGTTTGACGGCGACGCCACCGATTTCGACAACCTCGTCGAAATCGCCGAAGCCCGCCTTCACCAGGCCGACCCAGGCCTCGTGCTCGCGATGCGGCAGGTGCAGCTTCCATGAGAATTCCCGGATCCCCTTTTCCCGGATGCCGTCGGCCAGCGGAACGGTCAGTTGCTCGGAATGGGGCGAATGCATGAACTCGCAACGGCCCCAGGGCTCCGGCAGGTCCAGGACCTCGCGCCCGCTCATCGGCGGGCACTCGACATGCCGGCCGTCATAGAACTGCGTGCTCGGATGGGCGTACTCCGCCAGCACCGTCGAAACCGAGTAGGGCGGCACGAGGACCGGGTTCTCCTCGCCCGCAAGCTCCGCCGCCCAGTAGAGATTGATCCTGTCGATTTCGTCCAGCTCGTCGGCCACCGCCCGGCAGATCACGTTCGACATGCCGGGATCGGAGCCCGCGCCGAGGACGGCGGTGACGCCGGCCGCCTTGAAGCGCTCGTGCTCGGCGATCTGCCTGACGGTGTAGGTGCCGAGACCGCCGAGGTCCATGTAGGCGACCCGGGCGGCCAGGGCGGCCTCGAAGATCGTCATCTGGAAGCCCAGCAGCGTCGGCACGCAGTTGATGCAGATGTCGGCGCCTGAGATGGCTGCCGAAAGCGCTGCCGCATCGGTGACGTTCAGGTCCACGCATTCGATGCGCGGATCGCCGAGCTCGCCCGCCAGCGCCTGCATCTTCTCGCGCGAGGTGTCGCAGAGACGGATTTTTCCGATGTCGACGATGGCGCGGTCGGAGAGGAGGTCGCGGACGATGCCAGCGCCCATGAAGCCGGCGCCGCCGAGGATGGTGATGATCATGATGCGTGTTCCTGTCGTTCCAAATTATCGGTTTTCGCTGCCGGACCGCCCCTCCCCCGCAAGCGGGGAGAAGGGACGCCATTTCACACATGCTTGCGCCCCTCGGCCTCGTAGAACCAGTCGTCCGGATAGGGATACCACCAGTCCTGGATCACCGGCTTGTGGTCGATGATCACCATCTTGGAGCGACGGAAGGCATCGAGGCCGAGCTTCGACAGCTCGCGGCCGAGGCCGGATTTCTTCCAGCCGCCGAAGGGCAGCGCGTCATTGTCGATCAGCGGATTGTTGACCCAGACCATGCCGGCCTCCAGCCGGTCGGCCGCTTCCATCGCCTCTTCGAGCGATGTGGTGAAGACCGAGGCGCCGAGGCCGAATTCGCTGTCGTTCGCCCGGCTGATCGCCTCGTCGAAGTCCTTGACCTTCATGATCGCGGCGACCGGGCCGAAGCACTCCTCCCGCAGGATCGCCATGTCGGGGGTGCAGCCGGTCAGGATCGTCGGCTCGTAGAACCAGCCGACCGGCTCGCTTTCGGGGATCTTGCCGCCGAGGACGACGGTCGCCCCTTTCGCCTTCGCGTCCGCGACGAGGCGGATCACCTTGGCGCGCGCCGCCTCCGACACCAGCGGGCCGATCTCGGCCTTCGACAGCCCGTTGCCAATGCGAAGCCGCCTGGTCTCGGCGGCGAACCGTTCGACGAAGGCGTCGTGCACGTCTTCGACGACGAAGAAGCGCTCCGCCGAGGTGCAGACCTGGCCGGACATGTGGAAGGCCGCCGTGACCGCACCGGCGGCGGCCACCTCCAGCGGCGCATGCCGGGAAATGATCATCGGGTCGGAGCCGCCGGCCTCGATCACCGCCGGCTTCATCTGGCCGGCAGCCGCGACCGCGACCGCCCTGCCGGCCGCAACCGATCCGGTGAAGGCGACCGCATGGGTCCTGGGCGAGGCGATCAGCGCCTCGCCGAGCTCGACGCCGCCCGGCAGGCAGGCGACGAGGCCGGCCGGCAGCGCCTCGAAGACGGCCATGAACGCCAGCGTCGAAAGCGTCGTCGCCGGCGCCGGCTTGATGACGCAGCCGTTGCCGGAGGCAAGCGAAGCGGCGACGGTCCAGCACATCAGCAGGATCGGGAAGTTGAACGGCATGATGTGGACGCTGATGCCGAGCGGCTCGTAGCGGGCATGCTGGAAGGAGCCGGCCTGCGTCGTGCCGGCGACCTTGCCGGCCTCGTCGCGCGCCATCTCGGCAAAATAGCGGAAGGCACCGGCGCAGTTGGCGACCTCGCCGATCGCCTCGGGATAGGGCTTGCCCATCTCGCGCGACATCAGCTCGGCGCAGCGGCGCATGTCGGTCGCCTCGATCCGGTTGGCGATCCGGTGCAGCACGGTCGCCCGCGACTTGGCGTCGAGCTTCCGCCAGCCACGCTGGGCCGTGGTCGCCGCATCCAGGGCGGTCTCCATCTCGTCCATCGTGGTGATCGCGAACCGGCCGACCTCGGTCAGCCGCGCCGGATCGATCACCGGATGGTGCTTGCCCGCGGCAGGCACGTAGTCCGGATGCCGGTAGAAGACGGGTTCGGCGGGGTTGAACATGCTGTTGTTTCCTTGGGTTCCTGGCGGCGCACGGCCCTCATCCGCCTGCCGGCAGCTTCTCCCCGCGAGCGGGGAGAAGGAGGCGCGCCGCAGCGTTTCGTCTCCCTCTCCCCGCCTGCGGGGAGAGGGCGGGGTGAGGGGCAGGTTTTGATCTCACCGGATCATGTAGACCTTCTTGATCGTCTCGTGGACGGTGCACTCGCCCTTCCAGTCCTGCGGGAAGAAGGCGGCCGTGTCGGGGGTGATCTCGATCACCTCGCCGCTCTCGTGCACATAGGTGCAGTGCCCCTCCAGGAAGTGGCAGAACTCGTCGCGGGTGACGTGGCAGAACCACTTGCCCGGCGTGCAGATCCAGAGCCCGCATTCGGATTCGCCGTTCGGGCCCTTGTGGATGACCTTGCCGGAGGTGCGGCTTTCGCCCTCGATCATGGTCGGGATGACGCCCCAGTCGACGAGGTCGACCTGTTCGAGCGGCTTTTTCATAAAGGGCGTGATGGGCATGATGGTGCTTCCTCTTCGATGTCAGTCGCCGCGGCTCATGAAGGCCTTGGTCAGTGTTTCGGTGATGATCGACGTTCCGGTCCAGCCGCCGGGAAAGAAGACGACGGCGCCTGCAAAGACCGGGATCTCCTCGCCGCTCTCGTGGACATACCGGCCCCGGCCGCCGAGGAAGCAGCAGAACTCGTCGCTCGCGATCGTGATCTTGCGGGTGCCCGGCGTGCACGACCAGATGCCGCACTCGCTGGTGCCGTCGGCGTTGACGGAGAGCACCTTGCCGCTCATGTGCGGCGTGCCTTCGGTGGCGGTGGCGCTGGCGCCCCAGTCCTCGAGGGCGACCTTGGCGGCATCGGGCCAGTATGGCGTGGTCATCGGTGCTCCTCAGACAAGCATGTAGATGTTGCGCATCGTCTCGATGACGGTGCACTCGCCGGTCCAGCCGGCGGGAAACATCACGACCGTCCCCGCCTCGACCGCGATCTCCTCGCCCTCGTCGGAGCGATAGACCGCGCGGCCGGCGACGAAATGGCAGAATTCGTCGCGCGGGATCGACAGCCGCCAGCGGCCGGGCGTGCAGACCCAGATGCCGCTTTCCGGCCGGTTGTCCGGCCCCTTGAAGACGAGCCGCCCCGAGGAGGACGACTGGCCCTCGAGGCTGTCCGGCTGGCTGCCCCAGTCGACGAGATCGGCGAAGGTGGAGGCGCCGTGAATATGCGGCGCGGAGGATTTTGTGGTCTCGGTCATGGCAGTGCCTCTCTCCGATCCGAAGTCCGCTCGCTCACCCCCCTCTGCCCTGCCGGGCATCTCCCCCTCAAGGGGGGAGACTGAACGCGGCAAGCGCCAGGTCCTGTCGCCGTTCCGATCAATAGGCCTTCGAGGCCTGCCGTGCTCCAAGATCGGTTGGGGGCGGTCAGCGCGCCCTTTGCCGATCTCCCCCCTTGAGGGGGAGATGGCCGGCAGGCCAGAGGGGGGTGAACTCGAAGCGATGCCTCAGCCATCGAATTTCCCCGTCTTCACCAGTTCGTCCAGGATCGCCGCGGCCTTCTTCGGGCCGCTGCGGGCCTGCATGTGGGCGCTGGTGGCGGCGAGCTTCGTCTTCATCGCGGGATTGTTGATGCAGGCGTCGAGCTTTGCGGCGAGATCGGCGTCGGTCCAGTCGTAGCGCGGCATCTTGAAGCCGTGGCCGGTCTCGTCGACGCGGGTGGCGTTGTCGTGGCCGTCCCAGACATAGGGCATGATGATCGCCGGCTTGCCGAAGTAGAGGCACTCGGTGAACGAGTTGTTGCCGCCGTGGTGGATGACCGCGTCGACCTGCGGGATGACGGAGGGTTGCGGAAACCAGCTGTCGACGATGACGTTGCCCGGCAGGTCCGCATACTGGTCCTTGTAGTCGCCGACATTGACAAGCGCGCGGTAGGGCAGCTTGCCGATGGTTGCGATCAGCCGCTTCAAGAGGTCGGTGTCGCCCGCGCCGAGCGAGCCGAAGGAGATGTAGATCAGCGGCTTGTCGTTCTTCTCCGCGAACGCCGGCACCTCGTAGGCCTTCTCCTTGCGCACGCAGCCTTCGAGATACTGGAACTGCTTCGGCTCGAGCGGATGCTCGCGCGCGAACTTCACCGGCTCCGGATAGAGCAGCAGGTTCATGAAGGGCGAGGCCTCGAAGAACTGGCCGATCGGATAGGCCGCCTCGCCGTTCTCCGCCAGGAAAGCGTTGAAGTCGTCGTGGATCGGCTTGATCACCCTGTTGAAGCGGTCGCGATAGGCCGCATGGCAGGCATAGTCCTTCTCGCCGCAGCCCGACAGGTGCGGCGGGATCTTCGGATCCTCGATCTCGTTCTCAGAGCAGGAGATGATCCGCACCCACGGCTTGCCGAACTGCTTGATCGCCGGAAACAGGATGACGTTGTCGACGCAGATCAGGTCCGGCTTGATCCTGGCGAGCACGCCCGGCAGGTCCTTCTGCGCCCACTTGGCGCTGTCGACGATCGCCGTCCAGCAGTCCTTGACGTAGTTGTCGACCTGGTCGATCGGGGACTTGCGGAAATTCGGGATATGGCCGTTGATGAAGTCCTCCCAGAACTTCGCCATCTGCTCGGCCGGCATCGGCTCCGACAGGTTGACCGGATGCGCCTCGAAGCCGTAGCCCTCATAGACCGACACGAAGCCCGGATCGGAGAGGAACACGGCCTTGTGGCCGAGCGCCTCGACGGCTTGCGCGATGCCGACCGAGTTCAGCGCCGGCCCGAAGGCCGCCTCCGGAAAGAATGCGATGGTCTTGGACATGGTGTTCCCTCTTTATGACGTCCGTGAATTCCGTTCTGCCCCGGCAACGTCCTTCATCCGCCTGCCGGCAGCTTCTCCCCGCAAGCGGGGCGAAGGACCATGGCCGCAGGGGGCAAGGCCCCACCCGCATCCGCGAGCATTGGACGCCTCATGCCGCCGCTCCCGCAAACAGCCGGCAGCGGGCCGGGTCGATCCTGAGGCTCAGCGCATCGCCGACCTGGTGGGTGGCCGTCCCGCTCACCGGGACGCGGATCTGCAGCGGCACCGGTGAGGCCGCCGTCTTGACATGCAGCACGCGGTCGAGCCCGTGATAGGCGATGTCGGCGATCGTTCCGGCGAGGCCCTCGCCTAGCGCGCCCAGGGCAACGTTTTCCGGGCGGATGGCGAGCGTCGCCGGGCCGGGCCCGGCATCGGCCAGCGCCAGCCGCAGTCCCTCCGCCTCGAACAGGCCGCCCTCGCCCACGCGGCCGTCGATGAAGTTCATCACCCCGATGAAATTGGCGACGAAGCGATCGGCCGGCCGCTCGTAGATCGCCTCCGGCGTGCCGACCTGCAGCAGCCGCCCGTCCTTCAGGATTGCCATCCGGTCGGCCATCACCAGCGCCTCTTCCTGGTCGTGGGTGACGATGACGAAGGTGATGCCGGCCTCGTGCTGCATGCGCTTCAATTCGAGCTGCATCTTCTCGCGCAGCTTCTTGTCCAGCGCCCCGAGCGGTTCGTCGAGCAGCAATACCTTCGGCCGCTTGACGAGCGCGCGCGCCAGCGCCACCCGCTGCTTCTGGCCGCCGGAGAGCTGGTCGGGCTTGCGGTCGGCGAACTGGGTGAGATCGGTGGTCGACAGCGTCTCGTCGACGCGGCGGCGGATCTCGGCCTTCTCCAGCCGCTCCATCTCCAGCCCGTAGGCGAGGTTCTGGCGGACGCTCATGTGCGGGAACAGCGCATAGGACTGGAACATCAGGTTCAGCGGCCGCTTCTCCGGCGGCAGCGGCGATATGTCCCGGCCGTCGAGCAGGATGCGACCAGCATTCGGCGTCTCGAAGCCGGCAAGCATGCGCAAGAGCGTGGTCTTGCCGCAGCCCGACGGCCCGAGCAGCGCGAAGAACTCGTTCTCGCGCACGTCGATCGAGACGCCGTCGACGGCGGTCACCGGGCCGAAGCTCTTGGCCACACTCTCGATCCGGAGGATGGGGGACGTCTCTGCGTTCATCGAACCTGTTCTTTGTTGAGCCATTGCGAGATCATCAGCGCGGTCGCGCTCACCCCCATGACGATCGTCGCGAGCGCATTGACCTCGGGCGTGATGCCGAAGCGGATCATCGAGTAGATCTGCATGGGAAGGGTGATCG
Source organism: Hyphomicrobiales bacterium (assembly GCA_900469965.1). GTDB lineage: Bacteria > Pseudomonadota > Alphaproteobacteria > Rhizobiales > Rhizobiaceae > Mycoplana. The sequence continues at coordinate 322,208 of UBZP01000017.1, read as the reverse complement.
AGGAGCGGCCGGCGCCGGCGGTGAAGAAGGCGATGATGAACTCGTCGACCGAAAGCGTGAACGCCAGCAGCGCGCCGGCGACGATGGCCGGCAGCAGCACCGGGAAGGTGATCCGCCAGAAGGTCGTCCAGCCGGACGCGCCGAGATCGCGCGAGGCCTCGACGATCGAGTAGTCGAAGTTCTTCAGCCGTGCGCGCACCACCGAGCAGACGAAGGCGAGGTCGAAGACCACGTGGCTGATGACGATCGTGTGCAGCCCCATCGTCAGGTTCAGCCGCGAGAAGAACGACAGCAGGGCCACGGCGAGCACGATGTCGGGGATCACCATCGGCGCAAACGCCAGCGCCTCCAGCCCGTTGCTCTTGCGCCGCCGCGTCTCCATGCCGAGCGCCAGGAGCGTGCCGAGCACCGTCGAGATCAGCGTGGCGAACACGGCGACCACGAGCGTGTTCCAGGCCGCGCGCAGGATGTCGCCGTTGCCGGCGAGCGCGACATACCAGCGGGTGGAGAAGCCGGACCAGGACGTCGGCAGGCCGCTGTCGTTGAAGGACAGGAGGACGAGCACGGCGATCGGCAGGTAGAGGAAGCCGAAGACCAACAGCAGCACGATGCGGCCCGGCAGCCTGCGCCGAAACACCCCCGGCACGGTAGCGCCCGCCGCCGGCGGCGCGGCCGTCATCGCGCCCATGGTCGTCTGCCCGCTCATGCCGCCTCCCCTCTCCCTTCGCCGCTCGCATGCGCGGTGGCGCGGGCCTGGGCGAACAGGAGAACGATCATGGTGGCGATCAGCGCCATGCCGAGGGCAGCGCCGAACGGCCAGTCGTTGGCGGTCAGGAACTGGTCGTAGACGAGGTTGCCGACCATCTGGAAGCGGCCGCCGCCGAGCAGCGCCGGGGTGACGAAATTGCCGATCGACAGCACGAAGACGAACACGCCGCCGGCGGCGACGCCGGGCAGGGTCAGCGGCAGCGTCACGCGCCAGAAGGTACGGACCGGCCCGGCGCCGAGATCGCGCGAGGCCTCCATCAGCTCCGGGTTCAGCCGCGACAGCGTCGAATAGATCGCAAGGATCACGAAGGGCAGGTAGTTGTAGACGAGGCCGGTGATCACCGCACCCTCGGTATAGAGCAGCGACAGCGGTTCGCCGGTGTAGCCGAGCGAACGGATGAGATTGTTCACCAGCCCCTCCCGGTTGAGCAGCACGATCCAGGCATAGGTGCGGATCAGGTAGTTGCTCCAGAAGGGCAGGACGGCGAAGAAGAGCAGGATCGGCTGGCGCAGCCGCGGCGCCCGCGAAATGGCATAGGCGGCCGGATAGGCGATCAGGATCGCGATCACCGTGGTCGTCAGCGCGATGCGGGCGGAGTTGAGGAAAATCCGCGCATAGAGCGGATCGGCGACGCGGGCGAAGTTCTCCAGCGTGAAGGTGTAGTCGATGCCGCCCCAGACGCCGCGCTGGAAGAAGGCATAGGACAAGACCAGCAGGCACGGCACCACCATGAAGGCCATCAGCCAGGCCACGCCGGGAGCGGCAAGCAGGTTCGGTCTGGTGGCATTGAACGACACGTCGGAGTGGGCCTTGCTGCTGTTCCATGAAAAAGCGACGTGGCTGCCAACGCACCCGCCGATGAGGAAAATGCGCGGCGGGGCACGACACTGGCGCCCCCTCTCCCCGCTTGCGGGGAGAGGGCTGGGGTGAGGGGCTGGACTCAACGGAGGCCGCCACCTCAATTGGGGTGGCCCCTCATCCGCCGGCCGGCACCGTCTCCCCGCACGCAGGGAGAAGGACGAAGTCAGTTCGCGGCCTTGATCTCGCTCACGGCGCGCGAATAGTCCTTCTGTGCCGGGCCGAGGTCGCGGAGCAGCTCGTACTTGGCGAGTTCGGCCGGCGGCATCTTCATGTTCGGGTACTGCTCGCCGAGCGCTGCCGGCAGGCTCTCCATGGCGGCCTTGTTCGGCACCTTGTAGAGGATGTTCTCCGCCGCCCAGGCGTGGTTCTTTGCATCCAGGATGAAGTTGATGAACTTCATCGCGTTGTCCTTGTTTTCCGAGCCCTTCAGCACGACCATGGTGTCGACCCAGAGGTCCGACCCCTCCTTCGGCACGACGAACTTGATGTCCTTGTTCTCGGAGATGCCGTAGTTGCACCAGCCGTCCCAGGCGTGCACCAGCGACGCCTCGCCGGAGACGAGCTTGGAATAGAAGGTGGTGTCGTCATAGGCGAGCAGCGTCTTCTTCGCCTCGATCAGGAGATCGCGCGCCTCGTTGATCTTGGCCGGATCGGCCTCGTTGACCGAATAGCCCTTGGCGAGCAGGCCCGCGCCCATCAGCCAGCGGTCGGTCGCCAGCATGGTCGTCTTGCCCTTGATGTCGTCTGCCGGCTGAAGCAGGCTCATCCAGCTGTCGGGCGTGCCGCTCACCTTGTCGGAACGATAGCAGAGCCCGGTCGTGCCCCAGGTGTAGGGGACGGAGAAGGCGTTGCCCGGATCATAGGCGAGTGCGGCGGCCTCCGGATAGAGATTGGCGAGATTGGGGATCGCGGACTTGTCCAGCGGCTCGACGAGCCCCTGCGCATTCAACACCTCGGCGAAAGGCGACGAGACGAAGACGATGTCGTAGCCCTTGCCGCCACTCGCCATGAGCTTGCCCATGATCTCTTCGTTGGTCGCGTGGTTGACGACCTCGATCTCCAGGCCCGTCGCCGCCTTGAAGCTCTCGGCGATGTCCTTCGCCATGTAGCCGTCCCAGTTGGAGATGACGAGGTCTGCGGCCGATGCCGTCCCCGCGGTCAGGCTCATGGCGATCACAGCCGCCGCGGCGCGCAATGCGACCTTTCCGTTTCTCGCTTTCACGAAAAAACTCCCTTGTTTGATTTGTTCCTGGCCTCTGTGCGATGCAGCCCGCCGGTTGATCCGGACTCTTCACTGCGTGCCTGGGCAGTATTAATTATAAAAAAAATACGTCAATAGGGATTCGCCCGAAATCGCACCATGCACAATTTCCGCATCGCGAGACTTGCGAAACGGCGGCGCAACGGGCAGCATGCGCGGCGATGGAGGCCTGATTGAGCGCATGATTCCGGAACCGAAGCGCCCCAGCTATCGCCATGTCGAACTGGCGCAAAAAATACTGGACGTTGCAGGCGAGCGCGGAATTTCGCCGGGCGAGCGGCTGGCCGAACAGGCGCTGGCGTCGCTCTGCAACGTCTCCAGAACCCCGATCCGCAAGGCGCTTCAAGTACTTGCCGAGCGCGGACTCGTCACCGTCGAGCCCGAGGGCGGCTATCTGCTCGCCGTCGACCCGGCAGCGACGGCGCGGCTCGACGACACCGCGGAAGGTGACGGCGAAAGCGAGATCCATGCGGCGATCCTGCGCGACCTCGCCGCCGGCCGCATCGCCGAGACGCAGACGATCGCCTCGCTGCAGCGGCGATACGATGTCTCGCGGCAGACGGTACAAAATGCGCTGATGAAACTGGCAGAGGAGAATATCGCCGAACGCGGCGCCGGACAGCAGTGGCTGCTGAAGCAGTTTGCGGTCAGCGGCGACGCGGTCGCCCGCAGCTACGAATTCCGCCTGGCCACCGAACCGCTCGCGCTGACGCTGCCCGACTTCCGCCGCGACCTGCCGGCGCTGGTCGCGCTGCGCCAGTCGATGCTGATCCTGAAGGGGATGGGCGAGAGCACCTTCGACCGCAAGCTGTTCGAGCGCACCGACTTCGATTTCCATACGCTGATCGCGAAGGGCTGCGGCAATCCCTTCATGGCAGAAGCGCTCGTCAATCATCATCGCCGTCGCCGCGCGATACCGACCGCCGGCCATGTCGCCGTGTTCCGCCTGATGCAGTCCAACCTCGAACACCTGCAGATCCTCGAGCAGATCGAGCGCGGGCAGATGGAGCTCGCCGCCGATCTCATGCGCGTGCATCTGCAGCTTTCCCGCCAGCAGCGGCCCCGGCTCGCCGGGCGCGGCGTGCCGCCGGCCTTCAAACTCGTGTCGCGTTGAACGCCATGGCCGCATCGAAGACGATCGCCCTCTTTCCGGAAGCGAGCTTCGGCGCGGCGCTGAACTGCGTCGGCATCGCCCAGGAGTTGCGGCGGCTCGGCGCGCGACCGGTGTTCATCTGCCACCCCGGCTTTTCCGGCGTCTTTGCCGAATACGGCTTTCCCGAATACCAGCTTGCCGACGACGCCTCCGGGCCGCCGACCGACTGGAACGACTTCATCGAGCGCCACCAGGATGCCTTCCGGCAAACCCCGTTCGAACAGCTGGAGAGCTATGTCGGCCCGACCTGGGACGCGATCGTCGACACCGCGATCCGCGTCGAGGAGCCGTTGCGCCAGCTGCTGTCACGGCTGAAGCCAGACGCGATCGTGCTCGACAACGTCGTCATGTTCCCGGCGATCGCCAATGCCGGCGTGCCGTGGATCCGTGTCGTTTCCTGCGCCGAGACGGAAGTGCCCGACGAGACCGTGCCGCCCTATCTCTCCGGCTGCGGCGAGCGGCCCGGACAGGACTGGCGGGACTTCGCCAAGGCCTATGAACGGGTGACGGCGCCGGCGCACCGGCGCTTTTCCGCCTTCCTCGCCGAATGCGGCCTGAAGCCGCCGGAGACCTCCAGCTTCCTCTCCGCCTCGCCGTGGCTGAACCTGCTGCTGGCGCCCGAGATCATCCGCCACCCCCGGCGGGTGCCGCTTGACGCGGAAAGGTTCGTCTTCCTCGACGGCTGCGTGCGTCACGAGCCGCCCTATCTGCCGCCGCGGTTTGCCAGCCACAACGACGCGCCGCTGGTGCTGACGAGCTTCGGCTCGCTGGGGGCGATGGACGTTTCGATGATGAAGCGGATGATCGAGGTGTTTTCCACCCTGCCCTGCCGCTTCCTCATCAACGCCGGCCACTGGCGCGACGAATACCGCGAGGTGCCGGACAACGTCTTCATCGACAGCTGGTTTCCGCAGCCCTCGGTCGTGGCGCAGGCGAGCCTGTTCATCCATCACGGCGGCAACAACTCCTTCTGCGAGGCGCTCTATTTCGGCGTGCCCTCGCTCGTCATGCCCTACTGCTGGGACGGGCACGACAACGCCACGCGCGCGGCCGAGACCGGCGTCGGCAGGAAGCTCGACCGCTATCGCTGGAGCGACGCCGAACTGGCGGCGGCGATCACCGATCTCGTGGCCGACACGGCGATGGCGGAGCGATTGAAGGCCAATGCGAAGACGATGCAGGCGGCAGCCGGGGTCACGCGGGCGGCCGAGGAAATCCTGAAGGTGGCGGCGGCTCCGGCCATCGGCACGCGGGCATCCTGACCCTAAGGACAACGCTTCATGCCGCACGGCGCCGGCACGAGACGGAACAATCAAGGTGGAACGAACATGCGCGAAAAGCTCTTCATCGACGGACAATGGATGGCCCCGGCCGCGGGCGGTACCTTCCCGGTCATCGATCCTGCAACGGAGGAAACGATCTTCCACGCCCCGGCCGGAACCGCGCCCGACATCGACCTTGCCGTCCACGCCGCCCGCCGCGCCTTCGACCACGGCCCCTGGCCGCGGCTGTCGGGCAAAGAGCGCGCAGAATGCCTGCGCCGCATCGCCACAATCATCCTGGCCCGCAAGGATGAGCTCGCCCGCATGGAAGTGCGCGACAACGGCAAGCCCTTGCCGGAAGCGATCTGGGACATGGAGGACACCGCCGGCTGCTTCCAATTCTATGCCGGGCTTGCCGAGGAGATGGACGAGACGCCGGAGGAGATGATCGCGCTTGCAGAACCGCGCTTCTCCGCCAAGGTCGTGCGCGAGCCGATCGGCGTCGCCGGCGCCATCATTCCGTGGAACTATCCCCTGCTGATGGCCTCGTGGAAGGTTGCGCCGGCGCTTGCCGCAGGCTGCACCATGGTGCTCAAGCCCTCCGAACTGACGCCCCTGACGGCGCTCGAGCTCGGCGCGATCGTCGAAGAGGTCGGGCTGCCGGCCGGCGTCCTCAACATCGTCACCGGCCTTGGCGCCGAGGCCGGCCGGCCGCTGTCCGAGCATCCCGGCATCGACAAGCTCGCCTTTACCGGCTCGGTGCCGACGGGCGCGAAGATCATGGCGGCCGCGGCCCGCGACATCAAGAACGTCAGCCTGGAGCTCGGCGGCAAGTCGCCCTTCGTCGTCTTCGCCGATAGCGACATCGACAGGGCCGTCGAGTGGATCATGTTCGGCATCTTCTGGAACCAGGGCCAGGTCTGCTCGGCGACCTCGCGCGTGCTGGTGGAGGAAAGCCTCTATCCGGCCCTGCTCGCGCGTCTCGTCGAGGAGGCCGCGAAGATCCGGATCGGCAACGGCCTTGCCGACGGCACGCTGCTCGGGCCGCTCGTCTCGAAGGGACAGTACGATAAGGTGCTGGCCGCGATCGAACGCGGCAAGGAGGAAGGTGCAACGGTCGCCGGCGGCGGACAGCGCCCGGCGGGCCTGAACACCGGCTACTTCCTCGAGCCGACGATCCTGACCGACATGGCGGAGGACAGCTTCGTCTGGAAGGAGGAGATCTTCGGCCCCGTCGTCTGTGTCAAACCGTTCCGCGACGAACAGGATGCGATCCGCATGGCCAACGACAGCCGCTTCGGCCTGGCGGCGGCGGTGATGTCGAAGGACCGGGCACGCTGCGAGCGCGTCGCACGCGCCTTCCGCGCCGGCATCGTCTGGATCAACTGCTCGCAACCGACCTTCACCGAGGCGCCCTGGGGCGGCTACAAGCAGTCCGGCATCGGCCGCGAACTCGGCCGCTGGGGCCTGTCGAACTACCTGGAAACCAAGCAGATCACTGCCTTCGAGGCCGACGAGCCCTGGGGCTGGTACATCAAGGGCTGAGCGTCGCGCCTAACGCCGGCTCGCCCGGCACCCGTCCGCCGCAGCCGGCCGGCTGCGCTTGCGCCCCGGCTCAGACGGGCTCTGCGAGCAGGCCGGACGCCAGGCAGCGGAACGCCTCCAGCGCCTTCGCCAGCACCTTTTCCGGCTCGCTGCTGGCGGCGATCCAGAGCGCCGCGTTCAGGGCGGCGCCGTTCAGGAGCCGTGCCGCGGCTTCGGGATCGACGGGCTTCAGCCGGCCTTCGGTGAGAAGACGCTCCACCTTGGCGATCGTTGCCTGCAGGCAGCTGTTCTGGCTCGGCCACTGCGAGGGATCGCCCAGGACCGCCGGCCCGTCGAGCAGCACGATCCGCTGCACCTCGGGCTCCAGCGCCATCTCGATATAGGCTCTCCCCTCCTCCAGAAGCCCCGCCCAATCATCGCCGACGGCGTTGCCGATCGCCTGCGCCCGGGCCGCCATCTCGCCGTCGATGCGATCCACCACCGCCTGCAGCAGGCCGCGCTTGTCGCCGAAATTGTGGTATAGCGCGCCCCGCGTCAGCCCGACGGCAGCCGTCAAGTCGTCCATCGAGGCATTGGCATAGCCCTTCTCCGCAAAGGCCGTGCGCGCCGCCTGGATGAGCTTGTTCCGGGTCTCCTCCATCATTTCCGATCGCCGCGTCGCCATCAGGCACACCCCATTTTCAGATACGCGGCGTATGCGTATTGACATACGCCGCGTATGCGAGATAGTTTCACATACGAGACGTATATCAACCTGTCTCTGCCGTGGGAAGCCCGTACCTCGCCCGGCCGTCCAGAGCCGCCCGGCTTCCGCATCCAGACAACCCGACATCCAAGGAAAACGAGATGCAACGCGAACCGATCTTCCCCGCCAACCGCCACAGCCTCTACGAGGCGCACCGCTACTCCGCGGCCATCCGCTCCGGCGACCTGCTGTTCGTGTCCGGACAGGTGGGAAGCCGCGAGGACGGTACGCCGGAGCCCGATTTCGAACGCCAGGTGCGGCTGGCCTATGACAATCTGACCGCCGTGCTGCGCGCCGCGGGTGCCTCGCTCGACGACGTGGTCGACGTGACGACCTTTCACACCGACCCGGCCACCCAGATCGAGACGGTCATGAAGGTCCGCGAGGCGGTGCTCGGCGGCGCGCCCTATCCGAACTGGACGGCGGTCGGCGTCAACTGGCTGGCCGGGTTCGATTTCGAGATCAAGGCGATCGCCCGCATTCCCGCTCGAAGCTGAGCGGAGCCGGGCCGGAGCGGAAGGCATGCCGGCCCGCTCCGGGGCTGGCCTTCGGCAATCCGCTGATGTATCTGGCCCCATCCAATGGTGCTCCAAGGGATCGCGACCGGCGATCCACCACGTGACGGCGCCGCAACCGACGGGGCCTTCGCCGCATGATCCGCATCGAAAACATCAGCAAGCAGAACAGCCACCGGCTCCTCTTCGTCGAGGCGTCGGCCGCTTTGAACAAGGGCGAGAAGATCGGCCTCGTCGGCCCGAACGGCGCCGGCAAGACGACGCTGTTCCGAATGATCACCCAGCAGGAGGTTCCCGACGAGGGGCAGGTCTCCACCGAGAAGGGCGTCACCATCGGCTATTTCGACCAGGACGTGGGCGAGATGGGCGGCCACAGCGCCGTCTCCGAGGTGATGAACGGCGCCGGGCCGGTCAGCGCGGTCGCCGCCGAACTGCGGCAGCTGGAGGCCGAGATGTCCGATCCGGACAAGGCCGACGAGATGGACCGGATCATCGAGCGCTACGGCGAGGTCCAGGCGCGCTACGAGGAACTGGACGGCTATGCGCTGGAGGGCCGCGCCCGCGAGGTGCTCGCCGGCCTGAGCTTCAGCCAGGAGATGATGGACGGCGACGTCGGCAAGCTTTCGGGCGGCTGGAAGATGCGCGTGGCGCTGGCGCGGATCCTCCTGATGCGCCCGGACGTGATGCTGCTGGACGAGCCGAGCAACCACCTGGATCTCGAAAGCCTGATCTGGCTCGAAGAATTCCTCAAGACCTATGACGGCGCCCTGCTGATGACCTCGCACGACCGCGAGTTCATGAACCGGATCGTCGGCAAGATCATCGAGATCGACGGCGGATCGCTCACCACCTATTCCGGCGACTACGCCTTCTACGAACAGCAGCGCGCGCAGAACGAGAAGCAGCAGCAGGCCCAGTTCGAGCGCCAGCAGGCGATGCTCGCCAAGGAGATCAAGTTCATCGAGCGCTTCAAGGCGCGCGCCTCGCACGCGGCCCAGGTGCAGAGCCGGGTGAAGAAGCTCGACAAGATCGACCGCGTCGAGCCCCCGCGCCGCCGCCACACCGTCGCCTTCGACTTCCTGCCGGCGCCGCGCTCGGGCGAGGACGTGATCAACATCAAGGGCGTCCACAAGTCCTATGGCAGCCGCGCGATCTACGAGGGGCTCGACTTCATGGTGCGCCGGCGCGAGCGCTGGTGCATCATGGGCATCAACGGGGCCGGCAAATCGACGCTGCTGAAGCTGGTGGCGGGGTCCGCCGAGCCGGACAAGGGCACGGTCACGATCGGCGCCGGCGTCAAGCTCGGCTATTTCGCCCAGCACGCCATGGACCTGCTGGACGGCGACAGCACGATCCTCCAATGGCTCGAAGACGCCTTTCCGAAGGCGGGACAGGCGCCGCTGCGCGCCCTTTCAGGCTGCTTCGGCTTTTCCGGCGACGACGTGGAGAAGAAGTGCCGCGTCCTTTCCGGCGGCGAGAAGGCACGGCTGGTGATGGCGCGGATGCTGTTCGACCCGCCGAACCTGCTGGTCCTCGACGAGCCGACCAACCACCTCGACCTCGACACGAAGGAAATGCTGATCAAGGCGTTGTCGCAATACGAAGGCACGATGCTGTTCGTCTCGCACGACCGCCATTTCCTCGCCGCCCTGTCGAACCGGGTGCTGGAACTGACACCCGACGGCATCCACCAGTATGGCGGCGGCTATACCGAATATGTCGCCCGCACGGGCCAGGAAGCGCCCGGGCTGCGCAGCTGAACAGGCGGCCGACCGGCCGCCTGCAACGCTTCCGTCTGGGTCATGCCGGAGGTTTCGGCCGAACCGGAGCCGTCGGATCTCTCTCAGAGCGTTGCCAGCAGCCGCTCGACGCGCTCCCACATCAGCCTTGCGGCCTGCGCATCGTGGTCGCTCAGGGTGGCGTCGGCAAACAGGTGACCGGCGCCGGGATAGTGGAACACCTCCAGCGCGATCGAAGAACCGGCAAGCGCGGAAAGCCACGCCGCGACCTCGTCGGCCGGCTCGAACGGGTCGGGATCGGCAAGATGGACCTGGACCGGCGTTCCGGGCCGGGCGTTGGCGGGGATTTCGGCAATGCTGTGCAGGAGGAGAATGCCGGCCGCCTCCGGCCTGTCGGGCCAGAGACTTGCGGCTATGCCGGCGCCCATGGAAAAGCCGCCGAGGACGGCGTCCGGCGGCAAATCCGCGACCGCGCGTTCGGCACGCTCGCACAGGCTGCGCCAGCCGATCTCGTCCTTGATGGCGAAACCCTCTTCGACCGAACCGGCCAACCGGCCGTCGTAAAGATCCGGCGCCAGAACGCTGTGACCGCCGGCACGCAGCCGCTCCGCCGCCTGCAGTTCCAGCGGGCGAAGGCCATAGACGGAATGAAACAGGGCGACGGTCGCCATCATGGACCTCCCAATGCAAATGCGGCGCTGTGCCGATAACGGCACAACGATCCCCATGCCGTCAATCGGGCCATGCCGCCTGACCGAGCCCGGCGGCAGCGGTGGCCGCCTCGCTAGTCAAGCACGACCACGGCTTCCACCTCGAAGAGCATGGGGTCGATTGCGAGCTTGGGGACGGGCACCAGGGTCTGCGCGGGCAGCGCCTCGCCGAACATCTTCTTGACGTTCCCGGTCAGGACTTCCAGCTTGGACATGTCGTGATCGACCACGTAGACCGTGAGCTTGGCGACCTGATCGGTCCTTGCGCCGATCCCGTCGAGGGCGGTGCGCAGATTTGCGTAGGCCTGCTCGACCTGGACGGCGAAGTCGGGCGACAAGGCTCCCCGGCTGTCGAAGCCGCCCTGCCCGGAAATGTAGGCGAGCCGGGCGTTGGGAGGCACGATCACGGCCGTGCTGTAGCCATTCGGCGACGGATCACCGAGGGACTGCGGATTGACGATGGTCAGCTTGCGATCGGTCTCGTTCGCCGTCGTCGTGGTGGGAACGCCCATGGTCATGATGATGAGTCCTCCGACAAGCAGATGGTTGATTGCGCGTGACATGATTTTCTCCCGGCTCCGGGGGCTGCGGGCAGCGTGCCCTGACAGCCGGCAGGATTGAACTTTCACCAAACGGCCGTATGATTGACTCGTACGTCGTACGAGTCAATTGGTCAAAACTCGAATTGTCGCATTGTCGGCCGGAATCGGCGTGCGATCGGCAAGGAGGACGAATGGCAGCCAAATCCGGCCGCGCCCCCGGCAAACGGCCCCAGCGGACAAGGATGCCTTCGCAGGCGCCGGGCGATGCGCAGCCTCTGTCGCTGGAGCGCATCGTCGCGACCGCGATCGAATTGCTGGACGCCGAGGGCGTCGATGGCCTGACGATGCGCAAGCTGGCCGATCGTGTCGGCTCGGGCGCGATGAGCCTCTACTGGTACGTCGACAACAAGGAGACCGTCTTCGATCTGGCGCTCGATTCGGTCCTCGAATATCGCGGGTTGCCGCAAGATGCCGACCGCCAGGACTGGCGCGGCGACGTCGTTCACATGCTGGAAGACTGGCGCGCCAGCATGCTGCGCCATCCCTGGACTACGTCGCTGTTGCCGCGCCGGGCCCTCGGCCCGAACATGCTCCATCGCCTGGAACTGCTGAGCAGGACCTTGGTCACGGCCGGTGTCGGACATGCCGAACTGAACGCGGCGATCTGGTCGCTCTGGAACCATGTGATGGGCGCCACCATCACCCGCGCGAGCTTCGGCTTCTCGGACGACGACATGGCGGCAGCGCAGCAGCGGCTCACGCGCCTCGGCGAACAGTACCCGACGATCGAGAGCGCCCAGCTGCTTTTGGACAGCGACTGGGACGGCGCCTTCCGGAAGGGCCTCGGCTTTCTCCTGGATGGCCTGCCTCTCCGATGACGCAGAACCGCCGCGCCCAAAACGGAGCGCAGCCGTGAAACAGGCCCGGCCGACCACGGCGATCCAAGAGGCGCCGTGGCCGTCCCCAGGCCCTCGCGTCAGGTCCTACTCCGTCGGCACCATCGCCGGCAGTTCCTTGAACAACCCGTCGCGCACCCGGGCGCCCGCCGAACCCTTCTGCCGCGTCTCCTCCTGCACCAGCCGTGCGAAGACCAGCGTGCGTTCGCCCTTCGTCGCCCAGCCGACGTACCATCCCCAGGGGTGGTCGTAGTCGAACTGGCCGTCCGGCTTGCGCGGATAGGCCATGCCGGTCTTGCCCTGCGCCGTCCAGCCGTCCGGCAACACGGTCGTCTCCACGATCTTCATCGTCATGTCCGTCGCGTGCGCCGAGACGGGTAACGTGCGGTTCACCAGCTTGCGGAGAAAGGCAACCTGCTCGCGCGGCGAGATCTTCAGGGAGGAGGATATCCAGGCGCGCTCAAGACCGTTGTTCTTGCCGGGGTCGCCGGAGAAGTCGGCGTTGCCGTAGTCGAACTTGGCGGCGTAGTCGTGCAGCGTCGGCTCGCCCAGCGATTGCGCCATCACCTGCGAGAACCAGACGACGGAGTATTTCATCCACCGCGTCGGATCGGTCGCCTGCGTCCAGTTCTCGCCGCCCCAGTCCGGATAGCCCTCGCGGAAGGGCAGCGACGGCGCATGCGCGTCCTTCAGGAAGCCCGCGTCATACCCCATCAGGCTGAGCGGCACCTTGAACGTCGAGGCGGGCGTGTAGCGCTCCTGGCAATTGCCCTCCTCCACCAGCGTCGCACCGGTCGCCGCATCGGCGACGATCGTACAAATTGTCTTGGCTTCCGCCGCCTGGAAGACACCGGCGGCACCGAGAATGCCGAGAGAAAATAGGCCGATCTTCATCGAAATCCCTTTCTTCCTATGGATCGCGGCCCATTGCTACCAGCGGTTTGACGCGGCGACAAAGGACGAATACTGAGATCAGGCATTAGAAAAACTGGGGCATCGCCATGGTTCGGCCACATCTTCCGCTGAACGCCTTCCGCGCCTTCGAGGCCTCCGCACGCCACCTGAGCTTCACCCGGGCGGCGATCGAGCTGAACGTGACGCAGGCGGCGGTCAGCCACCAGGTCAAGGCGCTGGAGGCGCAACTCGGCACGGCGCTGTTCAAGCGCCTGCCGCGCGGGCTGATGATCACGCCGGAGGGTGAGAGCCTGCTGCCGGTCCTGCGCGACAGCTTCGACCGCATGGCGACGGCGGTCGAGCGCTTCCGCGGCGACAGGATCCGCGAGATCCTGACGGTCGGCGCGGTCGGGACCTTCGCGGTCGGTTGGCTTCTGCCGCGGCTCCCGGCCTTCGCCGATCGCCATCCCTTCATCGAGCTCCGGCTCTCGACCAACAACAACCGCGTGGACCTGGCCGCCGAAGGACTGGACTTCGCGATCCGTTTCGGCGACGGCGCCTGGCACGGGACGGAGGCCGCAAGACTGCTGGAGGCGCCGCTTTCGGCGCTGTGCGTTCCGCAGATCGCGCGCGAGCTGCGCCAGCCCTCCGACCTGCTCGGCCGCACGCTGCTGCGCTCCTACCGCCCGGACGAATGGACGCGCTGGTTCGAGGCGGCGAAGCTGCCGCGCGCCGTCCAGCGCCACAGCAGCATCGTCTTCGACACCTCGCTCGCCATGATGGAGGCGATCCTACAGGGGGCGGGCGTGGGCCTAGCGCCGCCGTCGATGTTCGAACGGCAGCTGACCTCAGGCGCGATCGTGCAGCCGTTCGATATCCACGTGCCGGTCGGCAGCTACTGGCTCACCCGGCTGCAATCACGCGCGATGACGCCGGCGATGAGCGCGTTCCGCAACTGGATCTGCGCCGAGGCGGCATCGGCCGGGTCGCCGTAGCAACCGGCGCGATGGCCACCGTTCAATAGCACGGCGGATAGGGATAATAGCCGCAGGGCGGCGGCGCGTAGTAGTACGGCCGCCCGGCGGCTACGGCCGCAGCGCCGATCGCAGCACCAGCCGCGACCCCCGCGCCGTAATAGGCGCCCGGATGCGCATACCATCCCCCGTGCCACACCGGCCCGTGCCGCCAGGCCCCGCCGGCGACGACGGCGCCGCCATAGGGGCCTCGGGCGGCAAACCAGTCGATGAACAGCGAGGCCGGCCCGTCCGCACCGGAAATCTCGCCCTCCAGCACCGAGACCTCGAAGGTGAGGACCTTGCCTTCGAGCTTCGGCGTCTTCAGCACGACCACGGCATCCTGCACCGATTGCCCGTCGCGGCCGAAGACGGAAATGGTGGCGTTCGGCGGATCCTTGGCGAAGCTGTCGTTGCCCTCGTCCCATTGGCGCATGAACTCGGTGGTCGACACATGACCCGCCGCGCGCACCGGGCGATCGGCGAAGACGATCGTGCTCGGACCGATATCGGTCATGGTCAGCTTGCCGTCGGCAAGCGTGGCGCCTCCGGAGTTGAGGACGGCGAGCGAGGGCACCATCTGCTGCTGCGAGTGCCCGCCGACCGTCTTCTGCGCCGGTGCCGAGATGGCGTCCTGGGCGATCGCGGGACCGCCGGCGAGGGCGGCGCCCGCGAGAATCGTCATTGCAAGAATGCGCTTGCTGAACTTCATGGTCGAAAACTCCCCTGCTCGCCCGCACACGCGCCGCCGGCAATGCCGTCCGGCATCGCGTGCCACGGTTTCGTCGTGACCGATCTCGTATCTGAAGATTTCGCTGCAAGTTTCAGGATCCCGGGCCGCACGAGCCCGAGTATTCGAAAACTCTACGCGAACACATATAAGCTGTAAATAATATAGACCGCCCGTGCCGTTGCCGCTGCAAGCTTGCCCTGACTGCCGATCTGGGCCATAACTCGCCACCCATTCTGCCGGCGCCGATCGGAACCTCCCCCGGTCTCCACGCGTCGCGCTCACGCCTCATTGGCGAAACACTGCTCAAGCAGCCGGCGGCTTCCCTGCGGCCGGCTCTCCCTGAAAGCACGAGGAGTACGAACATGGGCACCAACGGACAGCTTGATCTGGCCTGGCGCAACCGCGCCTATCACCGCGACTGGCTCTGGAACCAGGCGAACCGCCTCTTCGATTTCTTCCAGAACCGGACCTTCAACCCGAACGGCGGCTTCTACGAACTCGACATCGAAGGCCGGCCGCTGAACGCCGGCAATCCGATCCGCGGCATCCATTCCACCGCCCGCATGGTCCACTGCTTCTCGATCGGCAGCCTGCTCGGCCGTCCCGGCTCCGACGACATCGTCGACCACGGCATGAAATATCTCTGGGAAAAGCACCGCGACGCCGCGCGCGGCGGCTACCACTGGTCGCTCGACAATTCCGGCCTGCTCGACGCCACCAAACAGGGCTACGGCCATGCCTTCGTGCTGCTGGCCGCCTCGAGCGCGAAGGTGGCGGGGCATCCGGATGCCGACCGGATGATCGCGGACGTGACCGAGGTGCTCGACACCCGCTTCTGGGACGAGCAGCACGGCGCGATCGCCGAGGAGTTTGCGGACGACTGGTCGCCCGTCCCCGGCTATCGCGGCCAGAACTCCAACATGCACCTCACCGAGGCGCTGATGGCCGCCTACGAGGCGACCGGCGACAACGCCTATCTGAAGAAGGCCGAGCGCATCGCCGACCTGATCATCCGCCGCAAGGCAGGCGAGAACGGCTTCCGGGTGCCGGAGCATTTCGACGAGAACTGGACGGTGGACAAGGGCTATACCGGCAACGAGATGTTCCGCCCCTCCGGCACGACGCCCGGCCACTGGCTGGAATGGGCGCGGCTGGTCCTGCAGCTGTGGGCGCTCGGCGGCAGGAAGCACGACTGGATGCCCGAGGCGGCCAAGGCCCTGTTCGCACAGTCGATCGCGCTCGGCTGGGACAAGGACAGGGGCGGCTTCTTCTACACGCTCGACTGGCAGGACCAGCCGGCCAAGCGCGAAAAGCTCTGGTGGCCGATGGCCGAGGGTGCCGGTGCTGCAGCCTTCCTCTGCGAGCACCTGCCGAACGACTTCCACGAGACCTGGTACCGCAGGATCTGGGACGGCATCGCGCGCCACTTCATCGACGGGGAGCGCGGCGGCTGGCACGAGGAACTGAACGAGGACCTCGTGCCGAGCTACACGCTCTTTGCCGGCAAGGGCGACATCTACCACGCCCTGCAGGCCTGCCTGATCCCGCTCTATCCGGCGACCGGCAGCCTGACCAAGGGCATCGTCGAGGCCGGCGGCAGGTAGCCGCCCCTCCCCTGCACCGCGCGCGGCCCGGTCCCGGCTCCGGGGCGGGTTCGTGTGCTGCAGGCGGCCTAGAGCGTGCTGTTGTGATTTGGAAACAATTCTGTTGGTTCAAGCGGCGCCGTCTGATGTGCCGGCCGGCGCGCGTCGTAGCCAATGCATACGGCCAAGCCGGCCGACACATCAGTCGGCCCGCTTCAACCAACCCGAAGGGCCGGGCATCTTTTCGTCAGGGCAGAGGCGAGCGCCTCGAACGTACCTTCCGGTATGCCCTTCGTCGCTCGCCTCTGCCCTGACAAAAAGCTGCTCCGGCAGAATGGTTCCAAATCACAACAGCACGCTCTAGAGATCAGCCTTGCGGAAGAGCTCGATCGCCCAATCGAGGAAGACCCGCAGCCGCGGCGCCGCGTGGCGGTTCTGCGGATAGAGCGCCGACAGCGGCGTCGGCGACGGCCGGTGGTCCGGCAGGACCTCGACGAGGCTGCCCCGCTCGAGATCCGGCTTCAGCCGGTAGAGCGGCGCCTGAATGAGCCCGTAGCCCAGGCGCGCCAGGTCGGCCATGGTGTCGGAATTGTTGACCGTGATACGGGACGGCAACCTGACATGGCTGATCTCGGCGCCCTGCTGGAATTCCAGCGGCAGCACCTGCCCGGTGCGCGAGGACACGAAGCCCACGGCCAGATGGCCCTCGAGATCCGCGGGGGTTTGCGGAACCCCGTGCCGGCCGAGGTAGTCCGGGCTCGCACAGGTGATTTCCGTGATCGTGCCGAGCCGCCGCGCGATCATGTTGCTGTCGTCCAGTTCGCCGGCGCGGATGACGCAATCGACACCCTCGCGGACGAGATCCACCAGCCGGTCCCCCTGTCCAAGCTGCAGGTCGAGGAGCGGATAGCGCGACAGAAACGCGTTCAGATGCGGCAGGATGAAGGTCTGCGTCAGGAGCGGGTGAGCATCGATCCGCAAGAGCCCGCGCGGTTCGGCCTCGTGAAACAGGCTTTCCGCCTCCTCCACCTCCGACAGGATCGCCAGGCAGCGCTCGTAGAACGCCTGGCCGTCCAGCGTCGGGCCGACATGGCGCGTCGTGCGCTCGAGCAGCCGGACCCCGAGGCTCTTCTCCAGAAGCTTGATGGCCTCGGTCGCGGTCGACCGGGCGAGATTGAAGTCCGCAGCCGCCGCGGCGAAACTGCGTCGCTCGACGACGCGGACGAAGAGCTGCATGCGGTCCAGGCGATCCATGGCGAATTGTTCGTCCTTCTCGAATTGTAATGTCATTTAACAGGAAATTGTTCGTCGCGGGCAACTGCCTTACTTCTTTTGCATCAAAAGGAGAAAGTCATGACCCACACGCAGCAACGAACGGCCATCGTCACCGGCGCCTCGAAGGGCATCGGCGCGGCCATCGCCCGGCGGCTCGCCAAGGACGGCATCGCCGTTGTCGTCAACTATGCCACGAGCAGCGATGCGGCGGACGCCGTGGTCGCAAGCATCGCCGCCGACGGCGGACGGGCGATCGCGGCAGGGGCCGACATCGGCAGCCGCACCGGCATCGCAAGCCTGTTCGACAGGGCCGAGCAGGCCTTCGGCCCGGTCGACATCCTGGTCAACAATGCCGGGATGATGAAGCTCTCGCCGCTCGTCGACGTCGACGACGACAGCTTCGAAGAGCAGGTCCGGACCAATCTCGGCGGCGTCTTCCGCGGTATGCGGGAGGCCGGAAAGCGGCTTCGCCAGGGCGGGCGGATCATCAGCTTCTCCTCCAGCGTCGTCGGCCTGTACCAGCCGACCTATGGCGTCTATGCGGCGACCAAGGCGGCGGTCGAGGCCATGACCCATATCGTCGCCAAGGAGCTCGGCCCGCGCGGCATCACCGTCAACGCGGTCGCCCCCGGTCCGGTGCAGACCGACCTGTTCATGACCGGCAAGAGCGATGCCCAGGTCGAGGCGATCACGAAGATGAACCCGCTGGGCCGCCTCGGCCAGCCGGACGACATCGCCTCTGTCGTCGCCTTCCTGGCCAGCCCGGACAGCGGCTGGATCAACGGTCAGACAATCCGCGCCAATGGCGGCGTCGTCTGAGCCCGACCCCCAAAATGAAAGGAACCCCCATGCCCTTCGTCAACATCAAGGTGCCGGAAGCCGCCCTTACCAGAGCGCAGAAGGCGGAGATCGTCCACCGCGCGACCGACATGCTCGTCGAATACTTCTCGGAGGCGGCACGCCCGCACACGATGGTGCTCATCGAGGAGGTGAAGGATGGCGGCTATGCCCGCGCCGACGAGGTCTTCGTCATCCCCGACGCCCATCGCGCCCGCGACTGAGCAGCCCACGCGCTTGCGTGACGCCGCGGGGCCGCGACGCCCCGCGGCGGCGCCCTGCGGTGGCGCCTTGGGGTGGTTGGCGTTTTCAATCTGGAAGCGAAATCGCTTTCATGAGATAAGTCTAATGCAATGCATGCCGGGACAGGACCACCGCCTCGAAGGTGAGGCGCCAGGTGGTCGCGCAGACAATTCTCAGCGTTGTCGTATGCAGCCCCCGCCAGGCGCCCATTGCACCTGGCCCTTTCATTTGCATGACGGAAAAAGCAGGGAGGAATGGGCCCCTTTCGATGCGGGCCCACACACATCGGCAAAAAAGCATGAGCGAGCCTCGGCGGATCAACCCGCGGCCTGAATATCCCTTCGTGGCACGATAGGAGAAAGCAGATGAATCGCACTCATGGCATTTGCAGCCTCGTCTCATTGACCATCGCCTCATCGCTCTGGGCCGGCGTTTGCGACGTCCGCGCCCAGCAGCCGCAGAAACCGAACATCCTGCTGATCGTGTCCGACGATACCGGATACGGCGACCTCGGCCCCTATGGCGGCGGCGAGGGCCGCGGCATGCCCACGCCGAACATCGACAGGCTGGCGGACGAGGGCATGACCTTCTTCTCGTTCTATGCCCAGCCGAGTTGCACACCCGGAAGAGCCGCCATGGTGACCGGCCGGATCCCCAACCGCAGCGGCATGACGACGGTCGCCTTCCAGGGCCAGGGCGGCGGCCTGCCTGCCGCCGAATGGACGCTCGGCTCGGTGCTGAAGCGCGGCGGCTATCACACCTACTTCACCGGCAAATGGCATCTGGGCGAGGCGGACTACGCGCTGCCGAACGCGCAGGGCTACGACGAGATGAAATATGTCGGGCTATACCATCTCAATGCCTATACCTACGGGGATCCGACCTGGTTCCCGGACATGGATCCGGCCCTTCGGGCGATGTTCCAGAGGATCACCAAGGGCTCGCTCTCCGGCAAGGCCGGCGGTCCGGTCACCGAAGACTTCAAGATCAACGGGCAGTACGTCGACACGCCCGTCATCGATGGCAAGGAGGGCGTCGTCGGCATCCCCTTCTTCGACGGCTATGTCGAGAAGGCCGCCCTCGAGTTCCTGGATACGGCGGCGCAGACGCCGAGCGAGCCGTTCTTCATCCATGTGAACTTCATGAAGGTCCACCAGCCGAACATGCCCGCGCCGGAGTTCCAGCACAAATCGCTGTCGAAGTCGAAATATGCGGATTCGGTCGTCGAGCTCGACACCCGCATCGGCCGTATCCTGGACAAGCTGCGCGAGACCGGGATGGACCGCAATACGCTGGTCTTCTACACCACCGACAACGGCGCCTGGCAGGACGTCTATCCGGATGCCGGCTACACCCCCTTCCGCGGCACCAAGGGCACCGTGCGCGAGGGCGGCAACCGGGTCCCGGCGATCGCCGTCTGGCCCGGCAAGATCAAGCCCCGCACGAAGAACCACGAGATCCTCGGCGGTCTCGACCTGATGGCCACCTTCGCCTCCATCGGCGGTGTGCCGCTGCCCGACAAGGATCGCGAGGACAAGCCGATCATCTTCGACAGCTTCGACATGACGCCCGTCTTGACCGGCTCCGGCCCGTCGCCGCGGAAGTCCTGGTTCTACTTCACCGAGAACGAGCTCTCGCCCGGTGCCATCCGCGTCAACAACTACAAGTTCGTCTTCAACCTGCGCGGCGATGACGGCGCGCGGACGGGCGGGCTTGCGGTCGATTCCAACCTCGGCTGGAAGGGTGCCGAAAGCTACGTGGCCACGGTTCCGCAGGTCTTCGATCTCTGGCAGGACCCGCAGGAGCGCTATGATATCTTCATGAACAACTTCACCGAGCGCACCTGGATGGGCGTCGTGATGGGCGAGGAACTCAAGAAGATCATGGCGACCTACGTCCAGTACCCGCCGCGGAAGGCCCAGAGCCTGACCTATGACGGGCCCATCACCTTGTCGGAATACGAGAGGTTCCAGTGGGTGCGGGATACGCTGGCCAAGGAGGGCGTCAGCATTCCCCTGCCGACCGGAAACTGAACAGCAGACGCCGCAGGCCGCGGCAGGGTCCGCGGCCTGCGACTGCCTTGATAAGGGAGGATCTGAGGATGGGCGTACGGGCTTCCATATCCCGATATCTCATACCGGCGATCGCGGGCATCCTTGCCTGCATGGCCTCGGCGCTGGCGCAGACCGATCCGCTGCCGTCGTGGAACGACACCGCGCCGAAGAAGGCGATCGTCGCCTTCGTCGACAAGGTGACGGCGGAGAACACGCCGGACTTCGTGCCGGAAAGCGAACGCATCGCCGTCTTCGACAATGACGGCACGCTCTGGGTCGAGCATCCGATGTACACCCAGCTCACCTTTGCGCTCGACCGGGTGAAGACGCTGGCCCCGGAGAACCCGGAGTGGAAGGACCAGCAACCCTTCAAGGCCGTGCTCGAGGGCGACATGCAGGCGCTCGCCGCCGCGGGAGAGAAAGGCCTGGTCGACATCATCACGACGACGCACGCCGGCATGACCGTCGACGAGTTCCAGACGATCGTCACCGACTGGCTGGAGAAGGCCCGCCACCCGCGCTTCGGCCGTCCCTATACCGAACTCGTCTACCAGCCGATGCTGGAACTGCTCGCCTATCTGCGGGCGAACGGCTTCAAGACCTTCATCGTTTCGGGCGGCGGCGTCGAGTTCATGCGGCCCTGGACGGAAGAGGTCTATGGCGTCCCGCCCGAGCAGGTGGTGGGCTCGTCCATCAAGACCGAGTTCATCATGCGCGACGGAATCCCGACCCTGCACCGGCTGCCGGAGGTGAACTTCATCGACGACAAGGCCGGCAAGCCCGTCGGCATCAATGCCGCCATCGGCCGGCGTCCGATCGCCGCCTTCGGCAATTCGGACGGCGACCTGCAGATGCTGCAATGGACCACCCTGGGCGGCACCTCGCCCCGCTTCGGCCTGATCGTCCATCACACCGACGCCGAGCGCGAATATGCCTATGACCGCCAGACCGAGTTCGGCCGGCTGGACGAGGCTCTCGACATCGCCCCGATCAACGGATGGACCGTGGTCGACATGAAGGCCGACTGGAAGGCGATCTTTCCGGCCAAGTGAGCCGGCGGCCGCAGTCACCCGCCCGGCACGCTGGCGTATGCGGGCGAGGGACGGCCGGACGGCGTCAGCCTCCGGCCGTCACGCCTCAGTCGTCGTCTTCGCCCGTGTCGATCGTGGCCACGCTGTCGCGGCTTGCTCCGCTCAGGATCTCGCGCTTGCCGACGTGGTTGGCCGGGCCGACGAGGCCGTCGCGCTCCATCCGCTCGACCAGCGATGCCGCGCGGTTGTAGCCCACCGAAAGGCGGCGCTGGATATAGGAGGTCGAGCACTTGCGGTCGCGCATGACCACCTTGATCGCCTTTTCGTAGAGGTCGTTGCCGTCCTCTTCGCCCATCGCCGACTTGTCGAAGACGGCGACCTCTTCCGGCTCGCCCGCCTCCTCCTCCTCGGCATCCTCGGTGACGGTGCCGAGATATTCCGGACGCCCCTGCGCCTTCAGGTGGGCCACGACCTGCTCGACCTCGGCATCCGAGACGAACGGCCCGTGGACGCGGGCGATGCGGCCGCCGCCGACCATGTGCAGCATGTCGCCCTGCCCCAGGAGGTGCTCCGCGCCCTGTTCGCCGAGAATCGTGCGGCTGTCGATCTTGGAGGTCACCTGGAAGGAGATGCGGGTCGGGAAATTCGCCTTGATCGTGCCGGTGATGACGTCGACGGAGGGACGCTGGGTGGCCATGATCAGGTGGATGCCGGCCGCGCGCGCCATCTGGGCCAGGCGCTGGATCGCCCCTTCGATCTCCTTGCCGGCGACCATCATCAGGTCGGCCATCTCGTCGACGATGACGACGATGTAGGGCATCGGCGTGAGGTCCATCTCTTCCTGCTCGTAGGTCGGCTCGCCGGTCGAGCGGTCGAAGCCCTTCGGCACGTCGCACATCACCGTCTCGCCGTTGGCGCGGGCGGTGGCGGCGCGGGCGTTGAAGCCGTCGATGTTGCGCACGCCGAGCCGCGACATCTTGCGATAGCGGTCCTCCATCTCGCGCACGGCCCATTTCAGCGCCATCACCGCCTTCTTCGGATCGGTGACGACCGGGGTGAGCAGGTGCGGGATGCCGTCATAGACCGACAGTTCCAGCATCTTCGGGTCGACCATGATCAGGCGGCATTCCTCCGGCTTTAGCCGGTAGAGCAGCGACAGGATCATCGTGTTGATCGCCACCGACTTGCCCGAGCCGGTGGTACCGGCGACGAGCAGGTGCGGCATCTTGGCGAGTTCGGCCACGACCGGCTCGCCGCCGATCGTCTTGCCGAGGCAGAGCGCCAGCTTGAACTTCGTCTCCCAGTAGCTCTCGCACTCGATCAGTTCGCGGAAATAGACGGTCTCGCGCACGGCGTTCGGCAGTTCGATGCCGATGACGTTGCGGCCGGGAACGACGGCGACACGCGCCGACAGCGCCGACATCGAGCGGGCGATGTCGTCGGCAAGGCCGATGACGCGAGACGACTTCACCCCCGGCGCCGGCTCGAACTCATAGAGGGTGACGACCGGGCCCGGGCGGACGTCGATGATCTCGCCCTTGACGCCGAAGTCCTCGAGGATGCTTTCCAGCAGGCCGGCGCTCTGTTCCAGCGCCTCCTGGGTCATGGTGTGCGCCTGTTCGCCCGTCGGCTGCTGCAGCAGGTCGACCGGCGGGAACTCGTAGTCGGGGTTGGCGTCGGCGGCGGCGAACAGGCCGGAGCGGGGCAGCGAGCGCGACGGCGTCCGGGCGACGGCGGGCACCAAAGCGGCCGGTTCGGTGAGGATCGCCTGGTGATCGGGGCCGGCGGCCGCGGCGACGATTACACCTTCCTCCGGAACGTGCGGGGCCTCGGCGGCCTCCGCGGCCGATGGCGAAAGCAACGGGCCCAGCGATATAGTCGTATTCGAGGATGCGGGCCAGACCGGGCCGAACTGGAATGCGGCGAGCGACGACAGCGGCGTGTAGCCGGGCATCGCAGCCGTCTCCTGCGGGACCGCCGCAGGCGCAGCCGGGGTCTGGAGGCGGGCAGATGCGCCCCCTGCCGTCACGGTCGTAGCCGGCACGTGTACGGCAGGCCTGCCGGGGGCGGCCGCGACCGGCTTCGATGCGACAGATTGCGGCACGGCAGGCTGGGGCGCGGCGGGACGCGCTGCCCGCTCCGGCACAGTCCGAACCGTCGGCGCGGCCGGCGTCGCGGCGGGCATCGTGCGGGCAGGCGTGGTTGCGACGACCGGTGCGGCGCTGCGGCCGCGCAGGCTCACCTCGCGATAGAGGCAAGCCGCCGTTTCCGGCCCGGCGCGGAAGGTCGGGAGCGCGAGGCGGGGCGCCGGCGTGAAGCCTGTCAGATCGACATCGAGGCACATCGTGTCGAACAGGGCATGGTCGGAGATGGGAAGGCCGAAGGCGCCTTGCTGCGGGCGTGCAGCCGGACCGGCAGCGGCGGTCGCCGCACTTGCGGCCGTTCCCTGCCTGGCGGCGGCGGCAGCCCTTGCGGCCGCAGCATTGCGCATTTCCCGTTCCTGCTGGCGGTTCGCCTCGGCCATTTCCCGCTTCAGCCGCAGATAGAGCGCCAGGGCGCCGTGATTGTCTTCCGCCGCGGCAACGTTTTCCGGCGGCTGGACCGGCTTGCCGGTTTCAGCCGGCGCAGCGGAAGCGGCCGGACGGACGCGGGCGGTGCCTTCGATCCTGCGCATGGCGGCGCCGTCGAGATCGGCGCGCGACGGATCGTCTGCGGGTGCGGGCGGCACGACGTCCGCGACGGGTGCGGGCTCCGGCGGCACGGCGGCAGGGGCCGTCGCCTCCTGCTTCGGCGCCGGCGCTTCGGGATGCTTGCGGGCATAGGCGCTTTCCGGGGTGCGGGTGAAGCGCACGTTCGGGCCGAGGATGAAGGCGCTCTGCCAGGCAGGCAGGTCGGCATCCGCCTTGACTTCGCCGGTGACCGTCATGCCCGGCAGCGTCACATGCGGCGTCGGCCGCGGCCCGTCACCGCCCTCCTCGCCGCGTGCGGACTGATCGTTGACATTCGGCGAAATCGTTCGGGAAAGACGCATGGAAACCTGCAACGCTGGAACTGGCGGAAGCCGTGAAAACCCCTGCGTCGGGAATAGAAAATAAAGGTTAACAGCCCCTTTCCGGCATCCCCCGCCCGGCCGGTTCGGAACGCGGAAAAAATCAATGGACACGCCACAAACGTCAATCTTATCAATTGTATAGATGGATCCGGATTTTATCCGCAGCCGGCCGACGACATGGCACGCCGTCTTGCAGGCCACGGCCGCCGCCGCGGCTCCCCGGGGCTCAGAGCAGCAGCAGCTTCTTCACCAGCGACAGCACGTCCTCGAAGGATATCTGGGTGAGGCCGACGATGGCGAAGGGGAGCAGCGCCATCGCCGAAAGCGGCAGGACGGCGCTGCGTGAGAGAAGCCCGCCCTTGAGCTTCCTGGCCGCTTCGAAGAGCTTTGCCGGATCGGGGATCTCCGCATCGGCCGCGGGCTCGTCTGTGCCTTCGGCGGCGATGTTGCGCGACAGCACCTTGCGCTCGTCCTGACGCTGGCGCCGGGTCGCGAGCGCCGCCGCCGCCAGCATCGTACCCTCCCTCAGCCGCCGCAGCGGCCGGGCGAAGGCCGAGAGCGGCCAGACGAAGAAGCCGAGCACGACGGCGAGCCAGACCCCCATGACGGTGGTCAGCATCTTCACCGACAGGGTCTCGGCGCTGATATGCTGGGCGAAGCCTGCCGCCAGCGCGCAACTGAGCCCGAACATGAAGGTCATGTAGGCGTTCGGGTAGTCTGCCAGAAAGGCGAGGCCGCCCTTGCCGTCCGGATGGCTCGCCACCAGACGGAGCTCGAGCCTAGCAATGGCCCGCAGCAACTGAGACCAGACGAAATGCCGCCAGAAGCCGCGCAGGACCAGGAACCAGAACAGCGGCAGGCTCACCAGAAGCGCCCACCAGCCGGCAAGCGTGATGTGCCGGCCCGTCTCGGTGACCGATGCCGCCCAGAAATAGGCGTCGCCCTTCAGCTCGTATCGAAGCGCCCAGGCGGACAGGGCATAGGCGACAAGCAGGCAGAGGACCTCGGCGCCACGCGAGTTGCGCAACCGCAGCGCCCGGTTGACCGCGCGGGCAGCCGCCGGCATCGAATCCGGGGCGATCAGGGGAGCGGCCGCGAAGTGCCGCAGCTTCACCCGCAGCCGTTCCTCCACCTGCTCCTCGGCGAGCACGACGGCGCCGATCGCCAGCACGAAGCGCCCCCACAGGCCGACGTCGGTGATGTAGGTCATGCCGAAGGGCCGCAGCCTCAGGCTCTCCGGCAGCGCCAGCACGAGGGGGACCAGCCAGGCGATCGCGACGTACAGAAGGGCGCGTCGCCGGGCGTTCAGGGCGTCGCGGCGCAACAGCCCCATGCGCTTCTGCAGTTCGAAGAACGGCCCGCCCTGATAGGCCCGATAGTCGGCGATCTCGACGTCCTTGGCAGTTTCCCCGGCCATCGTGTCGCTCCCCCTGACACATCGCCACCGCATGCCAGCGGCGTGCGCCCCCGACATGGCCGATGCTATCGCATCAACGGAATTTTGCGGAATCGTATTTCGGGCGCGATCGGCGGGCCGTCAGCTTCCGTCGACGAAGTCCAGGATCAACTGGTGGACATTGCCGCCCTCGCTGAGCTCCGTCCGGTCGAAATCGCGGCTGCGCCGGCGCTGCTCCTGCGACAGCTCGCCCAGCCGCTGGGTCAGCACCTTGCGGATCTTCTGGCAACCGGCATCGTCGGCCACCGTCAGCCCGACCGAGTAGTCCTCGATCTGCCGCACCATGTCGACGATGATTTCGGCATGGACCTGCTCATGGGCGCGCACCCCGGCGATGAAGGTTTCCCAGCGCGCGCCGAGCGCCGGCGAAAGCTTGCCCGACGGCTTGGGCAGCATGGTGGTGATGATCAGCTTCGGCCTGTTGGTGGTGATGACGCAGCCACCGTCGCGCGGCTCGTAGCGGCGGGTCCAGGTCAGCTCGAAATCGGTGAACGCGATCGCCCGCCCGACACCGACCTTCGGGCCATTTTCGCCGATGGAGCGGTAGAGCTCGATGCCGGTGCTGCCGCTGATCGCATAGGATTTCACCTGCTCGACCGGCTGCCACGCCGTCTCGGCCTCGGCCGGCGCCGACAGCGCCATCGCCATCGCCATCGCCAGGAAAAGTCCCGGCAACGCCTTCGGGCAAATCTCCGTGAAGCGCCGCAACTTACACCGACCGCGTCAGGCCGCCGTCGACGCGGATGTTCTGCCCGGTGATGTAGCCGGCGCCCTCGGAGACCAGGAAGGCGATCGTCGCGGCGATCTCCTCGCTGCTGCCGTAGCGCTGCATCGGCACGCTGGTGCGCCGTTCCTCGGTGCCGGGCAGGCTGTCGATCCAGCCGGGCAGAACGTTGTTCATGCGGATGTTGTCGGCGGCATGGGTGTCGGCGAAGATCTTGGTGTAGGCGGCAAGCCCGGCACGGAAGACGGCCGACGTCGGGAACATCGCCGCCGGCTCGAAGGCCCAGGCGGTGGAGATGTTGACGATCGCGCCGGACTTCTGCGCCTGCATGATCGGGGTTACGAGCCGGACGGAACGGATAACGTTCATCAGATAGACGTCGAGCCCCTTGTGCCAGTCCTCGTCGGTGATCTCGGTGATCGGCGCCCGCGGCCCGTGGCCGGCGCTGTTGACGAGCGCATCGATACGACCCCAGGCCTGCATGGCACCGTCGACGAGCCGCTTGAGGTCGTCGTTCGACTGGTTGGAGCCGGTGACGCCGAGGCCGCCCAGTTCCCCGGCCAGTGCCTCGCCCTTGCCCGAGGACGAGAGGATCGCGACGCGGTAGCCGTCCGATGCCAGGCGCCGCGCGGCCGCAGCCCCCATGCCGCTGCCGCCCGCCGTGATGAGCGCCACCTTCTGCGTTGTCATGGGTCCGTCCTTCCCTGCGATTGTCCTGCGCGTCCGTCGCGCCGGAGCGATCCTATGTTCGCCTTGCCGCAAGGTCGAGCCCGGACGGCCCGCCGGGTGTGGAAATCTGCAGGCGACCTTGTTCCTGACCCTAGAGCACGCTTCGATTTTCTGGAATCTCGGATTCGCAAATCAGCAGAGATGTGATTCTCTGTCCGTACCGGAAAAAGGACGGCCTGCAGGGATGACGAAGCCCTATTCTGAAGATCTTCGCCAACGGGCGATGGCGCGCTTGAATGCCGGCGAAACGATACGATCGATCGCGGCGGCGCTGGAGAACAGCCGCGCACCGTCGAGGCAACATGGCGCAAGGCCGGTGCGCGTCCGTCTTTAGGCCACCTGATCGTAGAACCAGCCGACAACTCTGTGCCGCTCGCCGCCAAGTTTACAATGCCGGTCGATGTGATGAACAACAGGGCGTTACTCGGCAACGGGGAGGCCAGCCGATTTTGAGCGGAGGTACCATGATTGATCGCGCATCACTACGTCTTTCGGCCGGGCTGCTGCTCGTCGGGCAACTCCTCTACATCGGGGTGACTCAATTTCACGCCGGAGGCGACGCCAACAACCATCGCGCCATCTTCGCTGCGTACGCTGGCAACGAAATCTGGGCGGCGGTGCACCTTGGCCAATTCGCGAGCATGGCGATCCTGCTCGCGGGCCTGCTCGCCCTGTTCTTTGTTCTGGACATTGAGTCTGAAAGCGCCAAATGGGCGGGGCGCTTTGGTGTCGCTTCGGCGGTTGCCGCATTGGCGCTGTACGGGGTCCTCCAGGCCGTCGATGGAATCGCCCTCAAGCAGGCCGTGAACGCGTGGTCCACCGCGCCGGATACCGAGAAAGCGGCGCGCTTCGCCAGCGCCGAGGCAATCCGTTGGCTCGAGTGGGGGGTGAGGAGCTATCACGATTTTGCGCTGGGCCTTGCTTTGCTCCTGTTCGCGGCCGCCTTCGTGCGGATAACTTGGGTTCCGCGGCCGATGGCCTATCTGATGGGACTCTCCGGTTTCACTTACCTGGTGCAGGGCTGGATCGCCGGCTCGGAGGGCTTCTCGCCGGCGCAGTCGGCCGCCATCGTGTTGGGCTGGGTCCTGAGCCTGGTATGGATGATCTGGCTGGTCGTCGTCACCTGGTGGACGCAGGACTCCGAGCACCCCTAGACTAGAGAATGCTCCAGGCCCTGAATCGCTCGCGCCCGGTGATCTCCCGCAATTGCAGCTCGGAGGCGAGGCCGAGCGCGCCCTGGATCGTGACGCCGAGTTCCCGGGCGATGATGCCCGCGGACACCACCGGCCGGGCGATGACGAGGTCCAGCAGCTGGGGAAGCCTGGAATTGGCGCGCTTCTTCACCAGCCGCCGCTCCAGCTGCAGCCTCGCCAGGACCAGGCGGTCGTGCGTCTTCAGCCCCTGCGTCGCGCCGAGCTCGAACGCCTCGAGAACGGCGATCAGCCGCGAGAGGCGGTCGCGCGCATGGCGACGCTCCCGCGGCACGGCCCGCAGGCCGGAATTGACGGCGGCAAGATGGGCGCCTGCCGGCCCCTCCTGCCTGAGGAATGAGGCGACGAGCTGGCGGCCGAGCCAGGGGACATGCTGCAGGACCTGCAGCGTGTTCCAGGCGTCGAGCAGCAGGGCCGCCCGCAGGACGGGCGGCAGCCCCTCGGTGTCCTTCAAGACGAGCCGCCACTCCGCCAGCCGCTCGTCCTCGTCCCAGTCGGCATCGTAGACGAGCGGATCGCGCTCGGTTGTGCGCTGGCGCACCGGTGCCGTCGCGACGCCGTCGAGGACCGCGCTGCTGCGGGCGATCAGCGCGTCGATCTCGGTGAAATCCATGCCCGCGGTCTCGCCGGGCTCGGCCGCTTCCTCGTCTGCCGAGACCGGTTCTGCGGCATCCTCCGCACCGACCGGCAGCATCTTGGTCTCGGGGGCGCGTCCGCGAAGGCGTGCCAGCCCGGCGGCACTCAGCGCCCAGGGCGGCGGCTGTTCGAAAATCTGCCGGCGGACGCGCAGGACCGAATGGGCGATCGTCAGTTCGTGCGTCGGCGTGCGCACGTCCATGCGGGCGTCATGCAGCACCAGATCCTCGACATGGACGAGTTCGCCATCGACCCAGAGCGAGGCCACGGCGTCGTGAAAATCCTGGCGGCCCAGGAAACCGTCGCGGATCGTCGAGCGCAGCACCCGCTCGTCCAGCCGCGCCAGCGCCTCCCCCGCCCGGCAGCAGGGCAGAAGCAGGGCCGGAAGATCGAGCTTGCCGATGTCGTAGCGCATCGGCAAACGATGTCCGACTCGCGCAGCGAAAGCAAATCCGCCCTTGACTTTCATTCAGATCGGCCTGCGCCGGCCGCGGCCAAGGGCGCAACCGTGTCCGGTTCAGATCTCGTAGTCGGCGGCCACGTTCAGCGAGGCGATGAAGCGCTTGGTGCGCTCGCGCTCCGGCCGGGAGAAGATCTTCGCAGGCGCGCCGCTTTCCACGATCGTCCCGCCGTCGAGGAAGACGACCTTGTCGGCGACGCGCGAAGCGAGGCGCAGGTCGTGCGTCGCCATCATCATCGTGGTGCCCTCGCGGGCAAGCCGCCCGAGCACATCCACCACTTCCTCGGCGAGCTCCGGATCCAGCGCCGATGTCGGCTCGTCGCACAGCAAGACGCGCGGGGACGGGGCAAGCGCCCGCGCAATCGCCACGCGCTGCTGCTGGCCGCCCGACAGCGTCGCCGGCCAGGCATCGGCCTTGTGCGCCATGCCCACTTTTTCCAGCAGTTCCATGGCCCGGGCGCGGGCGCGCTCCGAGGGCCATTTCAGCACCGTCACCAGCCCCTCCATGACGTTCTCGATCGCGGTGCGATGCGGAAAGAGCTGGAAGTTCTGGAACACCATGCCGGTCTGCCGGCGCAGCCGCTGGATGTCGCCCCAGCCGACCCGGCCGCCCGGCGAGAAGGACAGCGCTTCCTCGCCGATGCGCACCGACCCGCTGGTCGGGATCTCGAGCAGATTGACGCAGCGCAGCAGCGTGCTCTTGCCGCCCCCCGAGGGACCGACGAGGGCGGTGACCGAACCCTCCCCCATCTCGACGCTGACGTCCTTCAGGACGAGGTTGTCGCCGAAGCGCTTCTCGATATGCGACAGCTCGATCATGCCCGTGCCTCCAGGAAGCCGCCATAGCGGGCGAAACGCTTTTCCAGCCGCACCTGCAGCGCCGACAAGACCGAGCTCATGGCGAGGTAGATCAGCGCGGCGAGGATATAGAGAATCAGCGGCTCGTAGGTGGTGGCGACGATCCGCTGCGCCGTCTGGAACAGCTCGGGCACGGTGATCGCGGCGGCGAGCGACGTGTCCTTGACCAGCGAGATGAAGGTGTTGGACAAGGGCGGCACCGCGGTGCGTCCCGCCTGCGGCAGGATGGTGCGCCGCATCGCCTGGCCCCAGCTCATGCCGATCGAGTAGGACGCCTCCCACTGCCCCCGCGGCACCGAGGCGATCACCGCGCGGATGATCTCCGAGGTGTAGGCGCCGATGTTGAGGGTGAAGCCGATCAGCGCTGCGGGGAAGGCGTCGAGCAGGATGCCGAGGCTCGGGAGGCCGTAGAAGATCACGAACAGCTGGACGAGCAGCGGCGTGCCGCGGAAGATCCAGACGTAGAAGCGGGCGATGGCGACGAGCGGCGCCGGCGCAAACAGCCGGACGATCGCCACCAGCAGTCCGAGCCCGAGCCCGAGGGCAAAGGACAGAAGCGTCAGCGGCACGGTGAACTTCAGCCCGGCCAGAAGCAGCGGGCCGAGCGAATCGAGCATCAGTTGGAGCCAGTGCGGCAAGGGCGTTCCTACTCTTCGCGATGTGGCCGGGTGCTTCTGGAAATACCCTTCCACGCCCCCTCCCCACAAGGGGGTCGCGGCGGCATCGCTGTCGATCCGGCCAAGACCGGCCCGCGGCCTGTCCGCCA
This sequence comes from Hyphomicrobiales bacterium, assembly GCA_900469965.1. GTDB lineage: Bacteria > Pseudomonadota > Alphaproteobacteria > Rhizobiales > Rhizobiaceae > Mycoplana. The sequence goes on along the minus strand of UBZP01000017.1, from coordinate 290,655 downwards.
TGGCCGGCAATGCGAAGGGGCACACGAAACCCCTCCCTGGTCGGGAGGGGGTCCGGCAGGCTTACTTCGAGACGTCCTGGCCGAAATACTTGTCGGAGATCTTCTGGTAGGTGCCGTCGGCCTTGATCTCGGCCAGCGCCTTGTTCAGCGCCTCGACCAGTTCCGGCTCGCCCTTGCGCACGATGATGCCCGAGTAGTCGGCATCGGCCTGCTCGGCGGCGATCTTCACGTTGGCGTCGGGCTTCTGCTTCTTGAAGTCGAGGAAGGACAGGCTGTCGTTGATGGTGGCGTCGGCGCGGCCGGTCAGCACCAGCTGGATCGACTGGTCGAAGCCGTCGGTGCCCACGAGCTCGGCGCCGTTCGCCTCGGCGAGCTTGCCGAAGTTGGAGGTCAGCGACTGGGCCGCCTTCTTGCCCTTCAGGTCCTCGAAGCCCTTGATGCCGTCGTCGTCGGCGCGCACGATCAGCACCGCCTTGGAGGCGATGTACGGCTCGGAGAAGTCGTATTTCTGCTTGCGCGCATCGGTGATGCCGACCTGGTTGATGACGGCGTCATAGCGGTTGGCGTCGAGGCCGGCGATCAGCCCGTCCCACTTGCCTTCCAGAAATTCCGCCTTCACGCCGAGCTTGGCTGCGACCGCCTCGCCGATCTCGACGTCGAAGCCGACGAGCTTGCCGCTCGTATCGTGATAGGTGAAGGGGGCATAGGTCCCCTCGGTGCCGATCTTCAGCACGCCGGCCGACTGGATCGCGGCGAGGTTTTCGCCGGCGGCGGCCGGAAGCAGCAGGACCGCCTGGACGAGGGTGGCGGTGGCGAGGGTCTTGAACCAGGACATCTTTGTCTCCGTATCTGGTCATGAAATCGATGCGCCATAGATCGCAGAATTCGTCGCCCCGCGGAGCGTCGAAACCGGTGGCCGGAGGCGGCATTTGCAAAAAATTTTTCCTTTGTGGTCAAAATTTGCGCACTTGCCTGCCGGTTGCGGGCAGAGATAGGGCGCTCCGGCCGGAATTCAGCGCCGGCGCCGCGCTTGCCGCCGGCTTTCGCCATCAGGGCGCCAGGAACGCCACCGTGCGGCTGTCGCGTTGGCCGTCGAAGAAGCGGGCGATTGCCCGCTCGAACAGCGCGGGATCGTCGGCGACCGCGGCAAACAGGGTCAGCGACGACTGCAGCTTCACGTCGTCAGGGGTTCCCATGATCTCGCGCGCGCTGCGGTTGCGGACGGAAAGCAGGGCTTCGACGCATTCGCGCAGGCGGGCGCCGAGCACCGGGTCGTCGAGATAGGCCCGCGCCTCGGCCGCAGACCCGATCGCATAGCGCTGCGACATCGCCGACGCGCCGAGACCCTCAACCTGCGGAAAGACGAACCACATCCAGTGCGTCTCCTTCCGACCGCGCCTCAGTTCCGCGAGCGCATCCGGATAGACCCTGGCCTGCGCCTCGTGGAACCGGTCGAGGCCATGGACCGCATGCTCCGTCATGTTCCGCTCCTCCTGCCGTTGCTCCCGTCCCGGCGGCCTTCGTTGTCGCTAAGGCCCGGTCAGCCGTTGCAGCTCCTGCCGCGCGGTCGTTGCCAGCGGATGATCGGGATGGCGGGCGATGAAGAGTTCCCAGGCCTCGACGGTTCCCCGCTGGCGGGCGGCATCGAACTCCTCCTGCACCGCAATATCGGGGTCGCGCGCGGGCGCCATTCCCCCGCCTGTCTTCTCCGCGGCGGCAGCCGGGGTCTGGGTCTGGCCCTGGGCCGTCAAGGGGACGCAGCCCGCAATCGCGCTCGCGAGCACAAGCCGCACCGGCAAAGTTCCGGATCGCTTCGTCATGTCGCCTATGTAGCGCCCTTCGGCGGCATCACCAAGGCAGGATGCCCGCTCAGCGCGGCGGCCGGTGGTGGCGCTCGCAGGCGCCGCATTGCGCCAGCGCCTCGATCACCTTGCATTCGGCGATCGTGCCGTGGCTGCAGCTCGAGAGCGTGCGCTCCAGCTCCGCCTCGAGCAGCTTCAGCCGGGCGATCCTCTGGCGCACGTCCTCCAGCCGGCGCTGGGCGATGTCGTCGGCATCCCGGCATGGCAGGTCGGGATGCTGCGACAGGTCGATCAGTTGGCGGATGGCGTCGATGGACAGGCCGAGATCGCGCGCGTGCAGGACGAAGACGAGCCGTTCGTAGTGGCGGGCGGTGTAGCGGCGCTGGTTGCCGGCGTTGCGTTCCGGCTCCGGCAGAAGGCCGATCTGCTCGTAGTAGCGGATGGTCTCGACCTTCGAGCCGCTGGCCTCGGCGAGCTTGCCGATCGAAAAGACGCGTTCCATGCAAATTTCCGCTTGAACCTATAGTGACTACAGGAATTATAGGTGGTGCAAATCAGGGAGATTTGCAATGGACAAGCGCCTTCCGCCGCATGCCGACGACGGTTCCGCAAAGAGGCAGCCCGAGGGCGCAACCCCGCCTGCGGCGAACTGCGAGGCAGGACATGACCATGCCGGTCACGAGCACGACCATGACCACGCGCACGCCGGCCACGATCATGCCGACCATGCTCACACAGGCCATGCGCACGCGGGTCATGATCACACGCACACGGACGCCTGCTGTGCCGCCACGGAGGCAAATGCCGCAAGCGCCGCGGACGCGGCGGCCGAGGCGGGACTGGACGACCGCTACCGTCGCTTCCGCATTTCCGGCATGGATTGCGCGAGCTGCGCCAACACCATCACGACGGCCGTCGGCGGCATGCCCGGCGTCACCGACGTCCGCGTCTCCGTCCCGCGCGAGATGATGTTCATCGCCCTCGACGAGGCAAAGACACCGCTTACCGCCGTGGGCGAGCGCGTCAGGAGCCTCGGCTACGGTGCGGACCTCGTCGCAACCGACGCGCCCGCCCCGCGGCCGACCAAGGTGGAATGGTGGCGGACACCCAAGGGGATCCATGCGATCGCGGGCGGCCTCGTGACGGCGATCGCCTTCGTCGTCGACCATTTCTGGCCGATCGCCGGACACTACCTGTTCATCGCTGCCGCCGTGTTGCTGGCATTGCCGATCGCGCGGCGCGCGATCGCCGCGGCCCGCGCCGGCGCCCCATTCACCATCGAGATGCTGATGACGGTCGCCGTCATCGGCGCCGTGATCATCGGCGAACCGGCGGAGGCGACGGTGGTCGTCTTCCTGTTCGCCACCGGCGAGGTGCTGGAGGGCTATGCCGCCGGCCGGGCGCGGGCGGGCATCGAGGCGCTCGCCTCGCTCGTCCCCGACCGCGCCTTCATCGAGGAGGACGGCGTGGTCCGCGAGGTTCCGGCCGCAGCCATCCGTCCCGGCCACATCGTGCTGGCGCGGCCGGGCGACCACGTCGCCGCCGACGGCACCGTCGTCGAGGGCCGCGCGCATCTGGACGAGGCGGCGATCACCGGCGAGAGCATTCCGGTTTCGCGCGGCCCCGGCGAGAAGGTCTTCGCCGGCTCGGTCGCGATCGACGCTGCGCTGAAGATCCGCGCCGACAAGACCGCGGCCGACAACACCATTGCCCGCATCGTCACCCTCGTCGAGGAGGCGCAGGACGCCAGGGCCCCGGCGCAGCGCTTCATCGACAGCTTCTCGCGCATCTACACGCCGCTGATCGCAGCCCTCGGCCTCATGGTCGCGGTCGTGCCGCCGCTCCTGTTCGACGGCGACTGGCACACCTGGATCTATCGCGGCCTGGCGCTGCTTCTGATCGGTTGCCCCTGCGCGCTCGTCATCTCCGTTCCGGCAGCGGTCGCCTCGGCGCTGTCCTCGACCGCCCGCGCCGGCATCCTCGCCAAGGGCGGGGTGATCCTGGAGACGCTGGCCAAGGCCGAGGTCGTCGCCTTCGACAAGACCGGCACGCTGACCCGCGGCCGGCCGGCGGTCACAGACGTCCATGCCGCGGACGGCGCGGCAGAGAGCCTCCTGTCGCTGGCCGCCGCGATCGAGGCGGGCTCCAGCCACCCGCTGGCGGAGGCGATCGTCGCCGAAGCGCAGGCCCGCAAGCTCGCCCCGGCCACCGCTTCGAACGTCAAGGCGCTCGCCGGCCGCGGCGTCAGCGGCACCGTGGCCAGCCGGGCAATCTTCATCGGCGCGCCCCGCTTCGCCGCCGAGGAAGGCACGATCGGCACGGCCCTTGCGGAGGCGATTTCGGCCTTCGAGCAGGCCGGCAACACCGTCGCCGTGGTGATCGCCGACCGGGTCGGCATCGGCGCGATCGCCCTTCGCGACGAGCCGCGCGAGGACGCGGCCCCCGGCATCGCCGCGCTGAAGGCGCTCGGGGTCAAGACGCTGATGCTCTCCGGCGACAACCCGGCCACGGCTTCCGCCATCGGCCGCGCGCTTGCGATCGACGATGCCCGCGGCGGGCTGCTGCCGGCCGACAAGGTCGAGGCGATCAGAAAGCTCTCCGAGGGTCGCACCACGGTCATGGTCGGCGACGGGATCAACGACGCCGCCGCCCTTGCGGCCGCGAGCGTCGGCATGGCGATGGGGTCGGGCACTGGACTCGCCCGCGAGACGGCCGGCGTGGCGCTGATGGGCAACCGCGTCGCCGACGTCGCCCGGGCGATATCGTTCGGGCGGGCGACCATGGCCAACATCCGCCAGAACGTCACCATCGCGCTCGGCCTGAAGGCGGTGTTCCTCGTCACCACGGTTCTCGGCGTCACCGGCCTGTGGATCGCCGTCTTCGCCGATACCGGTGCGACGGTGCTGGTCACCCTCAACGCCATGCGGCTGCTGCTGCCGCCGGCAGGACCGACCGGGACGCGGACCCTCAGGGCGTGACAGCCTAACCGCCCGGCCATGCTTCTTTGATGGCCGGCGCGCCGCCCGGGTGGTAGAATTTACCGGTGCGTATCCATTGCGAGATGGAGGGGCGACCATGGAATGCGTGCTTGGACGTTGGGCGCCGGCCACTGCAGCAGCTCTCTTTGCATCCTTGAACGTTGCCGCGGCATCGCCGCCGGACGATCTGGTCGCCGCCGCTCGCAAGGAAGGCAGGCTGGTGGTCATGGCCCTGCCGCGCGACTGGTGCGGCTACGGCCGCATCATCGACGGCTTCAAGGCGGAATATGGCCTTTCGGTGGACGAACGCGATCCGCAGGCCGCGTCGGCCGAGGAGCTGGATGCGATCCGGGCGGGCCGGGACAAGATTGACGCGCAGGCGCCCGACGTCGTCGACGTCGGCCTGCCCTTCGCCGCATCGGCGAAGGACGAGGGCCTGCTGCAGCCCTACAAGGTCTCCGCCTGGGAGACGATCCCCGACCGGGCCCGGGATCCCGACGGATACTGGTACGGCGGCTACTACGGGGTGCTCGTCTTCGCCGTCAACGCCGACCGCGTGTCCCGGCTGCCGAAGGACTGGGCGGACCTGGCATCGGCCGAGTACAGAGACGCCATCGGGATCGCCGGCGACACCGGCTCCAACCAGGCGATCCTGACCGTGCTGGCCGCCGGACTGTCCGTCACGAAGGGCAACATGGAGGACGCGGCGCAACAGGGCCTCGACTTCTTCGCCGGCCTGCAGAGAACGGGCAACTTCGTGCCGAGGATGGGTACCACCGAGAGCCTCGCAAATGGCCGCACACCCGTTCTCGTCCATTGGGACTATCTCGCGTTCGGCGATCGCGATGCGCTGAAGGGCCGGGCCCGCATCGAGGTCGTCCGGCCGCGCACCGGCGCCGTCGCCGGCGTCTATGCCCAGGCCATCAGCGCCTTTGCACGCCATCCGAACGCCGCCCGGCTGTGGATGGAACATGTCTACTCCGACGAGGCCCAACTGATCATGCTCCAGGCCCGGTGCCAGCCGATCCGGCTCGATGCCCTCCTGCGGGCGGGAAAGGTGCCCGCGAGCCTGCAGCAGGACCTGCCGCACCTCGACGACGACAGCGGGAAGCGGGTCGAGCCCGTCTTCCCAACGCTCGAGGAACAAGAGCGCGCCAGGGATATCATCATCAAGGGCTGGGACAGCATCGTCGGCGTCCCGATCGAATGCCAGCCGGCGGAACAGCCCGATCCCGGCCCGATCTCGCAAGAAAGAACGGCCGGGCAGCTCGCAGCGCGCGCGCCGCAATGCCCGGGGGTCTCTTCGGTCCAGTGACGACCCTTCCAAACCCGTCCGGCCGCGGCAACCGGCCGAGGACGGCCGTCAACGAACCGGTTGCGCCTCGGGGAACTGCCAGCTGCCGTCCAGGATCGCCGCCTTCGGCTGATAGAGGCGGACCAGGTAGTTCCAACCCGCAGGCGTCGGCAGGCAGTTGGCGATCTGGCCGTTGCAGCCGCCGAACTGGACCTTGATGCTGCCGTCGCCGTCCTTTTCCGCCGTCAGGTTGTTGAGCGAATAGGCATTGAGCGCATTCGGCACGAAGAAGCCCTGTGCGTTGTAGACGCTGATGGACCAGAAGCCGTCGACCGGCACGTCCTTGACGCTCAGCCGGTAGACGGTGCGGCCGTCGTTCTCGTTGGGCGTGACGTTCACGTAGATGGCCTCCCTGTCCGGATTGCCGCCCCAGGCGGCCGCCGTCCCGATCAGATGCCTTATCGGGTCGACCTCGCTCCGGCTGCCGAAGGCGTGGCGCAGGTCCGGCAGCGTTGTGTTCAGCACCAGCAGCGCGTCGCGGATCTTCTTCTGGCTCGCCTTGTCCCAATCGGGCACCACGAGTTCGCCGGGCTTGTCCTGCCTGACCGCAATCCCGTCCTGCAGCGCATGCGCCGCCCGCAAGTCCGCAGGATCCTTGGGATCGACGAGCGTGCGGATCGCGACCATCATGTAGCGCGTACCGATCTGCTCCTTGGTGAAGGTGTGGCTGCCCTTGCCCTGGGCGATGAACGGCACGTAGTGGTCCTCGTCGATGATCATCAGCGACATGAACCGCCCACCCGGATCGGGCATGGATATCGTCACCGGACCGGCCTCGAGGTCGAAGACGCCGGAGGAATAGAGCGTGTCGCGGTTGCTGCGGATCACGGTCTGCCGGTCGATCGGCATCATCTCGCGGCGGTGCTGCAGCATGCCGAATCCGCCGTCGGCCGTCTGGGCGGCAAAATACATGTCCGTTTCCGCCCGGTCGAAGTTGTCCGGAGTCACCGGGGTGGGCTCGGCGGCCTGCACCGCGGCCGAAAGACAGCCGGCGCCGAGGGCCATGGACAATGCGAATGCTCTCAACATCTGCGTCATTGCGCGTCCCCCTGACCAGTTGCGCTTGTGATGCCGCGGCAAACCCAGAGTGTGAACTAGGGTCCGACGCTGCAAATTCGAGTGGGGGAGCGGGATCAGAACGTCGGCGGCGTATTGATCCACAAGAGCACCGTCTCGCCGTCGTGGCGATTGCGCCAGGAATGATGGCGACGGCTGTCGAAATAGATGGAATCGCCCGGTCCGAGGTCATGGAACTCGTCGCCGTCGAGCACCATCTCGAACCGGCCGGAGATCACGTGGATGAACTCCTCGCCCTCGTGGCGATAGGCGCCGTCGCTCGAGGCGCCCGGAGACAGCACGAAGCGATGGCAATCCATCATGTTGCGGCCGTCGGCCAAAACCTGCACGACCACGCCCGGCGAGGTCTCCGGCCACAGGTTCCATTCGTCGGCGCGCACGACGCTGCGCCGCTCCATATCGTCCTCGCCCGAGAGCTTCGAGACGGTGGTGCCGTAGTATTCGGCCAGGTCGTGCATCGCGCGAAAGCTCACACCCTGCGAGGTGCGCTCGAAGGTGGACAGGACCGACGTGGCGATGCCGATATCGCCGGCGACCTGCTCCAGCGTCTTGCCCGCCGCATGCCGGAGCGCCCGGAACTTGCGCCCCACCCCTTGCGCCGCATCGCCCTCGCCGGACGGAGCCGGGATCGCATCCGATGCCGCCCCCTCGGCCTCCAGCGCCTCGCGGATCGCCGCCGGATTGAGCCCGCGCTCGGCGCGATACCAGGAGATCTTCTTCAACCGCGCCACGTCGTCGGCGCTGTACTGCCTGTGGCCGGTCGCCGAGCGGCCCGGGACCACCAGGCCCTGGCTTTCCCACAGACGCAGCGTCGACGCCGATACGCCGGCGAGCCGGGCGGCCTCCGCCACCTTGTAATGCACCGTCTGCGGATCGCTCATGCCAATGATCCCTGATTCTTGTGTTATTCTTGATGCTTATAGCAGCTTGCGGGCTCCCGGCGCGCCCCGTCCGCTCCCATCGCCCGCGGCGGCCTCGCACGCTCAAAATTTCCGTTGCAATCTTACAGAAAAAATGTAGGAATTGCACAAAATCTTGCAGAAAAAATGCAAGATCTGAATTCCTCCAACGTCAGGATCTGCCAGATGACCGCGACATCCCTCACCGACCGCAAGAACGCAGCCATCTCCCGCGGGGTCGGCATGACCACGCAGATCTATGCCGATCGCGCCGAAAACGCCGAGATCTGGGACAAGGAAGGCAATCGCTACATCGACTTCGCCGCCGGCATCGCCGTCGTCAACACCGGCCACCGCCATCCGCGCGTCATCGAGGCGGTGAAGAAGCAGCTCGACCGCTTCACCCATACCTGCCACCAGGTCGTTCCCTACGAGAATTACGTCGAGCTCGCCGAGCGGCTGAACCAGCTCGTCCCCGGCGACTTCGCCAAGAAGACGATCTTCGTCACGACCGGCGCCGAAGCCGTCGAGAACGCCGTCAAGATCGCCCGTGCGGCGACCGGCCGCCAGGCCGTCGTAGCCTTCGGCGGCGGTTTCCACGGCCGCACCTTCATGGGCATGGCGCTCACCGGCAAGGTCGTCCCCTACAAGGTCGGCTTCGGCGCGATGCCGGCCGATGTCTTCCACGTGCCCTTCCCAGTCGAACTGCACGGCACCTCCGCCGAGCAGTCGATCGCCGCGCTGAAGAAGCTGTTTGCCGCCGACGTCGATCCGAACCGGGTCGCGGCGATCATCATCGAGCCGGTGCAGGGCGAAGGCGGCTTCTATCCGGCGCAGACGTCGTTCCTGAAGCAGATCCGCGAGATCTGCGACCAGCACGGCATCCTGCTGATTGCGGACGAGGTCCAGACCGGCTTCGGCCGGACCGGCAAGCTGTTTGCCATGGAGCACCACGGCGTGGTGGCGGACCTGACGACGATGGCCAAGGGCCTCGGCGGCGGCTTCCCGATCGCCGCCGTCACCGGCCGCGCCGACATCATGGATGCGCCGGGCCCGGGCGGCCTCGGCGGCACCTATGCCGGCAACCCGATCGCCGTCGCCGCCGCCCATGCGGTCCTCGACGTCATCAAGGACGAGGACCTGTGCAACCGCGCCACGAGCCTCGGCAACCGCCTCAAGCAGCGCCTGGAATCGCTGCGCGAGAAGGTGCCGGAGATCGTCGACATCCGCGGGCCCGGCTTCATGAACGCGGTGGAGTTCAACGACGCCAAGACCAGGCTGCCGAGCGCCGACTTCGCCAACAAGGTGCGGCTGAAAGCGCTGGAGAAGGGGCTGATCCTGCTCACCTGCGGCGTGCACGGCAACGTCATCCGCTTCCTGGCACCGCTGACGGTGCAGGACGAGGTCTTCGCCGAGGCGCTCGACATTCTCGAAGCGGCGATGCTCGAAGCCCGCGCCGCCTGAGGCGACGCGCTTCCATCCCGAAACCACCACGACGCCCGGGCGCACGTCCGGGCGACACTGCTCCCTTGTTCGAAGGAATGCTCACATGGCCTTCTACGACGCCCTCACCCGGCACCTCACCTCGACCGATTTCCTGCGTGACCGCGGCTTCATCGACGGCAGCTGGACCAGCGGCAACGGCACCACGACGTTCGACGTCATCAACCCGGCCACCGGCGAGACGCTGGCAACGCTGCCGGAGATGGGCGCCGCAGAGACGTCGGCGGCGATCGACGCCGCCCACAGGGCCCAGCCGGCATGGGCGGCACGCCCGGCCAAGGAGCGGAGCGCCATCCTGCGCAAGTGGCATGACCTGATGATTGCCAATGCCGACGAACTCGCCGCGATCCTGACGGCGGAGATGGGCAAGCCGCTGGCGGACGCGAAGGGCGAGATCCTCTATGCCGCATCCTATGTCGAGTGGTACGCGGAAGAGGCCAAGCGCATCAACGGCGAGACGATCCCCGCGCCCTCGGTGGACAAGCGCATGCTCGTCATCAAGCAGCCGGTCGGCGTCGTCGGCACGATCACCCCGTGGAACTTCCCCGCCGCCATGATCGCCCGCAAGATCGCGCCGGCGCTCGCGGTCGGCTGCACCGTCGTCTCCAAGCCGGCCGAGCAGACGCCGCTGTCGGCGATCGCGCTGGCGGTGCTGGCGGAGAAGGCGGGGGTTCCGGCCGGCGTGTTCAATGTCGTCGTCGGCACGGACGGACCGGCGATCGGCAAGGAGCTCTGCTTCAACCCGAAGGTGCGCAAGATCTCGTTCACCGGCTCCACCGAGGTGGGCCGCATCCTGATGCGCCAGTGCGCCGACCAGATCAAGAAGGTCAGCCTGGAGCTCGGCGGCAACGCGCCGTTCATCGTCTTCGACGATGCCGACATCGACGCCGCCGTGGAGGGCGCGCTCACCTCGAAATACCGCAATGCCGGCCAGACCTGCGTCTGCGCCAACCGCATCTACGTCCAGGCGAACGTCTACGACGCCTTTGCCGAGAAGCTTGCGGCAAGAGTGAAGCAGCTTTCCGTCGGCAACGGCTTCGAGGCGGGCGTGGCGATCGGTCCGCTGATCGAGGAGGCCGCGATCGAGAAGGTCGAGGCGCATGTCGCCGACGCGGTGTCCAAGGGCGCGAAGGTGGTTGCCGGCGGCAAGCGTTTTGCCGGCGAAGGCACGTTCTTCCAGCCGACGATCCTCACCGGCGTCGACCGCACCATGAGGGTGGCGCGCGAGGAGACCTTCGGCCCGGTTGCGCCGCTGTTCCGCTTCGACACCGTCGACGACGTGATCGCGCAGGCCAACGATACCGAGTTCGGACTGGCCGCCTATTTCTTCGCCGCCGACCTGAAGAAGGTGTGGAAGGTGGCGGAAGCGCTGGAATACGGCATGGTCGGCATCAATACCGGCCTGATCTCCTCGGAGGCCGCTCCCTTCGGCGGGATCAAGCAGTCCGGCCTCGGGCGCGAGGGCTCGAGCCACGGCGCCGACGACTATCTCGAGATGAAATATCTCTGCATGGGCAACCTCGCCTGAGGCAAGGCCAGGTCTGCGACCGTCTGCGAGCGCCCGGGTCGGTGGATCCGGGCGCTTTCGCTTCTGCCGGATCCCGGCAGACGGCGAACCCCGCCCGCGCTATTCCTCGGCGATGAACGGCTCGTCGCTCTTCAGGAGCGCGAGATCGTTCAGGAGATCGATCAGATGCTCGACGCGCTCCTTGCCGTAGCGGGCCTCGATATGGTCGTAGATCGCACAGCTGTCCGGCGTCACCGTATTGATGATCGCAAGCCCGGCGGGCGCGATCTTCAACAGGACGCGCCGGCCGTCCTCCTGGTCCTTGTGGCGGGTGATGAAGCCACGCTCCTCCAGCGACTTGATCATCCGCGTCAGGCTGGGGGCGAGGATGAAGGTCTTTTCGGCCACTTCCGACGCGTCGAGCATGTCCGCTTCGGCAAGGACGCGGATGACGCGCCACTGCTGCTCGGTCACGTCGTACTTCACCAGCATCGGCCGGAAATGGCTCATCACCGCCTCGCGCGCCCTGAGCAGCGCGATCGGCAACGAACGACGGGTGTTGCGCGGCAAAAGATGATCGTCGGCAACGGGATAGGTGTAGGCCTGGTTCGTTTCGCTCATGGGTCGTCTATCCAGGATTCTGCGCCAAAGGGCAATCTCTTCGCCTCGAAGCACGACTTGCGGCACGCAATGGCGTCCGGCGCGCTGTCGAGCGGGCCGCCAGGGTCGCGTCTCGCTTCTCGGCTGATGGCTGCTTCGAAGAAGCGATGAACGACAGACGCCCAGTACACGTGGGGAGAAAGCGACGCCGAACCGACGATCGCACCGTTCGCGAAATTTGCACGATTGCGCGGAACCTACGCGCTCTGCCCCAACACAAAGAAGACGGGCCTCGGAGCGGCTCTATTCGCGCCAGTTGACATTTTTGTGAACACATTCATTTCCGGCTTCGTAGCGGCCAGGCGGCCGGTCTTCCGCCTGGCCGGCCGCGCGGAAAACACCCTTCTTGCGGGACTATTGCGGCTTCACCCGTTCGGGATGCGCCGCCTGGAAGGCTGGCAGCGCTTCGCACACGGCTGCGATGCTGCGGATCCGGGAGAAGCGGGCCATGTCGACGCCCCAGCGGTCGGCGTTGTAGACCTGCGGGACGAGGCAGAAATCAGCGATCGACGGACCCTCGCCATGGCAGAAGGTCCCCGTGCGGGGATCCTCCAGCATGCGCTCGACGGCCGAGAGGCCCTCGCCGATGAACTTGACCATCCATTCGGCCCGCGCCGCCTCCCCTCGTCCCGTCAGTTCCATGACATGGCCGACCACGCCGAGATTGCAGACCGGGTGGATATCCATCGCAATCGCCTGGGCGAGCGCCCGCACCCGCTGGCGACCGGGCGGGTCCGCCGGCAGGAAGCCCGCCGGGCCGCGGGTCTCGTCGAGATACTCGATGATCGACAGCGACTGGGTCATCATCAGGCCGTCGATCCGAAGCGCCGGCACGAGCCCTTGCGGATTGCGGTCCAGGTGCTCGGGCGCCTTGTGCGCGCCTTCCAGCAGGTTGACGGGCACCCTGCGGTGGGCCACGCCAAGGCTGTTCAGCGCGATGCGGACGCGATAGCTCGCCGACGAGCGCCAGTAGTCGTAGAGGACGATCTCATCCATCCGTGTCCCTCCGCCCGTGCAGCCACGAACTGCTCGGCCCTGCTTCTGCCGCGCCGGAAATGATCCTCGGGTCGAGTGTCATGACGGTTCGGAACGCTTCACGGTCTGCTCGATGGCGCCGAAGATGGAATGCCCGGTCTGGTCCTTCATCTCGATCCGGACCGTGTCGCCGAACTTCATGAACGGGGTCCTGGCCGTGCCGGTTGCGATCGTCTCGATCATGCGCAGCTCGGCAATGCAGGAATATCCCCTGCCCCCTTCGGAGACGGGCTTGCCCGGTCCGCCGTCGAGCTTGTTGGAGACGGTTCCCGAACCGATGATGGAGCCGGCGACGAGGGGGCGCGTGCGCGCCGCATGGGCCACGAGCTGGCCGAAGTCGAAGGTCATGTCGACCCCGGCGTCGGCGCGGCCGAACGGCTTGCCGTTCAGCGACACCAGGAGCGGCAGGTGCAGCTTGCCGTCCTTCCAGGCCTCGCCCAGCTCGTCGGGCGACACCGCCACCGGCGAAAAGGCCGACGACGGCTTGGACTGGAAGAAGCCGAAGCCCTTGGCGAGCTCGGCCGGAATGAGCCCCCGCAGCGAGACGTCGTTGACGAGCATGACGAGCCGGATCGCCGCGCGGGCGTCCTCGACGCTCGCGCCCATCGCCACGTCGTCGACGATGACGGCAATCTCGCCTTCCATGTCGATGCCGTAGGCCTCGTCTGCCACCACGATCGGATCGCGGGGGCCGAGGAAGCTGTCCGAGCCGCCCTGGTACATCAGCGGATCGGTCCAGAAGCTGGCCGGCATCTCGGCGTTGCGCGCCTTGCGCACCAGCTCGACATGGTTGACGTAGGCCGAGCCGTCCGCCCACTGATAGGCGCGCGGCAACGGCGAGGCCGCCTCGTGCTCATGAAACCGCATGGTGGGCTGCGATCCGGTCTCGATCCCCTCCGCCACGCGGGCAAGCCGCGGGCCGGCATGGGCCCAGTCGTCGAGTGCCGCCTGCAGGGTGCGGGCGATGTGGCCCACCTCCGAGCAGCGCGTCAGGTCCCTGGAAACGACCACCAGCCGGCCGTCGCGCGTGCTGTCCTTCAGTGTTGCAAGTTTCATGCTTCCTCCCTTGATCTTGTCTTTGCCGCCGCCGTCGTGGCATCGTCGCGCCGACGCGAATCCCTGTCCTTCACCGCCCTCCCAGCCCGCCAGGAAAGCCACTCGCTTGAACCGGACCCTCCCCAAGTCGATCGCCGTCGCCGCGGCAGCCATTGCAGCCACCGCCGTGACCCTGCATTTGATGGGACGAATCTGGATCTGTAAATGCGGCTATGTAAAGCTCTGGCACGGCGTCGTCGTTTCCTCCGAGAATTCCCAGCACCTTTCCGACTGGTACACGCCGAGCCACATCATCCATGGCATCCTGTTCTACGCGCTGTTCACCTGGCTCATGCCGCGGGCGAGCATCGTCACGCGGCTGACCTTCGCGCTTGTCGTCGAATGCGCCTGGGAGATCTTCGAAAACACCAACTTCATCATCAACCGCTACCGGGAAGCGACCATCTCGCTCGATTATTTCGGCGACAGCATCATCAATTCGGCGGCCGACATCGTCGCCATGGTGATCGGCTTCTTCCTGGCGGCCCGCCTGCCGGTCTGGGCCAGCATCGCGATCATCGTCTTCTTCGAGGCGCTGACGACCTACCTCATCCGGGACGGGCTCGCCCTCAACATCCTGATGCTCGTCTGGCCGCTCGAGGCGGTCAAGACCTGGCAGGCCGGCGGCTGACGCTCCTCAATGGTCCATGCGAAGCACCGTCATCACTTGATGCCCGGCGTGCCGTCGAAGCGGCGCTCCAGGCCGTCCCAGCATTCGATGTAGTTGTCCTGCAGCGTCTCCAGTTCCGCGGCGAACCGGGTGAGTTGCTGGGGAAACCGCGTCTCGAACATGAAGGCCATGGTGTGGTCGAGCTTGACCGGCTTCAGCTCGACGCTCGAGGCCTTCTCAAAACCGGTGGCGTCCGGGCCGTGCGGCAGCATCATGTTGTGCAGGCTCATGCCGCCGGGAACGAAGCCCTGCTCCTTGGCGTCGTACTGCCCGTGGATCAGCCCCATGAATTCGCTCATGATGTTGCGGTGGTACCAGGGCGGGCGGAAGGTATGCTCGGCGACCAGCCAGCGGGGCGGGAAGATGACGAAGTCGATGTTCGCCGTTCCCTCCTCGCCCGACGGCGCCGTCAGCACCGTGAAGATCGACGGGTCGGGGTGGTCGAAGAGAATGGCGCCCACCGGCGAATAGGTCCGGAGATCGTATTTGAACGGCGTGTAGTTGCCGTGCCAGGCGACGACATCGAGCGGCGAGTGGCCGATCTCGGTCACGTAGAACCTGCCGCACCACTTCACCTGTACCCGGCAGGGCGTCTCCTTGTCCTCGAAGGCGGCGACCGGCGTCTTGAAGTCGCGCGGATTGGCCAGGCAGTTGGCGCCGATCGGCCCGCGGTCGGGAAGGGTGAACTTCGCGCCGTAGTTCTCGCAGATGTAGCCGCGCCAGCAGTCACCCTCGCCGAGACGGGAGACCTTGAACATCATCCCGCGCGGGACCAGGCAGATCTCCAGCGGCTCGACGTCGATGATGCCCATTTCGGTGAACACCCGGATGGCACCCAGTTGCGGAACGATCAGCAGTTCGCCGTCGGCGTTGAAGAAATAGTCGTCGACCATGTCCGCGTTGAAGACATAGGCGTGCGCGGCCATGCCCGTCTGGGTGAGGGCGTCGCCCGCCGCGGTCATCGTGCGGATGCCTTCCAGGAAGTTCAGCGGTTCCGTCGGCGCCGGCAGCGGGTCCCAGCGCAGCTGCCCGAGCGGCAGCGAATGATCGTCCAGGCACGGCGCCGTCTTCCAGAACGGGTAGCCGAAATTGGAGAAGCGGCGCGTGTGGCGGACGGACGGGCGGATGCGGTAGAGCCAGGACCGCTCGTTGGTGCCGCGCGGGGCGGTGAAGGGCGAGCCGGAAAGCTGCTCGGCATAGAGGCCGTAGTTGCAGCGCTGCGGGCTGTTCTGCCCCTGCGGCAGGGCGCCCGGCAGGGATTCCGTCTCGAAATCATTGCCGAAGCCGGGCATGTACACGGGGGTATCCGACGTCGTCGTGCCTTCGGCGATCGCTTCACGGGGCTTGTCCAGCATGGCGTTCACCTCCTCTGCAAACGGCCAATCCAGTATTGGTTACAGACGTAACTGTCGAATATGTAACTATCAAGCCATGTCTGCGCCCGGACCCGCCGGCCACGCCGGTGCGAAAGGCGAAACTGTCGTGAAACACGGGACCAGGGTCGCGGCGCAATGGCGCGGCCGCCGCAGAGATTGCGGTCTGCCCGCGCCTTCGCCTATTGCCAGGAAAGCTGGTCCTTCGGCAGGCGCCCGCTGGGATCGAAGACCGTGACGCGATGCGGCAGCTCCAGCCCCCAGTCCCAGAGGACGAGGTTCCGGTCGCTCTCGTCGGCGCCGGGCGCGAAGCTCGGCACGACGATGCCGGCGATGCCCCGCGCGGTGAGACGATCATGGATGTCCCACGACGCCGGCCTGCGGCCCTCGGCAAGCGCCAGCGCCCAGGCGCAGGCGAGATCATCCAGCAGGACGCCGGCCGCGCGGCGGCCCTCCGGCGTCGAAAGGTCGGCAATGTCGTCGCAGTCGATGTCGTAGGAGCAGAGAACGCAGGGGTCTATGCGGTGCGCAAAGCCCTGGTTGGCCTCCTTGATCGCCGTCATGATGCCGAGGCCGAGATAGAGCGCCGGCACGCCGCGCGGATTGAAGCGGGCGCCGCGGATCGCCGCCCCCGCCCCCGATATCGGCTTGAACGACCAGCGCGGATCATGCGCCCGATAGGCGGTGCCGACAAACCTCACGCAAATCCACCGAGCGCAACATGATCGAGGTAGTCGCGCACGGCTGCGGCCTTGCCGTCCTTCACCAGGGACTCGGCGGTCCGTCCGCCAAAGGCGGCGATCGGCTGGGCGCGGTACCAGGCCATGGCCTGTTCCTTGCCGCCCGCCCATTCGCTCACCCGGCTGATGATCTCCAGCATCTCGCGCAGCCGCCCTTGCGTCTTGGCACCGCGGCTGCGTTCGGCACGGTAGAGCGTCTCGCGGGCAAGGCCCGCCGTCTCCGCCAGCTGGCTCTTCGACATGCCGAAGCCGTCGGCCACCTCGTCGGCGGCAATCTTTCCGCCCGGCCCCATATAGGCGAGCACCAGCGGCGCGTTGTCCTGCCGGATCTTCATTGCCTGAGCCATGTCCGAAACCTGCCACATCTATTGCCATCTTTTCAATGCGGAATATATGGCATCAAGGCTCAGTCGACAAGGCCAGCCGCAGGCATCACAGCGATGAATCGATGGCGCCCGATCGATTCAAACCTTTCATTGGACCTGCGATTCGCAGTCCGCGAGACTCCGCGCATGAACGAAGCGACCTCGCCAGTGAACGACACCCTTCTCCTGCGCCGCGTCGATCCGGCCCGCAACATGGCCCGCTACTACGCCCTCACGCTCGAGCCGACCCTGTTCGGCGAGGTCGCGGTCATGCGCCACTGGGGACGGATCGGCACCCGCGGCCGCAGCAAATCCTGCTTTCTCGGGTCGATGGAGGCCGCCCGCGCGGCACTCGACCGGCAGGCAGCGCGCAAGCAGCGACGGGGATATGCGCCGCCTCGGCCCTCCTGCCCGCCGGGTCCGCCTTCACCTTAGTGTGACATCGCCATTGCACAACGGCCTTCCAAAAACCGGCGTCAGCCTATAGTTGACGGCAAAACTCCGATTTTTTCGTCAGGACCGACGGCCCCATGCTCGCGCGTTTCTTTTCCTACTATCGTCCCTACAAGAAGCTGTTCGTGCTGGACTTCGGCTGCGCGGTCCTCGCCGGATTGCTCGAACTCGGCTTTCCGCTGGCGATCAAATTCTTCATCGACGACCTGCTGCCCAGCCAGAACTGGGGGCTGATCCTCGGCGCCGCGGCGATCCTGCTCGGGATCTACGTCACCAATGCCTGTCTTATGGCGGTCGTCACCTACTGGGGCCACGCGCTCGGCATCAGCATCGAGACCGACATGCGCCGGACGGCCTTCGACCACCTGCAGAAGTTGTCCTTCTCCTACTACGACGAGCACCAGACCGGTCACATCATCACCCACGTGACCAAGGACCTCGAGGAGGTCGGCGAGGTGGCCCACCACGGGCCGGAGGACCTGTTCATCGCGATCATGACCTTCGTCGGCGCCTTTGCGCTGATGTTCATGGTGCACCCGCCGCTGGCGATGCTGACGCTCGTGATCGTCCCCTTCATGGCCTGGCTGGTCAGCCGCTACGGCTCGCGGATGACGCGCAACTGGCAGCGCCTGTTCGGGCAGATCGGCGATTTCAACACCCGCGTCGCCGAAAGCGTCGGCGGCATCCGCGTCGTCAAGGCCTTCGCCAACGAGGACCACGAGCGCATGCTGTTCTCGAAGAACAACGAGAACTACCGCAGGACCAAGCTCAACGCCTATGCCTACATGACGGCGAGCGTGGCGATGAGCTATCTCAGCACCCGCCTGGTGCAGCTGATCGTCATGGTGGCGGGCACCTGGTACGTCATGCAGGGAAGCCTCAGCTATGGCGGGCTCGTGAGCTTCATCCTGCTGATCGACGTCTTCTTCCGCCCGATCGACAAGATCACCTCCGTGCTGGAGAGCTATCCGAAGGGCATCGCCGGTTTCCGCCGCTTCACCGGCCTGATCGACACCGCGCCCGACATTGCCGACAGTCCCGATGCGGTCCCCGTCGACGACCTCTCCGGCGATATCGCCTACCGTAACGTCAGCTTCGCCTATCGCGACGGCCGGCGCGTGCTGGAAGGGCTGAACCTCACCATCCGCCAGGGCGAATCCGTTGCCTTCGTCGGCGCCTCGGGTGCGGGCAAGACGACGATCTGTTCGCTGCTGCCGCGCTTCTACGAGGTCGAGGAAGGCAGCATCACCATAGGCGGCCTCGACATCCGAAAGATGACGCAGGCGTCGCTGCGCGCCCGGATCGGCATCGTCCAGCAGGACGTCTTCCTGTTCGGCGGCTCGATCCGCGAGAACATCGCCTATGGCAAGCTCGATGCCTCCGACGAGGAGGTCATGGACGCGGTTCGTCGCGCCAGGCTCGAGGCGTTCGTCGCCACCCTGCCGGACGGGCTCGACACGCTGGTGGGCGAGCGCGGCGTAAAACTCTCCGGCGGGCAGAAGCAGCGGCTGGCAATCGCCCGGATCTTCCTGAAGAACCCGCCGATCCTGATCCTCGACGAGGCGACCTCTGCGCTCGACACGGTGACGGAACAGGCGATCCAGCGGTCGCTGGCGGAGCTGTCGCAAGGCCGCACCACGCTCATCATCGCCCATCGGCTTGCCACCATCCGCAATGCCGACCGCATCGTCGTCATCGACGAGGGCGGCATCGTCGAGCAGGGCGGCCCGCAGGAACTGCAGGCGAGCGGCGGGGTCTATTCGGACCTGCTACGCGCGCAGTCCTAGCTCGCGCGTGCAGGCGGTTGCAAAATCCCATGCACTGCGCTATCAAAACATGAGAAAAAGACACAATTTTTATATTTGGGCCTGCAGGGATGCACGCCTGATCGACCGGACGGCGCCATGACCTTTCAGCCGCGCATGCACAACAGGATCAGCGGGTTCAACGTCGTCGGCGGGTTGCAGAGACGCAACTGGAACGGGATCGTCGCGGATCTCTGGGAGGTCGAGTGCGCCCCGGATGCGGGCGGCTTCTACGTCGGCGAGGATCCCCGCGTCTTCATCATGCTCGAGGCCCGCGGCGGCGGCAATTGCAACCTCAAGGTCGCGCCGCATGCCCGCGGCATCGTCCAGAACTACCACAACCAGGCGATTTCCTATGTGCCGGCCGGCATGGAACTGTGGGCGGAGGTGATCGACCTCAGCTTCGTGCGTCATCTCGACCTGCATTTCGACGTCGACGTCCTGCAGCGCCGGCTGATGGAGGATTTCGATGCGCGGCCGATCGAAACGCCGCGGCTGATGTTCAACGATCCGCGAATCATGGCGCTGGCGGAGCTGATCGCCGCCGAATGCGCCAACCCGCAGCCGCTGCACGACCTCTATGGCGACGGCCTGTCGCTCGGGCTGATCATCGACCTGATGAAGGTCAACCGGACCGAGCCGCGAAAGCGCAGTCAGCTTGCCACCTGGCAGCTGCGGCGCGCCATCGACTACGTCGAGGAGAACTGCCTGCGCAGCATTCGCCTGGAGGAACTCGCCGCGCTGACGGGCCTGTCGCAGTCCCATTTCAGCCATGCCTTCAAGGCCTCCACCGGGATTGCCCCGCACCAGTGGCAGATGAACGCGCGGCTGGAGCGGGCCAAGCTCCTGCTCCTGCAGCCGGAAACGACGCTGACCACCATCGCCGCGGAAACCGGATTTGCCGACCAGGCCCATTTCACCCGCGTCTTCCGCAAGACCGTCGGGATCACGCCGGCGCGCTGGCGCAAGATGAAGCTCGACTGAAGCAGAAGGCGCGACCTCAACCGATGGCCCCGCCCCGCGTCCGCCATGACGCGGGGAGGCGTTGCGCACCGCCCACAGGATTGCGGCAAAGCTGTGTGCAGCGCGAAAAAGTGCCAAGAACGTTCAATTTTCGCCTAACGGAACAAGCACCCAAGATTAAGTTGATATAGTTGCTCATGTTAACAGGTTCGCCTCTCGGCGGCCGTTTTCGGAAAGTGGGGACACACGGGCAATGGCGAAGCAGAGCGTCTATTCGGCGGAAACAGGTCTCAAGCGGATCTTGCGCGGCAGCGTCGCGCTGGCGACGATCTTGACGGCCATGGCGGCGGCGGCGCAGGAACAACGGCAACAGGATGCGACGCGGCTTGCGCCGATCATCGTCGAAGGCGGCGAGGGAGCCGCCAATGCGGCCACCGGCCCCGTCGACGGCTACGTCGCCAAGGAGACGACCACCGGCTCCAAGACGGGCACGCCGATCTCCGAAATCCCGCAGTCCGTCTCCGTCATCGGCCGCGACGAGATCGAGGATCGCGGCGTCGTCAACAAGGTGGACGAGATCCTGCGATACACGCCCGGCGTCACGACCGAACCCTTCGGCGTCGATGCCGACACCGACTGGTTCTACATCCGCGGCTTCGACGCCACCCAGACCGGCGTCTTCCTCGACGGGCTCAACCTGTTCAGCTACGGCTTCGGCGGCTTCCAGATCGACCCCTTCATGCTCGAGCGCGTCGAGGTGCTGAAGGGCCCGGCATCGGTGCTCTATGGCGGCGCCAATCCCGGCGGCATCGTCAACATGGTGAGCAAGCGCCCGACCGGCGAGACCTCCGCCTATGCCGAGACCGGCATCAACAGCAACGCCAATGCCTTCCTCGGCTTCGACGTCAACGGCATTCTCAACGAGGGCGTGAACTACCGCGTCACCGGCAAGGTCTCCGGCGGCGAGAACTACACCGACTTCTCCAACGACCTGCGCGGCTTCATCCTGCCGCAGGTCACCATCGAGCGCGACGACGCCACCAGCCTGACGGTCTACGGCCTGCTCCAGGGCCTCGACCAGCGCCATGTCGGCGGCAGCTTCCTGCCCTATGTCGGCACCGTCGAGGCCGCCTCCTTCGGCAAGATCGACCGCAAGGCCTTCTTCGGCGAGCCGGACATCGACACCGGCACCTACGTCCAGCAGATGCTCGGCTACGAATTCAAGCACGAGTTCGAAAGCGGCTGGAGCTTCACCCAGAACCTGCGCTACGGCCACCTCTACAAGCACGAGGACGCGCCCTACACCTACGGCTACTACGACCCGGACGCCGTGTTCCCCGCGCCCTCCTACGTGAACGCGCCGGTCACGCCCGACAACCTGCTCTACCGCCTCGGTTTCGAACATACCTCGAAGGTCGACACCTTCGCGGTCGACAACCGCGTCGAGGGCGAGTTCGACACCGGCGCGCTCAGCCACACGCTGCTCGTCGGCCTCGATTACAAGTTCTACCGGCTCGACCAGGAGCAGGCCTCCTCCGCGGCGACGCCGATCAGCGCCACCGACCCGATCTACGGCGTGCCGCAGCCGCCGAACCGGATCTACATCAACCAGGAGATCACCCAGCAGCAGCTCGGCGTCTACGCCCAGGACCAGATCCGATTCGGCGACGGCTGGATCGTGACCCTGAACGGCCGCTACGACTACGTCGACACCAAGACCGAGAACGGCCCGACCTATTGGGATCCGGCACAGAACTCGACGTTCGACTACAACGAGAGCGCCCTCAGCGGCCGGGCCGGCCTCGGCTACGAATTCGCCAACGGCATCACGCCCTACATCAGCGCCTCGACCTTCTTCAATCCGATCGTCGCGGTCACGATGACCGGCAACACCAAGCCGGAAGAAGGCGATCAGTTCGAGGCGGGCATCAAGTACGAGCCGACCTTCCTCGACGGCGTGTTCACCGCCTCCGTCTACCAGCTCACCAAGCAGAACGTCGTCGTCACCGATCCGCTGACCATGGTCTCCAGCCAGATGGGCGAGGTGCGCTCGCGCGGCATCGAGCTCGAGGGCAAGGTCAACATCAACGAAAGCTGGAAGCTGATCGCCGGCCTCGACTTCATCGACCTCGAGATCACCGAGGATGCCAACACGGCGCTGATCGGCAACACCCCCTACCTCATCCCCGACACCCAGGCCTCGCTGTGGCTGGACTACACCGTCCAGGACGGCGCGCTCGAGGGCATGAGCGTCGGCGCCGGCGTGCGCTACCAGGGCGAAAGCTGGGCCGACAACGAGAACACCGCAAAGGTCCCCTCGGCCACCGTCTTCGATGCCGGCATCCGCTACGAGAAGAACGACTGGGGCGCCGCGCTCAACGTCGCCAACCTGTTCGACAAGGAATATGTCAGCGGCTGCGGCGGCCTGCTCACTTGCGGATACGGGGATGCCCGCACGATCACCTTCAAGCTCAGCAAGAAATGGTGAGCTGAAGCGGCCTCCAGCCACCCGTCATCCGCCACCTGAAGGGAGAGGCCCTGCCTCTCCCTTTTTTGCGCCTTCCGATGAACGGCGCTGCAGCATTTTTGTGCAACGCATCATCCTTGCCGAGGCCGTGAGCAAGGGTAGACAAATTTGCATGCCTCTTCTGCAGGCTTATGCCTTCATTGTGTGCGCCGAATTGCCCATATGAGTGGCATCGAAGAAAGGAGAAAAGAGATGAACATTCGTCAGAAGATCAAGGACTTTGCCGCTCGTCGCAAGGCCATCCGCGAACTCAACATGCTCGACGACCACACCCTGGCCGACATCGGCATTTCGCGCTCGCAGATCCGCTCCGCGGTTGCCGGCCGCTAAGCGCCATCGAGCTGCCATCGGCGACCGGCCCCTGCCGGTCAGCCGATCAAGGCACGCCGCAAGCGCCGGCAGTGCCACCCGGAATGCCAGGAACGCGAGCGCCGGCTGCAAGCCCGGACCCGAACGCCTCCCACCGACCGCTGAAATTCACGATCGTCCGCTAGCGCCGATCTGACCTGCCGCGACGCAGGCACGACGCGCCTGGCCACCATGGACATGCCCTTCCTGCCTGCAACGACAGGCATAGAGAGGCCGCCTCATGACGGCGGCCGCGCTGACCGACGACGCCGCACGCCCCGCGACCCGCCCGCCAAGCCCCCACTTCCCCGCAAATCATAGGCGAAACCCCTGCGCGCCGGACCACGACCGCGTCTGCGCAGCATCCGGTCCGGACAGGAATCATGGCGGCGCGACATGTTGCGACGGCGGCAAACGCCGCGCACGAAACCAGCCATGTCGGGAAGACTGCCGGAAGCCGGCATGAAACGGTGAAAGCCCCCTCAAAAGCGAAAAGCCTGCCGCGGGAGGAGGTGCGGCAGGCTTTCCAAAAGAACCGAACAACAGCTGGGAGGAGGAGTGCTGTTGTTCTCCGCGAAAGTTCCTGGGAGGAGGAGTGGAACCTTCGCGATTTCGAAGCTCTGTGGGAGGAGGTACATCGCTTCGACAGATCCGACTATAGCTCACTCTCGCCTAAATCATAGGCAGGATTTCACACGCCAGCCATGCATGAAACGAATAGCTCGAACGACGCGCCTGCCCACCAATGGTGCTCGCCTCTTCGCGCCTGCGGCGACGACCGGCCGATGCTCCACCGGGCTCAGGAGTCCGCCGGATGACCGGCCGTGACGAAGGCGCCGCCCTGGTAGTGCGTCGCCGGATCGGCCGGATCCTCCGGGCCCGTCTGCGCCAGAACCTCCGCCCGCCACACCTCGGCATTGTCCTTCGGCCTCCAGCCGAGGAAGGCCGCGTTGCGGTTGTCCCACCATTGCTCGTCGTTGTCGGAAGCGCCATAGACCACCGTGTGGCCGATGCGGGGGGCCGCGAAGGCGCGCGCGCAGAGCGACAGAAGGTCGCGCTTGCTCAGCCAGCTTGCCAGCATCCGCGGATTCCGCGGCTTCTCGAAGCAGGACCCGATGCGCACCGACAGCGTCTCGACGCCGAACTTGTCGTGATAGAGGCTCGCCACCGCCTCGCCGAAGACCTTGGAGACGCCATAGAGCGAATCCGGCCGCGGCACGGCCGTGCTGTCGATGCGCTGGTCGCGCCGGTAGTAGCCGACGACGTGGTTCGAGCTTGCGAAGACGATCCGCGGCCTGCCGTTGTTGCGGGCTGCCTCGTAGAGATTGTAGAGCCCGACGATGTTGCCCTGCAGGATGAGGTCGAACGGCTTCTCGATCGAGACGCCGCCGAGATGGATGATCCCGTCGACGCCGCGCACCAGCTCGTCGACGGCACCGGCATCCGCGAGGTCGCAGCGACGGGAGCGCTCGTGCGGCTTGAGGTCGCCGATCTCCTCGAGGTCCGACAGGATCACCGTCTCGGCCAGTTCGTTCAGCATGGGGCGCAGCGCGGTTCCCACGCCGCCTGCGGCTCCCGTCATCAATAGCGTCTTCAGCATGGGACCTCCTCGGATGCCTTCCTGTCCAGCACTGGACCTGTCGTGGTTGTCGTCATGAAGCCCTGGCGTCAGCGGAACAGGCTGGGCAGCCAGAGCGACAATGCCGGAATGTAGGTGACCAGCATGAGGACGGCGATGCTCGCGCCGAAGAACGGCCAGATCGTCCGCATCGCTTCGCGGATCGAGATGCCGCCGACGGCGCAGCCGACGAACAGCACCGTGCCGACCGGCGGCGTATTCAGCCCGATCCCGGCATTGAGGATCATCACGACGCCGAAATGCACGGGATCGATGCCGAAGGCCTTGGCCACCGGCAGCAGCACCGGCGTGGTGATGATGACCAGCGGCGCCATGTCCATGAAGGTGCCGAGCACCAGCAGCGCCAGATTGATGAGCAGCAGCACCACGATCGGGTTTTCGGAGATCGATCCGATGACGGCGATCATCTGCTGCTGCACCTGCAGGAAGGCCATCAGCCAGCCGAAGGACGCAGCCGTGCCGATCACCAGCAGCACCATGGCCGTGGTCCGCACCGCCTGCAGGACCGCCTCGACGAACCCGTTCCAGTCGAGCTCGCGATAGACGAGCAGCGCGACCAGCAGGGCATAGAACACGGCGATGCATGAGCTCTCGGTCGCGGTGAAGACGCCGGAGCGAACGCCGCCGAAGATGATGCCGATCAGAAGCAGGCCCGGGATAGAGGCGAGCAGATAGTAGGCGAGCTTGCGGAAGCCCGGGAACGGCTCGGCCGGATAGCCGCGGCGACGCGCGACGATGTAGGCCGTGACCATCAGCGCGCCCGCCAAGAGCAGCCCCGGCAGGATCCCGGCCGTGAAGAGGTCGGCGACCGACACGTTGCCGCCCGCGGCGATGGAATAGAGGATCATGTTGTGCGAGGGCGGGATCATCAGCGCGATGATCGCCGCATTGACGGTGACGTTGACCGCGTAGCTGCGGTCATAGCCCCGCGCCGCCATCTGCGGGATCATCAGCCCGCCGACGGCCGAGGCGTCGGCCACCGCCGAGCCCGAAATCCCCCCGAACAGGGTCGAGGCGACGATGTTGACCTGGCCCAGGCCGCCGCGCAGATGGCCGACGATGCCGGCGGCGAAGCGGATCAGCCGGTCGGCGATGCCGCCGCGCACCATCAGGTCGCCGGCGAAGATGAAGAACGGAATGGCCATCATGGCAAACACGTTCATCCCGGAGTTCATCTGCTGGAAGATCACGATCGGCGGCAGGCCGATATAGAGCACGGTCGCAAGCGACGCGATCCCGAGGCAGAAGGCGATCGGCATGCCGATCATCATGAGCACGGTGAAGACACCGAAGAGCACGCCATAGGCCATCACGCCACCTCCTGCGCGATGATGTCGGCCGCCGTCTGTTCGCCGGCGGCGACGTCGACGAAGCGCTCGGCGGAGAAGATCGCGATCAGCACCCCGCCCACGATCATCGGAAAGAAGTCCACCCCGCCCGGCCAGCCGAGCACGGGGATGCTGGCCGCCCAGGTGCCGGCGGCGAGAAGCGTCGAATACCAGGTCATGGCGAGGCCGAAGACGACCATCAGCCCGAGGCTGACCAGATCCATGGTCCGCCGCGACGCCGGCGAGGCGCCGTGCCGGACGAAGTCGAGGCCGAGATGCACGCTCTCGCGCACGCCGACGGCGGCACCGAGCATGATGAACCAGGACATCAGGTGCAGCGACAGCGGCTCGGACCAGCTCGGCGTGTCGTTCAGCACGTAGCGGGCGAAGACCTGCCAGCCGACGATCGCCGTCATGGCGACGATCCCCAGTCCGGAAAGATAGAGTGAGACGCGGCTGATCCACCCTAGGACAGGCCGGCTGGCCTGCATGAAACGCGACATGACCTTTTCCTCCAAAGGTTCCGGCCAGGCGCCTCTCCGCCCGACCGGAAACTGCGGGCCGCGCCGTAACGATACGGCGCGGCCGTGCCTTCTCCCATCAGTTGATCGCGCGGATCCGCTCGAGCAGATCCTGCATCTGCGGGTCGGTGACGAACTTGTCGTAGACCGGCTTCATGGCATCGGCGAACTCCGCCTTGTCGACGGTGATGACGTTCACGCCGGCCGCGCGGACCTTCTCTTCCGATGCCTTCTCGCGGGCCTGCCACAGCTCGCGCATCTTGCCGACGGAGTCCTTTGCCGCCTGCCGGACCACCTTCTGATCATCCGGCGAGAGCTTGTCCCAGGTGACCTTCGACATGACCAGGATTTCCGGGTTCAGCGAATGCTCGGTGAGCGTGTAGTTCTTGGAGACCTCGAAGTGCCGCGAGGATTCGTAGGAAGGCCAGTTGTTCTCAGCTCCGTCGACGACACCGGTCTCGAGCGACGAGTAGACCTCGCCGAACGGCATCGGCGTCGCGTTCGCGCCGAAGGCTTCCATCATCGCGATCCAGAGATCGGACTGCTGGACGCGGATCTTCATGCCCTTCAGGTCTTCCAGCTTCTCGATCGGCTTCTTCGTCGTATAGAACGACCGGGCGCCGGAATCGTAGAAGGCCAGGCCGACGAGGCCGTGCGGCTCGAAAGCGGCGAGGATCTCGTCGCCGATCGGACCGTCCACCGTCTTGTGCATGTGCTCGGTCGAGCGGAACAGGAACGGCAGGCCGAGCACGACGGTCTGCGGCACAAGATTGTTGAACGGCGCGGCGTTGACGCGGTTCATGTCGATGACGCCGAAACGGGTCTGTTCGATCGTATCCTTTTCGGATCCGAGCGCGGCGTTGTTGGTCACTTCGATCTTGATGCGGCCGTTGGTGCGTTCCGACACCAGCTGGCCCATGTACTTCACGGCCTCGACGGTCGGATAGCCGTCCGGATGGATGTCGGCCGACCTTAAAGTGATTTCCTGCGCATGCACGGTTCCTGCGGCAAGGGCGATCCCCAGCGCCAGGCAAAGCGATTTGGCAATATTCATGTCTTTCTCCTCCTCAAGATGAACATGGTCCCGGAACCTCCCTGTTCCGGGCCGCCGGCTTCAGTTCCCCCGTGCGAACGGCTGCAAGCCGAAGAGCCGTTCGGGATTGTCGACCAGGGCCAGCCGACGGGCCCCCTCGTCCGGCAGCCAGCCGAGCACCGTGTCGGTCAGCGCCGCATCGTCGGGATAGTCCGCGGTCGTCCTGGCGAGGTTGTGCGGCCAGTTGGTTCCCCACACGATCCGGTCGGGCGCATGCGCGGCGATCGCGCGGGCGACGGCGGCGACGTCCTCGTAGTCCGGCCCGCCGCTCCTGGACGATTCATAGACGCCGGCGAACTTGAACCAGCAGTTGCCGCGATCGATCAGGCGCTTGACCGCCGCGACCTGGGGACTGTCCGGTGTTGCGCCGGCGAAGAACTTGCCGTGGTGATCCAGCACCCAGCGCGACTTGAGTTTCCGCAGGCGCGCCTCGTGTTCGAGAATATGGCTGCCGTCGAACTGGACGGCCAGCATCCAGCCCCTCGCGGCGGCGCGGTCGTCCACCGCCTCGAGCGCGTCGAGGCCGACGGCGCCGCCCGGCAGGTCCATGATGCGGGCGCCGACGACGCCGCCCTCCGCCAGTTGGTCGAGCGCGCTGTCCGGCTCCTCCGGCCCGACGGCTGCGACACCGCGGGCGATCGGCCCCATTTCCGCAAGGCAGGCGAGCAGATTGGAATTGTCGCGCTGGTGCGCATTGCCCTGGGTGATGATGACCCGGTCGATCCCGAGCCAGGCCATGACCCTGCGATATTGCCCGGCGTCGGGAAGCGCCCCGCCCGGCAGCGGCGGGCCGCCCGGCTGGGCTGCAAATCCCGGCAGATACATGTGCATCTGCGTATCGACCGCTCCCTTGGGGAGCCGTATTGCCGGCGCTCGTCCGGAAAGCGGCCTTTCGATCATCTCAGTCGTCTCCCATCCGGAACTCGGCCAGCGCATCGCGATCGATGTCGATGCCGAGCCCGGGACCGTCCGGAATTTTGACCACCCCGCGCACGTGCTCGATCGGCGTCTTCA
The DNA here is from genome assembly GCA_900469965.1 of Hyphomicrobiales bacterium. Taxonomy (GTDB): domain Bacteria; phylum Pseudomonadota; class Alphaproteobacteria; order Rhizobiales; family Rhizobiaceae; genus Mycoplana. The sequence goes on along the minus strand of UBZP01000017.1, from coordinate 261,906 downwards.
CGACGGCCTGGCGGAACGGGTTCTCGGTGCGGTCGAACTCGAGGATCGGCTCGATCGGGTTGACGCGCACCGGGTTGGGGATCATCGCCGCCATGAACTGCAGGGCGGCCGCGATCTGCACGGCCGTGCCCCAGACATGCGGCACGACCCGCACGCCGTGAAGCGCTGCGAGATCGGCGACCCGGCGGGCCTCGGTGAAGCCGCCGACGCCGCAGAGGTCCGGCTGGAGGATGTCGACCGCGCGCGTTTCCACCGGCTCGCGCATGCCCCAGCGCGTGTGCCAGGTCTCGCCCCCGGCAACCGGGATCGGCTGGCCGGCGCGGACCGCGCGGTAGGCGTCGAGCTGTTCCGGCACCACCGGCTCCTCGAACCAGTCGATGCCGTACTCGGCTGCGCGACGGCCGAGCTCGACCGCCTCGAGCACGTCGTAGCCATGGTTGGCGTCCACCATCAGGCGCATGTCCGGCCCGATCGCCTCGCGCACGGCGCGGATGACGGCGAGATCCTGCTCGACGCCGAAGCCGATCTTGATCTTGGTCGCGTGGAAACCCTCGGCGCGATAGCGCGCGGCGTCCTCGGCATTGTCCGCCACCCTGTCGACGCCCTCGCGCTTGAAGCTGCCGGTCGCATAGGCGCGGACCTCGTCGCGGAACCGTCCGCCGAGCAGCGTCGAGACCGGCACGCCGAAATGCTTGCCCTTGATGTCCCAGAGCGCGATGTCGATGCCGGACAGGGCCGTGATGGACAGGCCGCGCTGCCCCTGGTCGCGCAGGGCGTTGTAGAGCCGCGCCCAGATCTTCTCCGTCTCCAGCGGATCCGCGCCGACGAGCCACGGCCGATAGGCCGCGACGACGGCGGCATTCGCCCGCGCCGGGCCCAGGCATTCGCCCCAGCCGGTCAGGCCGTTGTCGCACTCGATCTCCACCAGCACGTGCGCACGCCGGTCGAAGCGCATCGACGCGCTCTCGAACGGCACGGCGAGCCGGTGTTCGAGCAGATGGGTGCGGACGGCGACGATCTTCATCTCAGCGCTTCCAGGGGGCGATCAGGGCTTCGAGCATGCCCTCTTCCTCGCGGGTGAGGTCGTCGAGCGGTGGGCGGACCTTGCCTGCATCGAAGCCCTGCAGGCGCACGCCGGCCTTGATGGCGGCCACCGCATAGCCCTTGCGCCGGTTGCGGATCGCCATGAACGGATAGAAGAATTCGTTCAGGATCCTCTCGCACCGCGCCCGGTCGCCGCCGCGCAGCGCCTTGTAGAAATCGACGGCGAGCTGGGGCACGAAATTGAAGACCGCCGAGGAATAGGTGGTGAAGCCGGCACCGAGATAGGCCTCGGCGAAGAGTTCCGCCGTCGGCATGCCGCCGAGATAGGTGAGCCGGTCGCCCATGGTCGCCGTCACCTGGCGCACAAGGCCGATGTCGCCCGTGCCGTCCTTGAAGCCGACGAGGTTCGGGCATTCGTCGCAGAGCCGCTTCAGCGTATCGACGGCAAGCACCGAATTGTCGCGGTTGTAGACCATCACGCCGATGCCGACCGACTGGCAGATGCGCTTGACGTGCTGGTAGAGCCCTTCCTGCGGCGCATCGATCAGGTAGTGCGGCAGAAGCAGGATCCCGTCCGCGCCGGCCTTCTCGACCTCGCGCGCCAGCTCCACCCCGACATGGGTGCCGAAGCCGCAGCCCGAGACGATCGACGTCCTGCCGGCCGCCTCCTTGGCGGCGCGCACGATGCCGGGGATCTCCGACGGGGCGAGCGAGAAGAACTCCCCGGTGCCGCCGGCGGCAAATAGCACCGGCGCATCGAACCCGGACAGCCAGTCGATATGCCGGCGGTAGCTCTCCGGCTGGAATCGACCCTCGCCGTCGAAATGCGTCACGGGAAACGAAAGCAGGCCGGCGCCCAGCGCGGCCTTGATCTCTTGCGGCGTCATGTGAAGTTCCTCTGTCGGCCTCCTCCGGCCGATTTGTATTACGTCTTACAGGAACTCCTGTCAATAAGTCATCATACAGGTTTCCGCTGTTCGCGCAGCAACGCGCGATAGCGTCCCTGGCTGCCGCGCAGATGCCGCCGCATCGCCGCCCGCGCGCCCTCCTCGTCGCCGTTGGAAATGGCGGTGACGATGTCCTGATGCTCCTGCAGCAGCAGCTTGATATAGGCGGCCTGGTCCGTCTCCGGGTCGTCGTTGCGAAGGGCCGCGCGCGGAATGACGTTCTTGCCGATCATCGCCAGAAACTCGCGAAAGCGCGGATTGTTGGTGGCCTCGGCAATGGCGAGATGAAGGGCAAAGTCCGCCTCGCTGGTCGGCAGGGAGGCTTCGAGGCAGGCGCGCACCGCATAGTGACGCTCGAAGATCACCTCCTCCTGCGCGGGCGAGCGCCGCAGCGCCGCGAGCCCGGCAGCCTCGACTTCCACGGCGGTCCGCAGCTCCAGAAGCTCGATCATCGAGGAGACGCGATCGTGATCGATGCTTTTCAGAAACAGCGGCGTCGGCCCCGGTGCGTCCGCCTCGAGCACGAACACGCCCGCCCCCTGGCGGGCCTCCACCAGCCGGTCCGCGCGCAGTGCGGCGATCGCCTCGCGCACCACGGTGCGGCTCACGCCATGCGCCTCGGTGAGCTGGGCTTCGCTCGGCAGCCGGCTTCCGGGTGGATACTGCCCGCTCGCGATCGCCTTCCTGAGATCGTCCGCAAGGCGCGTGGTCAGCGTGCCGGGCGCTCCGGTGATTTTCGCCCCCGTCCTGGCCTGGAAAGTCATGCTCATCTCCCGCTTCGCACACCGACCACCGGCCACCCGGCGGCGCATCAACTCATCAGACAAGTTTATCGTTCGCTTGATCTTATAACAAATTTCCGGCCGGCGTCATCAACTCATATGACGACCGGACTATTGCGGCGGTGATGGCAGGTGCGCGGACCGGGGCCCGCCGGCACCAGATCGGCCGGACGGACTGAGGCGACTGGAACCTTTAAGGAGGAAAACGGGAAAGCCGATCCGGACCGTGGCTTCAGCCGCTGCGGCCCGCCTCGGTCACGGCGCCGCCGGCGGCGACCGGCGGGCGCGCCGTGCCGCGCCGGAAAGAAAGCAGGGGCCGCTCGATCAGCCGGTAGGCGACCAGCCCGGCCGCGATGCCGCAGATGGCGGCAGCAAACAGCGTCGCCGACGGGGCGATGTGCAGGCGCTCCCCGACCTTGGCCACGACCGAAATGGCAAAGGTGTGCCAGAGGTAGATGGAATAGGAGGCGTCGCCGAGCGCCGTCGGCAGGGCGAACCGCCGGACACGGCCGCCGGCTTCCAGCGCCAGCACGCCGAGCACCAGCGCCGCCGCAAGCGGTCCGCAGGTCCATTCGTCGAAGGGCAGCCGGAAGATGCCGATCAGCGCGAAGCCGGCGAGCGCCGCCAGCACCAGCACGAGACCGGCCGCAGCACCCGGCACGCGCCCGGCCAGCCAGAGCTGGCCCAGCGCCATGCCGACCGCAAATTCGAGGATGATCGGGCGGGTATAGGTGAGAAGCAGCGCGTTGTCGCTCTGCAGATATGCGCCGGCGACCGCAAGCGCTGCCAGCGCCAAGGCCACTGCCGCCAGCTGCCGTGCGCGCGGAATCAGCAGCGCCAGCGCGAAGATGCCGTAGAAGAACATCTCGAAATTGAGCGTCCATCCCTGGACCAGCACCGGCCAGATCTCGCCGCTGCTCGGCGAGTGCATCGGAACGAACAGCAGCGATGCCGCCACATGGGCCACGGACAATTGCAGGTTGGGAAACAGGCCGGCCAGCGCGCCTGCGACCATGACCATCGTCGCCAGCCAGTAGACGGGCACGATCCGCACGATCCGGTCGGACAGGAACTGGAGCGGCGCGACCGGCCGGCGCGCCGTGATCACCCACATGATGAAGCCGCTGATGACGAAGAACACGTCGACGCCGGCCGCACCGATGGCGAAATGTCCGCCCGTCTTTTCCGCGGCGTGGAACAGCACGACCGCGATCGCCGCGGCCGCCCGCAGATACTGGATCCCGTAGAGCGTCCTCATCGGCCCGTCGCCCGCGCAAGCGACATGACCGGCAGGCGATGCAGCACCCGCCCCGGCACCGGCGCCGCATGCCGTTGGGGCACGCGCAGCGTCAGCTTGCCGGCGGCGAAATAGAGCAGGAACGAGCCCACATGATAGGGGTTCATGATGTCGATCTCGAAGAAGGCGCGCATCGCCAGGAGTATGCAGATGCCGAGCAGCAGGGCTGCCTCGGCACTGTCGCTGCCCGCGAGGAAGCGGCGCAGGTGCCCGACGATCGCGGCGATCAGCACCCCGAACAGCAGCACCAGGCCGATGAAGCCGGTCTCCACCATCGCTTCGATCGGGGTGTTGTGGAAGTGGAAGCCGGCCCGGCTGCCGATATAGAACTCCTCCCACAGCCGTTCGGCCTCGGAGAAACCCTGCACCCAGTAGGCCTGGTAGCCGACGCCGACCCATGGCGTCGCCTTGGCCGCCTCGATCCCCTGCTGCCAGAGATAGGTCCGCCCCGTCAGCGTGGTGTCCTTGCCGAAGGCGCCGAGCACCATGCCGTAGCCTCCGGCCGAAATGAACCCGGCGCCGCCGATGACGAGAAGGATGAGGCCGGCGATGAACAGCGTCCGCCGGTTCTTCGGCGACAGCCACAGAAGCACGCGCAAGCCCAGGCAGCACCCGACGGCCGCGGCCGTCGTCAGCACCGAGGTTGCCGACTGCGAGGCGGCCAGCGCATAGGCCGACAGCAGGAAGACGCCGCCGCCGACTGCGAACCACAGCCCGCGCTCGCGCAGGATGATGATGGCGGTGACGGCGAAATAGACGCCGAGCGAGGCATAGAAGCCGAGCTGGTTCTTCGAGGCGAACGCGCCGACGAAGCTGACGGTGCCGTCGAGCGGGTCGGCATGATAGACGCCGAAGGCGAAGGAATAGGCGAGCACGAGCCCGACCCCCAGCATCGCCCCGCGGGACAGCGTGCGGATGTCGAGCACCCGCATGGCGATCAGCGCGCAGACGACGTGGGTGAAGTACTGGATCCCGGTCCGCGCCGATTGCGCCGGCGCCGCCGACCAGAACATCGTCAGGCAGGCGAAGACGGCAAAACCGAAGATCCACAAATACCGCGTGTAGTTGCCGAGGACGTGGCGATAGTCCACCAGCACGAGCGGCAGCCACAGGCCGTAGTAGGCCAGGATGGAGACCTGCCCGAAGCGGGCGGAATAGGCGAACACGAACAGCGACAGCGCCACGGCGGCCATGCCGTAGAGCTGGTTGTCGCCGGGCGTCACCAGGCTGGCCTTGGCGATCCGCATCGGCCGCTCACCGCATGGCGACGTTGTAGCCGACCTTGATCACGTCTCCCGGCAGGATCTGCGTCGTTTCCGTCGCCGGAATCTCCGTGGGCCGGCCGTCCTTCTCACGCAGGATCACGTAGGTGACGTCGGCCCCGGAGGCGTCGCGCTTCATCGCACCGGCGTCCGCCGACTGCATGAGCGCCTCCGACATCAGCTTCTGGCTCGTCTCGAGCTTCAGCGTGACCGCTTCGAGCTCGCTTTCGGTGTTCTGCATCTCCTGCGCCAGCGTCGCGTCCCAGTCGTTGATCAGGTTGGTCTCGTCCTGGGCTGCCTTGGTGGCGTCCTGCTTGGCCTTGAGGGCGGCGGTGTCGATGTCGAGCAGCGCCGCCTGCAGGTCGGCAGTGCGCTGTTCGAGCGTCAGCTTGCGCGAGCTGATCGTCAGGCCGCGCTCGGCGAGGCTGTCGACCTTCTTGAGGTCGTCCGCCACCAGCCCGAGCTGGCGGGTCTGTGTCTCCGACTTCTTGTCGAGCGAGGCGATTTCGGTCTGCAGCAGCGTCTTGAGGTCCGCCAACGCCTTGAGCTGCACCTTCTGCCGCCGGTCGCGCGACTTCATCAGCTGCGTTTCGCTGTCCAGCAGGATCGCCGCCTCCGGTGCCTCGTTCAGTTCCTTCGGCATGGTGATGCTGTCCTGGCCGGCGATTTCCGCCTGCAGCCGTGCCCGCCGCGCCAGAAGGCGGTTGCGCTCGGCGATCAGCACCGAAGCGTCGCCGTCGGCGCGGATGAAGTCCCGCGCGAAGCGCTGCCCGGTATCGCCGCGGCGAAGGCCGCCGCCGAGGCTGATCGCCTTCAGCACCGTCATGTTCGGGGCGAAGGGATATTCGCCCGGGGTCTGCACCTCTCCGGCGACGAAGATCGGCCGGTACTGCGCCAGTTCGACGGAGGCAGACGGCAGGTCGCGCAGGGCGAAGAGCTTCTGCATCCTGACACCGATTTCCTGGGCGACTTCCGCCGTGGTCTTGCCGGAGACGGGAAGCTCGCCGACGAGCGGCAGCGAGATCTGCCCGGCGGCACCGACCGCATAGTCGCCGCTGATCGCCGACCAGTCGCGCACCGCACCTTCGGCCGTCTGCCATTCGACGACGCGGATGCGAAGCTTGTCGAGCACGTCGAGCCGGTATTCGTCGGCAAGGACGGAAGTCCCCTGCACCAGCAACAGGCCTGCCGTCAGAGCCAGGCCCGTGCAGAGGTTCCGAAAGCGGGGACGTCGCGGCCTGGAAGCCGTCGTCATGGTTTTCATGGATCTATCCGTTTCTCCGTCGCGGCCCGCGATTGCACAAGCAAGAAGGCGAGCCGGTCGACAGGTCTCAATAGCTGCCGCGCGAAGCGCAGACTGCGGGGATCGTCTTGACCACGATGAGCATGTCCCTGATCAGCGACCAGGTGCGGACATACTCGGTGTCGAAGGCGACGCGCGCGGAATAGGAGACATCGTTGCGGCCGCTCACCTGCCACAGGCCGGTGAGCCCGGGACGGGTCTGGAGGTAGTAGCTGGCGGCGCTCTCGTAGAGCTCGAGCTCATCCTCGACCACCGGCCGCGGGCCGACGATGCTCATTTCGCCGCGCAGGATGTTCACCAGCTGCGGCAACTCGTCGAGGCTCAGCTTGCGCAGCACCGCGCCGACGGTGGTGACGCGCGGGTCGTCCTTCAGCTTGCGGGTCGTACGCCATTCCTCGTAGGCCTCGGGATTGGCCTTGAGGTAGGCCTGCAGCACGCGATCGCCGTCCATCCGCATCGTGCGGAACTTCAGGCAATGGAAACTGCGGCCGTTGTGGCCGATTCGGCGGTGGCCGTAGAAGACGTTGCCGCCATCCGAGGCTTTGACGAGCGCGGCGATGAGCAGGAAGATCGGGCTCAGAAACAACAGCGCAAGCGATGTGGCGGCAATGTCGAAGCCGCGCTTGGTGATCCCTCCGAGGGGAGGCGCGCCCGTGGCTGCGGCGCTCAAGAACGTCGAACTGGCCGATCGTGTCGCGGACTTCATAGAGTGGGCTCCGTTCCGGTTTGGCGATAGGTCTCGTCCGTATGGGACGCGGGACATCCAAGACGCAGGGTATGGTCAGAATTTGATCTTGGAAGCAGAATCTTTTTTCGCGAATGGATCAGAGGGCTATTTAAGGATCTTATAATATATGAAATAGACAATCCCTCGTGGTGAGACAATGTATTTCATAGTATCTTTTCTGTTATTTTCTCCCATATTGCTCCGAAATCACGATATTTTTCAATTTCAAAAGTCGACAGACTCAATTCTGTACTTCAGATAGATTTGGAATCGTCGCAAGCGGCCGCTGAAAGCCACGCGAATCGGCAAACTTGATTTGTCTCACAATGAAATTCCGCATCGCAGCATGCTGCTGCACTGCACACGGAAAAGCGTGACCAAAGCGATTGCGATGTAATAAAAGTTGATCGGAGCGGAGCCGGGCAGCTTACCTCAAGCTGCGTCGGTGGCTTCGATGTTCGCGTCTGCGCTGCATCGCGGCCGAATTGCGGCGGAACGGTGGCGGCGTCGAATCGAGGCCTGCCCACGCCACGTTGCAGTACCACCGACCACAACCAATTGAGTTGCCGCGCGCTTAACCCTATCGGTAAGAGGCGTCGCGGCCGGCGATTGAACCCGCGGCATTGCCCGCATATAATCGCAAGGCCCGGCAAACCGGGCACCGGGGAGGAAGTCGCCCATGTCGTTTAACCTTCACATGAATCCGGGCTAGCCCGATGTATGGTCCACGCGTCTTCATAAGCATGATCGGAGCCCTGCTGGTCTTCGGTCTCGCAACCTACGGCCTGACCGGATCGCTCTCCGATACGCTCATCCAGACCCTGATCTGCGCCGTCCTCCTGCAGGCCGGCTATTTCGTCGGCGTGCTCTTCCTGGTGTGGAAGGAAGCCCGCGAGCGAAGGCGCGAGACGGAGGCCGCGATGCGTGCCGCTTCGCTTGCCGAGAACGCAGCCGCGGGCCTGCGGGTCACCCCTCTGAACAAGCCGGGCCATTCGAACTACTGAGCGCATCCGGCGCCGGCGCCTGTCTCCGCATCCCTCCCCGCAAACGCGCGCGCTGACTGTGGCGCGCTGCTGGCCATGCCGTCCGCGCGCTTCGCCCCGATTGGGACACGATCGTCTTCCATGGTGCCGCATGCTGCGTCGCAGCATGAACCGGGCCGCGAAGCGGGCCCATGATCCGCATGTCGGACGCAATCCAAAGATGGAGGTCGATCGGACGATGAGCAGGGAAGTTTGCGTCATCATCGCCGCCAAGAATGCCGCCCAGACCATCGGGCGTGCCGTTTCCTCGGCGCTGCTGCAACCGGAGGCGAACGAGGTGATCGTCGTCGACGACGGCTCGTCCGACGACACCGCCGGCGCGGCGCGCGCCGCCGACGATGTCACCGGCCGCCTGCACATCCTGCGCTTCGACCAGAACCGTGGCCCCGCAGCCGCGCGCAACGCGGCGATCGAGGCCTCTCGTTCGCCGATCGTGGGCGTTCTCGACGCCGACGACTTCCTGCTGCCGGGACGGTTCGCGCGCATGCTGGCCGAAAGCGACTGGGACTTCATCGCCGACAACATCGTCTTCGTCGACGAGGCCCGCGCCGGGCAGGCGCAGCTCGAGATTGCCGATATCGCACCGCAGCCCAGGCTTCTCGACCTGAAGGGCTTCATCGAGGGCAACATTTCCCGCCGCGGCGTGCAGCGCGGCGAAGTCGGCTTCCTCAAGCCCTTGATCCGGCGGACGTTCCTCGACAGCCACGGGCTGCGCTATCACGAGCAGCTGCGGCTCGGCGAGGACTACGATCTCTATGCGAGGGCGCTCGCGCACGGTGCGCGATACAAGATCATCCATAGCTGCGGCTATGGCGCCGTCGTCCGCGGCAATTCCTTGAGCAGCAGCCACCGCACCGAGGATCTGCGGCGTCTCTACGAGGCCGACAGGGCGATCCTGGCCCGGCCGGGCCTGTCGCCGGAAGAACGCGCCCTGATCGAGAAGCACGAGCGCCACATCCGCGCCCGCTACGAACTGCGCCACTTCCTCGACCTGAAGAACCACGACGGCAAGGGGCGCGCCCTCGTCTATGCGCTGACGCATCCGGGCGCCCTGCCCGCGATCGTCGGCGGCATCCTGCTCGACAAGACCGACCGTTTCCGCCGCCCGGCCGCAGCCCCCGCAGCCCTCGGTGGCACGGGCGCGGTCCGCTACCTGCTGGCATCCCCGACCGGTTCGCTGCGGTAGGCGCGCCACACCCCCATGCCGTATCGTCGGCCGCGCCGCGATCCGGACCTGCCGGCGCGCTAGAAATAGTCGCGCCGGACCCCTTCCAATACCGACAGAAAACGTTCCTTGCGCGCGGACAGGGCCGCATCGGTGCTGAGTTGCGGCTCGGCGCGGCTTGCCTGCCAGAGCGCCAGTGCCGAGGGCGCGGCCAGGACCTGCTTGGCCGCCGACCGGAAGCCGGTGCTCCGCGGCTCCTTCTCGCGCACCAGGACCTCGCCATCGCCGGCATGACCGGCGGCGGGCTCGGCCGGGCTGTGCCGCGGCGCCTCGAAATCCACGCCCCAGAAGCGCGCGCCCTTGATGATCGCCTCCGCCCGGCTGGAGACGGGGACATGGCGCGGCCTGTAGGAAACCCCGAGCGTTCCGGCCCAGTCGTTCCACTTGAAGCTGTTGATGTTGCGCGAGGTCGATACCGCCACCCACGGAACGCGGAACGCGTCGGCAAGGATCGCGCCGTGCATCGATTCGGCAATGATCAGCTCGGAGCGCGCGATCTCGGCGATCACCGCCTTGGCCTCGCCGCGCGGGTCGATGTAGTTGACGCCGACCGTGGCGCAGACCTCGGGCCAGAGCCCGGCGATCGCCGATTCCCAGTGCGGCACGAAGCTCCTGCGGTGCGTCTTCGACAGCCCGGCGAACTCGGGCATGTCCGCGACCATGACGGCCGGATCGATGATGCCGAGGCTCTCGTCGACCCCCACCTTCTGCGCCGTCAGCGGCCCGCGCACGCAGCGGATGTCCCAGAGCGTGCGGTCGCGCATGTCCGGCAGCGCGCCATAGCCGAAGCCGCTGCCGAGCACCAGCTTGCGGCCGGTCTTCGGCAGCAGCACCTCGTTCAGCACCGTGCCGACGCCGACGAGCAGGACGTCCGGGTGGACGTCGCGGAAGCCCGGCAGCAGGAAGTCCCAGAGCCAGAGGTTGAGGTCGTCGCCGAAATTGCCGTGGTCGGATTCCCAGTAGTAGGGCTTCATCGAGGTCTCCTGAGAGAAAATATAAGGGGTGCCGGATGGGGCCGGCAGGTCAGCGCGCCAGCTTGCCTGCGGCCAGCTCGAAGACGCTGCGCAGCAGCACCGGATCGCGCCAGACCCACTTTGCCAGAAGGTCGAACTGCGGCAGCTTGCGGCGGCGGACGCGCCGCGCCTGGCTCCACAGCGCCTGCCGGCGCGCGGTGGTCTTGTAGGAGCGAATCGAGCGGGCCTCGCTCGAGCGCTGCGCGAACCGTCCTTCCAGGAGGTCGAGCGCCACCCAGGTGTTGAACTGCTGCTTGAGGAACTTCGGCGAGTCGTTGTCGATGCTGTGGAAGATGTTGATGCCCTCGCCGCGCACCGCGCCCGGCGCGTCGCACAGGACCACCCGCGTCGAAGCCTTGACGCAGTCGCAGAAGAACAGCACGTCCTCGGCGGCAAGGCGCAGCCTGGCATCGAAGCGGACCGTCTCGAACAGCCTGCGGCCGATCACCATGCAGGACAGATGGAGGAAGCTCCAGTTCTTCAGCATGACGCTGGAAAGTTCCGGAATTTCAACCACGAGCGGGCTCTCCTGCAGCCGGTCGACCCGCTCGGTCTCCTCCAGGTCGGCAATGCCGAAATGGTAGTAGAAGGCGTCGCCGCCGGTGATCGAGGCCCAGTAGCAATCGGCGCCGAAGCGCGTCATCGCCTCATGGGCGTTCTTCAGGTGATCGGGAGTCCAGACGTCGTCGGAATCAAGGAAGGCGACGAACTCGCAATCGGCCGGCACATTGTCCAGCGCCGTGTTGCGGGCGCCGCCCGGCCCGGCGTTCTCCTGGCGGATCACGGTGATGCGCGCCCGCCAGTTGTCGCTCAGCGGCGCCAGTTCCTCGTCGATCGAATAGGGCGACTGATCGTCCACGACGAGGATGTGGAAATCCTTGTAGGTCTGTTCGAAAACGGAGGCGAGCGCTCGCCTCAAAATGCCTGGTTCCTTCTGGTAGTAAGGAATCGCGACTGTCAGCTTCGCCATCTTTTCGCCTTCTCGGTTTTCCTACTAAAGAGCTGTGCCCGGCTCCCTCCCAAGATCTAGGCATACGCTAAAGTCTTGACAAATAAGCGACTTCCCTCTCCTCCAGCATTCGGGACGCGGCTATGCCCACTGCCATCAACGCGAAATCGATCACGCGAAACGTCGGCTGGAGCGTCTTATCCAAGACAAGCACATTCGGGCTGAAATTTGTCACCGTACCGATTTTGGCAAGAATCCTTACCCCCGAAGAGTTCGGCGCGGTGGCCGTCGCGCTCACCGTCGTGCAGTTCCTGGCGATGATCGGCGGCGCCGGTCTGGCCTCGGCGCTGATCATCCAGCGCGACGAGGACATGCGCACGATCCACTCGGTCTTCTGGGCCAATCTGGCGATCGCCTGCCTGATGGCGCTCGGCCTCTACGTCTGGGCCGAACCGATCGCCGGGCTGCTGGGGGCGACCGAGGCCGCCTATCTCGTCCGGCTGATGAGCTTTCTGATCCCGCTGCAGCTGGCCGGCGACGTCGCCTATGCGCTGCTGGCGCGGCGGATGCAGTTCGGCAAGGACGCCTTCTGGAGCATGGTGTCGGAATCCGCCGGCGCGATCGCCGCGGTCCTCCTCGCCCTTGCCGGCTTCGGCGTCTGGGCCCTGATGGCCCAGCTGTTCCTGTCGGCGGCGATCCGGCTCGTGGGGCTCTTCGCCGTCTCGCGCTACGTCCCGGCGCTGCAGATGTCGATCGGCCGCGTCATCGGCCTGACCCGCTTCAGCCTCAGCATGATGGGCTCGGAGATCGCCAATTTCGTGAGCTTCCAGTCGCCGATGGTGGTGATTTCGCGGTTCCTCGGCCTCGCCGACGCCGGCGCCTATTCGGCGGCCAACCGGTTCTCCAGCATCCCGAACCAGGTCGTTCTCTCGGCCGTCATGGGCGTCCTCTTTCCCGCCTTCAGCAGCATGATGCAGGACAGCGCCCGCCGCTCGAACGCGCTGATGCTCAGCACCCAGGTCACCACCGTGCTGCTGGCGCCGATGATGTTCGGCCTCTGGGCGCTCGCGGAGCCGGCGATGCTGACGCTGTTCGGCCACCAGTGGGCCTATGCCTGGCCGGTGCTCGGCCTCTTGGCGCTGTCGAAGGGCATCCTCACCCCCTGCAGCACGTTCATCCCCTACCTGAAGGGCGCCGGCCACGGCGGCACGCTGTTCTGGTGGGCGATCCTGCGGGCAGTGATCACCACCGCCGCCGTCGCCTACGGCGCCTATGACGGCACGCTGGTCGCGGCGATGGTCTGGCTCTGCGCCGTCAACGCCTTCGTCCTCGTCGGCTATTCGCTCGTCGTCTTCCGGGCCGACGGCACGCCCTTCCTGCGCGGTTTCCTGACCTGCTGCCGTCCGATGTTCACCGCTGCGGCGATGGCGATCGCACTCCGCCTTCTCCTGGAGCAGTTCGGTCATCTCGTACCGAACGCAGCGCTGCAGGTCGCGCTCGGTGCCGTGATCGGTGGCGTGATCTATGCCGTTCTCGTCGTCCTGACCGAGCGGCCGCTGTTGAAAAAGCTGATCGATCTGGCCCGGAAGCGCTCGCCCGCGGCCGCGCCGAGCCCAGCCGAGTGACACGGCACGACAGGCCTTCCGTGACGGAGGCTTGAATCGTTTTGCCGCCTTTTCGCCATATTTGATCATCCCAGGCGCCAGTTTTGGAACCTGAAACCGCGGCGAAACGCAAAAATCCCGAAAATTCCGCGGCCCGGCCACAGCCAGAACGTGCATCTATTTGAGTCTATTAGCACTTTCTGCAATTTCCGGTGCTATCGGGCCTTTTCGGCGGTGGCCGCAGCCTTTCGAACACGTTTCGCCGGCCGCCGGCGCGGCGGTTATTGTGCAGCGCAACCAAAACCGCCGCAGAAATTTGCTGCACCGCCATATTTTTCCGCCCGAACCACCCTACCATTTTGACCGCGGGCGCAAGTCTGCTCTGTCCGAAACGGCTGCCGGAAATGGGGCCCATTAGGAGAAGCTGATATCGTGGATATGAACGCGGGCGTTTCTTCGCGGATCAACCTGATGCGCATCGTGCTCATTTCGGGCATCGTTTTCGTGCACGTTCCCTATGACCAGGCCAACAGCCCGTTCCTGGGCGTCAACGGCCTGGTCGACTGGCTGCGCGTGTTTTTGGGCGACAGCCTGTTCAGGATCGGCGTCCCCTGCCTCAGCGCGATCTCCGGCTACCTTCTGTTCCGTCGCGGCCTCGACGGTTTCAGCTACGGCAAGACGCTGCGCACCAAGGCGACGACGGTGCTGGTGCCCTTCCTGCTCTGGAACCTGTCGTTCCTGGCCTTCGTCTTCCTGGCGCAGAAGGTCGGCGTCGGCCTCGGCTACCTGCCGGACGTGTTGCACGCCACACCGCGCGAAATGGCGACGTTTGCCTTCGCGCTGGAAGGCTGGCCGATCAACCTGCCGCTCTATTTCCTGCGCGACCTCCTGCTCTGCCTGGTGCTCTCGCCGGTCCTGGCCGTCCTCGTGATGCGCTATCCGCGAGCGACGCTGCTCCTGTTCTTCGCCTATGCGGTGCTGCCGGTGCCGAACGGGATCTTCCTGAAGAAATCGATCCTGTTCGGCTTCAGCACCGGCATTGCCGTGGCCCTCCACCGCGTCGATGTCGGCGCGATCGACCGCTATGCGAGCCAGATTTCGGCCGCCGTCATCGCCGCAGCCCTGCTCCTGTCGGTCGCGCTCTTTTCCATAGGCCCGGAATTCCCGGTCTGGCTGGACATGCTGCGCGCCGTCACCGCCCTCTCGGGCATCGTCGGCGCCTGGGCGCTGTCCGACCTCCTGCTGCGCACCCGCCTCGGCGCGCGGCTTTCGAAGGGCGGCGGCCTCAGCTTCTGGATCTTCTGCGCCCACTATCCGCTGCTCATCGCCCTGTGGATGGTGTGGAACCGCGCAGGCATCGACGGCTACGTCGCCTTCTATTTCGCAGCGCCGCTTTTGACGATCGCCATCCTCGTGGCCACCCACGCGCTCGTCCAGAAGAGCCTCCCCGGCCTGCACGCCCTCTTGACCGGCAGCCGTTCGGGCGGCCGGAAGCCCCTCGCCAACGCCGCCCATGATGTCCGCTACTCGACCCCGCAACGGTGAAAGGATGCGATCGCCCATGACGACACAAACGATGAAGAAAACCGCCCTCGCCACGCTGGCCGCAGCCCTTGCCGCAGCCGCCACGGCCGTCCCTGCCCGCGCCCAGGAAGGCGCCACCGGCACCTCCTTCGTGGAGAATTTCGACACGCTGGACCGGAAGGTCTGGTACGTCTCCGACGGCTGGAACAACGGCAAGCACCAGAACTGCACCTGGTCGAAGGATCAGGTGAAGATCGCAGAAGGCGTGCTCAACCTCACCTTCGAGCAGCGCAAGCTCGGCGAGCGCGAATTCGCCTGCGGCGAGGTCCAGACCCGCAAGCGCTTCGGCTACGGCACCTACGAGGTGCGGATGAAAACGGCCGACGGCTCAGGGCTGAACTCGGCCTTCTTCACCTATATCGGACCGGCCGACAAGAAGCCGCATGACGAGATCGACTTCGAGGTGCTCGGCAAGAACCCCGCCAAGGTCCAGCTCAACCAGTACATCGCCGCCAAGGGCGGCAACGAGAAGCTGGTCGACGTGCCGGGCGGCGCCAACAACGGCTTCAACGACTATGCCTTCGTCTGGGAGCAGTCCCGCCTGCGCTACTACGTCAACGGCCAGATGGTGCACGAGGTGACGGACCCGGCGAAGCTGCCGACGCATGCGCAGAAGATCTTCGTCAGCCTCTGGGGCACCGACACGCTCAGCGGCTGGATGGGCGCCTTCAACTATACCCAACCGACGTCCATGCAGATCGACCGGATCGCCTACACGGCCCCCGGCGAGGACTGCCAGTTCGCCGAATCCGTCGCCTGCGTCCTGAACTGAAGGAGCGGGCGAATGCCCCTCCACCATTGCCTTCGCCAACGCCCGGGATGTTGCCGGGTCTGAAAACGGGATCATCCCATGCTGCGTATCCTCTATCTGGCGCATGACCTCTCCGACCCTGCGATCCGCCGCAGGGTCCTTGCGCTTCAGACCGGCAATGCCGAGGTGACGCTCGCCGGCTTCCGCCGGGGCGAGAGCGCCGGCGCTGCCATCGGCAGCCTGACGACGATCGAGCTCGGCACCACCGAGGATGCGCGCTTCATCCAGCGAGCCGGCGCCGTCGCCCGCGCCTGCCTGAACCTCGGCACGGCCCTTCGGGGCGTCGTGAAGCCGGACATCGTGATCGCCCGCAATCTGGAGATGCTCGCCGTCGCGCGGCGGGCGGTCTCGCTGTTCGGCGGCGACGTTCCCATCGTCTACGAATGCCTCGACATCCACCGGCTGCTGCTGCGCCAGGATTTCAGCGGGCGGATGCTGCGCGCCGCCGAGGCCAGGCTCGGCCGCGACGTCAGCCTGCTGGTGACGAGTTCGCTGGCCTTCGTCGAGAACTATTTCCAGCCGCTATCGGGCATCGAAGCGCCGGTGATGCTCTTGGAAAACAAGGTCCTCGAGCTCGACGACGACATTGCGCTGGTGCCCGACCCGCGGCCGCCGGCCGACGACGAGCCCTGGCGGATTGGCTGGTTCGGCGCGCTCCGCTGCCGCAAGTCGCTGGACCTGCTTTCGCGCTTCTCGCGGGCGATGGAAGGCAAGGTCGAGATCGTCGTCCGCGGCCGTCCGACCTATGCCGAACTGAAGGATTTCGACAGCTTCATGCGGGCCGAGCCGTTCATGAGCTTCCGCGGCGCCTATCGCAACCCGGAGGACCTGTCGGAGATCTACGGCGAGGTCCAGTTCACCTGGGCGATCGACTTCTTCGAGGAGGGCCAGAATTCCGCCTGGCTGCTGCCGAACCGCATCTACGAGGGATGCCGCTACGGCACCGTGCCGATCGCCATCGAAGGCACCGAGACCGCCCGCTTCATTGCAGGCAGGGACATCGGCTTCGTGCTGAAGGATGCCTCGGTGGAGGGGTTGGTCGCGCTGTTCTCGCAGATCGACCGCCAGCGCTACGTCGAGGCGGCCGGCAGCATCGTCGCGCAGGGTGCACGGCAATGGACCTTCCGCCGCGACGACTGCCTCGACCTCGTCCAGCGCCTCTCGGCGATCGCACATTCAGGGGAAACCGCTTTCCGTGGCCGCGCACAGACCCGACCGGGGTCGGCCGCAATCTAGGAGATGAAGCAACATGACCGGTGAACCGCTCAAATCCGTTCGCTGCCTGATCGTCATCCCCTGCCTCAACGAGGCCCGCCATATCGGGCCGTTGATCCAGAGGCTGGGCGGCGCGCTCGAGGAGCTCGATGCGATGATGGTCGTGGCCGACGGCGGCAGCACCGACGGCACGCGCGAGATCGTGCGCGACATCGCCGCCCTGCGCGACGACATCGCCCTGCTCGACAATCCGAAGCGCATCCAGAGTGCGGCGGTGAACCTCGCCGTCGCCACCTTCGGCGACCAGTACGACTACCTGATCCGCATCGACGCCCACGGCGACTATCCCGAGGACTACTGCCAGGTGCTCGTCGACGAGGCCACGGCGACGGGCGCGGATTCGGTCGTCGTCGCCATGGACACCGTCGGCGTGGGCGCCTTCCAGAAGGCGACGGCCTATGCGCAGAACTCCAAGCTCGGCAACGGCGGCGCCCGCCACCGCGTCGGCGCCAAGAGCCACTGGGCCGACCATGGCCACCACGCGCTGATGCGCATCGCCGCCTTCCGCGCCGTCGGCGGATACGATGAGGAATTCAGCCACAACGAGGATGCCGAGCTGGACTTCCGCCTGAACAAGGCCGGCTACCGCATCTGGATGACCGACCGGACGAACATGATCTACTATCCGCGTTCGAGCGCCGGGCCGCTGTTCCGGCAATACTTCGCCTATGGCCGCGGCCGGGCCCGCAATCTCCTGAAGCACCGCGCCATGCCGAGCCTGCGCCAGATGATCCCGCTCAGCGTGGCGCCGGTGGCGGCCGGCGCGCTGCTCGCCGTCGTCAACTGGGCGGCGGTGCTGCCGTTCGGCTTCTGGGCGGCCGCCTGCCTCGGCTACGGCGTCTGGATGGCGATCGGCCAGCGCAACCCCTACGGACCGCTCGCCGCCGTCTCGGCGATGATCATGCATTTCGCCTGGTCCGCCGGCTTCTGGCGCGAACTGCTGGCACCCCGCCGGCGGCAGGCCTCGTCCTTCACCCGGGCACAGGTGACGTCATGAACGGCACCTCCCTCGCACCCTTGCCGTTCAGGCTGGTCGATATCGCGATCTGCACCTACCGGCGCCCGGAGCTGGAGCGGACGCTGCGCTCGCTGGCATCGCTGTCGGTGCCGGACGGCCATGCCGTCCGCATCATCGTCGCCGACAACGACGCCATCCCCAGTGCGGCCGGTCTCGTCGACGGGCTGCGCTCGCAGATCCCCTTCCCGATCGAATACGTCCATTGCCCGGCCGCCAACATCTCGATCGCGCGCAACGCCTGCCTCGAACACAGCCGCGGCGAGCTTCTGGTCTTCATCGACGACGACGAGACGGCGACGCCGCAGTGGCTGGCAAGCCTGGTGGCGAAGATGGACGAGAGCGGCGCCGACGTCGTGCTCGGGCCGGTCAAGGCCATCTACGGCACGCCGACGCCGAAATGGATGCGCCGCGCCGATCTCCATTCGACCCGTCCCGTCTGGGTCGGCGGCAAGATCCGCACCGGCTATACCTGCAACGTGCTGATGCGGCTGACCTCGCCTGCCCTTTCCGGCCGGCGCTTCAGCCTGGCGCTCGGCAAGACCGGCGGCGAGGACACGGAGTTCTTCACCCTTGCCACCGCCGCCGGCGCCCGGATCGATTTCGCACCGGAGGCCTGGGTGCACGAGCCGGTGACGCAGAACCGCGCCACGCTCGGCTGGCTGGCCAGGCGCCGCTACCGGATGGGCCAGACGCACGGCCGTCTTCTGGCCGAACGCGCCGATGGCCCCGCACGCCGGCTTTCGCAGCTCGGCCTTGCCGGCGCCAAGATGCTGTTCTGCGCCGCAGCCAGCGTCGCGACCGCCTTCTCGCCCGCCCGCCGCTACGCCTACGGCCTCAGGGCCGTGCTCCACGCCGGCGTCGTCAGCGGGCTTTCGGGCGTGCGCGAGATCCAGCAATACGGCATGCCGGAGACCCGAACCCCATGAGCGAAGCGCCCGACGTCTCCTTCGTCATCGCCGCCTACAACACGTCCGCATCGATCGGGCGTGCGATCGACAGCGCGCTCGCCCAGAGCGGCGTCACGCTCGAAGTGCTGGTCGTGGACGATGCGTCCTCGGACGACACCTGCGAGGTCGTCCGCGGCATTGCCGACCCGCGGGTCAAGCTGATCGCGCTCGAAAAGAACCGCGGCCCCGGCGGCGCGCGCAATGCCGGCCTCGATGCGGCATCCGGGCGCTGGATCGCGATCCTCGATTCCGACGACGCCGTCGAGCCGGACCGGCTCGCCCGCATGCTCGCGCGCGCCGAGAAGGCGGGCGCGCAGATCGCCGTCGACAATCTCGACATGGTCGCGCAGGACGGTTCGCGCGAGCGCATGTTCCCCGAGGCGGAACTGGCGCGGCAGACCCAGCTGACGCTGCCGGCCTTCATCACCTCCAATGCCCTTTTCCGCTCGACCCACAACTACGGCTACATGAAGCCGGTGTTCCTGCGCCGGTTCCTGAACGACAACGGGTTGCGCTTCGACGAGAGCCTGCGCATCGGCGAGGACTACATCCTGCTCGCCTCGGCGCTGGCTCGAGGCGGACGCTGCGTCGTCGAGCCGACCGCCGGCTATGTCTACCACATCCGGGAAGGGTCGATCTCGCGGGTGCTGAAGAAGCACCACGTGGAGGCGATGCTACTGGCCGACGACCGCTTCGTCGGCGGGCACAAGCTGGATCCGGACGCTCGCAGGGCCCAGCGGCTGCGCACCCGCAGCCTGACCGAGGCCCGCTCCTTCCTCGATCTCGTCGAGCACCTGAAGAACCGCGCGTTCGTGCAGGCGCTGCGCACCGCCTTCGGCGACCCTGCCGCCGTGCGGCACCTTCGCATGCCGATCGCCGCGCGGCTTCGCCGGCTCGCAGGCAAAGACAAACGATCCGGCCGCAATGCGGCCGGCCACAGTTCCCCGGGCCGCGGCCCCCACACCAGCAAAGGATAGCGCGATGGACACTATCAGACGCGTACGCAAGGCAGTCATTCCTGTCGCCGGCAACGGAACCCGCTTCCTGCCCGCCACCAAGGCCATGCCCAAGGAGATGCTGACCGTCGTCGACCGACCGGTCGTGCAATATGCGCTCGACGAGGCGCGGGAGGCCGGCATCGAGCACATCGTGTTCGTCACCGGCCGCAACAAGCAGGCGATCCAGGATCATTTCGACGATGCGCCCGAACTGATCTCCTCGCTGTCGCGCGCCGGCAAGGACGCGCAGGTCAGCGAACTGGAGGCGATGCTGCCGGCCGCCGGCACCGTCAGCTTCACCCGCCAGCAGGCGCCGCTCGGGCTCGGCCATGCCGTGTGGTGCGCGCGCGACCTGATCGGCGACGAGCCGTTCGCGCTGCTTCTGCCGGACATGATCTGCCACGGCGAGCGCGGCTGCATGGCCGGCCTGATGGACCTCTACCGCTTCGCCGGCGGCAATGTCGTTGGCGTCGAACAGTGCCCGCCGGAAGAGGCCTACAAATACGGCATCGTCGGCAAGGGCGAGAGCGTGCCGCACGGTTTTGTCGTCACCGCGATGGTCGAGAAGCCGAAGGCCGGCGAGGCGCCGTCGAACTATTTCCTCAATGGTCGCTATATCCTGCAGCCGGAGATCTTCGATCTTCTCGCCAGGCAGGAGCGCGGCGCCGGCAACGAGATCCAGCTGACCGACAGCATGCTGCATCTGTCGAAGTCCCAGCGCTTCCATGCCCATCCCTATGACGGCCGCACCTTCGACTGCGGCTCGAAGCAGGGCTTCATCGAGGCCAACGTCGCTCTGGCGCTGTCGCGTTCCGACATCGGCGGAATGGTGTTCGAATCGGTCAGGGACATGGTCCTGACCCATGAGAGCCGCATTCAGGCTGCATAGCATGCGCCCGGCCCGCCCGGGGCGCATCCCATCTTCGACCTGTCCCGGCAAGACGCCAGGACAGGTTTCCCTCTTCGGGAACAGAGAGGTTTTCATGAACCAGAGAACTCTACCGCTGAACAGGCCGCTGCCGCACACCGCGGACAGTTCCGACGCCTTCATCGATCTCGATCGCCTTGTCTCGGCAGTGTTGCGGCGCTGGAAGACGCTGGCGATCTGCGCGGTCGTCTTCGTCATCGGCGGTGCAGCCTATCTGGCCACGGCAACACCTCTCTATACGTCGATGACGCAGGTGCTCATCGACGACAGCCTTTCGCGCTACGCGGAAGAGGAACAGAACACCGCGCAGAACGGCCAGCAGCTCGACACGCGAATTGCGAGCACCGTCGAGATCCTGAAATCGGGCAAGCTGGCGCTGCGCGTGGTCGACCAGGCGGACCTTTCGACCAATCCGCTGCTGGTGGACCCGCCGCAATCGCCGGTCGCAATGATCAAGGGCTGGTTCAAGTCGCTCGGCGGCATGTTCGGCAAGCAGGGGCGCGTCTCCGACGAGGCCCTGGCGAACGCCCGGCGCCAGAAGGCGGCGGCCATGCTGCAGCAGTCGCTCCGCGTCGAGCGCGTCTCGCGCAGCTCGGTTGTCTCGATCGCGTTCACCTCCGCCGATCCGCAGCTCTCGGCGCTCGTCGCCAAGACCTATGCCGACGCCTTCCTGTCCGACCAGCTGAGCGCGAATTTCGAAGCCTCCGAACGCGCCTCCGGCTGGCTGCAGGAGCGTCTGGGCGATCTCGGCCAGCGCGCCCAGGCCGCTGCCATGGAGGTCGAGACCTACAAGCGCGAGAACAACCTGATCTCCACCCGCGGCGCACTGATGTCGGATCAGCAGCTTGCCGATCTCAACAGCCAGCTGATCATCGCCCAGGCCGATGCGGCCAGCGCGTCCGCCCGCTACAATCAGCTCGCCGCGATCGTCAAATCGGGTGCGGAGAGCGCCGTCGAGAATGCGGCGGTGGCCTCGAAGGAAATCGACAATTCCGTCATCCAGGAGCTGAGGACGCGCTACTCGGCCGTCACCAAGCGCGAGCAGGACATCACCAAGAACTTCGGCGCCGATCATCCCCAGGCGGTGGCGCTGCGCGCGGAAAAGGGCGACCTCGCACAGCAGATCTTCCAGGAACTGCAGCAGATGACGGCCACCTACCGGAACGAATACGAGGTCGCCCAGTCGCGCGAGCAGTCGCTGCGCGACAACATCGACCGGGTCGCCGGCCGCAACTCCGACGCCAACGAGGCGCAGGTGAAGCTGCGCGAGCTGGAACAGAAGGCCACCGCCCTCAAGGCCGTCTACGAATCCTACCTCAACCGCTACGAGGAGGCGTCGCAGCAGCGCTCGTTCCCGATCGCCAAGGCGCGGGTGATCTCGGAAGCCGGCGTGCCGGTCTCCCCGTCCAGCCCGAAGAAGACGATGGTGCTCGCGCTTTCGGCCGTTCTCGGCCTGATGGCGGGCGGCGCCTTCGCCTTCCTGCAGGAAATGCAGGAACGGGGCCTGCGGCTCGAAAGCGACGTTCGCACCCAGCTGCGCCTGCGCTCCCTCGGCTACCTCCCCCTGATCGGCGGCGGACGAAAGAAGCCTTCCCGGTTCGGCTGGCTGCCGCTGCAGGGCCGCAGGAAGCCCGAAGAGGAGGAGCAGGAGGACGTCGAGGTAGCGCCGATGCCGCTGGAGCAGATGACGCGGATCGTCCGCGACGCGCCGCAGTCGACCTTCGCCGAGACGCTGCGCCATGCCAAGCTCTCCTGCGAGATGCTCCTGCAGCGCCGCCCGAACAAGGTGATCGGCATCATCTCCGCCGTTCCCGGCGAGGGGAAGACGACCTTTGCCACCAACTTCGCGCTGCTGCTCGCCTCTGCCGGCAAGCGCACGCTGCTGGTCGATGCCGATATCCGCAACCCGAGCCTCAGCCGGATGCTGAAGCCCGCGCCGAAGGCGGGCCTCGTCGAGGCCGTGCTCGGGGACGCTCCCTGGGCTTCGGCGATCAAGGTCGACCAGCAGACCAGGCTCGCCGTCCTGCCGAACGTGCCCCATAGCGGCATCGAGCAGTTCCACTACACGAACGAGATCTTTGCCTCGGCGGGGATGGGGACGCTGATGGAGAATGCGCGCAAGACCTTCGACTACACCGTCGTCGACCTTGCGCCGCTCGGCCCGGTCGTCGACGCGAAGGCCTTCGCCCAGCATGCCGACGGCTTCATCCTCGTGCTGGAATGGGGAAAGACGCCGGCGCGCCTCGTTCGCGATCTCCTCGAGGCGGAGATCGACATCAACGCCAAGATCCTCGGCGTGGTGCTGAACAAGACCGACATGGAGCAGCTGCCGACCTATGGCGACAGCGGCGGCTCGGAGAAATACCGCAAGCACTACGCCAAGTATTATACCGAGTAGGGCCGGCTCCCCATCGGGGAGCGCGGGTCATCGGCGCGCTCGCCCGGTAGGGCTGCGCTCGCAGGATGGCTGTCGCAGATGTCCCGAGCGCGACGCCCCTAGTCTGCCCCGACGCTGATCAGCGTCGCCAGCGGCCGGTTCTGGCGGGCCACCTCGTGCTTCAGCCGTTCGAGCGTCATGGCTTCGTCGCGCACGAAGTCGGTGAACATCATGTTGAGATTGTTGAAGAACATCGCGCCGACGGCGGCCGTATCGATCCCCTCGCGAACGGCGCCCCTGGCCTGCAGATTGCGCACCAGCGTCGAGACCTGGGCACAGAGGGCCCTGTCGAGATCGGTATAACGTCTGGAAAACGGTGTCTCCGGCTGCTGGATCGAGATCGCCATCGCCGTGCGCCACATCTCCTTGCTGAGATAGACCAGCGAATGGTCGTAGTACTGGTCGATGAGCCGGCTCACCGCCGACAGCACGTCCCGCGGCGGATCACTGACGATCGAGCGGCCGGCATCGATCACTTCCTCGACCTCCATGGCGACGGTGGCGAGAAGCATGTCGCCCTTGCTCTGGTAGTAGTTGTAGAACGTCCCGACCGAAACGGCGGCGCGTTCCGCGATGTCCTCGATGCGCGCGGCATCGTAGCCCACCTCGCGAAAGAGGCCCGTGGCAGCCTCGAGGATCCGCCGGTTCTTGTCCGCCTTCTGTCTTGCGCGCAGTCCCGTCAAACGCCTCGCCCCTTCTTGAACCGCCTCGGTTTTCAGATTGACTTAAAAAATGAATTCATTCAGTCTTTTTGTAAAGGCGCCAAAACGAGCGCCAAAACCAGAGGGACGAAGATGACCAGATCTAGCGCGGGCTCCACCGCACACCGACTTTTCAGCACCACTGCAGCCGTTGCTTTCGTTGCACTTCTTGCCGGGCAGGCGGCTGCGGCGGAAGAACTCAACGCGCTTGTCTGGTGCGACCACACCGATCCGGCCCTGATCGAGCCGTTCGAGAAGGCCAACGACGTCAAGGTCAACCTGAAGGAATACGAGGGCACCGGCGCCGGCATCTCGATCCTCGAGCAGTCGCGCCCCGGGGACTGGGACGTGATGGTGATCGACGCCGTCGACGTTCACCGCGTCATAGACATGGGTCTCCTCGGTGAAATGCCGGCCGACGCCCTGCCGTCCGCCGACCTGTTCCCCGAACTGCGGATGGAGGCCAACAACACCAAGGACGGCAAGACCTATGCCGTGACCGAAAAGTTCGGCTACAACACCATTTCCTACGACAAGACGAAGGTCGACCCGAAGGACATGGAGGACCTTTCCGTCATCTGGTCGGACAAGTACAAGGGCCGCATCGCGCTCTACGACTACTACCTGCCGATGATCGGCCTGGTGCAGCTGGGCCTCGGCAAGAAGACCGCCGAGCTCTCCGAGGCTGACATGCCGGCGATCGAGGAGAAGCTGTCGGCGATGAAGGCGGTCTCCAAGCAGGTCAGCGACGTCATCTCGTCCCAGACGGCACTTGCGACCGGCGAGGTCGACATCCTCGTCGGCGGCGGCGAATGGATCACCGCCTCGCTCGCCAAGGACAAGCCCAACCTCGACTGGATCGTGCCGAAGCAGGGAGCCGTCCGCTGGGCGCAGTCGATCGCCGTCATGAAGGATTCGGCCAAGCCGGACCTCGCCCTGAAATTCGTCCAGTACATCATGAGCCCGGAGGGCCAGGCGCGGCTCGCCACCTCGTCCTGCTACTGGGGCATGCCGACCAACCAGAAGGCCGGCGAGCATCTGGCGCCCGAGCAGAAGCAGGCGCTGCGATGGGACGACCAGGCGGGCTATCTGCAGAACACCCAGCTCTATCCGGTTCCGAGCGCCGAACTGGACCAGAAGATGCAGGACGCCTGGACCAACATGATGCAGCAGTGACGCCTGCCGCATCCGCGGGGCGCGAACCGGACCGAACGGCCCGATCGGGGGCGTTGCCCGCCCCTGATCGCCAAATCCGGGCCGCGACCCTTGCACCGTTGAACGGAGGAAGAGTTGCGCCGGCGCCTTGCAAACAGTGATACCCTCGGCCATGACCACCGCCACGCTTGAAGACAGGGAACGCCGCAAGGCCTGGGGCTTCGTCGCCCCGGCCTTCATCTGGACCCTTGCGTTCTTCGTCGTGCCGTTCGTCTACATGGTGGCGATGAGCCTGTGGTCGCGGCAGGGCCGCGACATCGTCCGGGCCTGGAACCTCGACAACTACGCCCGGTTCCTCACCGAAGGCGCGCTGCTGAAGGGCCTGACGAATTCGCTGGAGATCACGCTGACGGTGACGGCGCTCTCCGTCCTGCTCGCCTATCCGCTCGCTTGGATCATCGCCGAGCGCGTGCCGAAACGCTGGCAGCGCATGGCGCTGATCCTGGCGATCCTGCCGTTCTGGACGAGCTACGTGGTGCGCTCCTATTCCTGGCTGCTGGTGCTCTCCAAGGGCGGCGTCATCAACCAGGCTCTGCTCGGCATCGGGCTGATCTCCGAGCCGCTGGAACTCGCCAGCAACCGCACGGCGACCGTCATCGGCTTCGTGCATTTCTTCGTCATGCTCCTGACGCTGACGATCTATTCCAACCTGATCCAGCTCTCGCCGAACTATCGCCGCGCGGCGGCCGATCTCGGCGCCAACGGCTTCCAGACCTTCCGGCACGTGATCCTGCCGCTGACGCTGCCGGGCATCATGACCGGCGCCTTCCTCACCTTCGTGCTCTGCATCGGCGACTACATCACCCCGCAGATCCTCGGCGGCAACAACGAACTGGTGCTGCCGCAGATCATCATGCTGCAGATCGGCCGCCGCGCCGACTTCCCGATGGCGGCAGCCCTCTCCATCATCCTGATGCTGGCGGTGACGGTGGCCTACATCGCCTGCGCCCGCTGGCTGAAGATCGAGAGGGCCTGAGACCATGGCACGGCCCGGCGAAACACGATCGAGCGATATCACATTCCCCGCCGGCGGCGTGCGGCGACTGCTCGCATCGCTCGCAAGCTGGCTCTATCTCGCCGCCCTCTACGTCTTCATCTTCCTGCCGGTCGCGGTCCTGGTGCTGTTCTCCTTCCAGGACGGCCGCCTGCCGGTGCCGCCGTTCAACGGCTTCTCGCTGCAATGGTACGAGGCCGTCTTCGCCGACGGCAAGCTGATGGCCGCGCTCGGCAATTCGCTGCTGGTCGCAATCCTCTCCTCGCTCGTCGCCTGCCTGCTCGGCTTCCTCGCCGCCTATGCGCTGGCGCGCTACCGGTTGCCCGGCTCGGCGCTGATGCGCGGGCTGCTCATTGCCCCGATGACGGTGAGCTACCTGATCATCGCGCTCGGGCTGCTGGTGGTGCTGAACGCGCTGCAGGTGCCGCTGTCGCTCTGGACGGTCGGCATCGGCCATGTCGTGATCAACCTGCCGCTCTGCTTTGCCATCATCTATGCCTCGATGGGCGACCATCATGTCAATATCGAGCGCGCCGCGCGCGACCTCGGCGCCAGCGACATCAAGGTCATGGCGCTGGTGACGGCCCCGATGCTGATGCCCTCGATCATGGCCGCCTTCTTCCTCTCCATCACCTTCAGCTGGGACGAGTTCATCATTGCCTTCCTGCTGTCACGCTTCGAGGTGACGCTGCCGGTGGAGATCTGGAGCATGCTGCGCTCGGGCCTGAACCCGAAGACCAATGCCATCGGATCTCTCGTGTTCCTCGCCTCGATCGTCGTGCTGGTCGTCCTCGAACTCGCTCTCTTCGGCAGGAGCCGCAAGACATGACCGCATCCGTATCGATCAGGAACCTCACGCGGACCTTCGCCACCTTCAAGGCGCTCGACGACGTCTGGCTCGATATCGCCGCCGGCGAGTTCATCGTACTGCTCGGCCCGTCCGGCTGCGGAAAGACGACGCTGCTGTCCATCCTCGGCGGGTTTCTCACGCCGACAAGCGGCACGGTGAAGATCGGCGACCGCGACATGGCGGGCGTTCCGCCGGCACGGCGGCCGACGACGACGATGTTCCAGGACTACGCCCTCTTTCCGCACATGCGGCTGATCGACAATGTCGGCTTCGGCCTGCGCATGCGCGGGATGGACAGGGCCAGCCGGGAGGCGAAGGCGGCCGGTTTCCTCGACTTGGTCGGCCTGAAATCGTCCGCCCGCAAGAAGCCGCACGAGCTGTCCGGCGGCCAGCGCCAGCGCGTGGCGCTGGCCCGCGCGCTGGCGGTCGACCCGGACGTGCTGCTGCTCGACGAACCGCTCGGCGCGCTCGATCTCAAACTTCGGCGGCAGATGCAGGATGAGTTGAAGGCGCTGCAGAAGCGCGTCGGCACCACCTTCGTCCACGTCACCCACGACCAGGAGGAGGCGATGGCGATCGCCGACCGCATCGTCGTGATGAACCGTGGCCGGGTGGAGGATTTCGGTCCCCCGTCGGACATCTACATGCGGCCGAAGTCGATCTTCGCCGCCGGCTTCATGGGCGAGGTCAATTTTCTGGACGGCCGGGTCGGTCGCGTCGACTGCGATACCGCCGAGGTGGAGACCGGGATCGGCCCGATCGTGCTGCCGATCGCCAACTTCACGATTGCCCGGCCGCAGGCCGGCGCGCGGGTGACGATCTGCATCCGTCCCGAACATTTCCGCGCCGTCGACCAGCGCGCCGTCGCCGGCCTCAGCGAGGCGGTCGTCAGCGACGTCTCCTTCTTCGGCACCCACTACCGCTGCCATCTCGTGCCGGTCGCCTCGCCGGAGAAGAGGTTCGTGGCGCACCTGCCGCCGACCGCAACGATCGCGCCGTGCGATCGGATCGCGCTTTCCTTCGACCCTGCGGGCGTCACCGCCCTGCCCGAGACCAGGGAGGCGTGAGCATGCAGCGCATGGCCCCCGAAGACTGGTATGCGGTCCGGCGTCTCGATGGCGACGTCACCTTCATCTGCGAGCCGCACATCAAGGAGTTCTACCGCTGCAACATCTGGCACGTGCGCGGCCGCGATGCCGACATGCTGGTGGATAGCGGCATGGGCGTCGTCTCGCTCAGGCAATGGGTGCCGCTGGTGACGGAGCGGCCGCTGACCGCCGTCGCCAGCCACACCCATTTCGACCACATCGGCTGCCACCACGAATTCGACTGCCGCGCCGTCCACACAGCCGAGGCCGATCTGCTCGCGCATCCCACCCGCGCCAACACGCTCGCCGATCCCTACGTCACCGACGAGATCTTCGACGCGCTTCCGCCGGAACCCTACTGCTCGAAATGCTATGCGGTGAAGGCGGCACCGGCGACGCGGATCCTTGCGGACGGCGACGTGATCGATCTCGGCGACCGGCATTTCGAGGTGATCCACACGCCCGGCCACTCGCCCGGCGGGATCGCCCTGTTCGAGAAGGCGACCGGCATCCTCTTTTCCGGCGACATCCTCTATGACGGCCCGTTGATCGAGGACACCTACCACTCCGATGCTGCCGACTACCTCGCCTCGATGAAGCGCCTGCTGGACTACCCGGTGCGCATCGTCCACGGCGGCCATTTCCCGAGCTTCGACGGGCAGCGCTACCGCCACCTCATCCGTACCTGGCTGCAGACCAAGGAAGGCGCGCGCGGTTGACAAACAGCGCCAGGACCGGGGCGTCGAGCGGATGAGAGACGACCGGATATTGCGGCGGTCCACACCGGGTCGACGAAATGCTTCCCGGGCACGTTGCAGTTCTCCCCGAACGCTGCGTAATCTCCTTCGGGTGCTGCCGATCACCGGCACGGGAGGGGACGCGGCATGATGAAACTGGATGAAGGACGCATCACGGCGCTGGTGACGGCCGGCGTGCTCACCCTGGCGCTTCTCTACGTGGCGCAATCGGTCTTCGTACCGCTGGCCTTCTCGATCCTCGCCATCGCGCTGATCTGGCCGATGCAGGCCGCACTGCAGCGCGTGATGCCGCGCCTGCTGGCGCTCCTGATCACGCTCACCGTCACCATCATCGCCGTCGTCGCGGTCGGCTCGGCGATCGCCTGGGGGCTGAGCGTGCTGGGACATTGGCTGTTCATCAACGCCGGCCGGTTCCAGGCGATCTACCTCGACTGGTCGCAATGGCTAGAGGAACACGGCATCGCCATTGCCGGCCCGCTGTCCGAGCGGTTCAACGTCGGCTGGCTTGTCGGCATGCTCCAGGGGGTGGCAGGGCGGATGAACAGCTTCGCCGGCTTCACGCTCGTGATCTTCATCTCGGTTCTGCTGGGGCTGCTCGAAGTCGAGGATTTCAAGCGCCGGCTGATGCTGCCGAGCATCCAGCCGCTCGGGGCGACGATCCTGGAAGCCAACCTGCGGATCGCCGCCAAGCTCAGGCGCTTCATGGCCGTGCGTACCTTCGCAAGCGTTCTGACCGGGCTGGTCGTCTGGATCTTCGCCAGCGTCGTCGGGCTGGAACTGGCCGCCGCCTGGGGGGCGATCGCCTTCGCCCTGAACTACATCCCCTTCCTCGGCCCCTTCATCGCAACCGCCTTCCCCACCCTCTTCGCCATCGCCCAGTTCGACACCTGGCAATCAGCCGTCGTGGTGTTCGCCGGCCTGAACGTGATCCAGTTCGTGATCGGCAGCTATTTCGAGCCGCGCCTGACCGGCGCCTCGCTGGCGATCTCGCCCTTTGCGGTGATCTTCGCCGTGTTCTTCTGGAGCTTCATGTGGGGGCTGCCCGGTGCGTTCATCGGCGTGCCCATCCTGATCGGCCTGATCGAGTACGGTTCGCGGATCGAGACGACCCGATGGATCGCCACGCTGCTGTCCGGCGAGCCGCCGAAAACCGACGTCCCGGCGCCGGCCGACCCATGACGCAGGGCGCCCGGCCCGGAACCGGCCTGTCGGGACTGGCGCGGCGACCCCCTGCTACCGCCGCCGCAGGCGGCGCACGTCAACGACGCGACCGTTGTGGCGGTTGACGGCGATCTCGTAGCGGCTCGCGCCCCGCCAGGCCCTGTAGACGAAGAAGCGGCCACGGCAATCGACCTTCCGCACATCGCGGAATCCGCGGTTTCGCAACCGCCTCTGGCCCTCGCGGCAGCTGATGGAGCGCCCGCCGCTGACATTGCTGCCGATATGGATGTTGATCGTCACCGCCTCGGCGGGGGCAGGCGCCAACACCGGCGGCATGGCGAGAAGGGCGACGAAGAGTGACGAGACGATGAACCGGCTCAATGCGGCCTCCTGGAAGCTCGGACTTGCGTGACGGATGCATCTGCGATCGGCGACTGGCCGGACCGAGGCTATCGGCGCGAGGTCCCCGTTTTCGGTCGAGGGTACCCGCGCGGGGCCGCCCTGTCCCCGGCGGCATGACGCGCCGCCGGCGACAGGCGAACCCCTTCGGGCGGCTAGCCCGGGCAGGCCGCGATGTAGCGGCGGCCGTATCGGTCGCGGTAGTAGCACTGGCCCGGCCGGCCGGCGACATTGCCGATCACCGCACCCGAGA
Organism: Hyphomicrobiales bacterium; assembly: GCA_900469965.1. GTDB lineage: Bacteria > Pseudomonadota > Alphaproteobacteria > Rhizobiales > Rhizobiaceae > Mycoplana. Next base: position 231,293 of record UBZP01000017.1, on the reverse strand, counting down.
CGCCGCCGATGGCAGCGCCGACTGCGGCGCCCCGGACATTGCCGGTGACGGCACCGCCGATGACCGCACCGGTTGCCGCACCGATGCCGGCGCCTCTTTCGGTCGGCGTGCAGCCGGTGGCAGCAATCGCGGCCAGAACGAGTAAAAGGGATAACTTGCGCATTTCTCTTCCTTTCCTGCTCGTTGAATGCTTCATCTTCGGCCCACGATCCCCAACGTTAGCCCGCAAAGGCGGTCCTGTAAAATCGAGGGGGTCTTTCCCGCCCCCTACCGGGACTGCAGCAGCGGATAGGCCACGACGAAGAAATAGAGCACCAGCACATAGGCCAGCACCTGGATCGCATAGGTCTGGCCGTTGCCGCCATAGACCCGTCGCGCCGCCCCGGCGGCCGCACCGAATACGACCGACACCGCGTCCCAGAAGCGCTCGGCATGCGATGCCAGCACCGGCGCGAGCAGCGGCCGGTAGTAGCGGAAGAACCGCGCAAGGCCGCCAGACTGCGACGGCCGGCGCCCGATCCTGTAGGAGAGCCACAGCACCACCGCGCCGACCAGTGCCAGGCCGACGGCGCCCGCCATCGCCCTCGCCGGGTTCCAGTAGGCATAGATCAGCTCCAGCGACATGCCCTGCCAGACGAGGGTCGAGGCGAACTGCGGGTCGATCGCGGCCGAAACCGGATCCATGAACAGCTTGGTGAAGAACGACAGCAGCAGGATGCCGGCAACCAGCACGAACTGCGGGACCAGCAGCGCTGCCGGCGCCTCGCGCACCGCTCCACGCTCCGGCTTCAGCGGGCCGAGAAAGACCGCGTGGCCGAAACGAACCATGTAGAGCAGACCGACCAGGGTCGCGAGGATCCCGAGAGCCAGCGGCCCGTACCAGCCCCGCTCCATCATCGCGCTCAGGAGCAGCCACTTCCCGCCGAAGCCGGCGAGCGGCGGCAGGCCCGACATGGAGACCAGCGCAATGACCGCCACCGAAAAGGTCAGCGGCATCCGCCTCGCCAGCCCGCCGCACGCCTCCAGCCGCCTGAGGCCGGTTCGCTCGATCACCGCGGCCGCCGCGAGGAACAGGATGCCCTTGACCATCAGATGGTTGGCGACGAGGTAGAGCGCCGTCACCCAGCCGAGATGGCTGATCAACGCCACGGCGGTGACGATGTAGCCGGTCTGGCTGAGGCTGGAATAGGCGAGCATCCGTTTCATGTCGGCCTGCTGGAGCGCGAGAAGGGCGGCAACCACCGTCGTCAGCATGCCGATCCAGCCGACAATGCGCGCAAGCTCGAGCCCTGCTTCCGCGCGCGTCGCCAGATAGGCGGCCATGAACAGGCCGAAGACGGCCACCTTTCCGACGACGGCGGACAGCATGGCGGAGAAATCGTCGTCCGCCCTTGCGTAAGCTGCGGGTAACCAGACATGAACGCCGATGACGCCGATCTTGACCATGCACCCGAGCGCGATCAGCACGAATGCCGGCGCGGCGACCGGACCGGCGGCGAGGAACGAAGAGAGGCTGGTGGTGCCCGTCGCAGACGCCGCGACCGCAAGCCCCACGAGAAGCACGAAGGCGGACGCCAGCGAGAACAGCAGGTACTGCAGCACGACCCCGCGCGCGGCAGGCGCGAGCGCAAGCATGAAGAACGACGCCAGCGTCACCAGTTCCCAGGCGAAGAAGAACTCCAGGCTCGTCGAGGCCCGCAGCAGCGCGACGATCGACAGCAGAAGCACCGCCATCAGCGGATAGTAACCGGGCCGTGCGTCGCGGCGGTAGAGACCGGCCGCGGCGATCACCAGCCCGCCGGAAAGCAGAAGCGTCGCGAACAGGCCGTTGATGCCGCCGGTGCCCTGCGCCATCCAGACCCCGAGGACGGCGACCGCCAGCAGCATCAATCCGCATTTTGCCCGTCCCGGCAGGCCCTCGGCCGCAACCAGGAGCCCCCCTGCCGCTAACGGTGTGTAGACCCAGAGGGAGGTGATCCCGGCTGCCGAGGCGGCGACGCCGCCGCCCATGACCAGAAGCGCGACGCAGGCTGCGGCCGGAAACAGCCGCCCGTGTGAGAGCGGGCCGCCGGTGTCCCTGCGGCCGGCCTTGATGGCGCGGCCGAACCACCGGAACAGGTAGGCGGCCTCCAGCAGGGAGCCCATGAGGACCACCGCGATCCACGCGTAACCGCCCTCCCGCGCAAGCCTCAGCACCAGTTCCCACTTCGCCCAGAAGCCGGGAAAGGGCGGCAGGCCCGCGATCGCCACGAGCAGGCAGCAGAAGACCAGAAGGAAGGAAGGCCCCGCCGCCAGGACGTTCCAGTCCCGGATCCTTTCACGCCGCACGGCGCCCGCAAGCCAGAACAACCCCGCCTTGGCGAACAGGTGGCTGAAGAAGAGCCCGCCGACCACGAGCGCCAGCGCGTCGTCGGCGCCCTGCCGCAACAGCAGTGCCAGCGCCAGCACCAGCAGCGCCATCTGCGCGATCGAGGAACAGCCGAGCATGCGCTGGACGTTCGTCTGCCTGAGGCCCACCAGATTGGAGAGGAGGAAGGTCACGGCGGCCGAGAACGCGATCAGCGTCAGATGCGCGGCAAAGAGCGGCATCAGCTTGAAGAGCGCGAAGAACACGCCGGCCGAGACGCCCACGGAGACGAGCGCCGCCACGCCGGCAGGCGCCGTCTCGTAGACGTCGAGCCCCCAGCCGTTCGCCGGGAAAGGCTTCAGCTCGACGATGAGGCAGGAAAGCACCAGGACGAGCGCGGTCAAACCGACGGGGCCCGCGATCAGGTCGCGCCGCATGACCATCTCGTCGATGCTGAGCGTTCCCGTCACATGATAGAGCAAGGCCGCCCCGAGCAGGAAGAACGACGAGGCGAGCACGGTCGCCATGATGTACTTGAACGCGCCCGCCACGGCCGCCGGCGTCTGCCCGAGGCCGAACAGGCCATAGGTGCCGATCGATACGATCTCGAGAAAGACGAACAGGTTGAAGAGGTCGCGCGTCATGATCATGCCGTTGATGCCCATGACGAGGATCAGAAACAGCAGCAGGAAGGTGTAGCTGTCGCGCAGGCGGGGCCAAAGCTGCCAGGCGCCGAGCAGGGCCGCGAGGTTGACGCAGAAGGCGAAGAACCCCTCCGCCAGGCCCAGCCGCAGGCTGATCGCCAGCGGCGGCGCGGTTCCGGCAGTCCGGATTTCGAAGGCGTCCGCGCCGCCGAGAAGGCGCCAGAGGCAAACGCCGGACACGAGCGTCATGCCGGCGAGGCTCACCCAGAACGCCGTGGCGGGCAGACGCTTCGACAGCCGATGGAGCAGCGGGATCAGGAAGCCGCCGCCCAGTCCGAGCAGGAAGATGTTCAAAGGCTGGAGAAGCCCCTCTACCATTTCTGCTCCGTGAACGCGTCGATGGAGAGTGTCTTGCGCGCCGCGTAGAGCCGGATCGCGTAGGACAGCATCACCGCCGTCACCGAAAAGCCGATGACGATCGCCGTCACCACGAGGGCGGAGGGGATGGGATCCACGGCCCGGGCACCCGCAGCACCTGCCGGAAGCGCGGCGTCGATGATCGGCGCCGTCCCGCCGGTGACATAACCTGTCGCGACGATGACGATATGCGTGCCGGTGCCGAACAGCGAGAAGCCGATGATGATGCGCAGGATGTTCCGATGCACCAAGACGCCCCACATCCCGATCAGCATCAGCACGAGGCCGGTCACCAGAAGCAGATGTGAAATCGGCAGCCCCATCGCCCCTCCTGCCCCGCTCAACTGCGGAAGCGATCGATGATGACGCTGAGCTCGGCTGCGACCTTGATGCCGAGGAGCGCCGAAATCAGCGGAATGGCGCCGGCGCTGATAAACGCGCCGAATTCGCCGCGCGGCAGGATGTGGCTGTCGAGGAAGCCGCCGGCGAAGATCAGCCCGAGAATGCCGAGCGCGACGTAGAAGACGCCGGCGAGCGACTCCGTCACGCTCAGGAAACCGTGGTGCAGCGCGACCGACGGCCGCGCGAGAACGAGCAGGACGACCCCGGAGGCGACGACTGCCCCGCCCTGGAAACCGCCGCCTGCCGAAAGATGGCCGTTGACGATGACATAGGCGCCGAACAGGAACGCCACGGGCAGGACGACTTCCGCACCGTTGACCACCAACTCGCTCGGCGGCCGGGCCGGAGGGGCACTGGCGCCTGCCGGAACGGCACGCCGGCCGGCCCCGGCGGAAAGCAGCATGCCGACGCTGGCGGCGACCATGAACAGCACGGCGACCTCGCCCAGCGTGTCGAAGCCGCGATAGGTGATGAGGATGCCGGTGACGACATTGGCGGCGCCGAGTTCTGCCGGAACCTCCTGCAGATACCGCATCGCCAGCGCGGACGGCACGGTGCGTTCGCTGTAGCCGACGGCGAGCCCGGCGAAGGCCGCGCCAAAGAGGAGGACGACGATTGCAGCCCGGATCCTCTTCATGACGATCGCTTCTCTTCGGCGCGCGCGCGGTTGCGCTCCGCCAGCGCATCCACGACGGTCGACGGAGCCAATGGAACACCGATGGCATGGGCGGCGCGGGACAGGGCATGCGACGAGAGCGGGTTGGTCAAGAGGACGAAGGCCGCGATCACCAGCAGCTTCAGCGCCCAGTCGGGATGATGGAAACCGAGGCCGGCCAGGACCAGGATGTTGCCGAGGGTGGAGGCCTTGGTGCCCGCCTGGATGCGCGTATAGGTGTCGGGCATGCGCAGCAGGCCGACGCCTGCGGAGAAGAGGAAGAATGCGCCGGCGAGGATGATGATGCTGCCGATCGTTTCCGTCACCTCCTACTCCTCCTTTCCCGCGCTCGTCCGGCGGATCGCATGGAGGAAGACCAGCGTCGAAAGCCCCGCCCCGATCGCCGCTTCCGCCATCGCGACGTCGGGCGCGGCGAGCAGGACATAGGACACGGCCGCAAACAGGCTTGCCAGGCCCGAACTGACCATCGCCGCCGTCAGCCCGCGCAGGGTCACGGCCAGTAGCCCGCTGACGATGATGCTGATGCAGATCAGGATGACGAGCAATTCCTGCAGCATGGCTACCGCCCCCTTTCCAGGAAGCGCGCCAGGGCGAGCACGGCCAGGAAGCTCAGGAGCCCGTAGACCAGCGCCACGTCGAGGTAGACGAAGCGCCCGGAGAGATGGGCGTAGAGCGCCAGGAGCGACAGCGAGATCACGGTCAGCGTATCGATCGCGACGACGCGGTCCACGACCGTCCGGCCGAGGATCAGCCGCAGCACGGAAAACACGATGCTGAAGAAGATCAGGAGTCCGGCCAGCATGAGGATCGCGTCAGCCAAAGACCTTCCCCAGATGCTTGTCGAATGCGCCGGCGATCATTTCGGTCGCCAGCTCGGCATCCGTCGTCCTGACGTCCAGCCAGTGGATGAAGAGCGCATCGTCGTCGATGTCCATCACCAGCGATCCGGGCGTCAGCGCGATCGAATTGGCGAGCGCCAGGCGCCCGATCGGCGAGCTGAGCCGCAGGTCGATCCGGACGATCCCGGGGTGGATGTCGATGCGCGGCGCGTAGACGTAGCGCAGCATGCCGAGGTTCGCCTTGACCATTTCGACCAGGAAGACGCCCGCGTAGCAAAGGAAATGGTAGAGCCTCAGCGGCGTCAGGCGCACGTCGCTCCAGACCGCACTTCGCGTGGTGAAGATCCATGCGATGACGCCGGCCGCCAGGACCCCGACGAGAAGGATGGCGGGCGCCGCCGAGGCGTTGAAGACGATCCAGAGCACCAGGAGCAGCAGCCACAGGGCCGCAAGTCCCCCCGGCAGGGCGTTCGGTGCACGCTGGCTCTCTTCCTCCACCGGTGACACGGGCCATCCACTCCGAAAAGGGCGCACGGATTGCGACGATGCGGTCATGATGCACGCGGCAACAGGGTTGTACATGGCACAGCGTCCCATTCGACGCCGGCCGCAGCACCCCAAGAGGGCGTCCGCCTATTGTGCCGGCGGTACGGTGGCGAGCCGGCCGATCAGCCGCGCCGGCAGGAAGACCGTCAGCGACGTCGCCTCTCCGACGGCCGCGGCACCGGCCGCAAGGGCGGTGGGCGACGTCGCCGCCTGCTCGTCCTCCAGCGTCGCCCGCATCAGGCGGCTGTTGTCGATCAGCTTCATCAGCGTCTCCGAGCTTGCAAAGACGCTGTGGCTGCCGCCGTCGACATCCGAGACGTCCAGCACGGTGATGCCGCGCGACTGCAGGAAGGCGATGTCGGCGCCGCTGCCGACGCGCGGATGACCGCCCGCGATCCGTCGGGAGAAGCCGAGCGCGCGATCGCGGCGCGATACGACGATGGTGAAGGGCTGGGGCAGCGTGCCGATGTCGTCGGCCTGGCTCTGGAAGGCGTCGATGTCGATGTCGGGTGCAGCCAGCACCACGCCGCCGAGCCTTTTCAGGACGCGTTCCCTGCCGCTCATCGCGAGGTCCCGGAGGGCTTCCATCACCACATAGGCGCCCATGGAATGACCGAGAAGCACGATCCTCGCAGCCTTCGTCTCGGCGGCGATCGCGATCGTCTCGGCAAGCCCGCCGCGGCCGACGATGGCGCTGTCGCGATCGAAGACATAGAGCGGGATGGAGGCGCCCGACGGCCAGGCATAGTGCAGGGAAACCGACCCCATGGCGTAGTCGTGGGTGAGTTGCGCGTTGCGGAACAGGCTCTCGGCGATGTTGTTGTTGTAGCCGTGGACGAAGATGAAGATCTCGCGGCTCTCCGGCCTGCGCTGCTCCAGCGCGGCATCGAGCGCGGCGACGAAGGCGCGGCGGTCGGCAATCGGGGCGTAGGAGAGTGCCGTGAAATGGCGCTCGGGATCCGGAGCGCGGCCGCTCGTCTCGACGCGGCCCGGCCGGTGCCCGGCCGGGATGCCGATGTCGAACGCGGCGAAATTCAGCTCCTGCGAACGTCCGGCGGAATAGGGCTTGGCCGGATCGTCCGAACGCTCCCGCGAGGTCGCAAGGAAGATCGGGACCACCGCCTTCGAGCCGGGACCGGTGCTGTCGGCCGGAAGACCGGTCACCGCGCGCGGTCCGCCGCAGCCGACGAGCGCTGTAACCATCATCACGAATGCAAGCACGCGCTTCGCTGGCATCATCCGGCGCCGGGGTTCGAGTCACATGACGGAGATTTAGAGCATCCCGCCGCCCGCTCGGCAACCGCAGAAGCCGGATGATCATCGACCTCGATAGAGTGGAAATAATTCCCATTGTGAGACTGCAGGCCAAATCCCGGGACGGTGCGCCAATTACACCGCGGCAACGATGTTGCAGGATCGCCGGTGGCCGGTTTCGAAAAACCGCTTGCGCGCAACGAGGATGGACGAGCATGGCGCAGGATACGCCGCAGAAATTCTCGTTGTGGACGCTGACGGCGATGGTGGTCGGCTCGATGGTCGGCGCCGGTATCTTTTCCCTGCCGCAGGCGTTCGGGCGGGCGACCGGGCCGTTCGGCGCCCTCGTCGCCTGGGCGATCGCCGGCATCGGCATGCTGATGCTGGCGCTGGTCTTCCAGACGCTGTCGCGCCGCAAGCCCGATCTCGACGCCGGCATCTACGCCTACGCCAAGACCGGGTTCGGCAACTACCCCGGCTTCCTCTCCGCGCTCGGATACTGGTCCGCGGCCCTTCTCGGCAACGTCTCCTACTTCGTGCTGATCAACTCCACGCTCGGGCTGTTCTTCCCCGTGTTCGGCGACGGCAACACGGTGACCGCCGTTGTCGTCTCGTCTGCGCTCCTCTGGCTCATGCATGCGCTGATCCTGCGCGGCATCAAGGAAGCAGCCGCCCTGAACAACGTCGTCACGCTGGCGAAGATCATCCCGATCGTTCTCTTCATCATCCTCGTCGGCCTGAACCTCGATACCGACACGTTCGCGGAGAGCTTCTGGGGCGACGACGACGTCAGCCTCGCCGGCATCGCCGGCCAGGTCCGGGCCACGATGCTCGTGACCGTCTTCGTCTTCGTCGGCATCGAGGGTGCGAGCGTCTATTCGCGCTATGCCCGGCGCCGCTCGGACGTCGGGCTTGCAACACTCATGGGCTTCCTGGGCGTGCTCTGCCTCATGGTCCTGGTGACGCTTCTGTCCTACGGCGTCCTCTTGCGGCCGGAACTCACCGCCCTGCGCAATCCGTCGATGGCGGGCGTCCTGGAGGCGGTCGTCGGCCCGTGGGGTGCCGTCTTCGTCAGCATCGGCCTGCTGATCTCGGTGGCCGGCGCCTACATCTCCTGGGTGCTGCTCGCAGCCGAGATCCTCTACTCGGCCTCGAAGTTCGAAACGATGCCCCGCTTCCTCAGCCATGAGAACGCGCGCGGCGTCCCTTCCAACGCGCTCTGGCTGACGAACATCGTCGTCCAGCTCTTCCTGATCCTGACGCTGTTCACGCAATACGCCTTCCGCCTGGCGCTCGAACTGACGAGCTCGATGATCCTGATCCCCTATTTCCTCGTCGCCGCCTACGGCCTCAAGCTCGCCTATCGCGGCGAGACCTATGACCGGGATCCGTCGGACCGTCGCGCCAATCTGGTGCAGGCGGGCATCGCCACGATCTATACCGCGGGCCTGATCTACGCCGCCGGCGCCCAGCACCTGCTGCTGACCACCGTCATCTACGGCCCCGGCACGATCCTCTACATCCTTGCGCGCCGCGAACAGGGTGCGCGCGTCTTCACCCTTGCCGAACTCGTCCTGTTCAGCCTGGCCGTGCTCGGTGCCTGCGCAGGGATCTACATGATCGCAACGGGCGCCGCCGCCGTCTGAAGCATCGACGCCAGTCGGTGCATCCATAGATGACAATCTGCGGCAGTAGATCGCGACGCGATACATGCATTGTTTGTCTGCATACTGTCCGATGCTTCTTCGCGCGAAACACCAATTCTGAACGCACAGCATAGTTTTGGGATTCTGTGCTGATCACAGGAATTGCTATTCCGCCTATTAATTTCAGCGAGCGCACCGGTCCTGAGCAGAAACATCGGGACAATTGAGGCACTTATCGGGGGAATCATGGCATCGCAATCGACGCAGAAACTCTCGCTTTTCGCGCTCACGGCCATGGTCGTGGGCTCCATGGTCGGCGCCGGCATCTTCAACCTGCCCGGGCGGTTCGGGGCGGCCACCGGCCCGTTCGGCGCCCTGATCGCCTGGGCCATCGCCGGCACCGGCATGTACATGCTGGCGCGCGTCTTCCAGGCGCTTGCGGAAAAGCGGCCTGACATCGATTCGGGCGTGTTCGCCTACGCCAAGGCCGGCTTCGGCAACTACATGGGCTTTCTGTCGGCCTTCGGATACTGGCTCGGCAGCTGCCTCGGCAACGTCTTCTACTGGGTGCTGATCGGCTCGACGCTCGGGCGGTTCTTTCCCGAGATCTTCGGCGACGGCAGCAGCACCATTGCGATCATCGTATCGCTGATCGGCATCTGGGCGTTCCACTTCATGATCCTGCGCGGCGTCGAGCAGGCGGCGTTCATCAACACGATCGTCACGATCGCCAAGATCGTGCCGATCATCGTGTTCATCCTGGCACTGGCCTTCGTCTTCAACTATGCGCAATTCGCCGAAAACTTCTTCGGCGGCCCGGACATGCCCGCAAAACCGCTGATCGCGCAGGTGCGCGACACCATGCTGATCACCGTGTTCGTGTTCATCGGCATCGAAGGCGCGAGCGTCTATTCGCGGTTCGCCCAGAAGCGTTCCGATGTCGGCACGGCGACGATCCTGGGCTTCGTCGGCGTCACCGGGCTGATGGTCGCGGTCACGCTCCTGCCCTATGCGGCGCTGCCCCAGTCGACGATCGCGGCCGTCCAGCAGCCGTCGCTCGCCACCGTACTCGAGGCGGTGGTCGGCCATTGGGGCGCCGTCTTCATCTCCATCGGCGTCCTGGTGTCGGTCCTGGGCGCCTATCTCGCCTGGTCGCTGATCTGCGCCGAAGTCCTCTTTGCCGCGGCCAAGTCCGAGGACATGCCGAAGCTCTTCGCCGCACAGAACAACAACCGGGTGCCGGCCAACGCGCTCTGGCTGACCAACATCGTCGTGTCGCTGTTCGTGATCTCCACCTACTGGTCGCGGGACGCGTTCAACTTCATGCTCGACATGACCAGCGTCACCTCGCTGCTGCCCTATCTGCTCGTCGCCGGCTACGGTGTGCTGCTCGCCCGCAGCGGCGTCGGCTACGAGACCACGCCCGACGAGCGCGGCCGGGACCAGGTCTTCGCCTGGATCGCGGTCGTCTACACGATCTTCATGTTCATTGCCGCGGGCCTCAAATACGTGCTGCTCGTCGCGGTGCTGTTCGTGCCCGGCACCATTCTCTACGTCTGGGCGCGCCGCGAGCAGAAGCTGCAGCTGTTCACCCCGATAGAACTCATCGTGTTCGCAGTCACGGTCGTCGCCGGCCTGATCGGCTTCTACGGCCTGGTCACCGGCACCATCACACCTTGAACGGAAAGGCGGAAGCGTCATGACACAAGACACTCCATTCGGCGTCCATTCCGAAGTCGGCCAGTTGCGCAAGGTCATGGTCTGCGCCCCGGGGCGCGCGCACCAGCGCCTCACGCCCAGCAATTGCGACGCGCTGCTGTTCGACGACGTGCTCTGGGTCGACAATGCCAAGCGCGACCATTTCGACTTCATGACCAAGATGCGCGACCGCGGCGTCGAGGTCGTGGAGATGCACAATCTGCTGGCCGAAACGGTGGCGATCCCCGAAGCCAAGAAATGGATCCTCGACAACCAGGTCGCCCCCAACCAGATCGGCCTCGGCCTTCTCGACGAGGTCCGCTCCTATCTGGAGGGCCTGTCGAACCGCGAGCTCGCCGAGACGCTGATCGGCGGGCTGTCGACCTTCGAGTTCCCCGAGGCGATCGGCGGCGAGCAGCTGGCGCTGATCCGCGATGCGGCGGGCGTCAACGAGTACCTGCTGCCGCCGCTGCCGAACACGCTCTACACGCGCGACACCACCTGCTGGATCTATGGCGGGGTGACGCTGAACGCGCTCTACTGGCCGGCGCGGCACGAGGAGACGATCCTCACCTCCTCGATCTACAAGTTCCATCCCGACTTCGCCGGCAAGGTCAACGTCTGGTGGGGCGACCCGACGAAGGACTGGGGCCTTGCGACGTTCGAGGGCGGTGACGTCATGCCGATCGGCAAGGGCAACGTCCTGATCGGCATGAGCGAGCGCACCTCGCGCCAGGCGATCAGCCAGGTCGCAGCCGCCCTGTTCGAGAAGGGTGCGGCCGAGCGCGTCATCGTCGCCGCCATGCCGAAGCTGCGCGCGGCCATGCATCTCGACACCGTCTTCACCTTCGCCGACCGCGACTGCGTGCTGCTCTATCCCGACATCGTCAACGGCATCGAGGCCTTCTCCTACCGTCCGAACGGCAAGGGCGGGGTCGAGCTGCACAAGGACAAGGGCACCTTCGTCGAGACGGTGCGCGACGCCCTCGGCCTGAAGAAGATGCGGGTGGTCGAAACCGGCGGCAACGACTACATGCGCGAGCGCACCCAGTGGGACAGCGGCGCCAACCTCGTCTGCGCCGCACCGGGCGTCGTCTATGCCTACGACCGCAACACCTACACCAACACGCTGCTGCGCAAGGAAGGCATCGAGGTGATCACGATCACCGGCGCCGAGCTGGGCCGCGGGCGTGGCGGCGGCCACTGCATGACCTGCCCGATCATCCGCGACGCGGTCGACTACTGACGACGCCCGCAAGCCTGCGCGCGGACAGCCGCCGCGCGCAGCCACCTCCCGTCCAGATGAGGCCCCGATGACGCCGAAGCTTTCCGCATCGAGAAGTGCCCTGCTGCGCGGCCTGTCGCTCGCCGCAGCGCTGTTGTTGCTCTCTGCCTGCCAAGGCGAGGACGAGCAGGCGGAGCTGCCGCCGCGGCCCGTCAAGACGGTCACAGTGTCCTTCAACCCGGACGATACGTTCGGCTCCCTCGTCGGCGAGGTCCAGCCGCGATTCGAGACCAACTTCAGCTTCCGCCAGGGCGGCGAGGTGCGCGAGCGGACCGTCGACGTCGGCGATCTCGTCAAGGCCGGCGACGTGCTGGCCCAGCTCGATTCCGAGGACCAGCAGGACGCCGTCCGCAAGGCCGAGGCCAACGTCTTCGCCGCCCGTGCGAACCTGGACAACGCGGTCATGAACCGCGACCGGCTGCAGTCGCTCTATCCGCGAACGGCGACCCGACAGGCGCTCGACGCCGCGATCGCCCAGGCGACGACCGCGCAGGCGAGCGTGGACGCGGCCAATGCCGCGCTCCGCGTCGCCAACAACAATCTGGACAACCGCACGGTGAAGGCGAACGCCGACGGCGTCGTGACCGCCGTCGGCGCCGAGACGGGCCAGAACGTCGGCGCCGGCCAGATGGTGGTGCGGGTCGCCCGGATGGAGGAGAAGGACGCCGTCTTCCAGGTGCCGGAGAGCGCGATCCAGTCGGCAAGCCGCGACATGCGGATCGAGGTCCGCCTGCTCAGCAATCCGCAGAGCACGGCGGGCGGGCGGGTGCGCGAGATCTCGCCGGTGGCCGATCCGATCACCCGCAATTTCACCATCCGCGTCGCGCTCGACAATCCGCCGGAGGACTTCCGGTTCGGCAGCGCCGTGCGCGGCAGCGTCCGCCAGGCGGGCGATCCCGTGGCCCGCCTGCCGATGACGGCGCTGTTCAACCAGGGCAGCGGCTCGGCGGTCTGGATCGTCGATCCCGGCAGCAGCACGACCAAGCTCGTGCCGGTGACGGTCCTTCGTTTCGAGACGCAGGACTTCCTGGTCACGACCGGCGTCGCAGACGGCGACCACGTCGTCGTCGCCGGCGCCCAGCAGTTGCGGCCGGGCATGCCGGTGCGCCTGCTCGAAGGAAGCCTCGAATGAGCGGCGGCTTCAACCTCTCCGAATGGGCGATCCGGCGCCAGGGCCTGATCATCTTCCTGATGCTGCTCGGCGCGATCGCCGGCGCGCTGTCCTTCTGGAACCTCGGCCGCAGCGAGGATCCGGATTTCACGGTCAAGACCATGCTCGTCACCGCGGCCTGGCCGGGGGCGACGATCGAGCAGCAGAGCGACCAGGTGACCGACCGGCTGGAGCGCGCGCTGCAGCAGGTGCCGTTCTTCGATTCCCTGCGCAGCCTGACGACGGCCGGCCAGTCCGTCATCTATGTGGTGCTGGAGGATTCCACCCCGCCGGCCGAGGTCGCCGATGTCTGGTACCAGGTCCGCAAGACGGTCGGCGACATCCGCCATACGCTGCCTGCCGGCGTCCTCGGCCCGTTCTTCAACGACGAGTTCGGCGACACCTTCGGCATCATCTACGGGCTGACGTCGGAGGATTTCAGCGACCGGGAGCTGCGGGACTGGGCCTACGAGGCGCGCAATCGCCTGCTGCAGGTGGAGAACATCGGCAAGGTCGAGATGCTCGGCACCCAGGACGAGACGATCTTCATCGAATTCTCGACGCAACGGCTGGCCAGCCTGGGCCTGAGCGGCAGCACGATCATTGCGACGATCCAGGCGCAGAACGCCGTCCTGCCCGCCGGCATGGTGACGACGGATGCTGACCGCACGGTGCTCGAGGTCACAGGCGACCTGAAGGACGAGAACGACATCCGCAACCTGAACATTCCGACCTCGTCCGGCTTCGTCCGCCTCGGCGACATCGCCACCGTGATGCGCGGCACCGTCGACCCGCCGCAGCCGATGTTCCGCGTCAAGGGCAAGCCGGCGATCGGCATCGCCGTGTCGATGGCGAGCGGGGGCGACATCCTCGCGCTCGGCCGCAACATCGACACCGTGATGGCGCGATTCCAGCACGACCTGCCGATCGGCATCGAGATGGTGCAGGTCGCAAGCCAGCCGGCGGTCGTCACCAATGCGATCCGCGGCTTCACCGTCTCCTTGATGCAGGCGATCCTGATCGTGCTCGGTTGCAGCCTCGTCGCACTCGGCCTGCGCGCCGGCCTCGTGGTCGCCGTGTCCATCCCGCTGGTGATGGCCATGACCTTCCTGATGATGGAGATGACCGGGATCGCGCTGCAGCGCGTCTCGCTCGGCGCCCTGATCATCGCGCTGACGCTGATGATCGACGATGCCATGGTCGCCGTCGAGATCATGCTGGCCAAGCTCGAGGAAGGGATGGAGCGGGTCCAGGCCGCCTCCTTCGCCTATACCTCGACGGCCTTCCCGATGCTCGCCGGCACGCTCGTGACCATCGCCGGCTTCATTCCGGTCGGCTTCGCCCAGAGCGTCTCCGGCGAATATGCCCGTTCGCTCTTCCTCGTCATCGCCTATGCGCTGATCATCTCGTGGCTGATCGCGGTGCTCCTGATGCCGATCATCGGGCTTGCGGTCCTGAAGTCGGGCACGCCCGCGGACCGCAAGCCGGAAAGCGCCCTGATCGGAACCTTCCGCCGCCTGTTGCACACTTGCGTGCAGATGCGCTTCGTGGTGATCGCCGCGACCGTCGGCCTGTTCGTGGTTTCGCTGCTGGCCTCCGGGTTGATGAAACGGCAGTTCTTCCCGCCGTCCGACCGCCCTGAACTCATGCTGCAGCTGGTGCTTCCGCAGAACGCCTCCATCCATGCGACCGAAGCGACGGCGCGCGAGGTCGAGGAGATCCTCGCCGCGGATGAGGACGTGGTCGACTGGAGCTTCTATGTCGGCTCGGATGCGATCCGCTTCTACCTGCCGATGGATATCCAGCCGCCGGCGCCGTTCCGGGCGCAGGCCGTCATCATCGCCAGCAGCGTCGATGGCCGCGATGCCCTGCAGGCCCGCCTGCAGACGGAGCTGGACGAGAAATTCCCCAATGTCGTCGCGCGGCTCTCGCCGCTGGAGATGGGGCCGCCGGTCGGCTGGCCGGTGCAGTATCGCATCAGCGGCCCCGATGTCGCAGGCGTGCGCGATCTCGCCTGGAAGGTGGCCGACGTGATCGGCGACGTCCGCGGCGTGATCACCCCGAACCTCGACTGGAACGAGCCGATCCGCAAGGTCGTCATCGATGTCGACCAGGATCGCGCCCGCCTCGTCGGGCTGAACTCGACCGCCATCGGGCAATCGCTCTTCGCCACCACCTCCGGCCTGCCGATCACCCAGGTGCGGGATTCCATCTACCTCGTCAACGTCGTAGCGCGCTCGGCGCCGGAGGAGCGCGCCAACATCGAGACGCTGCGGTCGCTGCAGATACCGATCGGCCCGAACCGCACCGTGCCGCTGGCAAGCATCGCCACGATCGAATACCGCACGACCCAGCCGCTGATCTGGCGGCGCGATCGCGTCACCACCATCACCGTCCAGGCCGACATGACCGAAGGCGTGCTCGCAGCCTCGGTGGTCGAGGAGGCCGAACCGCGGATCGCGCAGCTGCGCCTGGACAATCCGAGCTACAAGATCGAGATCGGCGGATCGGTGGAGGGAGCGGAGACCGGCATGGCCTCGGTGACCGCCATGCTGCCGATCATGGCGATCATCATGGTCGTCATCCTGATGTTCCAGCTGCAGAGCGTCAATCGCCTGCTGCTGGTGCTCAGCGTCGTGCCGCTCGGGCTGATCGGCGTGGTGGCGATCATGCTGATCACCAATACGCCGGTCGGCTTCATCGCCGTCCTCGGCATGATCGCGCTGATCGGCATGATCATCCGCAACTCGGTCGTGCTCATCGACCAGATCGACAAGCGGATCGCGGAGAAGGGCAAGAGCTGGGAGAGCGTCATCGATGCGACCGCAAACCGCGTCCGCCCGATCTTCCTGACCGCCGGCTCGACCATCCTCGGCATGCTGCCGATCGTGCGCGATCCCTTCTGGAAGCCGCTCGCGTTCACCGTGATCGGCGGCCTGATCGTGGCGGCGGTGCTGACGCTGATCTTCCTTCCGGCGCTCTACGTGGTCTGGTTCCGCGTCCCTCCGGAGGCAAAGACGCAAGCGGCCGCCGCCGGCGAAACGGAAGCCGCGCCGTCACCGGCATGACGGGCGCCTCGGCGATCCAGCCGTCTTGGACTGGGCCGGCGCCCCTGTCACGCCGGTCGCAGGCGCCATACGGACCGCGCCCGGAAAGCCGGCGGCCGCCGCCCTCTCAGGTCATGCTGCAGGGGGCAACATCGGGCTTCGCCCCGGTCTGTAGCCTCCACAGGAGCGCGCCGAGCCGGTCTTCCGGCGGCAGGCTGGACAGGTTAGTCTCGCCATAGCGCGGCGAGCCGATCCGCATGCCCTTGCGGACCTCGCTGGGGCTGTAGCCGAATTCGCGCTTGAAGGCCCGGCTGAAATCGGCGCTGTCGAAGCAGCGCTGCTCGGCGATCTCCAGGATGCGGCGCTGCTCGTTCGGGTTCGCCAAGGCGGAATGGGCGTCGAGCAGGCGCCGGTGCTGGATGTAGCGGTTGACGCCGCCCACCGGTTCGAACAGCCGGTAGAGCCGGGTGCGCGAAACGGCCAGCTCGCGCATCAGAAGTTTCGCGCTCAGTCGCGGGTTGAACAGGTTCATCTGGACAAACTGCCGCGCCCGCTCCTGCAGGCCGCCCGAGATCGCATCGCCTCCCTCTTCGGCGCGATCACGCGGCGGGGGCACGCAGGCCAGGATCATGTCGCGGGTGGCCGACATCAGTCTCGGCAGCTCATCGACCCGCATGCAGGCGAGCTGATGGGCGAGACCGATCATGAAGCTCGTGAACATGCGCCCCATGGCGGTGTCCAGTGTCGTGAACTCCGCGGCATCGAGCGTGCGCGCCAGGTCGCGGCAGAAATCCCGCGGCACCCAGAGCATCAGCATCTCGCTGTCCGAAAGCGTGCCGTGAAACGGCCGGCCCAGCGCATGGATCTGCACGATGCCCGGACGCGCCTGGAACGTGGTGCGCGCCGTCGTCGTGGTGCACTGGCCGCTGAGCAGCAACGTCATCACCCAGTGGTCGAGCGGATGGCACTGGAGATGGGCGGGGCGGCTGGAGAACCGCAGCGCTTGCGTCCGGATGCGGGAAAAGCCGATACCGCCGAGGTCCCAGAGGACCTGGCTGCCGCGGAAGTCCCCCTTCGCATCCCGCGTCAGGTCGACCATCGGCGCAAAACTGCGGCGCCAGGCATCGAAGCGGTCGGCGACCGGAACCTCCTCGGTGGAGAAGGTGTAGGCGGAAAGCGCGGGGGACGCCGCTCCGCCGGCGACATGCTCCGGCACCGGCACGGCCCTGGCTTCCGGCCGGCGCGAACGCAGGAGGGCGGGATTGAAGACGGTCTCGGAGGCTGACGATATGCTCACTCGATTGTCTGTACGCATGACAGAACTCCCATTCGCATGACGTCCAACTTCATCCTGGAACGATGGTTCGCGGAGGGCTCGGTGGTGATTTGAGCGGCACCAGCCGCCAGGGTGGAGAGTGTGTTTCCTCCTGAGAACGATTGTTGATGCGGCGCCGTCGGAACGACGGGCCTCCCCGCCGGTTCGGCCTCAGTTAACGCTTGTCCAAACCGGGTTCGACGGCTGCAAGATCGAAATGGCTGCTGTTCGCTTCTGACAAGATCGACACTCCGCGGCTGAAGAATCACCCATTCGAGTGGACTTTTGCGATGCAATATTGATGCCGATCGTTCTTCTCGTGGAGAGCCGTTCGGCTGGCCTAATACTCTTGCCGCGAAGGTCGCGACAGATCCGGGACGTGCATTTGCTCCGACTGTGTACCAAGCCTAGCCGCTAATTCAGCACGTTTCAACTGTAAGACATACGAAGTTATTCATATATCCCGGACGCTTAGTGGGCACGATCATCACTCGCCGAGCGCCAGATGGGGAACGCCCGACAGATCCGCGCGGTCCATAGGCGCCGGGATGGCCGAAGGGGCGGACACCGGCGCGACCGGCCCGCCCCTCCTCCTTAAGGGTCAGAACCCTTCCAGGACGATCTTGCCCCGGGCCTTGCCGCTTTCCAGGACGGCATGCGCCTGCCTGAGGTTCGCAGCGTTGATCGGCCTCAGCACCTCGGTCACGGTCGTCCTGATCTGCCCGTCATCGACGAGGCGCGCGACCTCGTTCAGGAGCCTGCCCTGCTCGTCCATGTCGGCGGTCTCGAAGAGCGACCGGGTGAACATCAGTTCCCAGTGGATGGAAACCGCCTTGCGCTTGAAGCCGGTGACGTCGAGGCTCTGCGGATCGTCGATCAGGCCGAAGCGCCCCTGCGGCGCGATCAGCTTGATGATCTCGGCGAGGTGGCGATGCGTCTCGGTCGTGGAGAACACGTAGGACGGCGCGCCGATGCCGAGCGCCTCGACCTGCTCGGCCAGCGGCCTGCCGTGGTCGACCACATGGTGGGCGCCGAGTTCCCGCACCCAGGCCTGCGTCTCCGGCCGGGACGCCGTGGCGATCACGGTCAGGTCCGTCAGGGCACGCACCAGCTGGATCGCGATCGAGCCGACACCGCCGGCGCCGCCGATGATGAGGATCGACCGGGCGCCGCCGGCAACGGGCCTGCGGATGTCGAGACGATCGAACAGCATTTCCCAGGCCGTGATCGCCGTCAGCGGCAGCGCGGCCGCCTCGGCATCGGACAGCGATTTCGGCGCGTGCCCGACGAGCCGCTCGTCGACCAGGTGATACTGGCTGTTGGCGCCCTGGCGGATGAGCGAGCCGGCATAGAAGACGCGATCGCCGGGCTTGAACGAGCGGACGTTCTCGCCGGCCTCGACCACACGGCCGACCGCATCCCAGCCGAGAACCTTCCACTGGCCGGGTTCGGCGGAGACCCCCTTGCGGACCTTGTAGTCGACCGGATTGACGGACACGGCCGAAACCTCCACCAGGATGTCCCGGCCCGTCGCGGCCGGCCTCTCCAGTTCCACATCCACCAGCGCATCCTGCCGATCGAGCTCTCCTGCGACCTTGTAGGCGACGGCTTTCATGACGTTCTCCTTGCATGAGTTGATATGGCAAAAGGATGGGTCTATGCTTCTTCAAGCGCAATACGCACAAACAAAGCCTATAGTGCACAAAAGGATACTGTCATGGCCAAGGTCCGTCACACGCGCTTCGATTGCAGTCCCGGCTGTTCCGTCGAGGCGGCGATCGCGCTGATCGACGGCAAGTGGAAGTCTGTGATCCTGTTTCACCTTCTGGGCGGCACGCTCCGCTTCAACGAGATCCGCCGGCAGGTTCCCGGCGTGACCCAGCGCATGCTGACCAATCAACTGCGCGAACTCGAGCAGGACGGGCTGGTCGATCGCAAGGTCTATGCCCAGGTCCCGCCGAAGGTGGAATACAGTCTCTCGGCGCTGGGGCGAAGCATGGAGCCGGTCCTGCTGGCCCTGAAGGCCTGGGGGGACGCGAATATCGGGCTCTACGGCAAGCCGGACGCCCTGCGACAGCAGGACGTCGAAGCCGCCTGATCGCCCCCTCCCGGCAGGCGCCCGGCGGGAACGCCGGCCGTCAGCCGATGGCGCCGTCGCCGAGGTCGTGCAGGACCTGCCGCAACGCCGCCTGATCGCTGCACCGCAGGAGCCGCAAGGGCGCGCCGTCCGTTGCCGCGGCCAGCATGTGGGCGTCGTCGAGGCGCAGCCAGCCGCCGTCATAGGTGCCCGCGGGCAGACAAACGCGGAAGCCGTCCGGCCGGTGGGCCACCGTGATCCGGTCGGGCGCGATCGACAGACCGCTGCCTTCCGCCTTCAGGGCCGCCTCTTTCGCCGTCCACAATTTCAGGAACTGCGCGCTGCCGGGCAGCGTCGTGGCGGCAATCTCGTCGGGAGACAGGAAGGACGCGGCCATCTCGCGCCAGAACGCCTCCGGCCTGTCCTCTTCCACATCGACGCCGAGCCGGCCGGACCGGGACAGCCCGACGGCGATCCAGGCGCCGCTGTGGGAGAGATTGACGTCCACGCCCGGCGCATCGACGAGCACCGGCTTGCCGTTGGGCTCCCGCCGGAACGCCAGCCCCGCGGGGTGGCGGCCCATCGATGCACCGAGCGCCTGGCGCATCAAAAGGTGTGCGGCCGTGTAGCGGTCGCGGTCCTCCTGCCGGACGAAGGTCGCGGCCTGCCGGCGCTCCGCCCGGTCGAGCAGATCCCGGTCGCCGAGCACGGCAAGGGCGGCTGCGACCGGCACCGCGACGACCCAGTCGCGCGCCCTTTCGTGGTTTTCCGCCGCAGCGGCATCCTGTTCGTGCATCCGGCATCGCCCCCATGGCCCGTGCAGGATACGGGCGGTCGGAACCAGGCAGCAAGCCCTTCGTTCAATCCGCTCGCCCCGGACAGGGATAGTTGGTATCATTTTTTTCAGGGTTGGCGGCAGGGCGCACACGCAAGCGGATTCCCCTCGAAGGTCATCACCACCCCCCGACCGACCGGCCGCGGCCCGAAGATCGCCGCTTCTGCGCACGACATACGGCGAGCACGTTTTTCGACAGCATGCAGAGACCTGGAGGAGGCGCATGGACGAACACGTGTCCCAAGCTCCCGCTGCACGGAAAGACAACGCGGGAATGGAAGCGACGGTCACCAACGTCGTCCGGTTCGGCATCGTCGGCCTCTTCGCCTACTGGTCGCTGAAGCTGGTGGCGCCGTTCCTCGTCATCGTCATCTGGGCGGCGATCCTGGCGGTGGCGCTCTATCCCGCATACCGGGCTCTCACGGTCGCGCTCGGCGGCAGCAAGCGGCTCGCCGCCATCATGCTGACGGCGCTCAACATCGCCATCATCCTGGGACCGCTGGCGGCCCTGAGCCTCGGCTTTCTCGAGGCTTCGGAGCGCCTGGCGCGCGACCTCGAGGCGGGCACGCTGCATCTTCCGACCCCGCCCGCCAGCCTCCGCGAATGGCCCGTCTTCGGCGAGGAGCTGCATCGGGCCTGGTCGCTCGCGACCACCAACCTCACCGACACCATCGATCGCTTTCAGCCGACGCTGATCAAGGCCGGCGGCGCGGTGCTCGGCAAGATCGCCAGCATCGGCATGGGTCTCCTGGCCTTCATGGCCTCGGTGATCGTCTCGGGCTTCCTGCTGGTGCCCGGCCCGCGGCTGGCGGAGAACACCGATCGCTTCGCCTACCGGATCGCCGGCGATCGCGGCGTCGGCTTCATCCGGCTTGCCACCTCGACGATCCGCAACGTCGCAAGCGGCGTCATCGGCGTCGCCCTGCTGCAGACGCTCCTCGCCGGGATGGTGCTCTATGCCTTTCAGGTGCCCGCCACCGCCATCCTGACCTTCGTCATCCTCATTCTCTGCATCATCCAGCTCGGCCCCGGCCTCGTGCTGCTGCCCGTCGTCATCTGGGGCTGGCTGTCCATGCCGGCCGGGACGGCGCTGGTCCTGACCCTGCTGCTCGTGCCGATCGCGGTGATCGACAACATCCTGAAGCCGATCCTCGTCTCGCGCGGCCTGTCGACACCGATGCTGGTGATCCTCACCGGCGTGATCGGCGGCACGATCGCCTACGGCCTGATCGGCCTCTTCCTCGGGCCGATCGTGCTCAGCGTGTTCTATGACCTGCTGGTCGCCTGGGTCCGACAGGCGGACGGGCCGCAGCCGCCGGCCGACGACCCCGGGGCGAGCCCCGGTGGACCGCACGCCGCACCCTGACGGACAGCAACCGCCCCCCTCCGCTCCAGGCAGGCCTGGTTAGCGTCCGGCGGCGCCGTCCTTGATGTCCTGGTCCCCGAATGCCTGCAGCGCATCGTCGAGATCGTCGAACACGCGACCGGCGCCGATCCTGTCGATCACGCCGGCCCGCTCGAGAAGCACCCGCGCCTCGGCGTGAACCTCCACGAGGCCGAGCTCGATGCCGCAGGCCGCCATCTCCTCCCGGATTTCGTCCATCATCGCCGTCGCGGTGCTGTCCATCTGGGTGATGGCGCTCGCGTCCAGGATGAACCAGCGCGTGTCCTTGGGAAGCTCCGCGATGATGGCGCGCAGGCGGTCGTGCACGTAGTCCGTGTTGAAGAACAGCAGGCTGCCCTCGAGCATCCAGAGGACGAGGCCGGGCACCGGCTGCGCGTCGGCGCGGCGATGCAGCTTGTAGAAACCGTCCCGGCCGGGAATGCGCCCGAGGAAGGCATCGCGCGGGTACATCATGTTTCTGAGCAGGTAGACGAGGGTCGCGGCAATCGCGATGACGACGCCGTTGAGGACGCCGAGGCTGATGGCCCCCCACATGGTGATCAGCGCGAAGACGAATTCCATGCGGCTGATCCGCCAGACCTGCTTCAGTTCGGCGATGTCGATGAGGCCGATCGCGGCCGCGGCCAGGATCGCCGCGAGCGCTGCCACCGGCAGGATGCGCAGGGCATCGTTGAGAAAGAGCAGCGTCGCGATCAGCGCCAGCGCCGACACCACGCCGGCGAGTTGCGACCGGCCGCCGACGGAGAGATTGATCGCCGTCCTGGAATCCGAGAAGCTGACGGGAAAGGCCCCGAAGAGCCCGCTCGCGATATTGGCGCTGCCGAGGCCGGACAGCTCTCCGTTGGCATCCACGTCCTCGCCGATCCGGGCGCCGAAGCTCCGCGCCGCGACGATGCCCGATCCGAAGCTGACGAGGAACACCGAGGCGGCCCCGAGGAGGAGGCCGTCGATCGGCAGGCTGGCGAGCGGCGGCAGAGAGAGGGTGGGAAAGCCGGTGGGAATGTCGCCGACGACGGCAATGCCCATTCCCTTGAAATCGAACAGGGCCGACAGCGCGACGGCGGCCGCGACGACCACCACCGGGCCGGGCACCGGGAAGCGCAGGGCCCTGACCACCTGCAGGAGCGCGAACATGGCAAGCGCCAGCGCCACCGTCGGCCAATGGATCAGGTCCCGCTTCTGCAGGAGTTCGACCAGCGGCGCGAGCAACCCGTCTGCCTCGATCCGGACGCCGGTGAAGCGGCCGATCTGGCCGATCAGGATCGACACCGAGATGCCGGCGAAGAAGCCGGCGAGAATGGGGCGGGAGAGGAAGGTCGCAAGCACGCCGAGCCGCATCACCCTGGCGATGAGGCAGAGGACGCCGACGCCGATGGAAAGGGCGGCCGCGATCCCCGCCGGGTCGATGCCCGCGGAGGCGGGCACGCCTGCGGCAATCGCCACGATTGCTGCCGCAAGGACCGTCATCGTGGCTGCATCGGGGCCGACGATCAGGCGCCTGGAATCGCCGAAGACGGCATAGGCCAAAGGTGCGGCGATGCTCGCATAGATGCCCGTCTCCGGCGGCAGCCCGGCGATGGCGGGATAGGCGATGGCGCTGGGCAGGCCGACGGCCGCAATCGAGAGCCCCGCCGAGATGTCGCCACGCACCCAGGCCGCCCTGTATCCAGACAGTCCCCTGAAGATGGGCAGGCCAAAGCTGTTGCTCATCCATGCTCCCTGTGGTCGCGGCATAGGTCCGCTCGCCTGCCTCCGCGGCACCCGGGCGGCCGCCGCGGGCCGGCTGCGCCATACGACGTCCATGCCTGGCCGCCCGCCCCCGTGCAGGCACTTCGTCCCGTGCCGCGAGGCGCGCAAGCCCGCTCCGCCGAATCTTACGTCAACGGCACGTGGTGATCCATGGGTATCGCATCGGGTGAATGGCCGCGGCGGTCAGTGTATGCCGCGACAAGCCGCGCCCCCCTCGCCTGCTCCGAAGGGTTCAGGTCGCAACGGCCCGCCCCTAGAGCGTGGCGAGCGTCCGGTTGGCGATCGCGCCGGCATAGGCGTCGCGCTGGGCGACCTTTCCTTCCAGCGCCTGGATGACCGTTTCGGCGAAGTCGACCTCGTAGAGATCATGCATGATGTTCAGGCCGCCCGGCGTGAACACGTTGATCTCGAGGATCTTGTCGCCGACGATGTCGAGGCCCACCAGGAACATGCCGTCCTCGACGAGCTTGGGCCGCACCATCTCCGCGATGGCGAGGATCTCCGGCGTGATCTCGACGGCCACGGCCTTGCCGCTCGCATGGATGTTGGAGCGCACCTCGCCCTTCGCCGGCACCCTGCGGATCGCCGCATACTTGCCGTCCCGTTCCAGCGGCCGGCCGTTCATCAGGAACAGGCGGATATCGCCCTCCGTGGCCGCGGGCAGATAGTTCTGCGCGATCAGGTATCCTTCGCCGCTCACCGCCTCGAAGATCTGGTTGAGGTTGGTCTCGTCGGGCGAACCGATCTTGAACACGTTCTTGCCGCCGGAGCCCTGCAGCGGCTTCATGATCGCGCCCTTGGGATGGGCGTCGAGGAAGCCCCGGATCTCGTCGATGCTCTTCGATATCAGCGTCTCCGGCCGGACGGCCGGCGGAAAGCCCTGGAAATAGAGCTTGTTCTGCGCGAGCGACAGACCGTCGGGGTCGTTGACGACGACGACGCCGCGCGCCGCAGCGAGCCGGCCGAACATGGCCCCTACATGCGCCGCCCAGGGCCGGGCGTCCGCGTCGAGCGAGGGATCGTTGCGCAGGAACAGCACGTCGATGTCGCGGATGTCCATCGTCTCGACGGTCGCCTCGTCCCCCTGCAGCGCCGCATGGAGGCTTTCGACCTTCTTGTAGCGACGGGACGGCAGGGCGCGACCGCGCACGCAGAGGCTGTCATCGGCGCGCAGCACGAAGTCGTCGGGCGTCAGGTAGCAGATGTCGTGGCCGCGGCCGAGGGCGGCGAGCGCGAGCCCCGTCGTGGTGTAGTTCGGGGACTCGCCCTCGATGGAATTGACGAAAAAGGCAATCCGCATGGTGCTCTCCTCAAGGTTCGAGCATGGCAAGGGGGGAAAGGCCGGCGCGCGCCCTGGCCAGGCGCTCGCGGCCGCGGTCGGTGTCGAGGCAGAGCGGCCGCAGGATCGGCGGCTTCAGGAGCCCGCGCGCACCCAGCTCCTCCATGACGCCGAAGTGGGCCGCCGAGATCTTGCCCATCCAGAACGGATCGAGTGCCGCCCCGGCCTTCAGGTGGCTCAGAAGCGTCAGCAGACCGCGGAGATAGATCGCATCCTTCGCGAGCCCGCCGCCGCGGTAGACGCGCAGCAAGAGCCCGAAGGCCGTTTCGGCGTCGAGCCCGTGCTCGTCCGTCATTGCCCGGAACGCCTCGACGAAGGACGCGCCCGAAAGCATCAGCTCGCAACCGATCACCCGGGCGGCGAGCAGGCGCAGCCGCTCCGAGGTGAAGCCTCCGGCCAGGAACTCGGCAAAGACGGCAAGCCCCTCCTGCATGCCCTCATATCCGGCAAGTCCGGTGCGGAAGACGCGCAGGCCCTGCGCGGAGCCGTTGAAATAGGTGAGCAGATGGACGCCCACCTCGTGGCTGAGAAGCGCATCGACGCGGTGGCGCATCATGCGCGTGCGGCGCGAGATGAGAAGCCGCCTGCCCGACACCATCAGGCCGGCCGGCACGTCGTCGCGCAGCTCGATCTTCGCGTCGAACCCGTCATAGCGCCGATGATAGGCCGACATCATCGCGCGGGCGCGATCCTCGACGAAGGCGCAGTCCACCGTTTCCCGGTCGTCCTGCGCCAGCGAGGGCATGCGCCGTGCGCCGCGGGTGCGATCGAGCACGTCGAGCGCGACGGCGCGCAGCGACGGCTCGACCGGACCATAGAGGGCCCGGCCGAACTCGACGAACCGGGTCTTCTCGCGGTGCCCGATCAGGGTCAGTTGCAGATCGAGTTCCTGCTGCTTCTCGCGGTACAGCTGGTGCAGGACGGGATCCTCCAGCCGGTCGAGCGCGATCGAATAGAGCCGCCGCTTCTCGCGCTCCACCAGGAGCGCCAGCGGCCGGTAGAGAAACCGCGGCGGGCGGTCGTAGCGGTCGGCCTTGAACTCCTGCCACGCCGCGCTCGCATTGATGGGGGTGACGGCGAGCAGGAAATCGAAGCTGGAGGCGACCTCGTCCATGCCGCGGTCGGCGCGTTCCACGGCATCGATGAAGGCCTTGCGCCCCAAGACCCGATGGGTGGCGGGCTTCGGCAAGCCCTCTTCTGCGAGGAACGTCGTGAAGGCCTGCAGGCCGGCATCGAGGAAGTTGTCGACGATGCGGTCGCGCAATTCCGGATAGATCGCATCCGACCCCGGAGAGCGATGGATGGGGGCGAAGCGCAGGGTGAGGAGCGGCAGCTGCAGCGCCAGCAACGGCGCGCGGACGCAAGGATCGTCCGCCGCCTTGCGGCATTCGACCCGCGGCGTGCGAAACCGCGCCTTGAAGGCCTCCACGGCGCCGGCAAAGGCCATCATCGCGGCGGTGGCAGACGTACCGTCCGTCGCCGACAGCTTGACCTCGAAGGGTTGCAGGAACGGGGCATCCTCCGACAGCAGCCGATCCCGCTGTAGTTCGTCGACATCGAGCAGGACGAACGTACCGAAGCGCTCCCGCAACGCATCGGCAAGTGGCGGAATGATCGCCACGGCATCCTCGACCTTGGCGACAAGCAGGTAGGACGCGTGCGCCGCCGCAATCTCGCGGGCCACCGCATGATGGTCGGGATCGCCCACATGGACGCAAAGGAACGGCAGGGGGCGGTCGATGTGCAGTCGCCCGCCCGCAAACTCCTGGCGCACGGACCTGCCCGCCGCAAGCGCAGCCAGCGCGTCCTCGACCGCAGGGGCCTGCTTTGGCGGCCCTTTCCTGGCGTCCGTCCTCGCCGCGTTCATGAGACCTCCCGCAGCGCCCTTTCCAGCGCCGGCACCGACGCCTTGACCAGCGCCCGCAGGGCTGCGATCGCGCGCGGGTCGGGCATTCCGGTCCACTCGTCCATGAAGACCTTCTTGAACTCCACCGCCAGCGCGCAGCCGTTTTCGGCGAACCGCTCATGGATGAAGCGCGTCTGCTCGCCGCGCCCCTCGAACGCCACGTTCTCGCGCACGTCCAGCCGCCTGCCCGGAAAATCGAAATTGCGGGCGACGTCGAGGAAGGCGTCGACGACGGGCGCCCAGCGCTCCCGGTCCATCGAATGGGTGCCGATGTTGATGTCGGGGGCCGCCTCGGGATCCGTCGGATCCTTGTCGGGACCGGCGCGGCGGTGGTTGTAGCTGTGGATGTCGAGCACGACGAAACGCCCGTGCCGCTCCTCGATCTCGCGCAGGTAGGTCTCGAGCATCGCGTAATAGGCATCGTGGATCGCAAGGCTCTCGGCCACCATCGCCGGTGACGGCTGCTCGCGCCAGACCTCGATCCCCCAGGCCTGCTCCGGCCTGAGGTAGACGGCGCCGTCGCGCGCCCTGTTCAGGTCGATCTCGAAGCGGGAGCGGTGAAAGACGATGCGGTTCTGCAGGTCGCGGATCATCGTGCCCGTGAAGGGATCCTCCTCGCGCAGCCGGCCGTCCTCGGAAATCCGCATCCGGTCAAGGAGGTCCGGGCGCACCGCATGGCCGTCATGAATGGCCGTGCCGACGACCGGCGATGCGCCGCCGCCCTGCGTCGTCCACAGAGAATCCGCGCTCAGTTCGTCGGCACGCGTGGCATCGTCTTGCATCTGGACTGTCGTTCCCTCCCGAAGCTGGGAAGGAAATGCTCAAGGTCGTCTTTCGTTCCCTGTGTCGGAAACGGGATCCGCGCCTGCGCCGCCCTCTCTCTGCTTCCTCGCTTCCGGCACGGTCGGCCGTGCGGCGGTCAGGATGAAGCGGCGGTAGAACAGCGTCCGCAGCCTGTTGCGAAGATCGGCCGTCCGGCGCTGGGCGGACGCGATCGGGCGGTGCGACAGCACGCGGATATCGCCGAAGCCCGCGGCCGCCACCAGCGGCACGAGCCGTTCGGCCGTCAGCCCGTCGCCGAACGGCAGGCGGCTCATGATGGCCTGGTGGCGCTCGCTCATCGCCCCGTCGTAGTGGGGATCGTGGCCGACGATGCGCTCCAGGGCTCCGACCGCGCCCTGCGCCAGCCGCCCGATCGCCGTCGGTCGCGCCCAGTTGCCGTCGAAGGCGAGCAGCCTGCCGCCCGGTTTCAACAGCCGGTACCAGTCGGCGAGCGCCTGCTCCGGCGCGGTCAGGGTCCAGACGAGATGCCGGCAGACGACGGCATCGTAGGCCGCATCCGGCTCCATCGTGTTTTCGGCGTCGGCCAGGATGAAGCGCACCCTGTCGTTTCCCGCGTGCTTGCGCTGGGCGACCTGCAGCATCGCCTCGGAAAAATCGAGGGCCACCACCTGATGACCGAGCGAGAGCAGGACATTGGTGACCTCGCCGGTGCCGCAGGCCAGTTCCAGGACCCTGCATGGCGCCGCCCCCAACGCGTCGCGGATCGCGGCCGCCCAGGCCTCGAACTCCGATCCCGGCGGAATGCGATGGCCGAAGGCCAGGTCGAACGTCTCCGACCGCTTCGACCAGTACTCGCGGATGTCTTCCTTCAGGTGGTGGTTTCGAACATCCATCGGCGTCAGGCCCCCAGGACCGAGAGGCTTGCTGTGGGAGCGGGGCGCGGCCGCGCCGGCGTCCCTTTCGTGCGGAAGCGAATGTGGCAACTCCCGTCGGGATCGTGCCCGATCTCGACCTCGACGCCGAAGACCTCGCGGATGCGCCCGACCGTCAGCACCTCCTGCGGCCGCCCCAGGGCGATAAGCCTTCCGCCCTGCATCACCGCGATCCGGTCGCAGAACATGGCGGCATGGTTGAGGTCGTGCAGGGCCGCCACCACCGTCAGCCCCTGGCGCCGGACCAGGTCGAGAAGGCCGATCTGGTGGCCGATATCGAGGTGGTTGGTCGGCTCGTCCAGGAGCAGGATCCGCGGCTGCTGGGCGAGTGCGCGAGCAATGTGCAGCCGCTGCCGCTCGCCGCCCGACAGCGTGTGCCAGAGCCTGCCCGCAAGATGGCCCATGTCGACGTTCGCCAGCGCCGCGTCGACGATGCGGTCGTCTTCGGCCGACCACGGCGACAGCGGGCCAAGATAGGGGGTGCGGCCGAGCTCGACCGCCTGGCGCGCGGTGATGCGCTCGCCGGTCTCCGCCTGCTGTTCGACCAGCGCCAGCCGCTGCGCCAGCCTGCGCCGGCCCAGCGCGGCGATCGGAACGTCGTCGAGCAGCACGTCGCCCGCCTTCGGCTTCCGGATGCCGGAGAGCAGCGACATCAGGCTCGTCTTGCCCGAGCCGTTCGGCCCAATGATGCCGAGGAACTCGCCCGTCTCGACCGCCAGCGAGACATCCTTCAAAATATCGGCGCTGCCGGCCGACCACGAAACGCACCTGGCGGAAAGCCTCATGCCCTGCTCCTTCCTCTTGCAAGGATCACCGCGAAGGCCGGCGCCCCGATCAGCGCCGTGATCACGCCGATCGGCAGCACCTGACCGGCAATGATGGTGCGCGACAGGATGTCGGCGACGATCATGAAGACGGCACCGGCGAGCGCCGCCGCCGGCAGCAGCACGCCATGCCGGACGCCGACCAGCAGTCGCGCCGCATGCGGGATGACGAGGCCGACGAAGCCGATCGAACCAACGATCGAGACCATCACCGCG
Organism: Hyphomicrobiales bacterium; assembly: GCA_900469965.1. Classification (GTDB taxonomy): domain Bacteria; phylum Pseudomonadota; class Alphaproteobacteria; order Rhizobiales; family Rhizobiaceae; genus Mycoplana. The sequence continues at coordinate 201,961 of UBZP01000017.1, read as the reverse complement.
GTCATCATCGCCGAGACCCCGACGAGCGCGAGATGGGTGCGCCGCACCGAAATGCCGAGCGAGGCGGCCGATTCCGAGCCGAAGGTGAAGGCGTCCAGCGCGCGCGCATGCCAGAGGCACACGACGAGGCCGGCGAGCGCGGCCGGCACGGCCAGCCAGGCATCCGGCCAGCGCACACCCGACAGGTTTCCGAGCAGCCAGAACATGATGCCGCGCGCCTGCTCCGCCGTCGCCGCCTTGGTGACGATGAAGGAGGTGAGCGCGTTGAAGAGCTGCGAGCCCGCGACGCCGGCGAGGATGATCGCTGCCGTGCCGCGTCCCGCCTTGACCGCCAGCACGCTGACGAGCGCAAAGGCGATGATCGCGCCGAGGAAGGCGCCGAGCGACAGGGTCAGCATGCCCGCGCCGACGCCCAGGATCGCCACGCCGACCGCGCCCGTCGAGGCACCGGCGGAAATGCCGAGGATGTAGGGATCGGCGAGCGGATTGCGCAGCAGCGACTGCAGCACCGCGCCGGAGAGCGCGAGTGCTGCCCCGCAGGACGCCGCCACGACCGCCCGGCTCAGCCGGTAGCTCCATATGATACCCTCGTCGATCGGCTCCAGCGGGTAGCCGGCACTCCACAGCCGGTTCGCCACCGTCTGGGCGACCGTCCGAAACGGGATCGCCGTCTCGCCGATCGCCGCCCCCATCCAGAGCGCCAGCAGCAGGACGGCGAGCGCGGCAAACGCCGCGCCCATCCGCGTGCCCGATGTCAGCGTCCGGCTCACTGGGCGAGGCCGGCATCGGCGATGGCGTCCGCCAGGGCCTCGATGCCCTCGATCGTCCGGATCGTCGGGTTCATCGCCTGCGCGTCCATGGCGAAGACGTGGCCGCTCTTGACCGCCGGCATCAGGCTCGCGACCGGATCGGTCTTCAGGAAGTCGAGCTTGGCCTCGAGACTATCGAGCGGATAGCGGCGGCGCTCCATCGAGCCGGCGACGATGATCGTGGGATCGGCCTTGGCAATCGTCTCCCAGCCGACGGTCGGCCATTCGTCGTCGGTCTTGATGATGTTCTCGATGCCGAGCGCCGACATGATGTAGCCGGGCGCACCGTTCTTTCCGGCAACATAGGGATCGGCATCGGCCGCGCTGGAAAACCAGAAGACGGCCTTGAGCTTGCCTTCGGCCGGCTTCACCTTGGCGCGCGCGGCTGCCTCGCGCCGCTTCAGATCGGCGACGACGGCCTCGCCCCTGTCCTGGACATTATAGATCTGTGCGAGCTCGCGGATCTCCTGGTAGACCAGGTCCATGGTGAAGACCTGGTGGCGCACGCCGTCGCTGGCGGCGGAGTTCTCCTTGCCGACGCAATCGGACGGCGAGGTGTAGACGGCAATGCCGAGCTCCTCGAACTGCTCCGGCCGGGCGACCACGCCCTCGGGGCCGATCTGCCACTGGAACTGCACGGTGACGATGTCCGGCTTCCTGGCCAGCACGCTCTCGAAACTCGGATCGTTGTCTGCCAGCCTGTCGATCCGGGCGTTGACGTCCTCGTAGCCCTTCAGCACCGGGCCGACCCAGAGCGCGGTGCCCGCCACCTTGTCGGCAAGGCCCAGCAGGTAGAGGATCTCGGTGCTGCTCTGGCCGATCGAGACGGTACGCGACGGCGCTCTTTCGAAGGTGACGGGACGTCCGCAGTTCTGCAGCGTCAACGGATATGTCGTCTCCGCCGCACGCGCCTCGCCATGGAAGAACGATGCGGCCAGCCACAAAGCGACAATGCCCGCGTAAAGCGGTTGCTTGAATGAAATCGTCATGGATTTTTCCCGAAAAGGTTAGAAATGACGGCGGTGAAGAACCGAAAGGTCTTCAATTCGTGCGGTTGCTCGAAGATCGGCAGGTCTCGGGAAAGGCAGCGCGAAGACGCTCAGCAGGGCGCCAATGGTCGTCATGAAATGCTCCTGTTCCGGGCTTCCCCGCCCGTGACGTTGGATCGATGCTTGACGGCAGGTCTCCTGGCTCGCGGATCTGTGACGTTCATCTGCCTTCCCGCGCCGCGCGCAGTGGCATGGCGCCGTGGCGCCACGAGGATGAACGGCAATCCGCTTACAGTTGCGGGGGCAGCCACGGTTTTGGTCCCGACTTGGGTCGTCCGCACCGTGTTCCCTATTAATCCCCTCCGCTTCGTGGGCGGGGAACCGTCGTCCTCCAGATAGACGCTTGCCGGCCCTATCGTCAAGCGCGAGAGATCGGCGCCTGCACGTTCTGCACGCGATCGATATCGTGCTCTCGCCGCTGCGGTTGCGACCGCCAGCGGCGGCAGAGGGCCGGCACGCACGGCCGGTGGCCAGGCTGGCCCGGAATGGGGTGAGCAGGTCATCGATCTTCCTTCTGGAGCTGACCCGACCTGCTTAGTGTAATAGTATTACATCCGTCAACCGGAAAGTTATTTTATAACATGACACATCCAAGCAGTGATCGGCGTCGACCCGGGACGACCGCAGGATCGCCCTCGCGGAAACGCGGTTCACGGCGCGACCGTCGCAATCGCAACAGTCGAAGATCCGATTGGAAGAGAGGCCCCGCGCCGGTCGAGTGCACGAGGCGGACGTGGTGGGGTCACCTGTTGTAGAGCGATCGCGACCGCTCGAGGTGCTTCAGCATCGCTGCTTCCGCGCCCTCGGCATCCTTGTTCCTCAGCCGGTCGAGGATTTCCTCGTGCTCCACCAGCGTGAACTTCTCCTTGCCGGTCCAGATCAGCATTTCCGTATGGTACTCCTTCAGCCAGGCCAGCATGGCCTCGCTGACGGCGACGTAGATCGGATTGCCGGAAACCTGGGCGATGCGGGTATGGAACTGCATGTCGGCGGCGATGAAAGCCTCCGCATCGCCGAGCGCGCGACGCTGGCGCTCGATGATGGCGCCGAGGTCGTCGATGTCGCCGGCGCGGGCGCGTTGCGCCGCCTCGCGCGCCATGCCGCGCTCGAAGAATATGCGCGCGCTCTTCAGATGCTCGAGGGAATCCTCCGACTGCGACAGCATGATCTTCGCGGTCAGGTCGACCTGGCGGAAGATCGACTGCGCGGTGAGCTGGAGGACCTTCGCCCGCTCGCCGTGGGAGATGCTGAGCAATCCCTTGTTGGCGAGCGACTGCATCGCCTCGCGGATGGCGGGGCGGCCGACGCCGAAGCGCTCCATCAGCACGCGTTCCGACGGCATCTCGTCGCCCGGCTTCAGCTCCCCCGACGTAATCATCCGCTCCAGCCGGTCGAAGACTTCGTCGGACAGCTTGCGCCTGACGATCGGCTCGATGGTTTGGGTCATGGCGTCTCTCTGGCTCATTCTCCCTCCCTTAACATTTCTGCATTTTGCGACAAGGCGGGACGCTGGGAATCCCTTTGCTGAAATTTTTCCGTTGCACAAATTGGAATACTTATTATACCAGATCACGAGTTGACGCCACGACAAACTGAAGTGGCGAGGAGGAGCAACGGCTTGCTGATTACCCTGACCTACCGCATCGAGACGCCCGGCAGCGTCGAAGCGATGGCGAACAAGATCGCCAGCGACCAGTCCACCGGCACCTTCGTCGCGGTCCCCGGCGAAACCGAAGAGCTGAAGGCCCGGGTCGCAGCGCGCGTGCTCGCCATCCGTCCGCTCGAAGCCTCCTTCTCCCCGACCTGGCCGGAAGCCGAACCCGGCAAGCGGCTGAACCGGGCCGACGTCGACATCGCCTTTCCGCTCGACGCCATCGGCACCGACCTTGCCGCCCTGATGACGATCGCGATCGGCGGCGTCTTTTCCATCAAGGGCATGACCGGCATCCGCATCGTCGACATGAAGCTGCCGGAGGCCTTCAAGGCCGCTCACCCCGGCCCGCAGTTCGGCATCGACGGCAGCCGCCGCCTGACCGGCGTCGAGGGCCGGCCGATCATCGGCACGATCGTCAAGCCGGCGCTCGGCCTGCGTCCGCACGAGACGGCGGAACTCGTGGGCGATCTGATCGAATCCGGCGTCGACTTCATCAAGGACGACGAGAAGCTGATGAGCCCGGCCTACTCGCCGCTGAAGGACCGCGTCGCGGCGATCATGCCGCGCATCCTCGATCACGAGCAGAAGACCGGCAAGAAGGTGATGTACGCCTTCGGCATCTCGCATGCCGACCCGGACGAGATGATGCGCAACCACGACCTCGTGCTCGAGGCCGGCGGCAACTGCGCGGTCGTCAACATCAATTCCATCGGCTTCGGCGGCATGAGCTTCCTGCGCAAGCGCTCCGGCCTCGTCCTGCATGCCCATCGCAACGGCTGGGACGTCCTGACCCGCGATCCCGGCGCCGGCATGGACTTCAAGGTCTACCAGCAGTTCTGGCGGCTGCTCGGCGTCGACCAGTTCCAGATCAACGGCATCCGGATCAAGTACTGGGAGCCGGACGACAGCTTCGTCGAATCCTTCAAGGCCGTCAGCACGCCGCTGTTCGACCCTTCCGACCGACCGCTGCCGGTGGCCGGGTCCGGCCAGTGGGGCGGGCAGGCGCCGGAGACCTACCAGCGCACGGGCCGCACCACCGACCTCCTCTATCTCTGTGGCGGCGGCATCGTCAGCCATCCGGGCGGCCCGGCGGCCGGCGTCCGCGCCGTCCAGCAGGCCTGGCAGGCGGCGGTCGCCGACATCCCGCTTGGCGACTACGCCAAGGACCATCCCGAACTCGCGGCCTCGCTCGCGAAATTCGGTGACGGCAAGGAGTAAGCCTTCATGTCCGATCTTCTCGTCAGCTACTACGGCGACGATTTCACCGGCTCGACCGACGTCATGGAATCGCTCACCTCCAGCGGCATCCCGACCGTGCTGTTTCTCGGCGTGCCGCATCCGGACATGCTGCAACGCTTTGCCGATTGCCGCGCCGTCGGCATCGCCGGCACCAGCCGCAGCGAGACGCCCGAATGGATGCAGCAGAACCTCGCCCCGGCCTTCCGCTGGCTGCAGGATCTGGGCGCCGCGGTCTGCCACTACAAGGTCTGCTCGACCTTCGATTCCGCGCCCGGGGTCGGCAGCATCGGCAAGGCGATCGAGATCGGCAGGGACCTGTTCGGCCAGCGCCAGGTGCCGGTGATCGTCGGCGCGCCGCAACTGAAGCGCTACACCGCCTTCGGCCACCTCTTCGCCGCCTATCAGGGGCAGGTCTACCGCATCGACCGCCACCCGGTGATGAGCCGCCACCCGGTCACGCCGATGGCCGAGGCGGACCTCGCCGTCCATCTCGGCCGGCAGACCGATCTTCCCGTCGCGCTGGCGGATATCGTCACGCTTGCCGCAGCGGATGCGGATGCGCGCCTCGATGCGATCGCAGGCGGCGAGGCCGGCATCCTGCTTTTGGACGTCGATTCGCCCGAGAGCCAGGCTGCGGCCGGACGCCAGCTTTGGCGCCTCAGGCGGGACGGCGGCCTCTTCGTCACCGGCTCCTCGGGCGTGGAATACGCGCTGCTGGCCGCATGGCGCGCCGAGGGCCTGGTCGGCGGCACCGTCGACTTCGCCGAGCCCGGCAAGGTCGACCGCCTCGCGGTGGTCTCCGGCAGCGTCTCGCCCACCACCGAGCGGCAGATCCGTACGGCGCTTTCGGACGGTTTCAAGGGCATCGACCTCGACCCGCTGTCGCTCATAGGCGAAAGCGGCGACCGGGCGATCGAGGCCGCCGTCGCCTCCGGGATCGCCGCGCTGAAGGAAGGCAGCAGCGTGCTCCTGCACACCGCCCTCGGCCCCTCCGCCGACCGCGGCTCGGAGATCGACCGTGTCGCCGGCGCCCGCCACCGGCTCGGCCGGGCGCTCGGAACGATCCTGCGCCGCCTCGTCGAGAGCGAGGGGCTGGGCCGCGCCGTCATCGCCGGCGGCGACACCTCCAGCCATGCCCTGAAGGAGTTGCGCGTCGAGGCGTTGACCACGCTTCTGCCGCTGCCGCAGACGCCCGGTTCGCCGCTTTGCACCGCCCACGGCAACTACGCCCCGACCGACGGCCTGCAGATCGCGCTGAAGGGCGGCCAGATCGGTACCGACGGCTACTTCGCGCAGATCCGCGACGGCAGGCGAGCCTGACAGGCCGTCGGCCGGACCACACTTCACGCCATCAGAGCGATCGAAAGGAAGCATCATGAAGATTGCCATCGGAGCAGACAGCGCCGGCAAGCCGCTGCTCGACGTCATTGCCGCCCACCTTGCCGGAAACGCCGGTCTCGAGGTTGTCGACCTCAGCCAGTCCGGCTTCTACGCCGACCTGTCGCAGAAGCTCGCACAGGCGATCGTCGACGGCGAATACGAGCGCGGCATCCTGTTCTGCGGCACCGGCATCGGCGTCTGCATCTCGGCCAACAAGGTACCCGGCATCCGCGCCGCGCTGACGCACGACACCTATTCGGCCGAGCGCGCCGCCAAGTCGAACAACGCGCAGATCATCACCATGGGCGCCCGGGTCATCGGCCCGGAGCTCGCCAAGGCCGTCGTCGACAAGTGGCTGGCCTCCAGCTTCGACCCCGACGGTCCGTCGGCCGGAAACGTCCAGGCGATCGACCGGCTGGACGCCGGCAAGAAAGCCTGAGCGCCCCAACAATAATGATGGGATTGTGATTGACTCATCATACCAGTTATTATACCAATCCAACCCTGAGGTGAGGAAACATGACAGCAATTGCTCTCTTCGGCGCCGGTGGCAAAATGGGCTACCGGCTCGCCAAGAACCTGAAGGGCTCGCGCTTCGACGTGCGCCATATCGAAGTCAGCGATGTCGGCAAGGCGCGCCTGAAGGACGATCTCGGAATCGCCTGCGTTTCCGCCGATGACGGCCTGAACGGCGCCGACGTCGTCATCCTCGCCGTTCCGGACACCGCGATCGGCAAGGTCGCAGCCGGCATCGTCGACAAGCTCAAGCCGGGCACGATGGTCGTCGCCCTCGACGCCGCGGCCCCGTTTGCCGGCCATCTGCCCGAGCGTCCGGACCTCACCTATTTCGTCACGCACCCCTGCCATCCGCCGATCTTCAACGACGAGACGGATCCGGCCGCCAAGCGCGACTTCTTCGGCGGCATCGCCGCCAAGCAGCACATCGTCTCCGCGCTGATGCAGGGTCCCGAAGAGGCCTATGCGCTCGGCGAAGAGATCGCCAAGGTCATCTGGGCCCCGGTCATGCGCTCGCACCGCGTCACCGTCGAACAGATGGCGATGCTGGAGCCCGGCCTGTCGGAAACGCTGTGCGCCTCGCTGCTGGTGGTCATGCGCCAGGCCATGGACGAATGCGTCCGCCGCGGCGTCGACAAGGAAGCGGCCCGCGACTTCCTGCTCGGCCACATGAACGTCCTCGGCGCGGTCATCTTCGAGGAGACGCCCGGCGTGTTCTCGGATGCCTGCAACAAGGCGATCGAGTTCGGAATTCCCGCGCTGATGCGCGACGACTGGAAGAAGGTTTTCGAACCTCAGGAGATCGCCGAAAGCATCCGGCGCATCACCTGATGCCCTCGGGAGGGGCCGAAGCCCCTCCCTTTTCGCCCCGCTGAGGACGGGGCCTTTCGTTTCACTTTGGGAGGAGAAACATGAAACTCACACGCAGACTGACGCTTGCGGCCTTCGCCGGCGCCCTCGCACTCGGCACCGCGATGCCGGCCTTCGCAGCCGACCTGATCGCGATCATCACCCCGTCGCACGACAACCCGTTCTTCAAGGCCGAGGCCGTCGGCGCCGAGGCGCGTGCGAAGGAACTCGGCTACGAGACGCTGATCCTCGTCCACGACGACGACGCCAACAAGCAGTCGCAGCTGGTCGACACCGCCATCGGCCGCGGCGCCAAGGCGATCATCCTCGACAACGCCGGTTCCGAAGCCTCGATCGCCGCGGTCCAGAAGGCCAAGGATGCGGGCGTCCCCTCGTTCCTGATCGACCGCGAAATCAATGCCACCGGCATTGCCGTCTCGCAGATCGTCTCGAACAACTACCAGGGCGCACAGCTCGGCGCCGAGGAGTTCGTCCGCCTGATGGGCGAGAAGGGCAACTACGTCGAACTGCTCGGCCGCGAAGCCGACCTCAACGCCGGTATCCGCTCCAAGGGCTACCACGACATCATCGACGAATATCCGGACATGAAGATGGTCGCCCAGCAGTCGGCCAACTGGAGCCAGACGGAAGGCTACTCCAAGATGGAGACCATCCTGCAGGCCAATCCGGACATCCAGGGCGTGATCGCCGGCAACGACACGATGGCGATGGGCGCGATCGCAGCGCTCCAGGCCGCCGGCCGCAAGGACGTCATCGTCGTCGGCTTCGACGGCTCCAACGACGTCCGCGACTCGATCAAGGCGGGCGGCATCAAGGCAACGGTGCTGCAGCCGGCCTACGCGCAGGCGCAGATGGCCGTCGACCAGGCCGACGCCTACATCAAGACCGGCAAGGGTCCGGCCGAAGAAAAGCAGCTGATGGACTGCGTGCTGATCAATGCCGACAATGCCGATCAGCTCGAGACCTTCGCGCTGAAGGACTAAATCCTCCCAGGACAGGCTTGCGAGGCGGAGCGATCCGCCTCGCAAGTCGCATATCTTCATGACGGAGTGCGTATCCATGGCATTTGTCCGGATTGCGACGCTGACGGCGCTCGCGCTTTCGCTGGGTTTGTCCGGCTGCAAGATCATCGAGACGCCGACCGCGGAAGAGGCGGCCGAGGCGGCGAGCGGCGGCTTCAATCCGGAGCGGCAGGCAGCCGAGCTCTGGAGCGAGAAGGTGATCCCCTATCTGGACCAGCGCGCCGGACCGATCCAGGAGGTCGCAGCCCTCGCCGGCAGCGACGTCGATGCCGCGGGCGCCAAGTACGGCCACAAGGAAGAACAGGGCAGCGCGCCCTGGACCTTTGCGGCCAAGGTCTCCGGCACCGTCGTGAAGGCCGAGACCAAGTCGCGCGCCGCCTATCTCGACACCGACATCGACGGCGACGGCAAGGCGGACGTGCGCATCCAGATCGGCCCGGTGATCAAGGGCACGGCGATCCGCGACAGCCTCGACTTCGTCAATTTCAACGAATTCAAGAACCAGATTCAGTGGGCCGAATTCGGCAAGGCCTTCAACAACCACCTCGTCGCCGTGACGCTGGAAAGGCTGCCGCGCGAGGCGCTGGAAGGCAAGAAGGTCGAAGCCGTCGGCGCCTATCCGCTTCCCACCAAGGGCCAGCTGCCGCTGTTGACCCCCGCAACGATCGTGATCGGTGGCTGAGATGGCCGCAATCGACGAAGGCGACATCATCCTCAAGCTGGACGACGTGACGAAGGTCTATTCGGGCATCGTCGCCGTCAAGCATGCCAACCTGGCGCTGCGGCGCGGCGCGGTCAACGTGCTGGTCGGCGAGAACGGCGCCGGCAAGTCGACGCTGATGCGCATGATCGCGGGCGTCGAGAAGCCCTCGCTCGGCCGCATCCTGCTCGAAGGCCGGGAAGTCGAGTTCAACTCGCCGGCCGACGCGCAGAAGCACGGCATCGGCATGGTGTTCCAGGAGCTGAACCTGTTCGGCAACCTCTCGGTCGCCGAGAACATCTTCGCCACCCGCGAGATCATCCGCGGCATTCGCGGCATCGACCACAAGGCGCAGGTGGAGAAGGCCAACCATTTTCTCGACAAGCTGGACGCCGGCATCAGTGCCGAGACCATGGTCGAGGACCTGCCGATCGGCCAGCAGCAGCTGGTCGAGATCGCCAAGGCGATCTCGCTCGACACCCGCATCCTGATCCTGGACGAGCCGACCTCGGCGCTTTCGGCAGCCGAGGTCGACATCCTGTTCAAGGTGATCGGCGAATTGAAGGCGCAAGGCGTGGCGATCGTCTACATTTCGCATCGCCTGGAAGAGCTGATGCGCATCGGCGACTACATCACCGTGCTGCGCGACGGCCAGATCACCGGCCAGGCGATGGTGAAGGACATCGACACCCGCTGGATCGTCCGTTCGATGATCGGCTCCGACGCCAAGGACTTCGCCAAGTCGGTAGACCACAAGCTCGGCGCCGAGGCCTTCCGCGCCGAGGAGATCAGCCTGCCGCGCAAGACCGGCGGGCTCGCCGTCGACCACCTGTCGATCTCCGTCCGCGCCGGCGAGGTCCTCGGCATCTACGGGCTGATGGGCGCCGGCCGCAGCGAGTTCTTCGAATGCGTCATCGGCCAGCACCCGCACTCGACCGGCAAGGTCTTCGTCGCCGGCAAGGAGATCGTCGAACGCGACACGCCGACGCGCATCAAGCGCGGACTGGCGCTGATCCCGGAGGACCGGCAGCGCGAGGGCCTCGTCCAGGTGCTGTCGATCGCCGCCAATCTGACCCTTGCGAGTCTGGAGAAGCTGACGCGCTTCGGCTTCCATATCCGCGGCGAGCGCGAACAGGGCGCGATCAAGGACGCGATCCGGGATCTTTCCATCAAGGCGCCGAACCCGGATTTCGACGTCACGTCGATGTCGGGCGGCAACCAGCAGAAGGTGGTGATCGGCAAGGCGCTGATGACCAATCCGAAGGTGCTGCTCATGGACGAGCCGAGCCGCGGCATCGACGTCGGCGCCAAGGCCGACGTGTTCCGCACCATGCGCCGGCTCGCCGGCGAGGGCCTCGCCATCCTGTTTTCGACCTCCGACCTCGAAGAGGTCATGGCGCTGTCCGACCGGATCGCGGTCATGAGCAACGGCAGGATCACCAGAATTTTCGACCGGGCGGAAGCGACCGAGGAACTCATCGTCCAGGCCGCCTCCGAGGGGCACAAATCGACAAGGGAAATCGCGTGATGACCACGGTAACTTCGACTGAGAACGCTCAGGCAGGCGACGGCGGCTCGCTGCTTCTGACCCTGATGAAGCTTCGGACCTTCATCGCGCTCTTCGCCGTGATCGCCTTCTTCTCGGTGTTCGCGCCGAACTTCCTGTCGACCGCCAACATCATCCTGATGTCGAAGCACGTGGCGCTGAACGCGTTTCTCGCCATGGGCATGACCTTCGTCATCATCACCGGCGGCATCGACCTGTCCGTCGGCTCGATCGTCGGCCTCTGCGGCATGGTCGCCGGCGGCCTCATCCTGTACGGCATCGACCTGCAGATCGGCTACACGGTGTACTTCAACGTCGTCGAGGTCGCCGTCATCACGCTGCTTGTCGGCATTGCGATCGGGGCGATCAACGGCCTGCTGATCACCAAGCTCAACGTGGCGCCGTTCATCGCCACCCTCGGAACGCTCTACGTCGCCCGGGGGCTGGCGCTCCTGTCCTCCGACGGCCAGACCTTCCCGAACCTGCAGGGCAACCCCGACCTCGGCACGACCGGCTTCGCCTTCCTCGGCTCCGGCCGCATCCTCGGCCTGCCCGTCTCGGTGTGGATCCTGGTGATCGTGGCGCTGGCTGCGGCCTATATCGCGAAATACACGCCGATCGGCCGCCAGATCTTCGCCGTCGGCGGCAACGAGCGCGCCGCCCGCATGTCGGGCATCAAGGTCGACCGGGTGAAGATGTTCGTCTACATGTTCTCCGGCTTCTGCGCCGCCATCGTCGGCATCGTCATCTCCTCCGAGCTGATGGCCTCGCACCCGGCCACCGGCAACTCCTTCGAGCTCAACGCGATCGCGGCGGCCGTCCTCGGCGGCACATCGATGTCGGGCGGCCGCGGCACGATCGGCGGCACCATCATCGGCGCCTTCGTCATCGGCATCCTGTCGGACGGCCTCGTCATGATGGGCGTTTCCTCCTTCTGGCAGATGGTCATCAAGGGTATCGTGATCATCGTGGCCGTGGTGGTGGACCAGGCCCAGCGCCGCCTGCAGCAGCGGGTCGCCCTGATGCAGCTCGCCAAGAAGGACTGACCGCATGCAGAAGCTTCGTGGCGCCCTGATCGGATGCGGCTTCTTCGCCGTGAACCAGATGCACGCCTGGAACGATGTCGAGGGCGCCGAGATCGTCGCCATCTGCGACCGTGATGCCGAGCGGCTGAGGATCGTCGGCGACCAGTTCGCCATTGCGCGCCGATACAGCGATGCGGCGCAGATGTTTGCCGACGGCGGCTTCGACTTCGTCGACATCGCCACCACCGTGCAGAGCCACCGGGCGCTGGTCGAGATGGCGGCGGCCCACAAGGTGCCGGCGATCTGCCAGAAGCCGTTCGCCAGGACGCTGTCGGACGCAAAGGCCATGGTGGCGGCCTGCCACGCGGCCGGCATTCCGCTGATGGTGCACGAGAACTTCCGCTGGCAGACGCCGATCCAGGCGGTGCGCAAGGCGCTGGACGCAGGGGCGATCGGCGAACCCTTCTGGGGCCGCTTCTCCTTCCGCTCCGGCTTCGACGTCTTCTCCGGCCAGCCCTATCTCGCCGAGGGCGAGCGCTTCATCATCGAGGACCTCGGCATCCATACCCTCGACATCGCCCGCTTCATTCTCGGCGACGTGACGAAGCTCGTGGCGCGCACCCGGCGGGTCAACCCGAAGATCAGGGGCGAGGACGTGGCGACGATCCTGCTCGATCACGAAGGCGGCGCCACCTCGATCGTCGACGTGAGCTACGCGACGAAGCTAGGCACCGAGCCCTTTCCCGAGACCCTGATCGAGCTCGACGGCACGGAGGGTACGATCCGCCTGTCGCAGGGCTATCGCCTCGAGATCACCAATGCGTCCGGCACGTCCGTCACCGACGTCGCCCCGCAGCTCCTCTCCTGGGCCTCGCGCCCCTGGCACAACATCCAGGAAAGCGTCTTCGCCATCCAGCAACACTGGGCCGACCGGCTGAGGGACGGCGGCGAAACCTCGACCTCGGGCGCGGACAACCTGAAGACCTTCGCCCTGGTCGAGGCCGCCTATGAGAGCGCGGCATCCGGCAACCCGGTCGAGATCGGGGCGCTGTTGAAATGAGTACGGAGCCGTTCCTGCTCTACGGTACGCATGAAGCCGAGGAAGCACCGGTGCGGCTGGTGGCGGGTCGGCTGTCGGCCGATCTCGCGGACGGCAATCTGAGGACCATCACCTATGACGGCGTCGAGGTCCTGCGCGCCATCTCCTATCTCGTTCGCGATCGCGACTGGGGCACCTACAGCCCCAGGATCGAAAACCTGAAGGTGCAGCAGCTCGACGAAGCCTTCGTCGTCGGCTATCGCGCCCATTGCGACGGCCCCGCCGGAACCGCGCTTTCGATCGACGTGCGCATCGCCGCCTCCGAAGGGCGGCTGACCTTCGAAGCGAAGGCGCAGTCGGCGACCGGCTTCGAAACCAACCGCTGCGGCTTCTGCATCCTTCATCCGATCGTGGGCGTCGCCGGCAAGCCGGTCATGGTCGAGCACGTGGACGGGCAACGCCGCGAGACCCTGTTTCCCGACCTGATCGAGCCGTGGCAGCCGTTCAAGGACATGCGGGCGATCACCCACACGGTCGTCGCCGGTGTCACCGCCGAATGCCGGATGGAAGGCGACACCTTCGAGATGGAGGACCAGCGCAACTGGTCCGACGCCTCCTACAAGACCTATGTGCGTCCGCTGGCGCTGCCCTGGCCCTACCGGATCCCCGCCGGCGAACCCGTCCGGCAAGAGATCGTCCTCTCGGTGCGCGACGACCGCGCCGGCAGGTCCGCCGGGACGGCGAACAGCCGCGAAGCCATCACGATCCAGCCGGGACAGCACCAGGGCCGGATGCCCGCAATCGGCCTCGTCATCACCCCGGAGGAGGCAAAGCCTTCGATTGCCGCGCACGCGATTATGGCCGAGATCGCTCCCCAGGAACTCCTGTTCCATTTCGATCCGGCTGCCGGCCACGGCCTGGAGGCCCTGAAGGATTTTGCGAAGATCGCCGCGCGACATCCCGGCCGCACGACGCTGGAAATCGCGCTGCCCTGCCGCGCCGCGCCGCAGGACGAAACCCTGGAGATCGGCCGGCAGCTGCGTTCCGCTGGCCTTGCGCCCGATACGATCGTCATCTCCCCGTCCGTCGATCGCCAGTCGACGCCACCCGGCAGCCAATGGCCGGAGTGCCCCCCTCTTACGGAAGTCTATGCGGCGGCCCATGCGGCCTTCCCGGGCGTCCGGATCGGCGGCGGCATGCTCAGCTACTTCACCGAGCTGAACCGCAAGCGCGTCCCGCCCGAACAGCTTTCCGTTGTTTCGCATTGCACGAACCCGATCGTCCATGCCGCCGACGACCTCAGCGTCATGCAGACGCTGGAGGCGCTGCCCTTCATCACCCGCTCCGTGCGGGCGATCTATGGCGACATGCCCTACCGCATCGGCCCGTCCACCATTGCCATGCGGCAGAACCCCTATGGCAGCCGGACGATGGACAATCCCGGGCTCGGCCGCATCCCGATGGCGAACCGCGATCCCCGCCACAACGGCCGCTTCGCCGAGGCCTTCGCGCTCGGCTATGCCATCCGCGTGCTCGACGCGGATCTCGAGTGCCTGACGCTCGCAGCGCTCACCGGCCCCTTCGGCCTTGTCGCCGGCAGCGGCGAACCGACGCCGGAAGGCGGCAGGCGGCCGCTGTTCCGGACGGTCAAGGCCCTGGCCCGCCTGGCCGGCGCGCCCTGGCAGGCCTGCGTCTCCTCCGACTCGTCGCAGGTGCTGGCCCTCATGGCCGGTCGTGCGGGCGAAGCGACCCTCCACCTCGTCAACCTGACGCCGACAGCCAAGACGGTCGACCTGCGCGGGCTGGAACCGCTCTCGAATGCGGGCAGCACGGTCCTCGCCCCTTATGCGGTCGAGACCGTCGCGCTCACACGGTAGCGGTTTCGAGCCCATCCCCCTTTCCCGGTGCCCGCTGGCAGGTCGGATCGCGCGATCCCGGCCGCAATCAGCCATGGCTGCGTCGTGACTGCACGGAAAATCGGCACACGAGCGACGACTGCCGCCTCGGATCGATCGGAGTTAAGACAACTTTAACTGGTTAACGCGCATAGTTAATTCGACCATTCGAGCGCCATGAGGCGTGCTTGAAGGAAATGTGCCCGCCCGCATGATGCGAGCATATCATCGGGCTCCCCTGCAAGATTCCCCCATCCATATCTGGCCGCCCCGAGCGCTCGCCCGCCTGTGGTGCACTGTCCCCGCCTGGCCTTCACGGCCCGCGGCTCAGCGCTTTGTCTCGGCCGAGGATGCGGTTGCATCGGTGCCGGCTCATGACTTCCGAAGAGGTGTCTCATGTCTCCAGCGCCCGCTCCGTCCAACGGCAAAGTGGATCTTTCGGGACCGCTGACGATCCGGCAGGTTGCCGCCGTGCACGAGGCGATCCGCTCTGCCTTCGAAGCGCAGGGGCCTGTGCTGCTGAACATAGCCGAGGACGCCGAGGTGGATTTGAGCTTCCTCCAGCTCGTCCACGCGGCGCGGCTGCAGGCGGCGGCGGACGGGCGGACGATCGCCCTGGAGCGCCCGGCCGGCGGCAATCTTCTCTCCACTCTCGAGCGCGCAGGTTTCCTGACCGATGCGGATCCGCGCGACCGCGAATTCTGGCTTCATCGGAAGGAACAACAATGACCGCGCATATCCTGACCGTCGACGATTCGGCGAGCATCCGCCTGACCACCAAGATCGCGCTGACCGGCGCCGGCTACCAGGTGACGGAGGCGGTCGACGGGCTGGACGGGCTGAACAAGGCGAAGGCCGGCAGCTTCGACATGATCGTCACCGATCTGAACATGCCGAACATGAACGGCCTCGCCATGATCGAGGCGCTGCGCAGTTCGCCGGCCCATACCGGCATCCCGATCATCTTCCTGACCACCGAATCCGATGCCGACATGAAGAACCGCGCCAAGGCAGCGGGCGCCACGGGCTGGATCACCAAGCCCTTCGATCCGGAGCAGCTGGTCAAGATCGCGCGGAAGGTGCTCGGAAAATGACCACGCTGGACCCGATCCAGGTTTTCAGGACGGAAGCGGCCGAACTCTTCGAGCAGATCGAGGCGGGGCTTCTCGATCTCCTGCACAATCTGTCCAACCAGGACCAGATCGACGCCGTCTTCCGCGGGCTGCACACGCTCAAGGGATCGGGCGCCATGTTCGGCTTCGACGCGCTCGCGGCCTTCACCCACCATTGCGAGACCGCCTTCGACCGGGTGCGAAAGGGCGAGGTTGCGGCCACCGCCGAGCTGGTGGCCTGCGTGCTCGAGGCGCAGGACCATATGAAGGTTCTGGTCGACCAGCCGCACGGCGGCCACGAGGAGGCGGGCGACCGGTTGCTGGCCAAGCTGCAGGCGACCGTCGGCGGCCATTCCGGCGGCACCGTCGTGGGCCCGCCGCTCGCAGCCCCCGTTCCCGCCGCCACGACGGCCAGGGGGACCACCTTCAGGCTCCGTTTCCGCCTTCCGGACAACGCGATGGCCAACGGCACCAACCCGCTCGGCCTCCTCGACGAGCTGCGCGAGCTCGGCGATTGCCATGTCGCGGCGGACCTTTCGACCGTCCCCGCGCTCGACGAAATCGCGCCCTCCGACCTGCATGTCGGCTGGAACGTGACGCTCACCACCGAACAGCCGCGATCTGCGATCGACGACGTCTTCATCTTCGTCATGGACGACATGGAGCTTACGATCGAGGAAGCCGCCGCGGCGGCCGCGCTGCCGTCCGTCCCCGAGCCGGCTGCGGCCCCCTCCGCGGCCGCCATATCGCCTGCATCCGCGCCGCCCGCGCAGCCCCCTCACCCCGACCAGGCGCACCCGGCCGGCGCTTCCGACGCCAGGCACGCCAAGGCGGCGGAGAACCTGCGCGTGCCGGCCGAACGGCTCGACGAGCTCATGGACAGGGTCGGCGAGCTCGTCATCGCGCAGTCGCGGCTTTCGCAGCTCGCGAGCTCCAGCGCCGACATCCAGCTGCGCTCGGTCTCCGAAGATGTCGAGCGGCTCTCGGGCGAGCTGCGCGACACGATGATGGTCCTGCGCATGGTACCCGTCACCCAGCTGTTCGGCCGCTTCCGCCGCCTCGTGCACGATCTTGCGCGCGAAACCGGCAAGATGATCGAACTCGAACTCGAGGGCGAATCCACCGAGGTCGACAAGACGGTGATGGAACGGCTGGCCGACCCGCTGGTGCATCTCGTGCGCAATTCGGTCGACCACGGCCTGGAGCTTCCCGACGAGCGCGCAGCCGCGGGCAAGGAGCGGGCCGGACGGGTGCTGCTGTCGGCGCGGCAATCCGGCGGCGAGGTCATCATCACCATCAAGGATGACGGCCGCGGCATCGACCGCGACCGGGTGCGGGCAAAGGCGGAGGCCTCAGGGCTCATCCAGCCCGGCCAGCAGCTGATGGACCAGGAACTGCTGCAGCTGATCTTCCAGCCGGGCTTTTCCACCGCCGCCCAGGTCACCAACCTGTCCGGCCGCGGTGTCGGCATGGATGTGGTCAAGAAGACCGTCGAGGCGTTGCGCGGCGTCATCGACATCCGCAGCGAGCCCGGCAAGGGCTCGGAAGTGTCCCTGCGGATTCCGCTGACGCTTGCGATCATCGACGGGCTTCTCGTCCGCGTCGGCACCGGCCGCTACGTCATTCCGCTCTCGGCGGTCGAGGAATGCCTGGAACTGTCGCTGGAAGAGGACCTGCGCTCGCGCGGGCGCAGCTTCATCTCGCTGAGAGACAGCCTCGTGCCGTTCCTCAGGCTGCGCGACCTGTTCCGGACCGGCACCGCGCCGGACCCCTTCCAGAAGGTGGTGGTCATCTCCACGGGCGACGAGCGCGTGGGGCTCGTCGTCGACCAGATCGTCGGCGACCACCAGACCGTGATCAAATCCATGTCCAAGCTTCACCATGACGTCGCCACCTTCTCGGGCGCGACGATCCTCGGCGACGGCAGCGTGGCGCTCATCCTCGACGTCGCCCACCTCGTCAGCGCCGGACAACAGCAGGAGGCGCAGTTGCGGGCGGCAGGATGACCATAGCGGTGGCAAGAACCGAATTCGACGGATTGTGGAACGGCGCGGAAGAACTCTCCGTCCTGACCTTCAACCTCAACGGCGAGACCTTCGCGATCGAGGCGACCGTGGTGCAGGAGATCCTCGACCTCCTGCCGGAAACGCAGGTGCCGGGGTCCAAGGCCTTCGTCGGCAGCGTGATCAACTTCCGCGGCAAGGTCATCCCGCTCGCGGACATCAGGCTCGCCTTCGGCATGGAGGCCACGGAACCGACCATCGACAGCCGCATCGTCGTCATCGAACTCCATCTCGACGACGAACCGACACTCGTCGGCATCCGCACGGACCGCGTCTACGAGGTCACGACGCTGCCGCGGGCTGCCAGCGAACCGCCGCCCAGCGTCGGGATGCGCTGGCGCGCGGACTACATTGACTGCCTCGTCAAGCGGGGCGGCGAGTTCATCATTCTCCCGAACCTCCGGGCCATCTTCGCCTCCCAGGGCGAACGGTCCGGTCCGGCGGGCGGGAACAACTGATTTTGGGGGCTAGCATGAAATTCACGATCAAGCTCAAGCTGGGCATCGCCTTTGCCTTGCTCATCACTCTCCTCCTGGGCACCGCGGGCTACGCGATCATCAGCCTGGCGGAGCTCAACCACGCCGTCGTAGCCATGACCAAGGGTCCGGTCACGCGCCTGGAACTGGTGCAGAACATCAACATCGCCCAGCTCCAGAGCATCCGCCAGCAGAAGAACATGCTCGGCGCCGACACCCCCGCCGACCTCCAGACCGCGCGGTCCAAGGGCGATGAAGCCCGAGCCGCGCTGAAGGAGGCGCTCGGCGCCGCGCTCGCCATTTCCACCGAGGAGGGACGTCCGCGCTGGCTGAAGATCCAGGCGCTCGCAGAGGACGCGAATGCCGCCGACGACCGGGTGCGCGCGCTGATGCAGAGCGGCGCGCTCGACCAGGCCGAACGCGTATCGGTCACCGAGGGACGCCAGGCCGCCAACGCGCTCGACGATGCCGTCGAGGAACTGGTCACGCTCTCCAAGCAACAGTTGGCCGATGCGATCAGCGACGAGCAGGCCTCCTACGAGACCACCCGCAACGTGATGCTGACCGTTTCCGCCGTCGCAGCCGCGATCGCCCTTCTCGCCGCCATCTGGATCTCTCTGACGATCAGCCGCGGCCTGCTCCGCGCGACGACGGCCGTGCGCACCGTTGCCGAAGGCGACCTGACCAGCACCGCCGAGATCACCCAGAAGGACGAGATCGGCGAACTGCTCGGCCACGTCAATGCGATGATCGAGCGCCTTCGCGGCGTCGTCGCCGATGCGCTCGCCGCCTCCGACAACGTCTCGTCCGGCAGCCAGGAGCTGTCTTCGAGCTCCGAGCAGCTCTCGCAGGGCGCCACCGAACAGGCCTCGTCCGCCGAGGAGGCCTCCGCCTCGATGGAGGAGATGGCCGCCAACATCAAGCAGAACGCCGACAACGCCGCCCAGACCGAGAAGATCGCCCGCCAGTCGGCCAAGGACGCCGAGACCAGCGGCGAGGCCGTGGGCCGGGCCGTCGGCGCCATGCGCACGATCGCCGAGAAGATCTCGATCGTCCAGGAGATCGCCCGCCAGACCGACCTTCTGGCGCTCAACGCAGCCGTCGAGGCGGCCCGCGCAGGCGAACACGGCAAGGGCTTCGCCGTCGTCGCTTCCGAGGTGCGCAAGCTCGCCGAGCGCTCGCAGGCGGCCGCAGCCGAAATCAGCGCGCTGTCGGGCGAGACGGTGCAGGTTGCCACCGAAGCCGGCGAGATGCTGAACCGGCTGGTGCCCGACATCCGCAAGACGGCGGAACTCGTGGCCGAGATCTCGGCGGCCTGCCGCGAGCAGGACATCGGCGCCTCCCAGATCAACGAGGCGATCCAGCAGCTCGACAAGGTGACGCAGCAGAACGCCGGCGCCTCGGAAGAGATGTCGGCGACCTCCGAGGAGCTCGCCGCCCAGGCCGAGGAGCTGCAGGCATCGATCGCCTTCTTCCGCGTCGACAACGCCGCGCAGGCCCGCCAGGCCCAGCCGCGGCCGGCACCGGCCCGGCCGGCCGCCCGACCGGCTGCGCCCAGCCGCCCGGCAACGCCCGCCCGCACCCCGGCCGGCCAGTCGGTTGCCGCCCAGCAGGCCCGCGCCAAGGGCTTCGCCCTCGACATGTCCATGGGCGGCCCCGACGACGAGGACGCCGACTTCAGGCAGAGCGCATGACCATGAGCAACGCCGCCGAACTGCAGTTCGTCACCTTCGCGCTCGGGGACGAGGTCTTTGCGGTGCCGGTCACCGTGGTCCGGGAGATCCTGGACCACGAGGAGGCCTTCAAGATCCCGCATGGGCCGGACTACCTGCTCGGGCTGCGCGACGTGCGCGGCCAGGGCGTCCCGGTCATCGATCTGCGGCTCCGGCTCGGGATGTCGGCCACGGCCAGGACGCCGCACACGCGCGTGCTCGTGCTCGACATTCCGATCGGCGAGCGCACGCTCACCCTGGGGCTCGTGGCCGACAAGGTGTTCGAGGTGACGCCCTTCCGCCGGGATGCGATCGACAACGCACCGGATATCGGCGTGCGCTGGCGCTCCGACTACATCGAAGGGGTGGTCCGCCGCGAGGGTGATTTCGTCGTCATCATCAATCTCGCCCGGCTCTTCTCCGATGGCGGCGCGGCGATCGCATCGGCGGCCGCCGCCGCGGTCGCCTGAGAGGCGCATGCCGGTGTCGATCGCTGCGTCCTTCTCCTACGGCGACCGCCTGAGTTCGCGCAACTTCAAGCGGCTGTCCGCCTACATCTTCGACTACAGCGGCATAAAGATGCCCCCGACCAAGCTGACGATGCTGGAGGGGCGTCTGCGCCGGCGCCTGCGCGCCACCGGACTGCCGACGTTCGACGCCTATTGCGACTATCTGTTCGATCAGAACGGGCTGGCAGGCGAATCGATCTACCTGATCGACGTCGTCACCACCAACAAGACGGATTTCTTCCGCGAGCCGAACCATTTCGACTACATGCGCGAGGTGGCGCTTCCGACCCTTCAGGAGAAGGGTGTCCGCCGCATCCGGGCATGGAGCTCGGCCTGCTCCATCGGTGCAGAACCCTACACCATGGCGATGGTGCTGGAGGATTTCCGCAAGGAGGCCGGCGGTCCCGACTACTCGATCCTCGCGACCGATCTTTCGACCGAGGTGCTGGAAAAGGCGCGGCGCGGCATCTTCCCGGCCGAGATGATCGATCCCGTGCCGAAGGAGATGGCGCGACGCTTCGTCATGCAGGCAAAGGATGCCACCCGCCGCGTCGTCCGCATCGCCCCGCAGCTGCGCGCCAAGGTCGGCTTCATGCGCCTGAACCTGATGGACGCCACCTATGGCGTCGGCGAGCCGATGCACATGATCTTCTGCCGCAACGTGCTGATCTACTTCGACAAGAAGACGCAGCTGCACGTGATGACCCGGCTCTGCGAGTGCCTCAGGCCCGGCGGCTATCTCTTCATCGGGCATTCGGAATCGATCTCCGCGATGAACCTTCCGGTCCGCCAGCTCGCCAACACAGTCTTCATCAAGGAGTGAGCGCTTGGCCGTCCGCAAGATCCGCGTCCTGATCATCGACGACTCCGCCAGCGTTCGCCAGACGCTCGCTTCCGTGCTGCAGTCCGATCCCGATATCGAGGTGATCGGCACGGCCTCCGATCCGTTCATCGCCGCCAAGCGCATCCAGGAGGAGGTTCCCGACGTCATCACGCTGGATGTCGAGATGCCGCGCATGGACGGCATCACCTTCCTGCGCAAGCTGATGTCGCAGCACCCCATTCCCGTGGTGATGTGCTCGTCGCTGACGGAGGAAGGGACGGAAACGCTGATGCAGGCCCTGGAGGCCGGCGCCGTGGACGTGATCCTGAAGCCGCGGATCGGGGCGGCGGACCATCTGGCCGAGCAGGCGACCCGCATCTGCGAGGCGGTGAAGAGCGCCGCCGAGGCGCGCCTGCGCCAGCGGCCCGCAGCAGCCGCCCGCTCGGCTTCGCTGTCGGGCACGCAGAAGAAGCTGACCGCCGACGTCATGCTGCCGCCGCCGTCCGGCAGGCCGATGGCGCGGACGACGGAAATGGTCGTCTGCGTCGGTGCCTCCACCGGCGGCACGGAGGCGCTGCGCGAGATGCTGGAAATGCTGCCCGCGAACGCGCCGGGCATGGTCATCGTCCAGCACATGCCGGAGAAATTCACCGCCGCCTTCGCCAGGCGGCTCAACAGCCTGTGCGAGGTCGAGGTCAAGGAGGCGGCGGACGGCGATCCGGTCCTGCGCGGGCACGTGCTGATCGCCCCGGGCGACCACCACCTGCTTCTCGAGCGCCAGGGCGCGCGCTACCAGATCTCCGTGCGCACCGGGCCGCTCGTCTCCCGCCACCGCCCCTCGGTCGACGTCCTGTTCCGTTCCGCCGCCCGGTCGGCCGGCTCGAACGCGATGGGCGTGATCATGACGGGCATGGGCGACGACGGCGCGCGCGGCATGCTGGAAATGCACCAGGCCGGCGCCCACACGATCGCGCAGGACGAGGCGACCTCGGTCGTCTTCGGCATGCCGAAGGAGGCCATCGCCCGCGGCGGCGTGAACCGCGTCGTGCCACTTGCCCAGATCGCCCGCGAGATCCTCGCCGAGGACCGCCGGCGGTGATAGGCGCTATCCGGCACGCCGGATTTACCCGCGGTTAACCATAAATCCGGAAGATGGGAGGGCACCACGGATCGGTGCGGATCGGGCACGGATGCGGTTGCCTGCCGAATGCGAGGTTCGCGATGTCCATCATCACTTTCGCCAACACCAAGGGCGGGGCCGGCAAGACGACGGCCGTCCTTCTGCTTGCCACCGAACTCGCCCGCCGCGGCCATCGCATCTCAATCATCGACACCGACCCGCAACGCTGGATCTCGCGCTGGTTCGAAGGGGCCGAACCCGTTGCCAACCTCACGGTCGCGACCTACGTCTCGCTCGCCTCGCTGTCGCGCACGATTGCCGAATATCGGCCGAAGAGCGACTACGTGATCGTCGACCTGCCGGGCGCGCAGTCGCCGCTCCTGGCCACCGCGCTCGGGCTCTCCGATTTCGTCATCATCCCCATCCAGGGCAGTTCGATGGACGCCCAGGGCGGCGCCCAGGTGCTGGAGCTCCTGAAATACCTGGACGACAAGGCCGGCATCCGCATTCCCCACGCCGTGCTGCTGTCACGGGTCAACTCGCTCGTGACCACCCGCGCCCTGCAGGCCGTCAAGCAGCTGCTGGCGGCGCGGCAGGTGCGCATGCTCGACACGCCGATCATCGAGCGTTCCGCCTATCGCGACATGTTCGAATACAGGACCTTCCTGCACCGGCTGACGCCCGACAGGGTCAGCAATCTCGACAAGGCGATCCACAATGCGACGCGGTATGCCGACGAGGTCGAGGCGCTGGTAACGAACCGCTTCACCATGCCGCGGCCCGTCGTCGCCGCCGCGGCCAGAGCCCCGGCAGGACCGCCGCAGGCCCTCGCGCAGGAAGACCTAGAACAGCGCGTCCTCGAAGAGTTCCTCGTCGCTCTGCGCCGCAGCCTGATGCGGGAGCGGTGCCTCCGCCGCACTTGCGGGGAAGAAGGCCAGGTGAATGTCGCGCTCCTGTGCCATCGTGTAGATCGCATAGATCCGGCGCCCGAGCGCCTCGGCGCCGGCCGGTGATGCATCGACGCCTTCTGCCATGTCGCCCGCGATCATCACGCAGCCTTCCAGGACCTCACCCAGGTTGCTCTGGAAATCGAGCGCCTGCACGGCGGCGGCGATGCGGCCGAACACGGCGTTGCCTTCCTCCGCCAGCGCCTCGATGCTCTGGTCCATCTCGGCAGACACGGTGTCGATCGCCTGGCGGGCGGCGGCGAGCGGGGCGCCGAGGGAGGCGACGTCACCCTCCTGTGCGGCGCTGAGGGCCGCGGCCGCGGTCTCCACGCGCCGCATCTCCTCCACGACCGCGTCGGCGGGCGCTTCCAGCTTGCCGGCGAAATTGCGCAGCTCCCCGCTGACGACGTTGACCGACCGGCCCTCGTCGCCGAGCCGCGAGCAGCGCAGGTTCGAATTGAGGGCCATGTGGTGGATGTCGGTCTTGATCAGGCGGATCGTCTCGATCATCGCGATCAGCGCATGCACGGCCTCGGTCACCGAGGCGGCCAGCGCAGTCGAATCCTGGCTGCGGCCCTCGACGCCCGCCACGAGCGCGCAGGCCTGGCCGAGATCGCCGGCCATGATCGCAAGGATGCTGGCCTCCGCGCCGTTGCGCGGGCGGGCGAGATCGTCGCGCAGGGCCAGGATGCGCGAGGCATCCGCGCTGAAGGAAGAGATGGTGGAGAAGATGCTCGCGCATTTCTCGCGGAAATCGATCATCGTCTCGTCGAGCTGCGCATGGGCCAGCCGCAGGACCGTTCCCTCCACGTTTGCATGATCCGCCGGCGCAAGGTCGGCCGCCTCGCTGGAGGACAAGAACGCATCGAGCAGGTCGAAGCTCGTCTGCACGTGCTCGATGCGCTGGCGCGTGATGTCGCCGATCTGCAGCGCCGAAAGGGCGGTGGCAATCTTGCGCTGGACGGCGCCGGCGACGGTCCTGACCTCGGCGGCGAGCTTGGCCATGCTCTCGTGCTGCGCCTTCATCCGCTTGGTGTTTTCGGCAAGGTTGGCGACCACGGCCGGAATCGTCGTCTCGAAATCGCCGAGGATGCCGGCCGAAAGCAGGCGCGCATTCGACAGTTCCCCGCGCATGCGGTCGAGTTCTTTGGCGAAACGATCGATCTCCTGGGCGCCGAACAGGATGCGCTCGCGGATTTCGTCGGCGAACTCCGCAAATTCCGCAAGGCCCGCGCCGGTGATCTTCACGGTCGCCGCGAACACCTTCAGATAGCGGAAGGTCTCGCGCATCTCGTCGACATGCCCGAAGGCGGCCGTGCACAGGTCGGCGATCCGGTCGAACGACGCCTGGCGGGCGCCGGCCAGTTGCGGCAGGTTGGCAAGGTCGCTGATCGTGCGCTGCAGTCCGTCGATCGTCGCATCGGCGGTCTCCCCGTCCAGCGTGCGGGTGAAGCGGTCGAGCGTCTCGATCAGGCCGTTGACCATTTCCATGACGGAGACCAGCGTCGCCCCGCCTTCGAGAAACGAGGCCTCGATGCGGGCATGGGCCAGCGACAGCCGCTCCAGGAGTGTGGTGCGGTCGGGTTCCGCCTCCACGGTTGCCTTCAGTCCATATGCCACGATATCGCCCTGCCTGAAATTTCGTCAGGCCTATCTGTAGGCGAAAAGTGAGAACGCGCCGTAAAGCGGGAGGATTAATTCTTCCCTGATTTCGGCAGCGGCGGCGCGCCGACGCATAACGGCCAAGGGCCGCCTTCAGCTCGCCTTGTCCAGCGGTTCGTCGGCAAGAAGGGACTGCGAGACGTCGCGCAACAGCAGGGCGAGCTTCGCGAGGAATTCGCCCATGGCCGAGCTCCTGCGCCAGCAGAGCGCGATCTGGCGGCTGGGCGCCGCGTTCTCGAAACGCAGGAGCCGGACGTGCTCCGAGGCCGCCGACCGCGTCGCAAGCTCCGGCAGGAGCGTCATGCCGACCTCGGCGCCGACCATCTGCCGCAGCGTCTCGAGGCTCGTGGCGCGGAACGAGCCGCGCTCGGCGGCACCCGACGCGCGGCAGACGTCGAGGGCCTGGTCGCGCAGGCAATGCCCCTCCTCCAGGAGCATCAGGTCGTAGCCCGACAGCTCGTCGAGCGCCAGGCAGCGGCGTTTCGCCAGCGCGTGCGTCGCCGGCACGGCCAGCAGGAAGCGCTCCTCGAACAGGAATTCCGTCTGCAACCGGTCGTCGTAGACCGGGAGCGCCAGCAGGGTGGCGTCGAGCCGGCCCTCGCGCAGCCGCACCATCAGGCTTTCGCTCTTCTCCTCGAACAGCAGCAGTTCCAGCTTCGGATAGCGCGCCCGGATGCGGGGCACGACATGCGGCAGGAGATAGGGGCCGAGCGTGGGGAAGACGCCGAGCCGCAGCGAGCCGGTCTCCGGATTGCGGAAGCTCGTCGCGGAGCGGCGCATCTCGCCCACCTCGGTCATGATGCGCCGCGCGCGGGCGACGACGTCGCGGCCGAACGGCGTCAGCATGACGGTCTTCGGCGAACGCTCCACCAGCGGCGCGCCGAGATCCTCCTCGAGCTTGCGGATCTGCATCGAAAGCGTCGGCTGGCTGACATGGCAGGCCTCCGCGGCCCGGCCGAAATGGCGGTGGTCGGCGAGGGCGATCAGATATTCCAGCTCGCGCAGCGTCATGGGGCGTTCGATCCGTGTGCGGCGTGCGAAGATCGCGATCGATCCCCGCCGGCCGCCGCATTGCATCTGGCAGGTGCGCCGCGCCTTGCCGACGCGGCGCGCGGCCTGTTCAGGCAGCCTGGGCGGAATCGGTCTCGGGCGCCGACGTCCGCATCAGATGGTCGAAGGCGGAAAGCGACGCCTTGGCGCCCTCGCCGACCGCGATCACGATCTGCTTGTAGGGAACCGTCGTGCAATCGCCGGCGGCAAAGATGCCGGGGACGGAGGTCTGCCCATGGTGATCGACGACGATCTCGCCGCGCGGCGAGAGCGCCACCGTGCCCTTCAGCCATTCCGTGTTCGGCAGAAGGCCGATCTGGACGAAGATGCCTTCGAGCGCCAGCGTGTGGCGCTGGCCGGCGACGCGGTTCTCATAGACCAGACCCGTGACCTTCTGGCCGTCGCCGAGAACCTCGGTCGTCTTGGCCGAAAGCAGCACGTCGACATTGGGAAGGCTGCGGAGCTTGCGCTGAAGGACGTCGTCGGCGCGCAGCTTGTTGTCGAACTCGATCAGCGTCACGTGGCTGACGATGTTGGCGAGATCGATCGCCGCCTCCACGCCGGAATTGCCGCCGCCGATCACGGCCACGCGCTTGCCCTTGAACAGCGGGCCGTCGCAATGCGGGCAATAGGCAACACCCCGGTTGCGATAGTGCTCCTCGCCCGGAACCCCCATCTGGCGCCAGCGCGCGCCGGTGGAGAGGATGACGGTCTTGGAACGCAGCGTCGCGCCGTTGGCAAGCTCGACGGCGATCATGTCCTCGCCGGGGACGAGCTTTTCCGCCCGCTGCAGGTTCATGATGTCGACGTCGTATTCCCGCACATGCTCCTCGAGCGAGGCTGCGAGCTGCGGGCCCTCCGTGTGGCGGACGGAAATGAAGTTCTCGATCGCCATCGTGTCGAGCACCTGGCCGCCGAAGCGCTCGGCGGCAATGCCGGTGCGGATGCCCTTGCGGGCCGCGTAGATCGCTGCCGCGGCCCCCGCCGGACCGCCGCCGACGACGAGGACGTCGTAGGCATCGCGGGCGTTGAGCTTCTCGGCGGCGCGGGCGGCCGAATTGGTGTCGAGCCGGGCGACGATCTCCTCGATCTCCATGCGGCCCTGCCCGAACAGCGCGCCGTTCAGGTAGACGGTCGGCACCGACATGACCTGCCGGCGCTCGACCTCGGACGGGAACACGCCGCCGTCGATCGCCACGTGCCGGATGCGCGGGTTCAGCACCGCCATCAGGTTCAGCGCCTGGACCACGTCGGGGCAGTTCTGGCAGGAGAGCGAAAAATAGGTCTCGAACGTCAGCTCGCCGTCGAGGTCGCGGATCTGGTCGATGATGGCCTGCTCGGTGCGCGGCGGATGGCCGCCGACCTGCAGCAGTGCCAGCACGAGCGAGGTGAACTCGTGGCCCATCGGAATGCCGGCGAAGCGCAGCTTGATGTCGTGGCCGGGGCTGTCGAGCGAGAAGGACGGCGCCCGCTCGCCGTCGTCGCGGCGTTCGGTGACGGTGATCTTGTCGCAGAGCCCGACGAGCGCGTTCAGGAGCTCCATCATCTCCTTCGACTTCGCGCCGTCGTCGACGGAGGCGACGATTTCGATCGGGCGAACGACCTTTTCGAGATAGGCCTTGAGCTGGGTTTTCAGGGTGTCGTCGAGCATCGGGCACTCCGCCTAAAGGTATCAACTGCAGCCGCGACCCGCGAGGAAGCGCGGCGGGCGAATGCCGCCCCCTCGGCAATCCGAAGGGGCGGAGCGTTCTTGAAATCAGATCTTGCCGACGAGGTGCAGCGAGGGAGCGAGCGTCTTTTCGCCCTCTTCCCACTTGGCCGGGCAGACTTCGCCCGGATGCGCGCGGACATACTGCGCCGCCTTGATCTTGCGCAGCAGGTCGGCGGCGTTGCGGCCGATGCCTTCGGCGGTGATCTCCATCGCCTGGATGACGCCGTCCGGATCGACGATGAAGGTGCCGCGGTCGGCGAGGCCTTCGCCTTCGCGCATGACGTCGAAGTTGCGGGTGATCGTGCCGGTCGGGTCGCCGATCATCGCATACTGGATCTTGCCGATGGTCTCCGAGCTGTCGTGCCAGGCCTTGTGGGTGAAGTGCGTGTCGGTGGAGACCGAGAAGACCTCGACGCCCAGGCGCTGCAGCTCGGCATAGTGGTCGGCCACGTCACCGAGTTCGGTCGGGCAGACGAAGGTGAAATCGGCGGGGTAGAAGAAGAAGACGGCCCACTTGCCCTGGATGTCGGCTTCGGTCACTTCGATGAACTTGCCCTGCTTGAAGGCCTGCGCCTTGAACGGCTTGATGGGGGTGTTGATGAGGGCCATGGGAACTCCTGTCAGAAATTGCTGCAAAGCGATAGGTCGCCTTCGCGGCGCAACATAGACAGATTGCCTCGATAAATGAAATAGATAAATCCGCGATTTTCGATAGGCGCGAACTATCGTCGCGGCACTGCAACAGAACCGACGGACGGGTGCGCGCGATGCGCACGGCAGAAGAACGGAATCGTTCCCCGGGTCTCCGATGCGCGGCGGGAAGTCAGCCGGCGGTCCTGTCGCAGCGGTTTTTCCTGCCATCCATGCAGGGACACTGGCCGGCGCGGTTTGACACGCCTGTTCCTCAGGGGTAAGTTCATTTTATGGACATGTGTCCATATTATGGACAATCGGAGGAGACGATGACGAACAGCGGCCCAGCCGACACCGATCCGGAAACCCAGCGCCGGATGCCCTACCAGAAGCCGCAGCCGGCGGAGATCCTGCCGGACCTCGTCGTCGCCAACGCCATCCCCCTCGATGAGCGCGTCTGGGTCCCGCAGGCCGATCAGGTCTGGTTCCGCCCGCTCTGCCTCAACCGTTCCGCCGGCTACTGGATGAACCTGCTGCGCGTCCGCCGCGCCGGTGTCCTCAGCCGCCACCGGCATCCGGGACCCGTGCATGCCTTGGTGCTGAAGGGGAGCTGGCGCTATCTGGAGCACGACTGGGTCGCCACCGAAGGCTCCTATGCCTTCGAGCCGCCGGGCGAGACGCATACACTGGTCGTCGACGAGGGCGTGGAGGAGATGATCACCTACTTCCAGGTCAACGGCTGCATGTACTACGTCGACCCCTGGGGCAACAACAACGGCTACGAGGACGTGTTCACCAAGATCGACATGTGCCGCAAGCACTACGAGGCCGTGGGCCTGGGAGCGGAATATGTCGACCAGTTCATCCGCTGACGGCTTTCCCGCCAATTCACCCTCCGTAGTGTCCCGACCCTCAGGCAGGCTCATGACGTTTCAATCTGATCTCTTCGACGGAAAGGTGGCGCTCGTGACCGGCGCCACGACCGGCATCGGCGCTTCCATCGCCGCCACCCTTGCAGCCCTCGGCGCCGACGTCGTCGCGGCCGGGCTCGGCGCCGACAAGGTCGCGCCGTCCGCCGAAGCGAGGGTAAAGATGCGCGAACTCGACGTCTGCGACGAGAGCGGCGTGCAGGCGCTCGTCGACAGCCTTCCCCGCCTCGACATCGTCGTCAATTGCGCCGGCGTCATCAGGCGGCAGGAGGAACACAGGCTCGACGTCTTCGAGGCCGTGCTCGCCGTCAACCTCACCGGGACGATGCGGGTCTGCACGGCAGCCCGCGCCAGACTGGCCGAAAGCCGCGGCGCGATCGTCAACACCGCCTCCATGCTGTCCTTCTTCGGCGGCGGTCTGGTGCCGGCCTACAGCGCCAGCAAGGGTGGCGTCGCCCAGCTGACGAAGTCGCTCGCCATCGCCTATGCCGCGGACGGCATCCGGGTCAACGCCGTCGCCCCCGGCTGGATCGCGACGCCGCTGACCCAGGCCCTGCAAGACGACCCGGCGCGCGCCGGCCCCATCCTCGAGCGCACGCCGCTGAAGCGCTGGGGCCGGCCGGACGACGTTGCAGGCGCCGTGGCGTTCCTGTGCAGTCCGGCGGCGGCCTTCGTCACGGGCATTGTCATGCCGGTCGACGGCGGCTACCTGGTGGCGTAGACGAACGAAACGAGGCCCGGGGACCGGCACTGCCGATGAGCAAGGACGCGCACGAAGGATCGCCACGCGAAGAGGTGCCGGGCACGGCGGCCTTTTCCCGCTTCATGCGCGTGCTCCAGGCCGTCTGCGACAGCAACAATCCGCCGACCAAGGCCCGGCTCGCGACGCTGGTCGACCTGCCGCGCCCGACGGTCTACCGGATCGTCGCCGCGTTGAAGGCGGAAGGCATGCTGACGGAATCGCGCGGATCGGGCACGCTCCTGCCCGGCCCGCGGCTCCTGAGCCTCGCCGCCCGCGGCTGGGAACGGTCCGACTTCCGGCAGGCCGCGCAGGCCCCGCTGACACGGCTTCGCGACCTGCTCGACGAGACCATCCACCTGGCGATCGCGAGCGGCGACGAGATGGTCTACATCGACAAGCTCGAGAGCAACCGCACGGTGCGGATGATGTCGCGCATCGGCACGCGCGTTCCGCTGCACTCGAGCTCGGTCGGCAAGGCCTGGCTCGCGACGCTGGATCCCGAGGCGTTGCAGGCCGTTCTCGACCGGCTGCCGCTTCCGGCGCGCACCCGCCATACCGTGACTGACCGAACGGCACTGGAACGCCAGCTTCAGGCCACGCGCGAGCGCGGCTATTCGCTGGACATCCAGGAGAACGAGGACGACATCTGCTGCTACGGCCGCGCCATCGTCGGCCGCGACGGCCGGCCGCTCGGCTGCATCAGCGTCAGCATGCCGCGCTACCGCTTCGAGGAGACGGATGCCCGGCCGATCACGCAAGCCATGGCAGAGTGCGTCCGCGACATCGCCCGCGAATGCGACGGCTGACGCGCCGAAGCCTTCAGGCGAACAGCACGCAGACCGGGCTGCCGATCCCGTAGGGTTCGCCGACCGGCGTCAGCGCCCCGCTCTGCTGGTCGATGGAGAACACCGAGAGCGAATGGCTGTCCTGGTTGGCGGCGACCAGATAGTGCCCGCCCGGATCGATCGCGAAGTCGCGCGGCACCGCCCCGCGGGTGGAATACCAGCCGATCGGCCTGAGCGCGCCCGCGCCGGGATCGGCTTCGAAGGCAACGATGGTGTCGTGGCCGCGGTTGGAGGCATAGACGAAGCGGCCGCCCGGGTGGACACGGATCGCCGCGCAGGCGGACTGGCCTTCGAAACCGTCCGGCAGGGTCGAAGCCTCGTCGAGCAGCTGCATCCCGGTGTCCGAATAGGCATAGCAGCTCACAGAACAGCCGAGCTCGTGCACGACGAAGACCTTCGTCGCATCGGTCGAGAACGCCAGGTGCCTCGGCATGTGGCCGCCCTTCGTCTTCACCACGAGGTCCGGCTGCGGATCGATCAGGGTGGCGCCCCCGATCGCATGGACGGCGATCTCGTCGGTGCCGGCGTCGCAGACGAGGACCCGGCTGCCGTCCGGCGTCGCCGTCGCCTGGTGGACATGCGGCCCCTCCTGCCGGCTCTCGTTCGGCCCGGAGCCGCGGCGCTGCAGGTTCACGGCAGCGCCCGTCGGCAGGCCGGCGGCATCCAGCGCGCAGGTGAGAAGATTGCCGCTCACATAGTTGGACACGAAGAGCCTTCGGCCCTGCCGATCGAGCGAAACATGGCACGGGCAGTCGCCCACCGCCTCCACGCGGGCAAGAAGCGCGATGTCGCCGCTGCCCGGCTCGAAGCGCAGCGCCACGGCCGATGCCCCGTCCTCCGCCGGCAGCTCCTCCACCGCGTAGAGCATGCGGTGGTCGTCGGCCAGCGCGAGATAGGTCGGATTGCGCAGGTCCGCAAAGCTCGATACCGGCGCGATGCGGCCGGTTTCGGCACAGAGGCGCAGGACGCTGATCCCCTGCCCGCGCGCTTCCACATGCGGCAGCGAATGGGTGTAGCTGCCGACGACGAGGGTGAAGGCCGCGGGCGGGTTTGTCGGTTCTGCCATGGTCGATGCTTCCTCCACTCTGACGGGTGACGCCTGCGCGCGCGGTCACAAGCGGCTTGTAGCCGGACCGGCGGGGCGGCGAAAGCCTCGCCCGGCGATGCCGCTCAACCGGGCGACAAGACAGGCGCCGGCTTCTTGCCGGTCAGCCGTTGCACGGTCACGAACAGCAGCGGGACGAAGAAGACGCCGAGGATGGTGGCGAAGATCATCCCGCCCATCACCCCGATGCCGATCGAATTCTGCGCCGCAGAGCCCGCCCCGGTGGCCCGCGCGAGCGGGAGCACGCCGAGGATGAAGGCGAGCGAGGTCATCACGATCGGCCGCAGCCTGAGGCGTGCGGCCTCCGTCACCGCTTCGACCGCCGTCTTTCCGCGCGCCATCAGGTCCTTTGCGAATTCCACGATCAGAATGGCGTTCTTCGCCGTCAGCCCGATGGTCGTCAGCAATCCCACCTTGAAATAGACGTCGTTCGACTGACCGAAGACGACGGCGAACAACAGCGCGCCGAAGACGCCGACCGGCACGGCGAGGATGACGGAGAAGGGAATGGACCAGCTCTCGTAGAGGGCGGCGAGGCACAGAAAGACGACGACGAGCGACACCGCATACAGAAGCGCCTCCTGCGAGCCCGCCAGCCGCTCCTGATAGGACAGCCCGGACCAGGACGCCGTATAGCCGCCGTCGAGCGCGGCCACGAGCCGCTCGGCCTCCGTCATCGCATCGCCGGAGCTCGCGCCCGGCGCGGCCGCTCCGTCCATGGCGATCGCCGCCGTGCCGTTGAAGCGGGCCAGGGAGGGCGAGCCCTGCACCCATTCGGTGGTGGCGAACGCGCTGAACGGCACCATCTCGCCCTCGCCGTTGCGTACCGACCACCGGCTGACGTCGTCCGGCTGCATGCGGAAGGGCGCGTCCGCCTGGACATAGACCGGCTTGATCTCGCCCTTGTAGACGAAGTCGTTGACATTGGTGCCGGAGAAGGCGGTGGTGATCAGGCTGTTCAGGTCGCTGAGGCTGACGCCGAGCGCGCTCGCCTTTTGCTGGTCGATGTCGATCTTGAGCTGCGCCTCCAGGGTGCGGGTGTTGCCGCGCATATCGGCGACGACGGCATTCGACTGGGCGTTGTCGGCCAGCCTGTTGCTGGCGTCGATCAGCGCGTCGCGCCCCCGGTTGGCCGTGTCCTCGAGATACATCGAGAAGCCGCTGCTCTGGCCGAGGCCATGGATCGCCGGGGGAGCGAGAACGAAGACCTCGGCGTCGCGGATCTTGCGGAAATGGGCCGAGGCGCGCTGCTGAACGGCTGCGGCGGAGAGCCGGCTGTCCGTGCGCTGGTCGAAGTCCTTCAGCCGCACGAACCCCATCGCGGCATTCTCGCCGCTGCCGCCGAAGCCGAATCCGAGCGTCATGAACACGCTCTGCACGGCCTCCTTCTCGTCGTTCAGGTAGTAGTCCCGCACCATGTCGATCACGGCCTGGGTGCGGGCGGCATTGGCGCCCGAGGGCAGCGTGATCTGGGTCATCAGAACACCCTGGTCCTCCTCCGGAAGAAACGAGGTGGGCAGCTTCGCATAGAGACCATAGGCGGCCAGAAACAGCACCCCGAACACGGCCAGCACGCGCAGCGGACGCCCGACCAGCCAGCCGACCGCCGCGGCATAGCGGCCGGTGGCGCGGTCGA
The DNA here is from genome assembly GCA_900469965.1 of Hyphomicrobiales bacterium. Classification (GTDB taxonomy): domain Bacteria; phylum Pseudomonadota; class Alphaproteobacteria; order Rhizobiales; family Rhizobiaceae; genus Mycoplana. The sequence continues at coordinate 168,142 of UBZP01000017.1, read as the reverse complement.
ACCCCCTGTCGAACCAGCCGAGCCAGCGGGCGATCGGGCCGCCGTGGGCGGGCTTCAGGATCATCGCGCAAAGCGCCGGCGTCAGGATGACGGCGACGAGCACCGACAGCAGCATCGCGCTGGCGATCGTGACCGAGAACTGCCGGTAGATGACGCCGACCGAGCCGGAGAAGAACGCCATGGGGATGAAGACGGCCGTCAGCACCAGGGCGATGCCGATCAGCGCTCCGGTGATCTCGCCCATCGACCGCTCCGTCGCCTCGCGCGCCGACACCTTGTCCTCGCGCATGATGCGCTCGACGTTTTCCACCACGACGATGGCGTCGTCGACCAGAAGGCCGATCGCCAGCACCATCGCGAACATCGTCAGCATGTTGATCGAATAGCCGAGCGCGGCGAGGACGCCGAACGTGCCCAGGAGCACGACGGGAACGGCGATCATCGGAATGATGGTCGCCCGCAGGTTCTGCAGGAACAGCAGAAGCACCACGAAGACGAGCACGATCGCCTCGATCAGCGTGTGCACCACCTTCTCGATCGACAGTTCGACGAACGGCGTGGTCTCGTAGGAATAGGCGATCTCCACGCCCTCCGGAAGCGACCCCGCCAGGCTGTCCAGTTCGGCGTGGACGAGCTGCGCGGTCGAAATGGCGTTGGCGCCGGATGCCAGCTGGACGCCGAAGCCCGCAGCCGGCATGCCGTTGAAGGTCGAGCTCTGGCCATAGGTCTCGAGCCCGATCTCCACGCGCGCCACGTCCGCCAGGCGCACCACCGCCCCGTCCGAGGCCGTCTTCAGGATGATGCGCTCGAACTCGTCCACCGAGGTCATCTGCGTGCGCGCGATGATGCTCGCCTTCAGCTGCTGCCCCTTGACGACGGGCGTCGCCCCGATCGAACCCGCGGCGACCTGGACGTTCTGCGCCCCGATCGCAGCGGTGACGTCGCCGGGAACGAGCTCGTACTTTTCCATCAGGGCCGGGTCGAGCCAGATGCGCATGGCATAGCCCGAGCCGAACGCCTGCACCGAGCCGACGCCGTCCAGCCGCTCGATGCGTTCCTCGATCTGGCTGGACATGATGTCGGAGAGCTGGTCGGAGGTGTAGCGGCCGTCGCGCGAGATGATGTTGCCGATCATCAGGATCCCCGATGGCGAGCGGTTGACCTGCACCCCCTGGTCCTGGACGGATTCCGGCAGCTGCGATTCCACCCGCGACAGCTTGTTCTGCACCTCCACCTGCGCGATCTCCGGATCGGTCCCGTTGGCGAAGGTGAGCGAGATCGACGCCGAACCGGTGCTCGACGTGGACTCCATGTAGAGAAGGCCGTCGAGGCCGGTCATGACGCTCTCGATCTTCTTCGTCACGGAGTTCTCGACCGCCTCGGCGGTCGCCCCCTGATAGGTGGCGCTGACGCGCACCGTCACCGGGGCGATGTCCGGATACTGCGAGATGGAGAGGGAATAGATTCCCATCACCCCGGCCAGCATCGTCGCGATCGCAAGGACGATCGCAAAGACCGGGCGAGCGATGAAGAAGCTGGCGAGTGCGTTGCGTGGCGAAGAGAGGGTCACTGGCCCGCCCCCTTGCCGGTCTGCGCCGCCTGCGTCTCGATGTCCTGCGGGACCACGCCATCGTCGTCGATGGCGGCTTCGACCGGCGTCACCGCGCTGCCGTCGGAGATCTTCTGGAAGCCGTCGACGATCAGGCGGTCGCCGTCCTTGACCCCGTCGGTCACGATCCAGTCGTTTCCGGCCGTGCCGCTCGTGGTGACCTGCTGCTGCTGCGCCTTGCCCTCGGCCGTCACGAGGTAGACGGTCGCCTTGCCGTCGTCGCCGCGCGTCACCGCCCGCTGCGGTACGAGAAACGCGCCGGCCATGGTGCCGAGATCGACCGTGGCGGAAACGAACATGCCGGGGATCAGCATCCGCCCCTTGTTCGGAAACGTCGCGCGCACCGTGAACGTGCCGGTCGACTGGCCGACGACCATGTCGATCAGCGATATCTGTCCCTGCGTGTCATAGCGCGTGCCGTTCTCCAGCGTCAGCGTCACCGGCATCGGCGTGCCCGGTTTCCGGCTCAGCCGCCCCGACCGCACCTCCTCGCGGATCCGCAGGAAGTTGGCGCTGGAATCGACGAGATCGACATGGATGGGATCGACCTGGCGGATGGTGGCCAGCGCATCCGTCTGGTTCTCGGTGACCAGCGCGCCGACGCTGACGTTCGACACGCCGATCACGCCGCCGATCGGCGCGCGGATCGTGGCATAGTCGAGATTGATGCGGGCCGTCTCCAGGTCCGCCTTGGCCGCTTCCTGGTCGGCCTCGGCCTGCAGCAGGGCGGTCTGGGAATCGTCCAGCGTCTGGGTGCTGACCGCCCGCGTCTCGAGCAGGGTGCGGTTGCGGTCATAGGTGGTCTGCGCCCCGGTCGTCACCGCCTCGGCCTTCTTCAGCGCCGCCTCGGCGGCTTCGAAGGCCGCCTTGAACTTTGCGTCGTCGATCTCGTAGAGCACGTCGCCCGCCTTCACCTCCCTGCCCTCGGCGAAGGCGATCTTGCGGACGATGCCGTTGACCTGCGGGCGAACCTCGGCGGTCGCAAAGGCAACGACCCGCCCGCGCAGGTCGATCGTCCGCGGCACGGATTGCGGCTTGAGCGTGACGTATCCCACCTCGATCTTCGGCGGGGCCGGCGGGGCCTGCCCTTCCTGCGGACTGCAGGCCACGAGGAGGAGAAGCGCTGCGAGCGCGCCCGGTTTTCTTGCCAGTCTCATGCCGTGGACAACCTCGTTCACGTTTGGTCACCGCCACCGTTTCAGTCGTCGAAACGGCACCGCGATATTTACAGTAATTGTGATTACGATTATTGTGAGGCGGTAGCGTTGTCAATTCGGGGATGACGAGCATGCGTGCAGGGCCGGGCCAGGGGCACTTGTCGACGCGCCGCCGGCGCGGTCGGCCGAAGGTCGCCTCGGACGCCGCGCAGAAGGAAGCGGTGACCAGGGCGGCATGGACGTGTCTCCTGGAAAGAGGGTATGCACGGACGACGATGGGCGACGTGGCCGCCGCCGCGCAGATGTCCCTGAGCACGATCTACCGGTTCTTTCCCGGCAAGACCGATCTCTTCTCCGCCGTCGTCGCCCTGCACCGGCAGAGCATGCTGGCGCTGCCCGGCGACTACGACGACATGCCGCTGGAAGAGGCGCTCGGCCGGATCTTCCAGATCGATCTCGACCAGGAGGCGACGCGGCAACGCGATGCGTTGATGACCATGCTTCTGGTCGAAAGCCGCCAGTTTCCGGAACTGTCGACGGTCTTTCACGCAGAAGGCCCGCAACATGCCCACAAGCTCCTGGCCGCCTGGTTCGACAGGCAGAAGGCCCGGGGGCGCCTGGTCGTGCCCGATGCCGATGTCGCAGCCAGGATGCTGATGGACGTCGTGTTCGGGGCGATGTCGCTGAAGGCCACAGATGCTCCGCAATGGCCGGGCGGAGACGACCGCCCCGCCTATCTGCGACGCTGCTTCGCCATGATTGCCGAAGGCATGCGGCCGCGTGGGGCCTGAGGCGGGCCTATTGCCTATGGCGGTGATCGGCGGCCGAGCAGCATCGGTCCGTAGAGCAGCGCAAATCCGAGGAACGCGACGCTCCAGCAGACGCCTGCGAGCGGCAGCAGCAGCATTGTCTGCTCCGGCATGAGCGCCGAGGCGACCCGGGCGAAGGCTGCGGCCATGACCGGTGCATAGATCGCCAGAACCGTCGACAGGGGTGCGTGCAGCGCCTGGCCGCTGTGTCCGCGTGTGGCGCGCGTCATCACCGCCAGCGTCATGCCCCCGATGGCACCCACCGTCCAGGCATGGATGCCCGCCGTCTGCAGGCCGGCATCGTCCAGCCACAGCGCAACCCCCAAGAGCAGGAACCCGACCGGCACGAACAGGAATGCAAGGTGCAGGATCGTGACGAGCGGCTCGGCAAAGGTCCTGAAGGGCGCCCATCGCCATTGACGTGCGAACTGCGCCGAGCCTGCAAGCAGCATCAGCATGCCGGTTGGCAACACGATGGGTTCGACGCGCGCGGCGACGGGCCATGCGGCGAGCGCAACAAAGGTGAGAACCATGCAGGCCAGATCGAACCGGTCGAAGGCCGGCGGCAGGCGTCCGGGTTTGCGCTGGCGCAGCCAGTTGGCAGTGAAGATCGGGATGATGCGCCCGCCGATGATGGCGATGAGCAGGATGATCGTGGCGATCGCCAGCCGATCGGCGATTTCGACGAAGCCGAAGCGATCCACCTCGTAGAAGAACAGCAACTCGGAGACGGACAGGGCGGAGAGCACCAGCACGACCTTGTAGTTGCGCCGGTTGCCGGAAAGCACCAGTTCGCGGAGGACGATCACGGCCAGAACCGGGAGGAAGGCAGCGGCAACGATCAAGGCCAAATTTATGCCGATCTGCTCCGAACAGGCGGTCGCCAGGCGGCCGGCCAGCCAAAGGGCAAAGAGCAACAAGAGCGGCCAGCCGGAAAGCGGCTTGCGGCCGGTCCAGTTCGGAACCGCGGTCAGCAGGAAGCCGGCGATGACGGCCGGCACATAGCCGAACAGAAGTTCGTGCTGATGCCAGGCTATGGGCGGCAGGGCCGACGGCAGATGCAGGAAACCGAGAAACCACGGCACCCAGAGCGCGATCATCACCGCCGGCTGGAGCGCCCCGAAGAGAAAGAAGGGACGAAAGCCTGCGGAAAAGAAGACCTTGATCGCGGATGACGGCTTGGTGGGGGCAAGGGTCGCCATGGGTCAGTTTCCTTCGGGGCTTGGATTGGCGCGCCAGAGGCAGGGAACGTAGACACCCAGCCACAGGACGAACGAGAGCGCCCAGAGGACTGCCGCCGCACCGTGCGGCCCGCCGGGCAGATCGAGGCCGGGCGCGAATTCCGGCGCGAGGCGAAGCATCACGGCTGCGACCATGATGCCGATGGCCGCCTTTGTCTGCCGGGCAAACCGGAGCGGCCGGTCGGTGTGGAGCAGGCCGGCGATCGACAGGACCGCAAGCACGCCGATGCCAAGCCCGCCCATCATCATCAGGTGGACGGCGCCGACAAACGAGAGCGGCAGGCCGATCAGCGACAGTCCGCCCAGCAGGAGCCCCGCTCCGGCGAAGCCGCAGGACGAGGTCAGCACCAGGATTTCGGCCTGTATCGCTTCCCGTCCGATGAAGCCCTCGGCGACGCGATCGAGAAAGGCAGCGCCGGCCGCGATCATCAGGTAGCCGCGCACGGGTTCGGACAGGCCGGCGAATTCGCCGACCAGCAGCAGCCCGACCAGGCCGGGGGCGAGATTGACCCGGCCCGGATGCGGCCGATAGGGCGAGGTCGCTTCGGTCGGGTCGAGCACGCGGTTGGTGATCGGCACCGTGATGCGCGTGAGCGCCAGGGCGAGCAGGCCGAGGAAGGCGAAGGCGCCGATGCGGATGGCGGTCTCGCCGGCATCGACGTCGTCGCGCAGCATGGCGAGCCGCAAGGCGCCGGCGCTGACGGCCAGCGCGGCGAGAAAGAGGACGAACCCTGCAAATGCCGTGGTCCGCCGGCGCCAGGAGGTCGAGAGAGTGTAGACCAGAAGGAACAGCAGCCAGGCCTGGTCGGCCACGGCGGCGACGACGATGAACGGCTCGGCACCCACAAAACCGGCGAGGCGTCCCACGGCCCAGACGGCGGCGAGGAGGAACAGCGGCCGCCCCTTCATGCGCGGGCTGTCGGTCCACTCCGGAAGGGCGGAGGTGAGAAAACCGATCAGCGCTGCGCCGAAGGAACCGATGATCATTTCCTGCGCAGGCCACTGGCCGGGCAGCGTCGTGTCGGTCATCGGCAGACTGAAGCGCCAGGCAACGACCCAGAGCAGTGGCCACAGCGCCGCGTGCACGGCCGCCAGCGGAAAGAACAGCCGCAGGCCCTCGTCGGACACAATAGTGAGCAGGTTGCGCCGGCGCGCGGCCGGCTGGAGGATCGCGACGGTCATGCGCGCATCCTCTCGTCGATTTCATTGACATGGGCAAAGAGCGCATCGCCGGCAAGTAATGCCTGCGCGATCTCGAACACCGTCCGGTCGTCGCGCAGGCCCGGTGAAAGCGGGATCTCGCGGCTGCCGGCGATGCCGCGGCCGCTTCGGTCCAGCACGACGATACGATGCGCGATACGAACGGCCTCGGCCAGGTCATGGGTTATGAAGAGGCTGGAAAGCCCGGAATGGGCCACCGTCTCGATGACGAGGTCCTGCATCCGCCGCTTCAGCGCCACGTCCAGGGCCGTGAACGGTTCGTCGAAGAAGACAAAGTCCGGATCGGCCACGAGCGCCCTGGCGATCGCGACACGCTGGCGCATTCCGCCCGACAGCTGCGAGGGAAATTTCGCAAGATCCTCGGCGTTGAGCGAAACCCTCGATGCGACGGACTGGAGTTGCAGCCGGCGCTGACGCCGGCCGGCGGAGGACGGCGCAAGACCGAGTGCGATGTTGTCGCCGGCGGTGGCCCAGGGCATCAGCCTCGGCTCCTGGAAAACGACGGCATGCCGGCGATAGTTTCGCGTCACCCGCCCTTTCCTCGGCTCCACGAGCCCGGCGGCGATGTGGGCGAGCGTGCTCTTTCCCGATCCCGATGGCCCGACCAGCGCCACGAGTTCGCCCGCGGCGATCGCAAGATCGATCTCTTCAAGGACGGTGCGGCCGAGGAAGGCATGGCCGACATTTTCCAGCACAAGGACGCTCATCGCTTCACGCCCCATGGACGCGCCGCCTCGCGCCACGTCTCGAGCTCGGCCCGCAGCGGCTGCAACAGCCCGTATTCGATGGCGATGAGCGCGGTGACGGAAATCAGGATCCATGCCAGGGCTTCGGCCACGTCCAGATTGGCGCGCGCGACCGCCAGCGCCTCGCCGACTCCGCCAGCGTTTGCGAGGAGTTCGGCCATGATCGCGGCCTTGAAGGCCGTCCCCAGCGCCATGACGAGCGCCGGGAAAAGCGTGTTCAGCATCTGCCGGAAAACGATCCTGAAGAGCCGTGCGACCGGTCAGACGCCGGCAGCGCGCGCCATGTCGTCCAGGCCGCGATCGCGTCCCGCGATCCCCTCCGAGGCGCCGATGAAGACAACCGGCAGGCAGGCGATGGCCGCGGTCGCGATCACCGTGGCGCCGCCGGTGCCGAGCCAGATCATCAAAAGCACGATCCATGCGATCGGCGGCACCCCCAGCATCAAGGTGAGCTGCGGCCGGGCAAGCCTGAGGACGGCCGGATGATAGCCGGCAACCGCTCCCGCAACCGTTCCGGAAATGCTGGCCACGACGAAGCCGGCCACGGCCCGTGCCGCCGTCATGCCCGCCAGCCGCCAGGCCTCCGGCTCACCGAGGATCACGGTCAGCGTGAAAAACGTTTCGGCCGGCGAAGGCAGGATGAAGCTGCCATAGGCCTCGTGGCCCAGTTGCCAGGCGGCGGCGAAGACCGAGAGCCCGGCCACGCCCGCCCAACCGGACCAGAGGAATTTCCCCAGCCGTCCTGTGCGATGAGCAGCCGCCGACATCGGAAGGCCTCAGAGATAGAGCGACGTGTCGGGCATGCCGCCGCCGATGATTTTCGGATTGACCGCGGCGATCGCCGAGAACAGGGCTTCGAGCCCCGTCCGCGCATCGGTCGCCCGCGTGGCGACGAGACTGGAGAAGGGGATCGACTTCTCGATGACCGGCCAGGGCAGTTCCAGCGCCGAGGCCGCGTGGCCGGCAGCCAGCGAAGGACGTGCGGTGACGGCGGCCGTCGCCTCTGCGATTGCCGCGAGCATCGGCTCCACCATGTCGGCATGCTGCTGGAGGAAGGCGTCGGTGAACGCGAGGCCCGCCTGCGGCATGATCGGGCCGAGGCCCGTCACCTTGCCCCACTCGACCTGCATATCGATCGCGCGATGGATGGCCCTGCCCGATGCCGCCGCCTTGAGGATCGCAGCCGTCGCGGCCGGTTCCGGCACCAGGGCAATGTCGATCCTGCCCGCGAGCAGCATGTGGATTGCCTCGATCGGCGTTCCCGCCGTCTCGACCGTGACGTCGTTTTCCGTCAGGCCGTTGTGGGCCAGGACGGCATCGAAAATCACCTCCGGGGTATCGTTCGGAAACGGCACTGTGATCCTGCGCCCTTTCAGATCCGCGATGGTCCCGAGCGTGTCGTCGGACGAGATGACGTAGAGAAGGCCGTTCGTCATCACGTTGGCGAGCCTGACGCCCAGGCCCCGCTTGTGCAGGTTGGCGGCCGCGGTCACCGGCATGACGAGAGCCTGCATGCCGCCCGAGGTCAGGCCGGCACGCATTTCATCGGGCGTTCGCCAGACCTTGAAGGAGACCTTGTCGGCAACGCTCCGCAGCAGTCCGGCACCGGCCGCATAGGCAAGCGTGATCGACGGGCTTGCCGGCGGCCCATGGAGTTCCAGCGCTGCGAGCGGAGCGGCGGCAGCGCGTCCGATCCACGGCATCGCAAGGCTCGAGGCCAAGCCTGCGCAGACGGCGCGCCTGGAAACGCCGGATACGGTCGGTCGCGGAGAGGACGTCGGCGAGAGATGTTTCCGGCTCATAGGGCAACCTGCTGATTTAACATGACCGTGCATCTCATGAATAAGGCCTGGGGCTCGGGATATCTTTGCGAAAACGCAAGCAGGGCGGCGGCGCGGCACAAGGGGCCACGCCGCCGCATGCGGACGGAAGGAACGGTCGTCAGAAGCTGGTCTTCAGGCCCGCATAGAACCCGCGTCCGTCGCCGGGGAGGAAGGCTGCCTGGTCGGGGGTCGCCTGGTCGACGATCAGGGTCGACGAGGCGTATTTCTCGTCGAACACGTTCGTGATCTGGCCGAAGACGGACACCCGCTCGTTGATCCGGTATTCGGTTCCCAGATCGACGACGACATAGGGATCGGCCCAGAGCGTGTTCATGTTGTCGACAGGCGTCTTGTCCGGCACCCAGTTGATGTTTGCCGCCACCGACCAGGCGTCGGTCGCCTGATAGGTCGCAGCCGCATTGATCACATGGCGAGGCGCGCCGGCCAGGCGGTTGTCGCCGCGAAGCGGGTCGTCGTCGAAGCGGAAGTCCTGGTAGGTGTAGGCGAGCCGTCCGGTGACGCCGTATCCCAGTTCGGCCGTGAGGCCGAGTTCGACGCCGAAATGCGTCGTCTCGTCCGCATTCACCGCCCCGAGCGGAGCGCCGGTGGCATCGCGAAGGCTCAGCAGTTCGTTGTCGATCCAGGAATAGTAGGTCGTCGCATCCCAGCCGAATTCGCCGACGCTGCCACGCCAGCCGAACTCCAGCGTCGTTGCGGTCTGGGCTTCGAGATCCGGTGTCGAAAAGACCGCTGCCGGCAATGACGGGTCGCCGGGCGCGGGGCGACCGGGGCTGCTGTTCGGCGTGCCGTTGATCGTCGCCAGCAGGTCGTCATGCGTGGGCGGCTCGAAGCTGCGGCTGACCGCGGCAAACAGAAACTGTTGGGGGACGGGCTCGACGCTCACCGCAAGGCTCGGGGTCCAGGCATGATAGCTGCGGTCGTAGTCGGTGCTCACCGTCGGCACGGCGCCGTTCGGCAGCGGCATGCCCGGATTGGCCGGATTGAACGCGATCGTCGGACGGGTGGGCGCGCCGAAGGTATCGGTGTTCTTGCGGGTCGCGTGCGCATAGGACAGCCCCGGGGACACGGTCCATGCCGCCCCGAGCGGGATGTTGAAGCCCGAGTGGAGCGAAAGCGTCGAGGCATCGAGTTCGTTTTCGCCGAACTGGGCGCCCTGCCGGCCGGCCTCGTTCTGGTAGTAGCTGCGATCCGCCGAGCCGATCGTGTACTGCGCCGTCGTTTCGAACAACGGCAACAGCCTGGCGTCGTCCGGCGCATAGGCATAGCGCAGCAGACCGGTGAAGTCGCCGCCCGTGGTGTCGCGGATGCCCGCCGAAATCGGGAAGCGGAAGGTGTCGTCGGTATAGGTATAGCCCAGGCCGACGTCGATCAGGTGATCGCCGAGATCGAACGTCGTGCGGGAGCCGATCAGGTACTGGCTTGCGTCCCGGCGCGGCCGGTCACGAACGACGTTCGGTCCGGGGTTGATGACACCCGTCGGCGTCACGATCGGGCCCTTGGAAATCTGCTTCGGGTCGGATTCCAGCGCGGCCTTGTTGATCGGGCCGGGAACGTCGAATCCGAGATCCGTGTAGCCGAAGAAGAGCCGCGTCGTTGTGATGTCCGACAGCTCGGCCTCGATGTTGCCGCCGATATCGACGCGTTCGGAGCTGTTGTAGTCACGGAAACCATCGCGCCGGGTCACGTCGAAATAGATCGACGCATCGAGGCGCTCGCCGTCGAAACCGGTTCTTCCGGATGCGCCGGCCTGGCCGAAGCTGCCGCCGCCCACGACGAGTTGCGTTCCCGGCGCGGTCGATGCCGTCGGCGACATGAAGTTGAGCGCACCGCCGAGGACGGTGGCGCCCAGCCGGTTTGCGAGATAGCCGCGGTAGACCTCGATCGCCTGCGCCTGGTTCGGGTTGGCGAAGCCGACGATGTAGGACCCGTCGGCGCGATTGATCGGCAGGCCGTCGCGCAGCATCAGGATGCCGCGCTCGACCGGGTTCTGCTGCAGGCCGGACCCGCGGATCTGGATGCGCGGCTGGTCGTTCGCCCCGAAGAAGTTCTGCACGACGACGCCGGGAACGCCCGCGAGCGCGTCGGAAACCGTCGGTGCGACCGTGTTGTCGTAGAGATCCGCCTCCACGAGGGCCACGCCGCCGGGAAGGACGGCCAGCCGTTCACGAATGTAGTCGATCGAATTGTCCCAGCCGGATTGGATGACGATCGGATCGAGCACCGTCGGCGCGCCGGGCCCGGCCGACTGCGCGAGGGCCTCCGTGCCGCAGAGCGTCGTCGACGACAAGAGAAGAATGGCGACCCGTGACAGGCCGGCTCTGCAGTTCATCCATCCGGACTGATGCCGCCCGCCCCGGGATGCGCGGCACATTGTTCGAAACATCGTTGCTTCCTTTCCCCACAAACTTGATGCAAGCCGCAGGGAAGCGGGAAAGCTGAGAACCTATGCCTCACACTCCCGGCCTTGCGGCTTCCGACAGCGTTTGCGCAGGAAGCAGCGGGGCCGTGTCAGTCTGGCAATGTAGACCGGTTCGCGTTTCATGCTTCGCCGGTAGTGGACGCGGGAAGGCCGTTCTTTGCGCCAGGGCAAACAGCGCCGCGATTCCGGTCTCAGTCCACCCTTCGTCCCGCAGCAGGGCCTCAGGCGACCGCGCAGACGGGCAGCACCACCGTGCCCGAGGTCGGGCCGGTGACGAACTCCGCTTCCACGCCATAGACCGATCGCAGCGCCGAAGGGGTGACGACATCGCCGAAGCGCCCGGAGCCGGCAAGCCCGCCGCGCCTGAGCATGAGCACGCTGTTCGCATGGCGGGCGGCGAGGTTCAGGTCGTGGATCGCGATCATGACGAGCGCGCCGGTGCGCCGGACATAGGCCTTCAGGAGATCGAAGACCTTCATCTGATGCGCGAGGTCGAGGGCGCTGGTCGCTTCGTCCAGCAGCAGGAGCCGCGGCTCCCGCAGCATGCGCTGCGCCAGCAGCACCAGCTGCTGCTGGCCGCCCGACAGCGTGTGGATCGGCCGCGGCGCAAGCTCGGCGATGCCGAAGTCGGCCAGGATGTCGGTGGCCGCAGCGAGCAGTCCGGGGTCCATCCGCCAACCGAGGCCTTCGTGCCGCCCGAGAAGCACGACCTCAAGGACGCTCAGTTGCGCCCGCACCGCGGCATGCTGGGGCATGTAGCCCACCCCGCGCAGATCGATGCCCCGGCCGGCGAAGGTGATCTCGCCCTTGAAGGGGATCATGCCGGTGATCGCGCCGAGCAGGCTCGATTTGCCCGTGCCGTTGGGGCCGACGAGGCCGACGATCTGACCGGCGGCGAGCCGCGCATTGATCCCTTCGAGGATGACCTGGCGGCCGAGGCGGATAGAAACGTCGTCAAGGATGAGAGCGTCGTTCATGGACGGCTTCCTTTGTGAATGATGACCGCAAAGAGCATCGGGATCCCGGCGATGGCCGTGACGATGCCGACGGGAATGGCGGCGGCAGGAGAGATGATCTTGCCGACGACGGAGGCGCCCACCAGGATGATCGCGCCCATGACCGCCGAGAGCGGGAGGGCGAAGCGATGGTCCTCGCCGACGATCATGCGGCAGGCATGCGGGGCAATCAGGCCGACGAAACCGATCGTGCCGACGAAGGACACGGCAGCGGCCGTCAGAAGCGCCACCAGCAGGAAGGTCTGGCGGCGGACGCGGTCGACCGTCAGGCCGAGGCTGCGGGCATTGGCGTCGCCGAGTTTCAGCACCGTCAGCGCCCAGGCGTTGTGCAACACGAAGGGCAGGCACAGCAGCAGAAGGGCCGCCGTCACCTGCACGCTGGTCCATGTCGCCTTCAGGAGGCTGCCGAACAGCCAGAAGACGATCTGCTGCAGGACCTCCGGCGAGGCGAGGAACTGCATCAGCGACTGCAGCGACTGGAAGAAGAAGGACACGGTGATGCCGCCGAGGACGAGAATTTCCGGAGAGGCACCACGGAGCGTCGCAAGCAGATAGACCAGCGCCGAGGCGACGAGCGTCATGGCGAAGGCGGCGGCCGGGACGACGAGGAAGCCGGGCACCGGCAGAAGACCGCCGAACATGATCGCCAGCGCTGCCCCGAAGCCGGCCGCGGCCGAGAAGCCGAGGGTGAAGGGGCTTGCGAGCGGATTGTCGAGAATGGTCTGCATCTGCAATCCGGCAAGCCCGAGGCAGGCGCCGACCAGCATGCCCATGACCGTCTGCGGCATGCGCAACTGCCACAGGATGGTCGCCACCATGCGGTCGTCGCCGGCCGGGCCGGCCGCAAGACCGGTCCAGACATCCGTCAATGGCAGCCCCGACGGACCGGTCGTCAGGTCCAGCAGCATCAGGACGGCAAGCAGTCCGGCAGCGGCCACCAGCCCGGCCGTCTTCCTGAGGGATGCGCGGCGGTATTCGCCGCGCATCCTTCCAAGGTGATCCGAGGCAGAAGGGCTCATTGGCCCACGCCCTTGTAGGGGACGACGAACACGCCCTTCGCCTCGATCGGCAGCCAGGCGCGATAGAAGTCTTCGAGGTTTTTCGCCGGATCGACGTCCTTGAAGGCATCCGGGTAGAGCTGCTTGGCGATGTACTGGGCGTAGACATAGTCGGAGATGGTGCGGGCGCCGCCGTGGTAGATGGCATGGACGCCGCCGTTCTGGACGGCGGGAAGATCCGACCAGCCGGGACGCGTCAGGTAGGCGGCGATTCGCTCCTCGGTCACCGCCGGATCGGCGCCGAAGCCGACCTGCACCGACTGCGGCTTGTTGACCCATTCGGAGCCGGCGAGAAAGATCAGGTCCGGCCTCTGGGCCAGGACATACTCCGGATTGAGCGGCCCCCAGTTGCCGACCTGTCCCTTGGCGATGTTGTGGCCGCCGAGCCTGTCGACCAGCGCGCCCCACATGCTGTCGCCATAGGAGTTGCCGGTCTCGGCCGGTCCCTTCTGCGCCAGTTCGACATAGACCTTCTTTTGGGTCGGGCCGGCTTGCTCGATACGCCGTTCGATATCGGCCATCGCCCGCTGGTAGCCGGCGGCGAGTTTCTCGGCCCGGTCTTCGGCGCCCATCGCCTTGCCGAGCGCGATCGTGGAGGCGACGTGCTTCTCCACGGTCTGTGCATTGTAGTCCAGCGTGACGACCGGGATGCCGGCAGCCTCGATCTGCTTGATGCTCTCGCCGAGGGCGTCGTAGGACCATGCCGCAAGGATCAGGAGATCGGGCTTGGCCGCGATGACCTTCTCGATCGAGAAGGTGTTGTCTTCGGTATTGCCGACGTCCGGGATGGCAGCAAGGCCGGGAAGCGCCTTTTCATAGGCTGCAAACTGGTTGGGCCGCCAGTCCTTCCAGGTGGAGAGGGACAGCGCCACGACCTTGTCGATGGCGCCGGGCCCCGCCACGGCCAGATAATCCTCGTAGTAGAAGCCCAGCACGACCCTTTCGGCCGGCTTCGGCAGGCTGACCGTGCGCCCCTTGGCGTCGGTCAGCGTGATGTCGGCCAAGGCCGGGTTGACGAGCCCGATGAGGGCGATGGCGGTGGCGATGAGGAACTTGTTCATGGGTCTGTCCTGTCAGGAGAATGGATCGGGAATTCGGGTGCCATCGCGACCGCGTCGACGACGTCGCTTGCGCGAAAGCACTGGAACCCGTGTGCGAACGCGCCCGCTTTCACTCCGCTTCGGCGGCACAATTACGTGCTCCGGCCGGTGCAAGGCAAAGCGCGGCGATCACCGAACACGCTCGACCGCAGGCAATCGGCGGTCAGGAGCGCGTTCAGGCCAAGGACAGGAGGGGCGGCGCCCGAGGCGCGGCATTCGGCGGGAAGACCCGGCGATGGGAGATCTCGACCTGCGGCGGCGCGAGAACCGCCAGGACGATTGCGAGCGGCTGACCCGAGACGTCCGCCGGCGCGGGCAGAAGGATGGCCGATGCGATCAGGCACGCGTCGCAGAGCTCCGCGGGCATCGGCTCGTCGTCATGGCTGCCGTCGCCGGAGAGGCAGAGATCCGCAAGCGTGCCGTCCGGAAGGACATAGGCAGCAAGGTCGAGGTGCTGGTCGCCGACCATGGCGGCGGCCGGCGGCTGGTGGGCAAGGCCCACGAACAGCAGCGCGATCGCGCACAGGATCCTGACAAAAGCGCTCACGAGGTCACGTCCCTACTTGGCGTTTCTCCGACATCGCTCTGATAGCACGACCGGCAACCGGCGATTTGATGTCGGACAAATCCAGACGTGTTTTGAGCATGGAACCCTTGAGCAGGGAAGCCCCGGCCGGCCGCACGTGCTGTGGCAAATCGTTCCAGCCTCAACCGGCTCCGGAACGTTTTCGCTGCCGCCCTTCTGCAGCCGCCAGCGCCGCCCCGGCGAGGACGAGCGGCAGCGCCGCGACGAAAGCGGAGGACAGGGGCATGTCGAAGAGGAAGATGTCGGCCAGAACCGGCCACAGGATTGCCAGATATTCGAACGGCGCCAGCAGCGATGCCTCCGCATGGCGGAAGGCGAGTGTCATGGCGATATGGGCGAAGCCGCCGAAGAGGCCTGCCAGCATGAGATACATCAGGCCGCGCAGGTCCGGCGCCACCCAGCCCATCGGCAGCGTGAGCACACCGCCGATCATCGAGGCGATGACGAAATAGAAGGCGATCGCGCCGGGGCTCTCGGTGTGGCTGAGGCTGCGGACCATGATGAGGGCGCAGGCGGTGAGCAGCCCCATCAGCAGGCCGAAGGCATAGCCCCAAAGCCGTTCGTCGTCGACCGCCCCCTGGCCGATTTCCGGCCAGACCAGCACGATCACGCCGATCAGCCCGAGCGCCACGCCGCCAATCCGCCAGACCGTCACCCGTTCGGAGAGGAGTAATACCCCGGCCAGGCTGGTGAAGGTCGGCGACAGGTAGCTGAGCAGCGTCGCCTCGGCGAGCGGCAGCCGTGCAATCGAGGCGAACGACGCAAACATGGCTGCCGCGCCGAGGCTGGACCGCAGGAGATGGCCGAGCGGCCGGCGCGTCGTCAGCCCTTGCGGGAACTCCGCCCTCAACCAGAGAAAGACGACGAGCGGGAACAAGGCGAAGGCGGAGCGGAAGAAGACGATTTCGCCCACCGGAACGGTGTCGGACACGGCCTTGACGCAGACCGCCATGGTGGCAAAGAGCAGACCGGAGAGAATGCGCAGGGCGATTCCGAGGCGGGGACGTTCGATATGGGCGGACACGTTCTTCCAATCATCGCGCGATGTTCCTTGCGGGGCGCATCGCGCTTTGCACTTCTATTCGTCGCCGCCGTCTTAGCCGCGCGTCCAACGGCCGCATAGGGGGTTTCGTGGACGACCTCAGGTTGGCGGCGGCGCAGATGGGGCGGCACCCGGTCGCCACCGCGAGAAGGCTGGCTGATGCCCGGCCTGGTGCTTACGCCTCGATCAGCCGGCAACAGCATCTAACCCAAAGACTGCGACGCGAGCGCATAGACGACCGCTTCCCCGTCCTGGCCGGTACCGTAGCTGGCATCCTCCCGGGTCACCATCGTCCTGACCGTGTTGTAGACGCCAAGACCGCATTGCTGCACGAAGGCGGCAAACGCGCCGGTTTCGAAGTGCGTGTCGATGCGCAGGAAACGGCCGACATGCGCGGCGACATGCGGCTGGGTGACCCGGATGGCGTCCTCGTCGCGAGCGGCGACCACCGGCCCGACGACATGGCCCCGCCCGAAGCGGCGAAGCATCGAAAAGGCCCGCAGCTGCTGGCCCTGGTAAAGACCGTAGCATATCGAACTGTCGAACAGACGCGCCAGATGCAGGCGCCGCGCCGCGCCGAAGGCCGGTGCATCGAGGGCGACGACGGCATCCAGATCGGCACGGTCCAACCGCCTCAGGACGAGGTCCTTGCCCAGCGGCGGAAGCTCCATGGCGGCCATCACCGTGCCTTGACATTGATAGACCTTCCCCTTCGGCAGGAAGCCCAGAGACGCATAGAGCCGCCGGGCCTCGCGGGTCGAATTGAGGCGGATGCAATCATGACCGCAATCGGCCATGATCCGGTTCATCAGCCACTTCGCCGTGCCGTTGGCCTGCAGCCTCGGCAAGGTGATCAGCATCCCGAAGGTGGCGAAACCCTCGCCATGCGGGAACCACATGGCGGACGCCCCGATGCGGCCGATCTCGTCGCGCGCGACATAGCCCTTGCCGATGTCGAGGAGATACTGCCAGTCCGCCGCCCGGTGAGGCCATTCCACCGAGATCGACAGGGCCTGCAACTGGGAAAGCTCGATACTCGCGATGTCGGCGAAGCGCATCTCGAAGTTATCGACACTCAACGTCCCTGGTAGTTCGCTGTCCATCATCCACCCAGCCGAAATGACAATTCCTCCTCCGGGGCCAAGCGCCCGGATGTCCCGGCGGCCATGTTAGTGGAGATCCTGCGAAACATTTCACTGCTGAAGCGAAAGCCGGCACAAGATTTGACCGTATCGCTTCGTCTTTCGGCAGCTATTGGTGTCCTGTGCCTCTACTTTGATTGTCAAGATTGGTTTGTTCGCGCTGCTGGAGCACTGCAGGGCGTGACAGATCCTGGAACGGGAACAATGATGACGCGCGCCACAGGCATCCTGAGAGAGCTGGTCGGGTTCCAGTCGGTGGTCGGCATGCCCAATGGTGGCATCGTCGAATGGATCGCCGACCATCTGAGGTCCTTCGGCGTTACCGCGCACATCCTTCCCGGACCGGAAGGCGACAGGGCGAACCTTTTCGCCACGATCGGCCCCGCCGACCGGCCGGGCTATATCCTGTCCGGCCACATGGACGTGGTCCCGGCCAGGGAAGCTGGCTGGGACGGCGATCCCTTTCTGTTGCGGATCGAGGGCGACAGGCTCTACGGACGCGGAACGACCGACATGAAGGGGTTCCTGGCTGCCGTCCTGGCCGCCGTCCCCTCGTTCCTCGCGCGCCCGCTCTCTTCGCCGATCCACCTGGCCCTCTCCTATGACGAGGAGGCCGGCTGCCGCGGCGTGCCACATCTGATCGCTCGCCTGCCGGACCTGTGCGCACCACCGCTCGGTGCCATCATCGGCGAGCCGAGCGGGATGCGGGCCATTCTCGCCCACAAGGGAAAGGCGGCGGCACGGGTGACGCTCACGGGCCGTTCGGGTCACTCCTCCCGGCCGGATCTCGGCCTCAACGCGATCCACGCCATGACGGAGGTGCAGCAGGCCGCCGTCACCGCCGCCATCGACCTTGCGCAAGGACCGTTCGAGACCGAATTCGAACCGCCCTACTCATCCTTGTCGATCGGCACGATCGGTGGCGGTCAGGCCGTCAACATCATTCCCGAGCTCTGCAGCCTGGAACTGGAGACCAGGGCCATTTCGTCCGTTGATCCCGAAGCGCTGCTGGCGCCGGTGCGCGAAGCCGCCGAGGCGCTGGCGTCAAAGGGCTTCGGGGTCGATTGGCAGGTCCTCAGCGCCTATCCGGCGCTCTCCCTCGCCCCGTCCTCTCCCCTCGCCGGTCTGCTGAAGGACCTGACGGGGATCGAGCCGCTCGCCGCCGTCAGCTACGGAACCGAGGCCGGGCTCTACCAGCGCGCCGGGGTCGAGGCGATCATCTGCGGCCCCGGCGACATTGCGCGTGCCCACAAACCCAACGAATTCATTCTCGCAAGCGAACTCGCAGCCTGCCAGTCGCTGATCGAAGCACTGGGGCGGCATTGCCGCAGGGACGCTTGAACGAGCCAGGAGCGGATCCGGACGATGACCTTTCTCTTCAATTCCGATGCAGCCCGCGGCCAGGTATTCCGGGAGGCCTTCGCCCGCGAAATCCCGGACCTGCCGTTCTCCATGGATCCGGCGACGGTCGATCCTGATGAGGTGCGTTACCTCATGACCTGGACCGTGCCGGAGAACCTGGCGCGCTACCGCAATCTGGAGGTGCTGTTCTCGACCGGGGCCGGCATCGACCAGTTCAGCACCGCCAGCGTTCCTGACGACGTGAAGATCGTGCGCATGGTCGAGGAGGGCATCGTGCGGATGATGCAGGAATACGTCGTCCTCGGCGTTCTTTCGCTCCACCGCAACCTGCCGGCCTATCTGCGGCAGCAGCAGGACGAGGTCTGGCAGGTCCTGCCGCAGGCCCAGGCCGGCGAACGCCGCATCGGCGTGTTGGGGCTCGGCAACCTCGGCCAGGCCGTGCTCGAGCGTTTGAAGCCGTTCGGATTTCCGCTGTCCGGCTGGAGCCGCTCCGCCCGGGAGATAGAGGGTGTCCGATGCTTCTCCGGCCCGGCGGGTCTGGAGGCCATGCTGGCAGAAACCGACGTGCTGATCTGCCTTCTGCCCCTGACGGACGAGACCCGCGGCTTCCTTGACGCCAGGCTGTTCAGCCAACTGCCGGAAGGCGCCGGACTGATCCACGTCGGCCGCGGGCCGCAGCTCGACCAGGAGGCGCTTCTCGCCGCGCTCGACAGCGGCCACATCTCCGGCGCCGTGATCGACGTCACCGATCCGGAACCGCTGCCGCCCGGCCATCCGTTCTGGCGTGACGCCCGCATCCTGCTGACCCCGCACATCGCCAGCATCACCCAGCCCCATACGGCCGCGCGCGCCGTCATCGACAACATCAGGAGGCTGCGCGCCGGGCTCGATCCGATTGGCCTGGTCGACCGCCAGCGCGGCTACTGACACCTCAACCCCCGAAAGGAATGCCATGTCGCTCCTCAAGACCATCGAGACCAACCCTTCCTTCGCACCGCGCGAAAACACGCCTGCGCCGGACCGGCTGATCTCCGGCAATCCCCAGCTCAAGACCTGGGCGCAGGACGAGGCCCATGGCGAACTGGTGCACACCGGCGTCTGGGAAGCGACCCCGGGCGTCACCCGCTCGATCAAGGGCCAGACCTTCGAGTTCTGCCACATCCTGTCCGGAGTCGTCGAAATCACCCCTGAAGGCGGCCAGCCGGTCGTCTACAGGGCCGGCGACAGCTTCGTCATGAAGCCGGGCTTCGTCGGCGTCTGGAAGACCATCGAGACCGTCCGCAAGATCTACGTCACCGTCACGCCCTGACGCCCGCGCAGCGGCGCGGAACCCGTTTCCGGCCCGCGCCGCAGAATACGCTGTGAGGCGCCGCCAAAACGGTGACTTCGGCTGCGGCCGTCCCCTCTACCGGAGCAACCTGTCCTGGCGATCCGGTAGCGTTGCAGTCAGATGACGGAGACTTCCCGATGAGCCTGAGTTTCGATCCTGACAGCCTGGCCCTGCCGGTGGGGCATTTCATCGGCGATCGCCTGGTGGCGGGCGAAGGCGTCATCGCGATGCACCGGCCATCCGACGGCAAGGCCTACGCCGCCTGTCCGATTGCCGATGCCGATCTCGTCGACCGGGCCGTACAGACGGCGAAGTCGGCCCTCAAGGAAAGCAACTGGGGCGGGATCCGTCCCCGCGAACGGCTGAAGGTCCTGCATCGCTGGGCCGACCTCATCGAACAGGACGCCATGGCGCTGGCAAGGCTGGAGGCGGTCGCCTCGACGCGCCCGGTCGGCCACCTCGTCGAGGGCGACATCGCCATCTCGGCCGAGCAGATCCGCTTCTTCGCCGAATTCGCCGACAAGGACAGCAGCGACCTGGTGCCGACCGACGATGGCAGTCTCGGCATGATCATGACGGAGCCCTACGGCGTCGTCGGCGCGATCACGCCCTGGAACTTTCCGATCAACATGGCCGCATGGAAGCTCGGTCCGGCACTCGCCGCCGGCAACGCGGTCGTGCTGAAGCCATCGGAGATGACGCCGTTCTCGACGCTCCGGCTGGCGGAACTCGCCGTACGCGCCGGCCTTCCGGCAGGCCTGATCAGCGTCGTGCTCGGCGACGGCATGACCACCGGCAATGCCATCACCGGCCATCCGGACATCGCCAAGATCAGCTTCACGGGCTCCACCCGCGCCGGCGCGGCGATCATGGAGAACATCGCGCGCACCGGCGTCAAGCCGATGACGCTGGAGCTCGGCGGCAAGAGCCCGCAGCTCGTCTTCGCCGACGCCGACATCGATCGGGCGGCGGCGGCCGTGACCGCGAGCATCACCAGCAATGCCGGCCAGGCCTGCGTCGCCGGATCGCGGCTGATCGTCGAGAAGAGTGTCGCAGCACCGCTGATCGACGCCATCCTTAAGAAGATGAAGCGCGTCGTGCCGGGACCGACCTGGGATGCGGCGAGCCAGTATTCGCCGATCATCTCCGAACGGCAGCGCCAGCGCATCGACGACATCGTCGCGGCCGCCGTTGCAGCCGGTGCCGAATGCCTGACAGGCGGCCGTTCCATGGACGTGCCGGGATATTTCTATGCGCCGACCCTGGTTGCCGGCGTCGACCAGCGCTCTCCCGCCGTCATCGAGGAGATCTTCGGGCCGGTGCTGACGCTGCAGACCTTCGAGGACGAGGACGAAGCCATGAACCTCGCCGACCATCCGAGCTACGGACTGGCCGCCGGCCTCTTCACCAGCGACCTTTCCCGCGCCATCCGCCTTACCCGGCGGCTGCAGGCCGGCACCATCTGGGTCAACCGCTACGGCCGCTCGCGCGACCACATCCTTCCGACCGGGGGCTACAAGCAGTCCGGCATCGGCAAGGATCTCGGCCGGGAGGCCTTCCAGGCCAATCGAAAGAGCAAGAGCGTCTTGATCAGCCTCTGAGGACGAAACCATGAAGACACACACGATAGCCCTGATCCCCGGCGACGGCATCGGCCGCGACATGACGGAAGCCGCCTGGTCCGTGCTTAAGAAGGCAGCCGGGGCGCACGGATTTGCCTTGAAGGGGACCGTGTTCCCGTGGTCCTGCGCCTTCTACAGGGAGACCGGCGCGATGATGCCGGCAGACGGCATCGACACCCTGCGCAGCTTTGACGCGATCCTGCTCGGCGCCGTCGGCTGGCCGGCGGAGGTTCCGGATTCCGTATCGCTGCATGGCCTGCTGCTGCCGATCCGCAAGAGCTTCGCGCAATACGCCAACATCCGTCCGCACCGCCTGCTGGCCGGCGTCGAGGGGCCGCTCAAGACGACCAGGTTCGACATTCTCTGCATCCGCGAGAACACCGAGGGCGAGTATTCCGGCGCCGGCGGCCGCATCCACCAGGGCACGGCGGACGAGGTGGCGGTCGAGACGTCGATCTTCACCCGCAAGGGCGTCGAGCGCATCCTGCGCTTCGCCTTCGAACAGGCCCGGTCGCGGCGCCGCAAGCTGGCCTCGGTGACCAAGTCGAACGCCCAGAAATACTCGATGGTCTTCTGGGACGACGTCACGAAGCAGCTCGCGGCGGAATATCCGGACGTCGAGGTCACCAGCTATCACATCGACGCGATGGCGGCGCGGATGGTGATGGCTCCGGAAACGCTCGACGTGGTGGTCGCCTCCAACCTCTTCGGCGACATCCTGACCGATCTCGGTGCAGCCATCCAGGGCGGTCTCGGCTTTGCCGCCTCCGCCAACATCAATCCCGAGCGCAACGCCCCGTCGATGTTCGAGCCGGTGCACGGCTCGGCACCCGACATCGCCCATCTCGGGATCGCCAACCCGATCGCCACGGTCTGGTCCGGCGCCATGATGCTCGACCACCTCGGCGAAAAGGATGCCGCCGGGGCCGTCATGAAGGCGATCGAGGCCACCACGGCGGCCGGCATCGGCACGGCTCCCGGCAGGGACCGGACGGACGCCATCACCGCGGCGCTCCTTGCCGCCCTGTAGAAATCGTACCCGAGGATCGCAAGCATGCGGAATTTGAAACTCCCCTCCCTGTTTCGCCAAGAAGGCCTGATCGGCGGCGCGTGGGTCGCGGCCCGGTCGGGCAAGAGCGTCGACGTCACGGATCCTGCGAGCCAGGCGGTGATCGGCACCGTACCCGACATGGGGGGCGAGGAGACGCGCGCGGCGATCGAGGCTGCCGACAAGGCCTATCCGGCGTGGAAGAAGCGCACGCATGCCGAGCGCGCTGCGCTGCTCGAAGCCTGGTACGCGCTGATGATCGAGCATATCGACGATCTCGCGCTGATCCTGACGACCGAGCAGGGCAAGCCGCTCGACGAGGCGCGCGGCGAGATCCGCTACGGCGCCTCCTTCGTCAAGTGGTTCGCCGAAGAGGCGCGCCGCATCGGCGGCCAGACCATACCATCGCCGACCGCCGACCGCCGCATCATCGTGTTGAAGGAACCGGTGGGTGTCTGCGGCATCATCACGCCCTGGAACTTTCCGAACGCGATGATCACCCGCAAGATCGCGCCCGCGCTCGCCGCCGGATGCACCGTCGTCGTGAAGCCTTCCGAGTTCACGCCCTATTCGGCCCTGGCGCTCGGCGTGCTGGCCGAAATGGCGGGCATTCCCGCCGGTGTCGTCAACATCGTCACCGGCATGCCAAAGGAGATCGGCAACGAGATCATGGCCAACGCGACCGTGCGCAAGATCTCCTTCACCGGCTCGACGCCGGTCGGTTCGCTCTTGATGCGCGGCGCGGCCGACAGCGTCAAGCGGCTCTCCCTCGAACTCGGCGGCAACGCGCCCTTCATCGTCTTCGACGACGCCGACATCGATCTCGCGATCGAGGGCGCGATCGTGTCGAAGTTCCGCAACGGCGGCCAGACCTGCGTCTGCGCCAACCGCATCCTCGTTCAGGCGGGCGTCTACGATCGCTTCGCCGAAAAGCTCACGGCGCGCGTCAACGCCATGAAGGTCGGTCCCGGCACGGAAGCGGGCGTTTCGATAGGCCCGATGATCAATGATGCGGCGATCGCCAAGATCAACCGCCACCTTGAGGACGCTCTGGCGAAGGGTGCCCGGATCGTCACCGCCAGGTGCGAGCTGCCGCCAGGACGGCAGTACACGGCCCCGGTCGTCCTGACCGGCGCCACCATCGACATGCAGCTTGCCAGCGAAGAGACCTTCGGGCCGGTCGCGCCGCTGTTCCGCTTCGAGACCGAAGAGGAGGCGATCGCCATCGCCAACGGCACGCCCTACGGGCTGGCGGCCTATTTCTATACGGAAAGCCTCAAGCGGGCCTGGCGCGTCGGCGAGGCGCTCGAGTTCGGCATGGTGGGGCTCAACACCGGCCTGATCTCGACCGAGGTCGCACCGTTCGGCGGCGTCAAGCAGTCGGGCCTGGGAAGAGAGGGATCACAGCTGGGGATCGACGAGTATCTCGAGGCCAAGACCTTCCATATCGGCGGCCTCGCCTGAGCCTGCGGCACACGCGGGGTCAAGAAAAAGGTGGGGCTGCGCTCGCAGCCCCGCCTTTCTGTTTGCGACGACGACGACCAGTGCCCTGAGAGGCACGCCCGGCGGTCATTGGATCCTGTCGAGCATCCTGTAGTACAGCCCGACCAGCGGCAGGAACCAGGGCTTGCCGAAATGACCCGGCACCGCCGGCCATTCGAGCCCCTTCACCGGATTTCGGTCTGGCCGGCCGAGGATCGCGTCGGCGATCGCCATGCCGAGGTGGGTCGAAAGCTGCGCGCCGTGGCCGGAATAGCCCATGGCGTACCACAGTCCGTCATGGTAGCCCGCCCGGGGGTAGCGGTCCTTCGTGATATCCACCAGGCCACCCCAGCAATAGTCGATCTCGACATTCGACAGTTGCGGAAAGATGCGGCTGAGGCTGTCGCGAAGGATGGCGCCGCTCCTGGCATCCGAACGCTGGTCCGACGTCGCCGAGAACCGCGCCCGGCCCCCGAAGATCAGCCGGTTGTCCGGCGACAGGCGCCAGTAGTTGCCGATGTTCATGCTGTTGACGCAGGTGCGGTTGCCCGGCATCGTCGCGGCGATCTCCTCATCGGTGAGCGGCCGCGTGGCGATGATGAAGCTGCCGACCGCCATGATCCGGCGGCGGAAATAGCCGAAGTTCGGCGTCGTGTAGGCGCCGCTCGCCATCATGACGTTGTCGGCCGTCACGCTGCCTCTCGCGGTCTTCAATGCATGCCGGGCGCCCGCCTTCGAAATGTCGGTGACCATCGCCTTCTCGGCGATGATCGCGCCGCGCCGCCTGGCCGCCTCGGCGAGGCCGACGACGTAGCGCCCCATGTGCATCATCGCGCTCTTCTTCGACAGCATGGCACCGTGGAAGGGCGAGCCGATCTCGCGCTTGAGATCATCGGCCGACAGCAGCGCCGTGTCCGGATCGACCTCCGCATGGACCGCCTCGAAATTCCTGGCGAGCCCTTCGAAATGCTGCGGCTTCGAAGCGAGCTTGAGCTTGCCGGCGCGGCGAAAGTCGCAGTCGATGCCTTCCTCGGCGATGATCGCCTCCAGCGTGTCGATCGAGGCGTCGAGCGCCTTGTAGAGCGCGATCGCCCGCTCCTTGCCGAGTTCACGCTTGGCGGCGAGGTAGCTATGGGCCAGACCGTTGTTCAGATGCCCGCCGTTGCGGCCGGAAGCCCCGAAGCCGACCGTCTCGGATTCCAGCACGATGACTTTCGCGCCGGCCATGGCGAGCTGTCGCGCCGCGCCGAGCCCGGTAAAGCCGCCGCCGACCACGGCAACGTCGTAGTGACCTTCGATCGGCCCCGAGACGGCGCCCGCAAAGCGGGGCGCGGTGTCGTGCCAGTAGGAGACGTATTTCATCGGCTTCGGCCTTTCCTCAGAGACCGACGACGCCCGGCAGGCCGGAAATGTCGGAGATTTCCACATAGCCATAGAAGGGATTGGCCGGCTCGTGTCCACGATTGACCCAGACCTTGTTCTTGATGCCGAGGTCGTGGGCGGACATCAGGTCGTAGCGGAAGGACGAGGAGCAATGCAGGATGTCCTCCGGACCACAGCCGAGCATGTCGAACATGTATTCGAAAGCCTGGAAGCGCGGCTTGTAGGCGTTGGCCTGCTCGGCCGTGTAGACGGCATGTAAGGGGGCGCCGAGCTTGGCGACGTTGGAGGGGATCTGGTCGTTCATCGCATTGGACAGGATGACGAGCGGGATTTCCTTTGCGACCTTGGCAAGACCGGCCGGAACGTCCGCATGGGGACCCCAGGTCGGCACCCGCTCATAGACCATCTTGGCATCTTCGTCGTTGAAGGCGACGCCATTTCGCTTGCAGGTCCGCTCCAGCGAATTGTGGACGACGTCGGCATAGGGTTTCCAGTCGCCCATGATCTCGTCCAGCCGGTAGGCTGCGAAGTTCTTGATGAACTGCAGCATGCGCGGCTCGTCGAGACGATCACCGTAGAGGTCGCGGGCAGCTTCGGCCATCTGGAAGTTGATGAGCGTGCCATGGCAATCGAAGGTGATGTATTTCGGGCGGAAGGTAGTCATGCGCTTCGTCCTTGCGTGATGGCCCATCGAGCCTTTCGGGTGAGAACACGATCATAAGACCGCTTCCGGCATCAGGGCCGACTGATTTGCCGGAATCCGAAGCAGAATGTTCCGTATCGCGTCGCCGCTTTGGCATTTGGTTGCAGACGGCGGCCGGCGCGGCCGGCGATGTCATGGCGCGTCCCGGCGCCTGATCGCCGACGCACGGCATAAGATGCGGAACGATGCCGCCGCTTTGGCGAAAGATACCGCCGCCGGCACCGCCTTCGGATACTCGTCCGGCTCCTTCGCCTCGAAACTCTGGGCGGAAACGGAGAGCACTGTCCATGCACGTCGGGGACATCGAAACCAGAGCTTTCGGCATCGAGCACCTGGAGGATGCCGCCGCCCTGTCGCGCCAGGCCGGCTGGCCGCACCGCTTGCCCGATTGGCAGACCGTGCTGGATCTCAGCCAGGGCGTCGTCGCCGTGAACGAGACCGGCAAGGTGGTCGGCACGGCGCTGATGACGCCCTACGGCAACGACTGTGCCACGATCAACATGGTGATCGTCGATGCGCGCATGCGGGGCCGCGGCGTCGGCCGCCACCTGATGGATGCAGCACTCAAGCTCGCCGGAGAGCGGTCGCTTCGCCTGGTCGCGACGGCCGAGGGCCTGCCGCTCTACGAGAAGCTGGGGTTCCGCGAAACCGGCGCCATCCTGCAACACCAGGGGATCGTCGGCAGCGTGGCGGTGCCCGAGGAGACGCAGACCGCGGCCCCCGGAGATCTCACCGCGATCATCGCGCTCGACCGCGAAGCCTTCGGCGCCGACCGTTCGGCTCTGATCGCAAGGCTGGCCGAAATCGGCGAGGTCGCCGTCCTGCGCCGAAACGCCGGCATCACCGGCTTCGCCTGCATCCGGGCGTTCGGTCGCGGCGAGGTCGTCGGACCGGTCGTCGCCACAGGCATCGACGACGCCAAGGCGCTCGTCGCGCATTTCATGAGCCGCCGCCCCGGCGCCTTTCTCAGGGTCGACACCGGCGCCGGCACCCGCCTCGCCCCCTGGCTCATCGACTGCTCTCTCGCTCATGTCGGGGGTGGCGTCGCCATGGCGCGGCCCCTGCCCGTCCGCCCTGCCGCATCGACAGTTCATACCTTCGCCCTGGCCAACCAGGCCCTCGGCTGATCCGGAGACACCATGTTCAGCAATTCCCTCATCGAACTCGATCGCGCCCATCTCGTGCATCCCGTCGCCTCCTATCGCGGCCACGAACAGCAGGGGGTACGCGTTCTCGCCTCCGCCAAGGGCGCGACCGTCACCGACGCGCAGGGGCGCCAGCTAGTGGACGGCTTTGCCGGCCTGTGGTGCGTCAATGCCGGCTATGGCCACGATTCGATCGTCGAGGCGGCGACACGCCAGATGCGGGAACTGCCCTACGCAACCGCCTATTTCGGCCTGGGCTCCGAGCCGGCCATCCGGCTTGCCGCCGAGCTTGCCGAACGCGCGCCCGGCGATCTCGACCACGTCTACTTCACCCTCGGCGGCTCGGATGCCGTCGACAGCACCATTCGGTTCATCCGCTACTATTGGATCGCCAGGGGCCAGCCGCAGCGCGACCAGTTCATCTCGATCGAGCAGGGCTATCATGGCTCGTCGACGGTCGGTGCCGGCCTCACGGCGCTGCCGAACTTCCATGCCGGCTTCGGCATTCCCTTCGAGTGGCAGCACAAGATCCCCTCGCCCTACCCCTACCGCAACCCGGCAGGCGAGGATCCGCAGGCGATCATCGCCGCGTCCCTCGCCGCGCTGAAGGAGAAGGTCGAGGCCATCGGCGCCGACCGCGTCGCCGCCTTCTACGCCGAGCCCATCCAGGGATCCGGCGGGGTGATCGTTCCGCCCAAGGGCTGGATGAAGGCCATGCGAAACCTTTGCCGGGACTACGGCATCCTCTTCGTCGCCGACGAGGTCATCACCGGTTTCGGCCGGACCGGGCCGCTGTTTGCCTGCACCGAGGACGACATCGTCCCCGACTTCATGACCACGGCCAAGGGCCTGACCTCCGGCTATGTTCCCATGGGCGCCGTATTCATGGCAGATCATGTCTATCAGGTGATCGCCGACGGCGCAGGCGCATCCGCCGTCGGGCACGGCTACACCTATTCGGCTCACCCGGTCAGTGCCGCCGTCGGCCTCGAGGTGCTGAAGCTCTACGAGGGTGGCCTATTGGAAAACGGCGTCAGGGCCGGCGCCCGTCTGATGGCCGGCCTGGAAAGCCTGAAGGCCCATCCGCTGGTCGGCGATGTCCGCGGCCGCGGCATGCTGGCGGCGATCGAGCTAGTCACCGACAAGGCCGCCAAGACGCCGCTTTCGGCGGACGCCGCGCCGGCGCGCCGCATCTTCGATCGTGCCTGGAACAATGGCCTGATCATTCGCGCCTTCGCCAACGGCGTGCTGGGCTATGCGCCGCCGCTGTGCTGCTCGGATGCCGATATCGATGCGATCATCGAGCGCACGGCAAAGACGCTGGACCAGACCCTGGAGGATCCCGATGTCCGGCGCACCGTCCGCGGCTGAGCCGTTTCAGACCCCGGCTGGCCGAAATATCGCGGCGGCCCGAATTTCGGAATTTTGTGCCGCACGGCCCCGCCTATTCGGCGCAAATGGTTCGGACCAAGTGGCACTATCTTAGCCAATGACGGCCTCAAACCCCGGAAAATCCGGGTTTTGCATCCAAATACGCCGAGGCCCGGGACAGCATATTCTTTCGCCGGGCCGCCGTTGCGCGCCACCTGCGACTTAACTGGGGATATGGAATTGATAAAATCTCTGCCGGAATTCAAGTACATGACCTTCGACGTGGTCGGTACGCTCATCGATTTCGAGGGCGGCCTCAAGTCCTGCCTGCAGGAGATCGCCACGGAAGCCGGCGTTCAGATCGACGGCGAAGAAGCGCTCTCGCTCTATCGCGCCGCCCGCTATTCCGACGACGCCGATCTCTTTCCGGACGACCTAGTGCGCGTCTACCTGGCCATCGCGCCGCAGCTCGGCTTGCCGTCTGAAGAGGCCTACGGCATTCGCCTGCGCGATTCCGCCAGGACCTGGAAAGCGTTTCCCGACAGTGCCGAGGCGATGGCGGAGCTTGCAAGGAACTATCGCCTGATTGCCATGACCAACGCCCGTCGCTGGGCCTTCGAGCACTTCTCGAATGCACTCGGCAATCCCTTCCACGCCGCGTTCACCGCTGACGACACCGGCACGGAAAAGCCGGACCCCGCCTTCTTTCACCAGGTCTTCGATTTCGTTTCGCGCGAAGGCGCCAGCAAGGACGACATCCTGCACGTGGCCCAGAGCCAGTATCACGACATCGGCGTTTCCCGTGATCTCGGCATGACCAATTGCTGGATCCAGCGCCGCCACGCCCAGCCTGGCTATGGCGGCACGATCGAACCGGCCGAGTTCACCAGACCCGACTATCATTTCACGTCGATGGCCGGACTGGCCGAGGCTGCCAGGACAGCACGCGGAAACTGACGGAATTCAGGACTTTTCAAGCATCGGACCAAACCACGCAAGATGGGTCGCCCGCCAACCAGCAAAAAGGGGAATGAAATGAACGACAAGATCACGAACTGGACCGCCTCTGACGACGCCATGGTCGAGAATGCCATTCGCCGGGGCGCGACCCGCCGCGAGCTGCTGACGATGCTGCTGGCGGGGGGCGCTGCGCTTTCGGCGGGCGGCCTGGTCCTGGGGCGCGCGACCAACGCTGTGGCCGCCACCCCCAAATCGGGCGGCAACCTGAGGGCGGCAGGCTGGTCGTCGTCCACCGCCGACACGCTCGACCCGGCCAAGGCGTCGCTGTCGACCGACTACGTCCGCTGCTGCGCCCTCTACAACCGCCTGACGTTCCTCGATCAGGGCGGCACCGTGCAGATGGAACTCGCCGAAAGCATCAAGAGCGGCGACGCCAAGGTCTGGACGGTCAAGCTCCGCTCCGGCGTCACCTTCCACGACGGCAAATCCCTGTCGTCGAACGACGTCGTCTTCTCGCTCAAGCGGCATCTGGATCCGGCCGTCGGCTCCAAGGTCAATGCGATCGCCAAGCAGATCACCGACGTCAAGGCGCTCGATCCGCTGACCGTCGAGATCACGCTCGCCAACCCGAACGCCGACCTGCCGACCATCCTGGCCATGCACCACTTCATGATCGTCGCGGACGGCACGACCGACTTTTCCAAGGGCATCGGCACCGGCGCGTTCAAGATGGAAACCTTCGAGCCCGGCGTCAAATCGATCTTCAGCAAGAATCCCAACTACTTCAAGGCCGGCGGCCCGCATGTCGACTCGTTCGAGTTCTTTGCCATCACCGACGACAATGCGCGCATCAACGCCCTGCTTTCCGGCGACATCCATCTGGCGGCCTCGATCAAGCCACGCTCGATGAAGCTGGTGGAAAGCCAGCCCGGCTTCGCGTTGTCGCAGACGACGTCGGGCAACTATACCGACCTGAACATCCGCCTCGACCTCGCCCCGGGCGACAAGGCCGATTTCGTCATGGGCATGAAGCATCTGATCAACCGCCAGCAGATCCAGAAATCGGTGCTGCGCGGTCTGGCGGAGATCGCCAACGACCAGCCCGTTCCTCCGGCCAGCATCTACCACAATGCGGAACTCAAGCCGAAGGCCTTCGACCCGGAAAAGGCGAAGTTCCATTTCCAGAAGTCCGGCCTGCTCGGCCAGTCGATCCCGATGATCACGTCGGAGGCGCCGACCTCGGCGGTGGAGATGGCGACGATCGTCCAGCAGTCGGGCGCCGAGATCGGCATGAACTTCGACGTGCAGCGCGTTCCTTCCGACGGCTACTGGTCGAACTACTGGCTCAAGGCACCGGTTCACTTCGGCAATATCAACCCGCGGCCGACGCCGGATATCCTGTTCTCGCTGCTCTACGCCTCCAACGCACCGTGGAATGAAAGCCAGTACAAGTCGGAAAAATTCGATAAGATGCTGGTGGAAGCCCGTGGCCTTCTCGACGAGGCCAAGCGAAAGGAGATCTACGGCCAGATGCAGGTCATGATTTCCGAGGAAGCCGGCACCGTCATCCCGGTCTTCATCTCGAACGTGGATGCGATCTCGGCGAACCTGAAGGGCCTCGAAGCCAATCCGCTCGGCGGCATGATGGGCTACGCCTTTGCCGAATACGTCTGGCTCGACGCCTGAGGCCGATCATCGGCGGCAGGGGATGCTTCTCCTGCCGCCGAAGCTAAGCCTGACCGCACCTTCCGCCTTGTCCGCGGAGGTTGCCGGCGATTTCCAATTCTTCAGGCAGGGAAACCATATTGCGCACTTATGTCCTCGGGCTCATCGCCAACAGGCTCGGTAGTTCCGCCCTGACGCTGCTGATCGTTTCCTTCGCGGTTTTCTTCGCCACGGCAATGCTGCCCGGCGACACCGCCACGATCCTGCTTGGCCAGGCCGCGACACCGGAAGCCGTGGCCGGCCTCAGGGCCGCAATGCATCTCGACGAACCTGCCTTTCTGCGTTTTGCGCGATGGCTGGTCGGCCTGCTGCACGGGGATCTGGGGACCTCCTATGTCAACAATGTCCCCGTCGCGGACCTGATCGGCACGCGTTTCGTCAACACGATGCGCCTTGCGGGCATCACGACCTTCTTTGCCGTGCCGCTGTCGCTTGCACTCGGGATCACCGCCGCCATGTTTCGCGGCTCCGTCTACGACCGCGTCGTGACCGTGCTGACGATCGGCATCATTTCGGTTCCCGAATTCATGATCGCCACCTCGGCGGTGCTGCTGTTTTCCGTCTATCTCAAATGGCTGCCAGCGCTGTCCTTCGCCAGCGACGCGACGTCCTTCGCGCAGGTGCTGAAGATCTATGCCATGCCGGTCATCACCCTGACCTTCGTCGTCTCCGCCCAGATGATCCGCATGACCCGCGCCGCCGTCATCGACACGATCAATACGCCCTACGTGGAGGCGGCGATCCTCAAGGGCGCATCACGCTGGCGGGCGGTCCTTTTGCATGCCCTGCCGAACGCGGTCGGCCCGATCGCCAATGCGATCGCGCTGTCCCTCTCCTACCTGGTCGGCGGCGTCATCATCGTCGAGACGATCTTCAACTATCCAGGCATTGCGAAGCTCATGGTCGACGGCGTCTCCACCCGTGATCTGCCGCTGATCCAGTCCTGCGCCATCATCTTCTGCGTCGGCTATCTCACGCTCATCACCTTCGCCGACATCGTTGCAATCCTGGCCAATCCGAGGGTGCGTTGACCATGACCACATCCACCGCCCTGTCGCGCAGACCGAGCTACCGGTTCAGCTGGGTTGGAATGATCGGCCTCTCGATCATTCTCTTTTGGGCGCTCGTCGCCCTCCTGGCACCCCATATCGTCCCCTATCCCGTCGGTGAAATCATAGACGAGGACTATTTCGGCCCGATGAGCGGCAAGCTCCTGCTCGGTTCCGACTATCTGGGCCGTGACATGCTCTCGCGCATCATCATGGGCGCCCGCTACACCGTCGGCATCTCGCTCGCCGCCGTCTGCCTCGCCTGTTTCAGCGGCGCAGCGCTCGGCATGGCGGCCGCGGTCATCGGCGGCTGGTTCGATACGGTGCTGAGCCGCCTGCTCGATGCGCTCAATTCCATTCCGAGCAAGCTTTCCGGTCTGGTGATCGCCGCCGCCGTGGGCTCGTCGCTGGGCGTTCTGGTCGTCATGCTGGCGGTGATCTATACGCCCGGCGCCTATCGCTTCGCCCGGTCGCTCGCCGTCAACGTCAACACGATGGACTACATTACCGTCGCCCGCACACGCGGCGAGGGCATCTCCTACATCGTCTTCTCGGAGATCCTGCCGAACATCATCGGCCCGCTGCTGGCCGATTTCGGTATCCGTTTCGTCTTCATCGTCCTGCTTCTCTCGGGCCTTTCCTTCCTCGGCCTCGGCGTGCAGCCGCCCTATGCGGATTGGGGCGCGCTGGTTCACGAGAATATCGGCGGCCTGCCGTTCGGCGCACCTGCCGTGATCGTCCCCTCGCTGGCGATCGCGAGCCTGACGATCAGCGTCAACCTGCTGATCGACAACCTGCCGAAGAAGATCCGCGATCGGAGCGCCTGAATGGAAAACCTCGTTGAAATCCGCAATCTGAAGGTGGAGGCGACGACAGACGCCGGACGCCGCCTCGAGATCATCAAGGGCATCGATCTCGACATAGCGCCCGGCGAGATCGTCGCCCTGATCGGGGAAAGTGGATCGGGGAAGACGACGATCGCCTTGACGATCATGGGCTATGCCCGTCCCGGCTGCAGGATTTCGGGCGGCAGCATCACGGTCGCCGGCAAGAACATGGTGGCGCTGGGCGAGCGCCAGCGCGCGCAGGTCCGCGGCCTGGAGGTCTCCTATGTGCCGCAGTCGGCCGCCGCGGCCTTCAATCCCTCCAAGCGCATCATCGACCAGGTGGTCGAGGTCACCCGCATCCATCGCCTGATGCCGCTGGCGCAGGCCCGGGAGAAGGCCATTTCGCTGTTCAGGGCGTTGTCGCTGCCGGATCCCGAAGGGATCGGCTACCGCTATCCCCACCAGGTTTCCGGGGGCCAGTTGCAACGCCTCGCCGCGGCGATGGCGCTGATTGCCGATCCGAAGCTCGTCATCTTCGACGAGCCGACCACAGCGCTCGACGTGACGACCCAGATCGAGGTGCTGCGCGCCTTCAAGGCCGTGATGAAGAAGAGCGGCAGCGCAGGCGTCTATGTATCGCACGATCTCGCAGTCGTGGCCCAGATCGCGGACCGCATCGTCGTGCTGCGCGGTGGCGAGGTCCAGGAGGTCGGGAACACCGCCGACATCCTGTCGAACGCCAGGCATCCCTACACGCGCGAGCTGCTATCGGCCTTTGAACCCAAGGCGCGCGGCGCCAGCGTCGTTGCCGTCGCAGAAAGCAGGCCGCTCCTCCAGGTGAGCGGTCTGATCGCCGGCTACGGCCCGACCCAGGCTGACGGCCTGCCGCTCGTCAGGGCCGTGCAGGAGGCAAGTCTATCCCTGGAAAGAGGTCGCAACCTCGGAATTATCGGCGAATCCGGCTGCGGCAAGTCCACGCTTGCGCGCTCGATTGCCGGCATCCTGCCTGCATCGGCCGGAAAACTGACCCTCGACGGACGCGAACTCGCCCGATCCGCCCGACAGAGAAGCCGGGAACAGCTGCGCGAGCTGCAGATCGTCTTCCAGCATGCGGACACCTCGCTCAATCCTGCCAAGTCGATCGAGGAGATTCTCGGCCGTCCGCTCAAGTTCTACCATGGCATGAAGGGCAAGGCCCGGGATGCGCGGATCGACGAACTGCTGGACATGGTCCGGCTGCCGAAATCCCTTCGCAGCCGCACGCCGGCCGAGCTCTCGGGCGGCCAGAAGCAGCGGGTCAACTTCGCGCGGGCTCTCGCCGCCGAGCCGAAGCTGATCGTCTGCGACGAGATCACCTCGGCCCTCGACACGGTCGTGGCGGCCGCCGTCATCGATCTCTTGAAGGAGATGCAGCGGGAACTCGCCCTGTCCTACATCTTCATCAGCCACGATCTCTCGGTCGTCGAAGCCATCTGCGACGAGATCGTGGTGATGTACAACGGTCGCAAGGTCGAGGAAATCACGCCTGCACGCTCGAAGGTTCCGCAGCACCCCTATTCGCAACTGCTGTTTTCATCCGTTCCGAAGCTCGACCCCGGCTGGCTCGACAGCCTGGAACGCGACCCCGAACTCGTCAAAACCTATGTGCATGGCTGAACGGCGATCCGCCGTGTCGCAACAGAAGGACGCGTCGGCTTAGGCAGAACATGGCACCCTCGGCCGACGCCGCAGGCGACCCGGCCGGCTATACCATGAACAAGCTGGTGAGCGGCATGTGCGCCTTGACGATGGGCGACTTCAGGACGACGAAGCTGAAATACTTGTCGATGCCGATGTCCATGTCGGTCAGCCGCTCCATGATCGTCTGATACTCGCCGATGCCGGCGGTGACGAATTTGAGCATGTAGTCGTACCCGCCCGACACCAGATGGCATTCGATCACCTGATCGACTTTTTCGACCGCCGCAAGAAACCGTGCGAAGTCGATCTGCCGGTGATTTTTCAGCGTGACCTCGGTGAAGACGGTCAGTGTCTGGCCAAGCTTGCCGATGTTGATCTGGGCCGAATAGCCCTCGATATACCCCTCCTGCTGGAGCTTCTTGACGCGCATCAGGCAGGGGCTGGGCGAGAGATTGACCAGCTCGGCGAGCTCGACATTGGTGATGCGGCCGTTCTTTTGCAGTTCGTAGAGGATCTTGATGTCGATTCGGTCGAGCTTCACGTGCTGACACCTCCTGCGGCGGCCGGCGGCTTGCAGCATTTTATGCCGCAAATGTTTCGAATTGACATTAACACTCTGGCTTTCCTTGTCTATTTCATTCTGCGCAAGAACGACCGGCACAATACGCTGGATCATCGGCCACGTGTGGAATCTTGTGCTGTCCCGCGGGCATGTGCGGCAACCTCCGCGCGGCCGCCACCACTATGCTGAAGCAGGAACCAGGTCACGCCCCGGGAGATTGAAGTTCATGCCAGCACCGCTCGCGCTCGTGGAAACCGACGCCGGATTGCCGCAGGCTGCGGATGCGGTCGTCATCGGCGCCGGCATCGTCGGCGTCTTCGCCGCCTACTACCTGGTCAGGCGCGGCCTGAAGGTGGCGCTCGTCGAGAAGGGCCGTGTCGGTGCCGAGCAGTCGAGCCGCAACTGGGGCTGGTGCCGCCAGCAGAACCGTGACGCGCGCGAACTTCCGATGGCGACCAGCAGCCTGGACCTCTGGGAGCGTTTCGCCGCCGAGAGCGGCGAGGATACGGGCTTCCGGCGTTGCGGCCTACTCTACCTGAGCGACGATGAGGAAGAGTTGGCTGGCTGGGTCCGCTGGAGGGACTTTGCCCGCACGGTGGGGGTCACCACCTGCATGCTCGACAGCGCCGAGGCCAGCGAGCGCGGCAAGGCGACCGGCCGCACCTGGAAGGGCGGCGTGTTCTCGCCTTCGGACGGGACCGCCGATCCGGCCAATGCCGCGCCGGCGGTGGCCCGGGCCATTGCGAAGCTCGGCGGCACGGTGCACCAGAGCTGCGCCGCACGCGGCATCGAGCTCGAAGGCGGCAGGCTTTCGGCAGTCGTGACGGAGCATGGCACGATCAGAACGAAGATCGCCGTTCTCGCCGGCGGGGCCTGGGCCTCGTCCTTCTGCCGCCAGCTCGGCATCCGTTTTCCGCAGGCCTCGGTCCGCTCCTCGATCCTGTCGGTCGAACCGGGCGCGGGCGATCTGCCCGATGCCCTTCATACGGCCCGCGTCTCGGTGACCAGGCGGGGCGACGGCGGCCACACATTGGCCATCAGCGGGCGGGGACGGGTCGATCCCACGGCCCAGAACATGCGCTTCGCCGGCCAGTTCCTGCCGATGTTCATGCGCCGCTGGCGCAGCCTGTCGCCGGGAGGCCTCGAGGGCATCCGCAGCGGCCACGAGAGCTTGGCCGGCTGGCGCCTCGACCGCCCGACGCCGATGGAGCAGATGCGCATCCTCGATCCGGCCGTCGACCGCAGGACGGTCAGGCTGACGCATCAGCGCGCCATCGAGCTTCTCCCTTCGATCGGCGGGCGCCGTATTGCGGCAAGCTGGGCCGGGTACATCGATTCGACCCCAGACGGCGTGCCGGCCATCGGCGAGGTGGCAACCGTTCCGGGCTTCATCCTGGCCGCCGGCTTCAGCGGCCATGGTTTCGGCATCGGTCCCGGCGCCGGTCATCTGATCGCCGACATCGTCACCGCTGCCACCCCGATCGTCGATCCGGAGCCCTACCATCCCAAGCGCTTCCAGGCCTCCGCCTGGGGCAAGGTGGCGGATTTCTGATTTCCGATACGCCAGGCTGCCATTGAGAACCACAGGACGTCCGAATGCAGGCACGGCAACTCGAGGTCTTTTGCATGCTGATGCGGAACGGGACGGTGACCGGCGCCGCTGCCATGCTCAACATATCGCAGCCGGCGCTCAGCCAGATCCTGCTGCATGCCGAAGACCAGCTGGGTTTCAAGCTGTTCAACCGGGTCCGCGGCAAGCTGATCCCGACCCGGGAAGCCGAGGAGCTCTATCCGGAATGCGAGCGGATCTTTTCCGAACTCAGCGCCCTGCGCAGACGCACCACGGACATGCGCTTCGGCCGCACCGGGCTGATCCGGGTGGCGGCTTCGGCGCCGCCGGCGATGTCGATCGTGCCCAGGGCGCTGCTCTCGTTTCGCGCGTCCCATCCCGATATCGTCGTGCGCTCGCTGATCGCCCCCTTGGTCAACATCGTCGACATGATCCGCGACGGCGACGCACCGCTCGGCCTCGTGATGAACAACAAGCCCCGCACGGGCATCGATGTGGAGACGCTCGGCCATACCGACCTGGTTTGCATCGTCCCTGAACGACATCCGCTGGCCGAACGGGCCCAGATCGCCTTTGCCGACCTCCAGAACGAGACGTTGATATCCTACCGTGCCGGCACCTTGCCCGGCCGGCTGCTGGTCGCCGCGGCAGCGGCGGAGAAGCAGATATTCAACCCGGCCATCGAGATCGACATCTCCATCACGGCCCTTCCCTTCGTGCGCGACGGCTTTGGCGTGGCGATCGTCGACGGCCTCCTGCCGTGGCAGCAGTTTCCGGGTCTCGTCCGCCGGCCGCTCCAGCAGAAGATCTCCGTGCCGATTGCCTTGCTGACCAGCCGGGACCGCCCGCTGACGGGAAGCCATCTCGCCATGCGCGACGACCTTCGGGCAGCCTGCGTTGCGGTCCTGAATGCGGAAAGTCCGGCGCCGAAGACCGCCTGACGCTGCCCGGTCAGGCATCGCGAACCCATGCGCCGATCGGCACCGGCCTCACCGGCGCCTGTTCCCGCAGCCGTCCCGCGTCGCAGACCTTGATCCCGGCCTTGCCGGCAATCAACTCGGCGCCGGCGAGCTGGCAGTAGCGCCCCTGGCAGCGCCCCATGCCAACGCGTGCGAGCGACTTGACCCGGTTGGCTTCGCCGCCGCCATAGGCGACGCTCTCGCGCAACTGGCCGGCTGTAACGCCTTCGCAACGGCAGACGATCGTCTCGTCCGGTACGGCGCGGACGCTCTCGGCGGGCCAGGGAAAGGCGCGTGCCATGGCGCGGGCAAAGCGCTCGCAACGATCCAGCCGGCGCAGATCGGCCGCCACATCCGGCGACGGCAGGCCCATGTCCGCAAGACACGCCGCCGCCGCGAGCCGCCCCGCGACTTCCGCCCCATCCGCGCCCAGGATCCGCAACCCGTCGCCGGCCAGATAGAGCCCTTCGCCAGCGCGGCCCATCCGATCGGTGCGCGGCAGCCATTGCGCCCAGTCCCCGTCATAGTCGAATGCGCAGCCCGCCAGGCCGGCAAGCTGCGTTTCGGCGCGCAGATGCCACCCGAGCCCGACCATGTCGCATTCGGTGAAATGCGCTCTGCCGCGCGCGTCCCGCCAGCGCATGCCGACCGGCCCGCGTCCGTCCGTCTCGATGCCGTCGAGCCTGACGCCGGCGTGATAGAGCCGGCCGAGTTTTGCGCGCATGACAAGGCCGCGCAGAACCAGGCCGGGCCGCACCATCATGCCCGGAAGTCCGGCCATCTGGTCGCCGAGCGAGGAGGTATCGAGGATTGCAGCGATTTCCGCGCCGGCCTTGAGCAACTGGACGGCGACCAGGGTCAGAAGCGGGCCGGATCCCGCCAGGACGATCCGGCGGCCGAGCGCGACACCCTGGGCCTTCAGAGCGATCTGCGTGGCCCCGAGGCTGTAGACGCCGGGCGCCTGCCAGCCGGGAACCGGCGCCAGCCGATCCATGGCACCGGTGGCGAGGATGAGGCGGTCGTAGGTGAAGTCCCTGCGGCCGCCGTGGGCCAGCGCCTGCAGGAGATTGCCGGCGATCGCCAGCACCGAGCTCTGTGGGTGATAGTCGATCTCGCCAGCGGCGACCATACGGTCGAACAGCGTGTGAAGGGTGACAGCCTTGCGGGCTTCGGATCCGTAGAGCGTCTCGGGCGGGCGCGTGAATCCTTCCGGCGGCCTGCGGTAGATCTGGCCTCCGGCCTTCATGCCCTCGTCGATCACCACCGGCCGGATGCCGGCATTCACCAGCGTTTCGGCGGCGCGGATGCCGGCCGGGCCGGCACCGACGATCACAATTCTTTCCGCGCCGGGCACCGTCATTGCCAATCCTCCGGCGGCACGGTCCGCAGCTGCATGCCCTCGGCGATCAGCGTCGAGCAGGCGCGAAGCCGCCCGCCGTCCTCCTGCCAGAGCCAGCAGTCCTGGCAGGCGCCCATGAGACAGAAACCCGCCCGCCGCTCCGGTCCGAACTCCGACTGCCGGACGGCGGGCGCCGAAACCAGCACCGCCGTCAGCACCGTGTCGCCGGCAAGTGCGGCGCAATCGGCGCCGTCCAGCCGGAACCGGACCCGTGGCCTGTCCCGATCGGCAAGGCGCACCATTCGCCCTGCCTGCCCGGCGGCCTGCGGTCCGGATGTCATTCGGCAGCCTCTCTTCTGGCGATCACGGGCTCGGGCATCTCCCTGAAACGCGCCCGGACATCCGCGAACGCGGCGGCCACGCCTTCGGCTCCCGCGCGACCCTTCATGCGGCGGAAGATCTCCGTCTTGGTGAAGAAGCGCCAGTGGATGGGCAGGCCCTGCAGAATGTCCGTCAACAGGTCGTAGGCTGCCGGCGTCCATTGCGCCTCGTAGCCCTCGCGCTCGGGACCATAGTGGAAGTGCGCGGAAGATGCCGTGCGGGCGGCCCTGAGCTTCTCGGTCTTCGCCTCGTCCACCGCGCCGTTTCGGATGACGACCCCGTAGTCGCGTTCCGCGGCCTCTGGCGAAACGTAGCCGCGCGCGACGTCCTGCGCCACCCGCCAGGTCTCGCGCTCGAGCGGATTGCCGCGCCCGCCGCCGCCGGCGGAACGGATTTCCAGAACGTCGCCGGGCTGCAGGATCGCGGTGTCGATGTTGCCGAGACGCCGGTAGTCGTCCCCGCCGGGATTGAGAACCATGTCCGACAGGCCGGCAGCCTTGCCGCCCAACGTGCCCCAGGGGCGGAAGAAGCTGCGGTCGCGGTTGCGGGCGGTGATGCGGCTGCCGGGCGAAAAGACCCGGAAGGCCATTTCGGTGGCAAGGCCGCCGCGCCAGCGTCCGGCGCCGCCGCTGTCCCTGGCGAGCCCGTATTTGACGAACTCGATCGGCACTTCCGTCTCGGTGATCTCGATCGGCGTGTTCTTGAGATAGGCCGCATCGGCGCCGGAGCCGTTGGTTCCATCGCGATGGGGCATGCCGCCGCCGCCGCCGACCACCGGATTGACGGCGGCGATCACGGTGAGGCCGTTCCGTTCGTCCGTGGTCATCACGTTGACGATGCAGTTGTTGCCCGCGGGTGCTGCCGGCAGCTTTTCCGGCACGGCCTGGTTGAAGGCACCGAAGATGACCGAACGCAGGCGGGCGCAGGTCAGCGAACGCATGCCGACGGCCGCCGGCGCGATCGGGTTCAGCACGCTGCCTTTCGGCGTGATGCAGGTGAAGGGCCGCGTCAGCCCGGTGTTCAGGAGGATCTTCGGGTTCAGCGTGTAGAGCACGTAGTAGACGCCGACCAGAAGCATGGTGTGGCGCGGATCACCGCCCGAGGGCACGTTGAGCGAGGAACCGAGCTGCGGGTCCGAACCGGTGAAATCGAGGAGCGCCTCGTCGCCACGGATCGTCAGTGTCAGCTTCAGGCGGCACGGATTGGCCTCAACGGAATCCTCGTCGGCATAGTCGACGAATTCCCAGGTTCCGTCCGGCATGGAGCGCAGCAGATCGCGCGCCTGCGCTTCGGCATGGTCGAGCAGCACTTCGGTGCCCTCCAGGAAGGCCTCCTTGCCGAATTTCTCGACCATGGCGAGGATCTTCCGTTCCCCCGTGTTCAGGGCGCCGACCAGAGCCTTCATGTCGCCGATGTTGAGATCGGGCTTGCGCACGTTCGTGGTCATGATCTTCAGGATGTCCTCGTCGAAGACACCTTCGTTGACCAGCTTCATCGGCGGGAAGCGGATACCCTCCTGATGGATCTCGGTCAGGGCCCGCGACAGCGAGGCCGGCACCGCGCCGCCCATGTCGGTGTTGTGGATATGGCCGCCCGTCCAGGCGATGATCTCGCCCTCGAAGAACACCGGCTTCCACAGGTGCGTATCCGGCGCATGCGTCGCGACGAAGCAGGAATAGGGATCGTTCGTGAACGCGACATCCCCGGGCCTGTAGTCGTCGATCATCTCGATCGCCCGGGAATAGGTCAGCCCCGGATACCACGTCGCACCGAGCCCCATCGGCACGCCGAAGGTCTCGCCCTTACGGTTGATCAGCATGACCGTGAAGTCTTCCGTCTCCTTGACGAAGGCGGAATGCGCCGTCCGCTGCAGCGTATAGGCCATGTTCTCGGCGGCAGCCCGCGTGTGGTTGGCGAACACCTGAAGGTTCAAAGGATCGAACATGGGCTGTTACTCCGCGAAGGTGAGGTGCAGGTTCAGGTGACGGTCGACCTCGACATGCGTGCCGCTCGGGATCGCGAAGGTCGTATCCTCCTGTGCAACGACCGCGGGGCCGGCAAAGGAGCTGCCGGGCCGCAGACGATCGCGCCGATAGAGGCCGATCCATTCGAAGGCCCCACCTGTAAAGACCGGGATCTCGCGCTCGGGCTGCGCCGTCTTGCCGGCTTCGCCGGTGTCGACCGGGAGATCCAGTGCGGGGCCGGCGCCGATTGACGAAAGGCGCAGGTTGACGATCTCGATCGCTCCGTCCGGATCGTGGAAGTCGTAGAGCCGGGCGTGCATGGCGTGGAAGGCTTCTTCGATCGCGCCGAACCTGTTCTCGGCGATCCAGGCCGCCTGGATCGGCACCTCGATCTCGAAGCTCTGGCCGACATAGCGCATGTCGGCAGAGACATTCAGCGTCGCGGCGCCGGCATGGCCCTGCCTGGCGAGCCAGCCGCGCCCCTCCGCTGCAAGCGATTCCAGCGCCGCGCGCAATTGCGGCGCCGCGGCGTCGGAGAGATGGGTGAACACCGTGCGGATGAAGTCGCCGCGCAGGTCGGCCACCAGGCCGCCCAGCGCCGAGACGACGCCGGGCCGCGGCGGGCCGATGACCCTCGCCATCTTGAACTCGCGGGCAAGGAACGCCCCCAGCATCGGTCCGCCGCCGCCGAACGGCATCAGCGTGAACTCCCGCAGATCGACGCCGGCCCGCGAGGCCAGCTTCTCGACTTCCACGAACATTTCCGAAATCGCGATATCGAGGATGGCCTGGGCGGCCTCCTCTGCCGTGCGGCCGATCTTTTCCGCC
Organism: Hyphomicrobiales bacterium; assembly: GCA_900469965.1. GTDB lineage: Bacteria > Pseudomonadota > Alphaproteobacteria > Rhizobiales > Rhizobiaceae > Mycoplana. Next base: position 125,862 of record UBZP01000017.1, on the reverse strand, counting down.
AGCCGCGTCACCGCCGCACGGGCCAGCCCGACATCGATCTGCAGCTGTCCATAGGCCATCTGGCTGTGGCCGAGCCACCCGCAGACGGCCATGGCGTCGGTGACGGTGGCTTCCATGCCACCGCGCCCGTAGCAGGCAGGTCCCGGTGTCGAGCCCGCCGATTCCGGTCCGACCCTCACGACGCCCTGCGCATCGACGCTGGCGATCGAGCCACCGCCGATGCCGATCGAACTGACGGAGACGGACGGAATGTGCAGGGGGAACTCGCCGATCAGTTCGCCAGTGCCGAACTGCGGCTCGCCGTCGATGATCAGCGCGAAATCGGCCGACGTGCCGCCGATGTCGAGGGTCAGAATATGCTTCTCGCCGGCCCGACGGGCGAGCCAGGCCGCGCCGATCACGCCGGAGGCGGTCCCGGAAAGCAGCATCTGGACGCAGGAGCGCTTGCCTTCGTCGGCGTTCATCACGCCGCCGTTCGACTTGGTGAGCAGCGCCGGCGCCGTCACGCCGCGCGAAAGCAGCTTCTCCTCCAGCGCCGCCAGATAGCCGGATACGCGCGGGTGCACGTATCCGTTCAGGATGGCCGTGGTGGTCCGCTCGTATTCGCGGATGACCGGCCAGACTTCGCAGGAGGTGAAGACAAAGAGTTCGGGAGCGATGCGGGCGATCTCCTCTTTGACCGCCGCCTCATGGGCGTCGTTGCGCCAGGAATGCAGGAACGAGACGACGATGCCGGCAGCGCCGCCGGCCTTCGCCCTGGCGACTGCCGTGGCGACCGCGTGCAGATCCGGTGGCTCCACCTCGCTGCCGTCCGCCCGCAGGCGGGCGGGGATGCCGAAGACCATGTCGCGCGCGATCAGCTGCTCCGGCCGGGAGCAGAAGAGCGAGTAGACGTCGGGCATTCTCAAACGCGCCAGCTCGATCACATCCTCGAAGCCCGCATTGGTCAGCAGCGCGAGCGTCACGCCTCGCCGCTGGATGACGGTGTTGATGCCGACGGTGGTGCCGTGGACGAAGCGGGTGACGGTTGCGGGATCGAGACCCTCCCTCTCACCGAGCAGGGTGAGGCCCGTCATCAGCTCGGCGCCCGGATCATCGGGGGTCGTCAGAACCTTCAAGGAGGCGACGCGACCCGAACGGGTCTCCAGTGCGCAGAAATCGATGAACGTTCCGCCGATATCGACGCCGATCTTCCAGTCCTGTTGGACGAGTTCGCTCGCGGCGGACGCTGACATGCTGACCATTCCGGTTCCCCTTCTCCGTGATGCCGCAAGGCTGGCACGAATGGCGCGGCAGGGTCCAAGATCGAAACGGGCAGGAGCCATAAGGTCGACTTATGCGGGGTCCGGGCCAGCCCATAGGCCTGACTTATGGAAGAGGCAAAACCTCGACTTTGACTTGGCCCTGCCGGATCGCGCAGGCTGGAAATCCATTCAGAAGCGCGGGGAACCGATGGACGCGATCGTTCTGGGCGGCGGCCTGATGGGGGCCGCGTCCGCATATTTTCTCGCGCGGCGCGGCGTGCGGGTGACACTCCTGGAACGCAATCGGGTCGGCAGCGGGGCGACGGTCGCATCCTTCGGCAACATCCGTCGCAGCGGCCGCTATATCCCCCAGCTCGGCCTGGCGCGCCGTTCGCTGGCGCTGTGGGGAGAGGCCGCGAGGATGCTGGGCCGGGACGTGGAGTTTCGTGCCACCGGCCACCTGCGGCTGATCTTCAGCCAGGCCGGCCTTGACGAGATGCGCGCCTTCGCCGAGGCGGCCAGGCCGTGGGACGTCGATCTCGAGGAGCTGGGGCCGGCCGAGATCCGCAGCCGCTTTCCGGGCCTCGGCCCGAAGGCGATCGCGGCATCCTTTTCCCCGAAGGACGGGAGCGGCAATCCCCGACTGATCGCGCCGGCCTTCGCCGAGGCGGCGAGGCGTCTGGGGGCGGAGATCGTCGAGGACGCGGAGGTGACGGCGATCAGGACATCCGCCTCCGGCTTCAGGATCGAGACCTCCAGGGGAGCCTACGCCGCGGAGACGATGCTCAACACGGCGGGCGCCTGGGGCGCGCGCATCGCCGCCCGGTTCGGCGAGACCGTCCCGATCGTCGCCAAAGGCCCGCAGATGGGCGTGACGGAACCGCTTCCCCATCGCATCCTGCCGGTCGTCGGGGTGTGGGCGCACGACCATGGCGGCGGCTACCTGCGCCAGGTCGAGCGCGGCAACATCGTCTTCGGCGGCGGGGCGGAAAGAACCGACGTGTCGCTGGACAGCGGACATGCCAAGGCGGATCCGGCGCGTCTTCCCGGACAACTGCGGGCCCTGCTGCCGATCCTGCCGGCACTCGCCCATGTCGCGGTGATCCGCACCTGGTCCGGCTGCGAGGGCTATGTCGGCGACGGCCTCCCGGTGATGGGGCCTTCCGCCACGACGCCGGGGCTGTTCCATGCCTTCGGCTTCTGCGGCCATGGCTTCCAGCTTGGCCCCGGCGTCGGCGACGTCATGGCGGAGGTGATGACCACCGGCCGTACCGAAGTCTTTCTCCACGATTTCAGGATCGATCGATTTTGAAGCAACCCCGCCGACCTGCCGCGGGATGAAGCGAGGTCCGGGTTGACCGCTTTCGATGGCGAAGCGAAACTACCTCCCGACAAAGGAGGAGAAAGCACGATGGACGAACCAGCCCGGTGGCGCCACATGGCAAGTGCGCCGAAAGACGGTAGCCGGATCCTGGTCACTGTTCGCTCGTCCGAACAGGGGCCGGCGGAAGTCGACGTCGCCTACTGGTCGCATGGCGATCGGTTCGGCGCCGAAGGCTGGCGCGCCTCCGATTCCTCCCCCGGCCGCATCATCGCCTATGCCGAGCCGGAGCTGAAGTGCTGGATGCCGATGCCCTCGGCCAACCTCGACCGCGCCTCCGCGCCCTCCCCCTGGGAAGGCGACGACGCCCAACAGCTCGACGGATCCGGGATCTGACGAAACCGCTCCGCCGCGTGGCAAGGGCACGGCAGCCGGCGGGAAATCCGGCAGCGAAGGCGAGGATCGCTCGATCGAGAGTCGATTGGGTCCACCGTCAATTGCCACGCATGATCAGGGTGATGCTACTGTCACGGCTGGGCACGGCGAATCATGTCTGCCGCCTTTTCCGCGATCATGACGACGGGCGACGCCGTGTTGCCGGAGACGATGCGGGGCATGACGGAGGCATCGACGATCCGCAGTCCATCGAGGCCGACGAACCGGAGCGAGGGATCGACGACCGCCTCGGCGTCCGACCCCATGCGGCAGGTGCCGACGGGGTGAAAGATCGTGGTGGCGATATCTCCGGCGCGGCGGATCAGGGCTTCATCGTCCTGATGTTCGATCCCGGGAAGCATCTCCTCCGGGCGATAGCGCTGCAGCGCCCTCGCCGTCATGATGCTGCGGGCCTGTTTCATCGCCGCGACAGCCACCCGCCGGTCGTGATCGGTGGAGAGATAGTTCGGCCGGATCTCCGGCTGGGTTGCTGCATCCGTGCCGGTGATGTGGCATGTCCCGACACTGGTCGGCCTGAGCTGGCAGACCGACATGGTGATGGCCGGGAAGGGATGAAGCGGTTCGCCCAGCCGGTTGGTCGACAGCGGCTGCACATGGTATTCGATGTCGGGCGTCTTCTCGGCCGGCCCCGAGCGTGTGAACATGCCGAACTGGCTCGGCGCCATCGACATCGCGCCCGAGCGCTGCACCGCATATTCGGCGGCAATCCTCATCTTGCCGGCGAGGTTGTTGGTGAGCTGGTTCAGCGTCAGAGTATTGGCGACCTTGTAGACGGTACGGATCTGCAGGTGGTCCTGCAGGTTTTCTCCGACCGCCGGCCGGTCGACGGCCACTGCGATGCCAAGACGCGTGAGCAGGTCCGCATTGCCGATACCGGAAAGCTCGAGCAGTTTCGGCGAATTGATCGCGCCGGCCGCCAGGAGGACTTCGGCTGCGGCTTCGGCCGCAAATTCCCCGCCTGGCGTGCTGAAACGCACGCCGGTGACGCGCTTGTCCCTGATCGTCAACCGCTGCACGAGCGCATGCTTGATCAGTCGCAGGTTCTTCCGTTTCAGCGCGCCCCTCAAGAAGCCGCGGGCGGCGCTCCAGCGCATGCCCCTGTGCTGGTTCACCTCGAAGAAACCGGAACCCTCGTTGTTGCCGTCGTTGAAATCGGCGCGCGGCTCGATGCCGAATTCGCGGGCGCCTTGCTGCACCGCTTCCAGGATTTCCCAGCGCAGGCGCTGGCGGCTCACCTTCCATTCGCCGCCCGATCCATGGAAGGCGTTCGCGCCCCCATGGTGATCCTCGGATTTCAGGAAATAGGGGAGCACGTCGGACCAGCCCCAGCCCTGGTTGCCCAGATCGCGCCAGCCGTCATAGTCGCCGGCCTGGCCGCGCATGTAGATCATGCCGTTGATCGAGGAGCAGCCGCCCAGAAGCTTGCCGCGCGGATAGGCGAGACTGCGTCCATTCAGCCCCGGCTCGGCCGCCGTCGTCATCATCCAGTCCGTGCGCGGATTGCCGATGCAATAGAGATATCCGACCGGAATATGGACCCAGTGATAGAGATCGGAACCGCCGGCCTCGAGCAGCAGCACCTTGACCCTCGGGTCTTCGGTCAGCCGTGCCGCCAGCACGCAGCCGGCCGTTCCCGCCCCGACGATGATGTAGTCGTAGACGCCATCAAGCCTGGTCGCCTGAGACATGTCTTGTCCTTTCGTCGATCCATCGGATTGCCGATGCTTCAGGGAGGGAGGGTCAGGATTTCAGCGCCGACCAGAAGCCGCGCATCCGTTCCGTCAGCTCGCCATAGAGGCCGTAGCGCCGCTCATAGTGCTGGCGAAGCGCCTGGTCCGGCTGGTGGCTTCGCGCCATGCGGGTCATGGCCGATACCGCCGTTTCAAGGTCGGGATGGAGGCCGACGGCCACGGCCGCGCCGATCGCCACGCCCAGTGCGCCCGTCTCGCGCGCCTCGGCGACCCCGATCGGCAGGCCGAGCACGTCGGCCATGATCTGCGGCCAGTGCGGGCTACGCGCCCCGCCGCCGGACATGACGGCGGCATCGACCTCAAGGCCCGCCGCCCGCAGCACGTCGATATGGCGGCGATGCTCGAAACAGACGCCTTCGAACAGCGCCCGGAGCACGTGCCCCTCGCCGTGCCACCCGGCCAGCCCGTAGAAGCCGCCGCGAAACTCCGCCCCCAGGCGGGACCCGAAGATGAAAGGATGGAAGAAGGGATCGTCGGCCGCGGGTGATACCGCTGCGACCGCTTCATTGCACCGCTCGAAGGCCTGTTCGCCATGGCTGCCGCGCAGCCGGTGGACATACCATTCCAGATTGGCCGCCGATGTCGCGCTGGATTCGATGTTGACGTAGCGATCCCTGCCGAAGGTCGCCACCATGAACACGTCGGGGCTTTGCACCGGCGCCGCGGCGAAGACCTGGTTGATGCTCCAGGTGCCCGCAATGACGGATGCCTCGCCCGGGCGCACCACGCCCGAACCCATGGCGCTGGACACGACGTCGAAAAAGCCGCCGATGACCGGCGTTCCCTCGGCGAGCCCGGTCAGCTGGGCCGCTTCGCGCGTGACCCGGCCGACGATCTCGCAGGAATCGACCGGCCTGGCAAAGAGCGACAGTGCGTCCCCGAGCCCATAGAGATCGAGCAGGTCCCGGTCCAGCGTGCCCTCGGGCATGTTGAGGAGACCTGCGCCGCTGAGATCGGAAATGTCGCTGGCGCGTTCACCGGTCAGCCGGAAGTTGACGTAGTCCTTGGAGAACAGCACCGCGCCTGTGGCGGCATAGATCTCGGGCGCATGTCGCTTCACCCACGCCAGCAGGCTCGGCGTCTGGGCGGGCCACGGCCGTTGCAGGCATCTTCGCTGCAATTCACCGCCATTGGCCGCGTCGATCTCCCGGGCGACGGCCGCGGCACGGTCATCGAGCGACTGGATGCCGAGAAGCGGTTCATGGGCCCGATCCAGCAGGTAGAGCCCGTTGCCATGGCCGGCGCAGCCGATACCGGCGATGGAACCGGCCGCCACGCCCGAACGGGCCAGCAGTTCGCGGATCGCCGCGCAACAATTGCCCCAGAGTTCGCCGAGATCGCGTTCCACCTGGCCCGGCGCCGGATAGCTCGATTTGCCGTCGATGGCGTGATGGGCGACCTGCCGCCCGGTCTCGTCGAAAAGGACCGCCTTGATGACGGTATTGCCGGCGTCGAGACCCAGAAAATAGATTGCGTCAGCCACGATTGTAGACATCCCACGCTTCGTCGCCGTCCGCGCCCTGATGGATGATCGCCATCAGCGCCGACACCACGGCCTTCGGATTGTCATGCTGATAGATGTTGCGGCCGTAGACCATGCCGTTTGCGCCCTGCTTCATCAAGGCAGCCGATTTTGCCAGCACGGTGCGCAAATTCTCCTTGCCGCCGCCGCGCACCAGGACCGGGCAGCGCGCCGCCTCGATCACCCAGTGGAAATCCTCCGGATCGGTGGTCGGGTCGGCCTTGATGATGTCGGCGCCCATTTCCGAGGCGAGCCGCACCAGGGTCACGATCTTCTCGGTGTCGCCATCCACCTGATAGCCGCCCCGGACGTCGTTCGGCAGCATGACCAGCGGCTCGATCATCAGCGGCATGCCGTAGCGGTGGCAATCCGCTCTGACCCGGCTGATATTCTCGACGCATTGGCGGAACAGTTCCGGTTCGTCCGGCAGCATGAACAGGTTCACCACCACGCAAGCGGCGTCCATTTCCAGCGCGCCGATCAGCGGCTCGTCATGGTTCTGCAACTGCGACCACATCACGCGATGGCGGGTGGCATTATAGGGGTTGCCCATGTCGATGCGCATGACCAGCGCCGGCTTGTCTCGCGCCGGACGTTGTTGCAGCAGGTCCGCCTGTCCATACGCCATCTGAATGGCGTCAGGGCCGGCATCGACGAGCCGATCCACGATCGCGGCCATGTTTTCCAGTCCCACAAGAAAGCTGGGCTCGTTGCAGACCCCGTGATCGACGGCAACGTCAAGGCAGCCGCCGCTCCGAAAGAGACGGTTCATCCGCGCTTTGGGGGAAATACGTTTCATCTGGGTGTTCCTTGCATCTGTTTTCGAGAGTTGTCCGCGAGACGCCGTGCATGGCGTCGAGTTCATCGAGGAGGCGGGCCTGCTCTGCCGCCGCCTGCTGCTCGCTCCAGCCGAGTTCACACGCGGCGATCCGCGCGAGCGCGCCAATCAGGTCGAGGCTGATCGCGCCGGTGATGGCGAGATCGGTGCGGCGGAGTACGAGATCGCCGAGATGGCGCACATATTCGCTGCGGATCAGCCAGGCGATCTCGGCTTCGGTCATGGCAAGGCCGGCAAGCAATGGCCGGTCGTCGGGATAGGACGCGCAGAAATCCAAGAGATCGAAGGCCCGCGAGCCATAGGTCTCGGCGAGATGCCGGGCGCGGTTCGCGTCGATCGGGGCCCGTTGCCGCAGTTGTTCGGCCAGCCGTCCGCTTGAGCCCGGGAAATCGCGGCCACCGCCAATGGCCCGCGTCAGCGTGCCCGTCGTCCGCCTGCGCCCGAGATGCGCCAGAACATCGTCGGCCGTCTGCTCCGCAAAGGCGCGAAACGTCGTCCATTTTCCGCCGACCATGCAGAATTGCGGCGGATCGCCCTCGATGCGATGGACGAAATGGCTGCGCGAGATGCGCCCGGTGAACGCGGCATCGCTGCGCGGCAGCGGGCGAATTCCGCTGAAACTGAACACGATATCCGAGGCCTCGATAGGGATGCCGGGAAACACAGAACGGATCGCTTCGAGGATATAGTCCCGCTCCTCCGGCTCGCACCGCACCCGCTCCGGTCGCTCCACCTTGATATCGGTGGATCCCGCAAGCACCCGGCCAAGATAGGGAAACAGGATACAGACCCGGTTGTCTCTGTTTTCGAAGAAGATCATATGACCGTTCAGGGCCTTGTAGAGTTCCGGACTGTCGAGGATCAGGTGCGATCCCTTGGTGCCGGAGACGATGGGCTGCCCCTCCGCGCCGGTCCTGCCGAGCGTGCGGGCCGTGACATCGATAAAGGCGCCTGTGGCGTTGACGATGGCCCGGGGCCTGATCGGGAGCGTGCCGTCCATGCCTTCCACGACGAGGTGATAGCCGTCGTCGCCGTGCCGCATCTCGGCATAGTTGAGCGCGATGGCCCCGGGTGCATCCCGCGCGGTGTCCACGATCAGTTCCACGGCCAGCCGCTCCGGCTGGCGGATCCAGGCATCGTGGTAGGTCGCCGAACAACGCAAAGCCGGGGTCAGCCGGGGCCATTTTTGAAGCGTCTTCTTCCGGCTGCGGAATTCATGGCGCGGCAACCGCCGCCGTTTGCGCGTGACCAGGTCATAGAGCGCGAGCCCGATCTTGATCGCGACGGCGCCCCGGCTTGTCGGCGGGCCGCTCGACCCGGCAAAGGCGGCGGCCGCGTTGAACAGGCCGCTGAAAAAAGACATGATCGGGATGGTCGTCGGCAGGGGATGCACCATGTGTGGCGCCAGCGCCAGCAGCGCATCCCTTTCGCGCAAGGATTCCGCGACCAGGCCGAACTCGCCGTTTTCCAGATAGCGCAAGCCGCCATGGATCATCCGCGAGGGAGCCGCGCTGCAGCCGGAGGCGAAGTCGCCGCGCTCCACCAGAAGCACGCGCAGCCCCTGGAGCGCCAGGTCGCGATAGGTGGCGATCCCGTTGATACCGCCGCCCACGACCACGGCATCGAAGTCACCGTCCTGCCGGATCCGTCTGACGGCATCGTTGCGAAATGCGGGCATAGCTGTCCCATTCACCGGTTTGCCGCCGGTGTCCCAAGGTTCAAATGCTGTAGATCGAAGCTAGCGGTCGAGATCGACCAGGTTTCGGGCCACCGCCTCGCCGATATGTGCGACCTCCTCGTCGGAAAGCGTCAATCGCGCGGCAGCGGCATTTTCCCGCGCCTGCGCCGGATCGCGCGCCCCGCAGAGCGAGAAGGTTATGCCGGGTTGCAGCACCGTCCAGGCGATCACCAGTTGGGCCATGGAGACCTTGTGGGCCTCGGCCAGCGGCAGGACGGCATTCGCCAGCTGTGCCACTTTCCGCCTGTTGTCCTGGCTGAAGCGCGGATTGCCATGCCGCTGGTCGTCTTCGGCAAACACCCGTTCCGGTCCGACCTTTCCCGACAACAGCCCGAGCGCCAGCGAGGAATAGCTGAGCACCGAGACGTCGTTTTCCATCGCAACCGGCAGCAGCGTTCCTTCGATGTCCCGGGCCACCATGGAATATTCCTCCTGGATCGCGTCGATGGCCCCGCTTTCGACATAGGCCTTCAAGTCCCCCGGCGACACGTTGCTGGCGCCGATGGAGCGGATCTTTCCCTGCTCCTTCAGGCGGATCAGCGCTTCCATGCTTTCGGCTATCGGCGTGGTCGCATCCTGCCAGTGAGTGATGTAGTGGTCGATATGATCGGTGCCGAGCCGCCTCAGGCTCTGCTCGAGCTCGTAGGCGATCGAGTCGGCGCCGAGATAGCGATGCACCGGCTTGCCGTCCTGCTCGAAGAAATAGTTGCCGTTCGTCGTGTGCCAGACGAGGCCGCATTTGGTCGCCAGCACCACCTTGTCGCGCCGGCCCTTGATGGCGCGGCCGACAATGGTTTCCGACAGGCCCATCCCATAGGCGGGCGCGGTGTCGATCAGCGAAATGCCCTCATCGATGGACGCCTGGATCGCGGCGATGGACTGCCGCTCGTCGGTGCCGCCCCACATCCAGCCGCCGATGGCCCAGGTTCCCAGCCCGACCACCGATGCCTGAATGCCGCTCTTGCCGATCGGCCTCGTCCTGACCTGATTACTTGCCATGTTCTGCTGCCCCGATATGACCCATGATATGCCTGGCGACGGCCTCATCGACGACGAGCGAGGTGAGGTAGCGTCCTGCCAGGGCCGCCGCCACCGGACCGGCCTTGAATTCTCCAGCCGCGACGCCGATGACGTTGCGGCAATTGTCGAACTGCCCCGGCGGCAGCGCCACGACCCGCGAATTCAGGTCGATATTGGCGAGCGAGCCGTCGGCGCTGATCAGATGCGCCAGGAACTCGCCCACGATCCCGGCATCGACCAGCGCCTTGCCGCCGCGGGCGGGGTCGGGCAGCAGATCGTAGTAGCCCGAGCCCGGGGCCTCGACCGAACCGATGCCGACGAGTGCGACGGTCGCCCGCCGGGCGAGATCGAACACCTCGCGGATCGAGGCGACGTTCATCAGCAGATCCCGCTGCTCGGCATCCTCGGCAAAGAGCGGCGCATGCACCAGCGACGCGCTGCCGCCGAGCTTTTCCGCCAGGAGCGCGGCGAGATGATTGACGTCGGTATAGTGCTTGCCCTGCACGCCGCCGGTCAGAGGCACGACCCGCACGTCGAACCGGCGCTCGGCCTCCAGGTTCTCAACCACGGCGCTGACCGCCTTGCCGCCCGTAATCGCAATGACGTCGCCATCCCTCAGGCTTTCCAGCATATGGCTTGCCGCGACGCGGCCGACCATCTGCAGCGTCGTCTCCGGATTGTCCGACACCGTGGGCGTCACCACCGACTGCCGCAGCGAAAAGCGGCCGACCAGATCCTTCTCCAGATCGACGAGCCTCTGATACGGGCTGGAGATCGCAATCTTGACCATGCCCGCCTTCCGCCCGGTCGCGATCAGCCGGTTGACCTTCGAATGGGACAGATTGAGCCGTTCGGCGATTTCCGACTGTTTCAAGCCTTCGATGAAGTGCAGCACGAGGACGGAATACATCTGCCTCTGCTGGTCGAAGTCTTCCCTGATATCCGCCATGGCCTGGATCTCTTTTCCCTGAACAGTTCTCAACGGCGCCGCCGGACGAGGTAGTGATCGAACAGCACTGCCGCCAGCAGGATGCTGCCACGTATGATGTCTTGCCAATAGACCGAGACGTTGAGCAAGGCGAGCGAACTGGAGACCATGGACAGGAGAACCGCACCGAGGATGGCGCCAAGAATGGTCCCGGACCCGCCCGAAAGGCTTGCCCCGCCGATGACCGCCGCCGCAATGACATTGAGTTCCATGCCGACGCCGAAGCTGGGCTGGGCCGATCCGAACCGGGCCATGTAGATCACGCCGGCAACGCCGCAGAGGGTGGAGCAAAGCGTCGTCGTGGCGAAGATCACCCGGCCGACCCGGATGCCGGAAAAGGCCGCCGCCTTGGGGTTGCTGCCGGTGTAGAACACCTTTCGGAAGATGGTCGTGCGGCGCAGCATCAGGTCGAAGGCCACAACGACGACCACAAAGATGATGATGACGAGCGGAATATTCCGGATCGTGCCCTGGCCGATGAACTTGAACTCGGGCGGCAGCGAGTAGAGGCCGAGCGGCCGCCCGCCGGTCGCCAGCAGGCAGACCCCGCGGGCAATGACCATGACGGCCAGCGACACGATGAAATGATGAAGGCCGACCACCGTGGTCAAGAAGCCCATGGCCATGCCGATCAGCATCGTCAATCCGATCGCCATGGCGGCAGCGGCCCAGGGATCGATGCCATTGAGGAACAGCCACCCGCCGGTCACCATGGCCAGCGCCGTCACCGAGCCGACCGACAGGTCGATGCCGCCCGATATCAGCAGGATGGTCATGCCGACGACGAGAATACCCTCGACCGCAAAGGCCATGGCCATGGCCCGGATATTCTCCACCGTCAGGAAGTAGGGCGAGATCAGCGACATTCCGCAAAACAGCGTCATGATGATGAGGATCAGGCCGGTCTCGCGCGCCCTGATCATGGTATCGAACCAGCCGGGTCGGCGTATTGCCGACGACGTGCCTGGCTGCTGTTCCTGGGTTGCTAGCATGCTCCTCACTCCCTCAAGCACGTGCCGTTGCCGGACCGATATCGATCGACGCCAGATGCATGATCCTTTCTTCCGTCATGTCGGCGCCGCGCACCTCTCCCGCGATGCGCCCCTCGCGGACAACGAGCACCCGGTCGCTGATGCCGATCAGCTCGGGCAGTTCCGACGATATGACGACAATTCCGACACCTTCCCGCGCCAGGGCGCGCAATTGGCGATGGATCTCCGCCTTGGCGCCGACATCGACGCCGCGGGTCGGTTCATCCAGGAAGATCACCCTGGGGTCGACCGACAGCATCTTTGCCAGCGCCACTTTCTGCTGGTTGCCGCCGCTCAACGAGGACACGGGGGCCTCGACGCTGCTGGCCCTGAGCTGCAGGCGCTGGCCGAGCTCCCGCGCCCGCGCCAGCTCGCGACGCCGTTCGATCAGACCCATGCCGTTCGAAATCAGATTGATGTCGAGCGCGGAGACATTCGCGGCGATGGACATGTCGAGAAACAGGCCGTCGCTCTTTCGGTCTTCCGACAGGTAGACGATGCCCTCGCGGATGCTGTCGCGGTAGTCGCGCAGATCGAGGCGTCGGCCGCAGAGCGCAACCTCGCCGGTCGCCCGGCCCTCCAGCTGGCAGATGCCACGAACGATCTCGCTGCGCCCCGCCCCGATGAGGCCGGCAAGGCCCAGAATTTCGCCCTCGAAGAGATCGAAGCCGACATTGAATATCCGCCTTCCCTCGCAGAGCCCGCGGACCGAAAGAATGACGCGGGCAGACCGCTCGTCCTCGGTCTGCTTGGCCGGATAGAGGTTGCTCAAGACCCGGCCGACCATGCAGTTGATCACCTCTTCCTGGGTGATCTCGGCAATATCGGCGGTGCGCACATGGCAGCCGTCGCGCATGACGGTGATGCGGTCACAATGCGCGAAGATCTCGGCCATGCGATGGGAAATGTAGATGATGGCAATGCCCTTCTCGGCCAGCCGGTGCATGATGCGGAACAGGATCTTCGCTTCGGCTTCCGTCAGCGCCGCGGTCGGCTCGTCCAGGATCAGGATGCGGCAGTCGAGCGTCAGCGCCTTGGCGATCTCGACGATCTGCTGTTGTGAAATGGACAGGCTTCCGGCTTTCGCCGCAGGGTCAATGTCGCCGAGTTCGCCGAGCACCGCGGCCGCCCGGCGATTGAGGTCGGCATAGCGCATGAACCAGGCGGGACTGGAATTGGTCTCGGACATGTACATGTTCTCGGCCACGGAGATCTCCGGGCACAGCGCGATTTCCTGATGGACGAAGCCGATGCCCAGCCTGTGGGCCTCGTGCGGCGAGGAGATCCGCACCTTGCGACCGTCGAGCCGGATCTCTCCGGAGTCGGGCTGCAGAATGCCGTCGATGACATGCATCAGGGTGGATTTGCCGGCGCCATTCTCGCCGGCGAGGGCGTGGATTTCGCCCTTTCTCAGCTCCAGGCGCGCGCCCCGAAGAGCCTGGACCGGCCCGAAGGACTTATGCACATCCTCGATGGCAAGCAGTACGTCGCCCATCTCGCCCCTCCCTGTTTCACGCATCCTCACGCCAGGCCGCCCGGCGGCGGTCCGCGACGGCCGCCGGGATGACCGCACGCGAAATCAGCGGTTCTTCATGTAGTCGTTGAGATCGAAGGCCGACGCGTTGGCCTTGGTGATGACCGCGAAGCCATTGTCCATCGACGGAATCTGCAGCGGGTTGAAGCCGGAGAGCTTGTAGTCGTTGAACGGATCGAGCAAGTCGGGATGGGCGCCGAGGAAGGTGTTGATGAAGCCCATGAAGCCCTGCACGCCCTGGTTCGGGTTGATGGCCATATGGATGTTGCCGGCCTTGATGTGATCCAGCGTGGTCGGCGTGATGTCGGCGTGGATGATCAGCACCTTCTTCTTCGCCTCCAGCACGGCGGTCACCGCACCTTCGGCCGAGCCGGCTTCCGGGATCCACAGGGCGCCGAGGTTCGGATTGGCCTGCAGCATCGCCGACACGGCCTGATAGGCGGCATTGGCGTCCTGGTTGGTCGCCTGGCGCGCCACCAGCTTCATGTCGGGATAGGTGCGCGCCATGTAGTCGATCAGGGCCGTCACGCGCAGGTCGTGATTGCTTTGTCCGGGGTTTTCCAGCACCGCGAATTCGCCCTTGGGGCCGAGCTGCTTGACGATTTCCTCCGATGCGAACTTCGCTTCGGCCACGTTGTCCGAGGTGATGTAGGCCGTGCGCTTCGATTTCGGCGAGTCCGCCGCGAAGGTGGTGATCGACACGCCGGAATCGACCGCCTTGTTGATCGGCTCGATGAACGGGTCCGACTGCATCGGATGCAGCAATACGCCCTTGGGCTGCTTCACCAGGTCCTGCTCGAAAGACGCGATCTGCTTGGTGATGTCATAGTCCGGCGTGCCGGAGAAAACCGCTTCGCAACCCAGCGACTGCGCCGCCTGCTTGAAGCCTTCGAATACCGGCACCCAGTAGGGATGGGCCGACACCATGACGTTCATCACGTAGGTCTCGCCCGGCTCGCAGGCGAATTTCCCGGCCGCACCGGCGGGCGAGACGGCCGCGCCGACGATGAAGGCGCTCACGCCAAGGCTTGCAGCCCTTTTCAGGTACTTCAACATATTCCCCTCCCAGGAATGGAGTAACCAGAGATGCAAGACATTTCCCTCCAAGAAATTTATCGCATGCCGATTGATTACCCTTCATTCCGGGGTCCGTCAAGGTGACTGCTATATATTTTATCGTGTGATATTTATTTCAAATGGTGAATGCTGGGCGTCGCTGCCGGTAGGGTCGAGCCACAGGTGCAGTCGCCGATACGGGGCGGCCGCCGCCGCGTGCTGCGCAGGTTCACGCGACGCCGTTGCAACGCGGCAAGGCCCTCACCGGGACCTTCCGCAGACCGGCAAATGGGCGGAGCACTCCGTCTGCTCCTGCCACAAATCGCAGAATGGGTTCTATGCCGCCTGCACCACACGCGCCTCGAGGTAGGCGATCAGGTCTTCGATGCTGATCAGGGGCAGCTGGTGAAGCGCGGCGAAGGCGACCAGTTCGGGCAGCCGGGCCATGGTGCCGTCATCGTTGGCGACTTCGCAGATCACGCCGGACGGGGCCATGCCGGCAAGACGCGCCAGATCGACCGCAGCTTCCGTGTGGCCCGGGCGGCCGCGCACACCACGCGGATGGGCGCGCAGGGGAAAGATGTGGCCGGGGCGGGCGAAATCCTTAGGCGCCGTCGCAGGATCCATCAGCGCCTTTACGGTCGCCGCACGGTCGAAAGCGGAGATGCCGGTGGTCGTTCCGGGAATATAGTCGACCGACACGGTGAAGGCCGTCTGGAGATATTCGGTGTTCTGCGGAACCATCAGCGGGAGGTCGAGCGCATCGAGCCGTTCGCCTTCCATCGCCACGCAGATCAGGCCGCGGGCGTGCTTCATCATGAAGGCGATCGCCTCCGGCGTTACCGCGTCCGAGGCGACGATGATGTCGCCTTCGTTCTCGCGGCTTTCGTCGTCGACGACCACGATCATGCCGCCGCGCGCCAAGGCTGCGATTGCGTCTTCAATTTTCGAGAGTGTCATTTCATTGCCTTTCAAGGGGTGCCGTTTCGGCGTTTCATCCCTTGGGCGAACAGGCCCGCACCCCGCCCGGAAGGGCGGTTCTGCAGACATGTTCTCTTCCATCCGGACTGTAACCGTCGGCCCCGGCCTCTCACCGGGTCTGCTGACCTTCCACCTTTGTGGAAGCGCTCGCGGGCTCCCGGATCGCTCCGGATACCGCCGGTGGGGAGTTTCACCCCGCCCTGAGAACACGTTTTAATAAGGAATTCCTGCAGCGGAATGCAAGGGGGCCGGCGTTCCGCCGGCCTCCGGAAAGATCACCAGCAGCAGAAGCCGCCGTCGACGAGCAGATCGACGCCGGTGACGAAGCTCGCCGCGTCCGACAGCAGGAACACGGCAGGGCCGACCATTTCGTCGACGCTCGCCATGCGCTGCATCGGCGTCTGCTCCTCGAACAGCTTCGTCTGGTGCACCATTTCGGGTCGCGTGTTCATCGGCGTCGCCGTGTAGCCGGGGCTGATCGTATTGACGCGGATGCCGCGCCCGACCCACTCCATCGCCATCGACTTGGTCATGTGGATGACGCCGGCCTTCGAGGCATTGTAGTGGCACTGGCTGAGGCCGCGATTGACGATGACGCCGGACATCGAGGCGATGTTGACGATGGCGCCGCGACCGCCCTTCAGCATGGCGCGCGCCTCCGCCTGGCAGGAGAGGAACACACCCTTCAGGTTGATGTCCATCATCGTCTGGAACTGGCTTTCCTCCATCTCCTCCGCCGGATTGGCGTTGGCGATGCCGGCCGCGTTGACGGCCAGCGTCAGGGCGCCGAGCTCGGCTTCCGTGCGGGCGACGGCCTCGTTGAGCGCGGCACCGCTGGTCACGTCAGCGGCGATCCGGATGCTGCGGCGACCGGCCCTGGCGATGAACTCGGCGGTCGTCGCCAGTCCGTCGTCGGTGCGGCGGTCGAGCAGCGCGACATCCGCGCCGCATTGGGCAAGGCCCATGGCGATGCGCTGGCCGATGCCGCTGCCCGCGCCGGTCACGAAGGCGACGTTCCCCGAGAGATCGAACAGCTTGGGTGCGTTGAGCGTGATGTCGGACATGTGTGCAGTCTTCCTTGTCAGGTGGTGGCCAGTTCCATGACCGAGACGTCGTTTGCGTCCTCTCGGTTCAGGATACCGGCCTGCTTTCCTTGGGCCATGACCATGATGCGGCTCGAGACGCCGAGGACTTCCTCGAGATCCGAGCTGACCACGATCACGGCGACGCCCTGCCGGGCGAGGTCGATGATGAGATCGTAGATCGACGAGCGCGCGCCGACGTCGATGCCGCGCGTCGGCTCGTCCAGCACCACGACCTCCGGCTTGCGCGCCAGCCATTTGGCCAGCACCACCTTCTGCTGGTTGCCGCCGGACAGCTCGCCGGCATTCTGCCCACCGCGCCCCTTCACGCCGAACTTGCGGATGAACTCGTCGGCGAACTCGCGGATGCGGCGCGAGGAGATCCAGCCGTTGCGGGAGATCTCGCCGAGATTGGCATAGCCGATGTTCTCGGCGATCGAATGGTCGAGCACCACGCCCTGCAGCTTGCGGTCCTCCGGCACGAGGACAATGCCGTTGCGGATCGCGTCGATCGGCGAGCGCGGGGTGACGGCCTTGCCATGCAGCAGAACCTCGCCACCGGAAATCGGATCGGCGCCGGTGATGGCGCGCACCAGTTCCGTGCGACCGGCGCCCATGAGGCCGGCGACGCCGAAGACCTCGCCCTTGCGCACGGAGAAGCTGATGTTGCGGAACGCGTTGGAGGGGGAAGTGAGATCGCGCACCTCGAGGGCGACTTCTTCGGACGGAACCGGAAGCGCCGGGAACATGCGCTCGAGCGAGCGCCCGACCATGGCCTCCACGATCGTCCGGATCGGCACGTCGCCGCTGTCGAACTCCTGGACCTTGGCACCGTCGCGCATGACCACGATCCGGTCGGCGATCTGGCGGATTTCCTCCAGCCGATGGGAGATGTAGATGATGCCGACGCCGTCGGCCTTCAGCCGCTCGATCTGCTGGAACAGAAGCTGGGTCTCCTCGCCGCCGAGGGCGGCGGTCGGCTCGTCGAGAATGAGCAGGCGTGCGTTGAGCGTCAGCGCCTTGGCGATTTCGATGAGCTGCTGCTTGCCGGTCGAAAGCCCCTCGACCAGCCGGTCCGGCGAAATCTCGAGGCCGAGCCTCCGGAGACCGCTGCGCGCCCGCTCTTCCATGGCCTTGCGATCGATGCGGCCGGACCGCAGCGGGTAGCGGCCGACGAATACGTTTTCGGCGATCGAGAGCTTCGGCAGCAGCTTCAGCTCCTGGTGGATCATGCCGACCCCCTCGTCCATCGCGGCGCGCGGATTGGCGGGGGCATAGGTCCTGCCGAGCCAGGTCATCTCCCCCGCCGAGGGCTGCACGGTGCCGGAAATGATGTTCGACAGGGTCGATTTTCCGGCACCGTTTTCGCCGAGCAGCGCCACGACCTCTCCCGGATGGATGTCGAGATCGACACCATGAAGCACCTTGATCGGACCGTAGGACTTGTGGATCCCACGGAGCGACAGGATGGGAGAGCGTGTCGTCATGGCGCTGCCTTTCGGGTCCGGCTTACGGATGGCTCTTGACGAATTCCGGTGCGTTTTCGCACGTCGTCAGCACAGCGTTCGGCGTCTGGCGCTCCTCGACCTTCTGGCCGGCGGCGACGGCCAGCGCGGACTCGACGGCGAGCACGCCCATCTTCTGCGTGCTCTGCGTCGCGGTCGCGATGAAGGGCCCGTTGCACTTGGCAAGGTACTCGAGCGCCGAGACGTCGCCATCATAGCCGCCGATGATCACCTTGTCCGAGAGATTGGCCACATCGACCGCCTTGGCCGCACCCATCGCAAGGCCATCGGCCTGGCCGAAGATGATGGTGATGTCGGGATTGGCCTGCAGCATGTTCTGCGCGATCGAGAAGCCCTCGTCGGCGGACCACATGTTGCTCCACTGCTGGTCGACCAGTTCCACGCCCTTGTTCTCGTCGATGGCGCGCTTGCAGCCGGTGAAGCGGTCGACCTCCGGTGTCGTGCCCTTCTGGCCGTGGATGATCGCCATCTTGCCCGAACCGCCGGCCTTCTCGATGATATGCTTGCAGACGGCGTAGGCGGATTCGACGCTCTCGCCGGCGATGAAGGTATCGCCCGGCGCGCCTTCCGGAACACGGTCGACGTTGATCACCGGAATTCCGGCCTCGCGGGCAAGGCGGGTCGGCACGGCGGCCGCGGCCGCGCCGGCCGGAATGTAGATGAACGCGCCGATATCCTGGGTCATCAGGTCCTGCACCTGGCTGACCTGGGTGTTGGTGTCGTTCTTGGCGTCGACGACAATGACCTCGATGCCCTTTTCCTTCGCGTATTTTTCGACGCCGAGCTTGATCTGGTTGAAGAAGTCGGCCTGCAGGTTCGGCACGGCAAGGCCGATCTTCTTGACCTCGGCGGCCGACGCGCCGAACGCGGATGCAAGGATCGTGGCCGCGGTTGCCGCCATCAGCAGTCTGGACAGTTTCATGGTTTCTCCTCCGAGTTTCCCGGTGGCGCCCTGCGGCTTGCAGGAGGCCCCCTTCCCTTTTGCCGGCCGGCACCATTGCCGACCGATTTCGATGCACTGCCGGGCGAAGCTCCTCACTTGCGCTTGCGGTAGGTTTCGGCCGTGACGGCGAGCACGATGACGGCGCCGATGATGACCTGCTGCATGAACGGCGAGACGCTGAGCAGGTTGAGGCCGTTGCGCAGCACGCCGATGATCAGGACGCCGATGATGGTGCCGCCGATGCCGCCGGTGCCGCCGGAGAGCGAGGTGCCGCCGATGACCACGGCCGCGATCGCGTCGAGTTCGTAGGAAACGCCGGACGACGGCTGGACCGAGTCGAGCCGGGCGGCGAGCACCATGCCGGAAAGGCCGGCCAGGAAGCTGCACACGACATAGACGAGCACGGTGGCGCGCTGGACATTGATGCCGGCAAGCCGCGCCACCTCGGCATTGCCGCCGATGGCGTACAGCACGCGGCCGCCGTGGCGGTAGCGCTGGTAGAGAAGCCCGACGATGAAGACCACCACCATCACGGCGACCGTCAGCGTCAGGAAACCGCCGAAGCGCACGATCGCCATCATGTTGAACCAGGCCGGAAAGCCGATGATCTGCTGGCCGTCGGTGATCATGTTCGCAAGGCCGCGCGCAATCGACATCATGGCGAGCGTGGCGATGAAGGCGGGCACGTTGAAGCGCGTGATGAGCAGGCCGGCGACCAGCCCGTTCAGCGAGGCGACGAGCAGGGCCAGCGGAATGGCAAGCCACATCGGCACCCCGGCGACGACGTTCAGATAGCCGAGCACCATCATCGCCAGGGCCATGACCGAGCCGACCGCCAGGTCGATGCCGCCGATCAGGATGACCAGCGTCATGCCGACGGCCATGACGCCGAGCACGGTGATCTGATCGAGCACATTCAGGAAATTGCGGATGGACAGGAACTTGTCGGTCGCAAATGTCAGGAACAGGCAGAGCACGATGAGACCGATCAGCGGACCGGTCGCCCCACGCAGCGAGGGGAGCATCCCGCCCGAGATTCCCATCCTTGCCTTTACCGCCGCCACCATGAGCGCTCCTCCCGCTTCGTTGCGGCTTTGCAGCGCAACGCATAAATATTCATGATCGTCTTTAAATTCGTATATGATCGATGGCCCAGGTGTCAATACGACATTGGCGGCATTTCTTTCCTCCGATCACGCAATTTTCCCTTGACTTGACGAAACCTCGTGCAAGTATATAGCTCACTGTATATTTATTCACTCAGAGGGTTTCATGCAGCCGAACGATCTCGACCGCATCGCTCGACAGATCCGCCTGCGCGATCTGCAAGCGGTTTTCGAAGCCGGCGCCGGCCATATCGGCGGGGAAATGTCCGCCATCGACATTCTGACCGCGCTCTACTTCCGCGTCCTGCGGGTCTGGCCGGATCAGCCGAAGCATCCCGACCGCGATCGCTTCGTGCTGTCGAAGGGCCATGTCGCCCTGGCGCTCTACGTGACGCTGGCCAAGCGCGGCTTCATCCCGGAGGAGGAGATCGGCACCTTCCTGAAGCCGCATTCGCGCCTCAACGGCCACCCCAACTGCAACAAGGTGCCAGGCGTCGAGACCAACACCGGCCCGCTCGGCCATGGCCTGCCGGTCGCCGTCGGCATGGCGAAGGCGGCGAAGCTGACGGGCGCGCGCTACCACACCTATGTCATGACCGGTGACGGCGAGATGCAGGAAGGCTCGAACTGGGAAGCCATCGCCTCGGCCGCACAGTTCGGCCTCGACAACCTGACGCTCATCATCGACCACAATCGCTTCCAGCAGGGCGCCTCGCTGAAGGATACCAACAATCTCGCCCCCTTCCCGGCCAAGCTGTCGGCTTTCGGCTGGGATGTCACGGAGATCAACGGCAACGTGATGGACGAAATCGTTCCGGCGCTGGAAAAGCGTGGCGGACGCCCGCACTGCATCGTCGCCCACACCAACAAGGGCCACGGCATCTCCTTCATGCAGGACACCGTGGACTGGCACCACAAGGTGCCGAATGCCGAGCAGTACAAGATCGCCGTGGCCGAACTTTCGGAGGCGCTGTGATGAATGCCGTGACCCCTGCCCCCAAGCTCCACGACTGCCGTGACGCCTTCGTGGCCGTGCTGGAGCGTCTCGGCGCCGACAATTCCAGGATCGTGGCCGTCTGCAACGATTCGGTCGGGTCCTCGAAGCTCGGCGGCTTCAAAGCGAAATGGCCGGATCGGCTGGTCAATGTCGGCATTGCCGAACAGAACATGGTCGGTGTCGGCGCCGGCCTGGCGAACGGCGGGCTCCTGCCCTTCGTCTGTGGCGCCGCCTGCTTCTTGACCGGCCGTTCGCTGGAACAGATCAAGGCGGACATCGCCTATTCGAACGCCAATGTGAAGCTGGTCGGCATCTCTTCCGGCATGGCCTATGGCGAACTCGGCCCGACGCATCACTCCATCGAGGATTTCGCCTGGACCCGCGTGCTGCCGAACCTTCCGGTCGTCGCCCCCTGCGACTCGATCGAAACCGCCGCCGCCGTGGAATGGGCCGCAGGCCACGACGGTCCGGTGTTCCTGCGCCTGTCGCGTGTCGGCGTCCCCGATCTGCTGCCGGCCGGCCACACGTTCGAGCTCGGCAAGGCCAATTTGCTGCGCGACGGCGACGCGATCACCCTGATCGCCAACGGCACCGTGACCCACCGCATGATGAAGGCCGCCGATATTCTCGCCGGCAAGGGCATCGAGGCACGCGTTCTCAACATGGCGACCGTCCGACCGCTCGATGTCGAGTCCATTTCGGCGGCAGCGCGCGACACCGGCGCCATCCTGACGGCGGAAGAGCATTCGACGATCGGCGGGCTGGGTTCGGCAATCGCGGAATTCGTCGTCTCCGACGCCCCGGTGCCGATGAAGATCCTCGGCGTGCCGGGCATCTTCGCGCCCACCGGATCGGCCGAATTCCTGCTGGACGAATTCGGCATGTCGCCTGCCGCAATTGCCGAGGCGGCGGTTGCATTGATTGCACGAAAGTCTTCCCGCGCATGAGCGTGCGCGTTTAGATTTCGTGCCGGGCGCGGCAAGTCCTCCCGTTCGCCGCGCCCCCTATTTCCGCTTTCCGGAGCTGCCATGACGACCGCCATTCTCGCCATCGACCAGGGCACCACCAACTCCAAGGCCGTGCTCGTGTCCACGACCGGCGACATCCTGTCGCGCGGCGCCTCTCCGGTTGGCATCGAACACCCGCAACCCGGCTGGGTGGAGCAGAGCCCGCTGCGCCTGTGGCAATCCGTATGCGAGGCCATCGCCGCCTGCCTGCAGGCAGGCCCCACCGTCGATATCCTCGGGATCGCCGTTTCCAACCAGCGCGAGTCCGTCACCGTCTGGGATGCCGAAACCGGAGAGCCGCTCGGCCCGGTGGTCAGCTGGCAGTGCCGCCGCAGCACGGCAGCCTGTGCCGAACTGATCGCCGCAGGCCATGCCCCCCGCGTGCAGGCACTCACCGGCCTGCCGATCGATCCGATGTTCCCCGGCCCCAAGATGAAGTGGCTGCTCGATCGGGTGCCGGCGGGTCGCAAGGCGCGGCTCGGCACGATCGACGCCTGGCTGATCCACTGCTTCACCGGCGGCGCCGTCCATGCCTGCGATGCCGCCAATGCCGCGCGCAGCCAGCTCTTCGACCTGAACCGGAAGTCCTGGAGCGACGAACTCTGCGACTTGTTCGGCGTCGGAAAGTCCGCCCTGCCCGAGGTGCGCGACAGCGCTTCGCGCTTCGGCGTGACGAAGAACGTTCCGGGGTTGAAAGACGGAACCCCGATCGCGTCCGCCATCGGCGACAGCCATGCCGCCCTGTTCGGCCACGGCGCCTTCAACCCCGGCGACAGCAAGGTCACCTTCGGCACCGGCTCGTCGATCATGACGACGCTTCCAGGCTTCATCCCCCCGCAGCAGGGCATCACCACGACGATCGCCTGGTCGATCGACGGGCGGCCGACCTATGCCTTCGAGGGCAACATCCTCGTCTCGGCCGCGGCCCTGCCCTGGATGGCCGGGATGCTGGGCCTGCCGGACGTGCAGGCCCTGACCGATCTCGCCGCCACCGCCGAGCCGGGCGGTCCCGGTTTCGTGCCGGCCTTCGTCGGCCTCGGCGCGCCCTACTGGCAGGCCGATGCGCGCGCGCTGTTCTCGGGCATCACCTTCAACACCACCCGCGCGCAGATGGCCCGCGCCGTGACCGATTCCATGGCCTTCCAGGTTCATGACGTCTTCAAGGCCATGTCGGCGCAATCGCCGACGCCGCTCGGTCGTCTCTATGCCGATGGCGGCCCGAGCCAGAACACCTTCCTCATGCAATGCATCGCCGACACGCTGGACCACGTGATCACCCAATGCGATGCGCCCGAAGCCTCGGCGCTGGGAGCTGCCTACCTCGCCGGCCTTTCCCTCGGCGTCTGGCCGGATCTGGCCGCCATCGCCGCCCTGCCACGCGCCGGCAATCCCATCCTGCCGCGCGCCGGAGACGCTGCGGATCGCCTCCTCGTCTGGAGGGATGCAATCTACCGCTCGACCGTTCCGGGTCCTTCCACTATGAGTGAATAAAAATTCACTACGGAGAACCCCATGGGACGGCTCAACGAGCTGCGACTGATCGCCCGCATCGCCCAGATGTATCATATCGAAGGCAGGCGGCAGGCCGAGATCGCCGAGATCATGCACATGTCGCAGGCGACGGTCTCGCGCATGCTGAAGAGGGCCGAGCAGGAGGACATCGTCCGCACCACGGTGATCCCGCCGGCGGGCACCTTCGCCGAGCTCGAAACGGCGCTGCGCGGGCGCTACGGTCTGACGGAGGCGATCGTCATCGACTGTTCGGAAGACCGCGACGGCGCGATCATGGCCCGCATCGGCGAGGCGGCCGCCCATTTCCTCGAGGTCACGCTGCAACAGGACGAGATCATCGGCGTCTCGAGCTGGAGCCAGACCATCCTGCGCATGGTGGACAACATCCACCCGCTCAAGAACGCCAAGGCCAAATACATCGTCCAGATCCTCGGCGGCATGGGCGACGCCTCGGTCCAGACCCATGCCACCCAGCTCACGGCGCGCCTGGCAAAGCTCACCGGCGGCGAGCCGCGGCTGCTGCTCGTGCAAGGCATCACCTCGTCACGCGAAGCCAAGCTCGTCATGCTGGCCGACCCGGTCGTGCGCGAAACCATGGACCTGTTCGGCCGCCTCAGCCTCGCCATCATCGGCGTCGGCGCGGTGGAGCCGTCCGAGCTCCTGGCGCGCTCCGGCAACACGTTCTCCCGCCAGGAAATGGCGATGCTGCACGAGGCCGGCGCCGTCGGCGAGATCTCCTACCGGTTCTACGACAAGGACGGCAGACCGGTGGAGACCCCGCTCAACGAGCGGGTCATCGGCATCTCGCTGGAAGACCTGCGCAAGACCGACCGCGTCATCGCCCTTGCGGGCGGGGAATCGAAGACAGAGGCCATCGCCGGCGCCCTGAAACTGGGCATCATCGATGTGCTCGTCACCGACAAGTTCACGGCAGCTCGGCTCACGGCCTGATCCATTCCGGACCGGTCCTCGGCCTGCTGCGCACTATGGAGAGAAGACCATGAGACGTTTTGCAGGCCAGACGGTTTTCGTCACCGGGGGAAACAAGGGCATCGGGCGCGGCATCGCCAGGCGCTTCGCCGAGGAAGGCGCGAAAGTTGCCATCGCGGCGATCGAAAAGGACACGCCGGCCGCAGCCGATGCGCTCGCCGCGGACACCGGTGCCGAGGTGCTCGGCCTCGTGCTGGACGTGACGGATGCGGCGGCCGTGAAGGAAGCCTATGGCGAGGCCGAGGCCAGGCTCGGCGCGATCTCCGTCTCCGTCCAGAACGCCGGCGTCATCACCATCGCCAAGGTGCAGGACCTGACCGAGCGCGAATGGGACCTGAACCTCGACGTCAACACCAAGGGCGTCTTCCTCTGCTGCCAGGAGGCGATCCGCCGTTTTCGCGCCAGCGGCACGAAGGGCCGGCTGATCAACACCGCCTCCGGCCAGGCCCGCCAGGGCTTCATCTACACCCCGCACTACGCCGCCTCGAAATTCGGCGTCGTCGGCCTGACGCAGAGCCTGGCCAAGGAACTTGCCCGCGAGGGCATCACCGCCAACGCCATTTGCCCCGGCATCATCCACACCGAGATGTGGGACTACAACGACCGCGTCTGGGGACAGATGCTCGGGGAATACGGTCCCGGCGAACTGATGGCCGAGTGGGTCGAGGGCATTCCGATGGGCCGCGCCGGCACCCCGGCCGAAGTCGCCGCCCTCGTGGCATTCCTCGCCTCCGCCGACGCGGCCTACATCACCGGCCAGACGATCAACGTCGATGGCGGCCTGATCATGTCGTGATCGCGGGGGCGTCCGGAGAGAGAGCCGTTCATAGACAAATGCGCTTTCCGCTCGACGTCTATCTCGACGAAGGGGCATGGCAAATGGCACATCCCGCCGTGCCCGTGCATTTGAAGGTCGGTGTGTGATATAAACTTGGATCCGGTCGCAGGTTTCAACCCGTCGCAAAGTAGCCGCGGATCATGGAGACTGTCGTTGCCCTTGGTCTGATCGTCTTCAAGGTCGCGTTTCTGATTGCGATCCTGCTGTTGCTGCCCTTGCCGCTGACCTGGCTGGAACGCAAGATCGCCGGGCACATCCAGCAGCGCATGGGGCCGATGCGGGTGGGGTGGCACGGCCTGCTGCAACCGGTGGCGGACGGCATCAAGCTCCTGACCAAGGAGGATCACATTCCCGCCGAGGCCGACCGGTTCCTGTTCAAGCTGGCGCCGATCCTGGCGCTCGCCCCGCCCTTCGTGGTGTTCGTCGCGATCCCTTTCGGCGAGAGCATTTCGGTCCGCGGCACCGAGATCACGCTATACCTCTCCGACATGAACGTGGCGCTTCTCTTCGTCATCGCGGTGATCGGCATCGAGGTCTACGGCGTCATCTTCGGTGGCTGGGCCGCCAACAGCAAATACGCCGTCCTCGGCAGCCTCAGGACCTGCGCGCAAATGATTAGCTACGAGATCCCCATGGGGTTTGCGGTGATCGGGGTGGTCATGCTGGCGCAATCCATGAGCCTGCTCGACATCGTGCGCGCACAGGCCGATCTCTGGAACGTCGTCTACCAGCCGGTCGGCTTCTTCGTCTTCTTCGTCGCCGGGCTCGCCGAAGCGCAGCGCATTCCTTTCGACCTTTCGGAAGCGGAAGGCGATCTCGGCGCGGGGTTCCATACCGAATACAGCGGGATCCGCTTCGCGCTGTTCATGGTCAGCGAATACGTCATCATGCTGCTGGTGTCGGTCCTGACGGTGATCCTGTTCTTCGGCGGCTGGAACGGCGTGCTGGTCCCCCTGCCGCCGCTCGTCTGGTTCGTGCTCAAGGTGGCGTTCTTCGTCTACCTGTTCATGTGGTTCCGCTTCACCTTCCCGCGCTACCGCTACGATCAGCTGATGGCGATCGGCTGGAAAGTCTTGCTTCCGCTGTCGTTGGCGAACATAATTATCACTGGTGTTGCTATCTCTTAGGAGCCGCAGCGGCTCCGGAACGGGGCGGCGATGTCGCGCGCACTGGACAGAGCTGGGACGTGGATCGGTTGGGCGTTTTTCGCCGATCTGGCGAATGGCCTCGCGCTGACGTTCGGCTACATGTTCTCCAGATCCGTGACCATGCAGTATCCGGACAAGGAGAAATGGCTCCCCTATGCGCGCTACCGCGGGCACCATTTCCTCAAGCGCGACGAAGCGGGCGAGATCAAATGCGTCGCCTGTGAGCTCTGCGCGCGGATCTGTCCCTGCGACTGCATCGAGGTCGTCCCCTACGAGGACGAGAACGGCAATCGCCATCCGGCGAAGTTCGAGATCGACACGGCCCGATGCCTGTTTTGCGGACTTTGCGAGGACGCCTGCCCTGCAGACGCCATCGCGCTTGGCCAGCAATACGAATTCTCCAGCTTCTCCTCCCGCGACCTCGTGATCGGCCGCGACGACCTGCTCGCCAAGCCGGGCAAGGCGGCGACCGGCGGCGGCGTGGTCGCCGCGCGCCTGAACACCCAAAAGGACGTGCTGGTCGAGACGAACGAGCCGCGGGGCTACAACTGGTGGCGGAATATCAGACGCACATGAACGCGCGCACACCCGGACCGGGCGCGCAGACAGGAGGCACGGATGCTGGTCTACCAAATCCTGAAGGGCAAGTCGCCCGAGGTCATCTCGGTCAGTCCGGACCAGACGATGCTGGAAGTGCTGCGGCTGTTTCGCGACAACAACATCGGCTTCGTGGTCGTCGGCCGGTCCCGGGGGGAATGCCTGGGGACGGTATCGGAACGGGACTGCTGCAATGCCGTCGCCAGATACGGAACCGAGGCTCCGCTGATGCGGGTCGCAGACATCATGAACCTCAACGTCGCGACCTGTTCGCCGCAGGACATACTGCCGGTGGCGATGGCCATCATGACCGAACGCCGCACGCGCCACGTGCTGGTCATGGACGGCGACGCCCTTGCCGGCATCGTCAGCATCGGCGACGTGGTCAAGCACCGGCTGGAGGAGGCGATGCGCACCGAGCAGGACCTGCACGACTACATTTCCGGAA
The DNA here is from genome assembly GCA_900469965.1 of Hyphomicrobiales bacterium. Classification (GTDB taxonomy): domain Bacteria; phylum Pseudomonadota; class Alphaproteobacteria; order Rhizobiales; family Rhizobiaceae; genus Mycoplana. Next base: position 98,188 of record UBZP01000017.1, on the reverse strand, counting down.
CCTACTATCACTGACGGCGGCCGGACCGGTCAGGAGGTGCCGCCGGGCAGGCCCTGAGCCAAATCCTGCGCTCCGGCTCCCAGGCCCGCGATCGGGACGACCCCGACAACACCGGGCGCCCTTTCAACCTCCACCGGACAGGGATACTCGCCGCGCCGCATCAGGCTGTTGAGGCGCAGGGCCCTGTAATTTTCGGGTACGAAAACCAGCCCCTTGGGAAAACGCCTGTTGAGCTTCAGCTTCGCCGTCAGGTCCCCTTGCGCGGATCGCACGACCACCTGGTCGCCGTCCAGGAGGGCCCGCTCGGCGGCATCCTGCGCACCCATCTCCACATAGGGGTCGTCGGCGACCGTGTTGAGGATCTCCGAATGCCCGGTCAGATATCCGTTGTGGAACAGGCCGTTGCCGACGATCAGCATCATCTCGCCGGGGACCACGGGCGCCGGCGGCGGGGCGAAGAACCGCCCGACCGGTTCTGTCCGGCCCGCCCTGGTAAAGGCACCGTCGCGGCCAAGCCCGTCCTGGGTGAGCCCCGCGTAGGCGGGCACCAGCCGGGCGATCTCGTCGAAGATTTCGCCCTGCGTCGACGGCTGCAGCGTGTGGTCGTGGAGCGCCGCGACGAAGTCGAAGATCGCCAGGTTGCCCCGTGCCTCGAAGGCAGGCTCGCGGAACTTGCGCACCATCTGGATCCGGCCCTCGTTGTTGGTGAAGGTGCCCGGTTCCTCGCCGTAGCTCGCTGCGGGCAGAACCACGTCCGCCAGCCCCGCCGTATCGGTGAGGAATGCGTCCTGGACGATCAGGAAATCCGCTGCCGCAAGCGCCCGCTGCGCGAAATGCCGGTCGGGATAGCACATCAGGGGATCGCTCCCGACGATGTAGAGCGTGCCCATTTTCCCGTTGTCGCAAAGGTCCAGCATCGCGTCGAAATCCGCACCCGGTTCGGACGGAATTGCGACGCCCCAGGCCCGCTCGAACGCCGCGTGCGCCGCATTGTCGGCGATGTCGCGCAATCCCGGCAGTGCCAAGGGCAGAGCGCCCATGTCCCATGCGCCCAGCTGGTTGGCGCGGTCGAAAAGGAACTGCATCGCCGGCGCCTTGCCGAGGGTGCGGAGCACCTGCAGGCAGTTGCCGATCTGCTCCAGCGTCGCGCGCGCCGATGGCGCCCTCAGGATGTCGGCGCTGACAAGCAGGGTGACGCTGCCGCCATCTGTGAGCGCGGTCGCCAGGCCATCGAGTTGGTCGCCGCCGGCGGCCATGGTCGGCTCGCTGCCCGGCCCGCCGATCATGGCGGCGACGTCGCCAGGCAGGGCCGGGCCGGCCGCGGCCGCGAGATGGGCCACCACCGCGCCGAGGGCCGCGGCCTCGCCGCCAGGGGTTACGCGAACCACCGCGCGGGCATCGGCGTCCAGACGGGACGGCCGCGCCGAAAGCATCAGCAACCCGGCCTGCCGCCGCCGCGCGGCGTCGCGCAGCAGGTATTCGGTGACGGGGTTCTCCTCGGTCACGTTGCCGCCCACGACCAGCACGCAGTCCCTGCCGATCAGTTCCTCGAGCGGGGCGCGGGTGTAGTGAGCCGCCACCAGCGGAGCAAGCGTGTCGACCGGGGTAGACCAGCGCGACGAGCAGTCGATGTTGTTGGTGCGGAATACGGTCCGCATCAGCTTCTGGAACTGGTAGAGCACCTCGTTCGGCAGCCGCGGCGAGGCCAGACCGCCGCAAGCCTTGCTTTCGACGGCCGGCAGGCGCTGGCGCAGATACGCGCCGGCCTCCTCCCAGGACACGGGAACGAGCACGCCGTCGCGGCGGATCATCGGCCGCTTGATCCGAGCCGAGCCATCGATGAAGTCGAGGCCGAAGCGGCCGCGCACGCAGAGCGTCTCGCGGTTCATCCCGTGTTCCCAATCCGAGCGGACCCGCATGAACTCGCCCTTGCGCGCACCGACGGTGAGCTGGCAGCCGGTGCCGCAATGGGGGCAGATCGTATCGGTCTCGGCGAGGTCCCAGGGCCGCGCCTTGTAGCGGTAGGGGAAGCTCATCAGCGCTCCGACCGGGCAGACCTCGATGCAGTTGCCGCACTGGTCGCAGCTCGCCAGGCTGCCTTCGAAGCCGGTGACGGCCGTGTCCATGCCCTTTTCGACCGTGCCCAGCGCGACGGCGCCGACAACCTCCTCGCACATCCGCACGCAACGCTGGCACTGGATGCAGCGGTTGACGTTCATGATGACGACCGGGCTGAGGCGAATGTCCTTCGAGTGGAACACGCGCTTGGAATCGTGGAAGCCGCTTCTCCGGGGCCCGTAGGCCATCACCATGTCCTGCAGTTCGCACTCGCCGCCCTTGTCGCAGATCGGACAGTCGAGCGGGTGGTTTGCGAGCAGCATGTCGAGCATGGAGGCGCGCGTCTCCTCGATCAGCGGCGTGTTCGTCCGCACCACCATCCCGTCGGTGACGGCCGTGGCGCAGGACGGCTGCAGCCGCCGCAACCCCTCGATCTCCACCAGGCACATGCGGCAGGAGGCGAGCGGCGGCAGCCGCTTCATGTAGCAGAAGGTCGGGACCGCGATGCCCAGCCGCTCGGCGGCCTGGAGCACGGTCGATCCGGCCTCAATCTCCAGCGTCTGTCCGTCGATCGTGATGTTGACCATGCCTCCCTCGCAACTCCGTCGCTCTTCAGTGAAACGGACACCTGTGCTCCTCGATATGGGCGGCGAACTCGTCGCGGAAATGCGCCAGCGCTGCCCGCAATCCCATGGCGGCGCCGTCGCCCAGGGCACAGAACGTGTTGCCGAAAATGCCCTTGCAGAGCCCGTCCAGCTGCTCCAGATCGCCCGGCTCGCCCTCCCCTGCCTCGATCCGGCGCATCACCTTCACGGCCCAGTTCAATCCCTCCCGGCACGGCGTGCACTTGCCGCAGGACTCGTGGTGGAAGAACTCGACGATCCGGGTGGCCACCTTGACCATGCAGGTCGTATCGTCGATCACGACGACGCCGGCCGAGCCGAGCATGGAGCCCACGGCAGCGAGCGAATCGAAATCCATCCCCACGTCCAGCCCGCGCTCCGGGATCACCGGCGCCGAGACCCCGCCCGGGATCACCGCCTTGATCCGGCGCCCCGGAAGGGCGCCGCCGGCGTGCTCCTCGACCAGTTCGCGCAGCGGTATTCCCATCGGCAGCTCGTAGAGGCCGGGTTTGCGCACCTGGCCGCTCAGGCAATAGAGCTTCGGGCCGGGGCTCTTGGCCGGGCCGATATTTCGGAACCAGTCCGCCCCCCGCACGACGATGTGCGGCACGCAGGCGAGCGTCTCGACATTGTTGATCACGGTCGGGCTGGCATAGAGCCCGGCCACGGCCGGAAACGGCGGCTTGAGCCGCGGTTGCGCCCGCCTGCCCTCGAGCGATTCCAGCATCGCGGTCTCCTCGCCGCAGATATAGGCGCCGGCGCCGCAATGGATGTGCACGGCGAAGGCGAAGTCCGTGCCGAGAATGCCCGTGCCGAGATACCCCTTCGCCTGCGCCTCGGCGATCGCCTGTTCGAGGCGACGGATCGCCGTCACATATTCCCCGCGGACATATACATAGGCGGTCTTGGCCCCGATCGCATAGGCGCTGACCGCCAGCCCCTCGATGAGCTGGTGCGGGTCGCGTTCCATGATGATCCGGTCCTTGAAGGTGCCGGGCTCTCCCTCGTCGGCGTTGCAGCACAGATATTTCGGCTTGTCGGCGCGCTTGGGCACGAAGCTCCACTTCATGCCCGTCGGGAAGCCCGCGCCACCGCGACCGCGCAGGTTGGACTGCTTGACGAGCTCGACCACGTCGTCCGGTGTGAATTCGCGCAACACCTTCGCCAGCGCCCGGTAGCCGCCGCCGGCCTCGTAGGTCGACAGCAGGTGACTGTCCGGCTGGTCGATGTTTTTGAGGAGAACCGGCTCGAACATGGCGCTATTCTCCCGGTGATGGCGCGGATGCGGGGTCGACGGTCGCCAACCGTCCGGCATGGGCCCGAAGGCTTCCCAGGAGCGCATCCAGCCGTGCGGCATCGAGGTTGCCGTGATAGTCGTCGCCGACCTGCATCACCGGCGCCATCTCGCAGGCACCGAGGCACTCGACGGTCGAAAGCGTGAACAGCCCGTCCGGAGTGGTCCCGCCCTTGCCGATCCCGAGCACCGTTTCCATGTGCGCCAACAGGCGCTCGGCCCCGCACAGCATGCAGGCGATATTGTCGCAGAGCTGCAGGTGGAACCGGCCCACCGGTTCGGTATGGAACAGCGTGTAGAAGGTCGCGAGCTCATAGACCCAGATCCGCTCGACGCCGAGGATGTCGGCCACCTCCTCCAGCACCGGGCCGGGCAGATGCCCATGCGCCTTCTGCGCGATCAGCAGCGCGGGCATGATCGCCGAGCGCCGGTCGGGATACCGCGCCGCCGCCGTCTCGATCTGTTCGCGCATGCCCATCGCGTTCAAACCTCCTCTACTTGTCCACCTCCGCCATCACCGGATCGAGGCTGCCGAGCACGGCGATCATGTCGGCCAGGTAGCGGGCGTTGGATACGCCGAAGAGCGCCTGCAGGTTGACGAAGGACGGCGCCCGCACCTTCATCCGGAACGGCTTCGGCGATCCGTCGCTGATGATGTAGAACCCCAGCTCCCCCTTCGGCGCCTCGATCGCCGAATAGACTTCGCCCCTGGGCACGGCGAAACCGTAGGCCGACAGGTCGAAATGCTGGATCAGCGCCTCCATCGAGCAGTGCACGCGCTCCTTGTCCACGGGGAAGGCGATCGTCGGCATATCGACCTGGAACGGGCCTTCGGGCATCTGGTCGAGGCATTGCTCGATGATGCGGATGCTTTCGCGCATCTCCTCGACCCGGCAGCGCCAGCGGGCGTAGCAATCGCCTTCCGGGCGCGTGACGACGTTGAATTCGAGCCGGTCGTAGATCTCGTACGGCTCGTCGCGGCGGATGTCCCAGTCGACGCCGGAGGCACGCAGGTTCGGGCCGCTCAGGCCGAGATCGACGGCGTCCTCGCCGGAGATGACGCCGATGCCTTCGGTGCGCTTGAGGAACACCCGGTTGTTCTCCAGCAGCCGTTCATAGTCGCGGATCCGGTTCGGGAAGATGTCGCAGAATTCCCGGATCTTGGGCAGGAACCCGTCCGGCAGGTCCTCGCGCACGCCGCCGACCCTGCAGAAGGAGGTGTGCATGCGCGCGCCGGTGATCATTTCCAGGAGGTCCATGATCATCTCGCGCTCGCGCATGGCATAAAGCAGCGCGGTCATGGCGCCGAGGTCCATCGGCAGCGCGCCGGTGATCAGCAGGTGGCCGGATATCCGCGCCAGCTCGGCCATCATGACGCGGATGTACTGCGCGCGGATCGGCGCCTCGATGCCGAGGAGCTTCTCCACCGCCAGCGCGAACGCCAGGTTGTTGGAGGGCGGACAGAGATAGTCGAGCCGGTCCGTCAGCGGGAAGATCTGGGTATAGGTGAAGCTCTCCGCCAGCTTCTCCGTGCCGCGGTGCAGGTAGCCGATATGCGGATCGACGCGCTCGACGTACTCGCCGTCCAGTTCGAGCACGAGCCGGAGAACCCCATGGGTGCTGGGGTGCTGCGGGCCGAGGTTGAGAAGCACCTCCCTGGTGTTCAGCGCTTCGCCTTCCGGCCTCTCGAGTTCGGTGACTTCGGTCATCTCAACGCTCCGGCGTCAAACGGCCTCCTTGCGGTATCTCCCGGGTGGCGAGGTCGGGCTCCGTCGGGGGCGGCCCCTCGGCCCCGAAGGGGTTCAGCTTGTCCCTGTAGCCGCGCAGGGGGAAATCCTTGCGCTGGGGAAAGCCTTCGAAGCCTTCCCACATGTAGATCCGGCGCAGATCGGGATGGCCCTCGAAGCGGATGCCGTACATGTCCCAGGCCTCGCGTTCGTGCCAGTTGGCGGTGCGCCAGACGCCCGTGACCGAGGGGATCCGCGGCGGATCACCCAGCCGGCACTTGATCCGGATGCGCCATTTGTTCGGCAGCGAATAGAGGTGGTACACCGCCTCGTAGCGCGGCGTTTCGGGATAGTGGTCGACCCCGCAGACGTCGGAGAGAAAATTGAACCGCAGCGCCGGATGCTCCTTCAGGAACCGGCAAAGCTCGACGATCAAGTCGGGCGGCGAGGCGAAGGCATGGACCCCGTGCGAGAAGCCGAGCGCCTCGATGGCCTCCCCGAAGCGTTCCGAGATCAGGGTGCGGATGAGGGACATCTCCGCGCTCATGACGCTGCGACCCGGTCGGGCGGCGTCCCGGCCAGCGCGCGGGACCGCTTGATCTTCTCCTGAAGCAGCAGGAACCCGTGCATCAGCGCCTCGGGCCGCGGCGGACAGCCGGGCACATGCACGTCGACGGGCACGAAGGTCTCCGAGCCCTGCACCACGGCGTAGGTGTTGTAGACGCCGCCGGAAATGGCGCAGGTGCCCATGGCGATCACCCAGCGCGGCTCCGGCATCTGGTCGTAGAGCCGGCGCACGACGGGCGCGAATTTGCGGGTCACGGTACCGGCGATGATCATCACGTCGGACTGGCGCGGCGAAGGGCGGAACACCACGCCGAACCGGTCGAGATCATAGCGCGCGCATCCGGCCGAGATCATCTCGATGGCGCAGCAGGCGATGCCGAAGGTCTCGGGCCACAAGGCCGACCGCCGGCTCCAGCTGATGACGCTGTCGGCCGTGGTGAAAAGAACGCTGTCTCGGATGGCGTTTCCTACTCCTCCCATTCCAGCGCTCCCTTCAGCCAGGCGTAGGCGAAGCCCACGAGAAGCAGCAGCATGAAGACGAACATCTCGACGTAGCCGACGAGCCCGATGTCTTTCAGCACGACGGCCCAGGGAAAGAGGAACATCGCCTCGACATCGAAGACCACCAACAGGATCGCGAGGATGAAGAACGGCACCCGGAAACGGCCGCTGGCCGCCTCACCTGCGGCATCCATGCCGCATTCGTAGGGGGCATTCTTTTCAGGATAGGGATTGGACGGGCGCAGCAGCGAGGAGACAAAAAGCGTCGCCAGCGCCACCAGAACGATTCCGGCGATCATGAAAAGTACCGGCAGGAATTCCATTGCAGCCATGGCCGTTCACCTTGGCTTTGCTCAGGCCGCGCTTCGGGACTGCTCGTGCCGTCGTCCCGGAGGAAGGGCCTTGGGCATCCTTTCCTGGCTTCAAGTCTATTCCGGCGACCGGACCATTGCAAATCCAATCGATTAGCCGCCAAACACCGCGTTCTGGGCAAGCTGCAGAAACCACGCCGGAAACAGGCCGATGCCGATCGTGCCGGCAGCGGTCACGGCGAGCGTGGCGCGGACCATCGGCGGCAGCGCCGGTTCGAACGCCCTTGTCGGCTCGCGCATATAGATCAGCATGACGATGCGGATGTAGAAATAGGCGGCGACGGCGCTCAAGAGCACTGCGATGACCGCCAGGACGACGAAGCCCCGCTCGACGAGCGCGACCAGCACGTAGAACTTGGCGAAGAACCCGGCCGTCGGCGGAATGCCGGCCAGCGAGAACAGATAGAGCAGCATCAGGAGCGCTAGCACGGCATGCGACCTGGCGAAGCCGGCATAGTCCTCGATGATCTCGCCGGAGAAGGCGCCGTTCCGCATCATGATGACGATGCCGAATATGCCGAGATTCATGAAGGCGTAGATCAAGAGGTAGAGCATCACGCTGGCGATCCCGTCCGCGCCGCCCGCCACGATGCCGAACAGCGCGAACCCCGCATGGGCGATGCTGGAATAGGCGAGCAGGCGCTTGAAGTTGTCCTGCACCAGCGCCACGAAGCTGCCGAGCGCCATCGTCACTACGGCGATCACGGCGACGACGATCCAGGCATCCGAGCCGGCGACCAGCGGGTTGAGGAACACCCGCAGGATCACCGCGAAACCGGCCGCCTTCGGTCCGACCGACATGAACGCGGTGATCGTCGTCGGCGCGCCCTCGTAGACGTCCGGCACCCACATGTGGAACGGCACCGCGCCGACCTTGAACACCAGGCCTGCGACGATGAAGACGACCGCCAGCAACAATCCCGGATCGCGTGGATCGCCGGCCACCGCCGCGGCCATCGCGTCCAGTTGCGTCGTGCCGGTGAGACCATAGACCAGCGAGACGCCGTAGAGGAAAATCCCGGTCGAGACGGCCCCCAGGATCACATATTTCAGCGCCGCCTCGTTCGACCGCCGCTCGTGCCGCAGGAAACCGGTCAGCACGTAGGTGCAGAGCACCGTCAGCTCGAGGCCCACATAGATCGACAGGAGATCCGTCGCCGAGGCCATGATCATCATCCCCGAGAGGGTGAAGAGCAGCAGGACATAGTACTCGCTGCTCCCGATCCCCTCGAGATCGGCGTATCTGCGCGACAGCAGGAACGTCAGGAGCGTGGTCAGGTAGAAGATCGACTTGAAGAAGACGGAGAAGCTGTCGGCGACGAACATGCCGGCATAGGCCGTGCGGACCTCGCCCGCCGGCATCAGGGTCAAAAGAGCGGCGGTCGCCACGACCGCGACGGAGGCCCAGAGCAGGACGTCCTCCCGTCGCGTCCGCACGAGCTGTCCGAGGATCAGCAGGATGCAGGCGCCGGTGATCACCACGATCTCGGGCAGGCTCGCCACGGCCGACTGGTAGAGCGTTGCCGCGTTCATCGGCCGGCCCCCTCAGCGTTGACCTGCACGAGCAGGTGCCTCACCGAGGCGTCGGTGATGGCGAGAAAGGGCTTCGGATAGAGTCCGACCCAAAGCACGAAGGCGGCCAGCGGCAGGATCGCCGCCATCTCGCGGGCGTTCACGTCGCGCATCTTGTATGGCGTGACCAGGCTCACCGGACCGAGCGCGACCTTTCCATACATGCCAAGCAGGTAGGCAGCGCCCAGCAACGCGCCCAGGACGGCCATCGCGCCGAACGCCAGGTTCGCCGCAAATCCGCCGGACAGCACCAGCAGCTCGCCGACGAAGGAATTCGTCCCCGGCAGCGCCATCGACGACAGGGTGAACAGCGCCAGAAACGAGGTGTAGACCGGCACGAGCTTCATCAGCCCGCCATAGTCGGCGATGCTGCGCGTATGCGTCCGCTCGTAGATCAGGCCGACGAAGAGGAACAGCGCGCCCGTCGTCACGCCATGATTGAACATCTGCAGGATGCCGCCCTGGAGCCCGCGGAGGTTGAGCGCGAAGATGCCGAGCGTCACGAAGCCCATGTGGCTGATGCTGGAATAGGCCACCAGCTTCTTCAGGTCGTCCTGCGCCAGCGCCAGCAGCCCGCCATAGACGATCGCAAGCGCCGACAGCGCCAGCATCAGCGTCGAATAGTAGACCGACGCCTCCGGCAGCATCGGCAGCGAGAACCTCAAGAAGCCATAGGCGCCCATCTTCAGCAGCACGCCGGCGAGGATGATGCTGCCGGCGGTCGGCGCCTGCACATGGGCATCCGGCAGCCAGGTATGGACCGGCACCATCGGCACCTTGACGGCAAAGGCGACGAGGAAGGCGAAGAACAGCCACGACTGGATCCCGAACGGCAGGTCCTGCGCCGTCAGGGCGAGGATATCGAAGGTCCGTCCGCCATGCTGATAGAGCACGATGACGCCGACCAGGAACAGCAGGCTGCCGGCCAGCGTGTAGAGGAAGAACTTGAACGCCGCATAGATCCGGCCCTCTCCGCCCCAGATGCCGATGATCAGATACATCGGGATCAGCATCGCCTCCCAGCAGACGTAGAAGAGGAAGAGGTCGAGCGCACAGAACACCCCGAGCATCAATGCCTGCATGGCGAGCAGGCTCACCATGAACGCCTTGACCCTGCTTTCGATCGCGACCCACGAGGCGAGCACGCAGACCGTACCCAGAAGCGCCGTCAGGAACACGAAGAGGGCGCTGATGCCGTCGACACCGAGCGAAAAGGCGATCCCGAGCGCCGGCACCCACGGGTATTTTTCGGCAAACTGCATCGCATGGGTCGTGGTGTCGAAACCGGAGAGCATGGCGATGCAGAGCGCGAGGTCGAGGAGGGTGACGGCGAGCGCCGTCCATCGCACCGCGCCGTCGCTGCGCAGAACCATCAGAACCACCGCCCCGGCGGCGGGCACAAGGACGATGAGGCTGAGCAGCGGCAACCCCATCGCCGCTACCTCCAGGCCACGGCAAAGACGACGACGGCGGCGACGACGCCGGCGATCATCGCCAGTGCATAGTGGGTCACGACGCCGGTCTGGAGCCGCCGCAGCGCCCCGCCGCCGCGCAGGACCGAGCGGGCGACACCGTTCACGACGGCGTCGACGCCGCCGAGATCAAACCGCAACCCCAGCCGCGCCGCGCCATGCAGGAACGGCAGCACCACGGCCTCGGAGACGCTGCTCACCGCCTGTTCGTAGCGCGCAAGCGGTCGCTCGGCGAGCCACATGAAGGCGCGCGCGCCCTTGCGATAGAACCAGTCGGTGTCGAGGCTGATCGTGTTCTCCGGGTCGAGCGCCTTGAGGAACAGCACGAACCCCAGGGCGGTGAACATCAGGATTCCGAGGCTCTCGGTGACGTGCTGCCCCGTGTAGGGCTCGAAGGCGACCGGATAGGGCAGAAGCGCATAGAGCGGGCCGGGGAACACCCCGATCGCGATGCAAAGCACCGCCGCCATGGCCATGGCGACCAGCATGTTGCGCGGCGGCTCGCGCGCCGGCAGCTTCCGGTCCGTGCCGAAGAACATGTAGTAGGGCAGCTTCAGCCCGGTGTGCAGGAACGTCCCCGACGAGGCCATCGTCAGCGCCAGCATCACGATCGCGCGATGATCCTGTCCGGCCGCCGCCACCACCATCGATTTGGTGACGAAGCCGGAGAAGAACGGGAAGGCCGAGATGGCAAGGGCGCCGACCATGTAGAGCGCCACCGTCCACGGCATGGTCTTGTAGAGCCCGCCGAGCTCGGTGAGCTTGCGCCGGCCGGTGACATAGATCACCGCGCCGGCCCCCATGAAGAGCAGCGCCTTGTAGAGGATATGCGCGAAGGCATGGCTGGTGGCCCCGTTCACCGCCAATTCGGTGCCGATGCCGACGCCCGCCACCATGTAGCCCACCTGGCTGACGATGTGATAGGCGAGCAGCCGCCGACAGTCGTTTTCCAGCACCGCATAGACGACGCCATAAAGCGCCATCACGGTGCCGAGCACGACCAGAAGCTCGGTGCCCGGGAACGCCCGCGCCAGCACGTAGACGGCCGTCTTGGTGGTAAACGCGCTCATGAACACCGCGCCCGTGACGGTCGCCTCGGGATAGGCATCCGTGAGCCAGGCATTGAGCGGCGGCACCGCCGCATTGAGCAAGAATCCGGCCATGATCAGATAGGCGCCCAGGCTCATACCGCCTTCGATCGGGCCGCCTCCGATCGGGCCGCCTTCGATCGGACCGAAGAGCAGCGAGCCGGTGGCGAGCCCGTGCAGAACGATGCCGCCGAACAGGGCGAGGCCGCCGGTGATATGGACCATCAGATAACGGAATCCGGCCCGGATCGCCTGCTCCCCGCCCTGCGCGAAGACCAGGTAGGCGGACGCGAACGCCATTGCCTCCCAGAACAGGTAGAGGGTCAGGTAATCGCCGGCGAACACCACCCCGAGCGCGCTGCCGACATAGACGAAGGCCGCCACATGCTGGCCGGCAGCCGTTACGTGCAGCGCATAGACCATGCCGATCAGCGCCATGAGGGTGAAGACGGTGGCGAAGACGATGCTGAGCTTGTCGACCTTTGCGAAGAGAATGTCCTGCCCGGCGAAGCTTGCCGCACCGTAGGTACCCGGCTGCAGCGTGAGCACGGCGAGGATCGCCAGCACCGGGATCAGCAGCAGGTAGGCGTTGCGGATCGCCCCCTTGAGGAAGGGGATCGGCAGGGCGCCGAGGATAAACAGCAGGCCCGGATGGACGAAGACATCAGTCATAATAGTCCTCGCGCCGCATCAGCCCGCCTTGGTGGCCCAGGAACTTGGAAACGAAAATCAGCAGCACGCAGGAGCCGAAGCCATAGGCGGCGGACCAGCCCGGCAGGCGCTCCCAGAGATATTCGGCATGTTCGCGGGGAACGACGAAGTCGGCGGCGACGACCAGGACCAGCACCAGATAGAACAGCCGGCGGCGGAGCCGCGCATGGGCCTCGTCACCAAAGAAGTCGACGATATGCCTGATCATCTGACCACTCCGTCCGCGAGCGTGAGAAAATAGCCGGGGAAGATCCCCATCAAGACCGAGAGCGCCGCGGTCGCCACCAGCGGGACGGCCACCATCGGAATCTCGCGAACCGGCGGCCGACCGTCCTGTGGCTCCGGCTGGAAGAAGGCGGCATAGCTGACCGGCAGGAAGTAGGCCGCGTTGAGGACCGAACTCGCCAGGAGCACGACCAGGAAGGCGACCTGCCCTCCCTCCACCGTTCCCTGCGCCAGATACCACTTGCTGACGAAACCGGCTGTCGGCGGGATCCCGATCATGCTCAGCGAGGCGACGAAAAAGGCGCCCATCGTCCAGGGCAACCTGCGGCCGATGCCGGCCATGTCGCTGATGTTGCGTTTTCCCGACGCGCAGTAGATCGAGCCGGCGCAAAAGAAGAGCGTGATCTTGGAGAAGGCGTGCGCGGCGATATGGATGATGCCGCCGACCATCGCGACCGGCGACACCAGAACCGCGCCCAGCACGATGTAGGAGAGCTGGCTCACCGTCGAATAGGCGAGCCTCGCCTTCAGGTCGTCCCGCGTCAGCGCGTAGACCGACGCCATCAGGATCGTGAACGAGACCAGGTAGGCGGTGGCGATGCCGAGACCGAGCCTGCCGACCAGCCCGACCCCGAAGACGTCGAACACCAGGCGCAACACGCAGAACACGCCCATCTTGACGACGGCCACGGCATGCAGGAGCGCGCTCACCGGTGTCGGCGCCACCATGGCGGCAGGCAGCCAGGCGTGCATCGGCATGACGGCGGCCTTGGCGAAGCCGAACAGGTAGCAGAAGTAGACGGTCGCCAGCAGCGCCGGCGAGGCGTTGGCATCCGCCAGAAGCCCGCCCGGCACGAAGTCGAGCGAGCCTGCGATGGTGTAGGTCAGCGCCAGCGCCGCGAGGAGGACGCTCTTCGAGGCGCCCATCAGATAGACGAGGTACTTGCGGCCCCCCCTCCATCCCTCCTCGTCCTCGTGGTGATAGACGAGCGGGTAGGTCACGAGGCTCAGCACCTCGTAGAAGATGACCAGCGTGAACAGATTGGCGGCGAAGGCGCCGCCGACGGCTGCAGCGATGCTGGTGGCGAAACAGGCGAAGAAGCGGGTCTGCGCGTGCTCGTTCAGGTGCCGCATGTAGCCGATGGAATAGATCGCGGCCAGCACCCACAGGAGCGACGACACCGTGGCGAACACCATGCCAAGCGCGTCGGCCCGGAACGCGAAGTCAATCCCCGGCAGGATCTCGAACAGGCGCAGATCGACCGTCCCACCCGAAAGCACCGTCGGCGCCATCGAGGCGACGATCGCAAGCAGGATAACCGCAGCGAGCGGCGAAACGGCGTCCCTCAGCGTTTCACGGTTGCGCAGCACAAGGATGGCGAGCGCCGCCAGACCGGGAACGGCGACGGCAACGAGCGGCCGGATCGAAATCGCCGGGTCCAAGCCGCTATCCTTTCATGATGGTGACGTCGTCCACCTTGAGGGTGTGCTTGTTCCTCACGAGTGCGACGAGGATGCCAAGGGCGACGGCGACTTCCGCCGCCGTGATGGCGATCACGAAGATCGCAAAGATCTGGCCGCGGAAATCGTCGTAGTGACGCCCGAAGGCGATGAAGTTGATGTTGACCGAGTTGAGCAGCAGCTCCAGCGACATCAATACGACGAGGATGTTGCGCCTAAGCAGCACGCCTCCCGCGCCGATGACGAACAGGACCACGCCGAGCAGGACAGACCAGGAAAGCGGCACCATCAGCCCGGCTCCTTCCGCGCCAGGACGATGGCGCCGACGAGGGCCACGAGCAGGATGACGGAGGCGGCTTCAAACGGCAGGAGATAGTCGGCAAAGAGCGTCGTGCCGAGCGTTCGGATCGTATCGCCGCCGCCGGCCGTGGCAGGCGTCGCGACCGAGAAGCTGTCGCTCCAGAACACCAGCACGATCATCTCGACCCCGAGCACGACCAGCAGCACCAGGGCCGGCAGGTTTCCGCCCGGCAGAAACCGCTGCAGAACGGCTTCGCGCATGTCGATCATCATGATCACGAACAGGAACAGGACCATGATCGCGCCGACATAGACGAAGATCTGGATCACCGCGAGCAGCGGCGCCTCGAGCAGGACGAAGATTGCCGAAATCTGCAGGAAGCAGGCCATCAGCGCCAGGGCGCTGTGCACCGGATTTCGCGCCACGACCAGCATCAGGGCCGTGATCACGGACACCGTGGCGAACAGAAGAAAGAACCCCTGGTCCATTGACGCCGGCCCTCCCACGCGAACTGTCAATCGGCGCGAGATGGCCGGAATTGAGATAGTTCCGCACTTCGGGGTGCATGCACAAATTGTGCCCTAGTATTCTGTTTTTCACAAGAATATTGTCGCGAGCCACAGGCAGCCTCGGGGTGCTTGCGCGGCCGGCCCGATCGTCGGCAGCCCGGAGAAGCGGCCGCCACAACAGGCGCTATCGCCTTGCTTCATCCGCCGTCAATGCGCTCTGCCGCGTCCCGGAAACGATGATCTCCAGGACCTCGTGCTCGTCGGTCTGCCGGATGTAGCGGTCGCCGACGAACTCGCCGCGTTTCAGGACCATGACGCGGTCGCCGACCGCGAATATGTCGACCAGGCGGTGCGAGATGATGATCTGGGCAACACCCTGCCTCTTGAGTTCGAGCATCGTTTCCAGGAGGCGTTCGGTCGCCATCGCCGAAAGGTTGGCCGTCGGCTCGTCGAGGATCACCACACGCGGCTCGAAGGAGATGGCGCGGGCGATTGCCACCGATTGCTGGCGGCCGCCCGACAGGCTCTCGACCTTCTGGTAGACCGAGTTGACGTCGACCTTGAGGCGCTTCAGCACCCTGTCGGCCTCCGCATACATCTGGCGCCGGCTGACGAATGGCCCCCTCAAGGGCCAGCGGCCGAGAAAGATGTTCTGGCCGACGTCCATGTTCCCGCAGAGTGCGAAATCCTGGTAGATCATCTCGATGCCGGCGTCGCGGCTCTCGTGCGGGCTCTTGAAATGCACCGGCCGGCCGGCGACGAATATCTCCCCGGCGTCGCGCTGGTAGGCGCCCGTCAGGATCTTCATCAGCGTCGACTTGCCGGCGGAATTGTCGCCGACGAGGCCGAGGATTTCGCCCGGATAGAGCACGAGGTCGACCGAGCGTAGCGCCTGCACCGCCCCGAAGGCCTTCTCGATCCCTTTCATCTCCACGATCGGTGTTTCAGCGTCATCCCGCATGCGGCGCCTCCGATGCCGGTTTGCGTTGCGCCAGACGCGCCCGCAGGCGACCGACGAGGTTCGCCTGGCGCACCAGATGTCGATGAGCACGGCCACGATCAGGATGACGCCGATGAAGACGTTGATCCAGTGCTGCGGCATGGTGAAGCCCTGCACGTTCAGCTGCAACAGCGCACGCACCAGCGTGATGGCCGCGGCGCCGGCGAGCGAGCCGATGATCGTGCCGTAGCCGCCGAAGATCGAGCCGCCGCCGATGATCACCGAGGCGATGGCATCGAGTTCGCGGAACTGGCCGGCGACCGGGTTGAAACTGCGGAAATAGGCGATGTTGATGATCCCCGCCATCGAGGCGCAGAGCGCCGACAGCAGGAGTGCGAGGAAGCGGACGCGGTTGGTGTTGATGCCGGCATAGCTCGCGGCACGGAGGTTGCCCCCGGTGGAGAGGACCTTCAACCCGAACGGCGTGTAGGCGAGCACGACGCCGGCCACCAGGGCGACGAGGGCCATCCAGATCGTCTGCACGCTGACGACCTCGGCGACGGTGCGAAGCAAGCCTTGGGGCAGCGATACGCCGAAATGGAGGAGAACGTCGTTCGCCTTACGGCCGAGCAGGTTGTAGCCCTCCGGCCAACCGGTCAGCTGCTGGCCGGCGACGAACCAGGCGGCAAGGCCGCGGGCGATGTAGAACATGCCGAGCGTGGCGATGAAGGCCGGCAGCTTGAAGCCGACCGTGATCGTGGCGTTGACGAGGCCGGCCGTCATGCCCGCGAGCAGCCCCATCGCCACGGCGGTCATCGGATCGGCGCCCACCACCTTCAGGAAGTACGCCGCGGTGCTGCCGGCCAGCGCCAGCACCGCCCCGACGGAGAGATCGATGTCGCCGGCGGCGATGACATAGGTGAGCCCGACGGCGATGAGCGCGAGCTCGGTGTAGTTGAGCAGGATCGCGAAGGTGTTGGAGAGGTTCCACCAGTAATCGGGCCTGAGCGCCAGCCCCGTCAGCCACAAGAGCACCGTCAGGATGATCGCAAGCGCATCACGGCGGGCGAGAAACCGGCCGACGCCGGTCGCCGTCATCGCCAGGTCGCTTGCCATGGCTCCCTTGGTCTGCACCCCTTCGAGGGCCACTCCGCCCATCTCGGTGGCCGGCGGTGGTGGCCGGCCGCGCAGCCAGGCCCAGGCCCTTGCCACGATCTGGCGGCGGATCAGGTACGGCTCGATCAGGACCGCGGCGACGAGAAGAAGCCCGAGGAAGACCAGCACCGCGCCCGCCGGCAGGGTGAACCGGGCGTTGACGGCGATGCTTTCCCCGTCGATGACGACGATGCGCGTGATCGGCCATCCCTCGCGCAGAACCTTGTCGATCAGGACGACGACCGCCGCCCCGAGGCAGGAGCCGATCACCCGGCCGCGGCCACCGAGGATCGACGCCCCGCCGATGATGACAGCCGCGATCACCGTGAGCTCCCAGGTGACGCCGTAGAGCGGGGTGACCCCCTTGTCCTGCGCCGCCGACAGGAGCGCCGCAAGGGTCGCGCACAGCGACGAGATCAGATAGGCGCGGATGCGCACCCAGCGCGTCGGAATGCCGGCATAGATCGCCGCCTGCTCGTTGCCGCCGGTGGCGAAGGTCTCGTAGCCCCAGCGCGTCTTGGCGAGCACGTAGGCGCCGACCGTGGCGACGAGGGCGAAGACCAGGATCTGGTTGTTGAAGCCGAGCGCATTGGCTTCGCCCAGGTGGAAGAAGCGGGGATACTCGGCCGCCCGGTCGGAATAGTAGATCGCCTGGCCCTGGGTCAGCGCCAGGACGAGGCCGCGGCCGATGAACAGCATCGTCAGCGTCGCGATGAACGCCGGCGCCCTGAGGACGGTCACGAGCACCCCGTTGAGGAGGCCGATCGCCGCCCCGAGAAGCCCGCAGAGCACGATCGCGCTCACGATGCCGAGGTCGAGCAGACCGGGCGCAAACAGCCGCGCGAACACCACGGCGATGAGCCCGTAGATGGAACCGACCGAGAGATCGAGGTCCTTGTTGACGATGACGAAGGTCATTCCCACCGCGATGATGCCGATCCGGGAGGTGTCGCGCAGCAGGGCATGGAGCGCCTCCGTGGAGGCGAAGAAGGTCGGGTTTGCGAGCGCGCCCGCGGCGTAGAGCAGGACCAGGAACAGCAAAAGCCCGGCCTCCCAGCCGCCAGCGAGCTGGGGAGGCGGTCGGCCGAGCGAAATCGTCTGTTGCACCATGGGCGAGGTCCGATTGCTTCTTCAGCCCGCGATGCGGGAGGGATCCGGCCCCTCCCGCTCTTCGGGCAAGATCAGTTCTCGAACCGCTTGCCGACCTTGGCGACGTTGTCCTTCGTCACCAGTTGGGCCCTGGTGTCCAGATTGGCGGCCGAGATGCCGCGGTCGATCTGGAGATAGAGCTGCATCACCGGCCAGAAGCCCTGCAGGAAGGGCTGCTGTCCCAGCGAACCGGTCAGGTTGCCGGCGGCGATGCCCTCCTGCTGCGCCGGCCCGAGGTCGAAGCCGAAGGCGCAGAACTTGCCGGTCAGGCCCATCTGTGACACCGCCTTGACGAGCGGGGGCGTGAACACGTTGTTGGCGGTGAAGGCGCCGACGACATCGCCACGCGACTCGAACAGCGAGACCAGCGCATTGACCGGATCGTTCGGATTCGTGTCGATCCCGACATTCTCCGGACCGGCGTCGACCTTGAAGCTCTCGAGCTTGCCGGCGTCCTTCAGCGTCTTGACGATGGCGTTGAAGGCCGAGGTCACCCGGTTGTTCACCTCGATATTGCCCATCGCAGTGGACGACGGCAGCACGATCGAACCGCTGGTCTTGCCGCTGTCGAGCACGCATTTGGCCAGCGCCTCGCCGCCGATCGCGGCCGCAGACGCATCCTGGCCGGTATGACTGATGCCGCTGCGGTTCAGGATGGTGCCGTCGAAGGAGTTCGTCGTCGCCACCGGGATGCCCTTGGCTTCGGCGGCCTTGACGATGTCGTTGTAGGCGCCGACCTGCGGCGTCGTCATGATGATGCCGTCGATCGTCGGATCCTGCACGATCTGGTTCAGGATCTCGATTTCGCGGGCCGGATCGTCCACCGGCGACTCCGAGCCGAGCAGCAGGATCTTCGCGCCGACCATGTTGCCGGCAACGGTGGCGCCGACATAGACCGGGTCGAAGAAGCCGTTGCCGGCGGTGTGGGTGACGATGGCGAAGGTCAGGTGGCCGTCGGCCGAATGGAAGTCCTTCGTGCCGGGGTCCTCCTTGGCGGCCTCCTCGAAGTTGTAGCCGCCAACCGCTTTCTCCACGCTGCCCGACTGCGCCCATGCATTCGAGACAGCAAGCGACAATGCCGCGGTCGATGCCGCGTACAATAAATACCGCCTCATGATCGGTTCCTCCCTTGAACCTGGGCGAAAGCCGTTCGAGCAAGGAACGCAAAGAGAGTAAGGCCGACGGCTTTCTCCCAATTGCTAATATTCTGCTTAATTCCGATGCAAGTAAACGGTGCGCTACGAACGCGGCTACAGCGCCCCGTCGACGATCACCATGGGCCGGCCGCGGGAGCAGGATTCGATGCGGGCATCGACGCGGTAGATGTCGCGCAACATGGCCGGCACGCACGAGAGAACCGCTGCTTGTCGCGTGGACAACCGCAGGCATCTCATCCGAAGTTTGCAGCAGAACCGGTTTCTCCGGCTGGCAGCTCCGCCCCGGTGCGGTTATCCGGGCGCGGCCGCCGTCGTCCTCACGAAATCGACAAAGGCGCGGAGCGCGGCCGGCATCTGCCGCCGGCTCGGGTAGTAGAGGTAGAAGCCGCCATAGTAGGGGCACCAGTCCTCGAGCACGCGGACCAGCCGCTTCTCGTCCACGAGCGCTCGCACCTGGTCCTCGAAGGCATAGGCGACGCCTGCGCCGAGGAGTGCGGCGTCGACCATCATGTCCTGGTCGCCGACGATCAGCGGCCCCTCCACCTCCACGCTCAGTTCCACGCCGCCGCGCTCGAATTCCCATGCGTAGACGCGGCCGCTTGCGAAGCGCAGGCCGATGCAGGGCAGCGCCTTCAGCTGCTCCGGGCTGGACGGCTTCGGATGGCGCTCGAAGAAGGCGGGCGATGCCACGATGGCCGATCGCTGGCGCGGCCCGATCGGCACGGCGATCATGTCCTGCGCGACGACCTCGCCAAACCGCACGCCGGCATCGAAGCCTTCCGAAACCATGTCGACGAGATCGTCTTCGACCACGATCTCGATGCTGATGCGCGGGTAGGCTTCGAGAAACCGCACGACATAGGGCAGGAGGACCATCTTGGACGAAATGCGCGCCGCGTTCAGCCGCAGCCGCCCGACCGGCGTGCCCCGGAGGTTGTTGAGATCGTCGAGTGCATCCTCGATGTCGCGGAAGGCCGGCGCCACGCGGGCAAGCAGCCGTTCGCCGGCTTCGGTGAGCGCGACGCTGCGGGTGGTGCGGTTGAAGAGGCGCAGGTCGAGCCGCGCCTCCAGCGCTTTCAGCGCGTGGCTCAGCGCCGAGGGCGTGCAGCCGAGGTCGTCGGCCGCGCGGCGGAAGCTCCGGTGCCGCGCCAGCGCCAGGAACGGGGAGAGGTCGGAGGGCAGGATATGTCGCATTGCTGAATCTTATTCAGCAACTCGTGGATAATCCAGTCTATTATCTCATCAAAGCCAACGCGGTAGAAATCCTTCAGCCGCCGACGACGGAGCGGCGACAGAAACAGGAGGTTCACATGCGTACATGGTTCGTCACAGGCGCATCCCGCGGGTTCGGCGCTCTGATCGTGGAAAAGGCACTGGCGAGCGGCGACAAGGTGGTCGCCACCGCCCGCAATCCGAAGGCCGTCACCGAACGGTTCGGCGAGCGGCCCGATCTTCTCGCCGTGGCCCTCGACGTCACCGACGAGGCCCAGGCACATCAGGCGGTCAAGGAAGCGATCGCCCGTTTCGGGCGGATCGACGTCCTGGTCAACAACGCCGGCTACGGCCTGCTCGGTGCGGTCGAGGAGGCCAGCGGCGCCGAGATCGAGGCGCTCTACCGCACCAATGTCTTCGGGCTGCTCGCCGTAACCCGCGCGGTGCTGCCGCACATGCGCCGCCAGCGGTCCGGGCACATCCTCAACTTCTCCTCGATCGGCGGCTATCGCAGCGGCGCGGGGTTCGGCGTCTACTGCTCGACGAAATTCGCCGTCGAGGGCCTGACCGAGGCCCTCGCGCAGGAACTGGCTCCGCTCGGCATCCATGCGACGGCGATCGAGCCCGGCTATTTCCGCACCGACTTCCTCGATGCGATGTCCCTGAGCGTGAGCCCGACGGAGATCGACGACTATGCCGAAACCGCAGGCGCGGTCCGCATCAAGGCCCGGGAGATCAGCTACAACCAGCCCGGCGATCCGGACAAGCTGGCCGAGGCGGTGATCGCCCTCGTCGACACCCCGCAACCGCCCATCCGGCTGCCGCTCGGCAGCGACACGGTCGCGGCGATCCGGGACAAGCATGTGTCGGACGCGGAGATCGTGGCCCGCTGGCACGCGCTTTCCGTTTCGACCGACTTCGCGCCGGCAGCGTAGTCCGGGCAGCGGTGCGGGGTGCCCCTCCCCCGGGGCACGTCCCTCGGGTCGCCGGCGGTGGCCGGGGAACCGGCACGAAGCGTGCCACGCAGGAAACTGGGTCCGGATCAGACCTGCTCGAGGGCGACCGTTTCGCGCGGTCGCCCTCGAGTCCGTCAGCCCCGCGGTCCGCTCGCGGCGGCAACCGCGAGAAGAGCCGCCAGCGGCGACGGCTCCGGCGAGAACGCGTCGTAGGCGCAGGGTGCGGCAAGGACGCCGGCGACCAGCAGGAAGACCAGCATGCGCTTCATCGGGAACCTCCAGCCTCGCCGTCGCTCAGACGACCGTCAGCACCACGTCGATGTTGCCGCGCGTCGCCCGCGAATAGGGGCAGGTCTGGTGGGCCTGCTCGACCAATGCGCGGGCGACGTCCGGGTCGAGGCCCGGCAGGCTGACGTTCAGCCGTGCCTGCAGGCCATAGGCCTCGCCGGTCTTGCCGAGGTCCACTTCCGCATCGACGGCGGTCCCGGCCGGCAGGCGGATCTTGCGGCCGGCCGCGGCAAAGCCGAGCGCCCCGATGAAGCAGGCGGACCAGCCGGCGGCAAAGAGCTGCTCGGGATTGGTGCCGGGCTTGCCACTGCCCGGCGGCGAAAGGCGGACATCGAGCTGCGCGTCGTCGCTGCGTGCGGCACCGTCGCGGCCGCCGGTCGTGTGGGTCCTGCCGGTGTAGAGGACATCGTCGAGCTTCGTCATGGAATTCTCCTTCTGCCGCACACAGCGACGTTGTTGACGCAGGCTGTATGACGGACCGACGTATCCGGCGTGTTTCAGCAAAGGAGGAAAATGTATCAGAGCGTACCGGCGCCTGGCCGGCCTTCGCTCCGATACACTTGCACGGCAGACCGGACCTTCAGGGCAGCGATATCTCGGCCGCAAGCCCGCCGCCGGGACGGTTGCGGAGCCGCACCGTACCACCGAGCGAGGCTGCAAGCTGCTGGGCGATGGCAAGGCCGAGCCCTGCCCCGCCGGTCTCGCGGTTGCGCGATTGCTCCAGCCGGAAGAACGGCTGCATGGCGGCTTCGAGCTTTTCCTCCGGAATGCCCGGCCCGCGGTCGAGCACGGTGATGACCGTGCTGCCATCCGGCCCCCGTGCTACGGCAATCTCTGCGCTGCCGGCAAACTTCAGGGCGTTGTCGACGAAATTCGTCAGGATGCGGCGAAGGGAATGGGGCCTGGTCGCTATCGTCCCGGAGATAGGGCCTGCGACCGCGACCGCCTTGCCCATGTCCTGGTAGTCATAGGCGATGCTCTCGATGAAGGAGGAGAGGTCGATACGCGACGGCTTCTCGCCGTTGCCATGCGCGCTGCGGGCATAGGCGATGCCGTCCTGCACCAGCCGTTCGATCTCGGCCAGGTCGCGCATCAGCTTCTCCCGCTCGGGCGTTTCGGCCGCCATGTCCGCGCGCAGCCGCATCCGGGTGATCGGCGTCTGCAGGTCGTGCGAGATCGCCGCAAGGATCTGGACGCGCTCCTCGAGATAATGCGCGATGCGCTCGCGCATGGCGTTGAAGGCCGCCGCCGCGTGGGCGACCTCGCTCGGCCCCCGTTCGCCGAGCGGCGGTCCCGGCCGGTTGGGATCGAGCGCATCGGCGGCCGCGGCCAGCGTTTCCAGCGGCCGCACCGTCTGGCGCACGGCGTACCACGCGCACAGCATGAGGAGAACCATCTGCACGACGAAGACATAGGGCAGCCAGTCCGCCACCGGCATCACGCCGCGCGGGGTGATATCGATCGTCAGCGGATTGCCGTCACTGAGGGTCAGGTGTGCCTGCAGGCGGGCGACGTCGCCGGGAATGGCCTCGATGCGAACAGGGAACCGGTGGCCGACGGCCTCCTCGATGCGGGCGGCGATCTCGGCGCCGCGGCGCGACGTGTCGGGCACGCCGGGCAGGCCCTCGCCGAGGACGAGGCGGTAGTTGCCGCGGCCGAGGCGCTCGACGAGACCGGCGCGGTCGCCCGCCGGCAGCCGGTCGAGAACGGCGATGGAGGTCGCCACGTCGTTTTCCAGGGTTCCCAGCATCATCGCCTTCGCCGAGATGTAGCGCTCCATCGAGAGCACGGTGAAGGACAGGCCGTAGGCGATGGCGAGCCCGACGAAGAGAACGAGGAAGATCCGGGCCCGCAGCGTGCGCGGCCAGGGCAGCGAACGGGCGGGGCCGTCCGCCGTCACCGCCGCGGCTCCGCGATCTCGACCGGCACGGAAAACACGTAGCCTTCGCTGCGCACGGTCTTGATGTAGACCGGCTCGCGGGCCTCGTCGCCGAGCCGCTGGCGCAGCCGGCTGACGAGCAGATCGATGGAGCGGTCGAAGAGATCCGCGTCGCGGCCCTGCGTCAGGTTCAGGAGCTGGTCGCGGTTCAGCACGCGTTGCGGATGGTCGATGAAGACCCGCAGGAGGCGGTACTCCGCCCCGCTGAGCGCGATCGCGGTGCCTTCCCGGTCGAGGAGATGGCGGGCGACGGTGTCGAGCCGCCAGTCGCCGAAGGCGAGCACCTGGCCCGCCTCGCTGATCTGCAGGTTGGGCGGCAGCATGCGCGTACGCCTGAGCACCGCCTTGATACGGGCGAGCAGCTCGCGCGCGGCGAACGGCTTGGCCAGGTAGTCGTCGGCCCCCATCTCGAGGCCGATGACGCGGTCCAGCTCGTCGCTGCGCGCCGTCAGCATCAGGATCGGCGTCGCCTTGTGTTTCCCCGCCCGCAGCTCGCGGCACAGCACGAGCCCGTCATCGCCGGGCATCATGACGTCCAGCACGATGAGATCGACGGTGTTGGCCTCGAGGAACGCCCGCATCTGCCGGCCGTCCGCGGCGATGCTCGCCCGCAGCCCGTTCTTCGTCAGGTAGGAGGACAGCAGCTCGCGGATCTCGCGGTCGTCGTCGACGATCAGGATATGGTCGATATGCTCCATGGGCGGACTTTCAAACCTCCGTGGCGACCCATCCGCCACGACTGTTCTAGACCTGGCGCCGCCTCCCGCGAAGGGGGAAATGGCGATGGCAGGCTTCGCTCAGAAGCGGGCGACGTCGAGCACGGCCTGCGCGAAGGCACGGGGGGCTTCCTGTGGCAGATTGTGGCCGATGCCGCCGGAAAGGGTGCGGTGCTCGTACTTTCCGGTGAACTTGCCGGCATAGGCTGCCGGATCGGGATGCGGCGCGCCATTGGCGTCGCCTTCGAGGGTCATCGTCGGCACGGCGATGGCGGGGGCCTGCGCGAGCCGGCGTTCGTAGGCGTCGTATCGTGCCTCTCCCTCGGCGAGCCCAAGGCGCCAACGATAGTTGTGAATGGTGATGGCGACGTGGTCCGGATTGTCGAAGGCTGCGGCCGAGCGCGCGAAGGTCGCTTCGTCGAAGTCCCATGTCGGCGAGGCCGTGCGCCAGATCAGCCTCGCAAAGTCGTAGGTGTTGGCCGCGTAGCCGCGCCGGCCCCGCTCCGTTGCGAAGTAGAACTGATACCACCAGGAGAGCTCTGCCGCCGGCGCAAGCGGCCTGGCATTCACCGCCTGGCTGCCGATCAGGTAGCCGCTGACCGAGACCATCGCCCGGCAGCGCTCGGGCCAGAGGGCCGCCATGATGTTGACGGTGCGCGCGCCCCAGTCGTAGCCGGCGACGATCGCCTTGTCGATGCCGAGCGCATCCATCAATGCGATCATGTCGACGGCCAGCGCGGACTGCTGGCCGTTGCGCGGCGTCTCTTCCGACAGAAAGCGGGTGCTGCCGTAGCCACGGAGATAGGGCACGATCACGCGATGGCCTGCCGCCGCGAGGATCGGGGCGACATCGACGAAGCTGTGGATGTCGTAGGGCCAGCCGTGCACCAGCAGCACCGCCGGTCCGTCCGCCGGGCCGGCCTCGGCATAGCCGATGTCCAGCACGCCCGCCCTCACCTGCTTCAGCGGCCCGAAGGTCGTCCCGGCCTTTGCCGTGGAGGACGACGCCGCGGACGACTGCGCATGCGCGATTGTCGCAGCGCCCAGTTCGACCGCCGCGACGGACAGGGCCGCAAGGCCGAAGAACCGGCGGCGTTGGTGATCGATGGCTTCGGGCACGGGCGTTCTCCTGATGAATGTGGACATGGCGACGAAATGCCCTCTCCATGTATCCGCGGTATGTGCGCGCCGCCTCCCGATTGCATGCGAATGTAGCATCCGTCCGCCCGGATACGCTCTGATACATTTCCGGCCCCCGGCGCCGGCGCCTGCTGGACAGGGCCCGTCTCGCCTGCAACCGGACGAAGGCGTCCTACACTTCGGTACAAAACGGCCCGGCCCCGGACACATCCGGGATACGAGCGGCTGGCCAGATCGCCGCCGTGCCGGTCGCGCCGCGTCGCCCGCCGGCGCCGAACCCCGGCTCAAAGGAAAAGAAGATGACGCTCGTTCTCATTGCCTATCTCGGCGGTGCGCTGACCATCCTCAGTCCGTGCATCCTCCCCGTCCTGCCCTTCGTCTTCGCCCGTGCGGAACAACCCTTCCTGCGCAGCACGCTGCCGATGCTGATCGGCATGGCCGTGACCTTTGCGCTGGTCGCGACGCTGGCGGCGGTCGGCGGCAGCTGGGCGATCCACGCCAACGAATACGGCCGCCTTGCCGCGATCGCGCTTCTCGCCGCCTTCGGCCTCAGCCTTCTCTCGCCGCACATCGCGAGCATCGCCGCCCGGCCGGTGGTCGACCTCGGCAACCGGCTGGCGAAGACGGCCGGTTCGTCGGGCGTTGGATCGACGGTCGGGCGCTCGCTCGTTCTCGGCATCGCCACCGGCCTGCTCTGGGCGCCCTGCGCGGGACCGATTCTCGGCCTGGTGCTGACGGGTGCGGCCCTTCAGGGCGCCAATCTCGAAACCACGGTGCTGCTCCTTGCCTATGCCGCCGGTGCGGCGACCTCGCTTGCCGCAGCGCTCGTCGTCGGCGGACGGCTCTTTGCCGGCATGAAGCGGTCGCTCGGCATCGGCGAGAGGGTCCGCCAGGTGCTGGGCGCTGCCGTGCTGGCCGGCGTCGCCACCATCGCGCTCGGCCTCGACACCGGGCTGCTGGCGCGGCTTTCCTATGCCGGCACCACCGCCCTGGAGCAGACCGTGCTCGACCGGCTCCAGCGCAAGCCCGCGGCCGCGGGCACCGAGTCGACCGCTGCCGTCGCCGGGCCTGCCGGGCCGTTCCGCAGCGACCTGCCGGACGACGGCCCCGCGCCCGCGCTCGACGGCGCCGTCGAATGGCTGAATACGCCGGCGCTCGACGGCAAGGCGCTGCGCGGCAAGGTCGTGCTCGTCGATTTCTGGACCTATTCCTGCATCAATTGCATCCGCACGATCCCCTATGTCCGCGCCTGGGCGGAGAAGTACAGGGACCAGGGTCTGGTGGTGGTCGGCGTTCACGCGCCGGAGTTCGCCTTCGAGAAGAAGATCGACAACGTCCGGAAGGCGGTCGACGCGTTCGGCATCGCCTATCCGGTCGCGATCGACAACGACTATCGCATCTGGCGCGCCTTCGACAACAGCTACTGGCCGGCCCACTACCTGATCGATGCGCAGGGCCGGATCCGCTACCATCATTTCGGCGAGGGCAGCTACGCGCAGACCGAAAAGGCGATCCAGGACCTGTTGCGCGAAGCCGGCGGCGGCAGCGAGGCCGACACGGCGGTCACGCCCGACGCCAAGGGCGCCGAGGCCGGTCCTGACCTCGCGAACCTTCGCTCCGGCGAGACCTATCTCGGCTATCAGCGCGCCGCGAACTTCGTATCCCCCGAGGGCCTCGCCGCCGATGTCCCGCGCGCCTATTCCGTCGAAAGCCCGGGCCTCAACACATGGGGCCTGTTCGGGACATGGACCGTCGGCGGCGAGAAGGCCACGCTCGAGGGGCCGGGCGGCGGCATCGCCTACCGCTTCAGCGCCCGCGACCTGCATCTCGTGCTCGGCCCCGGCCCCGACCGCAGGCCGGTCCGCTTCCAGGTCACGGTCGACGGCAAGCCGCCCGGCGCCGGACATGGCGCCGACATCGACGAAGCCGGCAACGGCACGGTGACGTCGACGCGGCTCTACCAGCTCGTCCGCCAGGCGGGCCCGGTGGAAGAGCGGACCTTCGAGATCCGCTTCCTCGACCCCGGCGTCGAAGCCTACGCCTTCACCTTCGGGTGAGGCAGCGCTTCCCTTGAACCGAACGCGCGCCTACGCGTCGTCCTCCAGCGCGTGGGCGCTCTCTTTCAGGATGCTGATGAACTGTCGCTGGATCGGGGTCGGCAGCCAGTTGGAGCGGATGGAGATGCCCTTCGTCGCGGGCGGGAAGCTCGGCGTCCACCTGAGCACGGTCAAAAGATCGAGCTGCTCGTCCATCTCGATTTCGTGGCGGCTGACCAGGGCCAGCCGGTTGCTGCAGGCCAGGATCGCCCGGATGGTCGACAGCGAGCTCGTCTCGATCAGCATGTTCGGCCGCTGGTCCTGCCCGGCGAAGAGCGCATCATATTCGCGCCGGCGCGGCGTGCCCTGGCCCGGCGCGATCCAGTCGTGCCGGAGGAGATCTTCCTGGGTGATCTCGTTCTTGTGCGCCAGCGGATGACCCGATCGGGCGACGATGCAGTAGGGATCGGTGAAGAGCGGGATTTCGGTGATTTCGATATCCCAGTCCGGCCGCCGGAGCACGCCGAAGATCATATCGATGCCGCCGCTGCGGAGGCTGTTGAACAGGATCGCATAGGGCGCGTTGGTGACGACCACGCGGGCCTTCGGAAACCGCTCGGTCAGCCGGGCGATGGCCGCCCCGATCAGGTAGGCGCCCGACATCGGCAGCGCCCCGATCAGCACCTTTCCGCTCTCCGGGCCGTCGAGCGAGCTGACCTCGTCCAGCGCCGCGTCCATCTCCCGCAGCGCGAGCGACAGCCGGCGGGCGAGGGTGGCGCCGGGATCGGTCATCCGCAGGCCCAGCGGCGAGCTGGTATAGAGCGGCTGGGCCACCTGCGCCTCGAGATCGCGCAGGGTGCGATGCAGCGACGAGGTCGAGATGCCGCTGATATGGGCCGCCTGGGAAAAGGTCGTGCTGCCGGCGATGGCGATCAGGCCGCGGACCTGGACGCTGGTCAGGTAGCGCGCGCGCCCCGGCTCGCCGCTCGTCACCGCGATGAAGGCCGCATCGCACTGGTCGAGGAACCGGCGGACGCGGTTCAGATAGACCTCGCCCGCGCGTGTGACATAGGTGCCCTTCTGGTGGCGTTGGAAAAGGCTCCGCCCCAGCGAGGCCTCCACCTTGGCCACCGCCTGGGTGACGGCCGGCTGGGACAGGCGCAGTTCCAGCGCCGCCTTGCCGATGCTGGCATGCCGGCCCACGGCCTCCACCGCCCGGAGGTGGCGCAGGTTCGGCAGTGGCGTATTGTCGCCGATGCTGGTCGGTTCTCGGGCGATCGTCGGCATGGGTTCATTCAATCCGCAATAGGGCCGGTTCGTCAAGACGACAGATAGTTGGCCCGGAAAGTGCTCGAAGGAACGGGAATCGATCCACTTTAAACAAGTAATTTCAATATAATATGCTTTTTGTGCCCGTCTTCGCGCGCGGCGTGAACTCGAAGCGCAGACGTGTCATAAAATAGGGACTGACCTATTTTCTTATGCTCGGCAACGCAGTTCTAATTTGAAACTTTCGCGCTCCCGGGGCTGACTGTATCTTGCCGGATGGGGAGTTCGGCAGGAGGAATACCCGCCACAAGATGTTGGGCAGATCCCGGTTGCGAGCTGCGCCCGGGACAAGGCTGCCGTTTGCGATATCGGCGTGGCCGATGGCTCCCCGAACCGGGCGGGACGAGCGCCCCGTCCTGCCCTGCCGATGCCGACGGTCGGTGGAACCGCCTGACGGTTTCCGGCCACTCGAAACCCGCCGACAGCCGGCGCAAGACGACCGTAAGGATTCCGATGCACGACATGAAAGCCGACAACCGCGTTTCCTCCATTGCAAGCCTGGCGAAATGGACGCTGGCGACGGAGCCCGCCTATGTCTCCGACCTTGCGCTTCGCCAGGCCGAGCTGCTGACGCTGGATTCTGTGGCCTGCGCCTTTTCGGCCCGCAACGCCGCGGCGCCCCGGCGGGTTGCCGAGATGATCGACGAGTTGGGCAGCAAGCCCGTCTGCACCCTGATCGGTCATGCCGGCCGCGGCTCGGTGCTGGATGCGACCTTTCTGAACTGCGCACTGGTGCGGTCGCAGGATTTCAACGACGTGCAGTTCATCCAGAAGGACGGCAAGCTGCACATCGGCGGCCACTGCAGCGACGTTCTCGCCGCAGCGCTCGCCGTCGGCGAAGCCTATGGCGCGTCCGGGCAGGACGTGCTGACCGCGATCATCATGGGCTACGAGCTCTTCCGGCGGCTTCGCGACCTGATGCCGATGGACAGCGTCTGGGACGGGGCGAGTGCCGTCGGCGTCGTCGCGGCCGCGATGGCAGGACGCATCCTCGGCCTGGACGAGCGCCGGCAGGCCAACGCGCTGGCCCTGGCGATGGCGCGCTGCGCGACGCCCTCGATCGTGCGCTATGGCGAACTGTCCGGCGCCAAGAACATGGTAGGCGCGCTGCTCGCCCGCGAGGGCGTGCAGCTCACCCTGCTCGCGGCAAGGGGTATGACCGGTCCTCTCCAGGTGCTGGACCATCGCTGGGGGCTGCAGGAGGTATTCACCCCGGCGCTCGGCTTCGAGCGGCTGTGGGCCCCGGTCGAGGACCTGTTCATCCTGCGCTCGCACGTCAAGACCTTCGCCTGCATCGGCACCGCCCAGGCCGAGATCGTCGCGGCGCTGGAGGCCCATCGCAGGCTCGCCGGCCGGCTGGACCGGATCGAGGCGATCGACGTGGTCATGGCGGACCTGCCGATCATCCGCAAGCAGCAGGCCGAGAAGCCGCGGCTGACGCCCTCCACGCACGAGACGGCCGACCACAGCTTCACCTTTCTGCCCGCCGTGGTGCTTGCGGACGGCGAGTTGACGCCGCGCCAGTATGCGAACGAGCGCTGGGCGCAGCCGGAAATGCGCGCGCTCACCGCCAAGGTGCGGCTGTCGGTCTCGGAGGAATTGCGGGCGCGGTCGCCCGAGGCGATGCCCTGCCAGATCCGGGTGCATCTGACCGGAGGCGAGGTCATCGAGACGGAATGCCTGCATCCGCCGGGCCATTCCTTCCCGGACCGCGGACTGTCGCGCGCGCCCGTGGAGGAGAAGTTCAAGGAGGTTACGGCCGACCTTCTGCCGCGCGAGCGGCAGGCGCGGATCGTCGAGGAGCTGCTCGACCTGCGCAACCGGACGACCGTCGCACCGACCATGTCGCTGCTTTCGGCGTGACATGCCAACCGATTTCGGCCCCTCGGGCCGGAATGTTCAAATGGGAGGAGAAAACCGTGAAACTGAAGCATTTTGCCACCGCAGCGACCATCGCGCTTTCCGCCGTGCTATCGGGCGCGCCGGCCATGGCCGAGACGGTCGAGGAATTCTACAGCGCCAACCCCGTCACGCTGATGGTCTCGGCGGCGCCGGGCGGCGGCGCCGACCTCTATGCCCGTGCCTTTGCGCCCTTTCTGTCCAAGTACATTCCCGGCCATCCGAACGTGGTCGTCACCAACGTGCCCGGCGCCGGCGGCCTGACCGCGGCGGCGCAGTTGCAGAACAGCGCGCCCCGGGACGGCACGATGATCGCCGCCCTGCAGCGCAACAATCTCTACCTGCCGCTGGTCTCGGCCGAGAAGCTCGCCTTCGATCCGCGCGAGGTGAGCTGGATCGGCAGCCTCAACAAGGAAAGCTATGTCCTGATCACCTGGGAGAATGCCCCGGTCAAGACGCTGGACGACCTCTTCGTTCATCCGCTGACCATCGGCTCGACCTCGTTCAACAACGAGAACCGGACCTTCCCGGCGATGATCAACGAGTATCTCGGCGGCAAGCTGGACATCGTTCCCGGCTACAAGGGCAATGACGAGATCGCACTCGCGATGGAACGGGGCGAGGTCCAGGGCCGCGCGGTGACGACCACCAGCCTGCTCGGCGGCAACGACGCCAACTGGCTGGCCGAAGGCAAGCTGCACGTCGTCGCCCAGCTCGCCATGCGGCCGAGCCCCGCGGTGAAGGACGTGCCGATGATCCTCGACCGCGTCACCGATCCCAAGGCGCGCTCCGTCTTCGAATTCATGTTCCTACCGCTGGATGCGGGCCGTCCGTTCGCCGCCCCTCCCGGCGTTCCGGAAGACCGCCTGGCCGCCCTGCGCTCCGCCTTCGAGGCCGCCGCGAAGGATCCCGCCTTCGTCGCCGAAGTCGCCAAGCAGAACGCCACCGTCGAGATGATCCCCGGCCTCGAGATCCACCAGATCCTCGACAAGCTCTACGCGACGCAGCCCGAGGTGCTCGATCGCGTCAAGGGTCTGCTGGTTTCCCGCTGACCCGGCCCGACGCCGCCTGCCGGGGCTGCCGCCCCGGCAGATCAACGGACACGTTTGAATAGGACGAACAATGGACCCCGTCGAAAGTGTAAGCATGCTGGCTGCCGCCTGGGATGCGCTGACGATACTTGCGGATCCGATGCGCTTGGGCATTCTCTGCTTGGCGGCATTGCTGGGCGTCATCCTCGGGATCGTTCCCGGCATCGGCGGCCTCGCCGGCACGGCGCTGCTCCTGCCCTTCACCTTCGCGATGGATCCCTATACCGCCTTCGCCTTCCTGCTCGGGCTGGGTGCCACCACCTCGACGGGCGATCCGATCCCGGCAATCCTCTTCGGCGTGCCGGGCGGGGCGGGATCGGCGGCCACGGTTCTCGATGGCCTGCCGATGGCCAGGCGCGGCGAGGCGGGCCGCGCCCTGAGCGCCGCCTACATGTCGTCCCTGATGGGGGGACTGTTCGGCGCTGTGCTGCTGGGCATCTCGGTGCCGATCCTGCGGCCGGTCATGCTCTATATCGGTACGCCGGAAATGCTGGCGATATCGATCCTGGGCCTGTCCATGGTGGCGGCCCTGTCCAGCAGCACGCCCTTGCGCGGGCTCGCCGCCGCCGCGATCGGGGTGATGATCTCGATGATCGGCTCCGAACCGCGCACCGGCACCTTCCGCTGGACCTTCGAAAGCCTCTACCTGTGGGAAGGGCTGCCGCTGGTGCCGCTCACGCTCGGCCTGTTCGCACTGCCGGAACTCTGCGACATGATGGTCTCGCGTCATTCGCTGAAGGGCAAGCCGCTGCAGGACGTCAATCTCGGCATCTGGCAGGGCGCCAAGGACTGCTTCCGCGAATGGTGGCTGATCCTGCGCTGCAGCTGGATCGGCACCGCGCTCGGCGCCATTCCCGGCATCGGCGGCGCTGTCGTCGACTGGGTCGCCTACGCCCATGCCGCAAAGACCGTGAAGGGCGGCTACCAGACCTTCGGCAAGGGCGACGTGCGCGGCGTCATCGCCTCGGAAAGCTCCAACAATGCCAAGGAGGGCGGCTCCCTCATCACCACCATCGCCTTCGGCATTCCCGGCACCGCCGGCATGGCGATCATCCTCGGCGCCTTCCTGTCGCAGGGGCTGGTCCCAGGACCCGACATGCTGACCAAGAACCTGTCGATCACCTATTCGATGGTGTGGTCGATCGCGATCGCCAACATCATCGGCGCGGGCCTCTGCTACGCCTTCAGCCCGCAATTCGCCCGGCTGGCGACGCTGCGCTACACGCTCGTGCTGCCCGTCGTGGTCTGCATCATCTTCATCGGTGCCTATGAGGGCTCCCGGCAATGGGGCGACCTGGTGGCGCTGCTGGTCTTCGGCCTGGCCGGCTGGACGATGAAGCGCCTGCGCTGGCCGCGCGCGCCGCTGATCCTGGGCGT
Organism: Hyphomicrobiales bacterium; assembly: GCA_900469965.1. GTDB lineage: Bacteria > Pseudomonadota > Alphaproteobacteria > Rhizobiales > Rhizobiaceae > Mycoplana. The sequence continues at coordinate 65,324 of UBZP01000017.1, read as the reverse complement.
CGTCCTCGGCGACACGATCGAACGGCAGCTGTTCATCTCGATCCGCCTCTACGGCGCCGACTGGCTGCTGCATCCGATGGTGATCTGCATCCTGGGCCTGGCCGCGCTCGGCATCCTGCGGCCGGTGATCGGTGCGCTCCTGGCCCGGCACAAGGGCTGGGATCTCAACTTCGGTAGGCCGATGTTCTCGCCCGCCGACCTCTTCCCGACGATCCTGCTCGCCGGGATGGCCTTTCTCTTCTGGCAGACGATGGGATGGGGCTGGTCCACGGCGCTCGTGCCGCAGATCGTGACCGGGGTGGCCTTCGTCGCCGTGCTCGGTTCGCTCGGCAATGCGGTCTTCCGCAGGGGCATCACCGCGCCCTCACCGCTGGACGACGCCCGCGCCGAGGCGAGCGAGGCGATCCACATGGATCTGGTCGACGACAATGACGGCCTGGCGATCGCCGAGATCCTGCGGCGCGCCCTCTCCTTCGCGGCGTGGCTGCTGGCCTTCCTCTTTTCGATGGCCGCCATCGGGATCCTGCCCACGATCCCGCTGTTCGTCGCAGGCTTCATGCACTTCGAGGGACGCGAGCGCTGGCGCCTGATCCTGCCCATGGCCATCGGCATGACGCTGTTCGTCTATGTCGTCTTCGACCAGCTCCTGACCCTGAACTGGCCGCTGACCTGGATCGGCCAGGCATTCCCCGGCCTGCGCGTCATTCCCTCGGTCTGATCCGCAAGGCCCGGAAGGTACGACCGGACGGTGCGGCCGCCTCTGGCAAGGGGCGGCCTCTTCCGTTTGATCGCGCATTTCATTCCGGCAAAAACCCCATGACTTCAACGAAGTTGCATAATTTTCCATGAGTCAGTCTCTCATTTTCTTATGACATAGGCCGCGCTTCCGATTGGCCTCGTCGTCTGCGCCCCTGTAGTTTGCTCGTCAGAAGGAAGCAGCGGCGCCATCCGGCACCGCCGGGGGAGCGGCAAACGTGCAGGCCGGTCCTCCGGTCCCGGCTTCCGACCACCGCAACATTTTTCCGGCTCGTGCCGGGGCGCCGCCTGGAGATCGCTCCCGGCGGCAGGGCCCCGCTGTGCGCGGCCCCGAGAGGAGAGGGTTCAACGCACATGACGCAGAGAATTCACGACATCCACCCGCATGTGATCTCGGACGACGAAGTGGCCTATCCGCGTGCGCCGCTGGGCGGCAACCAGTCGGACTGGTCGAAGGAGCATCACGTCACCATCGAGGATATGATCGCGGCGATGGACGAAGCGGGCGTTGCGAGCTCGGCGCTCGTCCAGGCCGCCTCGTGCTACGGCTATGACAACAGCTATGTGGCCGAGGCCGTGTCCCGCTATCCGGACCGCTTCACCGCCGTCGGCACGATCGACGTGCTCTCCGCCAATGCCGTCAACGTGATGCAGGGCTGGATCGGCAAGGGCATCACGGGGCTGCGCCTCTATACCGGCGGCAGCAAGCTGACGTTCGACTTTTCCTGGCTGAACGATCCCCGCTCTTTCCCGGTCTGGGAAAAGGCCGGCGAACTGGGACTGCCGATCTGCGTCCAGTGCCGGATGCCGGCTTTCCCGACCGTCGTCGAGATGGCCCGGCGTTTCCCGCAGACCCGCATCGTCATCGATCACCTGGCCCGCGCCGACATCACCGACGGCCCGCCCTATGCGAACGCCCGGCCGCTGTTCGATCTGGCCGACCAGGCCAACATCTATCTGAAGGTCACCCCGCGCACCTTCGATCTCGCGGCGTCGGGTGCGGCTTCGCCCGAAACCTTCTTTCCGATGCTGGTGGAAGCCTTCGGCGCCGATCGCTGCGCCTTCGGGTCGAACTACCCGGCATCGGAAGGCAGCCTTGCCGAGATCGTGGCGCGCGCCAGGCAGAACCTCGCCTCCCTCACCGCGGCGGACCGCGACATGATCCTCGGCGGCACCGCCGAAATCCTCTACCCGCGCCTGGCCTGACGGATGCGCGGGAAGCGCATTCCGCATCCGGTCGCGGTGGATGGACCGTTCGACGACACGACACGCCTGCCGTCAGCGCGGGCGGACCTGCCCGCCTGACCGGCGGGCGGGTTTGAAGCAGGAAAAGGAAGGAGACGGCCATGGCCAGACTGAATTCGGTGATCGCGGCTTTCGAGCAGGGACGCAAGGCCTTCGGCACCTTCGCTCCGGCGGACATGGAATCCGCCATATGGGTGACCGAGGCCCCCTATGACGGCGTCATCTACGAGATGGAGCATCGTCCCTGGGATCCGGCGCAACTGCGCGACACGCTGCAATGGATGGTGAGCCGCAAGTCGATCGCCGCCACCGGCGCCCCCGCCGTGACGCCGATCGTGCGCATTCCGGCCAACGGCGGCGAGATGAACCAGTTCCTGGCCAAGCAGGCGCTGGACATGGGCGCCTTCGGCGTCGTCTGGCCGCATGTCAGCACCGCCGAACAGGCCTACAACGCCGTCGCCGCCTGCCGCTACCCGCGGCGCGAGACGGCTCCGCTCTTCGAGCCGCAGGGGATCCGCGGCGACAGCCCCAAGACGGCGGCGCGCTTCTGGGGGATCGGAGCCGGAGAGTACTACGGCAAGGCCGACGTCTGGCCGCTGGCGCCGGAAGGCGAGATCCTGGTGATCCTGATGATCGAGGATCTGGCCGGCATCGCCAACCTCGACGAGATGCTCACCAAGGTCCCGGGCATCGGCGCGGTGATGATCGGCGAGGGCGACCTCAGCCAGGAACTCGGCCACCCGCGCGAATACGACCATCCCGAAGTGGTCGCGGCCATGGCCGAGATCGTGCGCACCTGCAAGGCGCGCGGAATGCGGGTCGGCCACCCGCACGTCGGCTCCAAGAATGTCGAAAAGGTGCTGGCCGACGGGTTCGACCTGCTGCTGGCGGCACCGGTGCGCTCGTTCGCGGCCCTGGATACCGGGCGCCGGCTGGCCGGCCGCAGCTGACATCCCGCACGCTTGAAGAAAGGAACCCGCCGGTGGCCGACACGCTTCGCCTGACCATCTCCGTCCGCAGCCAGGGGCATACCATGCCGCTGAAGGACGGCACCGTCACCCTCGACGGCATCGCATTCGAGTTCATCGAGGTGGAACCCCAGATCGCCGCCTATCGCCGCATGGTGCGCGATCTGGAATTCGACGCCTGCGAACTCGCCTCGACCACCTACTACATCGCCCGCTCGCACGGCGCCCCCTACACCGCGCTGCCGATCTTCTTCGAGCGCAAGTTTCATCACACCGGCCTCGTGGTCCGGCCCGATGCCGGGATCGCCCGCCCGAGGGATCTCGAGGGCAGGAAGGTCGGGGTGCGCGCCTATTCGGTGACGACGGGCGTGTGGACACGCGGGATCCTGCAGAACGAATACGGGCTCGACTGCTCGAAGGTGACCTGGGTCGTCGACGACGAGGAGCACGTGGCCCAGATGGTGCTGCCGCCCAATGTCGTGCACGCCCCCGAGGGACGATCTCTGGCCGACATGATGGCGGCAGGCGACCTGCAGGCCGGCTTCACCGCCAATGCCGGGATCGGGCGCGCCGGTCCGCCGACCGAGGGTTGGGCGGCTTCGGCCGCCCCGGTCGACAGCTACCCCGAGCTCCTGCCCGACGGAAAGGCCGCCGAGGCGGAATGGTTTGCCCGCACCGGCATCCTGCCGATGCATTCGACGCTCGTGATCCGCGACGAGATCCTGGCCGCGCGGCCGGATGTGGCGCCCAAGGTCTACAACGCCTTCCTCAAGGCCAAGCAGATCTACCTGGAGAGACTGCGCTCGGGCGAGGCCTCCTCCAAGCAGGACGAAGGCCGCCGCAAGCTGATGAAGATCGTCGGGGCCGATCCCCTTCCCTACGGCCTTGCCGCCAACCGCCCGTCGATCGAGGCCCTCAAGCTCTACGCCGAACAGCAGAAGCTCATGGCCCGCGAAGTTTCCGTCGAAGAGCTGTTCATCGACGAAGCCGGCTTCTGAACGGCTGCCGCGGACCCAGGAGGAGAAAAGACATGATCATCGACTGCCACGGACACTACACGACCGCGCCCAAGGCGCTGCAGGCCTTCCGCGCCCGCCAGCTCGAGGCCTTCAAGGCAAAGGCGGCCGCACCGCACAAGGACGAGCTGGTCATCTCCGACGACGAGATCCGCTCGACGCTGGAGGACAACCAGGTGCGCCTGCAGCGGGAGCGCGGAACGGATGTGACGCTCTTTTCGCCCGGCGCCGGCAAGATGGCCCATCACGAGGGCGACGCAAAGGTCTCGCAGCAATGGGCCGAGGTCTGCAACGACCTCATCTACCGCGCCACCCGGCTCTTTCCGAAGAGCTTCGTCGGTGTCTGCCAGTTGCCGCAATCGCCGGGCGTCGCGCCGGCAAACTGCATCGCTGAGCTCGAGCGCTGCGTGACGGAACTCGGCTTCGTCGGCTGCAACCTCAATCCCGATCCTTCCGGCGGCTACTGGACCGATCCGCCGCTGACCGATCGCCACTGGTATCCGCTCTACGAGAAGCTGGTGGAACTGGACGTGCCGGCCATGGTCCATGTCGCTTCGTCCTGCAATCCCTGCTTCCATGGCACCGGCGCGCACTACCTCGCGGCCGACACGACGGCCTTCATGCAGCTTCTGCTGTCGGACCTGTTCAAGGATTTCCCGACGCTCAAGTTCGTCATTCCCCATGGCGGCGGCGCCGTGCCCTATCACTGGGGCCGCTACCGCGGGCTGGCCCAGGACCTGAAACGGCCGCCTTTACCCGAACTGCTGCTCGACAACGTCTTCTTCGACACCTGCGTCTATCACGATCCCGGCGTGCAGCTCCTGACGAAGGTGATCCCGGTGAAGAACGTGCTGTTCGCCTCCGAGATGATCGGAGCGGTCAAGGGGATCGACCCCGAGACCGGCCACCGCTTCGACGACACCAAGCGCTATATCGACAACGTTCCCTGGCTGACGGCGGAGGACCGCCGCATGATCTATTACGAGAACGTGCTGAAGGTCTATCCGAGGCTCGGCGCCGCGCTCGCGCGCATGGACGCCTGATCGGTACGGCGGGACACACCATGATCCGCTGGTCGGCGAGCAGGATAGGACGGGCTTTCTCGGCGCTGCGCCATCGGAACTATCGCCTGATGTGGATCGGCACGATGGTTTCGAACACGGGCGACTGGATGGACCAGGTGGCGCTGAACTGGCTCGTGGTCGCGACCACCGGTTCGCCGTTCCACCTGGCGCTCGTCAACCTGTGCCGGGGTCTGCCGATCCTTCTGTTTGTCCTTGTCGGCGGGGCGATGGCCGACCGCCTGCCCCGCCGTCGACTGATGATGCTGACCCAGTCGGCGGCGATGGCGATGGCGGCCTTCCTGGCCGTCATGGTTCTGTGGGGCGGCGCCCCGATCTGGGCCATTCTCACGGTCGCGACCGGACGCGGGATCTTCACCGCCTTCAACATGCCGGCCCGCCATTCGCTGATCTCCGAGCTGGTGCCGAGAAGCGACCTTCCGAACGCGATCGCGCTGCATTCGATGACGGTCAACCTGACCAAGATCCTCGGGCCGGCGCTCGCCGGGGTGATCATCGGCACGCTCGGCACCGGCTTCTGCTTCGCGCTGAACGCGGCGAGCTTCGTGGTGGTGATCGGCTCCTTGCAGGCGATGCGGTTTCCGCCCGATCCGCAGCGTTCGCCCTCGCCGTCACTGCGCAAGAGCATCGTCGAGGGCATGGCCTATGTGCGCGGCGAGCGGACGGTGCTGCTGCTCGTGCTGATCGCGCTGGTGCCGACCTTCTTCGGTCAGCCCTATCTCAGCATCCTGACGCTGTTTGCCCACGACGTCTTTCGCATCGGGCCGGAGGGCCTGGGCCTGCTCACCGCGTTTGCCGCCGGCGGATCGGTCGCGGGCGCGCTCATGCTCGCAAGCCTGCCCCGGGTGGCCGCCTCCGGTCGATGGATGACGGTCTTCCTGATCGGCTTCGGGGCCGTCCTCATCGTCTTTGCCGCCAATCCGTTTCTCGTCGTGGCGCCGGTCCTGCTGCTGGCCGCCGGCGCATTCCAGATCGCATACAACGCCGCCAACAACACGATCCTGCAGATGCGGGTGCCGGATCACATCCGGGGGCGGGTCATCTCGATCCTGATGCTGAACAGGGGGCTGGTGCAGCTGGGCACGGCCGCCACCGCGGGCGCCGCCGGCCTGATCGGCGCGCGCTGGGCCATGGCGGTCAACGGGCTGATCATCCTTTCGATGGGAGCGCTCGTCCTGCTGCGCGAGCGGCGGATCGTCGAACTGAACGGCGGCGAGGAGCCGGCCGAAACCGTACCGGCTGCCGACGCGCCGGGATCGAAATAGCCAATCGGAGGACCGTCCATGTCGCAGAAGAAAGCCGCCCTCGTCATCAGCGCCCATGCCGCCGACTTCGTCTGGCGGTGCGGCGGCGCGATCGCGCTCCACGCATCGCTGGGTTATGCGGTAACGGTCGTCTGCCTGTCCTTCGGCGAGCGCGGCGAATCGGCCAAGCTCTGGAAGGAGCCGGGCATGAGCCTCGGCAAGGTCAAGGCCGCCCGCCGCGCGGAGGCCGAGAAGGCGGCACAGGCGCTCGGCGTGCACGACCTGATCAGCTTCGATCTCGGCGACTATCCCCTGCGCCTGACCGACGACGACAAGTATCGCCTCGTCGACGTGATCCGCGCCGTGCAGCCGGCCTTCATGCTGAGCCACTCCCAGTACGACCCCTACAACACCGACCACATGTACGCCACGCAGGTGGCGCTGGAGACGCGCATGATCGCCCAGGCCTGGGGTCACAATCCGGGCGAGAAGGTGCTGGGAGCGCCGCAGCTCTATCTGTTCGAGCCGCACCAGACCGAGCAGATGGGCTGGAAGCCGGACGTGTTCCTCGACGTCACGCCGGTCTGGGAGAAGAAGCGCGCCGCCATCGAGTGCATGGAGGGCCAGGAACACCTCTGGGACTACTACACCCGGCTCGCGCAGAACCGCGCCAACCATTTCATGCGCAATTCCGGCGGCCAGTCCGGCGGCCGCCATGCGCAATACGCCGAAGGCTTCCAGTCGGTGTTTCCGCGCACCGTCGACGAACTCTGAGATCGAAATTCCCCGACAGAACCGAGGAGAACTCCATGACCGAAACCCAGATCCCCATCCATACGCTGCTGGCCGAATACGGGGTGACCCGGGCGCTGCGCAACGGCGAGGTGACATCCCCGCTCCTGCGGCTCGACTATGCCGACTACGATCCCTCGAACCTCGGGTTCAAGGCCTTCGTCCGGGAGGCGGCTTTCCAGGCCGGCGAACTGGCGATCGTGACCTTCCTGATGGCAAAGGCCCGCGGCGCCCCGCTGGTGCTGATGCCGGCCCCCATTTCCGGCCGCTTCCAGCATCACTGCATCGCCTACAACGCCGAAAACCGGGTCCTGCTGCCGGGCGACCTCGCCGGCAAGCGCGTGGGCGTGCGCGCCTATACGCAGACCACCGGCGTCTGGGTGCGCGGGATCCTGCAGAACGAATACGGCGTGGACCTGGAAAAGATCACCTGGGTCTGCTTCGAGGACGCGCATGTCGAGGACTATGCCGAGCCGTCGAACGTGACGCGCGGCGCGCCGGGACAGAAGCTGGTCAACATGCTTCTGGACGGCTCGCTGGATGCCGCCATGCTGGGCAGCAACATGCCGGACGATCCGCGCCTGAAGACCGTCATCCCCGACCCGCAGGAAGCCGCCAGGGCCTGGTACGAACGGACCGGCGTGATCCCGCTGAACCACGTCTTCGTCGTCCGCAAGGACCTGTCGGAGGAGCGGCCCGACATCGTGCGCGAACTCTACCGGATGCTGAAGGAAAGCAAGGCCAAGGCCGGGCTGAAGGGTTTCGACACGCGGCCTTACGGCGTCGAGGCCAACCGCAAGACGCTTCAGACGATCATCCGCTATTCCTGGCAGCAGGGGCTGATCGACCGGCAGCTCGAGGTCGACGAACTCTTCGACGACGTGACCCGCGCGCTGGACTGAAGCGTGCCGCACCTCCTTGGTGCGACACCTTTTGCTCTCAGGGGCGCAACGTGATTGCGTCCTGCAGGCGCAGGAGCTCGAAGTCGCTGATGAGGATGTCGATGCGCAGCTGCCATTGACCGGCGAGCGGAACGACGACGTCGGACGCGAGCCATGTCCCGTCCGCCTGCAGGGCGGCTTTCCTGCGCATCGGCTCGATGCCTGCCTGCGCGTTCGACAGCACGAAGGTGACGTCCTTGGCGGCGAGCGGGCTGAAGTCGGGGGAAAGAACGACGGCCGAGATCGCGACGGGTCCGGCATGCCCCGGCGTGATGGCGACCTGCGCCATCGCCTTGTCGGCATGGATATGAACCGAAGCCGGCTGCGCCGCCGTGACGGCGAGCGCGCGCGGCGGCGGCGTGAACCGCCACGCCGAAGCGGCCGCGAGGACGGCCACGACGATCAGGATCTCGACGGCGATGGATTTCCTTAGCCGGCGTACGGCCTTGCAGTCGCCCTCGGCCGCCGGGCCGGTGAGGATCCAGCGGTTTAGGGCGACCACGCCGAACAGAACCGCCAGCAATGCACCCTTCGCCAGAAGCACCTTGCCATAGGCGGTCGATAGCAGTGCGGCAGGGTCGCGGACCTGGATGGCAGCCAGAAGCAGGCCGGCCAGGACGAGCAACGCAACGCAGAGCGGGATCAGCCGGAAGAACCGGCCGAGCGCCTGCCGGCCGACGTCGGGATCGCCGCGCAGGGCAGCGGCCAGCGGCAGGAGGGCGCCGATCCAGATCGCGATCGTGATCGCATGAACGAAGACCGCCGGGCGCGTCAGCCATTGCGGAGCGGCGGCGCTCGCATGGCCGCTCAGGGCCAGCGCGCCGCTTCCCGCAAGAAGTGCCATAAGCGATGCCGCCCGGCCAAGGGCCGCCGACCCGGAGCGGGCGGCAGCGACGGCAAGGCAGAAACCCGCCGACAGGACCACGACGGTCGCGCCGAAGCTCGTCGCGAAGCCGGCCTTCCAGACGGCGGGATCGAAAAGCGCGGCCAGCGGCGCGCCAAGGGCATCGAGGCCCTGCAATCCAAGCGATAGCGCCGTCGCGACGAGGCCCAGCAGCGTTGCCGCCCGGGCGAGCCGCGGGGTCTCGCCGGGCGTCAGCCAGCGCGTCACGAAGACGCCGCCGATGCCGAAGAAGAGGCCGACATACATCGCGATCCGGGCAAGCCAGAGTGCGGATCGCAGGGGCCAGTCGATCGGCGCGCCCTCAGCCTGCGGCCCCTTGCTCGGCGCGCCGATCGAAAAGATCGTGGACCCCGCGACGGGGTGGCCGTCCTCCGAGACGACGCGCCAGGTCAGCACATGGGTCCCTGCCCCGAGGCCGTCGGGGGTGGTGATATCCAGCGTGGTGTCGCGAAGAATGAAATCATCGAGCGCCGTCGCCTGGCCATCCGGCCGGATCAGCTTCAGCACCAGCGGCGACACCGGCTCGCTGAAGGACAGAGACAGGGTCTTCGGTGGTGCGCCCATGACCGCGCCGTCCGGCGGGACCGCCCCCGTCAGCGATGCATGCGCCATCGCCATGCCGGCGAGGCAGCACCACAGCAGGCCGGCCAGCAGGGCCAGGATGCCGGATCGTCCAAGACTGCGGTTCCATGCGAGCACGAGAAAACTCCGAACGACAGGCACGGCCGGCGCACGATGGCGCCGGCCGCGTCAGTGTCAATGACCGGCCACAGCCTCGATCAGCGTCACGCCCGGTGCGGGCAGCTCGAGGTCGTCGGCCGACTGGCCTTTTGCCGGAATCTCGATCCAGCGCTCCGCCATGCCGTCCGGGCATTCCTGCACGACCGGGAAATAGAGCGTCTCGCCGGCCTTCAGGTCCTTCGTCAGGTAGACCCGCAGCACGAACTCGTCATACTCGTCGTCGGCAAGCGCGCCGCCGCTCCAGACCACTTCCTTGACCCCTTCGCTGGTGGGCGTGCCGTAGTAGTCATAGGATTTCGCGTAAGGGCCCTTGATCTTGTCCAGCTTCCAGCCGGCCTTCGGCTGCGACTTGACGGCGATCACGCCCTCGGGGATCTGCACGCGAACCGTGTTCGTCGGCTTGCCTTCGCACCCGTGCGGCACCTGGAAGATCGCGCGGTAGGTCGATCCCACCGGCGCTTCCTTCAATTGCAGCGAGACGTGGGCAAAGGCGGTTCCTGCGCCGAGCGCGAGGGCGGCGACGGTGACGAGAGTTTTCTTCAGCATAGTCGTTCTCCAATGGAGCCGGTCATCTTGCCGGCATGGTTTGGAATGGGAAAAAGCGACGGGGGATCGCGGGCGCCGGCTGGCTCGGTCGACGACAGGTCAGGTGACGGCCGGGGCGCGATAGCCCCGAGACCCCTGCCCTCCCCGCCCGCAGACGCGGTCACGCGGGGTCGGTCGAAACGTCATGTCCAGTCGAACGAGTTGCCGGCGTGCGATCAGGCGGCCAGTGGGGGACCGCGCGGATGGCCGGGAAGGTCGTCATGCGCCGGCCCGAGCGGGGCCGCATGGCCGCCAGGCATCCGCTGCGATGGCTGGGCAAGCGGATTGAACAGGGTGGCGACACCGGGATCGGTCGGCACGAAGCCTGTCGCCACGCCGCAGAGAAGCGTGCAGCAGTCCGGCGCAGCCGAGTGGTCCTTGCCGGGCTCGGGTGTCGGCTGCTGTTCCAGATGGGTGATGCAGAGCGGATCGCCGAACGCATCGACCATCGCCGGAGTGGCGGCGGCCGCCGCGGTCGCGAACGTGCCGAGGAGGGCCTGCAACGCAAACAGGATCGCGGCGGCCAGAGCCACCATTCCGTTCCTGCGCTGTTGCGTCCGTCTCTTCATCGAACCCTCTCGTGCCCTGCCTTTACCAAGCACGCCTCACCCTGAACAGTCTTCCGGCCCGTCTTATTGTCGCAGTGTTTGCGATGCGGCAAACACGGGAAGGAACGAGCCCGCACGCTGCAGGCGACGGTCGTAGCAATAAACATGCGAAACCAATCCCGTATTTGATGTGGAGCAAAGTACTCAAGTTTATCGTCGATAGGGTCCGCCGCGATGATCAGGAAATCGGGCGGGGCCGGCAGATCGATGGTGGGTGGGGAGTTCTCGCGACATTTTGCAAGCGGCGACGGCTCGGATCCGTTGCGCGATGCGTTTGCCCGCCGCAGTGCCGTCATGCCGTTCCGGGGCCGGCAGCGTCTCCCGCCGGGCGAGTTTCAGGCGACATGGCAGCAGATCCTGTCTGTCCCCTCCCCTCCGCGCAAGCGTCTCGCCTATATCCACGTTCCCTTCTGCGCCAATCACTGCCTGTTCTGCGGTTTCTACCGCAACGCCTATGTGCCGGATGCGGGCGCGGACTACGCCGGCCTCGTCGTGGAAGAGATCCGCCGCGAGGCGGCATCGCCGGCGATCCGCAACAGTCCGGTCCATGCGGTCTATCTCGGCGGCGGCACGCCGACGGCGCTGGGCGCCACGGAACTGTCCCGCATCATCGCGACGGTCCGGGCCGAGCTGCCGCTCGCCGCCGACTGCGAGATCACGGTCGAAGGGCGCATCATTCATTTCGACCCTGAGAAGATCGACGCCTGCCTCGAAGCCGGCGCGAACCGGTTCTCGATCGGCGTCCAGAGTTTCGACACGGCCGTTCGCCGCAGGCAGGGAAGGCGCGCCAGCCGCGAGGAGGCCATCCGCTTCCTGGAAGACCTGCGGGACCGCGACCGGGCGGCGCTGGTGATCGATCTGATCTACGGCCTGCCGGGCCAGACGCCGGAGGTCTGGCGGCAGGACCTTGAAACGGCCGCAGCGCTCGCCCCGGACGGGATCGACCTCTACGGGCTGAACCTCATTCCCGGCACCCCGCTCTCGACGGCGATTGCCGCGGGAAAGTTCCCCGCCGCGCCCGGCCTTGCGGAACTGGGCGGCTTCTACGACGCCGGCGCGAAATTCTTCCGGCGCCGGAACTGGCGGCAGATCAGCAACAACCACTGGGGCCGCACGACGCGCGAGAGAAACCTCTACAACCTCCTCATCAAGGAGGGCGCGGACTGCATCGCCTTCGGCTCCGGCGCGGGCGGTTCGATCGGTGAGATCAGCTACGCGCTTGCCAGCGACCTGGTGCAGTACCGGCAGGACCTCGCCGCCGGCCGCAAGCCGCTCGGCATGGTCACCACATCCGACGCCCTGCAGCCCTTGCGCAACTTCGTCACGGCGAGCTTCGAGGTCGGCCGGCTCGACATGGCGGCCCTTGCCGCGCTCGCAGGTGACGAGGTGGCAGCGTCGTTCGCCCCCCTTCTTTCCCAATGGCAGGAAACCGGACTGCTCTCCTTTGTGGGCGACACGGTCGAACTCACCGTTGCGGGACGCTTCTGGTACGCGAACCTGATCTCCGCCTTCCACGACATCCTCGAACACAGGCTGCAATCCGCAATCGATGCCGCCTGACTGAAATCACCTTTGAAGGAGCCATCCCATGCAGAACATCAGCCACTCGGAAACGTGCGATCGGATACGGCAGGCCATTGCCGAAAAGCCGGACGGCATACTCGAAGCCCTGGCGCAGCAATTCGGAGTGTCGCTCCAGTGCGTCGTCGAATGCCTTCCGGGCGGCGTGACACGCATCGACGGCAGCCGGTTCGTCGAGGTGCTCGGCGATATCGCCGAGTGGGGCGACATCACCTTCATCGTCCACACGCCCGATGCGATCGTCGAGTTTTCCGGGCCGCTGCCCCGGGGCAGAATGGGCCACGGCATGTACAACCTCCAGGGCGGCGGGTCCGGCCTTTCCGGCCACCTGCGCCCGGAAAACTGCAAGGCCATCTTCCTGGTCCGCCGCCCCTTCATGGGCATGGAGACGATGTCGGTGCAGTTCTTCAACGCCCATGGCGAGACCATCTTCAAGATCTACGTCGGACGGGACGCGCAGAAGAAGCTGAAGGCCGACCAGGTCGAACGCTTCGACCGGCTGGCCACGCTGTTTTCCGAGACGGCGGATGCCTGAGATGCGGCCGCTTTTGATTTTCGGCGCCAGTCGCGGTGTCGGGCTGGAGCTGGCCCGGCTGGAATGCGCCGCTGGCCGGTATGTCGTCGCCCCCGTCCGGCGGCAGTCGGACGTCACCGCGCTCGCCGACACCGGCGCGATCGTCGAGCATTGCGATGCCCTGTCCCCGACCGACGTGGCGGGCGTCATGAGCCGGATCAGCGGCGACTTCGAGATCGTCTCCACGCTGGGCGGACAGGCGCGCGACGGGCGCCGGGCCGACGACGAGGGCAACATCAACGTCATCGACGCGGCGGTGGCGACCGGCCGGGTCAGGCGCCTTCTGCTCGTCACCTCGATCGGCTGCGGCGAGATGGCGCCGTTTCGCTCCGCCCGTGCGATCGCAGCCTTCGGCGCAGCGGTGGACGCCAAGACCCGGGCGGAGGAACGGCTGAGGGCGACCACGCTGGACTGGACGATCCTGCGTCCCGGCGGCCTCGTGTCCGAGCCGGCGACGGGGCGCGGCCTTCTGCTGCAGGGCGCGGACGTCCATGGCTTCATCCACCGGGCCGACGTCGCACAACTGGCGTCTCGCGCGCTTCGCGATCCGGACACGATCGGCCACGCCTATGCCGCCGTCGACGCCCAGCGGATCATCCCGCACCAGTATCCATGAAACGGGCCGTCGCGGATCCGGGGAGGCAACCGCCCCTGTCCATCGGGGATCCAAGACGAACCCCTCCCCTGCCCTGTCGGGCGGCTTTTCATGGTCGTCCGGGTCATTCCGCGACCGGGGTAACAGTCTGATTTATCGGGGCTGCCGGCACGCTACGAAAGCAAACTGGCAGTTTGCTTTATTCACTGGTTCTTAACCATAATATCCGGTTTGGTGGGCCGGCACGCGATCCGGGATCGATCTCCACCCATGCGCCGCCGGACGTGACCCGAAGAACCGAAAACGGCGCCGCGAATTTCTCCGCGGCGCCGGCGACCGATGGCCGGTCCGGACGGGAAGTCCCCTCCCCGCCGGACCGCCTTGCTCATGCTGCGGCGTAGGCCTTGGCCATGTCCGGCAGACGCTTGACGCGGATCTTCGAGGCCTTGCCGGCCGAGCGGAACGCCTCGAAGCGTTCCTTGCAGACCTCGACCATCAGGGCCGTCGCCGGCTTCAGGTAGTTGCGCGGATCGAAGTTCTCCGGGTTCTCGGTGAACTGCTTGCGGATCGTCCCGGTCATCGCCAGGCGCAGATCGGTGTCGATGTTGACCTTGCGGACGCCGAGCGGGATCGCCTTCTGGATCTCCGCCACCGGCACGCCCCAGGTCGGCTTCATCTGCCCGCCATAGGCGTTGAACAGATCCTGCAGTTCCTTCGGGACGGAGGACGAGCCATGCATGACGAGATGCGTGTTCGGCAGTTTCCGGTTGATCTTCGCGATCGTCTCGATCGACAGGATCTCCCCGTCCGGCTCGCGCGTGAACTTGTAGGCGCCATGGCTGGTGCCGATCGCGACCGCGAGCGCGTCGACGCCCGTCTTGCTGACGAAATCCAGCGCCTGGTCCGGATCGGTCAGGAGCTCCTCGCGCGACAGCTTGCCCTCGAACCCGTGGCCGTCTTCCTTGTCGCCTGCGCCCGTTTCCAGGTTGCCGAGACAGCCGAGTTCGCCCTCGACCGACACGCCCGCCGCATGCGCGATCTTCACCACTTCCGCCGTGACGCCGACATTGTATTCGTAGCTTGCGACCGTCTTGCCGTCGGCCAGCAGCGACCCGTCCATCATCACCGAGGTGAACCCGTTGGTGATCGCGGAAATGCAGGTGGAGGGCTGGTCGCCGTGGTCGAGATGCAGGCAGACCGGGATATGCGGATATTCCTCGGCCGCACCGAGGATGAGGTGACGCAGGAAGGCGTCGCCGGCATAGGCCCGGGCGCCGCGGCTCGCTTGCAGGATCACCGGAGAATCGGTCGCGTCGGCGGCACGCATGACCGCCTGGATGTATTCGAGGTTGTTCACGTTGAACGCCGGCAGCGCGTAGTCGTTCTCTGCAGCATGATCGAGCAACTGCCGCATGGTAATCAACGCCATTCCGTATCTCCCTGTTCTGACAAAAATTCCTGGGTGGTTGGCACTAATCACAGAAGCAACGGGCGTTGCAACAGGCCGACCGGCGCCTAGCCTAAACCAAATCGATTGAAAGAAAATCAAATCGATTAGCAAGATATTTCAAGGCCTTGGATCGGGCGATTGACGACGGGCAGGGCGGATCGGCAGGCGGGTGGTGGCGCGTCCCGCGATTCGCAATCCGGCGCTGCCCTGCTTGCTTACCAGGGGTGTTACAGCTGAAACGCCCTTGAAATTTATGCTTTGATTTCAGTGCAATAAGAGGGGCGACGGCCCTCAGCCCCCCGCCCGGGAGCGCTTGCAGGGCCCGCCGACGCCGGCGGGCCCCAAAGGTCGGTTCAGCCTCGCGACTGCTCGAAGCGCTGCAACAGCTCCGGCAGCTGCCGCGCCAGCCACTCCGCAAGGCCCGGAACCTGCCGCTCGTCGACGGAAAAGCGCGTCACCGTCCCTGCCCGCTCGATCGAAACCGCATCCTGGCCGGCCGTATCCTTGATGACGCTCTTCGCCGGCGCCGGCTTTTCCTTGGCCTCCAGCAGCGCGAGCAGCAGGGCGAAACGACCGTCGCTGTCGGCGCGCAGCCATCGGTCGGACGACATCAGCCCGTTCGCCGCCGAGGAGCGGGCGGCCGGGAGCTTGCGGTCCGAAAAATGCGCCGCCAGCTTCTCCCATTTCGGCCGGCCGGTCTTCGGCGCCGGGCCGATCTTGCGGACGATCTCCTGCGGCAACGCGCCAGCGAGCGAGGTCAGGATCGAGATATAGGCCAGGCCCTTGTCTTCGCTGCGCCCGAGTGCGGCGGCAATCGTCTGCCTGTCGAAGCCGCGCTCCTTCAGCTCCTGCGCGAAAAGCGCCTGCTCGATGAAGGACAGGTCCTTCCGCTCGCTGTTCTCCTTGCCCTGCGCGATGACGAGGGCGTCGTCGGACAGCTCCCGCACGATCGCCTTGACCGGGCGGCCCAGTTCGCGCGCCGCCTGCCACCGGCGATGGCCGTAGGCGATCTGGAACAGCCCGTTCCCGTCCGGGTGCGGGCGCACGAGGATCGGCACCTGCTGGCCGTGCTCGCCGATGCTGCGCACCAGCTCCGCGAGATCCGGATCGACCTGGCCGTCCATGCGGTCGCGCACGAAGGAGGCGACCACCTGCTCGGGGCCGAGTTCGACGACGGCCTCGGAGCCCGCGATCTGCTCGCGCAGGCGGGCGTTCTCGTCCTCGATGGCGGAGAAGGAATCCTGCATCGAGCGCACGGCACCGGAGGATACCCGCCGGCCGGCCTGGGACAGCGGCGAGGGGGCGACCGCCGCGGCCAGCTCGTCGGCGTTGATGCCGCCGAACATGGCCTTCATTCGCTTGGATCGATCACTGGCGCTGTTCATTTGCGTCCCCAGACTGTCTTGATGTGGCGGAAGATCTCGGCGTTCACGGCGTCGACCGATTCGAGCGCGCGGTTGAGCGTATCACGGCCGACGCTGCCTCGCGTCATCTCGTAGAGGCTCTTCTTCTCAAGGCCCGCGCTGGCGATGGCGGTCGTGTCGACGACCGACGCGGCGAGCACGTCCTCGCCGAACAGCGAACGCAGCAGCGCCACGACATTCACCTGCGGCACGTCGTGCGGATTGTGCCGGGTCAGGACATAGCGGATGAAGTCGTGCTCCAGCGTGCCCCCGGCGTCCTCGATCACGCCGAGCAGGTCGCTCGTCATCGCCAGGAACTGGTTCATCGAGGCGACGTCGAGCATGGCCGGGTGGACGGTGATCAAGAGCCCCGTCGCCGCATAGAGCGCCCCGAGGGTGAGATAGCCGAGCTGCGGCGGCGCGTCGATCAGCACGACGTCGTACCGGTCCTCGACCTCACCGAGAACGGTTTTCAGCCGGCGGAAGAACATCCCGTCCCCGCGCGACAGGCCCTTGGCGATCGCCTGCGGCGTCTCGTGCTCGTATTCCATCAGTTCGAGGTTGCCGGGCACGATGTCGACGCCGTCGAAATAGGTGCGCCGAATGACTGCGGAGAGGGGGACCCGCTCGTTCTCGTCGTAGCGGATCGCCGCATAGAGCGTCTGGTTCGCGTCCACGTCGAATTCCGGCTGGTAGCCGAACATGGTGGAGAGCGATGCCTGCGGATCGAGGTCGATCGCAAGGACGCGCAGTCCCTGCAGGGCGAGATAGTGGGCCAGGTGCACGGTCGTCGTCGTCTTCGCCGAGCCGCCCTTGAAGTTGGCGATCGCGAGCACCTGCAGCTTGTCGCCGGCGCGCCGGCGCGGCAGAAACTCCAGCGCCTCGGTCGGGCGCCGGTTGGCCAGGTAGGCGCGTATCTCGTTAACCTGCGGCAGCGTGTAGACGCGCCGGCCGTTGTCCTGCCGGTCGGGGATCACCGCCTCACCATCCAGCGACATCTGGCGCAGCGTCGATTCGGCGACGCCGAGAAGGGCGGCCGCATCCTTCGACGAGAACGTCCGCAGCGATTTCATCGCCTCGGGCGGGTACATCTGCTGCCGGAGATTTTGCAGTTGCGCCGACAGCAACTGCGAATGGCGCATGATCCGGTCGGCGGAGGACAGGAGGTCCTGGGGTCGTCTGAGTGCGTTTTCCATGAGAGCCCGACGGTTAATTGGAGAAAGTCGGAAAAATTCCGTCGCGACTGTTTTTCAACTGATTTGCCCGGCCGGTCAAACGGTTTATCGTTAACGAAGGGTTAAGATGCACAGTCATGCGAATGCAACGCGCCAGGACGCACAATTAAGCGCGTGGCACTGCGTCCGAATTACGCACCGGCCCCGGCATCGCCGTGTATTCATAAGCCGGTTGATTCAGCGCAAAGACCTGATGGCGTGAACATTCCAATGCTCCGGCAACAATTTGCTGGAATGCCCTGGAATGAAACTCTTCCGTCTTGTCGTTCTGCTTTGCGCCAGTCTGTGCCTTGCGGTCTCCGCCCGCGCAGCGACGGTCTTGCAGGAGTATCTGCCGGACACGGTGGCCTCGGAGCTCGTGCCGGGCGCCGACGGTTTCGGCCCCGTGCGCGACGATCTCGCGGTGGCGCCGGTGCTGAAGGGCGGCCAGACGGTGGCCTGGGCGTTCGTCACCTCCGATTTCGTCGGAACGACCGGCTACTCGGGCAAGCCGATCCACACGCTGGTGGCGATCGGCACGGATGCGAAGATCGTCGGCGTCAGGCTGGTGAAGCATTCCGAGCCGATCGTGCTCATCGGAATTCCCGAGGCGAAGGTGAAGGCGCTGGTTGCCGGCTATGCCGGGCTCGACCTCGTCGCCGAGGCGAAATCCGGCGGCACCGCGCATGAGGTGGACATCATCTCCGGCGCGACCGTGACGGTGATGGTGATCGACGATTCGATCGTCCGTTCCGGCCTGAAGGTGGCGCGCGCCCTCGGCCTCGGCGGCCTGGCCCCGGAAACGGCCAATGCCGGCCCCCGTTTCGAGATCGATCCCGCCGCCGCCCCGCCGGCGGACTGGGCCGAAGCCGAGGGCGATGGCACCCTGCGCCGGCTGTCGCTGGACGTGGCCCAGGTCAATGCCGCCTTCGCCGAGCATCCCGACGAGCGCGCCCGGGAACGCGCGCTCGCCGAACCGCCGCAAACCACCTTCATCGACATGCAGGCGGCGCTCGTCTCCGTTCCCCCGGTCGGCAAGGCGCTGCTGGGTCCGGCCGAGGAGGCCAATCTCGAGGGCTGGCTGGGCGAGGGGGAAAACGCCATCGCGGTGATGGCGCGCGGGCTCTATTCGTTCAAGGGCTCGGGCTATGTGCGCGGCGGCATCTTCGACCGTATCGTGCTGATCCAGGACGATGTCTCGGTGCGCTTTCGCGACCGCGACCATCGCCGCCTCGGCGGCGTCGCCCTGGCCGGTGCGCCGGAATTCACCGAGATGGACCTGTTCCGAATTCCCGCCGGCCTCGGCTTCGAT
Source organism: Hyphomicrobiales bacterium (assembly GCA_900469965.1). Classification (GTDB taxonomy): domain Bacteria; phylum Pseudomonadota; class Alphaproteobacteria; order Rhizobiales; family Rhizobiaceae; genus Mycoplana. The sequence goes on along the minus strand of UBZP01000017.1, from coordinate 46,313 downwards.
CCGACCAGGCCCTTCCGCATCCAGCTTCTGGCGCAGCGCGAGGTCGGGCCGATCGAGAAGGTCTTCCACACCTTCGATCTCGGCTACCAGCTGCCGCAGAAATACCTGCGCGCCGTCACGCCGCCGGCAAAGGACGTCGTCGCCGTCGCCGACCGCGGGGAGGGGACCGCGCAGGCGGACCTGTGGAGGCGCATCTGGCGGGACTCCAAGCTGAAGATCGCGGTCCTCGGTTCCATGCTGGTCGTGCTGACGGGGGTGTTCTTCTTCCAGACCTATGCGGTCAGGAACGCCAAGGGCTTCTTCATCTTCCGCATGGCCTTCCTGACGGTGACGCTGGTCTTCCTCGGCTGGTACGCCAATGCACAACTTTCGGTTGTCAATCTTATGGCGCTGTTCGGCAGCCTGGTGTCCGGCTTCAGCTGGCAGGCGTTCCTGCTCGATCCGCTCACCTTCATCCTGTGGTTCGCCGTCGCCGCCGCGCTGCTCTTCTGGGGGCGGGGCGCCTATTGCGGCTGGCTCTGCCCCTTCGGCGCCCTGCAGGAGCTGACCAACCAGATCGCGCGCAAGCTGCACGTGCCGCAATGGACGCTGCCCTGGGGCCTGCATGAGCGGCTCTGGCCGATCAAGTACATGATCTTCCTCGGTCTTTTCGGCGTCTCGCTAATGAGCGTCGAGCAGGCGGAGCATCTGGCCGAGATCGAGCCGTTCAAGACCGCGATCATCCTGAAGTTCATCCGCGCCTGGCCGTTCGTGGCCTATGCGGCCGCACTCCTCGTCGCCGGGCTCTTCGTCGAGCGGTTCTACTGCCGCTACCTCTGCCCGCTGGGTGCGGCACTCGCGATCCCGGCGCGCATCCGCATGTTCGACTGGCTGAAGCGCTACCACGAATGCGGAAACCCCTGCCAGACCTGCTCCAACCAGTGTCCGGTGCAGGCGATCCACCGCACCGGCGAGATCAACCCGAACGAGTGCATCAACTGCCTGCACTGCCAGGTGCTCTACCAGTCTGAATCCGTCTGCCCCGTGGTGATCAAGAAGATGAAGTCGCGGGCGAAGCTCGCGGCGAGCCCCGGCGGCGCCCCGATCCACCAACCAACCGTCTAACCACAAGGAGCCGATCATGGAATCCAAGGAAAACAAGGGAATGAGCCGTCGCGCGCTGTTCAGCGCCACGGCAGGCACCGCCGTTCTGGCCGGCACGATGGGGCCGGCCGCGCTCGGCCTCGGGTCGGCGGGGCTGGCGACCCCGGCCCGCGCCGCCGCCGCCGGGGCGGACGGTGCCGTCGCGCCCGGCAAGCTGGACGACTACTACGGCTTCTGGTCCTCCGGCCAGACCGGCGAGATGCGCATTCTCGGCATTCCCTCGATGCGCGAGCTGATGCGCGTGCCGGTGTTCAACCGGTGCTCGGCCACCGGCTGGGGGCAGACCAATGAATCGATCCGCATCCACCAGCGGACGATGTCGGAGAAGACGAAGAAGCAGCTTGCCGCCAACGGCAAGAAGATCCACGACAACGGCGACCTGCACCATGTCCACATGTCCTTCACCGAGGGCAGGTACGACGGTCGCTACCTGTTCATGAACGACAAGGCCAACACCCGCGTGGCGCGGGTGCGCTGCGACGTGATGAAGACCGACGCCATCCTGGAAATTCCCAACGCCAAGGGGATCCACGGCCTGCGTCCGCAGAAATGGCCGCGCTCAAACTACGTGTTCTGCAACGGCGAGGACGAAGCCCCGCTCGTCAATGACGGCTCGAACATGAAGGACGTATCGTCCTATGTGAACATCTTCACCGCGGTCGACGCCGACAAGTGGGAAGTCGCCTGGCAGGTGAAGGTGTCCGGCAACCTCGACAACTGCGACGCCGACTACGAGGGCAAGTGGGCGTTCTCGACCAGCTACAACTCCGAGATGGGCACGACGCTGGAGGAGATGACCAAGTCCGAAATGGACCACGTCGTCATCTTCAACCTCGCCGAGATCGAAAAGGCGATCGCCGCCGGCCAGTACGAGGAGATCAACGGCGTCAAGGTCGTGGACGGTCGCAAGGAGGCCAAGTCCCTCTTCACCCGCTACATCCCGATCGCCAACAACCCGCACGGCTGCAACATGGCGCCGGACAAGAAGCACCTGTGCATTGCCGGCAAGCTCTCGCCGACCGTCACCGTGCTCGACGTGACGAAGTTCGACGCGCTGTTCTACGAAAACGCCGAGCCGCGCAGCGCCGTGGTGGCCGAGCCGGAACTGGGCCTCGGCCCGCTGCACACCGCCTTCGACGGGCGCGGCAACGCCTATACCTCGCTCTTCCTCGACAGCCAGGTGGTGAAGTGGAACATCGAGGAGGCCATCCGCGCCTATGCCGGCGAAAAGATCAACCCGATCAAGGACAAGCTGGACGTCCAGTACCAGCCGGGCCACCTGAAGTCGGTGATGGGCGAGACGCTGGATGCGACCAACGACTGGCTGGTGTGCCTGTGCAAGTTCTCCAAGGACCGCTTCCTGAACGTCGGCCCGCTGAAGCCGGAGAACGACCAGCTGATCGACATCTCCGGCGACAAGATGGTGCTGGTGCACGACGGCCCGACCTTCGCCGAGCCGCATGACGCCATCGCCGTGGCGCCGTCCATCCTGCCGAACATCCGCTCGACCTGGGACCGCAAGGACCCGATGTGGGCCGAGACGCGCAAGCAGGCCGAGGCCGACGGCGTCAACTTGGACGAATGGACCGATGCCGTGATCCGCGACGGCAACAAGGTGCGCGTCTACATGACCTCGGTCGCGCCGAGCTTCAGCCAGGAGAGCTTCACGGTGAAGGAGGGCGACGAGGTCACGGTGATCGTCACCAACCTCGACGAGATCGACGACCTGACGCACGGCTTCACCCTGGGCAACCATGGCGTGGCGATGGAGATCGGGCCGCAGCAGACGAGCTCGGTCACCTTCATCGCCGCCAATCCGGGCGTCTACTGGTACTATTGCCAGTGGTTCTGCCATGCCCTGCACATGGAAATGCGCGGGCGCATGTTCGTGGAACCGAAGGAAGCCTGATCCATGCGCCGGCTCGCCCTGCTGATCGGCCTTCTTCTCGCCTCGCCGCTCGCTGCGGCGGAGCGCACGGTCGCGCCGGGTACGGGCAGCCTCGCAGCCGCCGTCGCCGGGGCAGCACCCGGCGACGTGCTGATGCTCACAGACGGGGCCTATGCCGGCCCCGTCACCATCGACCGTCCGCTCACCATCCGCGGCCCGCGCGGGGCGGTGGTGGACGGGCAGGGAAGGGGCAGCGTGGTGACGATATCCGCCCCGGACGTCACCCTGACGGGCTTCACCGTCACCGGCTCCGGCCGCGTCAACCAGGATCTCGACGCCGGGGTGAAGATCCTGCAAGGGGCCGATCGCGCCCGCATCGAAAAGCTGCTCGTCACCGGAAACATGCACGGGATCGACGTGCATGGCGGACGCAACGCCGCCGTCACCGGCAACGAGATCATCGGCACGAACAGCCCGCGCATGAACGAACGCGGCAACGGCATCTATGTCTGGAACAGCCCCGGCACGCTGCTGGAGGGCAATGTCATCCGCTACGGCCGCGACGGCATCTTTTCCAACGCCAGCGCCGACAGCGTCTATCGCGGCAATCTCATGCGCGACCTGCGCTTTGCCGTGCATTTCATGTACACCCGCAACACCGAGGTTTCCGGCAATCTTTCGATCGGCAACCACCTCGGCTTTGCCATCATGTTCTCCGAACGGACGAAGATCCGCGACAATCTCAGCCTCGGCGACCGCGAGCACGGGCTGATGCTGAACTACGCCAACAACGCCGACGTCACCGGCAACCTGGTGCGCGGCGGCGCGAAGAAATGCCTCTTCATCTACAACGCCCACAAGAACCTCATCTGGAACAATCGTTTCGAGGGCTGCGGCATCGGCATCCATTTCACCGCCGGCTCGGAGAAGAACGTGCTGACCGACAACGCCTTCGTCGCAAACCGCGAGCAGGTGAAATATGTCGGCACCCGCAACATGGAATGGAGCCACGGGGGCAGGGGCAATTTCTGGTCCGACCATCCGGCCTTCGACCTCAACGGCGACGGCATCGCCGACAGCTTCTACCGGCCCAACGACCTGATGGACCAGATCCTGTGGTCGCAGCCGGCGGCGAGCCTGCTGATCGGCTCGCCCGCCGTGCAGCTCGTGCGCTGGAGCCAGCGGGACTTTCCCGCCACGCTGCCCGGTGGGGTGCGCGACAGCGCCCCCCTGATGCAGCCCCTCACCATATCCGTCCCGCCCGAAATCCTCGGTTACGAAGCCGAGGCCGCCGGCCGCTGGGCCGAAGGAAACCTTGATGACACGGACACTGACGATCTCTCGGCTCACTAAGCGCTTCCAGTCCGTCGAGGCGCTGAAGGCGGTCTCGCTGACGCTGGAGGCGGGACGGCGGGCGGCCTTGCTCGGCCACAACGGAGCGGGCAAATCGACGATGATGAAGATCATCCTCGGGCTGATCCCCTTCGACGGCGGCGAGGTTTCGGTGTGCGGCGCGGCGCCCGGTTCGGCGGCGGCGCGGTCGCAGCTGGCCTATCTGCCGGAGAACGTCGCCTTTCACCCGGCGCTGACCGGGGAGGAGCAGCTTCGGCACTATCTGGCGCTGCGCGGCGAAAATCCGCGCCAGGCGATGGAGCTTCTGGCGCGCGTCGGGCTTGCCCATGCCGCGCGGCGGCGGATCGGCACCTATTCCAAGGGCATGCGCCAGCGTGTCGGCCTCGCCCAGACGCTGATCGGCCGCCCGCGCCTCCTCGTGCTGGACGAGCCGACCTCGGGCCTCGACCCGGTTTCGCGGCGGGACTTCTACGACCTGCTCGACGGCCTTTCCGCCGAGGGAACCGCGATCCTGCTCTCCTCCCACGTCCTGACAGAGGTGGAGGCCCGCACCGACCGCATCCTCATCCTGTCGGGCGGGGCACTGGTGGCGGAGGGCACGCTTGCCGACCTGCGCGCCCGCGCGGCGCTCCCCATCGCCCTCCTGGTTCGCCCGGCGCCCGGGCGCGCAGCGTCGCTCACGGCAGCCTTTCCCGAGGCGGTCGCCGGCGGCGACGGTCTCCTGCGCCTTTCCTGCGCGCAGGCGGAAAAGCTGCCGCTTCTCGCGCGTATCGCCGCCCTTGGGGGCGAGGTCGCCGATCTCGACGTGATCCCGCCGAGCCTCGAGGACATCTACAGCCATTTCAGCCGGAGGGACGGGCAATGAGCCGCATCCTCGCCACAGCGATGTGCGAATTCCGCATCGCCTTCCGCAATCGCTGGGTCACGATCGCCACCGGCATGATGGTGCTGTTCGCGCTGGTCCTTTCGGCCGCCGGATCGGCGCCGACGGGCGACGTCGGCGTCGACCGGCTCTCGGTGACGGTCGCCTCGCTCACCTCGCTCGCCGTCTATCTGGTACCGCTCCTGGCGCTCCTGATGAGCTTCGACGCGGTGGCCGGCGAGGTGGAGCGCGGCACGTTGCCGCTCCTGCTCACCTATCCCGTCTCGCGCCTGCAGATCCTGCTCGGCAAGCTGATCGCGCACCTGGCGATCCTCGCCCTTGCGGTGGCGCTCGGCTATGGCGCGGCAGCGCTCGTGGCCGTCTGGTCCGATCCGGAGGCGATCAACGGGCTCGGCTCGCTGTGGCGGCTGGTCTGGACCTCGGTGCTCCTCGGCGCGACCTTCCTCGGCGCGGGCTATGCGCTGTCCGTGCTGGCCCGGCGTCCCTCGGGTGCGGCCGGGCTGGCCATCGCGCTCTGGCTGGTGGCGGTGGTGCTCTACGATCTCGCGCTCCTGGCGCTGATCGTCACGGACGGGGGAGGGGCGTTTACCACGCACGCATTGCCCCTGGCGCTGCTCGCCAATCCGGCCGACGCCTTCCGCGTCTTCAACCTGTCGGCGGCGCAGGCCGTTGCGGCCGCCGGCGGCATCGGCGGGGCGGCGGGCGCGATCCCGCTCTGGCAATCGGCCGCCTCGCTGCTTGTCTGGCCGCTTGCCGCGATCGCGCTCGCGGTTGCAGCCTTCCGGAAGGTGACGCCATGAGACGCCACCTTCGCCCCGCACTTCTTCTCGCCGCACTCGCGCTGCTCTCCGCCTGCAAGGAGGAGGTGGCCCAAAGCACCGTTCCGCAGGACATGACACCCGAGACCCTCGGCTACTACTGCCAGATGAACCTTCTCGAGCATCCCGGCCCCAAGGCCCAGGTCTTCCTGGACGGCAGCCCCGCGCCGCTGTTTTTCAGCCAGGTGCGCGATGCGATCGCCTATGTCCGCGGGCCGGAGCAGGTCGCGCCGATCCTCGCCGTCTACGTCAATGACATGGGCAATGCCGGCGCGACCTGGGATCGGCCCGGCGACGGCAACTGGATTGCCGCCGACAAGGCCTTCTACGTCGTCGGCTCCGCCCGCCAGGGCGGCATGGGCGCGCCGGAGACGGTGCCCTTTGCCAGCCGCGAGCGCGCCGAGGCCTTCATCCGCGCCGAAGGCGGCCGCGTGCTGACGCTTGCCGACATTCCCGACGACATGGTGCTCGCACCGGTCGAGGCCGGCGCGGACCAAGGCGTCGACGACGAGGATTTTCGCGGCCGCCTGCGCGCCCTGCCCAACAAAGCCGGAGGTTGAACCATGCTGATGACCCGCCGCCGCCTGATCGCGATTACCGCCCTGGCCGTCCCCTTGGCCGCCCCCCTGGCCGGCCTGCCGGCCATAGCGCACGCCACGACGCGAACCACTCGCCAGTGGACGGGGCAGGCGCTCGGCGCGCGCGCCTCGATCCGGCTCGACCATCCCGACGCAGAGGCCATCGCCGCCCGCGTCATGGCCGAGATCGACCGGCTGGAGGATGTTCTCAGCCTCTATCGCCCGCAAAGCGCGCTGTCGCTCCTGAACCGGGACGGGCATCTCGCCGCTCCGCCCTTCGAGCTTCTGGAATGCCTGTCGCTCGCCGGCGCCGTGCATCGGGCGAGCGGCGGGCGGTTCGATCCGACCGTGCAGCCGCTCTGGGCACTGTGGGCCGAGGCCGCCGCCGGCGGCGGACGGCCCGATCCGCGGGCCATCGCGGCGGTGCGGCGCCGGACCGGCTGGGGCCAAGTGGAGCTCGACGCGGCGGCGATCACGCTTCGGCCCGGCATGGCACTGACGCTGAACGGCATCGGCCAGGGCTATGTCGCCGACCGGGTCGCCGCGCTGCTGGAGGCCGAAGGCCTGACCGAGATCCTGATCGACACCGGGGAGCTCCGCGCCCTCGGCGGCCGGCCGGAGGGCGACGCCTGGCCGGTACGGCTGGAGACGGGCGATCGCCTGGCGCTACGCCAACGGGCGCTCGCGACCTCGGCCCCGCTCGGCACGACCTTCGACCAGACGGGACGGGACGGCCATATCCTCGACCCCGCCACCGGAATGCCGGCGCCGGCGCAGTGGCGCGCGATCTCGATCTCGGCGCCATCGGCCGCCATCGCCGATGCGCTGGCAACGGCGGCCTGCCTGATGCCGGACACCGGATCGATCCTCGCGATGATCAAGGAATTCGACGGCGCCAAGCTGGAAGCGGGCGTGGCGCAAGGATGAGCCTGCGGGCGAAGACCGCCCGAGGCTGAAGAAGAGATGCGGCCGGCGCGATCGTGCGCCGGCCCTTGTCTTTCGGCTACGATACCGACGGCCGGGTTGCCGCGGCCTTCTCGACCATCGCCGTCACTTCGGCCCGGCGGGCGCCGGTGAGCGGCAGGCGCGGCATGCGCACGCGCTCCGAGCCGCGGCCCATGATCTGCTCGGCGAGCTTGATCGACTGGACGAGGTCGTGTTCGGCATCCAGGTGCAGCAGCGGCATGAACCAGCGGTAGATGCGCCGGGCTTCCTCCCAGTCGCCGCGATCGGCGGCGGCGACCAGCTGCACCGATTCCTGCGGGAAGGCGCTGGTGAGGCCGGAGACCCAGCCCTTGGCGCCGAGCAACAGGCCCTCGAGCGCCACGTCGTCGAGGCCGGCGAAGATGTCGAAGCGGTCGCCGAATTCGTTGATCAGGTCGGTGAACCGGCGCGGATCCGGAGCGCTCTCCTTCACCGCCTTGATGTTCTTGACGCCCTCGAGCTGCCGCAGCACGTCGGCGCCGATGTTGACGCGGTAGGCCGGCGGATTGTTGTAGAGCATGATCGGCAGCGAGGTCGCCTCGGCGACCGCCTTGAAATGGGCGACGAGTTCGTCGGGCTTCGGCACATAGACCATCGCCGGCAGCACCATCAGACCGTCGGCGCCGAGCTTTTCGGCGTCCTTCGCATAGGCAACGGCGCGACGGGTATCGAACTCGGAAACGCCGGTGATCACCGGCACGCGGCCCTTCACGACCTCGACGGCGCCCTTCAGGATCCGGCGCTTTTCTTCCGGATCCAGCGAATTGTTCTCGCCGCAGGTGCCCATCACGATCAGGCCGTTGACGCCGTCCTTGACGAGCGCGTCCTGCACGCGCTGCGTGTCTTCATAGTCGACCGAAAGGTCCTGCTTGAACTGCGTCGTGACCGCAGGGAATACGCCGTGCCAGCCGGTGGTCATGGGAAGCCTCCTTTTTCTCGATGGCTGTATCAGTATACAAACTGTCGACAAAAGCAAGCCTGTTTCGATTCCGGCTGTCGGCGTACTGCCTCAGCCGAACGGTTCCGCCGGTCCTTTGGCGGGCGTCGTGAACCAGGCCGGCCCGGACGCGGTCATGTGGATGTGGTCCTCGAGCCGGATCCCGAACCGGCCCGGAAAGACGATCATCGGCTCGTTGGAGAAGCACATGCCTTCGGCCAGCTTCGTGCCGTTGCCCCGGACGAGATAGGGCTCCTCATGGATCTCCAGCCCCAGTCCGTGGCCCGCTCGGTGCGGCAGCCCCGGCAGGCAGTAGTCGGGGCCGAGCCCGTGGCGTGCCATCACCGCGCGTGCGGCATCGTCGAGGCTTTCGCAGGGCGCGCCCAGCCGGGCGGCGTCGAACACCGCCTGCTGCGCCTCCCGCTCGATCGACCAGGCACGGGCGAACGCGGCATCCGGCTCCTCCAGGACATAGGTCCGCGTCAGGTCCGAATGATAGCCGTCGATCCGCGTCCCGGTATCGACGAGGATCACGTCGCCGGCAGCAAGCGTCTGGTCGCCATCGGCGCCATGGGGGAGGGCGGTCGCTGTGCCGAACGAGACGATGCAGAAGGTGGAGCCGCCCGCAGCCCCCAGTTCCCGGTGCTGCTCGTCGATGTAGCGCACCACCTCCGAGGCCCGGATCCCCGGCCGCATGATCGCGTGCGCGCGCCGTTGCACCTCCAGCGTCAGGCCCATCGCATAGGCGATCAGCGCGATCTCGGCCGGCGACTTTGCCAGTCGCAACGCCCGGATCAGCCGGCCGCCGTCGACGAGACGGTCCGCCCCGAGCACGCCGGCAAGCAAATGATAGGCAAACAGCGGCAGCGCATCGTCGAGCGCCAGCCGGCCGTGCGGCCCCAGCAGCGACGCCACCAGGGCGGCAGGGCTTTCCTCCTCCTGCCAGACGGCGATCTCGCCCTCCAGATGCGGCAGCGTCTCGACCCGGCTCTTCTCAAAGGCCGGGACGATGTAGGTCAACCCGGTCGGCGTGACGAGCGCCCCGAGCAGCCGCTCGCTCTGGTGCCAGACGAGGCCGGTGAAATAGCGCAGGCTCTCCGTCGAGCCGAGCAGGGTGCCCGCAAGGCCGGTTGCGTCCATGTTCCGGCGCAGCGCCTGCAGCCGGGTCTGCCGTTCGGTGTCCGAGATGGGAGGAGGGGAAGGGGTCATGGGATATTCCGGTTTCGGGTTCATTCGGGTGTTGCGCACCGGCGGAAGGTGCAGCATAGGAGTATTGTGCGCAGTTTGTCGACAGCCAGTTCGTACCGAACCATGTCCGGAATGCCCCGCCTTCCGCTTTTCGCGTGCAGGCGAGCGCGCCTCGCGCTAGTGCTGTTCCACATTCGCCAGCCCGTCGCGCGCCCCGCAGCCGGGCGGTCCAGCAAGCAAGGAGCCATCCGTGCCCATTCGCGAATATACGATCCCCGGAATGTTCGTCCGCGACCACTTCGTTCCCGTCCCGCTGGACTGGTCGAAGCCGGACGGCGCGACGATCGACCTTTTCGCCCGCGAAGTCTGCGATGCCGCCCGTGCCCGCGAGACCCTGCCGCTCTTGGTCTTCCTGCAGGGCGGACCGGGCGGCAAGGCGCCGCGCCCGACGGGCGGCGGACCGAGCTGGCTGGCGGAGGCGCTGAAGACGCACCGCGTCGTTCTCGTCGACCAGCGCGGGACGGGCCGGAGCTCCCGCATCGAAAGCGCCACCATGGCGGCCTTCGCAAGCGGGGAGGCGGCCGCCGACTATCTCTGCCATTTCCGCGCCGACAGCATCGTGGCCGATTGCGAGCACCTGCGAAAGACGCTGTTCGGCGGGGTGAAGTGGGAAACGCTCGGCCAGAGCTATGGCGGCTTCCTGACGCTGACCTACCTCTCGGCCGCACCCGAAGGCCTCGCCGCCTGCTATGTCACCGGCGGCCTCGCCGGGCTGGAGGCAACCGCGGACGATATCTACCGCCGCACCTATCCGCGCGTGGCCGAGAAGAACGCCCGCTACTATCGCCGCTATCCCCATGATCGGAAGCGGATCGGCCGCATCGCCGATTTCATCGCCGCCAACGACGTGCGCCTGCCGGACGGCGACCGGCTGAGCGTGCGCAGGCTGCAGACGATCGGCATCGACCTCGGAATGGCGCCGGGCTTCGAAAACATCCATTGGCTGATGGACGAGGCCTTCTCCGGAGCCGCCGAGGATCGGCTGTCCGACCACTTCCTCGCCTCCGTGATGGATCTCACCTCCTATGACGCCAATCCGCTCTTTGCCGTGCTGCAGGAGAGCATCTACGCGCAGGGAGACGGGGCGACCGCCTGGGCGGCCGACCGCATCCGCGCCGAGCATCCGGAATTCTCCGATACGCACCGGCCGCTGCAGATGACCGGCGAGATGATGTATCCGTGGATGTTCGAGGAGATACGCTCGCTGCGGCCCTTCCGGGCGGCCGTCGAGGCGCTTGCGGCGCGCCCGCGCCATGGGCGGCTCTACGATCCGCAGAGGCTTGCCGACAACGAGGTCCCGGTCACCGCCGCCGTCTACTTCGACGACATGTATGTCGATGCCGGGCTGTCGCTGGAAACCGCACGGCGCGTCGGCAACCTCGAGACCTGGGTGACCAACGAATACGAACATGACGGCGTGCGCCAGTCCGGGGCGGTCTTCGCCCGGCTGGTGAAGATGACGAAGGAGCGTGGCGGACCGCGCCTCTGACCGGTGCAAGGGAGGGGGAGGGGCCGAAGCCGGACCCGATCCCGCCCTACCGTTCGGCGAGGTCCATCGGCTGGCGCAGGTCGCGGGCAATATAGTCCTGGATCTGGCGGACGATCTGGGCGGCATGCTGCGTCGCCAGCCGGTCGCAGAGATCGACGTCGCCGGCCTCGATCGCGGCGATGATCGCCTCGTGCTCGTCGACATACTGCCGCGGCAGGCGGTCCTCGAAGGTCGAGTAGTAGAGCCGCAGGATCCGCCGGCCCTCGTCGAGGAGCCGCGCGAAGAAACCCGTGTAGTAGCCGTTGCCGCCGACCTCCGCGATCGCCACGTGGAATTCGCGGTTGGCCTCGATCATGGCAAAGGCGTCCCGATCCTCGACCGCCTTGCGGAAGTCGCGCTGGCGGGCATGCACCTTCTCCATCAGCTTCGGCGCCCTGTGCATGGCGGCCGCGCGCGTCGTGGCGCGATACATCAGGGTCAGCGCCTCGAAATAGGCGGGCAACGTCGCGAAATCGATCGCCGAGACGACCGTGTTGCGGTTCGGCAGCGTCGTCACCAGGCCGTCCGCTGCCAGCCGCAGGAGCGCTTCGCGCACGGGCGTCCGCGACATGCCGAAGCGTTCCGAAAGGCGGACCTCGTCCAGCGGACTGCCCGGCGCCAGCACCATCGCGAGAATCTCCTGGCGGATGGCGTTGTAGACCGACTGGGTGCCGGAGCCCCGTGCCCTGCTTGACTCCATCGAACCCTTGCTCCTGCCTCGTCCCGGCGCCCGTCCGGCAGCCTTCTGCCTTCCTTGTTTGCAGACAAACTGTCGACATATCAAGGCCTTCCTGTGCCGGTATTCAGGGAAGGCGAGCCCGTCGCAGGGGCAAGATCGCGCCGGACGACGCACGCGAGCCCGGAGGTGTCGCAAGACTGAGACACTTTCCGTACCGCTCCCGCCCGCTTCCCGACAGGCTGCGGTTGCCCCGGACCGCAGATTGCGCCACAATCCGCCGCGGTTCAGGGAGGAGCCGATGGTGGGACAACCCGCGCCCGCGGAAACTGCGCATGCGGAACAGGTCTATTCGACCGCGCTGCGGGGCTCGGCCGCGGCGAGTTCGCCGATCGTCGCCTCATGGCAGCGCTGCATGACGCTGCACCGCCTCGCGCCAGAAGAGGCGCGCACGCCGGTGCGGCTCACCGAGCGCGAGTTTCATCTTGCCCAGGAGATGTCCGGCCAGCTCGTGGCAAACGCCACCGACGAACTCGACCGGTTGTTCACCATGCTCGGCAGGGCCGGCTACTGCATCCTGTTGACCGACAGGCATGGCGTCGCGCTCGAACGGCGCGGCGCGCGCGGTGACGACAAGGACTTCCACGACCTCGGTCTCTGGACCGGTTCCGTCTGGACCGAGGCGAGCGTCGGCACCAACGGCATCGGCACGGCGATCGCCGACGAGCGCTGCGTGACCGTCTTCCGCGACCAGCATTTCCTCTGCTCCAACATCGGCCTCTCCTGCACCACCGCCCCGATCCGCGACCATCGCGGCCAGCTCGCGGCTGCCCTCGACATCTCCACCTGCCGCGGCGATGTCGACGAGATGACGCTGTCGATCCTGTCGCAGGCGGTCCGCGATGCCGCCATGCGCATCGAGATCAATCTGTTCCGCAGCGCCTTCACCGACGCCCGCTTCATCATGCTGCCGGCCGGCGCCAACTCGGCATCCGCCCTGCTGGCCGTCGACAAGGACGATCTCGTGGTCGGCGCGACACGGGCGGCGCGCCTGGCGCTCAGGCTCGACGACGGCCGGATCGCCGCCGGACTGCCCGCCGCCGATGCGCTGCAGGAGGGCCGCGATGCGCCGAGCGGCGAACTGGTGGAGGCGGAACGGGCAGCGCTTCGCCGCGCGCTCTCGCGCACCAATGGCAACATCTCCCGTGCCGCCGCAGCGCTCGGCATGAGCCGCGCCACGCTGCACCGGAAGATCAAGAAGCTCGAGCTGCATTGATCGCAGCCGTCTTCCGATGGTCGGCCGCTTCGGGAAGGCGCCTGTTCGACCATCGAACGTGAACGCCCGCCCTGCGGTCGCGCAGACGGCGGCGCGAACACGCCCGTCCCCCCTTGAAATCGCAATCCGTGCCAACCTCCATTTGCCGGCGCCATCTGTTTCAATCCTGCGACAGGGTGCGCCCCCGAAGCGTCCGACCCCGCTATTCCATTAGAGAAAACGCACGCACACTCCCGCCCGTCGCTTCCAGCGAGCCAGATCAAGGGAGGATCACATGCTGCATCAGAAGATCGTCGAGACACCGTTCAAGCTGACCTACGGCAACTATATCGGCGGCGAGTGGCGCCAGCCGATCGGAGGCAAGTACTTCGACAACCTCACGCCGGTCACCGGCGGAAAGCTGTGCGAGGTCGCCCGTTCCGACGAGCGCGACATCGAGGCCGCCCTCGACGCGGCCCATGCGGCCAAGGACCAGTGGGGCCGGACATCCACGACCGAGCGCGCCAATATCCTGACGAAGATCGCCCAGCGGATGGAGGACAATCTCGAACTGCTGGCCCGCGCCGAAACCCTCGACAACGGCAAGCCGATCCGCGAGACGATGGCGGCCGATATTCCGCTGGCGATCGATCATTTCCGCTATTTCGCCGCCTGCATTCGTGCCCAGGAAGGCTCGATCGGAGAGATCGACCAGGACACCGTGGCCTATCATTTCCACGAGCCGCTCGGCGTCGTCGGCCAGATCATCCCCTGGAACTTCCCGATCCTGATGGCGGCCTGGAAGCTCGCGCCGGCGCTTGCGGCCGGAAACTGCGTCGTCCTGAAACCGGCCGAACAGACGCCGGCGTCGATCCTCGTCTGGGCCGAACTCGTGGGCGACCTGCTGCCGTCGGGCGTGCTCAACATCGTCAACGGCTTCGGCCTGGAAGCCGGCAAGCCGCTGGCGACCAGCCCGCGCATCGCCAAGATCGCGTTCACGGGCGAGACGTCCACCGGCCGCCTGATCATGCAGTACGCCAGCCAGAACCTCATTCCGGTGACGCTCGAGCTCGGCGGCAAGTCCCCGAACATCTTCTTTGCCGACGTCATGGCCGAGGACGACGACTTCCTCGACAAGGCGCTCGAGGGCTTCGCCATGTTCGCGCTCAACCAGGGCGAGGTCTGCACCTGCCCGAGCCGGGCGCTGATCCAGGAATCCATCTTCGACCGCTTCATGGAAAAGGCCGTCAAGCGGGTCGAGGCGATCAGGCAGGGCGATCCGCTCGATCCCGCCACGATGATCGGCGCCCAGGCCTCCGGCGAACAGCTCGAGAAGATCCTCGCCTATCTGGAGATCGGCCGGCAGGAAGGCGCGGAGGTGCTGGCGGGCGGAAAGCGCAACGATCTCGGCGGCGACCTGGCCGGCGGCTACTATGTCAGCCCGACGATCTTCAAGGGTCACAACAAGATGCGGATCTTCCAGGAGGAGATCTTCGGGCCGGTCGTCTCTGTCACGACCTTCAAGGACGAGAAGGAAGCGCTCGAGATCGCCAACGACACGCTCTACGGGTTGGGCGCCGGCATCTGGACGCGTGACGGCAACCGCGCCTATCGCTTCGGCCGCGAGATCCAGGCCGGTCGCGTCTGGACCAACTGCTACCACGCCTATCCGGCCCATGCGGCCTTCGGCGGCTACAAGCAGTCCGGCGTCGGCCGCGAGACGCACAAGATGATGCTCGACCACTACCAGCAGACCAAGAACATGCTGGTGAGCTACAGCCCCAAGGCGCTGGGCTTTTTCTGATCCTCCCCGGGCAGACCCGCCGGTCCGCACGGCGAGCCCCACCTTCCCCGGAGGCCTCTGGTCTCCGGGGTTTTTGCAATGCAGGCGCCATTCCGGCGCCATACGCTTTTCAGACTTACGTAACCCTGCCGGCCCTTCCAGGCGTCAGCGTCGCCCCGGCCCGCTATCGGGCGCCGGCCGCATCCACGAGCACCGGCGTGTAGCCTTCGGCGGCCACCACGTCCGCAACGGCGCGCGCGTCCGAAGCCCCGGAGATCGTGACGCGATGGGTGGCCAGGTCCGCCGACACCCTGGCGCCGGGAAAGGCACCCTCCACGGCGGACGTTATGGTGCGGACACAGTGGCCGCAGGTCATGTCCTCGACGATCATGGCAATGGCAGGTTCGTTCGGCATCTCATCTTTCCCTGTTGCAGGCGGCCACCCTGGAGCCATCCCACGTGGGAAGGTCAAGCGCTTTCCGGCGCGTTGCGCTGGCTGCCCGCCGGACAGAAGCCGGCAAGCTGGCCATGGATGATCTGCTTGAAGTCGACCAGCATGTTCTCCGCCTCGTCCGCCGGCAGCGTGATCGCCAGGCGGACCATGCTTCCGGCGAGCTGGAACAGCAGGAAGACCAGCCGGCCGAACCGCTCGCGATCGCCCTCGGCCACAAGATGCGACGACAGCTGGCAGAACAGGTCCGCCTGCCGCCGCGTCTCGGTGATGTCCATGTTCTGGAGTTCCTTGTCGGCCTGGATCGCGTTGAGCAGGTCCTGGATGGCAGGGTCGCCGGCCACACGGAGATAGTAGCCGTCCAAAATGCCGTCGGCGGCGTCGCGCACGTCTGCAAGGTCGGTGAGCTTCCAGAGGCTGGCCTCGATGCCGGCGCGCGTCGCCGCGCTGTACTGCTCGTACAGCATCGCGATGATCGCCGACTTGTTCGGAAAATACTGGTAGACCGATGCGATCGGCCCGCCGGTCAGAAGCGCCACCTCGCGCATCGTCATTCCGTCGATGCCCTTTTCACCGATCAATTGCTTTGCAACGCGCAGAATTTCCTCGACGCGTTCCCGGCTGCGCTCCTGCTTCGGCTTGCGCCGCAGGCGCTGCGCGAGATCATCGGCCTCTGCCGTCATACCTGCCTACCCTCGCTTCTTCTCGGCTGCTTCCGTGAACGAAGCTGCGTCGCCGCGCTGGACGCGGAGGCACCGAGGCATCATCATGATAGCCTACTAAAACAACTCAAACTTAATGAACTCTTCCCGCCTCCGCCTGGAACGTCCCAAAATGCGCCATCGGCCGCACTTCTCCTGACGGCCGTTCGCGCGCGCACACTTTGTCATTGACAAGTCGAGGGGGAACCATCACGATTCCGTGAATATGATACCCTATCATATTTCGGCGGTATGGGGGCAGGAGGCCGTCTGAATGGAGGACCGCGCAGGAGAGGGGCTTTCGGCGAATGCGTGGCTCTGCGGCGATCCACGTCCCGGCCAGGTCGCCGCGGCCCTCTGGACCGGTTCCGTGGGCCTGCTCATTCTCGGTCTTCAACCCGTCCTGCTCGGCGCACTCTTTGCCGACAACCGCATGACGTTCGACGAGCTCGCGCTGGCCGCGACCATCGAGATGGTCGCGATCGCGGCAGGCTCGGCGGTGATGGCGCTGGCGCTCGCCCCCGACCGCCTGCGCCCGAAGGCTGCGACGCTTCTGCTTGTGCTGGCGCTCCTCTGTCATCTGACCGCGACGGCCACCAGCCCGTACCTCGTGATCGGACTGCGTGGGCTGGCAGGCCTGGCGGAGGGCGGCCTGGTCGCCATCGCCACGGAACTGGTCGCCCGCTCCACGCGGCCCGAGCGGCTCGGCGGGACCTTCCTGACCCTTCAGACCGGCGCCCAGTGCATCCTGGCGGCGGTTCTCGCGCTCGCCGTCATCCCCGCATCCGGCTCGGCCGGCGGTTTTGAGGCCCTGGCCCTGCTGACGGTCGCCTCGATCGCCGCCGTGCCGTTCCTGCCCCGCCGCTACGAGGCGATCCCCGACACCCTCCAGGTGAGCGCCGGCATCGGCGGGCCGATGGCGATGCTGTCACTCGCCGTCATCTTCACGTTCTACCTGTTCATCGGCGCCCTCTGGGCCTTCCTCGAGCCGCTCGGTCAGGCATCTGCGCTCACCGCGCAGACGGTCGGACTGATCACGGCCGTAGCGCTTGCGGTGCAGGTGGCGGGCGCCTTCACCGCCACGCTCGTGGAAAGGCGGCTCGACTACAGGCTCGCCATCGCCCTGTCGATCGCCGGCGCCCTTCTGGCGGCCTGCCTTTTCGCCGCTGTGCCGGGCGCCGCCCTTTTCTGGTTTGCAGCCCTTCTCACCGGCTATGTCTGGCTCTTTGTCGTGCCCTACCAGATCCGGATGACGATCGTCGCCGATCCCAGCCGGCGCACGGCGCTGCTCGTGCCCGCGGGCCAGCTTCTCGGGGCGGCGATCGGACCGGTCGGCGCGACGCTCCTGATATCGGCGCGGGGCGTCGGAGCCGTGCCGCTGTTCGGCATCGGCTGCCTGCTCGCCTCGCTCGTCCTGCTCGCGGCCTTCTGCATCCTCGACGCGCGCGGACGGGTATCGCGCGCCCCCGCCGTTCGCGAGAGCAAGGGCAGCGCATGAACCAGACCGTAAACCTCGCCTGGAGCAACTGGTCCGGAAGCGTCGTTGCCAGAAACGCAGCGATCCTGCGACCGCGCGGTCTTGCCGAGCTTGCCGATGCGATCCGAACGGCGCGCGGTCCGATCAGGATCGCCGGTGCGGGCCATTCGTTCACGCCGCTGGTCGAGACCGAGGGGACCATTCTCGACCTCGACCGCTTCCAGGGGCTCGTGTCGCATGACCCGATCGAACTGCAGGCAACGGTGGGAGCGGCGACACGCCTCGGCGATCTGACCAAGCAGCTTCATGGAGTAGGGCAGGGGTTGCCCAACATGGGCGATATCGACAAGCAGTCGATCGGCGGTGCGCTCGGCACGGCGACGCACGGCTCTGGCCCCGCGCTCGGCGCCTATCACACCCAGCTTCGCAGGATCGAGATCGTGGATGGTCGCGGAGAGGTGCGGCGCTATACGCTGGAGAACGATCGCGAGACGATCGAGGCCACCGGTGTCACGCTCGGCGCCTTCGGGGCGCTGACGGAGGTGACGCTGCAGAACGTCGCGACCTACCGCCTGCGCCGGCGCCGCTGGGTGGTCCCGATCGGCGACATCCTGTCCGGCTTCGAGAGCTTCATGAACGGCCACCGATCGGCCGAGTTCTACTTCATTCCCTTTTCCGGGCATGCCTTGCTGATTTCGAGCGACCCGTCCACCGCCGCGGTGACGCCGCGCCCGGCCGAGGAGGACGAGGAGGGGCTGTCGACGCTGAAGAACCTGCGGCGCTGGCTCGGCTGGTTCCCGCCTCTGCGGCGGGCATTGATCGGCGCCGCACTGGCCCGCCTGCCGGAGGAAGACTACGTCCAGGACTGGCTGCACGTCTATGCCAGCGACCGGCGCCGCAAGTTCAACGAGATGGAGTATCACCTGCCGTTCGAAGAAGGCCCGAAGGCGCTGGCCGAGATCATCGCCCTGACGGAGAAGCGCTTTCCCGAAGTCTATTTCCCGATGGAAGTGCGCTCGGTGGCGGCAGACAATTTCTGGCTCAGCCCGTTCTATCGGCGGCAGACCTGTTCGATCGCCATCCATCACGACGCGGCCGAGGATCCGGGCGCCTTCATGGCCGCGGCGGAGACGATCTTCCGGCGCTACGGCGGGCGCCCGCACTGGGGAAAGATGCACAACCTCGTGGCCGCAGATCTTGCCGCTCTCTATCCGCGATGGAAGGACGCCATGGAGGTCCGCCGCAGCTTCGACCCGGACCAGCGTTTCGTTTCGCCCTATCTCGCACGCCTGTTCGGTCTTTCGGCATGAAGAGAACCGCCTATTTCGGCATGATGTCGGCAGCGCTCGAGGAAGCAGGCATCCACCGGCCCGCACTCGTGATCGATCTCGAGCGGCTGAACGCCAACCTCTCCATCCTCCGCGAAGCGATGCGCGGCGGGCCCGCGATCCGCCTCGTCGACAAGTCCCTTCCCGCGCTCCCCCTTCTCGCCCATGCGATGCGCATCCTCGGAACACGGAAGATCATGAGCTTCCACCTGCCGGTGACGCTGGCGGTGCTCGCGGAATTTCCCGATGTGCACGCCCTGTTCGGCAAGCCCATGCCGATCGCCGCCGTCACCCAAGCCTTCGCGCATGCCGATCGCGATCAGGCCGGCGCGCTCGCCGGGCGGGTGACATGGCTGATCGACAGCGAAGTCCGCCTCGGCCAATATGCGTCCTTCGCACGTTCGCTCGGCACGCCTTTGCGCATCGCCTTCGAGATCAACATCGGCATGCAGCGCGGCGGGTTCGAGACGCCGGCCGATCTCGCCAGCGCCGTCCGCGCCGCATCTTCGGAACCGCTGCTGCTATGCGAGGGCGTGATGGGATACGAGGCCCATGTCCCGGCCATTCCCGCCCTGTTCGGCGGGCCGAAGGCCGCGCTTTTCCAGGCGCGGGCCCGCTTCTCCGAATTCGTCGCCGTTCTTCCCCCGGGGCAGCGGGCGATCCTCAACACGGGCGGCAGTCAGACGGCCTTTTCGCATAGCGACAATATGGTGGCCAACGAAGTCTCGATCGGCTCAGCCCTCGTCAAGCCGACGGATTTCGACCGGCCCGGACTGGGGGCGCTGGCACCGGCGATCTTCATCGCAACGCCCGTGCTGAAGGTTCTGAAGACCCGGCTGCCGGGGCCGCGGCCGATGTCCGCCCTGCTTCAGGCGCTCGGCCTCTTTCCACGCAACGGCTGCTTCCTCTATGGCGGCAAGTTCATGGCCCGGCCCGTCTATCCGCCCGGTCTGAAGCGAAACCGGATCTGGGGCGACTCTTCCAATCAGCAACTGATGGCGTTTTCGACGAGCCACCCGGTTGCGCCGGACGATCTCGTCTTCTTCCGCCCCACCCAGTCCGAAGCGGTGCTGCAGCAGTTCGGACCGCTCCAGATCATGGAAAACGGACGGATCACCACCACCTGGCCGGTCCTACCCGCCGGATAGGGCGGTCCGCGGCATCAGCGGATTTCCCTCATTCGAGCGCCTTGATCATCGGCAGGACGGAGAACTGCTTGGCTTCGGCCTTGCGCGTCAGTTCCCGCAGGTACCCGCCCGGGGAGCGGACCTGGTCGGACCGCTCGAGCATGGCGGCGATCACGACCGCAGCCGCACTTTCACCCATTGCGGCGCGCGCTTTCTCGAACGCATCCGGCGAAATCCCGAGCATCGAACGGACCAGCGCCGCAGCCTTGATCAGGTCCGCCCAGCTGGAAATGCCTTCCCTGGCGTAGGATCCGATTTCAGGGCAGGCGGCCAGCACGCGTTTCAGGCTGACGGCGACGCCCTTGCCGGCTTCCGCCTTGGTCTCGTTTGCCGCCCGCGCCTGCTGATTTATGTCAGGGCCTTTTAATTCAAGTGGATGGTCTGAGTTTGAATTCTGAATATGCCGCTCAGTTTGATCGTCATTGGCGCTCATTTCTTCGTCCGTGAGCGATTTTAGGTAGTCGTCCTCCACGACCCGCCTCAGCGTCAGCAGGGCCGTCTTCCGCTCGATGAGGGCTTCCGTGGGCGTGGCGCGACCCAGCCGCCCCGAGAGGCCGGCAAGGGCCAACTGGTGTTCGGCCCAGCTTCCCGTGCGTCCTTCGGCAAGCGCTGCTTCGACGATCTTGGCGATGTCGCGCAGATGCAGCGTCACCTCCGCACGCAGCGCATGAACGCGCCTCGCCTCGGCACGGGCCCGTTCCGCGCGTTCGTGAATGTCGGCGGCCATCAGCGCCAGCGGCGCGAGATCGAAGCCGAACGCGTCCTCCACCACACCGCGGTCGTCGCGGCGGCAGTAGCGCTTGCCGTTGGGACTGTCGCGACGCAGGATCATGCCGGCCTGCTGCAGCATCGCCAGATGCCGCCGCAGCGTCGCCGGCGCCATACCCCTGGAGCGTACCGACAGTTCGGCATTCGAGGGAAAGACCACGATCGGCGCGCGCCCGTCGAGGATCCGGTCCGGGTGAAAGCTCAGGAGCGCCTCCAGCACGGCCAGCGTCCGATCGGACAGCCCGTACTGCACGCGCGCCTCCGTCAGGGCGCGCAAGAGCTGCCACTTCTCGCTGGTGCCGTTCTCGTTGCCGCCCCCGTCCGCCGCAAGGCGCGCCTGGGTATCCGCGACATGCTTCTGCATCGCAAAGACGCGCGCAGTCATCCTGCCGCCGCCGAAAGGCGTCGTTGCCAGTCTCTCCGTCATGGTCATCCCTCTCAAGGAGGCAAGAGGCCGAACCGGACGGCGCAACAAAGCGTTCGCACGTTCATTAAGAGCGTGCGCGATGGCTCCAACCCATTGAAATTGGAGCATTCCTGTCGATCCACCACAACCGGGCGGGCAACAGGATATCGGTTCCGCGCCGGGGGAAATCCGTGCGGACTCTTGACTTTGACGGTCGGAAGTGATTCTCTTGAATTGCTACATTGAAGAGGGCTTCCGGAGCGGCGACGTTTTGGAGGCCTTTTTTCTTGCTCTGATCCTTTCCTGTTTCTGCTTCATCATGCCCGGCCGCTGGTCGTCTGCGACCGGACGCAATTGCTATGTGCCGCGGCCCCAGGCCTGCAAGATCAGGCCTTCGATTTCGGCGTTGACGGCGTTCATGCTTTCCATGGCCCGGTCATAGGTGGCGCGGGTAAAGTTCTCCCGTCCCACCTCGTAGAGGGTCTCCTTGGTCAGGCCGGCATCCGATACGGCGGTCGACTTCACCATCGGCGAGGTCAGCACGCGGTCTGCAAAGAGCGAGCGCATCAGGCCGACGATCTGCGCCTGCGGCCCGTCGTTGGGCTCGAAGCGGGTGACGAGATAGCGCAGGAAATCGAAGTTCAGGCGGCCGCCGGCCTCGCGCACCACGCCGAGGAGATCGGACGTCATGAACAGGAACTGGTTCATCGAGGCGACGTCGAGCATCTGCGGATGCACGGTGACCAGCACCGACGTCGAGGCGCAGAGCGCCGACAGGGTGAGATAGCCGAGCTGCGGCGGGCAATCGAGCACGACGACGTCGTAGTCCTGCTCCACCGTCCGCAGCGCTGCGTGCACGCGCGCGAAGAACAGCGGCTGCCCCGGCGCCATCGTCTGGCGGCTGGCCAGCGCCCGCGGCGTCACATGCTCGAATTCCTGCAGTTCCAGGTTTCCCGGAACGAGATCGAGCCCGTCGAAATAGGTCTTGCGGATGATCTCTTTCAGCGGCCGCGCCTCGTCGTCATAGCGGATCGCGCCGTAGAGCGTGTCGTTGCCCTCGAGATCGATTTCCGGCTGGTAGCCGAACAGGGCCGAAAGCGAGGCTTGCGGGTCGAGGTCGACGGCAAGCACGCGATAGCCCGCAAGGGCCAGATACTGTGCCAGATGCGCCGCCGAGGTCGTCTTTCCCGAGCCCCCCTTGAAGTTCGTCACCGCGACGACCTGCAGGTGCTCGCCGCTGGCGCCGTCGCGCCACTTGCGATAGGCGCGCGCCTTCGTCCTGTTGCCCTTGGCAAGCGCCTGGTCGGCCAGGTGCGCGCGCAGCGCATTGATGTCAGTCAGGGAATAGAAACGGCGCCCGCCCGGACCCGTTTCAGGCTGCGGTCCCTCGCCGGCCAGCGACAGCTGGCGCAGATAGCCGTCGGAAACACCGATCAGCCGGGCAGCCTCGCCGGAGGTGAAGCTCCGCAACACCTTGCGCGCGGTCGGAGGAAAGAAGCGCTCGCGCATGGATTTGAGCTGGGCCGACAGGATGCGCGCATCGGAAGCGATCGCCTCGTCGGCGGTCGGCTCCGCACCCGTCGTCATGTTCGGCGACATGGCCATGCGCGTCCTTCCCAAATCCGGCCCAATTCCGGTTGCGTCCCGCCCGTTTGCCGCCCCGCCGCCCTGACCGGAGGAGAGACTTTTCGGCATCGCCCTGTTGCCGCCCCACGCATACGTCACGGGCCGAATGTAACAGGCGAAGACCGAGGTTACGGGGAAAACCGAATTGGACATCGTTTTCCGTTAGGGACGTTGCGGCGATTCCCGGTTGCCGTCAAGGTCTATTCGGCGGAAGCACAAGTCGGAGCGCGGCCGGAAACGGAATCATTTCCTCGGCTTAGGGCGAAAGGCCGGGTCGAGGCGCCAGCCCGGTCATCAGATGGAAAGCCGCGACAGCAGGAGGAGAAAGGCCTCGCGGGCTTCCCGCCCGCCGAGCTGGGCCGTGCATTCGGCCTCGAATCGCGCCTCGGCTTGGCAGATCTTTTCGACGAACGCCTCGCCGGCGGGGGTGAGATACAAGGCGTTCGAGCGCCTGTCCTGCGGGGCGGGACGGCGCTCGGTCAGAAGCCGGCGCTCCAGCGCGTTGATCAGAGGCACGAAGTTGGCGCGCTGGATGCCGAGCGCGTCGGCGATCTCCGTCTGCTTGCGGCCGGGGTTGGTGGCGATCAAAAGCAGGACACCGTATTCGCTGGGTGTGACGCCGAAGGGGGCAAAGCGCGTCTGGAAACGTCGCGCCAGGAGCGACTGGGAACGCTTGATCTGGAACAGGACGCTTCGCTCGATCCAGGCACTGTCGAGTTCCTCCTGTCCGATGACTGCCACCGCGGTGTCCATCAGGCGCCTCCTCGCCATTGCCGGAAGTGAGGGTCCTCTCAATCGAGGCGGTTGGCAATATCCTAAGTCGGAGTAGGGGGCACCCGCTTGGGGATAAACGACAATGCTCCTGTGGCCCTCCCGGCCTACCGCCAGCCGCCCCGCCTTTTACGATGCGAGACAGCGGCGGCCGGCACGGACCGGCTCAGGCAGGATCGCCGAACTCCTGCAGACGCTGCCGCAGGAGCCCGATCGTCGGCGCATCGGCGTTGGCAAACGCAAAGCGCAAATAGCGTTCCTGTCCCGGCCCGAAATAGCTGCCCGGCAGACAAAGGATGCCCGCCTCCTTCGCCAGCCGCTCGGCAACCTCCGCAGAGGTCCTGTCGGCAAAGGGATGGCGGATGAAGGAGAAGTAGGCGCCGACCGCGCCGATCGACCATCCGTTCAGCCCCTCCATCGTCTCCCGCAGCGCCGTGGCGCGGCGGGCGATCTCCAGGCCGTTGTCCTCGCGCCATTGGGAAAGAAGCGGCAGCGCCTCGGCGACGGCCACCTGCGCCGAGCGCGGCGGGCAGATCTGCACGTTGTCCATCACCTTGGCCACCTGTTCGACGACCGCCGGGCTGGCGGTGATGGCGCCCAGCCGATGACCCGGGATGCAGAAGGACTTGGAGAAGCTGTAGAGACCGATCAGCGTGTCCTGCCATCCCGCCTTCTCGAACAGGGCATGCGGGCGGACACCGGCCTCCGGCAGGAAGTCGCGATAGGTCTCGTCCAGGATGAGCCAGACGCCGCGGCTCCGGCAGAGATCGAACACGGCGGACAGAAGCTCCGGTGAATAGACCGCACCGGTCGGATTGTTGGGGGAGACGAGCGCCAGCGCGCGCACATCCGGCGCCATCGCCGCCTCGATCGCCGCGAGATCGACCTGGAAGCCGTTGTCGGGATCGCAGGCCGCCAGCCGGACCTTCACGCCCAGCATCGCAAGGGTGGTCTCCTGGTTGAAGTAGTAGGGATCGGTCATCAGGATCGCATCGCCCGCACCTGCGACCGCCATGGCGGCACAGATGAAGGCCTGGTTGCACCCGGCCGTGATGTGGATGTTCTCCGCGCCGAGTGCTGCACCATAGACCGAGGCGACATGCGCACCGTAGGCCTGGCGCAGCACGCTCTCGCCCTCGATCGGGCCGTAGCCGGTATAGGCTTTCGAGGCGGCATAGTCGCCAAGCCGGCGCAGCATCTCCGGGTGGGCGGGATAGCCGGGGACCGCCTGCGACAGGTCGATCAGCGGCCCGCTGCGGCCGTCATAGCTCCGGCCCCATGAAAACACGGTGGGGATGGGCGGCGCGGCAAGGTTCGCAACGAGGGGATTGAATCTGGGCATGGGATCGGTCCTTGCGATGAGGGAGCGCGTCAAGCGCGTGTCCTGCTTTTTCTTGTATTGTCGTGCGGACGCGTGCGCGGCGAGGAAACCGGCTGGTAGCCCTCCCCGGCGCGTCCGCCGCGCGTGCGCAACAGCATGCGCGCCGAGGTCTGCGGTCCGGGCAGGCCGTCCTCCTGCAGCGAGGCGAACAGCCAGTCGATGAACACCTTGACGATGGGCGCAGCGCGCACCTCGTGCCGGCAGGCGACGTAGAAGGCGTCGTTGGCCGGCACGGAGAGGTCGAACGGCACGACCAGTTCGCCGCGCGCGATCAGGTTGGCGGCCGTGATCGTATCGCCGAGCGCGATACCCTGCCCGTGCACGGCCGCCTCGGTGGACAGGCGCGCATCGCTTGTGAAGAGCTGCTGCCCGCGCGGCAGGTCGACCGCATCGGCGGCGGCGAACCAGGTGTTCCACTCCCGTCCGTCCCGGTCCCCGTGCAACAGCGTGTGGTCGGAGAGATCGCGCACCGAGCGCAGCGGCCTGCTGTTGAGGAGCGTCGGGCTCGCGATCGGAAACAGCCGCAAATGGCTCCAGAGGCGGGTCCAGCAATCGGGCCAGTTGCCGTCGCCATAGAGGATCGACACGTCGACGTCGCGCGAGAAGACCTGCGCCGGCTCGTTGGAGGCGACGAGGCTGAGCTTCACGTCGGGATACTGCTCGGTGAAGCGGTTGAGGCGCGGAACGATCCACAGCGAGAGAAGGGCCGGCACGCAGGTGATCGTCAGCGAGCCGCTCGTGGCCGGGCGCTTCATCAGCGCGGTCGCCGCCGCAATGCCGCCGAAGGCCTCGGTGACGGCGGGCAGCAGCAGCGCCCCCTGCGATGTCAGCTTCAACCGCTTGCCGCCGCGCTCGAACAGGACGGCGCCGAGCGACTCCTCGAGCGCCCGGATCTGGTGGCTGATGGCGCCGTGGGTGACGTTGAGCTCGCGCGCCGCCGCCGTGACCGAACCGCGGCGGGCGGCCGCCTCGAAGGCGCGCAACGGATTGAGGGGCGGCAGTCGGCTCGACATGGTGGCGGAAGCGGATTCATATGTGAAATTTTCTCACGTAAAACCCTATAACATTGTCAATTGATTTTCCAGCCGTTTTGCGACGTAATCACGGAAACAAGGGCAAAAGCCCGGGGGAACGACATCATCGGCGACCAGACCAGGCTCCCCCGCTTGCCCCATTGCGACCAGAAGCGAGGCGGACGATGGCATTCGACGACAGCAAGCTCCAGGCATTGCGCGAGAAATTCGGCGACGGGCACGGCGGAGACATTTTCGATCCGGCCTTCCGCAAGGTCGCCGACAAGATCTTCTCCAAGAGCGGCACGCGGCTGGCGCCCTATGCCGGCGTGCCGACGTTCCTCGCCGCCCCGCACATGCCGGTCGAGGCCGAGAACCCCGACTTCGGCGATCTCCAGGTGGCCATCACCGGCGTGCCGATGGACCTCGGCGTGACGAACCGGCCGGGTTCGCGCTTCGGACCGCGCGCGATGCGCACGATCGAGCGGATCGGCCCCTACAACCACGTTCTGGGTTGCGCCCCGGTACAGGACCTGCGCGTCGCCGACATCGGCGACGTCCCCTTCCGTAGCCGCTACCGGCTGGAGATGAGCCACGAGGACATCGAGAAGCGCTTCAACCAGATCGTCGACGCCGGGGTGATCCCGCTCGCGGTCGGCGGCGACCATTCGATCACCCACCCGATCATGAAGGCGGTCGGCAAGAACAAGCCGGTCGGCCTGATCCACATCGACGCCCACTGTGACACCAGCGGCTCCTTTGACGGCACCAAGTTCCATCACGGCGGCCCGTTCCGCAACGCCGTGCTCGACGGCGTCCTCGACCCGACCCGCACGATCCAGATCGGCATCCGCGGCTCGTCGGAATACCTTTGGGAATTCTCCTATGAATCCGGCATGACCGTCATCCATGCCGAGGAGATCACCGACATGAGCATTGCCGCGATCATCGAAAAGGCGAAGGCGGTCGTCGGCGACGGACCGACCTATCTCTCCTTCGACATCGACAGCCTCGACCCGAGCTTCGCCCCCGGAACGGGCACGCCGGAAATCGGCGGGCTGACCACCCGCGAAGTACTGGAACTGCTGCGCGGGCTGAAGGGCATCAATCTCGTCGGCGGCGACGTCGTCGAAGTCGCGCCCCAGTATGACGCCACCACCAACACCGCGCATGCCGGCGCTCAGGTCCTGTTCGAGATCCTGAGCCTGATGGTGTTCAGCCCTTCGGTCGGCGCAAAGGCTTGACTTGCACTATAATATGGGAACAACCCGGCGGCCGAACCCCTCGGGTGCAGAATGGAGAAAGACAATGCGTGACATCCTCAATGTGACCCTGAGCCGCCGCGGCGTGCTCGGCGCCGGCATGGCAGGCGCATCGCTGCTGGCGATGCCGTCGATCCTGCGCGCCCAGGAGAAGTCCCTGAAGGTCGGCGTCTATGGCGGCTACTTCAAGGATTCGTTCGACAAGAACATCTTCCCCGAATTCACCAAGGCGACCGGCATCGCCGTCGAATCCGTCGCAGAGCCGACCGGCGAGGCGTGGCTGGTCCAGCTCGAGCAGGCCGCCCGCGCCGGCCAGGCGCCCGCCGACGTCTCGATGATGTCGCAGGTCGCCATGCTGAAGGGCCAGGCGACCGAGCTCTGGGCGCCGCTCGACATGGGCAAGATCAAGAACGGCGCCAACCTGATCGAGCGCTTCGTCAACAAGTATCCGGACGGCCGCGTCGCCGGCATCGGGGCGGTCGCCTGGTACATCACCCTCGTCACCAACACCGGCGTCTTCAAGGAAGCGCCGACCTCCTGGGCGGCGCTGTGGGATCCGGCGAACGCCGACAAGCTCGGCCTGCTGGCCCTCGTCTCCAACTCCTTCCTGCTGGAAGTCACTGCCAAGACCTTCATGGGCGGCACCGGCGTGCTCGACACCGAGGAAGGCATTCTGAAGGCCTTCGAGAAGCTTGCCGAAGTCAAGCCGAACGTGGCGCTCTGGTATCGCGACGAGGCGCAGTTCGAGCAGGCGCTGAAGTCCGGCGAGATCCCGATGGGCCAGTACTATCACGACGTCACCGGCCTTGCGGCAGCCGACGGCCATCCGGTCCGCTCGACCTTCCCGAAGGAAGGCGGCATCCAGGACTCCGGCTGCTGGGCGCTGTCGCGCGCCTCGCAGAAGGTCGAGGAAGCGCATGTCTTCATCGACTACATGAGCCAGCCGGCGATCCAGGCGACGCTGTCGCGCAAGGTCGGCACCGCACCGACGGTCAAGCGCGAGATGCTCGACCTGACGGATGCGGAATTCGCGGCCGTCTCCTCCGACATCGAGCCGATCATCCCGCGCTACGACATGTACCAGACGAAGTCCGACTGGCTGAACCAGAAGTGGACCGAGCTGATCGTCGGCTGACCAACAACCCTCCCCTCGAGGGGGAGGGTCGGCACGCAGTGCCGGGGTGGGGTGACACGCGGCGTCCGCAGCGGCATCACCCCCACCCGCGCGTTCCGCGCGACCTCCCCCCTCAAGGGGGAGGTGTAGACTGCGCAACGAAATGCTCCGTGCAGCAGGGCTGTCCAAGTGTATTCATTGGATGGCGCGAACCTACTCAAGCGCGCGGCGCGAATGAACGGGAAAACCATGTCCGGCCTGGCCCTTGAAAACGTCACCAAGGAATTCGGCAGCTTCACCGCGGTGAAGAATGTCGACCTCACCGTTCCGCACGGCACCTTCGTCTGCCTGCTCGGCCCGTCCGGCTGCGGCAAGACCACGCTGATGCGCATGATCGCCGGGCTGGACCTGCCCACCGGCGGCGCGATCAAGCTGGACGGCACGGACATCACCCGGGTGCCGACGCACAAGCGCGAGCTCGGCATGGTGTTCCAGTCGCTGGCGCTGTTTCCGCACTTGAGCGTCGGCGAGAACATCGCCTATTCGCTGCGCATCCGCGGCACCGGCAAGGAAGACCAGAAGAAGCGTGTCGACGAACTCCTGTCGATGATCCACCTGCCCGGCTATGCCGACCGCCCGGTCTCGAAACTGTCCGGCGGCCAGCGCCAGCGCGTCGCGATCGCCCGCGCGCTCGCCATCTCGCCGAAACTCTTCCTGCTCGACGAGCCGCTGTCGGCGCTGGACGCCAAGCTGCGCGAGGCGATGCAGGTCGAACTGCGGCAGTTGCAGCAGCGGCTCGGCATCACGACGATCGTCGTCACCCACGACCAGCGCGAGGCGATGACGATGGCCGACACCGTCGTCGTCATGAACGGCGGCGAGATCCGCCAGGCCGCCGCCCCGGTGGAGATCTACCGCCGCCCCGCCGACACCTTCGTCGCCGACTTCATCGGCATGACCAACCTCATCGATTTCACCACCGACAGCGCCGGCCGCGTCACGGTCCTCGGCACCGCCGTGGAAGGCCTTGCCGCGCCCGGCGGGCTGGCCCGCGGCGTCCTGTCCGTCCGCCCCGAGGACGTCCACCTGACGGCCCCCGGTCCCGGCGCGATCGCAGCCAGGGTCACCTTCATCCGCGATCTCGGCGGCACGATCGAGACCTTCGTCGAGGCCGGCGACAAGCAGATCGTCGCCGTCTCCATGCCGAACGCCCGCCCGGACGTCCACGTCGGCCAGGAGGTCGGCATCCGGCTGTCGCCCGAAGCCTGCGTGGTGCTGAAGTCATGAGACGGGAGGCGCCGCAGAAACTTTCCGACTACGGCCCGCTGCTGTTCCCGGCGGGCATGCTGATCGTCTTCTTCGTCATTCCGTTCGCGACGATGATCGCGGTGTCGTTCTTCAAGCGCGACCCGGCCGGCTTCTATTCGACCGCCTTCGTCTTCGACAACTATGCCCGCTTCCTCAGCCTGTTCTTCGGCAAGGTGCTGGGCTTCTCCCTGTTTCTCGCGATCACGGTGGCGATCTGCTGCGTCGTGATCGCCGTGCCCTTCACCTATCTCCTGTCGCGCGCGCGCCGCAGGACGCAGGTGGTCTGGCTGGTGGCGCTGCTGTCGGTGCTGTCGCTCTCAGAAGTCATCATCGGCTTTGCCTGGTCGACGCTGTTCTCGCGCACCGCCGGCATCACCAATCTTCTCGTCGCGATCGGCCTGATGGGCGAGCCGGTGGCGCTGAACCCGAGCTTCGGCGCGGTGCTGACGGCGATGGTCTATCAGGCGCTGCCCTATACCGTGCTCGTCCTCTATCCCGCGCTCGTCCGGCTCGACCCGACGCTGACGGAGGCCGCGCGCACGCTCGGCGCCTCGCCGGTCAAGTCCTTCTTCACCGTGGTCGTGCCGGCGCTACGCAACACCATCGTGGCGACGCTGATCATGGTCTTCATCTTCGCGCTCGGCTCCTACCTTTTGCCGCAGATCCTCGGCCGGCCGCAGCACTGGACGCTGTCGGTGCTGATCACCGACCAGGCGATCTACCAGTCGAACATGCCGTTCGCCGCCGCCATGGCCGTGTTCCTCGTGCTCGTCACGCTCGGTCTGGTCGCGCTCACGCTGATCGCCGGCCGCAAGGGAGAAGCCGCATGACCACGTTTCTGCAGCGCCTCTTCCTCGGCGTCGTCGGCCTGTTCCTGTCGCTGCCGCTGATCGTCGTCGCCGGCGTCTCGGTCAACGAGAAGCAGACGCTCGCCTTTCCGCCGCAGGGCTTCTCGCTCTCCTGGTACGGCGAGATCTTCACCAATCCGGAATGGCGCAACGCGCTTCTCGCCTCGGTGACGCTCGCCGCCGTCTCGGCGGCGCTGGCGCTCGCGATCGCGCTGCCGCTCGCCTGGTTCCTGTGGCGCCGGCACGCGCCCTGGGCCAACATCTTCCAGCTTCTCGGCATTGCGCCCTTCACCCTGCCGCCGGTCATCACCGCGCTCGGGCTTCTGACCTTCTGGGCCACGACCGGCTTCTACGGCCAGCCCTGGACGGCGGCGATCAGCCACGCGATCTTCTTCGTCACCCTGCCGCTGGTGACGCTGTCGCTCGGCTTCTCCTCGATCGACCGCTCACTGGTCGAGGCGGCCGCGACCATGGGCGCCGACGACCGGACGATCTTCCGCACCGTGGTGCTGCCGCTGATCCTGCCCTACCTCGTCTCGGGCTATGCGTTTGCCTTCGTGCTGTCGCTGAACGAATACATCGTCGCCTACATGACCGTCGGCTTCACCATGGAAACGCTGCCGATCAAGATCTTCAACGCGCTGCGCTACGGCTACACCCCGACCATGGCCTCGGTGACGATCCTGTTCGTGGCGATCGCAGCCCTCATCTTCGGCCTCGTCGCCCGCTTCGGCGACCTGCCGAAGCTGCTGGGAGCGATGGCGAACAACGACAGGTAGACGCGAGGGTCGCGCGGGCGAAGGTCTCCTTCAACCGTCCGCACGCACCACCTTCAGCGCCGCCAGGAAGTGATCGTTCTCCTGCGGGCTGCCGATGCTCACGCGGACGAAGGTCTCGAAACCCGGCTGCTTCCACGGCTTGACGATGACGCCGCGGGCGAGAAGCGCTTCGGCGAGCACCGTCGCGTCCATGCCGGCATCGAAGAACAGGAAGTTGCACTTCGACGGCGCCACCTTGTAGCCGAGGGCGAACAGCGCCTGGCCGATCCGATCCCGCTCCGCCAGCGCCATTGCGACCGAATGATCGAGATGCGCCGTGTCGGCGAGGGCGGAGAGCGCGGCCGACTGGGCGACGGCATTGGTGTTGAACGGCGTGCGCGCCCGGTCGAAGAAACCGCACAGCGTTGCGGAACTCGTGATGCCGTAGCCGATGCGCAGGCCGGCAAGCCCGTAGGCCTTGGAGAAGGTGCGAAGGACGGCCCAGTTCAGCGACGTGGCGCGAAGGGCATCGACCGCCGAGGGATAGTCCTCGCCCGCCGCATATTCCGCATAGGCCTCGTCGACGACGACGAGCGTCTTCGGATCCACCGCCGCGATCACCCGTTGAAGGTCCGCTGGCGTCAGCCAGGCGCCGACCGGGTTCATCGGATTGGAAAAGAGAAGCAGGCGCGGCTTGCGGCGCGCCGCCTCGACAAGCGCGTCGACGTCGACGGTGAGGTCCGCCTTCACGACGACGCGGTCGATCCGCCCGCCCATCAGCGTCGTGTAGTCCTCATGCAGCGGGAACGACGGAAAGAGCGTGGCAACCACATCGCCCGGACGCACCACCGAGCGGCAGATGACGGCAATCAGGTCCTCGGAGCCGTTGCCGAGGACGACCTGGCCGGTCTCCACGCCGAACCTTTCGGCGATCTCGGCCGCAAGCGCCCGCCCGCTCGGGTCGGGATAGAGCCGCGCCAGGTCATGGATCGCCGACAGAGAAGACGCGACAGACGGCGAGGGGCCGTTCGGGTTCTCGTTGGAGCCGAGCTTGGCCACGACCTCGATCCCGTGGCGCCTGCGGACCTCGTCGATGGTGAGCCCGGCATTGTAGGGAGCAATGGCGCGAACCTCTGCGCGAATGGGGCTTGAAGGATCGGCCATTTGGGTATTCTCCATGAGTGTCGTTCCAGGGTCGTCTATGGCCCGCCTAGTCTGTACATATGTATAGACATGTAAAGCGTTTAATGTTGTGATCCGGCCACAAGCCATGAAAGGAGCCGCCATGCCCCGCACCCTCTTCGACCTTGCCGGCCGGCGCGCGCTGGTGACGGGCGCCAGCCGCGGCATCGGCCAGTCGATCGCGCTTGCCCTTGCCGGCGCCGGCGCCGACGTCGCAGTGACCGCCCGCAGGCAGGAGGCGCTGGCCGAGACAGTCGCGCTGGTCGAGCAGGCGGGAGTGCGGTGCGTGCCGCTGGCGCAGGACGTTCGCGACACCGGCGCATCCATGGCCACAGTCGAGCAGGCGGCAGAGGCGCTCGGCGGCCTCGATATCCTGATCAACAATGCCGGCTTCGAGAGCGTCCGCCCCTCGCTCGAGGTCGACGAGGCGCTGTGGGAAAGCATCGTCGACACCAATCTCAAGGGCGCCTTCTTCTGCGCCCGCGCCGCCGGGAAGATCATGGCGGAGCGCGGCGGCGGCGCCATCGTCAACCTCTGCTCGCTGACCTCCTTCGTCGGCATTCCGACCGCCGTCCCCTACGGCGCCTCGAAGACCGGCCTGCTCGGCATCACGCGCGCCCTGGCGACCGAGTGGGCGCCGCACGGCATCCGCGTCAACGCGATCGCGCCCGGCTATTTCCGCACCGCCATGACCGAAGTCTTCTATGACGACGACGCCTGGCAGCAGCGCATGCTGGCGAAGATCCCGCAGGGGCGCTTCGGCGGCGAGGGCGATATCGGCGGCGTGGTGATTTTTCTGTGCAGCGATGCGGCCGCCTATGTGACGGGTCACTGCATTCCGGTGGACGGTGGCTACCTCGCTTCGATATGAGAAGCGACGGCATCGCATGACCTGCACGGGCTTTGCCCATCCTGCCCATATTCAAGGCATTTCGCGCTGCAGCATGTTTTTTACGCAGATGCGGTTGACGCACTCTGTATGTATTTGTATAGACAACTTGGCGGCAAAGGAGCAGTCTTCCGAGAAACTGCAACGCCGCGCATGAGCCCGCAAGGGCAGGGGGACCAGCCATGCCAGCCGCTTCCGCCGAACGTCGCGTTTCCCGCGAATCCATCGCCGTCTCCGTCCGGGACGTCGGCATGGCCTTCGGCGACGTGCACGCCGTCCGCAACGCCTCCTTCGACCTCCCCAAGGGCAAATTCCTGACCATCCTCGGCCCCTCCGGTTCGGGCAAGACGACGCTGCTGCGCATGATCGCCGGCTTCGACGCGCCGACGAGCGGCGAGATCTTCATCAACAACAGCCCCGTCAGCGCCGTTCCGCCGCATCGCCGGGCGATCGGCATGGTCTTCCAGAAGCTGGCGCTGTTTCCGCACATGACGGCGGCCGAAAACGTCGCCTTTCCGCTCAAGATGCGCCGCCATGATGCGCGTGCAATCCCGGAGAAGGTCGAGCGCTATCTGCAGCTCGTCCGCCTCGGCGGCTATGGCGGCCGGCGCATCAACGAACTCTCCGGCGGCCAGCAGCAGCGCGTGGCGATCGCGCGCGCCCTGGTGTTCGAGCCGGACCTGCTCCTGCTCGACGAACCGCTCGCCGCCCTCGACCGCAAGCTGCGCGAGGAGATGCAGCTCGAGTTCCGCCGCATCCAGAAGGAACTCGGCGTCACCACGATCAATGTCACCCATGACCAGCGCGAGGCGCTCGTCGTCTCCGACGAGGTGATCGTCATGGAAGGCGGCAGGATCCAGCAGAAGGCCGAACCGGTGCATGCCTACCGCAGCCCGGCCAACACCTTCGTCGCCAACTTCATCGGCGTCACCAATTTCATCGAGGGCGTCGTGGCCGCGCGCGACGGCGCGCTCGTCTCCGTAGCGGCCCATGGACGAACCCTGACCGGCGTCGCGGTCGGCGACGCGCCGGCCACGGGCGGCGCCTGCGCGGGTGCCGTCCGTGCCGAGCAGATCCGCATCGCCCCGCGCGCGGACGCGCTGGACCGCCTCGACACGGTCCTCGCGGGCACGGTCGCCGATGCCATTTTCGAAGGCGAGCGCATCGTCTACGAGGTGCGCGTGCCGCATCTCGGCGACCAGCTCGTCCGCGTCTTCGACCACGATCCCGTCAACCACCTGCAGTTCAGCCCGGGCGACAGCGTCTGCCTCGGCTGGAATGCGCGGGACATGCATGTCTTCAAGAAGTAAACCCGAGAAGGTTTCGGCCAGAGGAGAACGCACGATGTCGCATGATAAATTCCTGACCACTGAAATCCGCCGCCGCACGCTGCTCGCCTCGATGGCAGCCGTCGGCGCATCGGCCACGCTCGGCACCGGCAAGGCCTTCGCCCAGGAGCCCGAGAAGCCGGCCGAGATCATCGTCCGCGCCTGGGGCGGCAGCTGGGTCGACAGCCTGAAGGCCGGCGTCTCCGACAGCTTCACCAAGGCGACCGGCATCGCCGTCCGCCATGACCTGACCGAAGACAACGAGATCCAGCCGAAGGTCTGGGCCGCCGTCGCGCAAGGTCGCGTGCCGCCGATCCACATCAACTGGGACACGACGACCAACGCCACCAAGTCGGCGCTGCGCGGCGTCACCGAGGACCTGTCCGACCTTCCGAACCTGAAGAACACCACCGAGCTTGCCAAGCCGGTCGGCCTCGACGGCTATCCGATCGTCAACACCTACGGCTATGTCTACGTGCTGGCCTATCGCCCCTCGGCCTTCCCGAACGGCGCGCCGAAGTCCTGGAAGGACCTGCTCGATCCGAAGCTGAAGGGCCGCATCGCGCTCTACAACGACGGCATCGGCTTCCACTTCCCCGCCCAGGTCGCAGGCGGCGGCAAGCTGGAGGACATCCCCGCCAACATGCAGCCGGCCTGGGATTTCATCGCCAAGATCAAGGAGCAGCAGCCGCTGCTCGGCGAGGACCCGGACTTCACCACCTGGTTCCAGAAGGGCGAGATCGACGCGGCCTGCACGATCTCCACCAATGCCCGCGAAGCCAAGAAGAACGGCATCGAACTCGCCTGGGTCGTGCCGGAGGAGGGCGCCAAGTTCGACACCGACGGCCTGTGGATCCCCAAGGGCCTGCCAGAGAACGAGCTCTACTGGGCCAAGCAGTACATCAACCATGCGCTGACCAAGGAAGCCCAGCAGGTCTGGCTCGACGGCCTCGGCCTTCCGGGCGTGGTGCCCGGCCTGACGCCGCCGGCCGATCTCGTCGGCGACCCGTCCTATCCGACGACCGAAGAGGACTTCAAGCATCTCATCCGCATCTCCTCGAAGGTCCAGGTCGAGAACGAGAGCCAGTGGTTCGCAAAGTTCAAGGAAATCATGCAGGGCTGATGCCCAGGCTCCCGCCGCGCGACCGGCGCGGCGGGACACCCTGCGGGCACCGCCCCGCAAAAGCTGCCCCGCAAGACAGCGACAGATCGCCAGCAGGACCGAAACCATGCGCAAATCCCGTGCCGCCTATCCCCTGACGTGGCGCGTCATGGACATGCTCGAAGCCATCGCCGCCCGCCTCTGGCCGGCCCGCTTCGCGAGGGCCTTGCCCTATCTGATGCTGGCGCCGGCCGTCCTGCTCGTCGGCATTCTCGTGCTCGGCCTGGTCCAGATCGGCGATTCCAGCCTGCGCGTCCTCGATACCTCGACCTTCCTGATGTCGGAGGACTACACGCTCGCCAACTACCAGCGGGCCCTGACCGAAAGCTTCTTCGCCACCGTCGCCGGGCGCAGCCTGCTCGGCTCGGTGATCGTCACCGTGATCACCCTGATCCTCGCCTTTCCCTACGCCTACCTGATGGTGCGCACGCCGTCCTCGGCGTTGCGCAATGTCCTGCTGGTGGCGCTGTTCCTGCCCTTCTTCATCGGCCAGGTGGTGCGCGCCTATGGCTGGCTGATCATCCTCGGCAACCAGGGCATGGTGAACGAGGCGCTGGGGCTCGTTGGCGTGCCGCCGATGCGGCTTCTCTACAATTACCCCGCCGTCCTGTTCGGGCTCATCCAGTACATGCTGCCCTTTGCCGTCTTGATGCTGGCGCCGGCGCTGACGGCGATCCCGGCCGAGCTGGAGGCGGCCGCGAGCTCGCTCGGCGCCAACTGGCTTGGCACCTTCCGCCATGTGGTGCTGCCGCTCGCCCGCCCCGGCCTGGTCGGCGCCGGCCTCGTCGTCGTCACGCTGTCGCTGACGGACTTCGCCATTCCGGCCATCCTCGGCGGCGGCTCGCAGGATTTCATCGCCAACGCCATCTACGACCAGTTCTTCCGCACCTCCGACCAGGGCATGGGCGCCACGCTGTCGCTGCTGCTAGTCGCCGTCGGCTCGCTTCTGGTCGGGCTCGTCTTCATGCTGTTCGGCGCCGGCACGCTCGCCATGACGGGAGAGCGCAAATGACGGGAGTGGGCAAATGACCGGCAGCCGCAGCAAGTCCATCGTCATCTGGACCTTCGTGATCACGGCCCTCGTCATGCTGTCGGCGCCGACGATCGTGGTGCTCGGCGCCTCGTTCACCGCCGGCAACATCATCACCTTCCCGCCGGAAGGGCTGTCGCTGAAGTGGTACGGCGCGATCGCCCAGGCGAGCGACCTGCGCCAGGCCTTCGTCCGCTCGCTGATCGTCGCCAGCATCTGCACGATCGTCTCGATCCCGGTCGGAACGCTCGCCGGCATCGCGCTCGCCAAGTATCGCGTCCGCTTCGCCCGCTCGATCCAGATCTACTTGCTGCTGCCCTTCACCATCCCGCTGATCGGCTCGGGGATCGGCATGATGCTGGTGTTCGGCAACATGGGCGTGCTCGGCAGCCTCTGGCCGGTCGGCATCGCCTGCTGCGTCATCAACCTGCCGTTCATGATCTGGGCGGTGACGGCGAGCGCCAGCAACCTGTCGCCCGACCTGGAACTCGCCGCCGCCAATTGCGGCGCGCCGCCGCTGCAGCGCTTCCTCTACATCACGCTTCCCGCCGTGCTGCCGGGCGTCATCACCGGCTCGCTCCTGATGTTCATCCTGGCGCTCAACGAGTTCCTGGTCAGCCTGCTTCTGGTCGATGCGCGCAGCGTCACCCTGCCGGTCCAGATCTACAATTCGATCCGCTCGATCATCACGCCCGATCTCGCCGCCATATCGGTGGTGTTCATCGCAAGCGCGGCGATCGCGATCGCGGTGCTCGACCGGCTGGTCGGCCTCGACATCTTTCTCAAATCGAAATGACGGAGCGGCCGAACGGGCCGGCATGAAGGACAAAGCCATGACTGACGTGTCATTCTACGAATATGCGAAGCTCTCCGCCGACGCGAAGGCCGCGCTGCTGCGTCGCTCGGAGACCGATATTTCCGGCTTCATCGAAAAGGTCGCGCCGATCCTCGAGGCCGTGCGCACCGAGGGCGACGCCGCACTGGCCCGCTTCGGCCGCGACCTCGACAAGGCTGCCGTCACCGAGGCGAACCTGAAGGTGACCGAAGCCGAATTCGACGCCGCCTTCAAGCTGGTGGAAGGCAGCGTCCTGGAGTCGATCAAGTTCGGCATCGACAACATCCGCCATTTCCACGAGGAGCAGAAGCCGGAGGCCATGTGGCTGAAGGAGATCCGGCCCGGCGCCTTTGCCGGCGACCGCTTCACGCCGATCCGGTCCGTGGCACTCTACGTCCCGCGCGGCAAGGGCTCGTTTCCCTCCGTCACCATGATGACGTCGGTGCCGGCGGTCGTCGCCGGCGTTCCGGATCTCGCGATCGTCACCCCACCGGCGCCCGATGGCAGCGTCGATGCGGCAACGCTCGTCGCCGCCCGCCTCGCCGGCGTCGAGACCGTCTACAAGGTCGGCGGCGCCCAGGCCGTCGCCGCCGTCGCCTATGGCACCGAAACGGTGAAGCCGGCGCTGAAGATCGTCGGCCCGGGCAGCCCCTGGGTCGTCGCCGCCAAGCGGGCGCTCTCCGGCGTCATCGACACCGGCCTGCCGGCCGGCCCCTCGGAAGTGATGATCCTCGCCGACGACACCGTCCACGGCGGCCTCGCCGCCCTCGACCTCCTGATCGAGGCCGAGCACGGCCCGGATTCCTCGGCCTACCTCGTCACCCACAGCCGCCGCGTCGCCGAGCAGGCGCTGGCCGCGCTCCCGGAGCACTGGAGCAGGATGACCGAACAGCGCGTCGCCTTCTCCAGGGCCGTGCTGACCGGCAAGACCGGCGGCGTCGTGCTGACGTCCTCGATCGAGGAGAGCTACGCCTTCGTCAACGCCTATGCTCCGGAGCACCTGGAGCTTCTCTCCACCGAACCCTTCATCCATCTCGGCCACATCACCGAGGCCTCCGAGATCCTGATGGGCACGCACACGCCGGTGAGCATCGCCAATTTCTCGCTGGGGCCGAACGCGGTCCTGCCGACCAGCCGCTGGGCGCGCACCTTTGGGCCGCTGTCGGTCACCGACTTCGTCAAGCGCAGCTCGATCGGCTATGTGACCGCGCCGGCCTATCCGGAATTTGCCAAGCACTCCCACAACCTCGCGCTCTACGAGGGCTTCTCCTCGCATGCGCTCGCCGTCTCGCCGCTGCGCGAGGCGTACCTGAAGAAGGATGCCTGAGCGATGAAGGCGGTCCGGCTGCACGACGCCATGGATCTGCGGGTCGAGGAGGTCGAAAGGCCCGGCGCCCCGCCGGCCGGTTTTGTCACCCTCGACGTTCGTGCCGCCGGCATCTGCGGCTCCGACCTGCACAACTATCGCACCGGTCAATGGATCAGCCGCCGACCGTCGACGGCCGGCCATGAGTTCTGCGGCCGGGTGACGGCGGTGGGCGAAGGGGTGGGCGACCTCTCCGTCGGTGATCTCGTCGTGGCGGATTCGCGCTTCTGGTGCGGCGAGTGCGCATCTTGCAAGAGCGGCCGTCCCAATGTCTGCGAGGCGCTCGGCTTCGTCGGCGAGGTCTGCGACGGCGGCTTTGCCGAAGCGGTCCAGCTGCCGGCGCGGCTCCTCGTGCGGCACGCGGCCTCGGTGCCGGCGAAGGTCGCGGCGATGGCGGAACCGCTTGCCGTGGCGCTGCACGCCGTGCGCCGCCTGGCCCCGCGTGCCGGCGAACCGGTGCTCGTCGTCGGCTGCGGCACCATCGGCGGCCTGGCCGCGCTCCTGCTTTCGGACCTGCACGACGGCCCGCTCGTCTTGGCCGACCGCAATGCCGCCCGGACGGAGGTTGTCGCACGGCTGACCGGCGGCCGTCCCGTCGCGCTCGATGCCGGAGCCATCGCGTCGGCCTTGGGCGGCGCACGGTTGCGCTATGCGATCGATGCGACGGGAAGCACGGCCGCGATCGCCCAGGCGCTTCATCTTCTGCATGGCGGCGGCACCCTGGCGCTCGTCGGCATCAGCCATGGCCGGCTGGATTTCGATCCGAACATCCTGGTGGAACGCGAGATCGCGCTCGTCGGCTGCCATGCCTTCGCCGAGGAACTGCCGGAGGCCGTGGCGCTCCTGCCGCGGCTTGCCGATCGACTGGACCGCCTGTGCGAGGTGCTGCCGTCGCTGGACGCGGTGCCCGATGCCTATATCCGGCTCTTGAGGGGTGAGGCGGCCGCGCTCAAGACCATCGTGGCGATCGCCGACTGACGGGCGGCTGCGACCGCCGACCCATGCAACAGGCCGACAACCTGCGGGAGACAAAGACCATGGACGTGCTTTCCGATTCCGCATCCCCCCTCTACGAGAAGGTCAAGGATTTCGTGCTCGGCAATATCGGCAGCGGCAGGTGGGCGAGAAACACCCGCCTGCCGTCCGAAAACGAGCTCGTCTCCGCGCTCGGCGTCTCCCGCATGACCGTGCACCGGGCCCTGCGCGAGCTGACGTCCGAGGGGCATCTGCGCCGCATCCAGGGCGTCGGCACCTTCGTCGCCCCGCCGAAGCCGCAGTCGACGCTGATCGAGATCAGCAACATCGCCACCGAGATCCGCGGGCGCGGCAGCCGCCATCGCGCCGAGGTCGTGGTGCTGGAACGGATCGAACGGCCAACGCCGCAGTTGCTGCTCGCCTTCGAGTTCGCCTCCGCCCGGCCGGTGGACCACTCCGTCATCATCCACTTCGAGAACGACCTGCCGGTGCAGCTCGAGGAGCGCTACGTCAACCCCGCTCTGGTTGCCGGCTATGTCGACCAGGATTTCAGGACGACGGCCACCTACGAATATCTGCAGAACGCCACGCCCCTGACCGAAGTGGAGCATTTGATCAGCGCACGCCCCGCCGGGGCGCAGGAGGCGCGCCTGCTCCATATCCAGCCGGGCGACAGTTGCCTGGTGCTCGACCGGAAGACCTGGAGCGGCCCGCTCGTCGCAACGGTCAACATCTTCACCTATGTCGGCAGCCGCTACACGCTCGGCAGCCGCTATCGCCCGAACAGCCGATGAAGCATGGCGGCCACGTGCCGGCCATGGCCCACAGGAGCCCACATCCATGACCATTGCCACCAGCAGAACCGCGGAAATCCGCAGGCTCGCCGGCGCTGGAGACGGTGCGGCGGAAGCCATGCTCGTCGCGCTTCTGCGCGATCTGTTCGCCGTCGAGGCCACCGGCCTGACGATCAATCGCGACCAGTACAGCCTCAATTCGCTGAACGGCTTCTTCGAGACGCCGGAGGGCGGCTTCTTCTTCAAGTTCCACCAGGAGGACGGCGAGGAGGCAATGAGCGGCGAATACTACCGCGCCGACATCCTCGCCCGCGCCGGACTGCCGGTCGACCAGCCGGTGCTGATGTCCGTCCTGCCGGGAGAGCAAATCCTCGTCTACCGGCGCCGGACCGACCCGCGCTTCTCCGACGTGCTGCGCGCGCTCGATCTTGAGCCGGATGCCGAGGGAACCAGGCTTGCCATCGCTGCCGAGACGGGCCTCTCGGACGCCGTCCTCGCCGTCTATCGCCGGACGCTGCATGCCGTGACGCCGCAACAGGCTGCGGCCGAGCCCGTCCATCGGCTCTTCTACGACCGGCTCGTCGAGCATCCGGACGGCCGCTATCCCGGCGGGCGGCTCGCAGGCTTCTATGTCGGCCAGGAATTCGCCTTTCCCGGCGTCAGCCTCGGCTGGGAGGCCTTCGCGAAGGCACGCTTCCGCGTCAACGGCATCCTCTACGCACGTACGGTCGGCGCGCTCTTCGACGCCGCCGTACAACGGCTGAAGCCGGAAGCCCTTGCCGACGCCGGCGGCGTCACCGCCCATGGCGACGCCCACAATGCCAATGTCTGGTACCAGGAGAAGGACGGCCGGGCATCGCTCGCCTTCTTCGATCCGGCCTTTGCCGGCGAGCATGTGCCGACGCTGCTTGCCGAGATCAAGACGACCTTCCACAACATCCTCGCCCACCCGCTGTGGCTCTACGATCCGGCAATGGCAGCAGAGCGCTACGCGGCGACGGCCACCTATGCCGACGGCGTGCTCGACGTCACCACCGACTGGGCGCCGAGCGAAGTGCGGCTCGGGCTGCTGCAGGTGAAGGCGGAACGGCTGTGGCGGCCGCTGCTCACCGAACTCGCGGCGCGCTGCATGCTTCCGGCCGACTGGCGGACGGTGCTCCGGCTCGGCCTGTTCCTCTGCCCGACGCTGGTCATGAACCTCAGGGCGGGTGCGACGACCCACAATCCGGTCTCCTCGCTGATCGGCTTTTCCGTCGCCGTCATGGCGGGCAGCGAGCCGGTGACGGGCAACGACGTCGTGTCGCGCTTCCTCGATGCGATCGATCCCGCGCGGGCATGACGGCATGCGGCGCCAGGCCGCGCCGGACATGATTGCAAACGGTCAGGAAACCCCCATATTCCAGGGCGCCAACAAGCGGGAGGACAATGCATGAAAATCGCAGCCGTGCAGATGCAGGCCGTTCCCGGCGACGTCGATGCCAACATCGCGCGGATCGCCGACGCTGCGAAGAGGGCGGCCGCGGGCGGGGCGAAGCTGCTCGTCGCGCCGGAGCTCGCGGTGACGGGCTACGGCGCCGGTGCCGCCTTTCCCGACATCGCCTCGCCGGCCGACGGCGCGGTCGCGGAGAGGCTCTCCGCCATCGCGCGCGAGAGCGGCCTTGCCATCATCGCGGGCTTTGCCGAGCGCGACGGCGACGACGTCTACAACAGTGCCCTTTTCACCGACGGCATCGGGACGAATGCCGTCTATCGCAAGTCCCATCTCTATGGCGACTACGAACGGCAGTGGTTCCGTCCCGACGTTCCCTCCTCGGTCCAGGTCAAGCTGTGCGGGCTCAATCTCGGCATGCTGATCTGCTACGACGTCGAGTTTCCGGAGAACGTCCGCCGGCTGGCGCTCGCCGGCGTCGACCTCGTCGTCGTGCCGACGGCGTTGCCCATGGGCGCGTCCGGGACCTTCGTCGCCGAGAAGATGATCCAGGTCCGCGCCTTCGAAAACCAGGTCTTCGTCGCCTACGTCAATCATTGCGGCGCCGACCCCTCCTTCGGCTATGCCGGCCTGTCGCGCATCGCCGCCCCGGACGGCAACCTGCTGGCGCAGGCACCGGCGGAAGGGGAGGCGCTGATTTTTGCAGAGATCGATCCGGCTGCCTATGCGGGTTCGCGCGCGGAGAACACCTATCTCGCCGACCTGGCCCGCCAGGTCTGAGACAAGCAGCGCCGCCTCGGGCGATCGGCCCTGAGGCAGGGCCCTCGCTCCCGCCGCCATCACTCGGCGACGATGTCCCATTCGTCGTTCGGGTTGAAGGTGCGGATCCTCGAGGCGATTTCCGGCGTGTTCTCGCCGAGGTCGGCCTCGTAGATGATGCCGTTCTTGTTGACGAGGAAGGTCTTCACGCCCGAGATGCCGTATCTGACCGGCCAGGCGACGACCCCGTGGCCGGCGATCATGTTGCCGTTGATGACATAGTCGTACTTGCCGCCGGCGATGTTGTCGCCCTGGCCGCCGAGGATGCGGTAGCGGTAGCCGTGATAGCCTTCCCCGGCCTTCGCCTTTTCGAATGCGTCACCGTCGGCGAGCGCCGGGCCGGCCGGGCTCTGGTCGGCGTCGCCCTGCTCGGCGGGCCAGTAGAGCCCGTCATGGGCGCCTTCGCTGCTGATCAGCCGCTGGGCGTATTCGAGAACGCCGTCGCCGTCGCGATCCTCGGACGCATAGTCCTCCTGGGCATCGACATAGGCCTTCAGCGTCTCGATGGTCTCCAGCTCGTTTTCCCCGACGTGCCGGTCGGCGATCTCGTCGAGTCCTGCGAGCGTATCGAAGGCCCATTTGCCATCGTCGTGGCGGACGAGCGGGAAGGGGAGCGGCCACAGGATGTTGCCGATCTCGAGGACCTTGTCCGCACCCTGATCGACGAGGACGACCTTTTCCTGCACGCCCGCCTGGATGTCGGCGAAGGTATCCATCGCGTCTTCGTTGGTCTTCGCCTTGGCGGCGTCGAGGCCGAGCAGTTCCGCCAGCTGATCGAAACCGCCATTCGTCACCGCCGACTTGAACGCGTCCACCGCCTTCTCCGGGTTGTCGAATTCGGGCGGATCCTTTTCCGACAGGTATTCGGTGAGCGGGACATCCTCCTCTGTCTCGGCGCCGGCCGCCGGCAGCGGAACGATGGCCGTGCCCAGAAGGATCGCGGCAGCGAACGGCAACGCCACCCTATCGAAAGCTGTACGTCTCATCCTCGCCTCCCGACCGGTTGCCTCAACGCCTGCGACCGCCACCGCCACCACGCGGCCTGACGCCACCGCCGCCGCCACGGCGGCCGCCGCCGGAGGCATGCGACCGGCGATGCCCGCCGCCGCTCATCGACTGCCGTCCGCGCTGCGAGGCGAACTGGGTCTGCTTGCGGTTGTTCACCTTGCCGAGCGCCGACGGCTTGCCGCCGGAGCGCTTCTGCACCTGTCCGCCGGGGCGCGGCTTGTTGGCCTGCCGGTTGACGTTCTTCGGCTTGGCGCTTGCCACCTTCTTGCTCGCGGCGGAACCGCCTGCGCGGTTGACCGCACCTCCGCCATCCCGGCGGGCGGCCGCAGCCTGGCCGCCGCTGCGCGCCCTGTCGGCCGAGCCCGCGCGCTGACGGGCGCGATCCGCATCCACCTTGCTCTTGCGAATATCGTCGACCGAGACTTTCCCGCTCCGCTTGGCAGCGATGTCGCCGCCGGATTTGCGGACGTCCTTCGCGCGCTTGGAAATGTTGTTGTCGCGGTTGGCCTTGAACTCGTTCTTCATCCTGTCGCGGTCGACATTCGCCAACTGGTTCTTGTCGAACTTGATCTTCGACCGGTCGACGTTCTTCCAGTCGACG
The DNA here is from genome assembly GCA_900469965.1 of Hyphomicrobiales bacterium. GTDB lineage: Bacteria > Pseudomonadota > Alphaproteobacteria > Rhizobiales > Rhizobiaceae > Mycoplana. Next base: position 1,422 of record UBZP01000017.1, on the reverse strand, counting down.
TCGTTCATCTTGAACTTGTCGCGATCGATATCGATGTCGTTGAAGCACTTGTCGCAATCGATGTCGACATCACCGTCCCAGCGGCCGCCCCAGACGCCCCAATCGTCCCAGTCGACGGTCGCGGCCCAGATCGCAGCCCCGGTGACCGCGGCGGCGAAATAGGGCGCGGACGGATAGTAGTAGTTGGGGTAGGGGTCCTCGTAGTATCTGATCGGCGCCGGCGCATAGCCGGGCTCGTAGAGCATTTCCGGCTCGTAGCGCGGCACGTAGACCTTCTCCGGATCGGCCGGCTGGATGACGACGTTGTCGCCCTCGTTGACGATCTTGACCTTGTCGTCGGTCTTGATGACACCGTCCGCGACAGCCTTGTCGCGCAGCGTCTGGATCGCCATCAGCACGTCCTTCTGCTGATAGGCGAGCGCGCTGCCCAGCGCCTGCGTCCACTCGAGATCCTCGCTCATCATCTTGACGATGTCGGGATAGTTGAGCAGCGAAATGACGCTGTCGTCCCAGCTGTCCTTCGGCTGCAGGTCCTTGTCCTTCTCCTTCTGGCCCAGGAAACGCTCCGCCTCGACGATCTGCAGCGGATAGAGCGAGGCGGAACTGACGAGGGCGACCAGTTCGTCCGGGTAGAGCGCGATGCGCGCCACCAGCACTTCCAGCTCGTCCGCTGTCAGGAGATCCGGCTGCTCGTCTGCCGCTTCGCCAGCGGCGCCGGACGCAGCCGCCGTCTGCTGCTGCGCCATTACCCGGGAAACCGGCGCCAGCCCGCCGACGAAGGCCAGCGGCAAGGCGATGACAAGAGACCAGCGCAACGAACGTGAAAACCCGTCGAATCCCATGACCTTCAGCCCTCCCGCGGCTTGCGCCGAACATTGCTTCAGTCCCGGATGCCCCGCCATCGCCGCGCGGCCGCTTTCAGGGAAACCCTCCCGGACACGGCATGGTCGATCGTCGGATCATCACTATCCTCCAACTGCGGAGGCAAAGATAGTGCGATCAAGGGAGCTACATGTAACCACGCGCGTATGTCCGCTACGGGCCGTTTGCCCGTGCGGAGCTTCCGCGCACCGAGAAGGTGTGCCCGGTTCAGTGGCCGCCGAAAAGGCCGACGATCCAGTAGGTGAGGGCGGAGACGAGTGCCGCCGCCGGCAGGGTTATGAACCAGGCAATGACGATGTTGCCGGCAAGCCCCCAGCGCACCGCCGAGAGGCGCCGCGCCGCGCCGACGCCGATGATCGCCCCGGTGATGGTGTGCGTGGTCGAGACCGGGATGCCGAGCCAGGTGGCGGCAAACAGCGTGATCGCGCCGCCGGTCTCCGCGCAGAAGCCCTGCATCGGGTTGAGCCGGGTAATCTTCGAACCCATCGTGTGGACGATGCGCCAGCCGCCGAACAGCGTGCCGAGCGCGATCGCGGCCTG
>UBZP01000018.1 GCA_900469965.1 Hyphomicrobiales bacterium | reverse complement strand
CCCCCCCCCCCCCCCCGGGGGGGGGGGGGGGGGGGGGGGGGGGGGGGGGGGGGGGGGGGGGGACCACCGCTTAAAGCAATGGCCCTACAGCGCCATCCAGGAATTTCGCAGTGCCACCCAGGAAACAGAGCCGTCACAGCCCGCTCATGACGCCATTGCCGCGGTCCCCCTCTTCTCCCGATCGCGGAGACGTGTCGAACGACGTGAGGCGATGCGGCGGTCTTCTCCGCATTTCCGCCGTCCCATGGGATGACAGGTTCGCCGGGGCGGAGCTTGCCGCTTGCCCCTCACCCTCACCCTCCCCCGCAAGCGACGAGAGGGGACGGAGGCGTTGCGGCACCCGCCCTTCTCCCCGCCTGCGGGGAGAAGGTGCCGGCAGGCGAATGAGGGGCGGATCCGCCGCCTCCCCTACTCCGGCTCCTCGGCCACGAGCCGCAGCAGCACCGCGCCCTCTGCGACCTGGTCGCCGGCGGCAACGGCCACCGTCTCCACCACACCGTCGCGCGGGGCGGCCAGCACCAGTTCCATCTTCATCGCCTCCATCGTCACCAGCGGATCGCCCTTGACCACGGCAGCGCCTTCCGCCACCGAGACGAGACGCACCACGCCCGGCATCGGAGCCGCGAGCACATCGCCGCCGGCCTCCTCCTCGCCGTGCAGGCCCGCCATCTCCTCGGCGTGGAACACGTGGATTTCGCCATCGGCGAAGACGGTCGCCTGCAGCCCGTCGCGAACGATGGTCGCTGCCAGGCTGTGATTGCCGAAGTCCGCCAGGATTGCGCCGTCGCTCGCCGTCCCGCGCAAGGCGAGCGACATCCGCACATCGTCGATCGCGACATCGAAGCGGCCGCCCTCGCCGGCGGCGACACGCACCTCCAGTTCCCGGCCCTCGTGCTCGAGGCGCACCGCCTGCCAGGACGGCCCCCACAGGCGGAAGCCGCGCAGGCGGCCCCAGGGGTCGTCGCCGGTCGCGGGTTCGACCAGCCCCAGCGCTGCGATCGCCGCCAGCGCCTGCACCGGCGGGCCCGCCGGCGGATTGGGCAGCAGCGTCGCCGCCTCCCGGGCGATCAAGCCCGTGTCGACGTCGCCGGCCGAGAAGTGCGGCTCCCGGCACAGCCGCCCGAGAAAGCCGGCATTGGTCGTCACGCCCGCGATCCGGCAGCGCGCCAGCGCGCCGGCGAGCCGGCCGAGCGCCTCGGTGCGGTCGGCGCCGTGGGCGATCACCTTGGCGATCATCGGATCGTAGAAGGCGGTGATCTCGTCGCCGGCGCGCACGCCGGAATCGATCCGGACGTCGCCGGGGACCTCGAACAGTGCCAGCCGCCCGGTCGAGGGCAGGAAGTCGCGCGCCGGGTTCTCCGCGTAGAGCCGCGCCTCGAAGGCCCAGCCGTCGATCGCAAGCTCGGCCTGTCGCTTCGGCAGCGGCTCGCCGGCGGCGACACGCAACTGCCATTCGACGAGGTCGAGCCCGGTGATCGCCTCGGTCACCGGATGCTCCACCTGCAGACGGGTGTTCATCTCCATGAAGAAGAAGCGATCGGCCCTGAGCCCGTCGGAGACGTCGGCGATGAACTCCACCGTGCCGGCGCCGCTGTAGCCGATCGCCTGCGCAGCGCGCACCGCCGCCGTCCCCATCGCCTCGCGCATCTCCGCCGTCATCCCCGGCGCCGGCGCCTCCTCGATCACCTTCTGGTGGCGGCGCTGCGCCGAGCAGTCGCGCTCGAAGAGGTGGACGACGTTGCCGTGGCGGTCGCCGAACACCTGCACCTCGATGTGCCGCGGCTTGGCCATGTATTTCTCGACCAGCACGCGGCCGTCGCCGAACGAGGCCTCGGCCTCGCGCCGGGCGCTCGCCAGCGCTGCGGCGAAGTCGTTCGTCCGCTCCACCCGGCGCATGCCCTTGCCGCCGCCGCCGGCCCGCGCCTTGATCAGCACCGGATAGCCGATCGCATCCGCCTGCGCGGCAAGGAAGTCCGTCTCCTGGTTGTCGCCATGATAGCCCGGCACGACGGGCACGCCCGCCTGCTCCATCAGCGCCTTGGCCGCATCCTTCAGCCCCATCGCCCGGATCGCGCTTGCGGAAGGGCCGATGAAGACGAGGCCGGCCGCCTCGACCGCCGCGACGAAGTCCGGGTTCTCGGAGAGGAAACCATAGCCCGGGTGCACCGCCTCCGCGCCGCTTCTCCTGCAGACGTCGATGATCGCGGCGATGTCGAGGTAGCTGCGCGCCGCCTCGGCCGGACCGAGGCGAAAGGCCTCGTCGGCCATCTGCACGTGCAGGGCCGCGCGGTCGGCGTCCGAATAGACCGCGACGGTCGCAATGCCGAGCTTGCGGGCCGTGCGGATGATCCGGCAGGCGATCTCGCCGCGGTTGGCAATGAGGATCTTTCTGAACATCGTCTCTCCCGGCTTGCCCGGTTGTTGCTGGTCCGATCAAATATGCCGGCCTCGGGCGGTCCGGGCCGGAAACACGCCTTCAAATTCAGGCCGCTCACTGGGCGGCGACGGCCTCGACCTCCAGCAGCCAGCGCTCGTCGAAGATGCCGCAGATCACCACCGTCATCGCCGGCGCAACGGCGCCGAGATATTCGCTGCGCAGTTCGCGGTTGGCCGTCGCATGCTGCCGGTCGGCCAGATAGGTCGTCAGCTTGACGATATTGGACTTGTCCATGCCGGCCGCCTTCAGCTGCGCGTCGACATTGCGCCAGACCTGCCGCGCCTGCGCCTCGAAACCCTCCGGCACCTTGTCGTCGGAATCGGCCGGGATCTGGCCGCTGACGAGCAGCAGCCTTTCGTACCCCTCGAGCTTCACCGCCTGCGAATAGCCCCCGTGCGGGTCCGGAGCATTCTTCGCATTGATGTTCTCCCGTTTCATGATCGTCCTCCTGACGTTGGATCTACATGCGGAACAGGCCGAAGCGCGTGGCCTCGATCGGCGCGTTGAGCGCGGCGGAGAGCGACAGGCCGAGCACGTCGCGCGCCTTGCGCGGGTCGACGATGCCGTCGTCCCAGAGCCTTGCCGAGGCGTAGAGCGGGTGGCTCTGCCGCTCGAACATCTCGATCGTCGGCCGCTTGAACTCGGTCTCCTCCTCGACCGACCAGGCAGCCCCCGTGCGCTCGATCCCCTCCCGCCGCACCGTCGCCAGCACCCCGGCGGCCTGCTCGCCGCCCATTACCGCGATGCGGCTGTTCGGCCAGGTCCAGAGAAAGCGGGGCGAATAGGCCCGTCCGCACATGCCGTAGTTGCCGGCACCGTAGGAGCCGCCGATCAGCATGGTGATCTTCGGTACGCCGACGGTGGCCACCGCCGTCACCAGCTTGGCGCCGTGCTTGGCAATCCCGTCCGCCTCGTATTTCCGCCCCACCATGAAGCCGGTGATGTTCTGCAGGAACACCAGCGGAACGGAGCGCTGGCCGCAGAGCTCGATGAAATGCGCCCCCTTCAGCGCCGCCTCGGAGAAGAGCACGCCGTTGTTGGCGACGATCCCGACCGGCATGCCGTGAACCGCCGCAAAGCCGCAGACGAGCGTGGTGCCGTAACGCGCCTTGAACTCGTCGAAGCGCGAGCCGTCGACGATGCGGGCGATCACCTCGCGCACGTCATAGGGCACCTTGGTGTCGGCCGGCACGATGCCGAGGATCTCCTCCGGATCGTAGAGCGGCGCCTCGCCCGCGCCCTTGTGCGGCAATGGCTGCTTGCGGCCGTTGAGGTTGGCGGCGATCCGCCGCGCCAGCGCCAGCGCGTGCCGGTCGTCGCGCGCCAGGTGATCGGCGACACCCGACAGCCGCGTATGCACGTCGCCGCCGCCGAGGTCTTCGGCGCTGACCACCTCGCCGGTCGCCGCCCTGACCAGCGGCGGGCCGGCGAGAAAGATCGTCCCCTGGTTCTGCACGATCACGGTCTCGTCGCTCATCGCCGGCACATAGGCGCCGCCGGCGGTGCAACTGCCCATGACGACGGCGATCTGGGCGATGCCCTTCGAAGACATCTGCGCCTGGTTGTAGAAGATGCGGCCGAAATGATCCCTGTCGGGGAACACTTCGTCCTGGTTCGGCAGGTTGGCGCCGCCGGAATCGACCAGATAGATGCAGGGCAATCGGTTCTGCTCGGCGATCTCCTGGGCGCGCAGGTGCTTCTTCACCGTGATCGGATAGTAGGTCCCGCCCTTCACCGTCGCATCGTTGCACACGATCATGCATTCGAGCCCGGACACCCGGCCGATGCCGGCGATCAGGCCGCCGCCGGGCGAGGCGCCGCCATAGAGGCCGTGTCCCGCCGTCAGTCCGATTTCCAGAAAGGGCGAGCCGGGATCGATCAGTTGCGCCACCCGGTCGCGCGGCAGGAGCTTGCCGCGGCCGAGATGCCGCTCGCGCGCCTTCGGCCCGCCGCCCTCGAAGGACGAGGCAGCCGCCGCTTCCGCGGTCGCGATCGCCTCCAGCATCGCCGCCCGGTTGGCGGCGAAGGCGTCGGTGCGCGGGGAAATGCCGGAGCGCAGCACCGCCATCACGTGGTCTCCTGGAAGATTTCCCGGCCGATCAGCATCCGGCGAATCTCGGAGGTGCCGGCGCCGATCTCGTAGAGCTTGGCATCGCGCAGCAGCCGTCCGGTCGTATAGTCGTTGATGTAGCCGTTGCCGCCGAGCGCCTGGATCGCCTGCAGCGCCGCCTGCGTCGCCTGCTCCGCCGCATAGAGGATGCAGCCGGCGGCGTCCTTGCGGGTCGTCTCGCCGCGGTCGCAGGCCGCCGCCACCGCATAGACATAGGCGCGCGCGGAATTGAGCGCGACATACATGTCGGCGACCTTGCCCTGCATCAGCTGGAACTCGCCGATCGGTCGCTCGAACTGCCGCCGCTCGTGGATGTAGGGAACGACGACGTCGAGGCAGGCGGCCATGATGCCGAGCGGACCGCCGGAGAGCACCACCCGCTCGTAGTCGAGGCCCGACATCAGCACGTTGACGCCGCGCCCCTCGCCGCCCATCACGTTTTCGGCCGGCACCTCGCAGTCGGCAAACACCAGTTCGCAGGTGTTGGAGCCGCGCATGCCGAGCTTGTCGAGCTTCTGGGCGGTCGAAAACCCCTTGAAGCCCTTCTCGACCAGGAACGCGGTGATGCCGCGCGGCCCGGCCTCGGGATCGGTCTTGGCATAGACGACGAGCACGTCCGCGTCGGGCCCGTTGGTAATCCACATCTTGCTGCCGTTCAGGATGTAACGGTCGCCCCGCTTCTCGGCCCGCAGCTTCATCGAGACGACGTCGGAACCCGCACCGGGTTCGGACATCGCGAGCGCGCCCACATGCTCGCCGGAGATCAGCTTCGGCAGGTACGCCTCGCGCTGCGCGTCCGAGCCGTTGCGCTTGATCTGGTTGACGCACAGGTTGGAGTGGGCGCCATAGGACAGGCCGACGGATGCCGAGGCCCGGCTGATCTCCTCCATCGCCACGCAATGGGCGACATAGCCCATGCCGGCCCCGCCATAGTCCTCCGGCGCGGTGATGCCGAGCAGGCCGAGGTCTCCGAGCTCGCGCCAGAGCGGCATGGGAAAGGCATTGTCACGATCGATCTCGGCTGCGATCGGCGCGATGCGCTCGGCGGCGAAGCGGCGCACGGTGTCGCGTAGCGCGTCGATGTCCTCGCCGAGCCCGAATTGCATTCCGGCTGTGTACATTCTCATTCCTCCCGCAGCGTCACCCGTTTCCGCCGGCGGCCTTGCTTTTCCGCGGGGACGGGGTTCGCGACAGCGCCGCAACAGGTTGACACCCTGTCGACGGCACGTTCCTCCAAAGATCCACAGGCGCTCCTCCCCGAGCGCCAATATCAGACATAGGGTGCCATTTTCTCGTGGGGAGAGCGATCCCCATTTTATCCCCAGCCCTTTTCGCCGTCCCGATCCCGGCGAAATCGGGGCTCCGAAAGCGGTAGCGAAGGACGGTGAAAAAAGCTTCACAAAACCTATTGACGCCGATCGGGCATTTGTGGTCTATGCGCCCACATCGGATGGGCGTGTAGCTCAGCGGGAGAGCACTACGTTGACATCGTAGGGGTCACAAGTTCGATCCTTGTCACGCCCACCATTCGAATTCAGGCAGGGCCTTCCGGGAAACCGGAAGGCCTTTTGCTTTGCAGGGCCTTGCGGTTGCGGCCGCCGGATCCGATTGCGGCGAATGCCGAAGTGGACTATCTCAGGCATGCGCGAGGCAGGCCCGAATTGCGGCCCCTCGCCAGATCCGGCAACGCGCAGCGGAACACGACATCTTGAAGCCCGGCCCGAAAAGCAACCGCCCGCACGAGCAGTTTCATCTGGAAATGCTGGCGCTCTACGACGCCTGCGCCAAACTCGGCTTCCGTCCCGTGCTGTTCCGGCGCTACGTCATCATGAACGGCGGCGTGGCGGCGGCCAAGGAACTCGTCTTCAAGCCCGGAACGACCGGCCTCGAGCGCCTGATCGATCTCAGCAGGACCGAAATCTCCATGGAAGCGACGATGCTGCGAAGCGAGTTCCAGCCGCTGTTCACACCGGGCGAACTGAAGGAAGCGCGCGACAGGCTTGCAAACGTGAACCGCTCCCGCTCGCGCGGCCGCCTGACCGCACAGCCGACGGAGCGCTAGCCCCGGGCTGCACCCGCACAGGCGGCGCATTTCAGCAGGCCTCTGTCCGAACGCAGGAACGCGGCCCGTAGCCCGCTACACGGAGCGACGATGGAGCCGGACGATCAATCCGGGAACTATGCGAAGGACGGGGACCATGGCGTCGACGCAAAGGACGCAATACCGTTCGATTGCGTCGAACGCCATGAAATGGAAAACCGATTTCTGCCGATGTCAGAAACACCCCTCGGGATCCCCGATCCCGCCTCGCCCCGACGAAGAGATCGCGGGGAAGCCGGCCGCCTCAGGCGTGGAGGCGGCTGCGCGCAATCGCCGGGCCCTGCAGGCCGACAAGGGCGTCGTCGCGCCCCTGAAGACGGGCCTCGGCCACAATGACCGCAATGGTTTCGGTAATGATACGCGAGCAATCCGGCGACATCGCCGGAAGCAAAAATCTCGGGTCACTTGCCTGCATCTTCGCTAGGGTACTGCCAAGCAGCGCCCCCCATTCCTCCGGCGTTCGAGCCATGGAATTCCCCTTTGAAGCGTGACTGAAGTGGCTGGTATTTGAATTTGTGAGCATATAAACACAACTACACACAGAATTCCACACAAATGTGGGAAGTTAACAAGAATAAATCACAAGGGTTGGACGTCTCACCTTTTGGCCCCCGATCCCAGGCCGGCCTCTCGCGCCGCGACGATGGCGCGCGTCCGAAAAGGCGGCAGGAAAACCGCCGCACTGACGTCATTTCTTTCAAAAATTATTCGTAAAAACAATAACCTGGCACAGAGGCAATCGCACGGCCGACGGTGGCGGCGCGCGGCCGGCGCTCCGAAGACAGGAACGCAAACAAACCCACATGAACGAGACTTTAAGTGGAATTTGTCGCCTGAATGAGGGAAGTCGTGGGTTTCGGCGGAGCCGTTACTGCGCCTGCTGGGCGGGCTGCTGCGCCTGATCGTCGAATTCCAGCGCCGGATCGACCTTGCCGCTCAGCTTGTCCTCCGCCGGTGCCATGGTCAGGAGATCGATCGGTGTCGCGACCGTCGTCGCCGCGATCCGGCCGATACCGCCCGCCGTGCCGGCGACGATGGCGGTGATGCCTTCGCCGAGCGTCACATCGGAATCCGTCAGGGTCTGGCCGTTGACCAGCCGCTCGCCGATCAGTTGGACGATCTGCGGGCTTTCGGCGAACTTGCCATGCGCCAGGCGGTCGCCGGTCTTCACGTTCGTCAGATCGACGACGGTGATCCCCGCCTTCTCGAACTGGCTGCGATAGGGCTCCTCGGCGGCGTTGATCTGTCCGAGGCGCTGCACATCGCCCGAAATGAAGCGGGACAGCGCCAGCGCCTTGTCGTCCTGCGAGACGAAGATGGTGAAGTTCGGCTTGTGCGTGCCGAGCTCCGACCACTGGCGGGCGAACACGTCGATGTCGAGGTCGGGCGAGGCAAGCACGACGTTTTCGATCTTCGGCGCGACCCGGCCGTCGCGGATCGCCATCTGGCGCAGGGCCTCCATCGCTAGCCACGTCCCCATCGAATGGGCGAGGATCGTGATGTCGGTGACGCCCTTTTCCTTCTGGAGCGCCTGCAGCAGCCGCTCCAGGCCGCTGCGGGAATAGTTGGTGCTTTCCTTGTCGTAGTTGTAGTCGAGCAGCTTCGCCCGCGACGGCCAGGTGAACAGCACCGGCGTCACCTGCGCATCCGAATCGTGGACGATCTGGGCGAAGCGGAAGACAGCGTCTTCGTAGCGGTTGTTGAAGCCGTGCACGAACACCATCACATGGCCGTTCTTGTTGTGCACCCGGAACCAATCCTGGCCGCTTTCGATCGAGGCCAGTTGCTCGACCCGCAGGACCGAGAAATCCGTCTCCGGGTTCGGCGGCAGCTTCTTCGGCCACTGCACCATGCCCGGCTTGCGGTTCTTCTCGGGCGGAATGGAAACGGTAATGTCGGTCAGATAGGGACGGGCGCTGCGCTCGCCGGAAAAGAGCGTGTTCGGATCGCCGGACGGCGTCCGCGTCGTGGCCACGAGCATGTCGACCGTGGAAGCCCCGGGGACCGCCGCCGTCTCCGTGAGCGGCGCCATGTAGCCCTTCTTGCCGCCGCATGCGGCAAGCGCCGCCGAGAGCGTCAGGACAATCGCGATACGCAAGACACTCCGCATTCCCGACACACCCAATGACCATGCCGCGCGATGCGGCTCCCCCGAAGGCACGTCCGCCGTCCCGGGCGAGCGTGCAATTCTTAAGCATTGTTTAATGGGCAAAGGAGAGGCAGGCAATCGATTATCGCCCCGGGACCTCGCCGCAAGCGACAGGAGCCCGCAATCTGCGGCGCTTCGGACACATGACACACCGATGCCCCGGCGCCCGAAGATCGCCGTTCCGAAGAGGCCTGCGCGCCGGCCCCGCGGCGCGTGCAAGCGGACCGATCGGGCCTACCACTCCGCGACGCTGCCGTCGGCATGGCGCCAGACGGGGTTGCGCCAGCGGTGTCCCTCTTTGGCCCGCTCGATCACATAGGCTTCGTCCACCTCGACCCCCAGTCCCGGTCCCTGCGGGATCGAGACGAAGCCGTCCTCGTAGTGGAAGACCTCCTTGTTGGCGATGTAGTCGAGGATGTCGTTGCCCTGGTTGTAGTGGATGCCGAGGCTCTGTTCCTGGATGAAGGCATTGTAGGACACCGCATCGACCTGCAGGCAGGCGGCGAGCGCGATCGGCCCGAGCGGGCAATGCGGCGCGAGCGCCACGTCATAGGCTTCTGCCATGGCGGCGATCTTGCGGCATTCGGTGATGCCGCCGGCATGCGACAGGTCCGGCTGGATGATGTCGACATAGCCGTCCGACAGCACCGACTTGAAGTCCCAGCGCGAATAGAGGCGTTCCCCGAGCGCGATCGGCGTCGAGCAGTGGTTGGCGATCTCCTTCAGCGTCTCGCGGTTCTCCGAGAGCACCGGCTCCTCGATGAACATCAGCTTGTAGGGCTCGAGCTCCCTGGCGAGCACCTTGGCCATCGGCTTGTGGACGCGGCCGTGGAAATCCACGCCGATGCCGATATGCGGGCCGATCGCCTCGCGGATCGTCGCGATCGTCTCGACCGCTTTTTCCACCTTCTCGTTGGTGTCGACGATCTGCATCTCCTCGCAGCCGTTCAGCTTGATCGCCTTGAAGCCGCGGGCGACCACCTCCTTCGCATTGCGCGCGACGTCGGAGGGGCGGTCGCCGCCGATCCAGGAATAGACCTTGATCTTGTCGCGGCACTGGCCGCCGAGCAGCTGGTGCACCGGCTGGCCATAGGCCTTGCCCTTGATGTCCCAGAGCGCCTGATCGATGCCGGCGAGCGCCGACATGTGGATCGCGCCGCCGCGATAGAACCCGCCGCGATACATCACCTGCCAGTGATCCTCGATCAGCATCGGGTCCTTGCCGATCAGGTAGTCGGCCAGTTCGTGCACGGCCGCCTCGACGGTGAGCGCCCGGCCTTCGACGACCGGCTCGCCCCAGCCGACGATGCCCTCGTCGGTCTCGACCTTGAGAAACAGCCAGCGCGGCGGCACGACATAGGTGGTGAGCTTGGTGATCTTCATGGGAATGGTCCGCTCGATGGGGAGGAAGAGGTGTGGTGATCCGGTGAGGCCGTTCAGGACGCCTCGGCATCCGGCCGGCGGCCGCGCATGGCGGGCGCCAGGTCCCGCACGGCCGTGTCCAGCATCCGGTGCGAGGCGGCGCGCGCCGCCGCCTTGTCGCGCAGCCGCAGCGCCTCGACGAGGTCCCTGTGGATGCCGAGCGCCTCGTCGCGATGGTCGAGCGCCTCGTTGGAGCGGTACAGCGAATACATCAGCGCCGCATGGATGATGGAGGAGAGCTGGCGGAAGACCTGGTTGTGGCTCGCCTTCAGCAGGATCTCGTGAAACTGGACGTCGGCGCGCGTGAAGGCTTCGGTGTCGGCGCCGGCGTCGCGCATCCGCGTCCAGGCGGCCTCCAGATCGGCGATCTCCTGCACGCTCGCCCGTTCCGCGGCGAACTCGGCGGCCACCGGCTCGACCGTGCGACGCGTCTCCAGGATGCAGCCGAGCAGGTCGAGATCCTGGATCCGCGGCCCCATCCATTCGAGGATCTGCGGATCCAGCAGGTTCCATTCCGCCTTGTCGCAGACCACGGTGCCGACACGCGGGCGGCTGTGCACCAGCCCCTTGGTGGCGAGGATCTTCAGCGATTCCCGGACGACGGTCCGGCTCACGCCGTAGAGTTCGCAAAGGTCGCTTTCCTTCGGCAGCGCCGTGCCGACCGGGTAGCGCTCCGAGCAGATGTCGAGGCCGAGCGCCGTCGTCACGTTCTTCTGCACCCGCGGCCTGCGGGCCGGTGATGCATCCTTGCCGCCGGCTTCCGGCGCACGCCCTGTTGCAGTATTCACGTCCACCTTGCCTCCCCCGACGCAGTTCGCTCCACCATCGATCCCGCGCGGCTTCGGTGTCAACAGAATTTTGTCGGACTTAATCGAAAAATAGTATGACTAAAGCGGAAGGGCTTGCACGGGCCATCATGCGCCGGCGAACGACCCATCCTAGCAGACGCCGGACCGTCATCAATTGACTTTTGCCGACATTGTGCATAACTCCACGGACCATTGCCGCAGGAGCCTGCCATGCTTGCCGAGATCCCCGCAGTCCTCGTCCTCAACCCGAAAGACAATGTCGGCGTCGTCCCCGCCAATTGCGACGCCGGCCGGGCGCTCGTGAACGGCGTCGTCGCCGCCGAACGCATCCCGCGCGGCCACAAGGTGGCGATCGCGCCGATCGCCGAGGGCACGCCGGTTCTGAAATACGGCCAGATCATCGGCTATGCGACGCGGGCGATCATGCCGGGCGAGCACGTCCACCTGCAGAATCTTGCGATCCTCGACGTGGCGCTAAAGCACGAATTCTGCGTCGACAACGCCCCGCCGGTGATGGTGCCGGAGGCCGAGCGCCGCACCTTCGACGGTTACGACCGCGGCAACGGCCGCATCGGCACGCGCAACTACATCGGCATCCTCTCCACCGTGAACTGTTCCGCCACGGTCTCGCGCTACGTCGCCGAGCACTATGCCCGCAAATTCCGCGAGACCGGCCACGACAACATCGACGGCGTCGTGGCGCTGACCTATGGCGGCGGCTGCGCGCTGAACCTGAAGTCCGAAGGCGGCCGCATCCTCACCCGCACCTTCAAGGGCTATGCGAGAAACCCGAACTTCGGCGGCATCCTGATGATCGGGCTCGGCTGCGAGACCTTCCAGTACGGCCCCCTGGTCGAGGAGGCGGGGCTCGAGGAGGGCAAGACCTTCCGCACGATGATGATCCAGAACCAGGGCGGCACCCGCAAGACGATCGAGGCGGCCTGCGAGATGATCGACGACATGCTGCCGGACGTCGGCCGCATCCGCCGCACGCCGCAGCCGCTCTCCGGCATCAGGCTGGCGCTCGAATGCGGCGGCTCGGACGGCTATTCCGGCATCTCCGCCAACCCGGCGCTCGGCATCGCCTCCGACCTGCTCGTCAAGGAAGGCGCGACGACCGTGCTGTCGGAGACGCCGGAGATCTACGGCGCCGAGCACCTGCTCACCCGCCGCGCCGCCCGTCCGGACGTGGCCGAGAAGCTCCTGTCGCGCATCGACTGGTGGCGCGAATACACGGCGAAGAACGACGCCGAGCTGAACAACAATCCCTCGCACGGCAACAAGGCCGGCGGGCTGACGACGATCCTGGAAAAGTCGCTCGGCGCCGTCGCCAAGGGCGGCTCGATGCCGCTGAACGCCGTCTACGAATATGCCGAGGAAGTGACCGAAAGCGGCTTCGTCTTCATGGACACGCCCGGCTATGACCCCGCCGCCGTCACCGGCCAGATCGCCGGCGGCTGCAACCTCGTGGCGTTCACCACCGGCCGCGGCTCCGTCTCCGGCTACAAGCCCGCCCCCTGCATCAAGATCGCCACCAACACGCCGATGTACGAGCACATCAAGGACGACATGGACATCAACTGCGGCACCATCGTCGACGGCACCGAGACGATCGAACAGGCCGGCCGCCGCATCTTCGACTTCGTCATCGAGACGGCCTCAGGCCGGAAGACCGCGAGCGAGGCCTTCGACTACGGCGACAACGAGTTCGTGCCGTGGCAGGTGGGGGCGATTACGTGAGGGGGGCGCCAGTGTGGAAGTCATCGAAAGCGGGTTGAAGCTACTTGATCGCCGGTAAAATCAGTTGCATGTTACGTGAGCTCGGCGCGACTCAAAACTAGAGGTTGAATATCGGAGTTTCAGGTAGGCGCAGGGTTCAATGCGACGTCGCCGCCGCAAAGAGATGTTGCTGCCACCAACTCAGTCGAGCCAGAAGCCTCAGGTGCACAGTGCAAAAGCGCTTTCCAAGCCTTGAACGCGAAATCGAAACTGCCCTAACCAACTTTGTTTCAAGTTGGCCGGGAAACTCAATTGCTGATCAGATTCAGTCGTATCGTCTCTTTGAGGGCGATACATCCTCAATGATCCGAGGTAGCGAGGAGCGGGAAGAGACAGTGATGCACCGCTTCACGTCCGAGGTGGAAGTGTCGTCAAGTGTTATCCTCTATGGTCCGATCGAAGCCATCCTGCAACCATACATGGCAGTTGGACAAGAACTGACAGCCGAAAGGGAGCGCACTTTGCTCGATGCGCTCAAACACGCGACTGAGAAGGTTGGCAACGTCGTCGACGCCGGGGGAAAGCCATTCTCGCCCGATCTGCTGCTGGAAGCGCTAGAGAGGATTTGGATCGAGTTCGATGAGAGCGGGAAACCTGTCATGCCGACAATTGTGGCGGGAGAGGCCGCTGCTGCACAAATCGCGAGTCTAAAAGACGATACTTTTTACAAGGATAAATTCGAACAATTGATGCAACGTAAAAAGGCAGAATGGCTTGCAAGAGAGGCTAATCGAACACTGGTTGGATAGCATCAACGAGCGCGGATACCAGGCAGCTTTCTTGCAAATGCTGTCCGGGCAGGGGCACACTGTCATTCACTCGACGCGTCACACGGCAATCGAATTCGGCAAGGACGTGGTCTCAATTGGTCCGGACGGCGTGCCGTGTGCGTTTCAACTCAAAGGAAATCCCGGGACTCGTCTGACGCTCAGTCAGTTCAGGGAAATCAAACCTCAGATCGATCAACTGGTTGAACAGCCGATTGTATATCCTGGCATCCCGGAAATTCCTCACAAATGCTACCTCGTGACGAACGGTGAGATTGAGGAAGAAGTCCAACGCAGCGTAGACGATCTAAATCGAGGGTATGAGAGGCGCGGCCTCCCGGCGAACACAAGGCTGCACCTGATTTCGCGCGGCACCCTGCTGGATTGGGCGACAAAGCACTCTACGGCGTTCTGGACCGAGAACTTCTCGATTCACGACAAGCTGATAAGGCTCTACAACGAGGATGGGCATGGAGCAGTTCGGCTTGATCTGATCACTCAAGGGCTCGATGAAATTCTCAAACTCACATCTGAACAGTCCAATATGAACACTGCTGACATCGAGAGAAGGCAAATTTCTGCCTCGCTTTTTGTCGCGTTCAGCCTGCGTAACTACGTGAAGGAAAAGAATCATATCGCGGTGGCCGGCGCATACGCCGCGTTGTTCGTTGCGTTGGAGTGCGCCTTGGAACGTCACAAGGCACGTGAGGTGCGCAGTATTCGCCATATGGCGGTAATTGCGCGAGAGAGTTTTTTTGCAGCGACGCTGGATTTGGCGGAAGAACTTGGCGAGCGTATAGAGCGAGTTGAAAATAAGCGAACTATCAATGGCGAGATCGACTACAACGTCATCTTCCTAGCCGGTAGCCCGCTGTCGAACTACTTCCTCTGGCGGGTAAGAGCGCTGATCGCGGTGGCGCTTTTGTCGTTGATCAATATTGAATTAAAGAGATGTACTTCACCTGCATTTGTATCCGGCAACGCCCGACGCGCCATTGAAATACTTACAAGGCCAGGGCAGTCAGATTTTTTTCTTTGGGGAGAGGTGCGATTCCCCAATATCTTGCCGTGATCTACAATTGGCATACAAGCAACCCGACGCTTGTCGCAAATCTGGCCGAGCACGAACTCCTCAACCAGCTAGCCACCGAAATTTTGAGCAAGACCAAGGGCTATGTCGCGACGCCATATCATCGTGATGAAGAGGCTATTCGAGATCGAATTGGCCCGTGGTTGGGCTTGGACCGTGGGCAAGTCGAGAAAGAGACTGTGAAAAAATCGTCTTTCTTCGTGGAATCGCTTTTTCATTGCTTCATTCGATCAAATCTGAAGTGCTATGCGAAAATATTGTGGCCAAAAATCACGAAAATTGCACACAACCGTTTTATACCGAATAATACTTGGGAGTACTGCCTTTGGAGAATTGATAAAGGGGACAACCAAACTGCGATGTTAGAGCCGCGGCAAAATTGGAGCGACATACAGGCGTTGGCAGCGAATATCGATACTCCTCATATACCACTTGGGCTCAGGGACGATCCTGTAATGCTCATGGCATTCATCATCTACTTCCCTCATAGGGCTTTCCCAGAAGTTATCCGATTTCTTCATTTCGCCCTGTGCGGAACATGGTTCCTACCGTCTCCACGACCGACGCGAAATTGAACGTGTCGCTGCAGCGACTGCCACCTCCGCCCGATGCGTCCCCCGGAACGCCGCCACCCGGCCGATCACCTTCGGCAGCGAGATCGCGATGTGGTGGCGCAGGGCCTCGGCTGCGCAGTCGACGTCCCCCGCCTCCAGCGCGGCGAACACCGTCAGATGCTCGGCGATGAAGGGCTCGTCCTTGGGCATTTCGTGCGAGACGCCCATGATGTGCTTCGAGACGTTGAGCATGAAGCGGGCGCGGCGCAGCGCGATCAGGATCTCGCGGTTGGGGCAGTGGGCCAGAAGGGTGATGTGCAGGTCGGTCTCCATGCCGTCCATCTCCTCGATCGAGAGGTCGGGATAGCCGGCGAGCGCGCGTTTCAGACGCGCCGTCATCGCCCCGCGCTCGTCGTCCGGCATGAAGGGAAAGGCCTGTTTCAGCGCCACCGGCTCCAGCGCCACACGGATGTCGTGCAGGTCGCGCATGCGCTTTTCGTCGAGCGGCACCACCGTCCAGCGCATCCGCTCGTCCTTCTCGACGATGCCGAGGCTTTCGAGCCGGGTCAGCGCGTCGCGCGCCACCTGCCGGCCGACGCCCTTGGCGCGCGCCAGTTCCACCTCGTTGATGCGGTGGCGGCCGAAGACGGAGAGGTGCACCATCTCCCGCTCCAGCCCCTCGTAGATCGTCTCCCAGCCCGGCGCCTTGCGCAGCGCCTGCGCCGCGCCGCCGTCCCCGAACATTTCCGCCGAAAGCGCGATCCTGAGCGGCGCGCCGCGGCCGGGGCCGACGACGAAGCCGCGGCCCTCGAAGCGGCGCAGGACGCCGGCCGCTTCCAGGAGCGCGAAGGCCTGGCGCACCGGGGTGCGGGTCGAGGCGAAGATGGCGGCCACGTGGCCTTCGAGCAGGAGCGCGCCCTTCGGCAGCCGGCCTGCCGCGATCGCCTCTCCGAGCGCGTCGCGGATGCGCAGGTAGAGCGGCGCCGTTTCGGCCGCCTCCGTCTTGTCCGCCCGATCCTTCGCCATTGCCCTTCCCGTGCCCGATAAAGCCGGACAGTCTCACAATTGCATCCTGTCGACAACGGTCATTGCTGCAGGGCAACGCGACAGGAAATTCCAAGTTTCGGCGCAGAAAATGACAATCCTTTCGTGACGCGGCCGGGCTTTTGCGCTAGGGAACCCGTGACAGAGGCTGGCGGGTGGGCTGTTTTCGGGCCCGATGCCGGGCCTTGCAGGACCTTGAGGAACACGTCGATGCCAGCCTATCGCTCCCGAACCACCACCCACGGTCGCAACATGGCCGGTGCCCGCGGCCTGTGGCGCGCGACCGGCATGAAGGATGCGGATTTCGGCAAGCCGATCATCGCCGTGGTCAACTCGTTCACCCAGTTCGTGCCCGGCCACGTGCACCTGAAGGACCTCGGCCAGCTGGTCGCCCGCGAGATCGAGGCGGCCGGCGGCGTCGCCAAGGAATTCAACACGATCGCCGTCGACGACGGCATCGCCATGGGCCATGACGGCATGCTCTATTCGCTGCCGAGCCGCGAGATCATCGCCGACAGCGTCGAATACATGGTCAACGCCCACTGCGCCGACGCCATGGTCTGCATCTCCAACTGCGACAAGATCACGCCCGGCATGCTGAACGCCGCAATGCGGCTGAACATCCCCGCAGTCTTCGTCTCCGGCGGCCCGATGGAGGCCGGCAAGGTCGTGCTGCACGGCCGGAAGCACGCGCTGGATCTGGTCGACGCCATGGTCGCCGCCGCCGACGACGCGGTCTCCGACGAGGACGTCAAGGCGATCGAGCGCTCCGCCTGCCCGACCTGCGGCTCGTGCTCGGGCATGTTCACCGCCAATTCGATGAACTGTCTGACGGAAGCGCTCGGCCTCTCCCTGCCCGGCAACGGCTCGACGCTCGCCACCCACGGCGACCGCAAGCGGCTGTTCGTCGAGGCCGGCCACTTGATCGTCGACCTCGCCCGCCGCTACTACGAGCAGGAGGACGAGAGCGTGCTGCCGCGCAACGTCGCCAACAGGAAGGCCTTCGAGAACGCGATGTCGCTGGACATCGCCATGGGCGGCTCGACCAACACGGTGCTGCACATCCTCGCCGCCGCCTACGAGGGCGGGATCGACTTCAATCTCGACGACATCGACAGGCTGTCGCGCAAGGTGCCCTGCCTGTCGAAGGTCGCGCCGGCCAAGAGCGACGTCCACATGGAGGACGTCCACCGCGCCGGCGGCATCATGCGCATCCTCGGCGAACTCGACCGCGGCGGCCTGATCCACCGCGACAGCCCGACCGTGCACGCCGCCACCCTCGGCGATGCGATCGACCGCTGGGACATCACCCGCACCAACTCGGAGACGGTCCGCACCTTCTTCCGCGCCGCCCCCGGCGGCATCCCGACGCAGGTCGCCTTCTCCCAGGAGGCCCGCTGGGACGATCTCGACACCGACGGCGAGAAGGGCGTCATCCGCTCCGTCGAGCATCCCTTCTCCAAGGACGGCGGTCTCGCCGTGCTGAAGGGCAACATCGCGCTCGACGGCTGCATCGTGAAGACCGCCGGCGTCGATGAATCGATCCTGAAGTTCACCGGCCCCGCCGTCGTCTTCGAAAGCCAGGATGCGGCCGTCAAGGGCATCCTCGGCGGCGAGGTCAAGGCCGGCGACGTCGTCGTCATCCGCTACGAGGGCCCGAAGGGCGGCCCCGGCATGCAGGAGATGCTCTATCCGACGAGCTACCTGAAGTCGAAGGGGCTCGGCAAGGCCTGCGCGCTGATCACCGACGGCCGCTTCTCCGGCGGCACCTCGGGGCTGTCGATCGGCCACGCCTCGCCGGAAGCGGCGAACGGCGGCGCGATCGGCCTCGTCCGCCAGGGCGACACGATCGAGATCGACATTCCGAACCGCACCATCAATCTGGCGATCTCCGACGCCGAGCTCGCCGCCCGCCGCGCCGAGCAGGACAAGCTCGGCTGGAAGCCGGCGCAGCCGCGCAAGCGCAACGTCACGACCGCGCTCAAGGCCTACGCCGCCTTTGCCAGCTCCGCCGATCTCGGCGCGGTGCGCATCCTGCCGGAATGACACCGGCGCGGCTCAGGCGCGCACCCTGCGTCCGAGACGCATGCCGTCGCGCACATTGAGCGCCATGAGACAGATGTTGACGGCGCCGGCGACGAGCTCGAGCGCCTGCACCAGGTAGAAGACCGTGCCGAAGTCGCCGGCCAGGGCGAAATGCCGGAGAACCAGCGCGCAGGGCACCAGCACCAGGATGCCGTTCAGCGCGATGAAGGGCATCCGCCGCATCTTGGCCGCGACGATCGGGCTCTTCCACCGCCCGCCGATGCGAAAGCCGCTGACGCCCGTCAGCGCCAGCGCGGGCACGAGCACCAGCAGCCCCCAGGGAATGGCGAGCTTCACGGCACGGACCACCTCGATCGTGCCGATCGTTTCCGCCACGGCCGTGGACAGCCAGAAGGCAAGGATCGTCGCCAGCGCCAGCAAGCCGGCGACGGGATGGAGCGTCTTCATCGATGTCGTCCTCTTGGATCAATCCGGCGGATGGGCTTCATCCAGCCGGATGCAAAGCGTCTCGAGGGCCTCAGTCGCGGCCTTCACCTGCGTCTCGTCCATCCCCGCCGCCAGACGGGCGGCAAGGGCATTCCATTGCAGCATGACGGCGCCGTAGGCCGCCTCGCCGGCCGGCGAGAGCCGCACCAGCCTGGCCCGCTTGTGATGCGGGTTCGGCGCGAGCGTCACCATCTCCTGCTTCTGCAGCTCGTCGATCAGGCGCTGCACCGATTGCCGCGACAGGCCCATGTTGCGGGCGATCTGCGGCACGGTCAGCGGCTGTCCGGCGAGCACGACCGCACCCATCACCTGCCAGCGCGCACTGGAGAGGCCGAACGGTGCGGTCAACGCATCGCCGGCCGAGAGCAGCGCGCCATTGGCGCGGAACGTCGCCAGCGCCAAGGCGGTCAAGTGATCGGATCGGTCAGCCATCATGAAAGCATGATGTCAAATTGACAGTATGCTGTCAAATGGAAAGTCGCATGACGATCCCCGCGCCGATACGCACAGGATCTGAACAGGGAACGGCCGGAGGCAGGGACGGCGATGCGGTCAGAGCGGGCGGCTGATGTTCTTGTAGGCTTCGTTCAGCTGCTGCATGCGCCGGTCGTAGGCGGACTGGATGCAGGCGACGCCTGCGCCGCAGGCCTGCCGCTCCTTCAGCCACGCCGTCTGCTGGTCCTGCATCTCGCCGCGCGCACCCATGGCGACGAGCCCCGACAGGATGTCGAAGGTCGTGACCATCCGCACGTCCGCATCGTTCAGCGCCCGGTTGTCGCAGATCGCCTTCTCGTCCGGGGCAAGCTCCGTCCGGTCGCAGTCGAAGCTCGCGGCGGTCGCCGGCCAGGCGACGGCGAGCAGGCTGCAGAGCGTCATGAGGGCGGGCGCGACGGCGCGCAGGGCGGGCATTCCGACCATGGATCGAACTCCTCGTGAGCCGGGTTAGATATGGCCCGCGCGTTTTTTGACAAGGGAATGTCGGATTGCCGCCCTATCCTTCGTCCTTGAGGCAATCGGCCGGATGGCCGGCAACTTTGACACGCCGGTATAAGGTTGATATCAACGTAACCAGGTCGAAATGTCCGTGAAAGGGAGTGACGAGCATGAGACAGCAACACGAGGTCGTTTCCCGGGAGGAATGGCTGAAGGCGCGCCAGGCGCTTCTCGCCATGGAGAAGGAAGAGACGCGTCTACGCGACAAGGTCCGCGCCGAGCGGCTGGCGCTGCCCTGGGTCAGGGTCGACAAGGCCTATGCATTCGACACGCCGGTGGGGCGGAAGACGCTCGCCGACCTGTTCGACGGCCGCAGCCAGCTGATGATCTATCATTTCATGTTCGGCCCCGACTGGGAGGCCGGCTGCCCCGGCTGCTCCTTCATGGCCGACCATATCGACGGCATGCTGCCGCACCTGAACCATCACGACGTGACCTTCGTCTGCGTCTCCCGCGCACCGCTCGACAAGATCGAGGCCTACAAGCGGCGGATGGGCTGGGCGTTCCCCTGGTATTCGTCCTTCGGCAGCGACTTCAACTTCGACTACCACGTCTCCTTCACCAGGGAGGACCTGGCGCGCGGCACCGTCACCTACAACTACCGGCAGACGCCTTCGGAGGATGCCCATGACGAGTTGCCCGGCATGAGCGCCTTCTTCCGCGACGAGGACGGCAGCGTCTACCACACCTATTCGGAATATTCCCGCGGCGGCGAGGAACTGCTGGGGACGCTGATGACCTTGGACCGCGCGCCGAAGGGCCGCAACGAGACCGGCACGCTCAGCTTCGTCAAGCGCAAGGACGAGTATGAGGATGCCCCCAAGGCGCAGTCCTGCTGCAGCTGACGCAAAATGCGCACATCTCGGCCGCAGACTGCGCGTCGTGGAACGCGGTGGAGCCTGTTTCATCCGAGCGAAGCCATCCTGGAGGAAATCATGCCCAGCAAACAAGGAAAGTTCGTCTGGTACGAGCTGATGACCGACGATACCGATGCGGCAGAAGCCTTCTACAAGACCGTCGTCGGCTGGACGGCCAGGGACACCAGCATCCCGGGCATCCAGTACACGACGTTTTCGGCCGGGGAGGAGATGATCGCGGGGCTGATGAAGACCCCGAAGGAGGCCGAGGGCATGCCGCCCTTCTGGATCGGCTACATCTCCGCCGGTGATGTCGATGCCACCGCGCGCGACGTGGCGGCAAAGGGTGGCGCCGTCCACCGGCAGCCGGACGACATTCCCGACATCGGCCGCTTCGCCGTCGTCGCCGACCCGCATGGCGCCGCCTTCTGCCTGTTCAGCCCCAAGGAGGAGGGCCCGCCCCCGGGCGATCCGATGACGCCCGGCCATGTCGGCTGGCACGAACTGATGGCCGGCGACCTCGATGGCGCCTGGGCCTTCTATTCGTCGATGTTCGGCTGGGAGAAGGACGAGGCCCTCGACATGGGCGAGATGGGGACCTACCAGCTCTTCAAGGTGCACGGCCAGACGACCGGCGGCATGATGACGAAGCCGAAGGACGTGCCGGCCCCGCCGCACTGGGGCTTCTACTTCGTCGTCGGCAACATCGATGCGGCCGTCGAACGCGTCAACGCCGCCGGCGGCAAGGTGGTGATGGGGCCGATGGAAGTGCCCGGCGGCGCCTGGATCATCCAGGGCGTCGATCCGACGGGCGCCCATTTCGCGCTGGTCGGCTCACGGGCCTAGCGGCCGCGGCCGAGCCGCACTGGAGATGGCGAGCGCGCGATCTGTGAACCGAAGTCACAGATACTGTTCTTCGCCATCGCCTAGTGTGCGGGACCATCCACGTCCATCTTCCTGGCGGACGGCGCAGCAGTGCGCCTGAGCGACAGGAGATGGACATGGAATACAGACGATTGGGTGCATCCGGCCTGATGGTGCCGGCCCTGAGCTTCGGAACCGGCACCTTCGGCGGCGAGGGCCCCCTCTTCGGCGCCTGGGGCAATACCGGCGAGGCCGAGGCGCGACGGTTGGTCGACATCTGCCTGGAGGCGGGCGTCAACCTGTTCGACACCGCCGACGTCTATTCGAACGGCGCTTCGGAGACCGTACTGGGCGCCGCGCTGAAGGGGCGCCGGCACGAAGCCCTGATCTCCACCAAGATGGCCCTGCCGGTCGGCGACGGGCCGAACGATGCCGGAACGTCGCGTTCGCGGATCATCCGCGCAGTCGATGCTGCGCTGGAACGGCTCGGCACCGACTATATCGATCTCCTGCAACTGCATGCCTTCGACGCCGGCACGCCGGTCGAGGAGGTTCTCTCCACCCTTGCGAGCCTGGTCGATGCCGGCAAGCTGCGCCATGTCGGCGTCTCCAATTTCGCCGGATGGCAATTGATGAAATCGCTGGCGGCCGCCGAGAAGCACGGCTATCCGCGCTACGTCGCCCATCAGGTCTACTATTCGCTGGTCGGCCGCGACTACGAATGGGAACTGATGCCGCTCGCCCGCGACCAGGGCGTCGGCGCGCTCGTCTGGAGTCCGCTGGGCTGGGGGCGCCTGACCGGCAAGATCCGCCGCAACGCCCCGCTGCCGGCCGGCAGCCGGCTGCATGCGACGGCGGACTACGGACCGCCGGTCGACGAGGCCCGTCTCTACGATGTCATCGATGCGCTGGAGGCCGTCGCCGCGGAGACAGGCAAGTCCGTGCCGCAGGTGGCGATCGCCTGGCTCCTGGCGCGCCCGACGGTATCGAGCGTCATCATCGGCGCCCGCAACGAGGAGCAGCTTCGCCAGAACCTCGGCGCGGTCGGCTGGTCGCTGTCGCAGGAGCAGATCCACCGGCTGTCGGCGGCGAGCGAGACGACGGCGCCCTACCCCTACTTCCCCTACTACAGGCAAGAGGGCTTCGCCCGGCTCAACCCGCCGATCCGCTGAGCCGGACCCCACACGGCGAGGGAAGAGGCCCGCGGCCATTGCCGCTTGCAATCTTCCTTTGCATTGCACAAACTTCCCCTCGATGGCGGCAAAGACCCGCCACGAGGGGAAAAGCGCGCCTATGTCGATCAAGGCCAGTATCTACCATCTGACCCACTACAAATACGACAGGCCCGTCCGCCTCGGGCCGCAGATCATCCGGCTGAAGCCCGCCGCGCACTCGAAGACCAAGGTGATCAGCCATTCGTTGCGGGTCTCCCCGCCGAATCACTTCGTCAATCTGCAGCAGGACCCCTACGGCAACTACCTCGCGCGCTACGTCTTTCCGGACCCGGTCACCGAGCTCAAGATCGAGGTCGATCTCGTCGCCGACATGACGGTCTACAATCCCTTCGATTTCTTCGTCGAGGAGGAGGCGGAGCACTGGCCGTTCGACTATCCCGCCGACCTGCGCGAGGATCTGCGCATCTACCGCGAGCCCGAACCGCTGACGCCGGCGCTCGCAGCCTTCCTCGACGCCGTCGACCGCTCGCGCCAGCGCACCGTCGACATGGTCGTCGGCCTCAATGCCAGGCTGCAGCAGCAG
Source organism: Hyphomicrobiales bacterium (assembly GCA_900469965.1). Lineage (GTDB taxonomy): Bacteria > Pseudomonadota > Alphaproteobacteria > Rhizobiales > Rhizobiaceae > Mycoplana. The sequence continues at coordinate 178,020 of UBZP01000018.1, read as the reverse complement.
GTCGGCTACGTCATCCGCATGGAGCCCGGCGTGCAGACGCCGGAGGAGACGCTGACGAGCGCCCGCGGCTCCTGCCGCGATTCCAGCTGGCTGCTGGTGCAGATCCTGCGCAATCTCGGCTTCGCCGCCCGCTTCGTCTCCGGCTACCTGATCCAGCTGACCCCGGACCTGAAGGCGCTGGACGGCCCCTCCGGCACCGACCACGACTTCACCGACCTGCACGCCTGGTGCGAGGTCTATCTGCCCGGCGCCGGCTGGATCGGCCTCGACCCGACCTCGGGGCTGCTGACCGGCGAGAGCCATATCCCGCTCGCCGCAACCCCGCACTACCGCAACGCCGCCCCGATCAGCGGCGACTATTTCGGCGAGGCGAACACCAGCTTCGACTTCGACATGAGGGTTGCCCGCGTCGCCGAGCACCCGCGGATCACCAAGCCCTTCTCCGACGAGTCCTGGGAGGCCCTGAACGCGCTCGGCAAGGACGTCGACCGGGTGCTATCCGAAAACGACGTGCGGCTGACGATGGGCGGCGAGCCGACCTTCGTCTCGATCGACGATTTCGAATCCGAGGAATGGAACACAGACGCCGTGGGACCGACGAAGCGCGAGAAGGCCGATGCGCTCATCCGCCGCCTGCGCGAACGCTTCGCCCCCGGCGGCTTCCTCCACTACGGCCAGGGCAAGTGGTACCCGGGCGAAAGCCTGCCGCGCTGGACCTTCTCGCTCTACTGGCGCCGCGACGGCAAGCCGATCTGGTCCGATCCGGCCCTGATCGCCGAGGAACACGCGACCCATCCGGTCTCCAACGACGATGCCGAGCGCCTCCTGACGACGATCGCCGGGGAACTGGGCATCGAGACGGAGATGGTGCTGCCCGCCTATGAGGATCCGGGCGAATGGCTTTTGAAGGAGGCGAACCTTCCGGACAACGTCGACCCGTCGAATTCCAGGCTCGAGGACCCCGAGGCCCGCAGCCGCATCGCCCGCGTCTTCGAGCGCGGCCTGACGAAGCCGAGCGGCTATGTCTTGCCCGTGCAGGCATGGAACGCGCGCGCCGCCGGCCGGCGCTGGATCAGCGAGAAATGGCAGACCCGGCGCGGCCGCATCTTCCTCGTCCCCGGCGACAGTCCGGTGGGCTACCGCCTGCCGCTCGGCTCGCTGCCGTGGCTGTCTCCCTCGTCCTATCCCTACATCAACCCGGTCGATCCCACCGTCGAGCGCGGTGAACTGCCGGATTTCGCCGAGCCCCAGCGCCAGATCGCGGTGGACTTCCATGCCGCCGAGGGCCAGCAGGAACAGGTCCGCCAGGTCGTCTCCGACATCGTCGGCAAGGTCCGCACGGCGATCAGCGTGGAGGCGCGTGACGGCCGCCTGTGCGTCTTCATGCCGCCGACCGAAGGCGTCGAGGAGTACCTCGAACTCATCGCCACCGCCGAGCGCGCCGCCAAGGCACTCGGCCTGCCGGTGCATATCGAGGGCTATGCACCGCCGCACGACGAGCGGCTGAACGTCATCCGCGTCGCCCCCGATCCGGGCGTCATCGAGGTCAACATCCATCCGGCCTACGGCTGGGAGGATTGCGTCGACATCACTACCGCCGTCTACGAGGAGGCGCGCCAGAGCCGGCTCGGCGCCGACAAGTTCATGATCGACGGCCGCCACACCGGCACCGGCGGCGGCAATCACGTGGTCGTCGGCGGCAAGAACCCGAACGACAGCCCGTTCCTGCGCCGGCCGGACCTCCTGAAGAGCCTGGTGCTGCACTGGCAGCGCCACCCCTCGCTCTCCTATCTCTTCTCGGGCCTGTTCATCGGCCCGACCAGCCAGGCCCCGCGCATCGACGAAGCCCGCCACGACGGCCTCTACGAACTGGAGATCGCGCTTGCGCAGGTGCCCGCCCCCGGCGAGGGCACGCCGCCGCTTCCCTGGCTGGTCGACCGGCTGTTCCGCAACCTGCTCGTCGACGTCACCGGCAACACCCATCGCTCCGAGATCTGCATCGACAAGCTGTTCTCGCCGGACGGCCCGACCGGACGGCTCGGCCTCGTCGAGTTCCGCGGCTTCGAGATGCCGCCGAACGCGCGCATGAGCCTGGCGCAGCAGCTTCTGATCCGCGCGCTGATCGCCCGCTTCTGGCTCAGGCCCGCCGCCGGCGCCTTCGTGCGGTGGGGCACGACGCTGCACGACCGCTTCATGCTGCCACACCATGTCTGGCAGGATTTCCTCGAAGTGCTGGCCGACCTGCGCGAAAACGGCTTCGACCTGCGGCCCGAGTGGTTCACAGCCCAGCTGGAGTTCCGCTTCCCCTTCTGCGGCGAGGTCGAGTACGAGGGCGCGCAGCTGGAACTGCGCCAGGCGCTGGAGCCCTGGCACGTGATGGGCGAACAGGGCGCGATCGGCGGCACCGTGCGCTATGTCGACAGCTCCGTCGAGCGGCTGCAGGTCAAGCTCGAGACGGCGAACCCGGAACGCTATGTGGTCACCTGCAATCGCCGCCGCGTTCCGCTTGCGCCCACCGGCGCCAGCGGCGTCGCTGTTGCGGGCGTCCGCTACAAGGCATGGCAGCCCGCCTCCGGCCTGCACCCCGCGCTGCCCGTCAACACGCCGTTGACCTTCGATATTTATGATACATGGTCGCGCAGAGCGGTGGGCGGCTGCATTTACCACGTTGCCCATCCCGGCGGACGAAACTATGACACCTTCCCTGTGAACGGAAACGAGGCGGAGGCCAGGCGGCTCGCCCGCTTCGAGCCCTGGGGACACAACCCGGGCAGCTACGGGGTGTTCGAGGAGACGATCTCGCGGGATTTCCCGCTGACGCTGGATCTGAGGCGCCCGCCAGGAGTGTAGGACTTGACATCGAAGGCGGCCGAGGCGGAGCGTATCGCGGGAAACCCGCTGCTGGAGGGGCTCATGAACTATGCGCCCTTGCCGGGCATCGCTGACGAGATGGTCTCCCCCGACGGTTCGATCCGCCCGGCCTGGCAGAAGCTGCTTGCCGCCCTTGGCCGGATGGACGAGGCCGAGCTCGCCAACCGCTTCGCCCGCGCCGACCGCTACCTGCGCGACGCCGGCGTCTTCTATCGCGCCTACGGCAAGGAGGCCGGCGGCGAGCGCGCCTGGCCGCTGTCCCACATTCCCGTCCTGATCGACCAGGCCGAATGGGAGAACCTGTCGCGCGGGCTGATCCAGCGCGTGGAACTGCTGGAGACGATCGTCGCCGACATCTACGGCCCGGCGCGGCTGGTTTCGGAGGGCCTCCTGCCTGCGTCGCTGATCGGCACCAACCAGGAATACCTGCGCCCGCTTGTCGGCGTCCCCCCGGCCGGCGGCCATTTCCTGCACTTCTGTTCCTTCGAGGTCGGCCGCGGCCCGGACGGAAACTGGTGGGTGCTGTCCGACCGCACCGAGGCGCCTTCGGGTGCGGGCTTTGCCCTGGAAAACCGGGTCGCCACCGCCCGCGCCTTCTCCGACGTCTATGCGGAGACGCATGTGCACCGGCTCGCCGGCTTCTTCGGCGCCTTCCGCGACGCGCTGCTGGCCGGCCGCCAGTTCGAGGACGACCGCATCGCCGTGCTCTCGCCGGGTCCGGCCAACGAGACCTATTTCGAGCACGCCTACATCGCCCGCTATCTCGGCTTCATGCTGCTCGAGGGCGAGGATCTGGCCGTCGTCAACGGCCGCGTCATGGTGCGCACCGTCGCCGGCCTGAAGCATGTCAGCGTGCTCTGGCGGCGGCTCGACGCGAGCTTTGCCGATCCGCTGGAACTGAACCACAAGTCGCAGCTCGGCACGCCCGGCATCGTCGAGGCGCTGCGGGCCGGCTCCGTGCGGATCGTCAACGCGCTGGGCTCCGGCATTCTCGAGACCCGAGCGCTGCTGGCCTTCATGCCGACGATCAGCCGCTACCTGACCGGCGAGGATCTGCTGTTGCCGAGCATCGCCACTTGGTGGTGCGGCCAGCAGGCCGAGCGCGACCATGTCGCCGCCAACATCGACAAGATGGTGATCGGCCCCGCCTATTCGACCCGCCCCTTCTTCGACGACAACGGCCAGTCCGCGCTCGGCTCGACCCCGCGCGAGAACGACAACCGGTCGATCGCCGAATGGCTTGCGGCCGAAGGCGCCCGCCTCGTCGGCCAGGAGGCGGTCACCCTTTCGACGACGCCGGCCTATGTCGACGGCCGGCTCGTGCCGCGGCCGATGAGCCTGCGCGTCTTCGCCGCCCGCACCCGCGACGGCTGGCAGATCATGCCGGGCGGCTTCGCCCGCATCTCCTCCGGCAGCGACGTCTCTGCGATCACCATGCAGGAGGGCGGCTCGGCCGCCGACGTCTGGATCGTCAGCGACCGGCCGGTCGACCGCACCTCGCTTCTGCCCGCCGACGAGAGCTTCACCCGCAACCTGCCCGGCAGCCTGCCGAGCCGCGCGGCGGACAACCTCTTCTGGCTCGGCCGCTACATCGAGCGCGCCGAGGGGGCGCTGCGCATCCTGCGCGCCTGGCACGGCCGCTTCGCCGAATATGCCGACCCCGACCAGCCGCTGTTGAAGGACGTCTCCGACTACCTGAAGCAGCTCGACATCGACACCGCCGAGCCCGTGCCCTCCAGCCTGCTCGCCAGCATCGACAGCGCCGTCTTTTCCGCCAGCAACATCCGCGACCGCTTCTCCCCGGACGGCTGGCTGGCGCTGGCCGATCTGTCCAAGACCGCGCGCCGCTTCCACGATTCGATCCACCCGGGCGACGACGCCACCCGCGCCATGACCGTGCTCTTGCGCAAGCTCGCGGGCTTCGCCGGCCTCGTGCATGAAAACATGTACCGCTTCACAGGCTGGCGTTTTCTTTCGGTCGGCCGCTACCTGGAGCGCGGCCTGCACATGACGCGGCTGCTGCGCCATCTGTCCGGCGAGGACGCCCCCGACGGCGCGCTCGACATGCTGCTCGAGATCGGCGACAGCGTGATGACCCACCGCCGCCGCTACAATGTCGCGACCGCCAGGCTGACCGTCACCGACCTCCTGGCGCTCGACCCGCTCAACCCGCGCTCGGTGCTCTACCAGCTGAACGAGATCAAGACCGAGATCGAGCAGTTGCCGAACGCCTATTCGAACGGGCAGATGTCCCCCTTCTACCGCGAGGCGATGCGGCTGCACGCGGGCCTTGCGGTCATGACGCCGGAGGGCATGACGCCGGAGGCCTACCGGCATTTCGAGACCGAACTGGAAAAGCTCTCCGACATTCTCGGCGAAACCTACCTCAGCTGAGACGGGATCCCCATGCTCTATGACATCAGCCTGCGCATCGAGTACGACTACGACTTCCCCGTCTCGGGCGGCCGCCACATGGTGCGCGTGCTGCCGCGCTCGATCCCGGGACGCCAGCGGCTGATCGCCGGTTCACTCGACATCGTTCCGCAGCCGGTGGAGCGGACGGGCGTGATCGATTTCTTCGAGAACCAGGCGACGCTGATCCATTTCCGCAACGTCCACGACCGGCTCGAGATCGACATGCAGGCGCGGGTGCAGGTCGACGCGACGAACGAGCAGCCCGACTTCTCGCCGCAGACGGGCGAGCTTGCCCGCGAGATCGCCGCCTGCTGGTCGCTCGACCCCGCCTCGCCCCACCATTTCACCGGCCACAGCCCGCGCCTTCCGGATTGCCCGGAAATTGCCGACTATGCGCGGTCGGTCGCGGCCCCCGGCATGACCGTCCGCGAGATCGCCGCCGCCCTGTGCGCGCGCATCCACAAGGACTTCACCTACGACACCGAAGCGACGACCGTGGATACCTCGCCGCAGGAGGCCTTCCGGCTGAAGCGCGGCGTCTGCCAGGACTTCGTCCACGTCATGATCGTGGCGCTGCGCAGCCTCGGCATTCCGGCCGGCTATGTCAGCGGCTTCCTGCGCACCATCCCCCCGCCGGGCAAGGAGCGCCTGGAGGGCGCGGACGCCATGCACGCCTGGGTCAGGCTCTGGTGCGGCCCGACCAACGGCTGGGTGGAGCTGGACCCGACCAACAACATGGCCGCCGGCACCGATCACATCGTCGTCGGCTACGGCCGCGACTACTCCGACGTGGCGCCGGTGATCGGCATCGTCAAGAGCTACGGCCAGCAGCAGACCAAGCAGGCCGTCGACGTCGTGCCGGTGCGCCAGCCCGCGTAAGGGGCGGCGAACGAAGGCCGGACGCCGGTGTTGCAAGGCGGGGCAGCGAGTCCCGATTGGAGACAGCCCGTCCCGGCCTCAAACACCTGCTTTCAGGGGCTTTCTTCGCATTCGCTCGCATTTTAGCGATCGCAGAAACCGGCCGCTCATTTATCGGCGCTAATGTCCGCCCAACATTATGATGATGGGGTGGCGCAAAATGAAATCGGCAACGGAAAAACAGGGTGTCCTTTCCCGCCTTCTAAAGGACCGTCTTGGAAATTTCGGCATGATGACGGCATTGCTGCTGCCGGTGCTCTTGGGTGCCGGCGGCATTTCCATCGACCTGACCAAGATGATGATGACCAAGAACCGGCTGCAGGACGCTTCCGATTCGGCAGCGCTCGCCGCCGCATCCGCGCTCGCGAACGACGGCATGAGCATCGACGATGCGAAGAAGCTGGCACTGGAGTTTCTCAGGACCCAGATGCAGAACGGCGGCGCCTCCTCCGACGAGGACCCGGAGAGCCCGAGCCAGGATGGCAAGAAGGACGAAGCTAGCGGCTATACCGCCAGCCAGGTCAATATCGACGAGACCTCCACGGTGGGCACCGGGAAGTCCTGGGTCATCAACGTCTCCGCCAGCTATGAGATGCCGCTCAATCCCCTGACCCGCCTTCTCGTCAAGGACAAGACGACCATCAACGCCAGCACGACCGCCGAGAGCGCGACCGAATCCAAGAGCGCGCTTTCCATGTTCCTCGTGCTCGACCGCTCCGGCTCGATGTCGTTCAAAACCGACGAGATCGCCAGCCGGACCGTCGCCTGCAAGAACTGGACGGAAAGCAACTGGGGGCAGGATATCAAGGCGACGAAGCCGTGCTACGTCAGGAAGATCGCCGCACTCAAGTCGGCCGTCGCCAACCTGACGACGCAGCTGAACACCGCCGATCCCGAGAACGAACTGGTCCGGACCGCGGCCGTCTCCTACAACGACCAGATGCAGACCGAGACGCAGCTGGCGTGGGGGACGACGGGCGCTTCGACCTACGTCGACGCCCTGCCGACCGAGCCCACCGGCGGTACGGACTCGCACGCGGCCTTCGCCAAGGCGCTGGACAAGCTGGTCCCGGCCGACAGCTCCAAGGAAACGGAAATTCCGGCGCACAAGGACAAGAACGGCCAGGTGCCGACCAAGTACATCGTCTTCATGACGGATGGTGCGAACACGGCCTATAACGGCAAGTCGTCCGACGCGAACGGCAATCGGTCCGACACGGAAACCAAGGCCTCCTGCGACAAGGCGCGTGCGGCCAAGGTCGAGGTCTACACGGTCGCCTTCATGGCACCGGACCGTGGCCAGGCGCTTCTGAAGTATTGCGCCACCACCGAAGCCAACTATTTCGAAGCGGACGACATGACCCAGCTGGTCGCCGCGTTCAAGGCGATCGGCGAGAAGGCCACCGCAGTCGTCGCCCGCCTGACCCACTGAGGCGCGGCGAAACCGAAAAAAACGAGGCCCGCTGCCGCCCGGCGCGCAGCGGGCTCTGTCCATTTCGCAGGCATCGCCTTGCAGCGATCGCATGGCTCCTTTCTTCCCCGACCGTATTGCAAGCGTTTCGGATAGATGCAAAATTGTCTTTAGAGACAATGCTTCACCGGCTTGCCGATACTGCGAAGGGGTTCGTTACCGCTCATGATGGACAAGGTCTCCTCCAGCGATATCCCCGCCCCCGCGCCAAGATCGACCGAGCCGACGCAGCTTGCGACCGAACTGCTGGAACGCCTCAAATACCGCATCGGCAAGGATCCCAAGGTCGCAAAGCCGCATGACTGGCTGACCGCCGCCATCCTCGTCGCGCGCGACCGCATCACCGACAAATGGATGGATTCGACGCGGCGCACCTATGCCACCGGCTCCAAGCGCGTCTACTACCTGTCGCTGGAATTCCTGATCGGCCGCATGATGCGCGACGCCATGACCAATATCGGCCTGATGGACGAGATGCGCGAGGCGCTGGCCTCGCTCGGCGTCGACACCGACATCATCGCCGAGCTCGAGCCGGATGCGGCGCTCGGCAATGGCGGCCTCGGACGGCTCGCGGCCTGTTTCATCGAATCCATGGCGACGACCGACGTGCCGGCCTATGGCTACGGCATCCGCTACGTGCACGGCCTGTTCCGCCAGCAGATCGCCGACGGCTGGCAGGTCGAGCTGCCGGAGACCTGGCTCGCGCACGGAAACCCCTGGGAGTTCGAGCGCCGGGAAAGCTCCTACGAAATCGGCTTCGGCGGCGGCGTCGAGACGCTCGATCTCGGCGAAGGCCGGCAGCGCTTCGTCTGGAAGCCGGCCGAACGGGTGATCGCCACCGCCTACGATACGCCGGCCGTCGGCTGGCGGGCGAAGCGGGTCAACACGCTGCGCCTGTGGTCCGCCTACCCGATCGACCCGATCCTGCTCGACGCCTTCAACGCCGGCGACCACATCGGCGCGCTGCGCGAAAGCAACAAGGCCGAGAGCCTGACGCGGGTGCTCTACCCGGCCGATGCGACGCCGGCCGGCCAGGAACTGCGGCTGCGCCAGGAGTTCTTCTTCTCCTCCGCCTCGCTGCAGGACATTCTGCGCCGCCACCTGCAGCAGTATCCGGATTTCACCTCCCTGCCCGACGCGGTCGCGATCCATCTGAACGACACCCATCCGGCCGTCTCCGTCGCCGAACTCGTCCGCCTGCTCACCGATGTCCACGGCATGGATTTCGACGCCGCCTGGAACATCGCCCGCGATACCTTCGCCTATACGAACCACACGCTCCTCCCAGAAGCGCTGGAAAGCTGGCCGGTGCCGCTGTTCGAGCGCCTGCTGCCGCGGCACATGCAGATCGTCTATGCGATCAACGCCAAGATCCTGCTCGAGGCCCGCAAGGAACATGGATACGACGACCAGCAGATCCGCAACATCTCGCTGATCGAGGAAGGCGGGGAGCGGCGGGTGCGCATGGGCAACCTCGCCTTCGTCGGCTCGCATTCCGTCAACGGCGTGTCCGCGCTGCACACCGAGTTGATGAAGGAGACGGTCTTCGCCGACCTGCACCGGCTCTACCCGTCCCGCATCAACAACAAGACCAACGGCATCACCCCGCGCCGCTGGCTGATGCAGTGCAATCCCGGCCTGTTCAACCTGATCCGCGAGACAATCGGCCCGGATTTCGAGGACGACACGGAAAAGCTCAAGGCGCTCGACGCCTTCGCCGGCGACCGCGCCTTCCAGGAAAGCTTCGCCGCGATCAAGCGGGCGAACAAGATCAGGCTCGCCAATCTCGTGCAGGCCCGCCTCGGCCTGCGCATCGACCCCGATGCGATGTTCGACATCCAGATCAAGCGCATCCACGAATACAAGCGCCAGCTCTTGAACATCGTCGAGGCGGTGGCGCTCTATGACCAGATCCGCTCGCGGCCGGAACTGGACTGGGTTCCGCGCGTCAAGCTGTTTGCCGGCAAGGCGGCCCCCAGCTACCACAACGCCAAGCTGATCATTAAGCTCGCCAACGACGTCGCGCGCGTCATCAACAACGATCCCGCCGTCCGCGGCCTGCTGAAAGTGGTCTTCGTGCCGAACTACAACGTCTCGCTCGCCGAGATCATGGTTCCCGCCGCCGACCTCTCCGAGCAGATCTCGACCGCCGGCATGGAAGCGTCCGGCACCGGCAACATGAAGTTCGCGCTGAACGGCGCGCTGACGATCGGCACGCTCGACGGCGCCAATGTCGAGATGCGCGACCATGTCGGCGATGACAACATCATCATCTTCGGCATGACGGCGGACGAGGTCGCGCGCGCCCGCGCCGACGGCCACGATCCCCGCGCCATCATCGAGAGCTCGCCGGAACTCGCCCAGGCGCTGTCCGCCATCTCCTCCGGGGTGTTCTCGCCGGACGACCGCGGCCGCTTCACCGGCCTGATCGACGGCATCTACGACCACGACTGGTTCATGGTCGCGGCCGATTTCGACGCCTATGCCAAGGCGCAACGCGACGTCGATGCACTGTGGAACGACAGAACGACCTGGACGCGCAAGGCGATCCACAACACCGCCCGCATGGGCTGGTTCTCGTCCGACCGCACGATACGCCAGTACGCAACCGAGATCTGGGGCGTTTGATGGCACGGAAGGACCCGCTGGAGCAACCATCGACGGGTCTGGCGAATGCCGACATCGAGGCCATTCTGGGAAGCCGTCATCCGGATCCCTTTGCCGTCCTCGGCATTCACCAGGCCGGCGACAAGTTCGTCGCGCGCTGCTTCATCCCGCATGCTGCCGCCGTCACCGCGGAGACGCTTGCCGGCAAGGCGATCGGCGAACTCGACTGCCTCGATCCCGCCGGCATCTTTGCCGGCGCGGTGTCGGTACGAAAACTGCAGCCGATCCGCTACCGCGCCCGCAACGAGGGTGGCGAGTGGATCGTCGTCGACCCCTATTCCTTCGGCCCGGTTCTCGGCCCGATGGACGACTACTATATCCGCGAGGGCTCGCACCTGCGGCTGTTCGAGCGCATGGGTTCGCATCCGCTGACGCTCGACGGCGTCGACGGCTTCCATTTCGCCGTCTGGGCGCCGAATGCGCAGCGCGTCTCCGTCGTCGGCGACTTCAACGAATGGGACGGCCGCCGCCACGTGATGCGGCTGCGCCGCGATACCGGCATCTGGGAGATCTTCCTGCCCGGCGTCGCGGCCGGCCACGCCTACAAGTACGAGGTCGTCGGCAAGAACGGCGAGGTGCTGCCGCTGAAGGCCGACCCCTTCGCCCGCCGCTCGGAACTCCGCCCGCGGACCGCCTCGATGACGACGGCCGAGATCGACCAGGCCTGGGAGGACGAGGCCCACCGCGAGCACTGGTCGAAGACCGATCCGCGCCGGCAGCCGATCGCCATCTACGAGGTGCATGCCGCCTCCTGGCAGCGGCGCGACAACGGCGACATGCTCTCCTGGGACGAACTCGCCGACCGGCTGATCCCCTACTGCGTCGACATGGGCTTCACCCACATCGAGTTCCTGCCGATCTCCGAATACCCCTTCGACCCGTCCTGGGGCTACCAGACGACCGGGCTCTATGCGCCGACCGCGCGCTTCGGCGAGCCGGAGGGCTTTGCCCGCTTCGTCAACGGCGCCCACAAGGTCGGCATCGGCGTCATCCTCGACTGGGTGCCGGCGCATTTTCCGACCGACGAGCATGGCCTGCGCTGGTTCGACGGCACCGCCCTCTACGAGCATGAGGACCCGCGCCAGGGCTTCCATCCCGACTGGAACACGGCGATCTACAATTTCGGACGCCAGGAAGTGCTCGCCTTCCTGATCAACAACGCCCTCTACTGGGCCGAGAAATTCCATGTCGACGGGCTGCGCGTCGATGCGGTCGCCTCGATGCTCTACCTCGACTATTCGCGCAAGCACGGCGAATGGGTGCCGAACGAATACGGCGGCAACGAGAACCTGGAGGCCGTCCGGTTCCTGCAGACGATGAATGCGCGCGTCTATGGCACCCGGCCCGGCGTGATCACCATTGCCGAGGAATCGACCTCCTGGCCGAAGGTCTCCCACCCCGTCCACGAGGGCGGGCTCGGCTTCGGCTTCAAGTGGAACATGGGCTTCATGCACGACACGCTGCAATACATGTCGCGCGAGGCCGTGCACCGGAAGTTCCACCACAACGACATGACCTTCGGCCTGCTCTATGCGTTTACCGAGAACTTCGTGCTGCCGCTCTCCCACGACGAGGTGGTGCACGGCAAGGGCTCGCTGATCGCCAAGATGGCGGGCGACGACTGGCAGAAGTTCGCCAACCTGCGCGCCTACTACGGTTTCATGTGGGGCTATCCCGGCAAGAAGCTCCTGTTCATGGGCCAGGAGTTCGCCCAGTGGCGCGAATGGAGCGAGGACCGCGCGCTCGACTGGAACCTGCTCGAATATCCGATGCACGAGGGCATGCGCCGCCTGGTGCGCGACCTGAACGGCACCTACAAGCGCAAGGTCGCCCTGCACGGGCGCGACTGCGAGGGTGAGGGCTTCGAATGGCTGCTCGCCGACGACCGCGACAATTCGGTCTTCGCCTGGCTGCGCAAGGCGCCGGGCGAAAAGACGATCGCCGTCGTCACCAACTTCACGCCGGTCTATCGCGAGGGCTACCGGATCCCGCTTCCCGTCGAGGGACGCTGGAAGGAGATCCTGAACACGGACGCCGAGATCTATGGCGGCTCCGGCAAGGGCAATGGCGGCGCCGTGCAGGCACAAAGAGACAAGAACGGGACCGTTTCAGCCGTGATAACATTGCCGCCGCTGGCAACGCTGCTGCTGGAACAGGACGTATGAACTAGTGGTCGGGGAGGACACGATGGAGCAGAAACGCAATCAGCCGCTCGCGCGCGACGCGATGGCCTACGTACTGGCAGGCGGAAGGGGGAGCCGCCTGAAGGAATTGACCGATCGCCGCGCCAAGCCGGCCGTCTATTTCGGCGGCAAGGCCCGCATCATCGATTTCGCGCTGTCGAATGCGCTCAATTCCGGCATCCGCCGCATCGGCGTCGCCACCCAGTACAAGGCGCACTCGCTGATCCGCCACCTGCAGCGCGGCTGGAACTTCTTCCGGCCCGAGCGCAACGAGAGCTTCGACATCCTGCCCGCCAGCCAGCGCGTCTCCGAGACGCAGTGGTACGAGGGCACGGCGGATGCGGTGTTCCAGAACATCGACATCATCGAGGACTACGGCGTCGAATACATGGTCATCCTCGCCGGCGACCACGTCTACAAGATGGACTACGAGCTGATGCTGCAGCAGCACGTCGATTCCGGCGCGCAGGTGACGATCGGCTGCCTCGAGGTGCCGCGCATGGAGGCCACCGGCTTCGGCGTCATGCACGTCAACGAGAAGGACGAGATCATCGCCTTCGTCGAAAAGCCGGACGATCCGCCCGGCATCCCCGGCAATCCGGAGATGGCGCTGGCCTCGATGGGCATCTACGTGTTCCACACGAAGTTCCTGATGGACCTGCTGCGCCGCGACGCCGCCGACCCTAGCTCCTCGCGCGACTTCGGCAAGGACATCATTCCCTACATCGTCGCGAACGGGAAGGCCGTCGCCCACCGCTTCACCTCCTCCTGCGTCCGCTCCGACTTCGAGCGTGAGGCCTACTGGCGCGACGTCGGCACCGTCGACGCCTACTGGCAGGCGAATATCGACCTGACCGACATCACCCCCGAACTCGACATCTACGACAGCACCTGGCCGATCTGGACCTTCGCGGAGATCAAGCCGCCGGCCAAGTTCGTCCACGACGACGAGGACCGGCGCGGTTCGGCGATCTCCTCGCTCGTCTCCGGCGACTGCATCATCTCCGGTTCGTCGCTGCATCGCAGCCTTCTCTTCACCGGGGTGCGGGCGAATTCCTATTCCCGTCTCGAGGGCGCGGTCGTCCTCCCGGACGTCACGATCGGCCGCCATGCGCAGCTGCGCAACGTCGTCATCGATCGCGGCGTCGTGATCCCGGAGGGGCTGATCGTCGGCGAGGATCCGGTTCTCGACGCCAGCCGGTTCCGCCGGTCCGAAAACGGCATCTGCCTGATCACCCAGGCGATGATCGACAAGCTGGACCTCTAGGACCGCGGCGCCATGAATGTACTGTCCGTCGCATCGGAAGTGTTCCCGCTGGTCAAGACCGGGGGGCTCGCCGACGTGGCGGGCGCGCTGCCGCTCGCGCTCGGCCACCAGGGCGTGCGGATGCGCACGCTGCTGCCGGGCTACCCCTCCGTCATCCAGCAGGTCGTACGCCCGCACAAGGTCGCCTCGATGACGAGCACCTTCGGCGACGAGATGAGGATCCTCGCCGTCGACCATGCCGGGCTGGACCTGCTGATCCTCGATGCGCCCGCCTATTTCGACCGCAGCGGCGGGCCCTACCTCGACGTCACGGGTCTTGATTATCCCGACAACTGGAAGCGCTTCGCCGCCCTTTCGCATGCCGCCTGCGAGATCGCCCGCGGCATGCTGCCGGACTGGCGGCCCGATATCGTCCATGCGCATGACTGGCAGGCGGCGATGACGCCGGTCTACATGCGCTATACCGGCCTGGAGCGCGTGCCGAACATCATCACCGTCCACAACCTCGCCTTCCAGGGCCAGTTCGGTGCCGAGATCTTCCCCGGCCTCGGCCTGCCGCAGGATGCCTTCAGCGTCGAGGGGCTGGAATATTACGGCAATGTCAGCTTCCTCAAGGGCGGCCTGCGCACCGCCTGGGAGGTGACCACCGTCAGCCCGACCTATGCGCAGGAGATCACCACGCCCGACTTCGGAATGGGGCTCGACGGCCTCATCAACGCGCGCGCGCACCAGCTGATGGGGATCGTCAACGGCATCGACACGGCGGTCTGGGACCCGGCGACCGATCCGCACATCGCCGCCCCCTATGGCGCCTCCTCGCTGCGGCAGCGGACGGAGAACCGAAAGGCGCTGATGGAGCGCTTTGGTCTCGACGACGGCGCCGGCCCGCTCTTCTGCGTCGTGTCGCGGCTGACCTGGCAGAAGGGCATCGACCTGATCGCCGATGCCGCCGACTGGATCGTGGCGGAAGGCGGCCGGCTTGCGATCCTCGGCGCCGGCGATGCCGCCCTCGAAGGCGCGCTGCTGGCCGCCGCCGCGCGCCATCCCGGCCGCATCGGCGTCGTCATCGGCTACAATGAACCGCTGTCCCACCTGATGCAGGCCGGCGCCGATGCGATCCTGATACCCTCGCGCTTCGAGCCCTGCGGGCTGACCCAGCTCTACGGCCTGCGCTATGGCTGCGTGCCGATCGTCGCCCGCACCGGCGGCCTGGCCGACACCGTGATCGACGCCAACGAGGCGGCACTCAACGCCCGCGTCGCCACCGGCTTCCAGTTCACGCCCGTCACCGCGGACGGATTTCGACAGGCGCTCCGCCGCGCTTTCACCGCATTTGAGGAACCTAAGGTCTGGGCCCGATTGCAAAGCCAGGGCATGAAGTGCGACGTTTCCTGGGAACGCAGCGCCGAACGCTACCGCAAACTTTATTCCAGCCTCCTTGCGAGAGTCTAAGTCATGATCAAGACCGTATCCACCAAGCCTTACAGCGACCAGAAACCCGGCACCTCGGGCCTTCGCAAGAAGGTGCCCGTCTTCCAGCAGGAGAACTATGCGGAGAACTTCATCCAGTCGATCTTCGATTCGCTGGAAGGGTTCGCCGGCCAGACGCTGGTGATCGGCGGCGATGGTCGCTACTACAACCGTGAGGTCATCCAGATCGCGATCAAGATGGCGGCCGCCAACGGCTTCGGCCAGGTGCTCGTCGGCCGCGGCGGCATCCTGTCGACGCCGGCCGCCTCCAACGTCATACGCAAGCACAAGGCCTTCGGCGGCATCGTGCTGTCGGCGAGCCACAACCCCGGCGGCCCGACCGAGGACTTCGGCATCAAGTACAACATCGGCAATGGCGGGCCGGCGCCGGAGAAGATCACCGATGCGATCTTCGCCCGCACCAAGGCGATCGACAGCTACAAGATCGCCGACGTCGCCGACGTCAACATCGACCTCGAGGGCACCCAGACCGTCGAGGGGATGACGGTGACGGTCATCGACCCGGTCGCCGACTACGCCGAACTGATGGAACAGCTCTTCGACTTCGCCGCGATCCGCGCCATGTTCGCCGGCGGCTTCCGGGTCGTCTTCGACGCCATGAGCGCCGTCACCGGCCCCTATGCGAAGGAGATCATCGAGAACCGCCTCGGCGCGCCGAAGGGCTCGGTCTTGAACTTCATGCCGCTGCCCGATTTCGGCGGCCACCACCCGGACCCGAACCTCGTCCACGCCCGCGCGCTCTACGAGACGATGATGGCCGACGACGCGCCGGATTTCGGCGCGGCCTCCGACGGCGACGGCGACCGCAACCTGATCATCGGCCGCGGCATCTTCGTCACCCCGTCCGACAGCCTCGCCATGCTCGCCGCCAACGCGCACCTGGCGCCCGGCTACAGCAAGGGGCTCTCCGGCATCGCCCGCTCGATGCCGACGAGCGGCGCCGCCGACCGCGTGGCCGAGAAGCTCGGCATCGGCATGTACGAGACGCCGACGGGCTGGAAGTTCTTCGGCAACCTGCTCGATGCCGACAAGGTGACGATCTGCGGCGAGGAAAGTGCGGGCACCGGCTCCAACCACGTCCGCGAGAAGGACGGCCTCTGGGCGGTGCTGCTCTGGCTCAACGTCCTCGCCGTGCGCAAGGAAAGCGTCATCGACATCGTCCGCCAGCACTGGGCGACCTATGGCCGCAACTACTATTCCCGCCACGACTACGAAGAGGTGGATTCGGCTGCCGCGAACGGCCTGATGGCCGACTTGCGTGCCAAACTCGCCGACCTGCCCGGCAAGAGCTTCGGCGGCCTGACCGTCGAGAAGGCGGACGATTTCGCCTATCACGACCCGATCGACAAGTCCGTCAGCGAGCACCAGGGCGTGCGCATCCTCTTTGCCGGCGGCTCGCGCATCGTCTTCCGTCTCTCCGGCACCGGCACCTCCGGCGCCACCCTGCGCGTCTACATCGAGCGCTTCGAACCGGATACCGCGCGCCACGACATCGAGACGCAGACCGCGCTCGCCGACCTCATCGCGATCGCCGACGAGATCGCCGACATCAGGGCCCGCACCGGCCGCGACGCGCCGAGCGTGATCACCTGACAGCACCGATTGCCGCTCGCGCCCGCCCTGCCGAGGGCGGAGCGGGCGGCGATAAAGCGTTCTGCCGGAGCCTTTCGTCACGGTCTCTTCGGTCCTTTGGGCCACCGTCTCCCCAAACGGGGAGAAGGAACACGATTTTCGCCGGAGCCTCCAAGCGATGCCAGAACCGATCGACGCGACATTGGGTGCCACGGTCCGGGACGGCGGCGTCGCCTTCGCGGTCCACTCCGGCGACGCCGCCCGGATGGAACTCTGCCTCTTCGACGACGACGGCCGGCAGGAGCTCCGCCGGATCCCGATGCAGCGCGACGGCGATCTCCACCATGTCTTCGTCGAAGGCATCGGTGAGGGCACCCGCTACGGCCTGCGCGCCGACGGCGTCTTTTCCCCGGACGACGGCCTCTGGTTCGATCCGGCGAAACTCCTGGTCGACCCCTATGCAAAAAAACTCGACCGCCGCTTCGTCCACGACGTCCGCCTGACGCAGCATGGCGTCGAAACCGCCGATCTCGTGCCGAAGGCGATTGTCACGGTCGACCGTCCGGTGGCGGTGGCCCGCCCGCAGTTTCGCCGCGGCGGCGTCATCTACGAGGTCGCCGTCCGCGGCTTCACGATGCTTCATCCGGAAGTGCCGGAACACCTCCGCGGCACCATCGCAGCGCTTGCCCACCCTGCGGTGATCGCGCATCTCAAGCGCATCGGCGTCGATGCCGTCGAACTGATGCCGTTCGTCGCCTGGATCGACGAGCGCCACCTCCCCCCGCTCGGGCTGCAGAACAGCTGGGGCTACAATCCGATCGCGCTGATGGCGCCGGACCCGCGGCTTGCGCCGGGCGGCGTGGCGGAACTCGCCTCGACGGTGGCGACGCTGCATGCCGAAGGTATCGGCGTCATCCTCGACCTCGTCTTCAACCATTCCGGCGAGAGCGACCGTTTCGGTGCGACGCTCTCCATGCGCGGCCTCGACAACCGGACCTACTATCGCCACGCCGCCGGCAGCCCCGGCACCCTCGTCAACGACACCGGCTGCGGTAACACGATCGCCTGCGACCACCCCGTCGTCCGAAAGCTGATCCTCGACACGATGCGCCACTTCGTCGTCAACGCCGGCGCCGACGGCTTCCGCTTCGACCTGGCATCCATTCTCGGGCGCACCTCCGCGGGCTTCGATCCGAACGCCGTGCTCTTCCAGGAGATGCGGGCCGATCCGGTCCTCGCCGATCGCATCCTGATCGCCGAGCCCTGGGACATCGGCCCAGGCGGCTACCAGCTCGGCAACTTCCCCGAACATTTCCTCGAATGGAACGACCGGTTTCGCGACGACACCCGGCTGTTCTGGCGCGGCGATCCCTGGCGGCTCGGGGCCTTCGTCACCGCACTCTGCGGCTCGTCCGATGTGTTCGGGCGCGGTGGCGCGCCCCGCACCCGCAGCGTCAACTTCGTCGCCGCCCATGACGGCTTCACCCTGATGGATCTGGTATCCTACCGCGACAAGCACAACGAGGCGAACGGCGAGGACAATCGCGACGGCCACAACGACAATCATTCCTGGAACAACGGCGCCGAGGGCGCAACGGACGATCCGGACATCGGTGCCGCCCGCCGCCGCGACGCGATGGCGCTGCTGGCCAGCCTGTTCGTCTCGAAGGGGACGGTCCTCCTCACCGCCGGCGACGAGGGCGGGCGCAGCCAGAGGGGCAACAACAACGCCTACTGCCAGGACAATGCCATCACCTGGCTCGACTGGACGAGGCTCGACGCGGCGCTGATCGCGCACACGGCAGCACTTGCCGCGATCCGCCGCCGCTTCGCGGTCTTCACCGACGCAACGTTCTTCGGGGACGACGGCGCGGTTTCCTGGCTCCGCCCCGACGGTGCGCCGATGCAGGTTGCCGACTGGGAGGCGCCGACCGCCGATGCCCTGGTGATGCTGCTCGAGAGCGCCGAGGTGGCGGGGCGCCAGGTGCGGCTCGCCGTTTGCATCAACCGGGGGACGGAGCCCGTGCCGCTCACGTTGCCGACAGCAGGCGCTCCATGGCGGAGCCTCCTCGTCGAAGGCGATGAACCCTCGGAGGCGATCGCGCCGCGCAGCATCGATATCCGTCTCGCCTCGTCCTGAACCGGAAGAGACGGCGGGGCGGAAAATCGCAACGAAACCAGTTATCAACGGGCTCGGCATAGGCTAAAGATCGCGCGGGGACACGCGTACGTTTTGCCGGACGAAAGGATCGAGAATAATGCCTCGCGAAGTTCATCTTGCCGACGTCAAGGGCCTCGTCGGGCAGGAGATTGGCGTGTCCCGCTGGTTCACGGTCGACCAGACCATGATCGACCGCTTCGCCGAGGCAACCGAGGACCACCAGTTCATCCACACCGATCCCGTCCGCGCCGCCGCCGAAACCCCGTTCGGCGGTACGATCGCCCATGGCTTCCTGTCCCTCTCGCTCCTGTCGGCGATGAACTACGACTGCCTGCCGCGCGTGATCGAGCAGACGATGGGGATCAACTACGGCTTCGAGAAAGTGCGCTTCATGACGCCGGTCAAGTCCGGCGCACGCGTCCGCGGCCGCTTCATCATGGCCGACGCCCGCTTCCGCGGCGCCGGCATGCTGATGATCACCTACGACGTGACCGTCGAGATCGAGAACGAACGAAAGCCCGCCTTGACCGCCAACTGGATGACCATCATCCAGTTCGACCCGAAGGACCGGCCCGAGGATGCGTGAAAGCGTCAGACGCCGAAACGCTGAGGATCGCCGCGCTGATCCCAAACACGGAGGATTTCCACGCGGTCTGACCTGATGCGATAGACGAACAGGAACGGCGTTCGTCGTATGGGAAACTCGCGAACGTCTGCGATCCCTGTCAGTTCGCCGACATGGGGATTTTCCGAAAGCAGGCGCTCGGTCGCAAGTACGCGCTCTCGCGCGCGCTTTGCCCCTTCCGGAAAAACGACGGCGTAATAGCGTCGCAACCATCGAAGGTCGGCCACCGCTCGCGGCAGGTAGACAACCTCCACCGCTCAGCGTCCAGTAGGCTTGATATCCACGTCAGGCTCAGGAAGCTCATCGCTCCCGTCCCACCCGTCCATCCACCGATGCACTGCGGAAGCGGACACAAAGACACCGGCATCCGCCTCCACGCTCGCCCTTTCGATGGCCTCGCGCTTGGCATCCTGAGCATCGAGAAATTGCTCGATCGCCTTTGTCGCGACATAGGAGGCAGGGCGATCCTGTTGGCGCGCCTCATCTTCGAGGCGCGATTTCAAGGCCGGATCGAGCCGGAGTGAAAAAGGAGCGGCCATGGCACACCGATACAATGTAGCGAGGTTGACTACACTGTATCGGACTTCTGCAATTCCATGAAGACGCTATTTACAGCCCCGCGTCTTCCGCCCCTTCAGCCAGCAGCGCGAACGCGTAGGGCGCGAAGGAGCGCCAGCATTCCACCCGGTACTCCTGCTCGCCGGTGCGGAAGATCACCACTTCGATCTTGCCGAGCACCGTGCGCGCGCAGGCGCCGACCGGGAAGACTTTCGGCGAGAGATCATGCGGGCTGCCGCTCGCGATCGCCTCCGCAGCCTTGGTGCCGGCGACGAGCACGGCCGTGTTGCGGTGGGAGATGTCGACCGCCGAGTGCAGGACCGCCGCCTTCGCCGCAAGCGCTGTCAGATCCGCACCGCTTTCGTCGATCACCAGCCACTCGTCCGGCCCGAGCCACAGCGCATGGCGACCATTTAAGGAGGCCGACGTCTTCGGCTTCGTCGGCAGGTCGAGACCGAGCGCCTTCGACAGCGCGGGCACGGCATCGGCGCCGGCTCGCAGCGACAGGCGCGTGGCCGGGCCGGCCGCGGTGACATGGGCTGCGGCGGAGCCGCCATGGAAGCCGCCCAGCGGCGCCTTGCGGAGCGATTGTTCAGCCATTGAGGCGAACTCCTTCCTTGTCGATGAACACCATGTCCGTGACCTCGACCGCGATGGTGCGGTCCGGCATCGGCACGTAGAGGGTCTGGCCCATGCGGCCCTGGCCGCCCTCCACGAGGGCAAAGGCGATCGAATGGCCGCAGTTTTCCGACCAGTAGGCCGAGGTGACATGGCCGATCATCTTCATCGGCACCGGCTGGTTCGGGTCGGCGACGATCTGCGCCCCCTCCTCCAGCACCACCTTGGGATCCTTGGTCTTCAGGCCCACGAGCTGCTTGCGCCCTTCCTTCACGAGGTCCGGGCGCTTCAGGCCGCGGATGCCGACGAAATCGGTCTTCTTCTTGGATACCGCCCAGGCAAGACCCGCATCGTATGGCGTCACCGTGCCGTCCGTATCCTGGCCGACGATGATGTAGCCCTTCTCGGCGCGGAGCACGTGCATGGTCTCGGTGCCGTAGGCGCAGGCGCCGAGCACCTCCGCGCGGGCCCAGATCGCTTCCCACACCGCCTGGCCGTAGTCGGCCAGAACGTTGACCTCAAAACCCGCCTCGCCGGTGAACGACATGCGGAACAGCCGGGTCGGCACGCCGCAGATCTTGCCCTCGCGCACGCTCATGTGCGGGAAGGCCTCGTTGGAAACGTCGATCCCCTCGACGAGCGGCGCGATGATCTCGCGCGCCTTCGGCCCCTGGACCGCGATCACCGCCCACTGCTCGGTGGTCGACGTCAGCCACACCTTCAGGTGCGGGAACTCGGTCTGGAGGTAGTCCTCCATGTGGTTCATCACCCGCGGCGCGCCGCCGGTGGTGGTGGTGACGTGGAAGCGGTCCTCGGCGATGCGGCCGACGACGCCGTCGTCATAGACGAAGCCGTCCTCGCGCAGCATGATGCCGTAGCGGCAGCGGCCGGGCTTCAGCGTATCCCAGGCGTTGGTGTACATCAGGTTCAGGAACGCGGCCGCGTCCGGGCCGACCACCTCGATCTTGCCGAGCGTCGAGGCGTCGAATACGCCAGCGACCTCGCGCACCGTCCTGCACTCGCGGTCGACCGCTTCGTGCATGGTCTCGCCGGCGCGCGGATAGTACCAGGCGCGCTTCCAGTTGCCGACGTCCTCGAAGACGGCCCCGTGCGCCGCCTCCCAGGCGTGCATCGGCGTCTTGCGGGCCGGATCGAACAGATCGCCGCGCGAGTGGTTGATGATCGTGCCGAAGGTCACCGGTGTGTAGGGCGCACGGAACGTGGTGAGGCCGACCTTGGGGATTTCGCGACCCAGCGTCTCGGCGGCGATCGCCAGCCCGTGCAGGTTGGAAAGCTTACCCTGGTCGGTCGCCATGCCGTTGGTGGTGAAGCGCTTGATGTGCTCGATCGAGTGCATGCCCTCGCGCACGGCGAGGCGGATGTCCTTGGCGCAGACGTCGTTCTGGAAGTCGATGAACGCCTTGACATTGGTGTCGGCGCCCGCGCCTTCGGCCGCCCCGGCCATGCCGCCGGTCCATTCGAAGGCGTTTTCGCCGTGCAGATGGACCTTCTCGCCGCCGTCGTTGCCGGTGGCCCGGGCCATCAGTTCGCCGGCAGCGAGCGCTTCCTCGATCGTCGCCTGCAGGCCGCCCGTGCCGTTGCAGGCGCCCACGGACAGGCAGTCCTGCGCATAGGTGCCGGGCAGGAACTGGCCGGTCTCGGCATTGTAGGCGACCTTGCCGCGCGACTGCGAGAACAGATGCACCGACGGCGTCCAGCCGGCCGAGGTCAGAAGCGCGTCGACCGTGATCGTCCGCTTGCCGCCGCCGCCGTTGCGCATGACGATGATCGACGAGACGCGGCGATGGCCCTTGGTGTCGATCACCGAATGGCCGGTGAGCACCTCGATGCCGTGGTTGCGCGCCTCGTTCAGGACGGCATCGCCCGGCTTGGCGCGGCTGTCGACGATCGCCGCGATCTGCACGCCGGCGCGCTTCAGGTCGAACGCCGCCTCATAGGCCGAATCGTTGGCCGTGTAGATGGCGACCTTCCTGCCGACGGCGACGCCGAAGTGGTTGAGATAGGTCCGCGCGGCCGAGGCGAGCATGATGCCCGGACGGTCGTTGTTGCCGAACACCATGTGGCGCTCGATCGCACCGGTGGCGAGGATGACCCGCTTGGCGCGCACCTGCCACAGCCGCTCGCGCGGCGCCTTCCGGTCGGGCCGGGCGATGTGATCGGTCACCCGCTCGACGAGGCCGACGAAGTTGTGGTTGTAGTAGCCGAACGCCGTCGTGCGCGTCAGCACCGTGACGTTCTCCATCGCCGCGAGCCTGGCTGCGGCGGCCTGTGCCCAGGCGAAACCGTCCTTGCCGTCGATGGTGACGGAGCGGTCGTAGTGCAGCGCGCCGCCCACTTCCGCCTGTTCGTCGCAGAGGATGACCCGCGCTCCGGTCGCAGCCGCGGCAAGCGCCGCCGACAGGCCGGCGACGCCGGCGCCGACGACGAGCACGTCGCAGGTGGCGTAACGGTTCGCGTAGTGGTCCGGGTCGTCCTCCGTCGGCGCGGTGCCGAGGCCCGCCGCGCGACGGATGAAGGGCTCGTAGACCTTCTCCCAGGCAGCCTTCGGCCACATGAAGGTCTTGTAGTAGAAGCCGGCGGCGAAGAAGGGCGACAGGAGGTTGTTGAACCCGCCGACGTCGAAGGAGAGCGACGGCCAGCGGTTCTGCGAGGTGGCCTTCATGCCGTCGAACACCTCCTGCACCGTTGCGCGGACGTTCGGCTGGCGGCGGGCGGCGTCGCGGGCGACGTCGATCAGCGCGTTCGGCTCCTCGGGGCCGGCGGAAACGATGCCGCGCGGGCGATGGTACTTGAACGACCGGCCGACCAGGTGGACGCCGTTGGCGAGCAGCGCCGAGGCGACGGTGTCGCCCTCCAGCGCCTCGTAGCTCTTTCCGTCAAAGGAAAAACGCGCGGTTCTGGCAGGCGTCAGGCGGCCCTGACCGGCAATGCGATTGGCGCCGCTCATTTCGCAGTCCCTTCCGTGGCTTCGTAGGTTTCGACCGTCTTCTCCGTGGCGGGCGAGATGCCGGGAAGGTCGGGTTTCGGTTCGCCGGCCTTGTAGCTGGCGTAGAATTTGTCGCTGACGGTGTCGCGCGCCGCGTTGAAGAAGCGGCCGCAGCCGTGGACATGGCGCCAGCGCTCGAAGATCAGGCCCTTCGGGTTGTCGCGCAGGAAGAAGAATTCCTCGAATTCCTCGTCGCTGATGTCGGCGATGTTGGTGGGCCTTGCGATGTGCGCGTCGCCGCCGTGGCGGAACTCGAGCTCGGAGCGCTCTTCCTCGCAATAGGGGCAATGGATCAGTAGCATGCGGTCTCTCCTGTCCCGCGCCGGCGGCCGCAATCGGGTTGCCGGACGCGCGGGGAATTTGGGTTCAGTGCGCCACCGCGGCGGCCGCGGCCTCGTCGATCAGGCGGCCGGTGCGGAACCGGTCGAGCGTCAGGCCGGCTGCGAGCCGGTGCGGCTCGCCCCTGGCGATCAGATGGGCGAAGAGATGCGCCGATCCCGGCGTCGCCTTGAAGCCGCCGGTGCCCCAGCCGCAGTTGACGAACAGGTTCTTCACCGGCGTGACACCCTGGATGGCCGAACGGTCCGGGGTGTTGTCGGTGATGCCGCCCCACTGGCGCATCATCTTGACGCGACGGAACATCGGGAAGAGCTCGCAGATCGCGTCGAGCGTATGGGTGATGATCTGCAGGCCACCGGTCTGGGAGTAGGAATTGTACTGGTCCGTGCCCGCGCCGATGACCAGTTCGCCCTTGTCCGACTGCGAGATGTAGGCATGCACCGTGTTGGACATGACCACGCAGGGGAAGATCGGCTTCATCGGCTCGGAGACGAGCGCCTGCAGCGGCACCGAATGCAACGGCACCCGCACGTCCGCCATCGACATGATCACCGAGTTGTGGCCGGAGGCGGATACGGCGATCTTCTTGGCGCCGATGAACCCGCGCGACGTCTCGACGCCGGTGACGGCCCCGTCCGGGCCGCGGCGGATTCCCTTGACCTCGCAGTTCTGGATGATGTGGACGCCCCGGTCGGAGGCGGCGCGCGCATAGCCCCAGGCGACCGCGTCATGCCGCGCGGTCCCGCCGCGGCGCTGCAGCGCGGCGCCGTTGATCGGGTAGCGGGCGGTGGCCGAGATGTCGAGCGGCGGGCAGAACGCCTTCGCCTGCTCCGGCGTCAGCCACTCGTTGTCGATGCCATGCAGGCGGTTGGCATGGATGTGACGCTTGAACGACTGCCGGTCATGGATGTTGTGCGACAGCATCATCACGCCGCGCGGCGAGTACATGACGTTGTAGTTGAGCTCCTGGCTCAGCCCTTCCCAGAGCTTGAGCGAGTGCTCGTAGATGTCCATGCTCTCGTCGTAGAGATAGTTGGAGCGGATGATGGTGGTGTTGCGGCCGGTGTTGCCGCCGCCGAGCCAGCCCTTCTCGATCACCGCGACATTGGTGATGCCATGCTCCTTGGCCAGGTAGTAGGCCGCACCCAGTCCATGGCCGCCGCCGCCGACGATGATGACGTCGTATTCCTGGCGCGGTTCGGGGGAAACCCATTGCGGCTCCCATCCCTTGTGGCCGCGCAGCGCCTCGCGTGCGACGGCGAAGACCGAATATTTGCGCATCCGCCTTACTCCGTATATCGGGGTCATTTCCGTGTGGTGGATAGAAAGCAAATCTGGCAAAGTTACAACGTTTTCTTTGCGACGCATTCCGGCGCGCCTTGTGCCGCATGCGACATCTCGCAACGGACCGAATGTCGCACCCCTGCGCTGCTGCCCAACCCGGCTATTTTTGCACCGCTTTCGGCCGAACCGTCTGGACTTCGCCGCGGCGATCTGGTATCCGAGCAGCCAATCGCACGCCTTCCGGGCTGCGAAACGATATATGTATTGCCTCGTTGACCTGATGCCCCGAGGCGTTCAACACAAACAAAGGAACGGGATACTCGTGCAGGTACTAGTCCGCGATAACAACGTCGATCAGGCGCTCCGCGCTCTCAAGAAGAAGATGCAGCGCGAAGGTATCTTCCGCGAAATGAAGATGCGGGACTACTACGAAAAGCCGTCTCAGAAGCGCGCCCGCGAGAAGGCCGAAGCCGTTCGTCGCGTTCGCAAGCTGGCCCGCAAGCGCGCCCAGCGCGAGGGCCTGGTCAGCGGCGGCCGTACGGCTCGCTGATCCGTCGTTTTTTCGACGTTTTCGGATGCAAGGTCTGGCGGTGGCGAAGCGATTGCCACCGCCTTTTTTGATGCGCCGGGAGTGATCTCCGAGGGCAGGTGCATCGAGCGGCTCCGCCGGCTGGCGGGTCGCTCTGCGTCCGCAAGGCCGGACGCGAGGGGACAGCGGTTGTCGCTGAAGGAACGCAAGGCGTTCCGCGCGTTGCCCGCTGCGCGCGCCACAGAGTGGCGGGTCGCATTCCGGCAGACGGATGCAATATTGGCGCAGAGGCGCCTTGGTTGAGGGACGTTATCTTGAAAATGGCAGCTTTTACGGGACAGACGAGTTTCGCGCTGAAGAACCTTGCTCCCGTCTCGCAATTCCGCCGGCCCGCGGCCGCAGCACTCTTCTCCATCATTGCCGCCGCCTCGCTCAGCGCCTGCCAGGGCACCGGCGCCAGCACCGACGTGATTCGCGTCGAGCGTGCCCAGGGCTCCACCGAGAACATCTCCTCGCTGTCGAGCGTGATCGCGGCCAACCCGCAGGATCCCGAAAGCTACAACGTCCGCGGATCGGCCTATGGCCGCGCCGGCGAATACCGCAAGGCGGTCGAGGACTTCAACCGGGCGATCGAGCTCAACCCGCGCTTCTACCAGGCCTATGCCAACCGCGCCCTGGTCCAGCGCAGCCTCGGCCGGCAAGCCGAAGCCGCCGCCGACTACAACATGGCGCTGCAGATCAACCCGAACTACGACGTCGCCTATATCGGCCGCGGCAATCTCTATCGCCAGGCCGGCCGGGTCGACGAGGCCTTCAACGATTTCAACAAGGCGATCAGCCTCGATACGACCGATCCGCGCGCCTATCACAACCGCGGCCTGATCTACCAGCGCCGTGGCCAGCACGGCCCGGCGATCGAGGACTTCTCCAAGGCGATCTCGCTGTCGCCGAGTTCGGCGGAACCCTATAACGGCCGCGGCCTCTCCTATGCCGCCCAGGGCGACGACGACAACGCCTTCGCCGACTTCAACACCGCCATCAACCTCGATGGCAACAACGCCGAATCCTGGACGAACCAGGCGCTGATCTACGAGCGCCGCGGCGACATGGCCAAGGCTGCGAAATCCTATTCGCATGCGGTGCGCCTCGATCCGAAGTACCAGCCGGCCAAGGACGGCGTCGCCCGCACCCGCGGCGGAGCCGCCTGACAAGGCACTCCACCCCTTCGCGGACCGTCAGGTCCGAGACAACGTCGGTTCCAAGACACAATGCGCCCGGAAAACACCTCGTTTCCCGGGCGTTTTCATGCGCATGAACGACCGCGCCGCCGGCAGGGCTTGCTGCAAACAGAAATGCCCGCCGGAAGGGCGGGCATCTGTGGAAGGGCTGCTGCCCCTCGTCGTCAGTGGTTCATCGCCTTGACGATGTCTTCGGTCATCTTCTTGGCGTCGCCGAGCAGCATCATCGTGCCGTCCTTGTAGAACAGCGTGTTGTCGATGCCGGCATAGCCCGAGCCGAGCGAACGCTTGACGAACAGGCAGGTCTTGGCCTTGTCGACGTCGAGGATCGGCATGCCGTAGATCGGCGAGGACTTGTCGTCGCGGGCCGCCGGATTGGTGACGTCGTTGGCGCCGATGACATAGGCGACGTCGGCCTGGGCGAACTCGGAATTGATGTCCTCCAGTTCGAACACCTCGTCATAGGGCACGTTCGCCTCGGCGAGCAGCACGTTCATGTGGCCGGGCATGCGGCCGGCGACGGGGTGGATCGCGTACTTCACCTCGACGCCGTTCGCCTTCAGCTTGTCGCCGAGCTCGCGCAGCGCATGCTGCGCCTGCGCCACCGCCATGCCGTAGCCCGGCACGATGATGACCTTGGACGCGTTCGCCATCAGGAAGGCCGCGTCGTCGGCCGAGCCCTGCTTGACGGTGCGCTGGACGCCGTCGTCGGCAGCCGCCGCCGTCTCCCCGCCGAAGCCGCCGAGGATGACCGAGATGAACGAGCGGTTCATCCCCTTGCACATGATGTAGGACAGGATCGCGCCCGACGAGCCGACCAGCGCGCCGGTGATGATCAGCGCCAGGTTGCCGAGGGTGAAGCCGATGCCGGCGGCCGCCCAGCCCGAGTAGGAGTTGAGCATCGACACGACGACGGGCATGTCCGCCCCGCCGATCGGCACGATGATCAGGACGCCGAGCGCCAGCGCCAGAACGACGATCGCCCAGAAGTCGAAATGGCTCTCGCTGACCGCAAGCCCGAAGATGAAGAAGACGATCAGCACCAGCAGCGCCGCGTTGATCATGTGCCGGTAGGGCAGCAGGATCGGCTTTCCGGACATGCGCCCGTCGAGCTTGAGGAAGGCGATGATCGAGCCGGTGAACGTGATCGCGCCGATGGCGACGCCGAGCGCCATTTCGACCAGCGCCTGGCCGTGAATGGAGCCGACCTCGCCGATCCCGAAGGCGGACGGCGAGTAGAGCGCGGCCGCCGCCACGAGCACGGCGGCAAGCCCGACCAGCGAGTGGAAGCCGGCGACGAGCTGCGGCATCGACGTCATCGGGATCGAGCGGGCGATATAGGCCCCTGCCCCGCCGCCGATGGCAAGGCCGAGCACGATCAGCATGAGCCCGCCGAAGGACGGCGTGGCAAGCAGCAGCGTGGTGACGATGGCGATCGCCATGCCGGCCATGCCGAGCATGTTTCCGCGGCGGCTGCTGGTCGGATGCGACAGGCCGCGCAGCGCCATGATGAACAGCACGCCGGAGACGAGATAGAGGAAGGCAGCAATATTGGATGACATCAGCGCGACCTCACTTCTCTTTCTTCTTGTACATCGCCAGCATGCGCTGGGTGACGAGGAAGCCGCCGAAGATGTTCACGGAAGCGAGGATCAGGGCTATGAAGCCGAAGCCGGTGGCGACGCCGGACAGCGAAATGCCGACCGCGAGCAGCGCGCCGACGACGATGACCGACGAGATCGCATTGGTCACCGCCATCAGCGGTGTGTGCAGCGCAGGCGTCACCGACCAGACGACATAATAGCCGACAAAGATCGACAGCACGAAGATCGCCAGCTGGAACACGAACGGATCGATCGCGCCGCCGGTGGCGCCGTGCGCCGCCGCACCCGCAGCCTCTGGTACGTACTCGGCGGCCGCCCGGACCGCCTCCACCGCGCGTTCGAGATCGGCGATCGCCTTGTCCAGAAGTTCGTTTGCCATCATGCGCCTCCCTTGCTGTCGGCCGCCGCAAAGTTCGGGTGAACCACCGCGCCGCCGTGCGTCAGCATCGTCGCCTTCACCAGTTCGTCCTCGGGATCGACGCGGAGCGCCTTGCTGTCCTTGTTGACGAGGGTTTCCAGGAACGTGACGAGGTTCTTGGCATAGAGCAGCGAGGCCGAGGCGGCGATCCGGCCCGGCACGTTGAGATAGCCGATAACCTTGACGCCCTCGACGTCGGCGACCTTGCCGGGCTCCGCGCCTTCGATGTTGCCGCCGCGTTCGACCGCAAGGTCGACGGCGATCGAACCGGACCGCATGCTCTTCAGCATGTCGCGCGAGACGAGCTTCGGCGCCGGCCGGCCGGGGATCAGCGCGGTGGTGATGACGATGTCCTGCTTGGCGATGTGGTCCGCCACCAGCGCCGCCTGCTTGGCCTGGTATTCCTTCGACATCTCCTTGGCATAGCCGCCGGCCGTCTCGGCCGCCTTGAACTCCTCGTCCTCGACGGCGATGAACTTGGCGCCGAGCGAGGCCACCTGTTCCTTGGCCGCCGGCCGGACGTCGGTCGCGGTGACGGCAGCCCCGAGGCGCCTTGCGGTGGCGATCGCCTGAAGGCCCGCCACGCCGGCGCCCATGACGAAGACCTTTGCCGCCGGGACGGTGCCGGCTGCGGTCATCATCATCGGCATCGCCCGGTCGAACTCGGCCGCAGCATCGATCACCGCCTGGTAGCCGGCGAGATTGGCCTGCGACGACAGCACGTCCATCGATTGCGCGCGGGTGATGCGCGGCATCAGCTCCATGGCAAACGTGGTCAGGCCGGCCTTCGCCATCCCCGCCAGCGCCTTGTCGTTGCCGTACGGATCCATGATCGCAATCACGATCGCACCGGACTTGTAGGATTTGATTTCCGCCGCAGTCGGCCGGCGCACCTTCAGCACCACGTCGGCGCCCTTGGCGTCGGCCGCAGCGCCGATCGTGGCGCCCGCCGCACTGAAATCGGCATCAGAAATGCGCGATGCCGTCCCGGCCGCCGCTTCGACGATGACGTCGAAGCCCAGCGCCTTCATTTTCTTCACCGTCTCGACCGATGCCGCGACACGGCTTTCCGCGGGATCGGTTTCCCGCGCTACGAATACTACCTCACCCACGCCAATCCTCCCCCGAGTCGGCAGCGTCAAATCCCCCCGACGTCCCGCAAGGGACGCCGCGCCTACCTTTCCGAAAGGGGAACGCTAGCGGAGGAGAACGAAGCCGAGAACGTTGAGAACGATCAGCAGGATCAGGGCGGAAAAGAAGCCCGCGCCGGTGAAGAAGCCGGCGGCCATGGCGATCAGGAGCGTGATGCAGAACATCGTGCCGTATTTCGTCGCGCCGATGAAGAACTTGTAGGTCTTCTCGTGCTCGGAGTAGTCCATCGGAGCACCCGTCTCGATCGGCCCGGAATGATGTTCAGCCATGCTGTCGTCTCCTGTCTGCTCGCGTCCGACGCTGTGGCGCCGGTTCGCCTCCTCGTTGTGCCAGGACCAGCCGCCGCGCCGCTGCCTCCTGCACAAACTCCACCGTCTCTGGCCTTACACAAAGGCTGGCGAAAGCGCAACGCGCAACCGCGGAATATCCGAAGGCCGGAGGCGGTTTGGGAGCGGAAAAAACGACGCGGTCAGCCGGTGATGTTCGCCGGGCTGATCTGGATCCGGCTCGAGCCGAAATGGGCGAGCCGCGCCGTCGGCCGGACGGTCAGCGGGTCGCCGCTGCGATCGAACATCATCCGCCGCTCGAAGGGCTCCGACTTGAAGAACGGGAAGCGCTCGTAGAGCTTGGGCAGGACCTCCTTCACGCGCGTCGCCATCAGCATCAGGTCGATGATGAACTTGCCCTGGTTGCTCTTCGGCGAGGCGACGAAATCCGCGTCGAACACGCGCTTGTAGAAGGCCGCATGCGCCGGCTTGACCATCTGCAGGCAACGGTCGGTCTGGAAATAGTCGGTCGCCATGGTGGCGAGCCTGAGCGTCAGGTATGGAATGGCCGGCATTTCGGTCCAGATCTCCGGATCGGCGGCGAGCCGCACCGGATCGATCAGCGTCATGCCGGCGTCGAGGAAGGCGGTGATCTCGTCGGGAAACACCTTGCCGGACGAGGTGACGCGGTGCTCCGGCGTCACGTGGTGCAGGCGAACCGTCGAGATCAGCCGTTCCTCGTAGTAGATCCCGAAGACATAGGCGTGGCTGTCGAAGTCGACCTCGTCGATCAGAAGCGGCGAGTCGTCGCCCAGATGCATGACCGCACCGGCCTTGTAGGCCTTGTAGCGGATGCGGGCGACCTCTTCCATGTCCTCGCCGGTCTCAACGCGTCGATACTCTACCTGGTCGAGAAGTTGCATGAGCTTGTCTGAAAATCGATTGGTCGCCGATTGCACGCTGGGCATGAAACACAAATCCCCGATTGAGTAGCCGCGGTTGCCGCACCGCCGCGCTACACTCAACCATTTCGGTCAATTTGTGTAAATTACCAATTATTAACGTTAACAGCAATTAACCATCTTGTTGAAAATCAATGTATTAGCAACTCCTGCAGTAAGGGGATGTCAGGCGACGTGCCGCCCGCTCTTGGCGCGGTTGCTGGCAGCCTTGCGGGCGAGCGCCTGGGTCAGGTCGATGATGGCGGCGTTCGACATCGGTGCGGCGAAGACGTAGCCCTGGATCAGGTCGGCGCAGTTGTACTTGTTGATGAGCGCCAGCTGTTCCCGGGTCTCCACGCCTTCGACGACGATCTTCAGGCCGAGCTCGCGCGACAGGTTGACGGTGCCGCGCAACAGCTTGAAGCGCCGCGCGTCCTCGCTGATGTTGCGGACGAAGGAGCGATCGATCTTGATCAGGTCGAGCGGCAGCGCATCCAGGTAGCTGAGGCTGGAATAGCCCGTGCCGAAATCGTCGATGGCGATCGTGATCCCCCGCGCGCGCAGTTCCTGCAGCACCGCCTGGACCTTGACCGGCTCCTCCATCAGGCAGCTCTCGGTGACCTCCAGATGCAGTCGCGACGGCTTCAGCCCCGCCTTCAGCAGCGCGTCCGTGACGACGCCGACGATCTCGGAATTGCGCAGGTCCTGGACCGAAAGGTTGACCGACACGCCCATGTGCTCGGGCCAGCTGACGCAGTCGACGCAGGCCCGCTCGATGATGCGGCGGGTGATGTCGGAGACGATCCCCATTTCCTCGGCGATCTGGATGAACACGGTCGGCGGGATCGGGCCGCGCTCGGGATGCGTCCAGCGCGCCAGCGCCTCGCAGCAGGCGATGCGCGATCCGTCGGGCAGGAACATCGGCTGGTAGGCGATCGACAGCTCGTTGTTCGCCACCGCCTCGCGCAGGTCCAGCTTCAGCTTCTGCCGCTCGAGGTAGCGCGCGTCCATCTCCTCCTCGAAGGCGGTGAAGCCGCCCTTCACCCGCGACTTGGTCTCGAACAGGGCGAGGTCGGCCTTGATCTGCATGTCCTCCATGCGGAAGTCGTCGCTCTCGCAGAGCACGGCGCCGGCGCTGAGCGAGACGCGGAACGTCGTGCCCGCCAGCTCGTAGGCGCCCTGCACCTGCTGGTGCAGGCGGCGCATCCGCTCTTCCAGATCCTTGCGGTTGTTCTCGTTGGGAAAGAACAGGATGAACTCGTCACCCATCAGGTGGCCGGCGACGGCGCGGTCGCCTGCGACCTTGCGGATGCGCTCGGCGATCATGCACAGGAGCCGGTCGCCGGTGACGTGGCCCTTGACGTCGTTGACGTGCTTGAACTCGTCCACGTCGAGCACCAGGAAGCCGACCGTGCCCGGCCGCTTGCGTTCGGCCAGCGCGTGCTGGACCAGGTCGCCGAAGTAGGCGCGGTTCGGCAGCCCCGTCAGGCTGTTGTAGCGGATCATGTGCAGGATCTTGTTTTCGGCCCGCATGCGGGCCGTCACGTCCTCGAAGATCAGCACCGCACCGCCGCTCTCGCGCTGGCTGGCGGTGAATTCGAGGTAGAAGTCGTCCGTCACCTGCACGAGCGCGCGCGAGCGCTGGCCGCGCAAAAGCTCGTCCAGCTTCTGCAGCATCGCCTTGCTCTGGTCGGCGTTGAGGAAGGTGCTGCGCACGCCGTATCGCAGCACGACGTCGAGGTGGCAGTCCTTCAGGCGTTCCTTGTCCCCGAGCTGGAGAAGCTCGCATGCGCGCCGGTTGGCCACCAGGATGCGGTGGTCGGCGTCCAGCATCAGCAGGCCGTGCGGCATGTTGTTGAGCGCCGCGTCGAACCGGTCGGCGATCGTCGTGATCTCCCGCGTCGCCAGCGCCGCCTTCTCCAGGAAGCTGCGCACGCCGTTGGCCATCATCCGCGTCGTCAGGCTGAACGGCAGGATGAGCAGCGCCAGCACCGCGTGATAGAAGTCCTGCAGCCCGAGAAACCCCACCACCATCGGAAAGCAGGCGCAGAAGGTCATGTAGTCGACCGCCCGGCGCGAGCCGCAGTTGCGGCCGACGACCGAGACCATGGTGGCGAGCGTCACCGAGATCGTCGCAAGCTCGGCGAAGCTGTCGCGGCTGATCAAAAGGCTGTAGCCGCTCGCCGTGCCGAGCACGAGCGTGGTTCCCACCGCACCGGTGTTGTACCAGTTCTCCCAGTAGCGGATACCGTCGTTGTCGAGCCTGGACTGGTCGACGCGGTCGAAGCGGCGCATGCCGGTGGCACGCAGCGACCAGACGAGAACGATGGCGGCGGCGCAGGCGAGGAAGAAGGGATCGGCCGTCTTCGCGTAGACGAACGCGAACGTCACCACATGAGAGATCATGCCGACGAACAACGTTTGACGGTTTCCGTAAAGCGAGCTGACGAACGACAGGTACACATCCGTCGGCAGCGTGCTCTGACCTCGATCCTTCATGGACTCGGCGCTCCCATTGACGGGCGAGGGTTACCGGCGAAATTTTAATGAATGATTTCGCGAGATTATTCTATTGCAGGGGGGAATGCACTGAAATTCCGCTACCCTGCCGTTGATGGGGACAATGCACTCAACCTAATCTTGCAGATGGCCTTCTTAAGTTGTATCGGCGCAACCCTGCATAGACGAGCGATGCAAAATGGCGCCAGGGTTCGGCGGCGTTGCGCGTCAATTGCATCACGTTCTTTTCAACCGGATGCGTCGAATTCGCGAATCAGGGTTAGCCGGAACATAATGGCCGACGGCAAGATTTTGCCCCCGCCTGAGCGCGTGATCACCCCCAACCATGGTGGGGAATTGACTGGAACGCATTTTCCCGGCAAAGCCTTGGAGGCGAAGCATGGCGGCGGATGCGCGAAGAAGCCCGCCGCCTCGGCAGGCGAACGGGGCGCTGCGGTGCCGGACGCCTGCCGCGCCCCAAACCTCGGAGTTCCTACATCATGCCGAAACCTGTCGTCGCCATCCCTGCGGACATCCGCGAAATCGAAGGCAACGTCTGGCAGGCCACGCCCAATCAATACGTGCGCGCCGCCGTCAAGGGCGCGGGCGTCATCCCGCTCCTGGTTCCCGCGCTGGAGACCGGGCACGATTTCGACGAGATCCTCGACCGCGTCGATGGCGTGCTGGTCAGCGGCTCGCGCACCAACGTCCATCCCTCCCACTACGGCCGCGAGGCGACGGAGGCGGACGGCCCCTTCGACCTCGCGCGGGATGCCACCTCGCTGCCGCTTATCCGGCGCGCTCTGGAGCGCGGCATCCCGGTGCTCGCCATCTGCCGCGGTCTGCAGGAACTCAACGTCGCCCTAGGAGGGACGCTCGCCAACGAGATCCAGGAGATCCCGGGCAACTGGGACCATCGCAAGCCCGACACCACCGATCTCGACGTCGCCTACGGCATCCGCCAGGACGTCATCGTCAAGGAGGGCAGCTGTCTTGCCTCCGTGATCGGCGCCGGCACCGTTCGGGTGAACTCCCTGCATCGCCAGGCGATCTCCACGGCCGCGCCGCGGCTCGCCGTCGAGGCGGTCGCCGAGGACGGAACGGTGGAGGCGGTTTCGGTGATCGGGTCGAAGGCGTTCGCCGTCGGCGTGCAGTGGCATCCGGAATACTGGGTGGGCTCCGACGAACCGTCGAACAACCTCTTCAAGGCATACGGCCAGGCGGTCCGCGACTACGCGGCGTCGAAGCAGCCTTCCGCCTACCGCCAGGCCGCCGGCTGAGCCGACCGCCTATTCCGCCATGCGCAGGGTGATGATCGCGCCAGACGGATCGATCACCTCGTACAGTCCGTCCGTTTCGGCGAGCGTCAGGATGGCATCGCCCGACGCGTTCGCGACGATCACGGTGCCGTCTCCCGCCTCGGTCCAGGTCGAGGCATGCGACAGGCCCAGCCAGACGTCCTCGCAGGCGGCGGATGCGGTCATGCGCATGCTGTGATGGGTCATCCGCTCGCCGCGGGTCAGTTGGCAGTCGGCCCTGGTCTCGACGTTGGAAACCAGGAAGGCAAGTCCGCCGGCCGCCCCGGCGCCCTTGGGGATCGATCCGGAGACCACGGGATCGACGTCCGGAGATGGTGTCCCGCCGAGCGACCATACACCGGCCAGAAGGACGATTGCACCTGTGGCCATCATGGTCCGCTTTCGCATGGGGCTTTCTCCGAAAATCGTGCGATTCGAAAAGCATGCGCTTGCAAACTTGCCGATAGCTTAACGGGAAGCCACGGCATCGGCCGGGCTCGCCGCCCTATCCGACCGGCGTTTCGGCAACCGGCGTCAGCGGCCTGCCCGACCTGAACCAGGAAAGCAGGTTGTCGGCGACGAGATCGGCCATCGCATCGCGCGTGGCCACCGAGGCCGACGCAACGTGCGGCAGAAGGCAGGTGTTCGGGGCCCTGAGCAGGGCGCCCGGGACATGCGGCTCGTCCTGGAAGACGTCGAGACCGGCAGCTGCGATCGTGCCTGCCTCCAGAGCTGCGGCCAGCGCATCCTCGTCCACGGTCCAGCCGCGCCCGACATTGATCAGCACGCCATTCTGGCCGAGCGCGGCGAGGACTTCGGCATCGATCGTCTTGTAGGTTTCCGGCGTCTTCGGAACGATCGCGATTATCGTGTCCACCGCTTCGGCCATGCCGATGAGCGTCGGATGGTACTGGTAGGGCGCATCCGCGCGCCGCTGGCGCGTGTGATAGGAGATGGTCACGCCAAAGCCCTCCAGCCGCCGGGCGATCTCAAGGCCGATGCGGCCGAGACCATAGAGGCCCACCGAGCGCCCGCGCAGGGACAGCTTCGACAGCGGAAACGGACCGCTGCGCTCCCAGCGCCCTTCCCTCAGCCAGGCTTCGGCTTCCGGGAAGCGCCGGATGGTGTTCAGCAGCAGCGCGATCGCGGTATCGGCTACCTCGTCGTTGAGAACGTCCGGTGTGTTGGTGACGACGATCCCGAGCGCGGCAGCCGCCCTGACGTCGACGCCGTCGTAGCCCACCCCGAAATTGGCGATGATCTCGAGCTTCGGCAGGCAGGCGATGGCCTGCGCATCGAAGCTGCCCGTCACCGCGACGCCGCGGATGCTGTCGGCGACGTCGGGCGAAAGCTTGCCGGGCTCCAGCGGGGCATTGCAGCGCACCAGTTCGACGTCCCCATCCAGCCGTTCGGCGACGCGTTCGCGCACCTTTCCGACGATCAGAACCTTCGGCTTCTCCTGCATGGTCGTCCTGCCTCGATGTCGTTCGCGTTCAGTGGTCGTGACCGTGATGCCGGAGCGGCCCGGTGGACTGGCGAATGCGCATCTCCGGCTTGATCAGGTGGATGCCGTCGGGCTCGTGGCTGCCGGACAGCTTGTCCAGCAGCGCCCGGGCGGCACTGCGGCCGACTTCCGACTGGCCGTTCCAGACGGTCGTCAGCGACGGCGTCGCGATCGACGCCTCCTCCAGGTCGTCATAGCCCGTCACCGAGACGTCACGGCCCGGCACCAGACCGGCGCGGGCGATGCCGTTCATCAGCCCGATCGCGACGAGGTCGTTCCAGCAGACTGCCGCCGTCGGCTTCTGCGGCAGGGACAGGAAATTGACGGCCGCCTCGAAGCCGCCCTGCTTGGAGCGCGGTCCGGGAATGCGCAATGCCGGATCGACGTCGATGTTGGCCTTGCGCAGCGCGTTGACGTAGCCCTGGTAGCGGTCGCGCCCCGTCGACGTCTGGTCGGTGCCCCCGACCATGGCGATGACCCGATGGCCGAGCCCGATCAGGTGATTGGTCGCAAGCGAGATGCCGTAGCTGTCGTCGCCGCGGAAGATCGGCACGTCCAGCCCCTCGATCGAGCGGGCAATCAGGATCGCCGGCATGCCGTTGTCCTCGGCGAGCAGGATGTCCTCCGGCGGCGTGCCGATCGCCGGCGACATGATCACCCCGTCGCCGCCGAGTTGCAGCAGCGTCTCGATGAAGTTGCGCTGCTTCTCCACCGAATCGTAGTGGTTGGAGAGGATGAACGTCTGGCGGTCGCGGTCGAGCTCGCTCTCGATCGACTTCAGGATCTCGCCGTAGAACGGGTTCATGATGTCGTGCACGACGACGCCGATGATGCCGGATCTGGAGGTGCGCAGGCTGGCGGCGCGGCGGTTGTAGATATAGCCGAGCGCGCGTGCCTGTTCCTTGATCCGGTCGCGCGTCGAAAGCGCCACGAGCGGGCTGTCCCGCAAGGCCAGCGAAACCGTGGCGGTGGAAACTCCGAGCGTTTCCGCGATCGTGGACAATTTGACCTTCTGCGCCATGCCCCTCCCCATAGTTCTTGTCGCAGGCCGTTTAAACCGTTTATTTAAACTATTTAAAATTCCTCCGCAACCGTCTTGTCGCCGTCCTGCACGATGACGCCGCGCAGGTTGCCGTCCACGCTGCGCAGCAGTTTCAGCAAGGTGCGAACCTCCTTCTCGCTCAGGCCTTCGAGCGCCTGTCGCTCGCTGAGGTCGCAGGCCCGGGCGATCGTTTCGAGCGATGCCCGGCCGGCGCTGGTCAGGTCCACCACCGTCAGGCGGCCGTCCGTCGTGTCCGGCCGGCGCTCGACAAAGCCCTGCGCCTCCAGCCTGCCGATCGTTCGCGTCATGGTCGGCGCCTTCACGCCGAGGCGGGCGGCGAGCGCGCCGGCGGTCATTCCGCCGGCCTCGGCGAGCGCCAGCATGACGCCGTCCTGGCCCGCATAGAGCCCGCTCGAAAGGAGATTGCGGGACAGCACCGTGCGGATGGAGCGCGCCGCCTGGACGATGGCGCTGGAGACGTCGGCCGGGCCGATCGCGGCATGTTCCTTCTTCTTGGACTTTTCCTTCTTCTCTTCCTTCTTTTTCTTGCCCATGGGGCCTCCCGATCTTGCTTCACCGCCGTCACCTTGTATGACAGAGGCGACCCGTTGACGACAAGACTTGCGCAAGACATGAAATGGCGAGCCCGATGACGCTCCGACCCGCGCGACGCTGGCAGGACAATGATCCGGCCCTGCCGCAGACTGCGCGCGCACACTGGATCGCAGTGCTTCCGCTCGGCGCCCATGAAGGGCATGGGCCGCACCTCCCCTTCGAGACGGACTGGCTGATCGCCGACGCGATCGTCGACCGCCTCGTCGCAACCCTTCCCGCCGATCTGCCCGTCACCTTCCTGCCGACCGAGAAGGTCGGCTATTCCCCCGAGCATCTCGACGTGCCGGGCACGCAATCGCTCGGCTGGGACGAAGCCGTGCGGCGCTGGCTCGGCATCGCCGCCGACCTCGCCGGGCAGGGTGTGCGCAAGTTCGTCATGCTGAACGCCCATGGCGGCAATTCGCCGCTGATGACGATCGTGGCGACCGAGGCGCGCGTGCGCCTCGACATGCTGGCGGTGGCGACGAGCTGGACCCGCTTCGGCCAGCCGGACGGCTGGATCGCGCCGGAGGACAAGGCGATCGACATCCACGGCGGCGACATCGAGACCTCTGTGATGCTGGCGATCCACCCGGAGCTGGTCCGCCTCGACAAGGTCGAGCGGTTCTCCTCCCGCCAGTCCGATCTCGCCTGCGACTTTCGGTACCTGCGCGCCTACGGTCCGCACGCCTTCGGCTGGAAGATGTCGGACCTCAACGTCAAGGGCGCGGCCGGCGACGCAACGAGAGCGACGGCCGAACGCGGCGAGCAACTGCTGGCCCACGCCACCGCCGGCCTCGTCGAACTCCTGCAGGACGTGCACGCCTTCGACGCGGCCACGCTGCGCTGACGCGTCAATCGTCCAAGCGGCGCACGCCACGTATTGCGGCGACCGCACCCCGCGCCCTATATGAGGGCTGAAACTTTCAGGGATCCTGTCATGACCGACACCGCCACACAAAAGCCCGTTCCCGTCACCGTCCTCACCGGCTATCTCGGCGCCGGCAAGACGACGCTCCTGAACCGCATCCTGTCGGAGAACCACGGCCGGAAATATGCCGTCATCGTCAACGAGTTCGGCGAGATCGGCATCGACAACGACCTCATCGTCGAATCCGACGAGGAGATCTACGAGATGAACAACGGCTGCATCTGCTGCACCGTCCGCGGCGACCTGATCCGCGTCGTCGAGGGCCTGATGCGCCGTCCCGGCCGCTTCGACGCCATCATCGTCGAGACGACCGGCCTCGCAGACCCCGTCCCCGTCGCCCAGACCTTCTTCATGGACGACGACGTGCGCTCCAAGACCGAGCTCGACGCCGTCGTCGCCCTGGTCGACGCCAAGCACCTGCCGCTGCGGCTGAAGGACAGCCGCGAGGCGGAGGACCAGATCGCCTTTGCCGACGTCGTGCTCCTGAACAAGACCGACCTCGTCACGCCGGAAGAACTGGCGGTCGTCGAGGCGACCGTCCGCGCCATCAATCCGTCGGCGCGCATCTACCGCACCAGCCGTTCGGACATCGACCTGACCAAGGTGCTGGATCAGGGCGCGTTCAATCTCGAGCGTGCGCTGGAGAACGACCCGCACTTCCTCGACCACGACCATCCCGACCATGTCTGCGGCCCCGATTGCGACCACGATCACGGCCACGACCACCATCATGACCACGATCACGACCATGGTCACGATCATCATCACCACCACGACCACGGCCCCTCGCCGATCCACGACGTCACGGTGCAGTCGATCTCGCTGCGCGGCGGCGAGATGAATCCGGACCGCTTCTTCCCCTGGATCCAGAAGATCACCCAGACGGACGGCCCGAACATCCTGCGGCTGAAGGGCATCATCGCCTTTGCCGGCGACGACGAGCGCTATGTCGTCCAGGGCGTGCACATGATCGTCGAGGGCGACCACCAGCGCGCCTGGAAGGACGGCGAGAAGCGCGAGAGCCGCCTCGTCTTCATCGGCCGCGACCTCGACCGCGAGAAGATCGAGCGCACCTTCAAGGCCTGCGAGGCACAAGCCAACTGATGCCCACCGTCGCCCCCCTCGATCTTGACGGCCATGTCGTCGCCACGGCCTTCCTCGGCGACATCCCTTTCTTTGCCTCTGCCATCGGCGCGATCCACCGGCTCGACCATGGCCATAAGGTGACCGAGGCCAATGACGGGCTGCTTGCCTGCGTCCGTGACGAGGCGAGCGATACGCTCGTCACCGGCGGCGAGGACGGAAAGGTTTTCCGCATCGCCGCCGACGGGACCGCCACCCTTCTGGCGGAAGTACCGCGCAAGTGGATCTCCGTCGTTGCCGCCGGCCCGCAGGGCGCCGTCGCCTTCGCCGAGGGCCGGACGACGCGTGTGCGCCTTGCCGATGGCACGATCAAGGAATTTGCCGAAAGCCGCACCGTCGAGGGCGTCGCCTTCGCGCCGAAGGGCCTGCGCATCGCCGTCGCCCGCTACAACGGCGCCTCGCTGCACTGGGTGGCGATGGCCGGCCAGCCGGTCGACCTGGAATGGAAGGGCGCCCATACCGGCGTCACCTTCTCGCCCGACGGCCGCTTCCTCGTCACCAGCATGCAGGAGAACGCCCTGCACGGCTGGAAGCTCGATAGCAAGCCGGGCGGCGACACCCGCCACATGCGCA
Source organism: Hyphomicrobiales bacterium (assembly GCA_900469965.1). Classification (GTDB taxonomy): domain Bacteria; phylum Pseudomonadota; class Alphaproteobacteria; order Rhizobiales; family Rhizobiaceae; genus Mycoplana. Next base: position 136,841 of record UBZP01000018.1, on the reverse strand, counting down.
TGACCGGTTACCCCGCCAAGGTGAAATCCTTGTCCTGGTCGGCCAAGGGCAAGTGGCTCGCCTCCTCCGGCGCGCCGGCGGCGATCGTCTGGCCGTTTGCCTCCAAGGACGGCCCGATGGGCAAGGCACCGCTGGAGCTCGGCACCCGCGGCGACGTGATGGTGACCGCGGTCGCCTGCCATCCGGCGGAAGACGTCGTCGCGATCGGCTATTCGGACGGCATGGTGCTCGCGGCCCGCTTCTCCGACAACCGCGAGGTCATGCTGCGCCGGCCCGGCAAGGGCGCAATCTCCTCGCTCGCCTGGAGCGGCAGCGGCAAGCTGCTTGCCTTCGCCAGCGAAGCGGGAGACTGTGGCGTGATCGACATCGCCGGCTGAAGGCGGGCAACGCAATTCCGGCCCGAATTCCCGGCAGGGTGCCAGGATGGAAACCGCCCGCCGGACGAAGGCAGAAGGGTAGACCAGGGAGGCCGCATGCAAGGCAAGCTGCAGGGCAAGCCGCCGGTCGTCGCACGGGACACAACCGGCCTCATCGGCACGGAAGGGCCCGTCTGGGCCGTGATACGCGCCGAAGCCGCGGCATTGGCGGAGCGCGAGCCGATGCTGCGCCCGCTTGTCCAGCCGGTCCTGGTGTCCGCGTCCGGCCTGCAGATGCTGGCGCGCGTCCTGGCAGCACGGCTGTCCGGCGGTGGTGTCGACCGCGCCACGCTGGAACAGCTGATGACGGGCACAGCGGATGACGAGCTGCTGCGCGCCACAGAAGCCGATATCGCAGCCGTCGTCACCCGCGATCCCGCCTGCCCCGGCCCGTGCCACGTCCTGCTCAATCTCAAGGGCTTCCAGGCGCTGCAGACCTACCGCTTCGCCCATCGCCTCTGGCAGGACGGCCGGCAGGAAGGCGCGCGCTTTCTCGCAAGCCAGGCCGCCCTCGCCTTCGACGTCGACATCCACCCGGCAGCCCGCATCGGCTCCGGCGTCATGCTCGACCACGGCTCCGGCATCGTCATCGGCGAGACCGCCGTCGTCGAGGACGACGTCTCGATCCTGCAGGATGTCACCCTCGGCGGCACCGGTCGCGACGTCGGCGACCGCCATCCGAAGGTGCGCCGGGGCGTGATGATCGGCGCCGGCGCGAAGATCCTCGGCAATTTCGAGGTCGGCGCGTGCAGCAAGGTCGCAGCCGGCAGCGTCGTGCTGAAGCCGGTGGAAGACAGGACGACGGTGGCCGGCGTTCCGGCAACCGTCGTGCGCGTTCACGGCAGGGCGGAGGTGCCGGCCGAGGAGATGTCCCAGGACATTTCCTGACGGCCGGGCAGGCCTTCCCGGACCTGTCGGCCGGCAGAGATCCGTCGAATTCGCAAAGCCAGGGAGGATGCCATGGTCGCCTCGGTCAAACCGTTCCTGATGTTCCAGGAAGGCAAGGCGGAAGAGGCGATGGGCTTCTATGCCTCGCTCTTCCCCCATTGCGCCATCGACGAGATCGTCCGCTACGGCCCGGACGAAGCAGGACCGGAGGGAACGGTCATGCTCGCCCGTTTCCACATCGGCGACCAGTCGATCCTCTGCATCGACAGTCCCGTCACCCACGCCTTCACCTTCACGCCGTCGCTGTCGCTCTTCGTCGAATGCGAATCCGAGGCACAGATCCGCGAGATCTACGCCGCCCTCTCGGAGGGCGGCGAGGAACTGATGGCGCTCGCAGACCACGGCTTCTCGCGCGAATTCGCCTGGGTCAACGATCGCTTCGGCGTCTCCTGGCAATTGAACCTGAAGTGAGGATCCGGGGGACCTGTGCCTACCACTCCAGCTCCAGATGCGGCCGGCCGTCGGAGGTCTTCGCCGCCGTCCGGCCCGTTGCGTCGACCGTGCAGTTGACGCGCTGGCGGAAGGCGGAGAAGCTCTCGAAGGTGACGACGTCGACCGGCTGGTCGAAATGCAGCGTCAGCCGGTAGTGCCCCGGCTGCGCCGTCAGCGCCTGCACGCCCAGGACCTTCGCATCGAAGGGCTGGCCGAGATAGTGGCCGCGCACGCGCGAGCCGAGCAGCCACGGATCGAAGGGCGGCCGGTTTCCGACGGCGGCATGCAGCGTATTCCAGTCGCGATAGCCGTATTGCGCGGCAATGAGTTCGAGCGCGCGCGAATGGCCGATCGGCTGGCCTTCGGCCTCGAACCGCGCGCGCAAGCGTCTGGCCTGATCCTTCAGGCCTTCAAGGGAGGGAAGCGGCGTCGACAGACGCATGGGTTTCTCCAGTGTCTGCATGCGTCATTTCGGAGGGAGTCCGCATTGCCGCCGGTTCGCATGCCTTGCAAGCTGGAAAACCGATGCCTGAACGAGAGACTTCACCAAAGCTTGCGCTTGCGGACGGCAGGGGCTCTCACCCTTTCGCGATGACGTACACGCCCCGCCGGGACCTGTCAAATGCCGCCTTCCCGCGTCAGCCCTCCGCCGTGCCGATGATCCTCGCCAGGAGGGCATGCAGGTCGTCGCGGTATCCGTTGCGCGCGGACGGTCCGCTTTCGTCCGAGGTCATCACCACCGTCAGCCCGAGGTCCGGCACGATGTAGAGCATCTGCCCGCCATAGCCCCAGGCGAAGTGGACGGTCCTGCCGCCGATCACCCGCTCGAACCAGCCATAGCCGTAGCCGTCGTTGGAGAAGCGGGAGTTGGTGCGCGACTGCCAGGACTGGCGGATCCAACCTTCCGGGATCAGTTGCTCGCCCTCCGGCGTCCGCCCACCGTTGCGATAGAGTTCGCCGAAGGCCAGGAGCGAGCGGGCGCTCATCGCCATCTGGTTGCCGCCGAGATAGATGCCCTGCGGATCGCGCTCCCAGGCGCCGATGCGGAAGCCTTCGAGCGGCCCCAGCCAGTCGCGCGCCAGCGCCAGCGTCGACGTGCCGCCGACCTTCGTCAGGATCGCCGAGAGCAGATGCGTCGAGGCGGTGGAATAGAGCATCGGCCCGCCCGGCTCGGCCACGAACGGCGCCGCAAGCGCCGTGCGCACCCAGTTCCGGCTCGAGACCCAGCGGCCGTAGTTGGCCCCCGACATCCGCTCCAGCCCTGCCTGCATCGAAAGGAGATGGCCGATCGTGACCCGCGCCAGCCGCGGATCGGGATCGGCCGGCAGATCGGACTGGAGGATCGGCGCGATCGGCTGGTCAACACCTTCCAGAAGTCCCTTGTCGATGGCGATCCCCACCAGCGCCGAGACGATGCTCTTCGAGGCCGACTTGATGTTGGTGCTCTCGCTCGCCGCATGGCCGCGATAGCCGCGCTCGGCGACGACGGAGCCGTTGCGGGCGACGATGACGGTCCTGAGCGGCGTGAGCGCCGAGGCCTCGTCGAGGACGCGCGTCAGCTCGGCCGCGTCATCGGCAGCCGGCGGCGCCGGCGGCGGCGGCGTCTGTGCCCGGACGGCGAGCGGTGCGGCAGAGAGCGCGAAGGAAAGGGTGAGCAGGAGGGACCGTCTGTTCATGACGGCATGAGGTAGGGCGCGGCTTCGCCGAAATCGTGGCCATCCGGCGCCATCACGCGCATTTGAAACACGGGTGATGGCCGGCGCGACCCCGTCAGCGCGCCGGCCCGCGGCCGCAACGCGACCGCGGCTCTTCCGTGCCCCTGCCGGAAGAGCGTCCTCAGAAGCGGTAGGTGATGCCCGTGCCGATCAGCCAGGGATCGAGCTTGGCCTTGCCCGACAGGGGGGCGCCGTCGAGATTGACCTTCCATTCCGGCTCGAGGAACAGCTTCTTGACGTCGAAGTTCACGCCCCAGTGCTCGTCGACCATGTAGTCGAAGCCGACCTGCAGGGCCGCGCCGAACTCGTTCTCGACGTCGAGGTCGGAAAAGGCGCCCTTGCCGGACTGGTTGTAGAACAGCGTGTAGTTCACACCCGCGCCCATATAGGGCTTGAACGCGCCAAAATCGGTGAAGTGGTACTGCAGCGTCAGCGTCGGCGGCAGAAGCCAGGTCTTGCCGACCTTGCCGAGCGCATCGATCGAGCCGGCGGCGTCAATATTGGCATAGGTCGTGCCCAGGATCAGTTCGGCCGCGATGTTGTCGGTGAAGTAATAGGAGATGTCGAGCTCCGGAACGACGGTGTCGCTGTAGGAGAGGTCCGAGCCGTCGATGCCGTTCACATGGCCGGAATCGCGGGTGATGACGCCGAGCGCCCGCAAACGGATCTGCCAGGGGCCAAGGGCCTCCACATCCGCCGCTTCCGCCGCCGCGGCCGCCGGTGGCGTCAGGTCCGCCGCCGCGGCAGCCTGCCCGATCGCCGCAAGTGCGATGGCCGCAACAAGGCTCAGGGGACGGGTCAGGGTGTTCGACATCTCTTCTCTCCTTCGTCGATCAACGACAGCGGCACGAGGCGCTGCACCGCGGCCACTATCGTCCGCAGCGACGAGAGGGGGTTGAGATGAATCAATACTTTAGCGCCGGGCCTCCCGACCCCGCCGCAATGGCCATGACCGTGGCCGAAATGTTACGCCCCTGCCCGGCCCGCAGCCGTTCGGACGGAAGAGGCATGCCGCAACCGAAAGGGGTACTTAGCAGGGATAAGTTGACTTTGATTTTCAAGAGACGGATCATATTTGCGCGTTTCGAGGGAGGCTGCCATGGCAATAGCATTTGCGGTGCCTTTCAAAGTCCCATTGCTTGTATTCGGTCTGATCCTGGTCGGCGCGCTGGTCGCAAGCGGGAGCGTGCAGGCCCAGAGCCCGTGCAATCCAAGCATCAGCCAGTGCACCTAAGCGACAATGGCCACCGTCCCGGCACAGGATCAGGTCGCTGGTTTTCTCAGCGAGCAGAGTTCCTTTGCGTTGTCGCTCGCAATCGGCGCGATCGTGATCGCGCTCTATGCGAGAAAGCGCATCGAGGAATTCACGCGACCGCCGAAGGGCGAGGAATTTGACTTCACCAAGATGCTGACGATGGGCGACATCGTCGGACGCTCGATCTTCAACCGCTCCTTCGTGCTCTACCTGATCTTCCTGGAGTTCCTCTATCTCTTCATGTGCACGGCCAAGCCCGTCGTGCTGCTCATCGCCAACGATCCGACCGGCGCGCAGGCCCCCTTCCAGGGCATGGCATGGCCGTTCGGCGCGGCCCTGATCGTGGTCGGCCTCCTGCCTTCGGTGCCGATGGTCGCCCAGATCGAGGCGATGCTGCGCGGCCTTGCCCAGCGCGTCGCCAGCATCCCCGGCGAGTTCTACGCCCGCGTGCAGCGCCTGACCCGCAACGACATCGAGACGCTGGTCGCGGACGCGCCGGAATACCGGCGGGACATGCGCAAGTTCTGGCGCATCCGCAATCTGCTGCTCAGCCTGGGGTTCAACGAGGAGCTTTCGACGCAGATGGGCCGCAACTGCATCGCGCTGCGGCTCTTTGCGGCGCTGACGATCCGCGGCGAGCGCCTCTGGTCGAAGGAGGAATACGAAAAATACCGGGAGATCATCCAGGTCCTGCGGCCGAAATCCGACATGCTCGAAAACGAGATCAACACGCTCGTCGCCACCACGCTCAAATCGCCGCAGGTCAAGGAGATCCTGGCGAAATCGAACATCGAGGACCCCGCGCAGGATCTTTCGAGAGAGGCCGGAGAGAAGCTGAACCGCGACGCGGAAGCGCTGTTCCGCGCTCTCAACGATTCGCTCGACGAGAAGGACATGAAGGCCGCCAGGACCTACGAGGAACTGGTGAAGCGCTGGTCGCTCCTGGCCAGCGAATGCGAGACCGGCGCCAAGCGCCTTTCCGCCCTCTTCGCCATTCTCGCCCGCAACGACCGGGAGACGGCGTTGACGATGAAGCGGGGCGGCGCGCCGGGGGCCTATCCGATGGCGCAGAAGCCGGACGCCGTGCTGGCGAACCTGTTCCGGCTGGTCAACGACAGCGTCCCCACCTATCCCTGGAGCAATGCGGCGCTGCTGGCGATCGCCATCGGCTTCGTCGGCTGCGTCGTCCCGCTCTGCATCTACCTCTACGTCACCGAAGTCCTGACCCAGGCCGCAAAGCCGGAGATCGACTGGGGCCAGGCGCTTGCCCGGACCGATGCGACGACGATCATAAAGAGCGGGCTCATCACCGCGCTGACGGTGGGCGCCATGTTTGCCCTGACGAGCCTGATCGCCCTGTTCCTGCGCTCGCTGCGGATCGAGGAGGAAAACTGGGAGCGGTTCACCAGCATCTGGAAGTTCCCGATCGCCAACTATCCGGCCATCGTCTGGTGGGGCAGCCTCGCGGCCTTCATGCCGCTGCTGATATCGTTCATCATCTACTACTACATCGGCCCCGGCGTGAAGGACCTCGACAAGATGACGCCCGAGATCATCGCCAGCGACATGTTCTTCCGCTACACCCTCGGCTTCGTCGCGGTCGCCTATGGCATCAGCACCTGCGTCATCGCCGATTTCATCGACGAGGGCCGCACGGAAAGCGCCCGCTACATCCTCTATCCGCTGCTCTTCATCCTCACGGTCGAGGTCCTGTGCCTGCTCGTCAACCCGAGCTATGCCGAGCAGCCCCGCGCCTTCTGGCACAATTTCGTGGCCGTCGCCTGCTACAGCCTGGTGGCGCTGAAGGTGTTCCAGCGGAGCTTCAGCGAGATCGTCGCGCGGTCCGGCAACAGCGAACCGCGCGTCACGGCCGCACAGGAGGCATCGCTCGTCTATGGCGGGCCGATGATCTGATCGCAAACCGCAGGCGGAGCAGGCAGGCCCGCTCCGCCGGTACGGAGGCGCCGAACGCGGCCCTGCCGGCCGGGCGGTCAGGCAGCCTTCGGAAGCTCGCCCCGACCCAGCCGGCGGCCGGCGGCGACCAGCATGCCGGCAGCCCCGTCCAGCCAGCCTTCCTTCAGCTCTAGCGCCAGGAAACGGTGACGTTCGAACGGCCCCGGCATGACGAGATGGGCGGCCTTTGCGGCAAAGAAGCCGAAGCGCTCGTAGTAGGGCGCATCGCCGACGAGCAGCACGGCGCCATGCCCGCGCTGGGCCGCCTCGGTGATGGCCGCGCGCATTAGCGCCGAACCGACGCCCTTGCCCTCATGGGACGGGTCGACGGCGAGTGGGCCGAGCAGCAGCGCCGGCACCGCGTTGCCGGAAGCGTCAACCCCGGCCTCGACGTCCCAGAGCCGCACCGTGCCGATCACGTGGCCGTCGCCGTCGCGGGCGACCAGCGCCAGGCCCTCGGCCGGCAGACGGCCGCGGCGCAGCTTTTCGGAGGACTTGCGGAAGCGTCCTTCGCCCATGGCGCGGTCGAGCAGGCGCTCGCGGGCCAGGACGTCGCCGGCATTCTCCCGGTCGATTGCGAATGCGGATTGCGCGAAGAACGCGCGGACAGAACCAAGAACAGTGGCCATCCCGGCCTCCCGAACTTCAAATTGCCGCCACCAGCGGACATCGGAATTCATTGTGGGTGGCGCTCCCGATTGCCGCGGGAGCTGCCTTTACGCTTCAGATCACGTAGGCCTTGAGCGGCTCGAAGCCGTTGAAGGCGACGGCCGAGTAGGTCGTCGTGTAGGCGCCGGTGCCCTCGATCAGCACCTCGTCGCCGATCGAAAGGGTGATCGGCAGCGGGTACATGTTCTTCTCGTAGAGCACGTCGGCCGAATCGCAGGTCGGGCCGGCGATGACGCAGGGCTCCATCGCATCGCCGTCGCGCGCGGTGCGGATCGGGTAGCGGATCGCCTCGTCCATCGTCTCGGCGAGACCGCCGAACTTGCCGATGTCGAGGAACACCCAGCGGTGCGCATCGTTGTCCGACTTCTTCGAGACGAGGACGACCTCGGCCTTGATCACGCCGGCGTTGCCGACCATGCCGCGGCCCGGCTCGATGATCGTCTCCGGGATGTGGTTGCCGAAGTGCTTCTTCAGCGCGCCGAAGATCGCCTGTCCGTAGGCCTCGGCCGCCGGCACGTCCTTCAGGTACTTCGTCGGGAAGCCGCCGCCCATGTTGACCATCTTCAGCTCGATGCCCTGCTTGGCGAGCTGGACGAACACGCGCTTGGCATCGGCGAGCGCCGAATCCCAGGCATCGACCTTGGTCATCTGCGAGCCGACATGGAACGAGACGCCGTAGGAGACGAGACCGAGCTGGTGGGCGTAGACGAGCACGTCGACGGCCATCTGCGGCACGCAGCCGAACTTGCGCGACAGCGGCCACTCGGCGCCCTCGCCGTCCGTCAGCACGCGGCAGAAGACGCGCGCGCCGGGGGCGGCACGGGAGATCTTCTCCACTTCCTCGTGGCAATCGACGGCAAAGAGGCTGATGCCGAGCGCGTGAGCGCGGGCGATGTCGCGCTCCTTCTTGATCGTGTTGCCGAACGAGATGCGGTTCGCCGTCGCGCCGGCATCGAGCGCCATCTCGATTTCGGCGACGGACGCGCAATCGAAGTTGGAGCCCATGCTGGCGAGAAGCCGCAGGATTTCCGGCGCCGGGTTGGCCTTGACGGCGTAGTAGATGGCGCTGTCGGGCAGCGCGTGACGGAACGCCTTGAAGTTGTCGCGCACGACATCGAGGTCGACCACGAGGCACGGGCCGTCGGGACGTCGGGTGTTCAGGAAGTCGATAATGCGTGCAGTCGCCATTTCAGTAGTCCCCATGATCCAGCGCTCCGGAAAAACCGGAGGACAAAGGGCATACGCGACCATGCGATGGAACCAGCCGGTGGAGACCCCGGAACCAAGCATGCGCGATATGCGCGAACGGTGAACCTGAGCCCGCCTAGGCTCGGATTCGGCTTTGTCTGCCATGGATTGGAGGGGATGATCCCAACCGCACTTCCGGCAATGAAGGTGTGCCTCTTCAGTAACCCCGGCTGATGGAAAGCCGGCAGACACCAGAAAGGCCCGCACCGTCGTTGCTTCAAGATGTCCTCGCATTTCCCGGTTGGCCGGAATAGCGACTGGAGCGGTTAGTTCCAGGTACCTTACCGATGACCTCACCTTAGGGATTGCTCCCAGTTCGAGGGTCGGCGGACACCCACAGGCACGTGCGACTTTGGGCAAGGGCGGAGATAAGAAGATTCCCTGTCGCAATCAAGAGTTTTTTGGCCCCGCTATTGAAAATTTTCCGGCAGCCCACGACATTCCGGTTCCCGTCGCCGATACGGCATCGCAGCAAGGACTGATTGCATGGATACGCTGACCCGCATTCGCGCCTATATCGACGTGGTGGATGCGGAGGGGTTTTCGGCGGCATCCCGCAAAGTCGGCAAGTCCAAGGCGCTCCTGTCTAAATATGTACGCGAGCTGGAAGACGAGCTCGGCGCGCTGCTTTTGAACCGCACCACCCGCCAGTTCTCGATGACGGAAGCGGGGCACACCTACTACCGCACGGCCTCCGAGATCCTCAAGGAGATCGACAACCTCGCCGATCTCGTCCGCGAGAACAACACCGACCTGAAGGGCAAGCTGAAGATCTCCGCGCCGCGCACCTTCGTGGATGCCGAGATCGGCCAGTCGCTGATCGATTTCGGTCGCGAGCATCCCGAGCTGTCGCTGGAGATCGTGTCCGACGACCGCTTCGTCGATCTGGTCGAGGAAGGCTTCGACGTCGCGATCCGCATCACCAGGCTCGAGGATTCCACCCTGATCGCCCGCAAGCTCGGCGATTTCTACCTGAAGATCTGCGCAGCCCCCGAATTCCTCGAAAAGACCGGCCCGATCACCCACCCCTCCGAGCTCTCCCGCCTTCCCTGCGTGATCGATACCAACGGCAAGTCGCACAGCAACTGGCGCTTCATCGACGCCAAGGGAACGAGCTTCAGCGTGCCCGTCAGCGGGCATATCGAGGTCAACAGCCCGACCTCTGCGGTGCGCGCCGCCCAGAGCGGCCTCGGCATTGCGCAGGTGCCCGAATTCATCGCCCGCAGCCGCCTCGAGTCGGGCGCCGTCGTTTCCATCCTCGACGACTACCTGCCTGCCGATCGCGGCATCTACGCCATCTATCCGCACCGCCGCTACCTGCCGGCGAAGGTGCGGACCTTCGTGGATTTCCTGCACAACTGGTTCAGGAAGAACAGCGACGGCGCGTGACGGCGCGCACAACCATCGGGCGCGACAATTCGCGCCCGGCCGAAGTCCCAATTCCGGCCCAATTGCGATACATTCGGTAGCGAATCCAGAAAGCCAGACGAGAGGTCAACCTCGCGCATGAAGCACGCCCCCCTCCTCATTGCAGGTGCCGCCTGGCTGCTGCCGGCCGTGGCCATGGCCCACCCGCACATCTTCGCCGAGGCACGGCTCGAAGTCGTCGCCGGCGACGACGGCACGGTGTCGGAACTGCGCAACGTCTGGCGCTTCGACGAGATGTTCTCCTCGAGCGTCGTCCTCGACTTCGACAAGAACTCCAACCTCAAGCTCGACCCCGACGAACTGGCCGAGGTGGGCCAGACCGTGCTCGAGTCGCTGGAGGAGTTCCACTACTACACGACCATCACCGAAGACGGGAAGGACGTGAAGGTCGGCAAGCCGGACGCGATCAATGTCGACTTCAAGGACGGCCAGCTCCTGATGTTCTTTACCGTCAAGCCGGGGCAGACGATGCCGTTGAAGGGCAGGATGACCTTCGGCGTCTACGACCCGACGATGTATGCCTCGATGGACTTCCCGACGGACGACAACATGGTGGTGATCGGCGAGAAGTTCTCCGCCTGCAAGCATCAGGTGGTGCGGCCGGACCCCGACGAGGTGCTGGCGCAGAACGAGGGCACGCTGACCGACGCCTTCTGGAACGACCCGACCGGCACCGACATGTCGAAGCTCTTCGCAACGCGGCTGGAAGTGACATGCTGAACGACCGGGCCGCAATCCGCCTTTCGCTCGCAACCCTGCTCCTTGCCGTTTCCGTTTTCGGGTCGGCCCATGCCCAGTCGCCGCTCGGAATCGGCAGCGCCGAGCCGGGCTTCAGCACCTCCGGCATCTTCGGCAGCCTGTTTTCCTGGATCAACGCCCACCAGCAGGCGTTCTACCACATGCTGACCGGCGCGCTGAAGAACATGCGCCAGAACCCCTGGGCCGCCTCCACCCTCGTCGGCCTGTCCTTTGCCTATGGCGTCCTGCACGCCGCAGGACCGGGCCACGGCAAGGCCGTGATATCGTCCTACATGCTGGCCAACGAGATCGAGCTGAAACGGGGCGTGCTGTTGTCCTTCCTGTCCTCGCTCCTGCAGGGGGTCGTCGCCATCCTGATCGTCGGCGGCGCCTATCTCGTCCTGCGCGGAACGGCGATTTCGATGACGGACGCGACCCGGGCGCTGGAGACGGCGAGCTATGCCCTGATCGCGGCCTTCGGCGCCTGGCTGCTCTATCGCAAGCTCTGGCGCTCCCGCCGGCTCAGCCCGACCGAGGCCTATGCCATGACCCTGCCGGATGCGGCCGGCCACGGCCATGTCCATGCGTTCACCGCCCGGGAGGCGCACGGGAACGGCCACCACGGCCACGCCCACACCCATGCGCCGGGCGAGATCTGCGCCACCTGCGGCCACGCACACGCGCCCGATCCCGAGCTTCTGAAGGGCGACCGGTTCGCGCTCCGCGAAGCCTGGTCGGCGGTCGTCGCCGTCGGGCTGCGCCCGTGCTCGGGTGCGCTGATCGTGCTCTCCTTCGCGCTCCTGAACGGGCTCTATCTCGGCGGCCTGCTTTCCGTCGTCGCCATGTCGATCGGCACCGCCATCACGGTCTCGGTGCTCGCCACGCTCGCGGTGACCGCAAAGGGCGTGGCCATGCGCCTTGCCGGCGGCGACAGCGCCGCCCTTCGCGTCGGCAACGCGATCGAGATCCTGGGGGCGCTGCTGGTGATGGTGCTCGGGCTCGTGCTGCTCGGGGCCGCGCTGCAGGGCTGAGCGCCGCTTTAGCGGCCCTTGCGCCTCTGGTGGCGGGCACGCAGCCAGAATAGCAGAAAGAAGCCGAGCACGAGCGCGGTCGCCAATCCGGCGGCAAGCCAGGGCGACACATTGCCGAGCGAGATCATCACGTCCGGCAGGAAGAAGAAGGCGAGCCCCGTGCCGAGCAGGATGACGGCGGCGGCGATCGCCGCGGATCGGTTGCCCTTGTCCTCTTCGCCGCTCACCGGGCGTCTTCCCGCTTCAGCTCGGCCCGGATGTCCTCCAGCCGTCGCTTCTGGTTACCTGCCGCGTCGAAATTGTCCGGCGACAGCCAGGCCTCGAACGCCTTCGCCGTGACCGGCCATTCGCTGTCGATGATCGAGAACCATGCGGTGTCGCGGTTCTGCCCCTTGGACAGCATGTGCTGGCGGAAGACGCCCTCGAAGCTGAAGCCGAGCCTTTGGGCGGTGCGCTTGCTCGCTTCGTTGAGGTTGTTGCACTTCCATTCGTAGCGCCGGTAGCCGAGGTCCTCGAAGGCGTGCCTGGCGAGCAGGTACTGCCCCTCCGTCGACAGCGGCGAGCGCGCCATGTCCGGACCGTGGGCGATGCCGCCGATCTCCACGACGCCGTTGGCCGGATCCGGCCGCATGTAGTTCGCCATGCCGACCACCTTGCCGGTCGCCTTGTCGCGGAACACCTCGGTCACCCAGCCGCCCTTCTGCACGGAGGCGAGCCAGGCATCGAAATCCTCGATGCCGGAGAAATCGTTCTGGGCGAAATATTTCAGCAGCGGATTGATCGCCATGCCGCCGAAGCCGTCCCACAGCGCCTGGAGATGCTTTTCGCGTTCATAGGGCTCGATGCGGACGAACCGCCCTTCGAGCACCACCGGTGCCGGAGCCGGCCGCGCCGTCCAGTGTTTCAGATCGTGCATGCCCCTCTCCCCTCGTTCCCCGGATTGCCGCTGCCTGATGCGCATGACAGACGCATAGGCCAGCGGCACCCGCGAAACAAATGCAAAGTGTTTATGGACCCATCAGGCCCAGGGGCTGCCCGCGGGAACCTTGGCCTGCGAGACGGTCGCCTCGATGTGGTCGACCAGCGCGTCCGGCAGTCCGAGGCGGCCGGCGAGCAGGTCGAGATAGCCGCGCTCGGCCCGGCTGTCGGGCTCGATCGTCAGCCGCGAGGCCGTATAGAGCTCGACCCGCTGCTCCTCGGTCTTGGCCGCCGCGACGATGCCGTCGAGATCGATGGGATCGGCAAGCTCCTTCTCCAGGAAGGCGGCTGCATCGCCACCGATGCCGGCGACCTTGAGCCTGTCCATGATATGCGCACGCTCGCCGGCGTCGATGTGGCCGTCGGCGCGCGATGCGGCGATCATCGCGCGGATCAGCGTCAGCGCGAAATCGTCGCTGACGGTCTGCGTCGCAAAACCGGAATCCGAAGGCGGCGGCAGGAGTTCGGGCTCCTTCGGCGCGTCCGGCGTCGCGGGCGCGGGAGCCTGGCCGGCCTTGTAGTTCTTGTAGGCCTGGTAGCCGAGGCCGGCGATCGCCGCCAGCCCGCCGAGCTTCAGCGCGGTGCCAGCGACCTGGCGGCCGCCGCTCGTGCCGAGCAGCACGCCGGCGATGGCGCCGGCTGCGAGCGGATTGTCCCTGGCCATCTGCGTGACCTGCCCCGCGCGATCGCGCACGGTGCCGCCGGCGCCGGGTATCTGCGACCCGAGAAACTGATCCAGCAGCTTTTTCGCATCGAACATGGGGTTATCTCCCTTCCAGTGTGAGCCGGAGTGAGAGATAGGAGCGCGAGGCCCAAATACAAACCACGACTGGCAAAATCGTGATCGCCGCCCGCCGGAGCCGTGCAGCGATCGATCGTGCGCAGGCGCAGACGGCGCCCCGCGCTCAGCCCTTGAGCTGCGCCGCCTCCGCCGCAAGCCTGGTGATGCCGGCCCAGTCGCCCTTCGCCACGAGGTCCTTCGGCGCGACCCAGGAGCCACCGACGCAGATGACGTTCGGCAGCGACAGGTAGTCCTTCGCGTTGGCGAGCGAGATCCCGCCGGTCGGGCAGAACAGCGTGCCGGCGAGCGGCGAGGACAGCGCCTTGAGGTAGGACGCGCCCCCCGCCTGCTCGGCGGGGAAGAATTTCAGCACTTCGTAGCCTTCCTCGCGCAGCGCCATGACCTCGCTGGCCGTGGCCGCACCCGGCAGGAGCGGCACCGGCGACTGTGCGGCGGCATCCAGAAGCTCCTGCGTCGTGCCCGGGCTGACGATGAACTGCGAACCGGCGGCGACCGCCTCGTCGAACTGCGCCGCGTTCAGGATCGTGCCGGCACCGGCGACGGCCCCTTCGACCTCGTTTGCGACGCGACGGATCGCCTCAAGCGCGGCCGGCGTGCGGAGCGTGATCTCGATCGCCTTCAGACCGCCTGCGACCAATGCGCGCGCCAGCGGCACGGCCGTCGCCGCGTCTTCCACGATCAGCACGGGAACGACCGGCTGCAGCTTCAGCACGGACAGGAGCTTTTCGGTTTTCTCGGCCATCGGCGCATCCCTAAAACGATTGAATGTGGTGGTGGAATAGCCCTTCATGCCGCCCGTGTCGAGAAAAAAGGCCCCGGCGAAAACCGGTGCTCAACCGGGGCGGGACGATCAGGGCGCCGTCCGGTCCTTTTCGTAGCTTGCCACGGTCGGCCCATCGTGTAGAGTTCGTGCAACCGACTACCACAGTGCGAAAGCGAGTGGCATGGCCAAAGAAATCGAAAGAAAATTTCTGGTTTCCGGCAAGCGGTGGCGTCTCTCGGCAGACGCCGGCGTCTCCATCAGGCAGGGCTATCTCGCCACGATGGATGATCGCTCGCTCAGGGTCCGCGCCTATGGCGACGGACACGCCTGCCTGACGCTCAAGATCGGGCAGACATCCCTGTCCCGCGACGAATACGAGTTCGATATCGACCCGGCCGTCGCCGAGGAAATGCTCGGCCAGGCGATCGGCACCGTCGTCGAGAAGGTCCGCTACAAGGTCGAGCACAAGGGCTTCACCTGGGAGGTGGACGTCTATGGCGGGCGCTACGGCGGCCTGGTCGTGGCCGAGGTGGAGCTTAAGTCCGAGACCGACAAGCCGGACATTCCCGATTGGGTCGGACGCGAGGTGACCGGCGACTTCCGTTACTCCAACCAGGCAATGGCGCTGTCCGAAGGCGCGCTCCGGTCCTTTCATGAGCCTCAGTCTCAAAGCGGATAAGCCTCTTCAGGGAGAAGTACGACGCGTCGCGTCCCGATATCTGTCGCGGGCGCTCGAGGTGCTGGAGAAACAGCCCGACGGGCCGCACGAGGCCATCCACACGGCCCGCAAGCAGTTCAAGCGCGTCCGCAGCCTCTACCGGCTGGTGGCCAGCGCCGACAAATCCTTCCAGAAGCGGGAAAACGAGCGCATCGGCACGCTCGGGCGCAGCCTGGCCGCCAGCCGCGATGCCACCTCGCTGGTCGAGACGGCGCACCGCCTTGCTCAGGCCGCATCGACCGTCGAAGAGCGCATGGCCGTCGAGCGTGTTCATGCAAGGCTCGTCGCGCGACGCGACGCCATTGTCGATACCGCCGCGACGGAGGACCTCATCGAGGACGCCATCCGCACCTGCAGGCAGGCGCTCGCGGCAGCCGAACACCTGACGATCGGCGGCGGCCACAAGCGCGCCGCCGAAATTCTCGGCCATGGCTGGCGCGCGACGGGCCGCAAGGCGGCAGACGCGCTGAGGCAGGCGAGGGACACCGGCGAGCCGGACCTGTTCCATACCCTGCGCAAGCGCACGCAGGACCGCTGGGTGCACTGCCGCTTCCTGGAGGAAGCCTGGCCGTCGGCCCTGAACGGAACCCGCAAGCAGGCGCGGATCCTGGTCACGCTGCTGGGCGAAAACCAGGACATCGCCCTGCTGACCGGCTTTGCCGATGCCCATCCCGACGACATCGGCACGCCGAAGGACCTGACGCATCTGCTCGCGGTGATGATTGCCGAGGGCGACCGTCTGCGCGCCGAGGCGCTGCCGCTCGCCGGGCTTCTCTTCCCCGAGGACAGCCGGGAGGATGCCGGGTGCATCGAGCTTCTCTGGCGGCATGCGGCCTGACGGCGTGATCGTCCCTGCCGGCGCCGATTGCACCGCGGCCCGCAAAGCTGTATTTCAGCCGCCATGACCGAGATCCAGACCGACACCGGGCGCAAGGCGGGGGAACCCTTCCTGGTCGCAGCGCTCTATCACTTCGTTTCCGTCCCGCGCTTTGCCGAACTGCGCGCGCCCTTGCAGGTGCTGTGCGAGGACAATGGCGTGCGCGGCACGCTGCTGCTCGCCCATGAAGGCATCAACGGCACGATCGCCGGACCGGCGGACGGTATCCGCACCGTGCTCGCCTTCCTGCGCGCCCAGCCCGAATTCGCAAAGCTGGAACACAAGGAGAGCTCCGCCGCCGAGATGCCGTTCCTGCGCATGAAGGTGCGGCTGAAGAAGGAGATCGTCACCATGGGGGTCGAGGACATCGACCCGAACCGGGTGGTCGGCACCTATGTCGAGGCGAAGGACTGGAACGCCCTGATCTCCGATCCGGACACGATCGTCATCGACACCCGCAACGACTACGAGACCGCGATCGGCATCTTCCGGGGCGCGGTCGATCCGCAGACGAAGACCTTCCGCGAATTCCCGGACTGGGTGCGCAACCACACCGGCCTGCACAACAAGCCGAAGATCGCCATGTACTGCACCGGCGGCATCCGCTGCGAGAAGGCGACCGCCTTCATGAAGGAGCAGGGCTTCGACGAGGTCTATCACCTGAAGGGCGGCATCCTGAAATATCTCGAGGAGGTGCCGGCGGAGGAAAGCCTGTGGGAGGGCGCCTGCTTCGTCTTCGACGAGCGCGTCTCGGTCACCCATGGGCTGGAAGAGGGCGAGCACACGCTCTGCCGCGCCTGCCGCCATCCGCTGACGGCGGAGGAGATCAGGGCCGACACCTACGAGCCCGGCGTGTCCTGCCCGCATTGCTTTGCGAGCCGCAGCGACGAGGACCGCGCCCGCTTCCGCCAGCGCCAGCTCCAGATGGAGCTGGCCCGCAAGCGCGGCGAGCGGCATCTCGGCAAATAGGCGCGACAGGCTTTAGCCCGGCATGCACGAGAACTCCGGAAGTTCCCCTTGCACATGATCCCACCGCTGGCGGCTGCGGGTCATGATCGCGGCCTCGGGAACGAATTCCGACGGATCGTCCAGCGTGCCGGCGAAGACCGTCCAGCGCTCCTCTCCCGGCGCCCCCGATGCCAGGACGGTGCTGCCGCAGGTCGGGCAGAAGTGGCGGACCGACGGCGCACCGCTCTCGGCGACGACGGCGTAGGAGCGCAGTTCGCCGCTATGGGAAAAATCCCGCGCCTCGAAGATCATGTAGCAGCTGTGGCCGGTCCCGGTCGCGCGCTGGCAGTCACGGCAATGGCAGAACCCGGAATGCAGCGGCGCCGCGCTCGCCTCGTACCGGACGGAACCGCAAAGGCATCCACCCTTCATCATCTGCTCCCCCCTGTTGCAAGGGCTTGAGGGTCCGGCGGCCTGCCGGCCTTGCGGTCTGCGCCCCTGCTACGCCGACCGTCTCATTCGGCTGCACTTCGGGCATGATTTCCCTTCGGAAACTGTGCCGCGAGCGCCCTGTACCAGTGGCCGCTCTTCTTGATCGTCCGCACCTGCGTGTCGTAGTCGACATGGACGATGCCGAAGCGCATCCGGTAGCCTTCCGCCCACTCGAAATTGTCCATCAGGCTCCAGGCGAAATAGCCGCGCATGGCATAGCCCTCCGCGATCAGGTCGGCGGTGACGGCCAGATGCTCGGCAATGTAGTCAAGCCGCGGCTGGTCGTCCACCGCGCCGTTTTCGACGCCCATGTTGTAACAGGCGCCGTTCTCGGTGATGTAGCATTCGGGAAGCCTGTAGGCCGCGTTCAGCCGGCGGATCAGGTCGCCGAGCGCCGGAGCGCAGACCTCCCAGCCGATGTCGGTCTTGACGTCGCTGACGGCGGGCGCAGGCAGCGTCGCCGGATAGTCCGCGCCCGGTGCGGGATCGGCCACCACCCGCATCGGCGTGTAGTAGTTCAGTCCCCACCAGTCGAGCTGCTGGTGGATCGCCTCCATGTCGCCGGGCTCGATCTGCGGCATCCGGTGACCGAGCGCGCTCATGAAGCCTTCCGGGTAGGCCCCGGCAAACACCGGGCCGAAGAACACGCCGTTGTGGAAGTCGAAGGCGCGCTTTTCCGCAGCGAGGTCCTCGGCGGCATCGGACCCGGCATAGGTCTGGTGGGCATTCAGCACGATCCCGACCGGCAGTTGCGGCCGCTCTGAGCGGATGGCCGCCACCCCGAGCCCATGGGCGAGATTGGTGACGTGCAGTGCATGCAGCGCCGCGTCGAGGTTGCGCTCGCCCGGCGCATGGATGCCGTAGAGGTGGCTGAGCCAGACCGAGCACCAGGGCTCGTTGAACGTCGCAACCGCATCCAGCCGGTCGCCGAGACGGGCGGTCACCACCCTCGCATAGCGCTCGAACGCATGCGCCGTCTGCCGCGCCGTCCAGCCGCCATCCCCCATCAGCGACAGCGGCAGATCCCAGTGATAGAGCGTCGCGAACGCCTTGATGCCGCGCGCTTTCAGCCCGTCGACGAGACGATCGTAGAAGTCCAGCCCCGTCTCGTTGACGGCGCCGGTGCCCTCGGGAACGATCCGCGGCCAGGCGATCGAGAAGCGATAGGCCGAGACGCCGAGCGCCTTGATCAGGTCGAGGTCCTCGTCCAGCCGGTTGTAGTGGTCGCAGGCGACATCGCCGTTGTGCCGGCCGAAGACGCGGCCGGGCATGTTGGAAAACGCATCCCAGATCGAGGGCTTGCGCCCGTCTGCCTTCGACGCCCCCTCGATCTGGAAGGCGGCGGTCGCCACGCCGAAGAGGAAGTCGCCGGGAAAGCGCTCGGATAGGGTCCTGGGGTCCATCATCATTCCTGCCATCTGTCGCCTCCGCCCTTGCGGAATTGCGAAAAATCATAACCTGCAACGTTGCAGTAAACACCGTGTGGGAAATGTCAACCTCCGGAAGCCGCGGGCGCAAATGCCGCGTCCCCGGGGATTTCGACGCGGCGGCGGTCGTGCTAATGCTCTGCCCTCACGGCACAGCAAGGAGGCGATACCGGCCATGAAGATCAGTGCGCGCAATCGGCTGAAGGGCAAGGTGGTGGATGTGACGCTGGGCGCTACGACCGCCCATGTGCGGATCGACATCGGCGGATCCATCATCACGGCCTCGATCACCAACGAGGCGGTAGCCGAACTGGGACTTGCCGCCGGCAAGGATGCCTATGCGGTCGTCAAGGCTTCCGACGTCATGGTGGCGGTGGACGACTGAGGTCCCTCAGTCCCCGGACGGCCCGCCGACGCGGGCTGGCGCGCATGTCGGATGCGCGCTTCCCGCGATCCTGCCGACGACGACGTCGATCCCGAACACGGAGCGAAGGGCCGCCGGCGTCAGCACCCGGCGCGGTTCGCCGATGTCCAGGATGGCGCCGCCCGCCATGAGCGCCGCTCGGTCCGCAACGAAGAAGGCGTGGTCGGGGTTGTGCGTCGAAAGCACAACGCCCTTGCCGCTTGAAGCGAGCAGTCGGATCTGTTCGAGGACCTGGAACTGATGGCCATAGTCCAGGCTTGCGGTCGGCTCGTCCAGAACCAGGAAACGCGCTTCCTGTGCAAGCGCCCGGGCGATGAGGACCAGTTGCCGCTCGCCGCCGCTGATCTCGGTATAGGGCCGGTCAGCCAGCGATCGGATGCCGAGACGCTCCATGGCCGCGAGCGCCAGGTCGCGATCCCTGCGGCCCGGCTGCCGGAAGGCGGCGAGCCGTCCCGCCCGCCCCATGATCACGATGTCCAGCGCCCGGAACGGAAACAGCGCGCCGTGCGCCTGCGGCACATAGGCGATCCTCGCGGCGACCTCGCTGCGCGAACAGAGCGAAAGATCCGTGTCGTCGACATGGACGTGCCCCGCAAGCGGCCGCTGCAGACCGAGGATCGTCCGAAACAGCGTCGTCTTGCCGGCGCCGTTGGGCCCCAGGATCGCCAGCACCTCGCCGGCATGGACCGACAGGTTCATCTTCGAGCCGATCGGTACGCCGCGGTGGCCGAAGGCCAGGTTGTCCAGGCGCATCATCATGACCAGCCGCCGCGGCCCGTCGCCAGCAAGGCGAGGAAAAACGGAGCGCCGATCACCGCCGTCAGGATGCCGAGCGGCACCTCGACCGTGGAGGCCGTGCGCGCCACCGTATCGATGACGACGAGGAAGGCCGCCCCGAGGAAGAGGGATGCCGGCAGCAGGACCCGGAAGTCCGGCCCCACCAGCATGCGCGCCATATGCGGGATGACGAGGCCGATCCAGCCGATCACGCCGCTGATCGAGACGGCGGCGGAGGTGATCAGCGTCGCGGCGGCGATGAGCGCCGGCCGCAGCAGGCGCGTCTCCACGCCGAGCGCGCGCGCCTCGTCGTCGCCGAGCGAGAGCAGGTTGATCCGCCAGCGCAAGAGATGGAGGACCGCGACGCCGAGCACGAAGCTGGGCACGACGAGGACCAGGTCCGCGTTGGTGACGCTCGCCAGGCTGCCGAGCAGCCAGTAGGTGATCGCCGGCAACTGGTCGTAGGGATCCGCCAGGATCTTGACGAGCGAGATGCCCGCGGCCAGCAGCGCGGCGATCGCCATCCCCGCGAGCACGAGCGTCAGCACCGGATCGCGCCCGCGCACCGCCAGTCCGACCGCATAGACGACCGCGAGCGCGAAGAGGCCGCCCAGGAAGCTCAGCACCTGGATCGCCAATACCGGCAGCGACAGGAATATCCCGAAGACCGCCCCGAGGCTGGCGCCGGCCGAAACGCCGAGAATGTCCGGCGACACCAGCGGATTGCGAAAGACGCCCTGATAGCTCGCCCCGGCGGCCGCCAGCACCGCGCCGATGCAGAGCCCCGCCATCACGCGCGGCAGGCGGACATTCCAGATCACGTTGCCGAGCGTGGGGTCCACGTCCGTCGTCGTTCCGGCAATTCCCTGCCAGAGGATCGAGAACGTCGTTTCCGGGCGCACCGGGTACTTGCCGACCGACAGGGCGACGATAACGACGACGAGCAGGACCAGGGCCGCAAGTCCGTATGCGGCGGCCGATCGCATTATCGCCGGCCGTTCCATGCCGGTCTCGCCCGAAGGACTCAATTCCGGCTCCCGGTGTTCGCCAGGAGAGCGTCCAGATCGGCCTCCTTCAGGTCGACGTGATAGAACAGCTTGAAGAATTCCCGCACCTCCGCGCGCAGATCGGTCGTGCCGGCGTCCGGATAGAGGACGGATCGGAGCCAGGCGAGGCCGATCAGCCGGTTGATCCCCGGCGGCGAATCGAACCAGCCGAACGGGACGTCGGGCGCCTTGTACACCCGGCCCGCCTGCACGGCCGGCACGCCTGACCAGGACGGGTCGGACCTGACCGCCTCGGCGAAACCGGCATCGCTCGCGAGAATCACGTCGGGCTTCCAGGCGAGCACCTGCTCGAGCGACACCTCCGTCAGCCCGCCCTTGCCGGCAGCGGCGGCGACGTTGGTGGCGCCTGCCATTTCGAGGATCTCCATGTTGATCGAACCCGAAAGCCCGGTCTCCAGCCCCTTCGGGCCACGGCCGTAGTAGACCCTCGGACGCTCGCCCTCGGGAATGTCCGCCAACAGCGACTGGATGTCGGCAAGACGCTTTTCCGCATATCGGGCCAGTTCCTCGCCACGCGCGCTTTCGCCCAGCAGGGCGCCGGCCTGGCGAAGGGTCTCGGGGGTATCGGCGAAGCGCCCGCCGATCAGCACATAGGGAATGCCGGTCTGCTCCTGCACCCTGTCCGCCAGCGAGATATAGGTCTCATTGACCGTTCCCACGTCGATGATCAGGTCCGGCTTGGCGGCAAGGACCGCTTCGACATTGGCGGTACCGCCCCTGCCCGTCAGCCAGCCGTAGGTGGGAAGGTCGCGGGCTTCGGGAAGGAGGTATTTCTTCGCCTTCTCGCCGGGCTCGCGCACCCATCCCGCCAGTTTCTCCGGTGCCAGCGCATAGACCAGCACCGACGCCGGCGGCCCGGCCACGAACACCTTCCCGATCCGGCCAGGGACCTCGACGGTCCGCCCGCCGGCATCGACGAAGGTTCGGGCGTCTGCCTGCGGGCTTCCGGCGAGAAGAAGGGCGGCAATGAAAGCAAGGGCTCTGATGAACATGCCAAGTCCTCGAACGGAACAGCGAAATCGTTATATTTTTCCGTATATCACGATTGTCCGCTCAGTCCGTCGGAAAATGCTTGCCTGACGGCGTTCGCTCTTTGCGCCGATGTCTCATTGGCGAAGATGCATCCTGGCCGCTGCCACGACCGCGCGCGTCAGTTCCGCCAATCGGTCGGCGGCGAGACGGTTGATCTGCCAGTACAGCGGCACGTCCAGCGGGGTCTTGGGGATCAGTTCGACGAGCCGCCCGGCTGCGAGGTGTGGCCCGGCGAGAAGGGCCGGGTTCATGCACCAGCCCATGCCGGAGAGGCTCGCGTCGAGGAAGCCCTGGGTGGAGGGCAGCCAATGGGTAGGGTGGACGAAGTCCCGGCCGAAGGCCTGGCGCAGCCATCGGCTTTGCAGCCTGTCCTTCTGGTTGAAGGTCAGCGCGGGAGCGCGGCTGATCGCCTCTTGCGTGACGCCACCGGCGAAATGCTCGGACATGAAGGCCGGGCTTGCCGTCGCATGGTAGCGAAGCACCCCGATCGGCGCGCACCGGCAGCCCGGGATCGGCTTCTCGAGGCTGGTGACGGCCGCCAGAACGCGGCCGCGCTGCAGCCATTCCGCCGTATGCTCCTCGTCATCGAGGGCGATGTTCAGAAGATACCGGGATCGCCTGGAGAAATCCGACATGGCCGACAGGAACCAGGTCCCGAGGCTGTCGGCACTCGTCGCGATATGGAGGGTCACCGGTTGCTGCGGTTCGGCAGGGTCGGCGAGCGCGGGAAGATGCGTCATCAACTCCCCTTCCAGCATGCCGACATTCTCCATGTGGCGGCACAGCCATCCGCCTTTCTCGGTTGCCGTGCACGGGGTTCCTCTGACGATCAGCACCACGCCCAGACGCTCTTCAAGCTGCTTCACCCGCTGAGAGACGGCGGAGGGCGTGACGTTCAGCACAGCGGCCGCCTTTTCGAAGCTGCCGGTCTGGACGACCGCCGCAACGGCGCGAAGGGCCGGATAGTCGAGCATGGATTTAGCTCACCTTAATCAGGATAAAGAGACTTAACTATCTTAATCCGCTTGGGACCGCTACAGCAACGGCGATCCTTCTGTTCCCGGCGGTGACGACAACGATGAGTTTTCCGATCTACATGACCGGTCTGATGATGGGGCTGAGCCTGATCGTCGCGATCGGCGCACAGAACGCCTTCATTCTCCGCCAGGGCTTGCGGCGCGAGCACGTGTTCGCGGTCTGCCTCACCTGCGGCCTGTCGGATGCCGTCCTGATTCTGCTCGGCGTCACCAGCCTCCGGCAGATCACGACCATGCTGCCCTGGCTCGACCCCGCCATGCGCACGGGAGGGGCGGCCTTTCTCATCTGGTACGGCGCCAGAAGCCTCCGCTCCGCGCTTCGCTCGACCGGGGCGCTGACGATCGAGGACGAGGTCGCCTCGCCGTTCTGGCCGACGCTCGCCACCTGCCTGGCGCTCACCTGGCTCAATCCGCATGTCTATCTCGATACGGTCGTCTTTCTGGGAACGATCTCGACGCGCTTTCCCGGCGACGAGATGCTGTTCGCCGCCGGTGCGATGTCCGCCTCGTTCCTGTTCTTCTTCGCGCTCGGCTACGGTGCCGGATGGCTGCGCCCGATCTTTTCGCGGCCGTCTGCATGGCGGATCCTGGACCTGGCCATCGCCGCCGTTATGGGAACGATCGCCCTTGGCCTGCTGCGCGGCTTGTGAGGCCGCCGCCTTTCGAAATAGACTTCGCGGCAAAGCTCGACCCGGTAGAGGCCCCCATGTACAACCCGCCTGCATTCGCTGTCGCCGATCTGATCGAAATACGCGCGATGATCCGTGCCTGCCCGCTCGCCAACTTCGTCACGGCGACCGCGGACGGGCCGATCGCCACGCCGCTGCCGATGTTTCTCGACGAGAGCGAAGGCGAGATGGGCACCCTCTACGCGCATCTGGCAAAGCCCAATCCGCAGTGGAAGACGCAGGCGTTCGGCGACGGCCTCGCCATCTTCATGGGACCGGACGCCTACGTCAGCCCGGCCTGGTACGCTTCCAAGGCCGAGCACGGCAGGGTGGTCCCCACCTGGAACTACATGACCGTGCAGGCCAGGGGGCCGGTGGAATTCTTCGAGGGCACGGCCCGGCTTCTCGACGTCGTCTCCCGGCTGACCGACCTGCACGAGAAGGACCGGGCGACCGCCTGGTCCGTCACCGACGCGCCCGAGGCCTATGTGGCCGGGCAGCTGCGCGGCATCGTCGGCCTGCGCATGCCGATCACAGCGCTCACGGCCAAACGCAAGATGAGCCAGAACCGCAACCAGGCCGATCGCGCCGGCGTGAAGCAGGGCCTTTCGGACAGCGGGCAGGCCGCCGACGTCGCCGCCCTGATCGAGGGATGATCGGCCGACGCTCCGCTTCCGCAGCGTCGACCCTCGCCACGCCCCATCCGGCGCCGCTGCGGCGCCGGGGACGAGCCGCGATCAGACCTTGACCCAGGCGCCGTTCTTCTTCGAGGACTGCACGCAGGCATCGACGAACAGCATGCCCTTCAGGCCGTCGTCGATGGTCGGGTAGACCACGGCGGGATCGACCTTCTCACCGTTCCGCCTTGCGAAAATCGCACGCGCGGCTTCGGCATAGATATTGGCGAAGCCTTCGAGGTAGCCCTCCGGATGGCCGGGTGGCACGCGGCTCACCCGTGCTGCCGCCGCATCCGAGCCGGCGCCGTTGCGGGTCAGGAGGCGCTTCGGCTCGCCGAACGGCGTGTACCAGAGATAGTTCGGGTCCGCCTGCACCCATTCCAGCCCGCCCTTGGTGCCGAAGACGCGCACCTTCAGGCCGTTCTCGTTGCCGGGTGCCACCTGGCTGCACCAGAGCATGCCCTTGGCGCGCGCGCCGTCCTTCTCCTTGAAGCGCATCATCACATGCGCGTTGTCGTCGAGCTTGCGGCCGGGCACGAAGCTGTCGAGGTCGGCGGAGAGCTCCTCCAGTTCCAGCCCCGAGACGAAGCAGCCGAGATTGTAGGCATGGGTGCCGATGTCGCCGGTCGAGCCGCCGGCGCCGGAGCGGGCGGGGTCGGTGCGCCATTCGGCCTGCTTGGAGCCGCTCTGCTCGACGGCCTCGGTCAGCCAGTCCTGCGGATATTCCATCTGCACCAGCCGGATCGCGCCAAGATCGCCGTTCTTCACCAT
The DNA here is from genome assembly GCA_900469965.1 of Hyphomicrobiales bacterium. Classification (GTDB taxonomy): domain Bacteria; phylum Pseudomonadota; class Alphaproteobacteria; order Rhizobiales; family Rhizobiaceae; genus Mycoplana. The sequence goes on along the minus strand of UBZP01000018.1, from coordinate 111,550 downwards.
CTGGCGGGCCTGCCGCACCATCGGGTAGCCGGTGTAGTTGTGGGTAAGCACGAACAGCGCCTCGCTCTCGTCGGCGAGCTTCTTCAGCTTCCTTGCATCGCCGAGCGTCGAGGTCAGCGGCTTGTCGCAGATCACATGGATGCCGCGCTTCAAAAATTCCTTCGCCGCCTCGTAGTGGACGTGGTTGGGGGTGACGATCGCCACCGCCTCGATGCCGTTCTTCAGCTTGGCCTCGCGGATCGCCATCTCCTTGAACGAGCCGTAGCAGCGCTGCGGGTCGAGACCGAGTTCCCGCCCCGAGGCCACCGATTTCTCCGGCGTCGACGACAACGCGCCGGCGACGAGTTCGAACTGGTCGTCGAGCCGCGCGGCGATCCGGTGCACCGCGCCGATGAAGGCGCCGGCGCCGCCGCCGACCATTCCGAGCCTGATCCGCCGCTGCCGCGCCTCGGTGGTGCTTCCTTCGATTGCCATGTGTGTTTCTCCTGAGCTGCGTTTGATGCGGGGCGTTCACCCCCCTCTGTCACTTCGTGACATCTCCCCCTCAAGGGGGGAGATCGAATGGAGCGCGAAATGCCGTGTCGATTGACGCCTTTTTCCGGTGCGACCGTGATAGGAAGCGGAACGTGGACTGTTGGCCGATCTCCCCCCTTGAGGGGGAGATGCCCGGCAGGGCAGAGGGGGGTTCTCCCTCCGGATCTCAGATCCCCAGCATGCGCCGGTTCGCCGCCTCGTCGGTGCCCGCGCCGGCGAAGTCGTCGAAGGCCTTTTCGGTGACGCGGATGATGTGGTGCCTGACGAACTCCGCGCCCTCGCGCGCGCCGTCCTCGGGATGCTTCAGCGCGCATTCCCACTCGACCACGGCCCAGCCGGCAAAATCGTTCGCCGCCATCTTCGAGAACACCGCGCCGAAATCCACCTGGCCGTCGCCGAGCGAACGGAAGCGCCCGGCCCGGTTCACCCAGCTCTGGTAGCCGCCATAGACGCCCTGCCGGCCGGTCGGGTTGAACTCGGCGTCCTTGACGTGGAACATCCGGATCCGGTCCTTGTAGATGTCGATGTTGTCGAGATAGTCCAGGCACTGCAGCACATAGTGCGACGGGTCGTAGAGCATGCAGGCGCGGGCATGGTTGCCGGTGCGCTCCAGGAACATCTCGTAGGTGATGCCGTCGTGCAGGTCCTCGCCGGGATGGATCTCGTAGCAGACGTCGACGCCGCAGGCATCCGCATGGTCGAGGATCGGCTTCCAGCGCCGCGCCAGTTCGTCGAAGGCGGTCTCGACGAGACCCGCCGGTCGCTGCGGCCATGGGTAGACGAAGGGCCAGGCGAGCGCGCCGGAGAAGCTCGCCATCGCATTCAGCCCGAGGTTCCTCGACGCCGTCAGCGCCAGCTTCACCTGCTCCACCGCCCAGGCCTGCCGGGCCTTCGGATTGCCGCGCACCTCCGGCGCCGCAAAACCGTCGAAGGCTTCGTCATAGGCGGGATGCACGGCGACGAGCTGCCCCTGCAGATGGGTGGAGAGCTCGGTGATCTCGACGCCGTTCTCGCGCGCCTTGCCGGCGAATTCCTCGCAATAGGTCTTCGATTCCGCGGCCTTCTTCAGGTCGATCAGCCGGCCGTCCCAGCTCGGCACCTGCACGCCCTTGTAGCCGATGTCGGCGGCCCACTTGGTGATCGAATCCCAGGAATTGAAGGGTGCGGCATCGCCGGCAAACTGCGCCAGGAACAGGCCCGGTCCCTTGATCGTCTTCATCCAGTGCTCCTCCCGTCGCGCACCGTCCTTGCGGCCGCGTGTCCTTGAATTCGATTGCGCAGGCCGAAATTCCGCGTCGGTTTCGCCACCTGCAACGTTGCCGCTCGGCAAACTAGCGTCGTTTGCCGCATCCGGCAATCGGTGGCCGCATCGCCCGGCCGGATAACCTGCGGAGAAGATCGCCCGGACCGTGAGGCCCGGGCGAGGCATTGCCGATCAGAACGGAGAATCGGGGAAGTAGTAGGCTTCCGCATTCTCGGGCGTGATCAGGGTCGCGTCCAGCGTGTAGGTGCCGTGTACCGGAACCTGGTCGTAGAGGGCCGCTGCCGTCAGTTCCATCGCGGTCGCCACCATCGACGGCGGATAGAGGACGTTGACGGGGAACATCTTGTCACCGTCGATGACCTTCTTGATCATGTCCTTGGAGCCGGCGCCGCCGATGACGTACTTGATGTCGCTGCGGCCGGCCTGCTCGATCGCCTGCAATACGCCGACGGCCATGTCGTCGTCCTGGCACCAGACCACGTCGATCTTCGGGTACTTGGTCAGGTAGTCCTGCATCACCTTGAAGGCGTCGTCGCGGTTCCAGTTGCCGAACTGGCGGTCCAGCACCTTGACGTTCGTGCCGGCGATGCCCTTGTCGAAGCCGTCCTGGCGCTCCTGGTCGATCGGGATCGGCAGGCCGCGGATGACCACGACCTCGGCGTCCGGGGTGTTTGCGGCGATGTACTTGCCGGCGACTTCACCGAGCGCGGCGTTGTTGCCGGCGACGTAGAGATCGCGCACCGAGTTGTCGTTGACGGACGGCGCCCGGTCGACGATGGACACGAAGGTGCCCTTGCCCTTGACTTCCTTGATGGCGTTGACGAGCGGGTCCGGATCGGTCGGCAGGATGACGAGCGCGTCGATGCCCTGGACCTCCAGGTCCTGCAGGGCGTTGGCCTGGGTCGCCGGATCCGGCGAGGTCTTCACGACGACGTTGAGCCCCGGATGCTCCTTCATCAGCAGTTCGGCGACGCGGTTGGCGTGATAGACGACGCCGGCAGTCCAGCCGTGGTCGGCAGCCGGGATCGAGACGCCGATCGTCTTGGTATCCTGGGCGTAGGCCGCGCCGAACGCCAGCGTCGCAGCGACGGTGAGCCCCATCAGTCTCTTGTGCATTCTGTTTCCTCCCGAAGTAAAAAGGGGTCGATGAAGCGTCGACCGGGCGACCCCCAGCCCGGCCGGTTTACGATTTGCGCGTCAGCGAACGCTGGACGAGCATCGCAATGATGATGATCGAGCCCTGGATGGCGCCGATCAGGTATTCGCTGATGAAGTTGGAGAGCAGCATGATGTTGCCGACCAGCTCCAGGATGAAGGCGCCGCAGATCGTGCCCCAGACGCGCCCGGCCCCGCCCTTCAGCGCCGTGCCGCCGACGACGACGGCGGTGATCGCCTGCAGCTCCCACAGGATGCCGGTGGTGGCCGAGGTGGAGCCGAGGCGCGGCACGTAGAGCAGCACCGCGACGGCGACACAGAGCCCCTGGATGACGAAGGCGATGGTGCGGACACGATCGACGGCGATGCCGGAATAGCGCGCCACCTCGCGGCTGGAACCGACGGCGACCACGTGCCGGCCGTAGCGGGTGCGGTAGAGCACGAAGGCGGCGATCGCGGTGACGACGAGGATGACGACGATCGGCACCGGCACGCCGAGCACGTTGCCGAAATAGGCCGGCCGGTAGAGCGACTGCAGCTCGGACGACTGCAGGGTGATCGCGCCCCCCTGCGACAGCCAGGTGGTGAGCCCGCGATAGATGCCCATGGTGCCGAGCGTGGCGATGAAGGGTTCGATCCGCCCGAGCGTGGTGATCAGCCCGTTGAGGAGCCCGCATGCGCCGCCGATCACCACCGCCAGCACCATCGCCGCGACGAGCATCAGCGAGGGATCGGCGATCGCGCCGGAGTTCATGAACAGGATCATCAGGCTCGCGACGAAGGCGACCATCGAGCCGACCGACAGGTCGAGGTCGCCGGACGAGATGACGAAGGTCGCGCCGACGGCGATGATGGCGATGAAGGCGCTGCGGGTGGCGACGTTGGCGAGGTTGGTCAGGCCGATGAAGTTCGGGTTGACCAGCGCACCGACGATCAGGAGCAGGATCAGCGCGGCGAAAGGCGCGACCGCCCGCAGATCGATGTCCCGCCAGGTTCGCCGCCGCGGCGCGCGCTCCTCGATTTCGCTGTTCGTGCTCATATCCACTGTCAACCTCCCGATGGCGCCGCGCGCCGGATTTCCCGTCCCTGGCCCGTCTTGTTTCTGCCACGGGCCTCAGCCCGCGGCTTTTCTCCGCAGGCCGGCGGCATAGCGCATGATCATCTGCTCGGAGATCTCCTCGCCCTCGAGGATGCCGACCAGATGCCCCTCCCGCATCACCGCCACGCGGGTGCACAGGCCGATCACCTCCGGCATCTCGGAGGAGATAACGATGATCGAGCGGCCCTCGCGGGCGAGCGCCGCGATGAAATGATAGATCTGCTGCTTGGTGCCGACGTCGATGCCGCGGGTCGGCTCGTCGATGATGACGATCTGAGGCTCGGTCTCCATGACCTTGGCAAGCAGCAGCTTCTGCTGGTTGCCGCCGGACATGCGCCCGACACGCACGCGGTCGTCGCGCACGCGGATGTCGAAACGGCGCTTGGCCCGTGCCATCGCCTTCGCCTCGCTGGCAGGATCGAGATAGCCGTGCGACACGTGCTGGCCGAGCGACTGCAGGGTCAGGTTGGTGGTCATGCCCTCGTCGAGCAGCAGCCCCATGCCCTTGCGGTCCTTGGTCATGTAGGCGAGGCCGCGCCGGTTCGTTTCGCGGAAATCGCCCGCCGGCAGATGCTCCCCATGCAGCAGCACTTCGCCGGACAGGCGCGGCCGCAGGCCGGCGATCGCCTCCATCAGCTCCGACCGGCCCGATCCGATCAGCCCGGAGAAGCCGAGCACCTCGCCCTTGCGCAGCTCGAAGCTCGCATCCTTCACGTAGCCGGTCGTCAGGTTCCGGACGGACAGGACCACCTCCTCGTCGACGTCCGGCTCGTGCTTGGCGGGATAGAGGCTGGAAAGCTCGCGCCCGACCATCAGCTGGGCGATCGCCTCGCCGTCCAGCAGCGACGTCGGCGCCGTCTTGATCCACTGGCCGTCGCGCAGCACGGTGACGCGGTCGCTGATCTCCATCACCTCGTCCAGCTTGTGCGAGACGAAGACGAAGCTCGTGCCTTTCGCCTTCAGCTTGCGGACCTGATCGAACAGGATGCCCGCCTCTTCCCGCGACAGCACCGCGGTCGGCTCGTCCATGAAGATCACCCGGGCATCGCGGCTGATCGCCTTGCCGATCTCGACCATCTGCTTGTCGGCAACCGCGAGCGAGCTGATCAGCGCATTCTCGTCGATGCGCGAGCCGAGCATGTCGAGCACGCGCCGCGCCTCGGCGCGCATCGCCTTGCGGTCGAGCACGCCGAAACGGGCGATCTCGCGGCCGAGAAACAGGCTCTCGGTCACCGTCAGGTGTTCGGCGAGATTGAATTCCTGGTGGATGAGGATGATGCCGAGCGCCTCGGCGGCGCTGTTGGCCGGCAGCGTCACCGGCTCGCCGTCGAGCAGGATGCGTCCCGACGTCGGCGGCTGGAAGCCGGACAGGGTCTTGATCAGGGTGGATTTGCCGGCGCCGTTCTCGCCGACCAGCGCATGGACCTCACCCGGAAGGATGTCCATGTCGACGCTGAAAAGGACCTGAACCTCGCCGAACGTCTTCGATATCCGCTCGGCCGCAAGCACCGGCACCGATGCGTTCGCCCCATCGCTGGCCATGTTTCCTCCCTGTGGCTCCCCACCACTGCTTCAATCATGTAAACCTTTACACGGTTGATGTAAAGGTTTACATCATGTGCATCAGCGGGATTTCCACACCCGCGCCGCTTTCAAGGGTGGCGCATTGATTCTAGGGTGCGTGCCAATTCAACCCGCTAGGACGCGAAGGCCACCCGTGTCGATCCAGACCCCTGCCACGATCGAGGACGTCGCCCGCCTGGCGGAAGTGTCGATCGCGACCGTGAGCCGCGCCATTCACAACCCCGAGAAGGTGGCGAAGACGACCCGCCAGCGGGTCAACCAGGCGATCGCGATCACCGGCTATACGACCAACGCCATGGCACGGTCGCTGCGCATGGGCCGGTCGAACATGATCCTCGTGCTGGCGCCGGACATCGGCGACCCGAACTTCTCCTCGATCCTGATCGGGCTGGAGAACGAGGCGCGCGCGCACGGCTACGGCGTCCTCATCGGCCATACCCAGAACGATCCCGAGCGCGGGTTGGAGTATCTAAAATTCCTGAGTTCCAACCAGGCGGCCGGCCTGCTGCTGTTCACCGGCCACGCGCCGTTCGGCCACCAGGAGATGACGCAGCGCCTGCCGCCGACGGTCGCCGTCTTCGAGCCGGTGTTCGGCAGCACCGTGCCCTATGTCGGCGTCGACGACACCGCCGGCGCCCGCAAGGCCGCCGAATACCTGCTCTCCTCGGGCCACCGCAGGATCGCCTTCATCGGCGATTCCAAGACGCGGCTCGGGCATGTGCGGCGCCGCAAGGGCTATGACCTCGCGCTCGACGCAGCCCGCATCCCCTCCGAGCAGCGCCTGGTCGTCGACGGCGAGGGCACGATCGAGAGCGGCCGGCTCGCCGTCGAGCAGCTCTTCATGCGCGACACGCTGCCGACCGCCTTCATGTGCGTCAACGACGCCACCGCCGTCGGCGTCATCAACGGCCTTGCCGCGCGCGGCTACGACCTGCCCAGGGATTTCTCGGTCATCGGCTTCGACGACGTGCCGCAGGCGACCTACCTGAACCCGGCGCTGACCACGATCCGCCAGCCCCGCTCGGCGATCGGCCGCCAGGCGATGTCGCTCCTGCTGGAAAGCCTGAGCGAGCCGCTGTCGGAAAACCGGGAAGTGCTGATCATGCCCGATCTCGTGGTGCGCGGGTCGGTGACGGCACCGGCGCGGCGCTGACACGAGCGCGCCGGGCCTGCATCACTCCCCTAACGTCTGAAGGCGCGCGCCACGGCGATCAGGATGCAGGCGCCGATGAAGCCGGCGATCAGGTAGCCGAGCCAGCCGGCCAGCGTCACGCCGACGAGCCCGAGGATGAGATTGGCGATGAAGGCGCCGACGATCCCCAGGATGATGTTCATGAGCAAGCCCATCTCGGACTTCATGAACCGTTCGGCGAGCCAGCCGGCGACGCCCCCGATGATGATGGCTGCGATCCAGCCGATGCTTGCGTCTTCCATTGCGCCCTCCTGGCTTGCTCCATCCCGAAGAGAGTAGGGCGCCGGGCGCATCGTTCAACTCTGGGCAGCGCATCTGGGCAGCATGGATCGATGGGGCCGGGATCGCGGCGACGCTCCCAGGCGGCACCGCGGCAGCATGCGGCCGCGGCGCTCTCACGCCGCGGCCGTTCCAGAGCGTTTGTCCGCCGCGTCAGACGTAGCGGTTGACGACGTTCTCCAGATATTCCTGCCGGCCGGATTTCGGCTCCGGATTGACGTTGTCGCGCTCCACCCGTGCGGCGATGTCGCCCAGCGAGACGCCGCCGGAAAGCACCTTCTTCGCCTCCGCGCCGTTCCAGCCGGCATACCGGTCGTCCAGCGGCTTCGACAGCGCCTTGTCCTCGATCATCTTCGCCGCCGCCTTCAGGCCGCGGGCGCAGCAATCCATGCCGCCGATATGGCCGATCAGCAGGTCTTCCGGATCGATCGACTGGCGGCGCAGCTTGGCGTCGAAGTTCGTGCCGCCCGTGGTGAAGCCGCCGCCGGCGAGCACCTGATAGTAGGCCAGCGCCATTTCGGGAACGTTGTTGGGGAACTGGTCGGTGTCCCAGCCGGACTGGTAGTCGTTGCGGTTCATGTCGATCGAGCCGAAGATGCCGAGCGCGTTGGCGAGCGCCAGCTCGTGCTCGAAGGAATGGCCGGCGAGGATCGCGTGGCCCTGCTCGATATTGACCTTCACCTCGTTCTCCAGGCCGTACGTCTTGAGGAAGCCGTAGACCGTGGCGACGTCGTAGTCGTACTGGTGCTTGGTCGGCTCCTGCGGCTTCGGCTCGATCAGGATCGCGCCCTTGAAGCCGATCTTGTGCTTGTACTCGACGACGAGGTTGACGAAGCGGCCGAGCTGGTCGAGCTCGCGCTTCAGGTCGGTGTTGAGCAGCGTCTCATAGCCCTCGCGCCCGCCCCAAAGCACGTAGTTCTGCCCGCCGAGCCGCTGGGTCGCGTCGATGCAGGTCTTCACGGTCGCAGCGGCGAAGGCGAAGACGTCCGGATCGGGGTTGGTCGCCGCCCCGCCCATGTAGCGGCGGTTGGAGAAGAGGTTCGCCGTGCCCCAGAGGAGCTTCACGCCGGTCTCGGCCTGCTTCTTCTCGAAGTGGTCGACGATCTCGTTGAGGTTCCTCGTGTTCTCGGCGAAGGTCTTGCCTTCCGGGCGAACGTCGGCGTCGTGGAAGCAGTAGAACGGCACGCCGAGCAGCTGGAAGAACTCGAAGGCCACGTCGGCCTTGAGCTTCGCCGCCTTCATCGTGTCCTCGAACCACGGGCGCTGGAAGGTCTGGCCGCCGAACGGGTCGCCGCCCGGCCAGACGAAGGTGTGCCAGTAGGCGACGGCAAAGCGCAGGTGGTCCTCCATGCGCTTGCCGAGGACGACCTCGTCCTTGTCGTAGTGGCGGAAGGCCAGCGGATTGGTGCTCTCGGGCCCCTCGTATTTGATCTTGGCGATGTCGCCGAAAAAGCCTGTGCTCATGGGGTGTCTCCTCAGTTTCTCAATTCGACTTCGTTCATAATCTCTGGCCTGATTTCTGGCCTGGCCCTCACCCCGACCCTCTCCCCGCAAGCGGGGCGAGAGGACGGAGGCGCCGCGGCAATCGTTCTTCTCCCCGCCTGCGGGGAGAAGGGGCCGGCAGGCGGATGAGGGGCAGACCCCGCTCTCAAATCACCGCATCGCGGATCGCCGGATACAGCCGGCGATAGCGGCCGTAGGCAGCCTCGTAGGCTCCGGTCAGCGCCGCGTCGGGCTCGATGGTCTCGGCCGTCGCCGGCGCCTGGCAGACGCTGACCGGATCGCTGCCGGAAGCCGCGATCAGCCCGAGCCGGGCCGCGCCGAAGGCCGCCCCGAAATCGCCGTCGGCCGGCACGTCGACCGGCAGCGACAGCGCAGTCGCGATCGATTTCAGCCAGTAGCGCGAGCGCGAGCCCCCGCCGATCGCGGTGACCCGGGTGAGCGTGGTGCCGGCGAGGCGCAGCGCCTCCAGGCTGTCGCGGATCGCAAACGATACGCCCTCCAGCACCGCCTGCGTCAGCGCGACGCGGTCGCTCTCATGGCCGAGGCCGGCAAAGGCGCCCCGGATCGAGGCGTCGTTGTGCGGCGTGCGCTCGCCGGAAAGATAGGGCAGGAAGGTGACGCCGGAGGGTGCCTTCAGCGTCGCGCCAAGCTCGGCGGTGAGATCGGCGGCCGAGGCGCCGGTGATGCGCGAATGCCAGTTCAGCGCGTCCGTCGCCGACAGGATCACGCCCATCTGGTGCCAGGTATTGGGAAGTGCGTGGCAGAAGGCGTGCACGGCGCTCGCCGGGTTCGGCAGATAGCTGCCGTTGGCGGCGAAGAGCACGCCCGAGGTGCCGAGCGAGACGAAGGCCGCACCGTCGCTGACCGTACCCATGCCGCAGGCCGAGGCCGCGTTGTCCCCTGCCCCGCCGGCGACCACGACGCCGGAGCCGAGCCCCCAGCGGGCGGCGAGCTCCGGGCGCAGCGTGCCGGCACTGTCGGTGCCCTCGACGAGGTTCGGCATCTGCCGCTCCTCGAGTTCGGTGGCGGCGAGCAGCTCCGGCGACCACCGGCGCGCGCCGGTGTCGAGCCAGGAGGTTCCGGCGGAATCGGACATTTCCGACATGTGCTCGCCGGTCAGCCACAGCCGGAGATAGTCCTTCGGCAGCAGCACCCAACGCACCTGCGAAAAGATGTCCGGCTCGTTGTTCTTCACCCAGGCGAGCTTCGGCGCGGTGAAGCCGGGGAAGACGATGTTGCCGGTGATCGCGCGGAAGCGCGGATCGGCATCCAGCGCGGCCGCCTCCGCATGGCTGCGGGTGTCGTTCCACAGGATGCAGGGGCGCAGCACCCGGTCCTGCCGGTCGAGCAGCGTCGCCCCGTGCATCTGGCCGGACAGGCCGATGCCGCGCACCTTCGAAAGCGCCGCCGGATGGGCCGCCTTCAGCGCGTCGAGCGCTTCCTCGGTGGCCCGCACCCAATCGGCCGGCGCCTGCTCCGACCAGCCGGGGTGTGGCCGCGACACGGTCAGCGCACCGCTCGCCGAGCCGACGATCTGCTGGCCGTCGTCGATCAGCATCGCCTTCACGCCCGACGTGCCGAGGTCGATTCCGAGATACATGGGCTGGTCCTCCTATGCTTCTGCCGTCCGCGCCGACCCGGTATCGTCGAGCGGCGGCGGCAGGTTTTCCTTGATGAAGATGTCGATGCGGATGCGCTCCTGCTCCGCAATCACCGGCAGGCCGTCGGCCTTGGCACGCAGGACGCGAACGGCGCTGCGCACCTCGTGGCCGGCATCCTGGTTCAGCACCGCGTCGACGAGGCCGCTTTCGAGGCCGGCGCGCGTCGGCTCGGTCAATTCATGGGCGATGACGCAGACGTCGCTCCGCCCGGCAGCCTCGAGGGCCGCGATCAGGCCGGCATTGCCCGCGCCCAGGCTATAGATCCCGGCAAGCTCCGGATGGACGGCCAGGCATTGGCCGACGAGCGCCCGCGCCCGTTCCGGATCGTCCTGCCCCTCCAGGACATCCAGCACCCGGCGTGCCCCGCCCGCGTCCGCCATCACCGCGCAGAAGCCCTCCAGGCGCTCGCGGTGGTCGCGCACCAGCATGGAGCCGGCGAGGACGGCGACCGGCCCCGGCCTGGCTCCGAGGAACCGCGCCATCAGGCTGCCGGCGGTCCGGCCCGCAGCGACGTTGTCGACGCCGCAGAAGTGATCGCGGACGGACACCGCGAGATCGGAGACGAGCGTGACGAAGGCGATGCCGGCCGCCCGCGCCCGGCCGATCGCCGCGGCGACGGCGGGCGCATCGACGGCGACGGCGGCGATGCCGGCCACGCCGTCGGCGATCGCCGCATCGATCGCCGTCACCAGCGCGTCGGCATCGAACGGCGGGACGTGGACGATGGCGATGCGGGTGCGCTCCAGGGACGAGCGGGTCGCAGCCAGCCGGGCCTCGGCCTCCAGCCCGCGCATGAACGGATTTTCGCCCTCGGGGATGATGAAGACCAGCGGGTAGACCCGCCCCTTGGCGAGGTTCGCGGCGGCGACGTCGCGCACGTAGCCGAGCCGCTCGATCGCCTCCTCCACCCGCGCCCGCGTCACCGCGCGCACGCCCGGACGGCCGTTCAGGACCCGGTCGACGGTCGCGAGGCTGACGCCCGCCTTGGCAGCGATGTCGTGGACGGTCGGTCGCATCATTTTCCTCCGCGGCGACCATTAGCGGCTTTTCTGATGTACGTAAATCAGAAATTTCGGGGGGCCGCCCGGAACGGCCTGAACGGCCCACCGACGAGCCTAGGGGGCGGTCCCGAGCGGCTTGCTGAAGGCGTTGGTGAAGACGACGTCGCCGCGATCGCCATAGGCTCTCGCCAGCACGACCTCGAAGGCCTCGTCGGTGACCTTCGCCGCCACGAACCCGCCCATATAGGAGGCGATCGGCTTGAACAGGTCATGCCCCTCGGCGCGGTAGATCATCGGCGTCGGATGCTCGTGGCCGTGGAAAATGCCGATAACGTTGTAGCCCTTGATCGCGTCCAGCAGCGCCCGCCGGTCGTCGTCCGACCACCAGTGCGCGGCCCCCGCCCCGTGGTCGTCGAACGTGCGCGCCGCCGGATCCCAGCGCTCGAGCGAGAATGGATCCCAGCCATAGTGCTGGAACAGCACCACCGGCCGGCCGTCGCCGGCATAGGTGGCGAGGTCCTGCTTCAGCCAGTCGAGCCCGCTGACGGCCCCCTTGGAATGGTCGCCGCCGAAGCGCTGCAGCTGGACGAGGTGCAGCCCGCCCCAGTCCCAGGAATAGTTGTCCGAAGGCACGTCGTAGTTGGTCACCGGCACCGGCGGCTTGTAGAAGACGGAGTTGCGGTGGTTCATTTCGACATAGTCGCGCAGCTCGCGACGGTAGAAGTCGACATGCGGCGGCGCGCCGTCCTGGTCGAGATCGTGATTGCCGAGCCCGGCATAGACCGGGAAATGCAGCTGGTCGAGCCCGGTGCCCTGGCGATAGCGGCTGGCGAACTGCTGCAGCTGCCAGCCCTCGCCGGGAACCTTCACCTGGCCGCCGCCGTCGTCGGTCATGTCGCCGCCGATGACCACCCCGTTCGGCGGGCCGATCGGGGTTCCGGCATGGCGCAGCCCGGTGGCCACCCCGTCGATCGTCCGCGGCCAGTCCTTCCTGGCGATCGCGTTGATCGCCCGCACGTGCCGCACCAGGTTGGCGTCGGTCTTGCCTTCCGCCTCGCAGTTCGGGCTGAGCGCGTCGGCGCTGACGAGGCAGGCATGGATGTCGGCGGCGAAGACGAACGTCGCATTGATCTTCGGCCACGGATTCTGGGCCCGCACCGCAGGGACGGGCAGCAAACCCGCCGCCCCGGTGCCGGCCAGGCCTGCGAGAAACATGCGCCGCGAGAGCGACGAAGACCGGGGGAATGCCATACTGCCACCGCGCTGATGCCGAAAGCCGGCATCCTAGAGCGTGACCCCGGGCGTCGTACAGCCCCCGCGCGCAGCGGCCGTCAGCGTCCGCCGTCAGTGGCCGCCGTTAGTGGCCGCCGCCACCGCCGCCGGCGCGCGCCTGCGGCTTGCGGATCATTGTCACGCAGAGGAGCATGCCGGCGAACAGCACCGTCAGCAGCATGAACACGTCGCTGAAGGCCATGATCATCGCCTGCCGCTCCACCAGGTTGACCATCTGCTTGATGGCGGCCGTCGCCCCGTCGAGCCCGTGCGCGGTGTAGTTGGCCGCCATGTTGTTGATCTGCTCGACGGCCTGGGGGCTGCCCCAGTCGACATGCTCGCGCAGCTGCATGTAGTGCACGTCCTGCCGCGTCGTCAGCACGGTATTGATGATCGCCAGCCCCACCGCGCCGCCGAGGTTGCGGGTCAGGTTGTAGAGGCCGGATGCGTTGCGGATGCGGGCCGGCGGCAGTGTGCCGAGCGCGACGTTGTTGATCGGCACCATGCACATCATCAGCCCGAAACCTCGCAGGATCTGCGGAATGAACAGCTCGTAGAAATCCCAGTCGGCGGTCAGTCCGGTCATGATGTAGGTGCCGGCGCCGAAGGAGAAGAAGCCGATCGACATCATCACCCGCGGATCGAGCTTGTTCGACAGGATGCCGGCCACGGGCGCGGTGAAGAACATCGTCAGGCCCGAGACGAACATGGTCTCGCCGATCATCAAGGAATCGTAGCCGCGGATGTGGCCGAGATAGACCGGATAGAGATAGGTCAGCCCGTAGAGGCCGATGCCCATGACGAAGGAGAACATCGAGCCGAAGGAAAAATTCCGGTCGGAGAAGGCCCGAAGGTCCACGACCGGGAATTCGACGTTGAAGGCGCGCCAGAAGAACACCAGTGCTGCGGTGGCCGATGCGACCGCGCCCATGACGATGTGGTCGTCGTTGAACCAGTCGTTGGCGTTGCCCTCCTCCAGCACGTATTCCAGCGCGCCGAGGAAGATGGCCATGGAGGCCAGCCCCCACCAGTCGAACTTCTTCATCAGCGACCACTCGGGCTTGTCGAAGTCGATGAAGTTCCAGGCGACGATGGTGACGATGATGCCGGGCACCAGATTGATGAGGAACAACCAGTGCCAGGAGAAGGCATGGCTGAGATAGCCGCCGACCGTCGGGCCGATCGTGGGCGCAAGGGTCGCGATCAGGCCGATCATCGGGTTGACGACGCTGCGCTTCGACGGCGGGAAGATGGTGAAGGCGGCCGCGAAGACCGAGGGGATCATGCCGCCGCCGATGAAGCCCTGCAGCGCGCGATAGACGATCATCTGCTCGATGTTGGTCGCCGTGGCGCAGAGCACGCTGGCGAGCGTGAAGCCGGCCGCCGAGATGGTGAAGAGGTAGCGCGTCGAGACGATGCGGGCGAGCGTGCCCGACAGCGGGATCATGATCACCTCGGCGATCAGATAGGCGGTCTGCACCCAGGCGATCTCGTCGGAGCCGGCGCTGAGCCCGGCCTGGATCTCCGACAGCGAGGCGGAGACGACCTGGATGTCGAGGATGGCCATGAACATGCCGAGCACCATGGCCAGGAAGGCGATCAGGCGCTTCGGATCCATGGTCTCGGTCGCGGGCGCTGCGGGCGCGATGGCCTTGCCCGGAACGGCGGTGGTGGCAGACATGCTCGGCTCCGCTGGCGCATCCCCCGTCGGATCAGGACTTGAGGGGATGTCGCCGTGGTTGGGTCCAGCTGCCGCCCGGCGCGAACGACAGGGGCGTGCAGCATCGGTTCATGCCGGCCCGCTGGAACGCCCGGCATCGGATTGATTTGGCGGCCCGTCCGGTTCGGCGCCCGAATGCGCTCGGGCCGGGCTCGGGCCCCACGGTTCGGGCCGTGGACTCAGGCCATGGAATGCTGCGCGCCCTTCATGGGCGCGCAGCACTCACTTTCCCGCCACGGTGCCTGCCTCGGGTGCCGTGCGGGTATCGACATCGACGACCACGCTGAGGCCGGCCCGCAGGCGACCGCTGTCGAGCGCCTCCTGCGGCAGCGCGATGCGGACGGGCACGCGCTGGATGATCTTGGTGAAGTTGCCGGTGGCGTTCTCGGGCGGCAGCAGCGAGAAGACAGAGCCGGAGGCGGGCGCGATCGAGGCCACCGTCCCCGTGATCGGGTCGTCGTCGAAGGCATCGACATAGACGGTGACCTTCGATCCGGGCACGAGATGGCGGATCTGCGTTTCCTTGAAGTTCGCGTCGATGTAGAGCTCGCGGGTCGGAACCAGCGCCATCAGCCGCTGGCCGGGCGAGACCAGATCGCCGACCTGGACCGACCGGTTGCCGACGACACCGTCATAGGGCGCCTTCAGCACCGTGAAGCTCAGGTCGCGCGCAGCCTTGTCGCGCTGCAGCTCGAGCGTGCGGATCGTCCCTTCGGTTTCCTTGCGCTGCGCTTCCAGCAGGGCGACGTTGGCGGTTGCCGACACGATGGTCGCCTCCCCGCCGGCGAGGTTTGCGCGGGCCTGGTCGAGCGCGACATTGGCGGTATCGAGATCGGCGGTGGTGCCGACCTCCTTCGACTGCAGCTCGCTCGCGCGCGTCTGGTTGATCTGCGCGCCGCGCACCGCCGCCTCGAGCGCCGCCTTCTGCGCCTGGGCCTGGGCCAGCGAAGCACGCGCCCCGTCGATCTGCGCATCGATGCGGTGCAGCGCCAGCTGCGAGGTCTCAATCTGGGCATTGGCCTGGTCGAGCGCATTGCGGTAGTCGCCGTCGTCGAGCGTCACCAGCACGTCGCCCGCCTTGACCAGCTGGTTGGCGGCAACCTCGACCTTGGCGACATAGCCGGTGACCTTCGGCGAGATCGTGGCGATATCGCCCTCGATATAGGCATCGTCGGTCGAGACCATGAAGCGGCCGGTCGTCCACCAGTCGTAGCCGTACCAGGCGCCGCCTGCGAGCGCGGCCAGCAGCAGGATCGGCAGCAGGCGACGCTTGCCGCCGGATTTCGCGGGCGCGGCGGCAGGCGCCGGCTCGGCGGTCGCCGGCGCGGCGGGCTGCGGCGCAGACGGGGCTTCGGCCGCCGGCTGCGCCTCCGCGGGCTCCGCGGGCTCCGCGACGAAATCGTCGTCGACAGGGCGGACCTTGGCTTTGCTCGTACTCTTTAGGACGGACATCTGCTCACCGGGAATGTCAGGAGGACATGAAATTCATTGAACTGAACCGTTCAGTTCGATTTGACATAATACCAAATCTGATCCATATCAAGAGCAAATCGAACCGCGCGGTTCGAAAAACGGATCTGGCAGGAGGTTTTGCAGGACGCGATGGAGACGGAGTTAACGAAAGGCTCCCGCGAAGACAGCGCGACGCCGCAGGGCGGGCGCCGTGCCGCCGGGGAAGATCCGGTCAAGCGCGAGCAGATCCTCGATGGCGCCAAACGCGTTTTCATGGAGCAGGGCTTCGACGCGGCCAGCATGAACGACATCACCCGCGCCGCCGGCGTCTCCAAGGGTACGATCTACGTCTATTTCCAGAACAAGGAAGACCTGTTCGCCGAGCTCATCCAGCGCGAGCGTTTCCGCATCACCGAATCCGCCCGCCATGCGCTGAACCCGGACCTGACCGTCGCCGAAGCGCTCCACGATTTCGGCGCGCTGTTCGCCCGCCACATCTCCTCCGAATACACGATCAAGGCCATGCGCATGGTGCTCGCCGTCAACCAGCGCATGCCCACGCTCGCGTGCGGCTTCCTCGCGGCGACGCCGATGAACCCGGTTTCGGTTCTCAAGGACTATCTCGACCGGCAGGTCGCCCGGGGGCGGCTTGCGATCGACGATACCGAGCTTGGCGCCCGCCAGTTCCTCGAACTGGCCACGGTGGGCATTTTCAAGCACCGCCTGTTCGGCACGATGGCCTCCCCGCCGCCCGAGGCCGAGATCGAGCGTATCGTCGCCAGCGGCATCCGGGTCTTCCTCGCCGCCTACGGCACGCCGCAATCCTGAGCCCGCACACCCGGCGGCGTTGCGCCGGGATCACGCATATTTGATCCGCGCGGCGCGCCGGCGGGGCGGTTTGCCCCCTTCTGCGCGCCCGTTCGCGCCCGCATGTGGCGTCGCCGTCTTGCAACTTCCCCCACTCTCCATACATACCTGCCTCACCAAGCCTGAAACCGGAGAGGAAGATATCGGATGGAAAGCATCCTGGCCCTGATGCAGAGCCCAGAAGCGTGGATCGCTCTTGTAACGCTGATCGTCATGGAGGTGGTTCTCGGCATCGACAACCTGATCTTCATTTCCATCCTCACCAACAAGCTTCCCCCGGACCAGCGCGAATCCGCCCGCCGCGTCGGCATCGGGCTGGCGCTGGTCATGCGCCTTGCCCTGCTCGGTACGATCGCCTGGATCGTCAAGCTCACCACGCCGGTCTTCGAACTGTTCGGCCACGGGTTTTCCTGGAAGGACATGATCCTGATCGCCGGCGGACTCTTCCTTGTCTGGAAGGCCACCAAGGAGATCCACCACAACGTCGACCCCGACGACCACAACGAGGACTTCATCGCCTCGACGGCGAATGCCTCCTTCACCGCCGCCATCGGCCAGATCCTGCTGCTCGACCTCGTCTTCTCGGTGGACAGCATCATCACCGCCGTCGGCATGACGCCGCACCTGCCGATCATGGTGGCGGCCGTCGTCGTCGCCGTCACGGTCATGCTTTTGGCTGCCACGCCGCTCGCGAACTTCATCGAGAAGAACCCGACGATCGTCATGCTGGCATTGGCCTTCCTGCTGATGATCGGCACGACGCTGATTGCCGAAGGCATGGGCTTCCACGTTCCCAAGGGTTACGTCTATGCCGCCATGGCGTTTTCGGCGCTGGTCGAGGTGCTGAACATGCTGTCGCGCAACGCCCGCCTCAGGAAGAAGGCGAGCCAGCGGCTGCACTGACCGGCCTCCATCAACAAGCCATGAAAAGGGCCGGCGAGCGAAAGCGCGCCGACCTTGCGTTTTGAAGGAAGCGGGGGCGCTGGTCGGGCGGGTAAGGAGCTCGACTGCCGTTTCGTTGGCCGCAGGAAGAAACCGGAAAAATCCCTGCGTTCTCCATCTCCGTCGCGTCCGGTTGGCACGGCCGCGCCACCCGTGCCAATAATGAAGCAGGAGCGGGATCGTTCCGGAACCTTGGCGGCGCGCGCGAATTTCTGATGCGCCGGTGTGCCCCGCACGGCGGAAGGGTAAGTCGATGTCAATGCCGCAGATCCTGTCCTTCGCCGTCATCATCCTGATGATGGCCGGATTCGTCTGGGATCGCGTCCGCTACGACATCGTCGCGTGCCTGGCCCTGCTCGCCTCGGTCGCGGTCGGCATCGTTCCCTTCGATAAGGCCTTCTCCGGCTTCAGCGACGACATCGTCATCATCGTCGGCAGCGCGCTCGTCGTCAGTGCGGGTGTCGCCCGGTCCGGCATCATCAACCGGGCGGTGCAGAAGTTCTTCCCGAACCTGACCGGGTTCACCCCGCAGATGGCGCTGCTCCTCGTCACCGTCGCATTGATGTCCGCCTTCATCAAGAACATCGGCGCACTCGCGATCATGATGCCGATGGCCTTCCAGTTCTCGCGCCGGTCCGGCGTCCCCGTCTCGCGCTACCTGATGCCGATGGCCTTCGCCGCCCTGCTCGGCGGCCTGATGACCCAGATCGGCACCTCGCCGAACATCGTGGTTTCGCGCATGCGCCAGGAGATCACCGGCCAGAGCTTCACCATGTTCGACTTCACCGCCGTCGGCGGCATCCTGACCGTGACCGGCATCCTGTCCCTGCTGCTGCTCCACCGCCTGGTGCCCGAACGCGTCCGGCAGAACCCGTCGCTGGACGAGGCGCTGGAACTGTCCACCTATTCTTCCGACGCGACGGTGACGGAGAAATCGACCGCCCTCGGCAAGACCCTGAACATAATCCTGAAGCCGGGAGAAGGCGACATCGCCGCGACCGCGATCATCCGTGAGGGGCGCCGGATGGCGCCGCTTCCGGACGTGACCGTGCAGAAGGGCGACACGATCCTGCTCGAGGGGACCCCGACCGCACTCGCCCACGTCACCGAGGCGGCCGGCCTCAAGCTCTCCGGCAAGCCGATCCAGCAAACGCCCGCGGCCGGCGAGGAGATCACCGCGGTCGAGGTCGTCGTCACCATCGATTCCCGCCTTGCCGGCCTTTCGGCCCGCAGGCTCGCCCTCTTTCACAGCTACGGCATCAACCTGCTGGCCGTCAGCCGGCAGGGAAAGCGGCTCGCAGAGCGCCTGAGCGAGGTCAATCTCGCACCGGGCGACGTGCTGATGGTCCAGGGCGGCACGAAGACGCTGCCCCCGACGCTGCAGGAACTGGGACTGTTGCCGCTGGCGCAGCGGCAGATCCTGCTCGGTTCGCGCCGGCGCGCCTATGTGCCGCTGATCATCCTGGCCGCGGCCATGATCGCCAGCGCGACCGGCGCCGTCCCCGTTGCCACCGCCTTCTTCGCCGCGGCCGTGGGCATGCTGCTCTTTCGGGTCCTCCCGCTCGGCGATGCCTACCGCGCCGTCGACGGTCCGATCCTGGTGATGCTCGCAGCACTGATCCCCGTCAGCGACACGCTGCGCACCACCGGCGGCAGCGAACTGATCGCCGGCTGGCTCGGCTCGATCGCCTCCGGCATGCCGGCCTACGGCGCACTGGCGCTGATCCTCGTCAGCGCGATGGCGGTGACGCCGTTCCTCAACAATGCCGCAACCGTGCTGGTGATGGCGCCGATCGCCGTCAGCTTCGCCTCGGCGCTGTCCTATCGGCCCGAGGCCTTCCTTATGGCGGTGGCGATCGGTGCCGGCTGCGATTTCCTCACGCCGATCGGCCATCAGTGCAACACGCTGGTGATGGGACCAGGCGGCTACAGGTTCAGCGACTACCCGCGGCTCGGCCTGCCGCTGTCGCTGCTGATCATCCTCGTCAGCGTCCCCGCGCTGCTCCAGGTCTGGCCCGTCCGCTAGCGCGGATGCGGCGGACCGGACGCGCCGGCCCTTGACGCGCCGGGTCGAATGTGGTCTCACCCCAGCCCAAACGGAAAGCTCCGGATCCGCCACTTTTCCGGCGACCCATCGGGCGTTCCCTCCCTTACAAGCATGAGCCGATCACCCGGTACTTCCTCCGGCGGGCGGCTTCACCGCATTTCGACCGGGCCGAAGAAAAATGAGCACTTCCGACACGAACGCCCCCGTACGCGTCCGCATCGCACCCTCCCCCACCGGCGAGCCGCATGTCGGCACCGCCTATATCGCGCTGTTCAACTATCTCTTCGCGAAGAAGAACAACGGCACCTTCATCCTGCGCATCGAGGATACCGACGCGACCCGCTCGACCCCGGAGTTCGAGACGAAGGTGCTGGACGCGCTGAAGTGGTGCGGGCTGGAATGGTCGGAAGGCCCCGACATCGGCGGCCCCTACGGCCCCTATCGCCAGTCCGACCGCAAGGACATGTACCAGCCCTATGCGCAGGAACTGCTCGACAAGGGCCATGCCTTCCGCTGCTTCTGCACGCCCGAGCGGTTGGAGCAGATGCGCGAGGCCCAGCGCGCCGCCGGCAAGCCCCCGAAGTATGACGGCCTCTGCCTGCACCTGAGCGCCGAGGAAGTCACCGCCAAGATGGCGGCCGGCGAGAGCTCCGTCATCCGCATGAAGATCCCGGCCGAGGGCTCCTGCGACTTCACCGACGGCGTCTACGGCGACGTTTCGATCCCGTGGGACAGCGTCGACATGCAGGTGCTCATCAAGGGCGACGGCATGCCGACCTATCACATGGCGAACGTCATCGACGACCATCTGATGAAGATCACCCATGTCGCCCGTGGCGAGGAATGGCTGGCCTCGGTACCGAAGCACATCCTGCTCTACCGCTACTTCGGCTGGGACCAGCCGGTCTTCATGCACCTGTCGCTGATGCGCAACGCCGACAAGTCCAAGCTGTCGAAGCGCAAGAACCCGACCTCGATCTCCTACTATTCGGCGCTCGGCTACGTGCCGGAAGCGCTGATGAACTTCCTCGGCCTGTTCTTCATGCAGATCGCCGAGGGCGAGGAACTGATGACGATGGAGGAACTGGCGGCGAAATTCGACCCGGAGAACCTGTCGAAATCCGGCGCCATCTTCGACATCCAGAAGCTCGACTGGCTGAACGGCCGCTGGCTGCGCGAGAAGTTCTCGGAAGAGGAATTCGCCGCCCGCGTGCTCGCCTGGGCGATGGAGAACGACCGGCTGAAGGAAGGCCTGAAGCTGTCGCAGTCGCGCATCACCAAGCTCGGCGAACTGCCCGAGCTCGCCGGCTTCCTGCTGAAGTCCGACCTCGGGCTGGAGCCGGCCGCCTTCGCCAAGGTGAAGTCGACGCCGGAGGAAATCCTGGAGATCCTCAACATCGTCCAACCGGACCTGGAGAAGATCTTCGAGTGGAACGTCGAGAGCATCGAGGCGGAGCTGCGCGCCATCGCCGAGCGCATGGACAAGAAGCTGAAGGTGGTGCTGGCGCCGCTTTTCGTCGCCGTCTCCGGCTCGTCGCGCTCGCTGCCGCTGTTCGACTCGATGGCCATCCTCGGCCGCTCCGTCGTCCGCCAGCGTCTGAAAGTCGCCGCCAAGGTGGTGGCATCCATGACCGGCAGCGGCAAGTAAGGACACAACGATGAACGACAAGAACACAACCGCCGCCCTGTCCTCCGACGCGACCGAAGTGCGCCGCCAGAAGCTCGATCTTCTGCGCCAGCAGGTCGGCGACGTCTATCCGGCCCATTTCCACCGCACGATCACCAATGCGGAACTGGCGGAGAAATACGAAGACCTCGAGCCCGACACCGAGAGCGGCGACGTCGTCACCGTCGCCGGCCGCGTCTATTCCTCGCGCAATTCCGGCATGTTCATGGACCTCCATGACGCCTCGGGCAAGATCCAGATCTTCTCCCACAAGGACGTCACCGGCGAAGAGGCCCGCGCGCTCTTGCCGATGATCGATCTCGGCGACATCATCGGCGTCACCGGCGTCGTCCGGCGCACCAAGCGCGGCGAGCTGACGATCAACGCGCAACAGATCATCATGCTGACCAAGTCGCTGCTGCCGATGCCGGAGAAATGGCACGGCGTCGCCGATGTCGAGATCCGCTACCGCAAGCGCCATCTCGACATCATGACCAACGAGGAATCCAAGCTCCGCTTCCAGCAGCGCTCGAAGATCGTCTCCGGCATCCGCCGCTTCATGGAGAACGACGGCTTCATGGAAGTCGAGACGCCGATGCTGCATTCGGTCTATGGCGGCGCCACCGCCGAGCCCTTCAAGACCCACCACAACACGCTGAAGCTCGACATGTACCTGCGCATCGCGCCGGAACTGTTCTTGAAGCGCACGCTGGTATCGGGCCTCACCGACAAGGTGTTCGAGATCAACCGCAACTTCCGCAACGAAGGCGTCTCGACCCGTCACAATCCCGAGTTCACCATGATGGAGTGCTACTGGGCCTATGCCGACTACGAGGACATCATGGACCTCGTCGAGCGCATGTTCGCCGAACTGGCGATGAAGATCCACGGCTCGACGGAGTTCACCTACGGCGACAAGGAGCTCTCCTTCAAGGGCCCGTTCCGGCGGGTGCCGATGCCGGACGCCGTCAAGGAAGTGACCGGCATCGACTTCCTGGGCCTCAAGACCGACGAGGAGGCCCGCGCTGCCGCGACGGCCGCCGGCTTCGAGGTGGAGAAGGACTGGACCTGGGGCGAATGCCTCGCCTTCATCTTCGAGGAGAAGGTCGAGCCGACGCTGATCCAGCCGGCGCACGTCACCCACTTCCCCAAGGACATCTCGCCCTTCGCCAAGGAAGTGCCGGGTGAGCCGCGCCTCGTCGAGCGCTTCGAGACCTATTGCAACACCTGGGAACTGGGCAACGCCTTCTCCGAGCTGAACGACCCGGAAGAACAGCGCGCCCGCATGGTCGAGCAGCTGGAGCAGGCGCATGCCCGCGGCGAGAAGGCCAAGCAGCTGGACGACGAGTTCCTCGATGCGATCGACCAGGGCATGCCGCCCGCCGGCGGCCTCGGCGTCGGCGTCGACCGCCTGATCATGCTCCTGACCAACGCCCCGTCGATCCGCGACGTCATCCTGTTCCCGGCCCGCCGGGCGAAGGCCGACTGATCGGCCGTATACCTCGGTCCAGGAAAGCGAAAACCCCGCGCCATGCGCGGGGTTTTTTTCGTAATGCCGGGAGTACGGGCTGCTTCAGGCGTGGAACGTGCCCGTGGGCGCGCGCTTCGGTTGTTTCCCTGGCATGCGGCGCGGAGGTCAGCCTCCAGCGCTCAGTGCGCCGCTGCCGCGTGCTCCTCGGGCTCGGCCTCGCCACTGCCGTGTGCCGCCTCGGCGGCAGGTTCTTCGGCCGCCGCCTCGCCATGGGACGCCGTAGCGTCCTCGCCGGCAGCCGCCGGGTCCAGACAGTCCGTCCGGTCGGCCATCGCGGTCACGATGCCCTTGATCTCGTCCAGCTTCAGCGCCTTGCGCTCGCCATAGAACTCGCCGTTCTCCGCAGCGGCGCCTTCGGCGTAACTCGCCTGGAACGGCGCCGTCAGGCCGGCGATCTTGCCGGGCTCGCGTGAAAACAGCACCTCCGCGCCGATCGCCCGGCCGCGCATGTCCGCCCGCGACGCCGGCCCTGCCTCGTCGAGCAGGACCACCTGGTAGAGATCGGCCTTTTCCTGGTTGGAAAGCGCCCCGGCCACCCTGAGCGCGGTCTTGATCCGCATGTCGCCGTCATCGGCCTTGGCGCGGATATAGCGGCGCAGCCATTCCTGTCCGTCCCGGTTCTGCCTGACCGTCAGCACGGTCGTGCAGGCGACCCCTGAAATTCGCTCCTCCGGCGGGCCGAGGATGGCGTCGCGGCCGACGAACACGGCCACCGCCCCGGACGCCCCCGTCAAAACGATCACGCCGGCAAGCAGGATCAGCACCTTCTTCGGCAGCCGCAGTTTTGACGGGAGAAGCTTCAACGGGACGCACCACTCTTTGAAGTGAAAAGACGGCCCCAGGGAGGCGCGGAATGGGAACCACCGTATTTCCCGGGACGTTTCGGAAACCTTAAGGGCCGGCACGGCGGGCCCCCGCAGACCATTTCCCGCTTGCGATGGTTAACAACCGGTCGCCAGCCGGCGCAGGTGATCGTTTTTGCGAATGATTTGCAATTGCATTGACAAGCCGCGTTCGCCGCCTATATTTGATTGCAACTCATTCGCAAAAGCGCTTAAGGGATTTTTTATGTTCATAGATCTGGCCCGGTCCGCCCTCCTCGCAACAGCTTTGATCCTGGGCGGGGCCCAGTTCGCAGCGGCACAGGAAAAACCCAAGGTCGTCACGACCTTCACCGTCATCGCCGACATGGCGCGCAACGTCGCCGGCGACGCCGCAGTCGTGGAGTCCATCACCAAGCCGGGCGCCGAGATCCACAACTACCAGCCGACCCCGCGCGATATCCTCAAGTCGCAGGACGCCTCGCTGGTGCTCTGGAATGGCCTCAACCTTGAGCTCTGGTTCGAGAAGTTTCTCGCCAATCTCAACGACGTGCCGAGCGCAGTCGTCAGCGACGGCGTCGAGCCGATGGGGATCGCCGAGGGGCCCTATACCGGCAAGCCCAATCCGCACGCCTGGATGTCGCCGGACAACGCGCTGATCTATGTCGAGAACATCCGCAAGGCGCTCGCCTCGATCGACCCGGACAATGCCGCCGTCTACGAGGCCAATGCGAAGGCCTATGGCGACAAGATCCGGGCGCTCTCGGCCGAGATCAAGGCCGAGCTCGACAGGCTTCCCGAGGACAAGCGCTGGCTCGTCACCAGTGAGGGCGCATTCAGCTACCTCACCCGCGATTTCGGGCTGAAGGAGCTCTTCCTCTGGCCGATCAACGCCGACCAGCAGGGCACGCCCAAGCAGGTCAAGGCGGTGATCGATGCGGTGCGCGCGCACAACATCCACGTCGTCTTCTCCGAAAGCACGGTTTCCGACAAGCCGGCCCGCCAGGTCGCCGCGGAGACCGGAGCTGCCTACGGCGGCGTGCTCTACGTCGACAGCCTCAGCGAGGCGGACGGCCCGGTGCCGACCTATCTCGATCTCCTGCGCGTGACGTCCGAGACCATCGTGAAGGGCCTGTCGCAATGATGATGGGCGGACGCAGCAAGCCCGTGGACGGCATCGTCGCAGACGACGTCACGGTCACTTACCGGACGGGCGTCACAGCCCTCAAGCACGCCAGTTTCTCCGTGCCCCGCGGCACGATCACGGCGCTGGTCGGCGTCAACGGCAGCGGCAAGTCCACGCTCTTCAAGGCGCTCATGGGCTTCGTGCCGCTGGCCGGCGGCTCGGTGACGATCCTCGGCATGTCGGTGCGCGAGGCGCTGAGGAAGAACCTCGTCGCCTACGTCCCCCAGGCCGAGGAGGTCGACTGGACCTTTCCCGTCCTCGTCGAGGACGTGGTGATGATGGGCCGCTACGGCCACATGAACTGGCTGCGCATCCCCACGAAGCGCGACCACGAGATGGTTTCCGAGGCGCTCGCCCGGGTGAACATGAGCGAGTTCCGCAAGCGCCAGATCGGCGAACTCTCCGGCGGCCAGCGCAAGCGCGTCTTCCTCGCCCGCGCGCTCGCCCAGGAGGGCCGGGTGATCCTGCTCGACGAGCCCTTCACCGGCGTCGACGTCACCACCGAGGAGCAGATCATCGCGCTGCTGCGCACCCTGCGCGACGAGGGCCGGGTGATGCTTGTCTCCACCCACAACCTCGGCAGCGTGCCCGACTTCTGCGACCGCACCGTCTTCGTCAAGGGCACCGTCATCGCCTCCGGCCCGACCGCCGAGACCTTCACCGAGGCCAACCTCGAGCGCGCCTTCGGCGGCGTGCTGCGCCACTTCATCCTCGCCGGCCCCGACCTGCACGAGGACGAGGACGCCCGCCAGGTCAAGGTCATCACCGACGACGAGCGGCCCTTCGTCATCTACGGCGAGAGGAAGAATGCTTCCGCCGAACCCGAGAAGGCCGGAAAGTGAACGTTCTCCTCGAACCTTTCGGCTACGACTACATGGTCAATGCCATGTGGGTCAGCGCGCTCGTCGGCTGCGTCTGCGGCTTCCTGTCCGCCTATCTGATGCTGAAGGGCTGGTCGCTGATCGGCGACGCGCTCTCGCATTCGATCGTGCCCGGCGTCGCCGGCGCCTACATGCTCGGCCTGCCGTTTTCCGCCGGCGCCTTCCTGTCCGGCGGCCTCGCGGCCGGGGCCATGCTGTTCCTCAATCACCGCACCCGGCTGAAGGAGGACGCGATCATCGGCATGATCTTCACCTCCTTCTTCGGCGTCGGCCTGTTCATGGTCTCGCTGTCGCCGACCTCGGTGAACATCCAGACCATCGTGCTCGGCAACATCCTGGCGATCACCCCGTCCGACACGCTGCAGCTCGCCATCATCGGCGGCGTGACGCTCCTGATCCTGCTCTTGAAGTGGAAGGACCTGATGGTGACCTTCTTCGACGAGAACCATGCCCGCTCGATCGGGCTGAAGCCGCTGGCGCTGAAGCTGCTGTTCTTCACGCTGCTGGCCGCTTCCACCGTCGCCGCCATGCAGACCGTCGGCGCCTTCCTCGTCATCGCCATGGTGGTGACGCCGGGCGCCACCGCCTATCTGCTGACCGACCGCTTCCAGCGGCTGATCGTGATCGCCGCCCTGCTCGGCGCCGGCACGAGCTTCGTCGGCGCCTATGTCTCCTACTTCCTCGACGGCGCCACCGGCGGCATCATCGTCGTGCTGCAGACGCTGATCTTCCTTGCCGCCTTCGTCCTGGCCCCGAAGCACGGGCTGATCGCCATCCGCCGCAAGGGACGGCTGGCGCTGGAGCAGCGCGGAGGAACCGAATGAGCGAGACCCTCGAACTGGCGCTGCTGCCCTTCCGCCTCGGCTTCATGCAGTATGCCTTCGCCGTGACCCTGATGATCGCCGTGCCGATGGCGCTGCTCTCCTGCTACCTGGTGCTCAAGGGCTGGTCGCTGATGGGCGACGCGGTCTCCCATGCCGTGCTGCCCGGCGTCGTCATCGCCTACGTCATCGGCCTTCCCTTTGCCATCGGCGCCTTCGTCGCCGGCCTCTTCTGTGCGCTGGCGGCGGGCTATATCCGCAACAACAGCCGCGTGAAGGAGGATACGATCCTCGGCATCGTCTTTTCCGGCATGTTCGGCCTCGGCATCGTGCTCTACGTCTCGATCGAATCCGACGTCCATCTGGACCATATCCTGTTCGGCGACATGCTGGGCATCGCGACCTCCGATCTTCTGGAGACCGGCCTGATCGCGCTCGCCTGCACCGGCTTCATCCTGGTCTTCCGCAAGGACCTGCTGGTGCAGGCCTTCGACCGCCAGCACGCCGCGGCGATCGGACTGCCCGTTCGCCTGCTCCACTACGGCCTGCTCGCGGTGCTCTCGCTCGTCGTCGTCGGCGCGCTGAAGGCGGTCGGCATCATCCTGTCGGTGGCCATGCTGGTGGCGCCGGGGGCGATCGCAGCGCTTCTGACCCGTCGCTTCGGCGCGATGCTCGCCGTCGCTGTCCTCGTCGCCGTCGGCGCCTCGCTGGCCGGGATCTACCTGAGCTTCTTCCTCGACAGCGCCCCGGCCCCGACCATCGTCGTGCTGATGACGATCCTCTTCGTCGGCGCCTTCCTGTGGCAGACCGTCCGCCGGCGCGACACGGCGCGGACTGCGGCCGGACCAGCCCCGCCCCGATAGGGGGCGGGCCGACGACCCGCGGTTCCAACCGGAAATTGAAGCCTGGTCCGCACGCGGTCGACAGGCTTTTCTTTTCCGTCTATCGTCCGCCCCGACAGGAAAGGGGAGTCGCGCGGCGCGCCCTTTCGGCGGACCAAAAGCAGGACAGGCATGGCACATATCGGCATCGTCGGCGGCGGCATCATCGGCTGCGCCACGGCACTTCACCTTCTCGACCGCGGCCATCAGGTGACCATCATCGAGCGCGATGCCGGCGGGCTGCCGGCCTCCGTCGGCAATGCCGGCATCCTCGCCGTTCCGGAAATCGACCCGATCGCCCGCCCGGGCATGCTGCTGTCCGCGCCCCGCTGGCTGCTCGATCCGCTCGGCCCGCTCGCCCTTCGCTGGGGCGACGTGCCCTCGCTGCTGCCCTGGCTGATACGCCTGCTCGCCGCCTCCCGCCCCGCCCAGGTCGAGCGCTCCCGCAAGGCCCTCACCTTCCTGATGCGGACCGCCGCCGCCGATCACGCCGCCATGGCGCAGACGATCGGCATTTCCGGCCATATCCGCAAGACGGGCGCGCTTGCGATCTTCGACACCGAGGCCGCCCGCGACAAGGCCTTCGCCCACGAGGTGGACAACGCCCGCCTCCTCGGCGGCTTCGACGTCGAGAAGCTCGACGCCGCCGAGACGCGCCGCCGCGTCCCGGCGCTCACCGGCAATTTCGCCGGTGCGATCTACAATGACGGCTACCAGACGTTCGAGTATCCGCTGACCTTCCTGCGCCGCCTGCAGGCGGCGATCCGCGAGCGCGCATCGTTCATCGATGCCGCCGTCTCCTCGCTGTCCTGGAACGGCGAGGGCATATCCGTCCGCACCGAAGCGCAGAACAACCACCTCTTCGACAAGGTCGTCGTCGCCGCCGGCGTCTGGTCGAAACCGCTCGTCGAGCGGGTCGGCCTGCACGTCTACCTGGAGACCGAGCGGGGCTACAACACCACCTTCGTCAATCCGTCGGTGACGCTGGAGATGCCGGTGTTCTTTTCCGAGCACGGCTTCGTCGCCACGCCCTTCGAGAACATGCTGCGCGTCGGCGGCGCCGTCGAGCTGGCAAAGCCGGAGACGGCCGCCAACTACGCGCGCGCCGCCGCCATGCGCAAGAAGATGCGCCGCTATGTGCCGGACCTGCCCGATGAGGGCGGCACCGAATGGATGGGGCGCCGCCCCTCGACACCGGATTCGGTCCCCGTCATCGGCCTCCATCCGGGCGACCCGCGCATCGCCTTCGCCTTCGGCCACGGCCATCTCGGCCTGACGCTCGCAGCCACCACCGGCCGCCACGTTGCCGATCTGTTTGCCGGCGACCTGAACCCCGCGCTCGACGCCTTCTCGATCCGCCGCTTCCAGTAGCGCGGCCCACAGAACCGAAAGATCCGCCTTATGCACAAGGTCATATTCGACACCGATCCCGGCATCGACGACGCCATGGCGCTGTTGTTCCTGCACCAGCATCCCGAGATCGATCTGATCGGCATCACCACCGTCTTCGGCAATGCCTCCGTCGAGACGACGACCCGCAACGCGCTGTTCCTCAAGCGCGAATGGAACATCACCGCACCGGTCGCCAGGGGCGACGGCAAGGCCTTCGACCCGATGCGCAACCCGGTCGACTGGCCGGTGATGATCCACGGCCATGACGGCCTCGGCAATATCGACGTGCCGCAGACGATCGACCTGCCCGTCGACCCGCGCCCCGCCCACCGCTTCATCATCGATACCGTGCGGGAAAACCCCGGCGAGGTGACGCTGATCGCCGTCGGCCGCATGTCGAACCTCGCGTTTGCGCTGAAGGAAGACCCGCAGATCGCAGCCCTCGTGAAGCAGGTGATCATCATGGGCGGCGCCTTCGACGTTCCCGGCAACATCACGCCCGCCGCCGAAGCCAACATCCACGGCGATCCGGAGGCGGCCGACGTGGTGATGACCGCCCCCTGGAACGTGACCGTCGTCGGCCTCGACGTGACGATGAAGACGGTGATGACGCGCACGCTGCTGGACGAGATCGTCCGGAAGGGCGGCGCCCGGGCGAAGCTGCTGTCGGACATCTCGCAGCTCTATATCGACTTCTACGGCCGGCACGTGAAGGACGGCATGGTCGTCCACGACAGCTGCGCCTGCATCTATCTCGTCGCGCCCGAGCTCTTCACCACCCGCAGCGGCGCGATCCGCGTCGTCGCCGGCGGCATCGCCGACGGCCAGACCATCCAGAAACCCGATGGCCGCGCCTTCCCGCCGGGGAACTGGGACGAACTGCCGAGCCAGCACGCCTGCATCGGCATCGACACGGACGCGGTGCTGGCCCTGCTTGCGGAAACCCTGTCGCGCCCGGCCTGATACCGGCCCCTCGTCCGGCGCTGCGCCCCACCTCTCCCCGCCGGGGAGAAGAGGTCCGGCGGCCTTGGGGCTACTCCGGGCGCTGCGGCAGCGCCCAGTCGATCGGCGGGCGGCCCCGGCTCTCCAGGAAGGCGTTCGCCTGGGAGAAATGCCGGCAGCCGAAGAAGCCGTTGTGCGCCGAAAGCGGCGAGGGATGCGGCGCGCGCAGCACCAGATGCTTCGTCCTGTCGACGAACGCCGCCTTCTTCTGCGCGTAGGAACCCCAGAGCATGAAGACGACCGGCTGGTCGTTGTCGTTGACGGCGCGGATCACCGCATCGGTGAACCGCTCCCACCCCTGCCCCTGATGCGAGGCGGCGCGGCCCATCTCCACCGTCAGGACGCTGTTGAGCAGCAGCACGCCCTGTCGCGCCCAGTGCTCGAGGAAGCCGTGCCGCGCCGGCTCGATCCCCAGGTCGGTGGCCATTTCCTTGTAGATGTTGACGAGCGACGGCGGGATGCGCACGCCCGGGCGCACGCTGAAGCAGAGCCCGTGCGCCTGCCCCTCGCCGTGATAGGGGTCCTGCCCGAGGATCACGACCTTGACCTCCGAAAGCGGCGTCAGGTCGAGGGCGCGGAAATACTCCGCCCCCTTCGGAAAGATCCGCTTTCCCTGCTCCTTCTCGCGAACGAGAAAGCTCCTCAGCGCCGCCATGTAGGGGCTTGCAAATTCCTCCGAAAGCAGCGCCCGCCAGCTCTCCCCGATCCGCACCTCCGCACCCGCCATGCCGCTCTCCGCCGATGTCCTTTCCGTCTGGATAGCGCAGGAAACGCAAAACCGAAACCGGGTTGCGGCACACCCCGCAGTTTCTGCATCGGTCTCGGTTGACCGCAGGTCATGACCGTCCGACTAAGCCGGCATCCGGGACACGTTCCAATCGTAGGAGCGCAAGAAGCTCACCAAGGCTCGCATGGCGGCACTGGAGTGCCTCTTGCTCGGGTAGTAGAGATACCAACTCGGCAGACGGGGGCTCCAGTCCGTCAGAACCTCCGTCAACCGCCCGTCTGCCAGGTGTTGCGTGGCGTAGTCCTCGAATACATGGGCCAAGCCGCATCCGGCGACAGCGGCTTGCAGTTCGTTGTGCGCCGAACTAACCGTCAACCGCCCCTCCGGCAAGACTTCCACGGCGTCCCCGCCCTTTTCGAATCTCCAGGTCACCAGCGTGCCACCGGGAAAGCGCCGGCGAATACAATTGTGGTGAGCGAGGTCGTTGGGGGTCAGAGGCCGGCCATGCCTTGCGATATAGTCCGGCGACGCCACGATCGCGTATCGAAGCGATGGCCCCAGCGGTACCGCGATCATGTCCTGGGCCAGTTGCTTTCCGAATCGGACGCCCGCGTCAAAGCCTTGTTCGACGATGTCGATGACAGCCGCGTCGCCGACAAGTTCGACCTTGATGTCCGGGTAGATGTCCATGAAGGCGAACATTGCCGGACAGAGCAGGTGATCGATGGCGGGGCCGGGCGCGTTGATGCGAAGGGTGCCGGACGGATTTTCCTTCAACTGGTTCAGGTCATCCACCGCGAGTCGAATGTCCAGCAGGGCTGGACCGAGGCGTTGCAGGAGCCGCTCGCCCGCCTCCGTCGGTGCAACGCTTCTTGTCGTCCTGTTGAGCAGGCGGATGCCGAGGGCCTCTTCGAGACCGTTGATCGTCTGGCTGAGCGCCGACGATGAAACGCCTCGCTCCAGCGCGGCCGCCCTGAATCCGCCGCACCTGACGATCGCCGCGAAAACATCGAGGCTGTCCAAGCGAAAATGGTCCATTGCGAAGCCCACCTTATCAAGCTGCGTAGATTTGCCTGTCTTATCAGCGCAGCCCATCCGGGTCATCTAGAGACCTCCACCGCGAACGCCAATTGTCGGCTGAAAGGAAAAGCAATGGATCGACTGACATTGAACCGGCGAACGATCATGGTTTCAGCGGTTGCCGGAACGTCCGCGCTCCTGCTGGGGAGTGCAGCCGGCTCGAGCCATGCGCAGGCGCAAAGCCCGGAAGCGGGAAATGCTGGGTACTATCGTTTCCGGGTCGGGCAGATCAAAGCCACGGTTCTGAGTGATGGCGTGATCGGTGGCCCGCCGACGGTCTATGCCAACGATGCGCCGGAGGCCGAGCTGCAGGAGGTACTTCGCCGTGCTTTCCTTCCTGCCGACCACATGACCCTTCAGCTCAATACGCTGTTGCTCGAAGTCGGCGGCAGGCGGATCCTGCTCGAGGCGGGAGCCGGCGCCACGATGGGACCGAATGGGGGGCGCCTGTTCCAAAACCTCGCCGCCATCGGCCTTGATGCAGGCGACATCGACACGATCGTGGTGTCCCATACCCACCCTGATCACGTTGGCAACCTGCGCAATGCCGAGGGCAACAAGGCCTTTCCCAATGCCGTCGTCTACGCCCCCCGCGCCGACTGGGACTTTTTCGTGCGCAACGATCCCGATCTCTCCTACATGCCGGTACCACGGGACTTTCGTGACCGGTTCGCAGCGGCGATCAAGCGCAGCGTCGCGCCGATCGCAGGGGACATCGAACTCTACGAGGCAGGCGCGGAAATCGTGCCGGGCCTCACCACCATTGCCGCCCCCGGGCATACGCCGGGCATGGCGACGTTCCTGGTCCACTCCGAAGACGACCAGTTGCTTCTCACGGCCGACCTTGCCTATCACCCTGTCGTCAACATCGACAATCCATGGCGACCCGGGCCCGACAGAGACAAGGACACCGCGCTCGCATCACGCCGCCGCATCTTCGACATGGCCGCGACTGATCGGTTGCTTGTCCTGGGGTTCCACTACCCGTTCCCGGGGCTGGGACGCATGCTGAAGACTGACATGGGCTACGCCTGGGTCCCGGCAGGCTGGCAATTCTGACAAGAAATCGGCCTGGCCTCCTGACCCGAAGTCTTCAGGTCTTGCCGTCGGCCGCCGAAAACCGCTCCGGCAGGCCCTGCCGCCGGAACGCATCGACGAGGAAGTCGACGAACGCCCGCGTCTTGGCCGGGAGCAGCGTGCGGCTGGCATAGTAGACCGAGACCACGCCGAGATCCGCATGGAGCGCGTGTTCATCCACGCGGGCCGCAAGGCAAGGTCCGGGCTGCCGGGCCTGGCCCCGGAACATGTCCGCCGCGCCGCCGTTTGAGGGCAATGCGATGCCGGCACGGCATCGTCCACTCCCCGGAAGGAGGCGACCATGCCACGCGGAGACAAGTCGAGCTACACGGACAAGCAGAAGCGCAAGGCCGAGCACATCGCGGACAGCTACGAGGATCGCGGCCTCTCCGAGAAGGAAGCCGAGCGCCGCGCCTGGGCAACGGTCAACAAGGAGGACGGCGGCGGCAACAAGTCCGGCTCCGGCCGCGGCAGGCCCGACACGCATGTCTCTGCCCGAAAGGGCGGGCGGAAGGGTGGCGCGGCCTCCGCCGGCAGAACCGCGGCCGAGCGCTCCGCCTCCGCGAAGAAGGCGGCCGCGACGCGGAAGCGCAACGAGCAGCGCGCCCACTAGGGGTCAGATGCCGCAAGAGCGGACTGGCCGCCGCGCCCCTCAGCGGATCAGGATCGCCCGGAAATCGTTGACGTTCGTCCCCGTCGGGCCGGTGGTGAAGATGTCGCCGATCGCCTCGAAGGCGGTATAGGCGTCATGGCCGAGCAGCCGCGCGCGCGGATCTTCGCCGGCAGCCCGCATCCGCAGGACCGAGCCGCCATCGGCAAAGGCGCCGGCATTGTGTTCCGAGCCGTCGCGGCCATCGGTGTCGGCGGCGAGCGCATGGACATCGTCCAGCCCCTCGATCGCATGCGCAAACGACAGCAGGAATTCGCTGTTGCGCCCGCCTTTGCCGTATCCCTCGTCCCCGATCGTCACGGTCGTCTCCCCGCCGGAGAGGATCAGCACCGGGGCGGCGAAGGGGCGGCCGCGCGTGCGCACCTCGCGGGCGATCGCCGCATGCATCAGCCCGATGTCGCGCGCCTCGCCCTCGATGGCATCCGACAGGATCACGGTCTCAACGCCCGCCGCGCGCGCCCTGGTCGCGGCGGCTTCGAGCGAGACGCGGGCCGAGGCGATGACGTGGTGCTCGTGGCTGGCGAAGGTCGCGTCCTGCGGGCCGGGCGCTGCGGCTTCGGCCGAGGCCAGGTGCTTCATCACCCGGTCCGGCAGGTTCATGCGGTACTGGCGGACGATCTCGCGCGCATCCTGCGGCGTCGAACCGTCCGGGACGGTCGGACCCGAGGCGACATGGGCGGGATTGTCGCCGGGAATGTCCGAGACGATCAGGCTGACCACCCGCGCCGGTCCCGCGGCATGGGCGAGCCGGCCGCCCTTGATCTGCGAGACGTGCTTGCGCACCACGTTCATCGCCGAGATCGGCGCGCCGGAGGCGAGCAGGGCGCGATTGACGGCGATCTCGTCTTCCAGCGTCAACCCGCCGGCCGGCGCCGGCAGCAGCGCGGAGCCGCCGCCCGAGATCAGCGCGACCACGAGATCGTCGGCCGTCAGTCCCCGCACCGTCTCCAGCAGTCGCGCGGCCGCCGTGAGCCCGGCCGCATCCGGCACGGGGTGGGCCGCCTGCAGCACCGCGATCCTCTCGCAGGCCGCGACTGGCCCGTGCTGGGCGACGACCACGCCCTCCAGCGGGCCGTCCCACAGGCTCTCGAACGCCTGGGCCATCTGGCTTGCCGCCTTGCCGGCGCCGACGACGACGGTGCGGCCCTTCGGCGGCGCCGGCAGATGGGCACGGATGGCCGAAAGCGGGTCTGCGGCCTTGACGGCTTCGTCGAACAGGGCGGCGAGGAAAGCGCGGGGATCGTCTTGCATGCCTGATCAATCGTCTGTTTCGAGGTCATAGACAAGCACGCCGTTCGCCCCGTCCAGAGCGGCGGCGACGATCTTTGCCCCGACCTTCTGGTGTTCCGCGTCGACGAGATAGGCATCGCGGGCGAAACTGTCGTCGAAATCGACGATGAAGCCGTCGGAAAAGCCCTTGTCCATGCCGGTCTCGGGGCTGACATTCGTGCCGACATGGACGGCGAGCAGGCCGGCGATGCGCCCCTTCAGGGCTGCGACCTCGTCGAAGATCTCGCTCTTGGCCGCGGCGCTGATCGTCGGCTTGAAGCGGATGAACACACAGTGGCGGATCATGCGAGGCTCCTATCGGATGTCGGCGCGGGCGCGCGCACGGGTATCGTTGCGCTCGTGGGCAAAGATCTGCCGCGGCAGCGGCGGCAGCTCGCGAATGATGTCGGCGCCCTTCTCGCCGACCATGATCGTCGGCGCGTTGGTGTTGCAGGAGGGCACCCGCGGCATGACGGAGCTGTCGCAGACGCGCAGGCCCTCGAGCCCGTGCACCCTGAGGTCGAGCCCGACGACGGCATCCGCCCCCGTTCCCATCTTGCAGGTTCCGACCGGGTGGTGGTCCGTCTTGGCGTTGGCGCAACCGTAGTCGAACAGATCCTCGTCGGTGACGTATTTGGGGCCGGGCAGCCGTTCGGCAAGGACGAAGGGCTTCAGCGCCGCCTGCTGCATGATCTCGCGGGCGATCTTCAGCCCCTCGATCGACATCCGGCGGTCGTGCGGATCCTCCCAGTAGTTCGGATCGATCAGCGGTGCGGCCGCAGGATCGGCCGATGCAAGGCGGACCGTGCCGCGCGAGCGTGGGTGCAGATAGGCGGAGTTCAGCGTCACGCCGGCGTTCCTCAGCCGTTCCACGCCGGCCTCGATGCCCGAGCCGAGGCCCAGGTGGAACTGGATGTCGGGCGACCGCGCATCCGGATCGGCATACCAGAAGCCGCCCGTCTCGAAGAGCGAGGAGGCCACCGGGCCGGAGCGGAACAGCACGTATTGCAGGCCGGCCCAGAGCGTGCGATGCAGCTTTGCCACGTTGTCATAGGTGTGGTCGCCGGTGCATTCGCAGATGACGAACAGGTCCAGATGGTCCTGCAGGTTGGAGCCGACGCCCGGCAGGTCGTGCTTCACCTCGACGCCGACCGACTTCAGGTGGTCGGCGGGGCCGATGCCCGACTGCAGAAGCAGCTTCGGCGAGCCGATCGCGCCGGAGGAGACGAGAACCTCGCGCTCGGCCCGGATCGTCTCGATGCCGCGCGCAGTGACGATCTCGACGCCTGTGGCCCGCGTGCCCTCGAGCAGGATGCGGGCGACGCGGGCGCCGGTGCGCACGGTCAGGTTCTTGCGGTCCTTGATCGGCGAAAGATAGGCGAGCGAAGCCGAGGAGCGGCGGCGGTCGCGCTGCGTCAGCTGGTAGAAGCCGACGCCCGCCTGCTGGCGGCCGTTGAAATCGTGGTTGTGCGGAATGCCGAGCTCCTGGCCGGCGCGGATATAGGCGTCGCAGATCGGCAGCCCCGAGACCGGCATCGAGACGCCGAGCGGGCCGCCATAGGAATGGTAGTCGTCGGCGAAGCGCTGGTTGTCCTCGGCGCGCTTGAAATAGGGCAGGACGGAGCGGTAGTCCCAGCCCTCGCAGCCGTCCTCGGCGGCCCAGAGGTCGTAATCCACCGCATTGCCGCGGGTATAGAGCTGCGCATTGATCGAGGAGCCGCCGCCGATGACCTTGGCCTGGGTGTAGCGCAGCACGCGGCCCTTCATGTGCTTCTGCGGCACGGTTTCCCAGCCCCAGCTGGCGACACCCTTGGTCATCTTGGCAAAGCCCGCCGGCATGTGGAACAGCGGGTTCCAGTCGCCGCCCCCGGCCTCCAGCAGCAGCACCCGCACGGAGGCATCCTCGGAAAGGCGATTGGCGAGCACGCAGCCCGCAGGCCCGGCGCCGGTGATGATGTAGTCATATGCCATGCACGTTTCCTCAAGTGTTCATCACCCTCCCCTTGAGGGGGAGGGTCGGACCGTAGGTCCGGGGTGGGTGACTTCTTTGTCGCCGTTCACCCCCACCCGCCGCTTTGCGGCGACCTCCCCCCTCAAGGGGGAGGTGAAACTCTCACAACCTCCCGATCGACAGGCCCCCGTCCAGGTCGATCACCGACCCCGTGGCGAAGGCGAAGCGGCCGGAGGCGAGTGCGGCGACGGCGGCGCCGATGTCGGCGGGCTCCCCCCAGCGCTTCATCGGCACGAGCCCGTCGGCGATCAGCGCGTCGTACTTGGCCGAGACGCCGGCGGTCATGTCCGAGCGGATGATCCCGGGACGGACCTCGAACACCGAGACGCCGCTGTCGGCCAGCCGCAGGGCGAGACCCTGGCTGAAGGCGGCGAGCCCGGCCTTGGTCATGCAGTAGTCGAGCCGCTCGGGCGACGACAGCGCGGCCGAAACCGAGGTGATGTTGACGACCGCGCGCGCATGGCTGGCCGGAACCGCGAGCATCGCGCGCAGGACGGCCTGCGTGAAGAACACCGTGCCGCGCAGGTTGGTGGCGACGATCCTGTCGAAATTCTCCGGCGTCTGGTCGAGGAAATCGCCGCGCACCACCGAGGCGATACCGGCATTGTTGACCAGGCAATCGATGCGGCCGAACCGCGCCATGATCGCCTCGACGGTCGCCGCATGGCCCTCCACGACCGCAAGGTCGGCCTGGAAATAGGCGACATCCGCGCCCGCGTCGCGCAGTTCGGCCAGCACCTTGTCCGTTTCCTCGTCGGAAGCGCCGATGCCGGTGATGGCAATGTCGAAACCGTCGGCGACGAGCGCCCTGGCAATGCCGAGCCCGATGCCGCGGCGGCCGCCGGTGACGATCGCCAGCCGGCGGGCAGGCGGGCGGCGGCGGTGAAGCGAGCGAAAGGAGGCCGTCATGCCGCGAGCCCCCCTGTCCGGATATGGTCGGCGACCCGAAGCGCTTGCGCGGCGATGGTCAGCGCCGGATTGACCGCAGCCGACGTCGGCAGGAACGAGGCGTCGACGACGAAGAGGTTCGGATGGTCATGGGCGCGGCAATGGACGTCGAGCGGCGCCGTGGCCGGGTCGTTGCCGATGCGGATCGTGCCGCACTGGTGCGACGGCGTCCGCTTGTCGAAGGCGCGCGACAGCACGATCGGAAATCCGGCCTTCCGCAGCACCGCCTTCAGCTTCGCCACCAGCTCCAGATGGGCATCCCAGTTGGTGCGGGTCCATTTCAGCACGATCCGCTCGCCATCCACCGTGATCCGGCTTTCGGGATGCGGCAGGTCCTCGCTCATGGCGTAGAAATCGATCGCATGCCGCGAGACGCGTTCCAGCAGCCATTCCGGCACCGAGGGCATGTTGGCCTTCAGGATCTTCCCCGAAACGCGCCCGAGAAGCTGGACGTTGCCGAGCGGCGGCCCGCCGGCTCCGTCGGAGAGATAGAAATCGTTGAAGCCGAACGTCTTCTGGTAGATCGAGTTGTTCCGGTAGGACGGCGAGAGCGCGATCACCGCGCTCGAATTGTGGTTCATGAAATTGCGGCCGACCTGGTCGGACGTGTTGGCAAGCCCGCGCGGATGGGCCTCGTCCGCCGAGCGCAGCAGCAGTGCCGCGGACTGGACGGCGCCGGCGGACAGGATGACGAGCCTGGGCGTCAGGCTTTCCTCCACCCCGTCCCGCACATAGCGGACCGCTGCGATCGATCGTCCGTCCGCCGCGGTCACGAGCCTGGTGACGCGGCTGCCGGTCTGCAGCCTGACATTGTCATGCTTCAGCGCCTCGGCCAGTGCTGCGGTCTCGGCATCCATCTTGCCGTCGTCGGCATTCGGATGCGCATCCCACGGCGTCTTGGCCTTCGCCAGCCAACGGTCGATGTCGATGCCCAGCGGCAGCGAATAGGGATGCATGCCGGCCGCCTTCAGCCGCTTGCGCACCATCGCGATCGGCGGCTCGTCGGGGACCGGCGGGAACGCGTAGGGCGCCGAATGCAACGGCTCGGTCGGATCCTCGCCGAGCGCACCGCGCACCTGGTAGAGCCGCTCGGCCGTCGAATACCAGGGCTCCAGTTCCTCGTAGGGAAAGGGCCAGGCGGGCGAGACGCCCTCGCGGTGGCGCATCTCCAGGAAATCCTCGCGGCGGTAGCGCACGAGGACGGCGCCGAAGAACTTCGAATTGCCGCCGACATTGTAGTAGTTGCCGGGATTGAAGCCTTCGCCGCCGGCCTCGTACCAGGTCTCTTTCGGCCGGAAATGGCCGCGCTGGAAGATCGCGCGCTGGTCGCGGTTCTCCGGCCGGTCGAGGATATGGCCGCCGGCCTCGAGAATGAGGATGCGGGCGCCGCTCGGCGCCAGGCCGGCCGCAACCGTGGCCCCGCCGATGCCGGAGCCGATGATGACGATGTCGGGTTGAACGCTCACCGGATCCTCTCAGGCGATGCGCCGCTGGCTGTCGGGATCGAAGAAGCAGGCCTTGTCGAGATTGAAGGCGAGTCGCGCCTTCTGCCCCGCCGCGATGCGGGCATCGGCGCGCAGCCTCGCGACGATCTCCTTGCCGCCGAGATGGGTGACCGCAAACGTATCGGCGCCGGCAGGCTCGACCACTTCGATCAGGCAGTCGCCCTGCGCGATCGTACGGGCGTTGTGGTCGGCGCCCTCGGGATCGGTCAGCGCCTCCGGACGGATGCCGAAGATCACCTCCCGGCCGCGATAGGCGCCGAGCCCCTGCGGGGCATTGTCGACGACGAGCCTGAGCGGCTCGGCCTCGGGCCGGGCGAGCGACACGGCAAGCCCGCCGCCGTCGCCCTCGACCTTCGCCTTCAGGAGGTTCATCGCCGGCGAGCCCATGAAGTCGGCGACGAAGATATTGGCCGGATTGTTGTAGATCTCCGCCGGCGTGCCGAACTGCTGCAAGACGCCGTCCTTCAGCACCGCGATCTTGGTCGCCAGCGTCATCGCCTCGATCTGGTCGTGGGTGACGTAGACGATCGTCGTCTTCATCCGCTGGTGCAGGCGCTTGATCTCGGTGCGCATGTCGACGCGCAGCTTGGCGTCGAGGTTCGACAGCGGCTCGTCGAACAGGAAGAGCTTGGGATCGCGCACCAGCGCCCGCCCCATGGCGACGCGCTGGCGCTGGCCGCCGGAGAGCTGGCCGGGCTTGCGGTCGAGCAGGTGGCCGATCTGCAGCATCTCGGCGACCTCGCGGATCGCCTTGTCGCGCTGGTCCTTCGGCACCCCGCGGATCTCCATGCCGAAGGCGATGTTGCCGGCCACCGTCATGTTCGGGTAGAGCGCGTAGGACTGGAACACCATGGCGATGTCGCGCTTGGAGGGATGCAGGCCTGCGACCGAGCGGCCGTCGATGGCGATGTCCCCGGAGGTAATCGGCTCCAGCCCGGCGATGGTGTTGAGCAGCGTGGACTTGCCACAGCCGGACGGCCCGACGAGCACGAGGAAGCCGCCCTGCTCTATTTCCAGGTTGATATCCTTCAGGATTTCCAGGGAGCCGTAGGACTTGCGAAGGTTGCTGATCTTGAGAAACGACATGCTGGTCATCCTTTCACGGCGCCGGACATCAGGCCGCGGACGAAGTAGCGGCCGGAGACGATGTAGACGATGAGGGTGGGAAGGGCTGCGAGGATCGCGCCCGCGAAGTGGACGTTGTATTCCTTGACGCCGGTCGACGAGGAGACGAGGTTGTTCAGCGCCACCGTCATCGGCGTCGAATAGGGTCCGGAGAAGGACGCGCCGAACAGGAAGTCGTTCCAGATATTGGTGAACTGCCAGATGACCGAGACGACGATGATCGGCCCCGACGACGGCAGCAGGATGCGGCGGAAGATCTGGAAGAAGCTCGCCCCGTCGATCTGCGCCGCCCGCACCAGCTCGGTCGGGAAGTTTTCGTAGTAGTTGCGGAAGTAGAGCGTCGTGAAGCCGATGCCGTAGATCACGTGCACCATGATCAGGCCCCAGATCGAGCCGGCGATCCCCATGATGCCGAGCATGCGCGCCATCGGGATCAGCACGATCTGGAACGGGATGAAGCACGACAGAAGCAGCAGCCCGAAGAAGACGTTGGACCCGCGGAAGGGCCATTTCGTCAGCACATAGCCGTTCAGCGCGCCGACGATGGTGGAGATCGCGACGGCCGGCACGACCATCAGGATCGAATTGATGAAGAACGGGCGAAGGCCGGTCGGCTGCACGCCGATCTGCGCGGTCGACCAGGCCGAGAGCCAGGGCTCGACCGTCCACACCTGCGGCAGGTTCAGCATGCCGCCCTGGCGGATCTCGTCCAGCGGCTTCAACGAATTGACCACCATGACGTAGAGCGGCAGCAGGTAGTAGATCGCGAAGATGATCAGCGCCGTATAGATCAGCGCGCGCGTCAGGCGGCCATGGCTGATGACGTTTTCGGGGCTTGCAGCGCTCATCGGCCCTTGCCTCCACGGATTTCGGAATAGAGATAGGGAACGATGATCGAGAAGATCATGATCAGCATGATGATCGCCGAGGACGCACCGATGCCCATCTGGTTGCGGGTGAAGGTGTAGGAATACATGAAGGTCGCCGGCAGTTCGGTCGCCTGGCCGGGCCCGCCGCCGGTCAAGGCGATGACCAGGTCGTAGGCCTTGATCGCAAGATGGGCGAGGACGACGAAGGCGGAGAGGAAGATGGGGCGCATCAGCGGAATGATGATGCGGCGATAGACCGTCAACGTGGAGGCGCCGTCGATCTGCGCCGCCTTGATGATCTCGTTGTCGACGCCGCGCAGGCCGGCCAGGAACATCGCCATGACGAAGCCGGACGACTGCCAGACGGCGGCGATGACGACGCAGTAGATCGCGTAGTTGCGGTCCTTGATCCAGTTGAACGAGAAGCTCTCCCAGCCCCAGAGGTGCATGGTGTTCTCCAGCCCGATGCCGGGGTCGAGGAACCATTTCCAGGCCGTGCCGGTGACGATGAAGGAGAGCGCCATCGGATAGAGATAGATCGGCCGCAGGACCCCTTCGATGCGGATCCGCTGGTCGA
The DNA here is from genome assembly GCA_900469965.1 of Hyphomicrobiales bacterium. GTDB lineage: Bacteria > Pseudomonadota > Alphaproteobacteria > Rhizobiales > Rhizobiaceae > Mycoplana. The sequence goes on along the minus strand of UBZP01000018.1, from coordinate 69,939 downwards.
GCAGGATCGCAAGGCCGAGTCCGAGCACGCTGCAGATGACGATGTAGAGCGAGGCGAAGATCGCTAGATTCGAGATCGCCCGCCACCAGTGCGGCAGCGCCCACAGCCGGATGTAGTTCTGCAGTCCGACGAAGTTGTAGGACGGCAGCATCTTGCTGTCCGTCAAGGACAAGAGCCCCGTGTAGGCGATGAAGCCATAGACGAACACCAGGACTATGAGGAAGCTGGGAGCAAGCACGAGCTTCGGAAGAAGCTCCTGCAGGCGCGAGCGGCTATCCATGATCGGTTACCATCGTTCTTGAGCTGCTTTGATGTCGGGCGGATTGCCCGCGCCCCGCTCCTCTCCCCGCAGGCAGGGAGAGGGAGCCTGGACGTTGCGGCGCATTCCCTTCTCCCCGCCTGCGGNNCAGGCGGATGAGGGGCAGAGCCCCCCGGGCCTGACTGCCTACTTCGCGCCTTCGACGGCTGCGACCAGTTCGGTGACGGCTTCCTCGGAGGACAGCTCACCGTTGAACTGGCGCGTCACGACGTCGTAGATCGCGTTCTTGACGGCGGCCGGGTTTGCGTGACCGTGTGCCATCGAGCCGTAGAGCGAGCCGCTGGCATTGGCTTCGGCCAGGTCCTTGATGCCCTTCTTGCCGCAATCGTCGAAGTCGGTGTCCGGAACGTCGGTGCGCGCCGGGACCGAGCCCTTGACGACGTTGAAGGCCGACTGGAAGGTCGGGCTCTCGATCGCCGAGGCCATCTTCAGCTGCGCCGGGACCTTGTCGTCGGCAACCTTGAACATGGCGAACTGGTCGGAGTTGAAGGTCACCGAGCCCTGCGTGCCGGGGAAGCGCATGCAGACGAAGTCCGTGCCCGGCTTCTTGCCGGCCTTCAGGAACTCGCCCTTGGCCCAGTCACCCATGAACTGCAGGCCGGCCTTGTCTTCGATCACCATCGCCGACGCGAGGTTCCAGTCGCGGCCGGAGAAGTTGTCGTCCACGTAGGAGCGCAGCTTCGTCATGCGGTCGAAGGCTTCCTTCATCTGCGGGCTGCCGAGCGTCGCCGGGTCGAGGTCGATGAAGGCCTTCTTGTAGAAGTCGTTGCCGAGCGAGAGCACGACGGCATCGAAGATGGTCGCATCCTGCCAGGGCTGGCCGCCATGGGCGACCGGCGTGATGCCCTGCTCCTTGAACTTGTCGAGCAGCACGATGAGCTCGTCCCAGTTGGCCGGCTCCTTGCCGCCCGCCTTGTCGAGGGCCGCCTTGTTGATCCAGACCCAGTTGGTGGAGTGGACGTTGACCGGTGCAGCGATCCAGTGGCCGTCATACTTGGAGAACTGCTGCAGGGCGGTCGGGACGACCTTGTCCCAGCCTTCCTGTGCGGCGACCTCATCGAGGTTGCCGAGCGCGCCTTCCTTGGCCCAGTCCAGGATGTCGAAGCCGAGCATCTGCACGGCCGTCGGCGCATTGCCGGCGGTGACACGGGCGCGCAGCACGGTCATGGCCTCGGTGCCGCCGCCGCCTGCGACCGGCATGTCGGTCCAGGAGATGCCCTTGGATTCCAGGTCCTTCTTCAGGACGTCGAGGGCGGCAGCCTCGCCGCCGGACGTCCACCAGTGAAGCACTTCCACGTTCTCCGCGGCGCGTGCGGACATGCCGCCACCGAGGCTCATCATCACCGCAGCGATTGCGGTCGTCGTTACGAACTTGCGCATCGATTTCCTCCCGTTTGCAAGTTTCCAGGGCGGGATCCTCCTCCCGCCGTTTCCAGTCACCCCGGCCCTCCGGCAATGACATCGGAGTTACGGCCGAAGCCGTCGGCTCAATTTAAAACGTTATAAGTCACGCCAAGTCAAGCACCGCCCGACGTTCTGCAACCGCGATCCATAAGTGCTTGTATGCCAGAGGTTAGTTTGGCAGCCAGAAGACGGCACGCCGCTGTGCATAGCACCAGAACGAGGTTTAAAACGTTTGCACTGCAGGATTGCTTCATGTCCGGCCTGTTTGTAAGGTGCAGCCGAAATTACAAACCCCAGCCGAAGAAAACTGCCGTGCGCCGAAGCGAGAAGTCTTCCGAAACCGAGGTGGCAAGAACCGTTCCGCGTACCGGCAAGCCGACGCTGAAGACGATTGCCGACCTGACGGGACTGGCGATCACCACCGTGTCGCGCGCGCTCGGCAACGCGCCGCAGATTTCCGAAGCCACGCGCAAGCGGGTGCATGAGGTCGCCGGCGAGATCGGCTACCTGCCGGACCGGGCCGCCCAGCGCCTGAAGACGGGGCGCACCAACGTCATCTCCGTGCTGCTCGACCCGCATGAGGAGATCCTCGGCTTCGGCACCTCGCTCATCCACGGCCTGGCCCGCGCGCTGCAATCCACGCCCTATCACCTCATCGTCACGCCGAGCTTCATCGAGGGCGGCAATGTCGATGCAGTGAACTACATCATCCGGAACGGCATGGCCGACGGGCTGATCCTGTCCCGCACCGAGCCCTTCGACCCGCGCGTGCGCCTGCTTCTGGAAAACGGATTTCCTTTCGTCACCCACGGGCGCACCGAATTCACCACGCCGCACGCCTATGTCGACTTCGACAATTTCGCCTTCGCTTACCAGGCGGTGCGCCGCCTGATCGCCAAGGGTCGGCAAAGGGTGACGATCATCCCGCCGCCGCGGCGCCTGACCTTCTCCCAGCACATGCTGCACGGCTTCATGACGGCGGTGCGCGAAGTGGGCGTGGCCTACGAGATACCCGAAACGGTCGACCTGGACTGTCCTGCCGACCAGATCCGCGATCACATCCGCCGGCGCATGGCCGGCGCCGGTGCGCCGGACGGCCTCGTCTGTCCCGGCGAGGTCTCCGCGCTGGCCACGATCACCGGCATGAGCGACTGCGACCTGGGCCTCGGCGTCGAATACGACATCGTCGCCAAGCAGACCTCGCACCTGCTGACCCAGATCCAGCCCAAGGTCGAGACGATCTACGAGGACCTGACGGCCGCGGGCGAGGCCATGGGCCATCTCCTGCTGCGCCGCATTGCCGGCGAGGATGCGGCGGAGCTGCACATGCTGCAGGCGCCGCAGCTCGGCTTCCCGGCGCCCTGAGGCAGCCCGCCCTCGCGGATCCGGTCTCCCGCCTCGGGGCGGGAGATGCCCGGCAGGGCAGACGGGGATCGGGTTTGCCTGCTCGCTCATCGCGGCATCCACCAGTTCGTGCGTGCGCCGATATGCATGTTGAGCGTCTTGGTCTCGGTATAGTCCTCCACCGCATGGCGGCCCAGTTCGCGGCCGAGGCCCGACTGGCGATAGCCGCCGAAGGGCAGCTCGGAGGCGCCGTCCATGAAGGTGTTCATCCAGATCGTGCCGGCGCGGACGCGGCGGCCGATCGTCAGGCAGGTGTCGAAGTCGCGGCTCCAGACGCCGGCGGAAAGCCCGTAGTCGATGGCGTTGGCGATCCGGATCGCCTCTTCGGTCGTCTCGAAGGTGAGGACAGACAGCACGGGGCCGAACACCTCCTCGCGCGCCACCGCCATGTCGGGCTTCACCCCGGCAAGAATGGTCGGCGCCATGAACTGGCCGCGACCGAGATCGAGCGCTTCGCCGCCGAGCGCAACGCCCGCGCCCGCGCCCTGCGCGCCCGCAACGTAGCCTGCGATCTTCTCCAGATGCTGCGGCGTGATGATCGCGCCGACCTGCGTCGTCGGATCGAGCGGATCGCCGACGCGAACCTTCCGCGACAGTTCCGCCACGCGTGCGGTCACCTCGTCGGCAATGTCGCGATGCAGGATCAGCCGCGAGCCGGCGTTGCAGCATTCGCCGGCGTTGAAATAGGCGCCGAACACCGCGGCATCGATGAAGTCGTCCAGATTGGCGTCCGGGAAGACGATCTGCGGGTTCTTGCCGCCGAGTTCGAGCGAGACCTTCTTCAGCGACTGCGCCGCATTCGCCATGGTCAGCCGCCCGACGCCGGTGGAACCGGTGAAGGAGACCATGTCGACGTCCGGATGCGTCGTCATCGGCGCGCCGACCTCCGGCCCCGTGCCGGTCACGATGTTGACGACGCCTGCCGGCACCCCGGCCTCGGCGAGGATCTCGCCCAGCACCAGCGTCGAGCCCGACGTCAGTTCCGACGGCTTGACCACCGTCGTGCAGCCTGCGGCCAGCGCAAAGGGTAGTTTCTGGCTTACGATCAGGAAGGGGAAGTTCCACGGCGTGATGATCGAGACGACGCCGATCGCCTCGCGCAGAACGACACCGAGCGTCCCGTCGCCGAGCGCATTGTAGCTTTCGCCGTGCAGATCGCGGGCGAGCGCTGCCGCATAGCGCCAGATGTCGACGGCGCCGCCGAGCTCCGCCTTCGCCTGGCTGATCGGCTTGCCGCTCTCGATCGCGTCGAGATGGGCGAGTTCGTCGGCGCGGGCGGTGATGAGGTCGGCGGCCTTCAGCAGGATGTTCGAGCGTTCGGCGCCCGTCATGCGCGGCCAGCGGCCCTCGTCGAAGCTGCGACGCGCAGCCGCGATGGCACGCTCGGCATCGCCTTTCGTGCCGGCCTGGTAGCGGCTGACCGTGACGCCGTGGCCGGGCGCGACGCGTTCCAGCGTCTTGCCGCCATCGGTCTCCACCCAGGCACCGTCGATCAGCATGCGGAAATCGCGCGCCTTGTAGTCCGTCAGCGCCTTCGGCTGCACCGTGACTGTCATCACCATTCTCCCTTGAAGTCTGCGGGGCGTTTTCCCGTGAAGGCGGCAACGCCTTCCTTGATGTCGCCGGTCTTGGCCACGAGGATCGAGCCGAGCGCCTCCACGGCGCTGCCATTGTCCTCGCCGTTGGCAACGGCGATCATGAGCTTGGAGACCTCCGTCGCCGCCGGACCGCGCGCGGCGATGCGGGCCGCATAGGCCTTCGCCGCCGCAACCGATGTCCCGGTCTCCACGACCTGGTCGACGATGCCCAGCGCCGCGGCTTCCCCGGCGGTCAGGACCTCGCCGCCGAGCAGCATCCGTCGCACGGCCTGCGCGCCGAAGCGCCTGACCAGCCGCTGCGTGCCCGACCAGCCGGGCACCATGCCGAGGCCCGCTTCCGGCAGGCCGATCTTCACCTGGCTTTCGGCGATGCGGATATCGGCGGCGGCCGCGAGCTCGAGCCCGCCGCCCAGCGCATGGCCGTTGACGGCCGCGATCAAGGGCATCCGCAAGGTCGCGAGCCGTTCGAACACGCGGTGGCCGAAGCGCACCCAGGCGTGGCCGAACTCGTTCGGCTCCATGCCGCCCCAGGCCCTGATGTCGCCGCCGGCGGAAAAGGCCTTGCCCTCGCCGGTCAGGATCGCCACGCGCACGGCGTTGTCCGCCTCGACCGCGTCGCAGGCGTTCGCCAGTTCCTTCAACATGGCGATGTCGAAGGCGTTCAGCTTTTCCGGGCGGGCGACGGTGATCGTCGCGACCGCACCCTCGACGGCAATCCGGATGCGCGGCTCAGACATGGGCGCCCCCCAGCGTCGGCCGCGCCTTCGGCGGCAGCGTCAGCCCCAGCGGCGCATCGGCAAAGAGCGCGCCGTCCATGACCTTCAGCTCTTCCGACACGATCAGCGGGAACTCCGACTGGTCGAGGATGTGCGCCTGCAGGTCGATGCCGGGGGCGATCTCGGTCAGCATGACGCCCTTCGGCGTCAGCTTCATCACGCAGCGCTCGGTGACATAGGTGATGTCCTGGCCCTGCTCGATGGCCCGGCGGCCGGAGAAGGTCACGTGCTCGACCGCGTCGACCAGCTTCTTCAGCTTGCCCTCCTTCTCGATGACGAGCCTCCCGCCCTCGATCCCGAGCTTCGCGCCGGCATTGAACATGCCGGAAAAGACGATCTTGCGGGCGCGGGCGGTGATGTCGACGAAGCCGCCGGCGCCGGCCGTCACATGCGGCCGGAACGAGAGCTTGGAGACGTTGACCGAGCCATCGCGGCCGATCTCGAGGAAGGACAGCAGCGACGCGTCGAAGCCGCCGCCCTGGAAGTAGGTGAACTGGTAGGGCGAGGGCATGTAGGCATCGGCGTTCGAGGCGCAGCCGAAGGCGAAGTCGAGCAGCGGCACGCCGCCGACGGCGCCCTGCTCGATCACCCAGGTGACGTCGCCGTGCAGCCCCTCCTCCAGCAGGATCCGCGGCACGTTGGCAGAAATGCCGAAGCCGAGGTTGACGCAGCTTCCCGCTTCCAGTTCCTGCGCGACGCGGCGGGCGATCACCTTCTGGATGTTGAACTCGGGGACGCGGAAGCTGTCGATCGGGCGCATGATCTCGCCGGAGATGGCGGGATCGTAGGTGGTCTGCGTCGTCTGCTTCTGGTCCGGATCGACGACGATGTAGTCGACCAGCATGCCGGGCACGCGCACGTCGTGCGGCTTCAGTGCGCCCTCCTTGGTGACGCGCTTGACCTGCGCGATGACGATCCCGCCATTGTTGCGGGCGGCAAGCGCCTGGTCGAGACCGCCGAGATAGGCGCCTTCATGCTCGTAGGTGAGGTTGCCGCGCTCGTCGGCGGTGGTGGCGCGGATGATCGCCACCTGCGGCACGATCGCCGGGAAATACAGCCACTCCTCGCCCTCGAACGTGACCTTCTTCACCACCGGCTGGCCGGCGGCCTTGTCGTTCATCGCGCAGCCCTGGCGCGACGGATCGACGAAGGTGTCGAGGCCGACCTTGGTGAGGACGCCCGGCCGCTTGGCCGCCGCCTCGCGGTGCATGTCGAACAGGATGCCGGAGGGAATGTTGTAGGCCGGGATCTCGTTGCCGGTGACCATCTGCCAGATCAGCGGCGGCTCGGCGGTGGACGGCCCGGACGGATAGGAGCCGCCGATGATCCGGGCGAGCAGGCCTTTCCTGGCGATATGGTCCACGCCCCGGATGCCGCTCATGTCGCCGGCCGCGATCGGGTGCAGGGTGGTGATGTTCCTGGGATGGCCACTCGCCTCGAAGCGGTCGCCGATCGCCTTCAGCATCAGGTCCGGGCAGCCGAGACCGGAGGAGGAGGAAACCGAGACGACCGCGCCGTCCGGGATGAGGGCTGCCGCTTCTGCCGGCGAGATGTGCTTGCTCATGATGTCGCTCAAAGTCCAGGTTCGATCTTGACGGCGGTGCCGCTCTGCGCGGCCTTGACGACCGCGAGCCCCGCGGCCAGCGACCAGACGCCGTCTTCGCCGGTCGCCGACGGCTTACCGTTGCCGGCGATCGCCGCATGGAAGGCGGAAAGCGCCGTCTCGTAGAGATTGCGATGGTCGAGCGGAAGCTCGTGCTCGCCCGTGACGTTGCGCAGCGTCACCGTCCCCAGGGCCCGCTGCGTCATGACGTTGCGGCCGATCAGCGAGCCCTCGGTGCCGTGCACCTCGAGCCCGGTCTCGGCGAACTTCGTCGTGAAGCCGTCGTGGAACTGAGCGATGACGCCGGACCGGAAGCGCAGCACGCCCATCACCGCATCCTCCAGTCCCGCCCGCGCCATGCCGCCCTGGTGGCTGAAGGCGATCGCCTCGACCGGATCGTCGCCGAGCACGAAGCGCAGCGTGTCGGTGTCGTGCACCGTGATGTCGAGGATGACGCCGCCGCCGGCCTCCGGCCGCTCCAGACGCCAGCCCTGCAGGTGCGGCGGCAGGTAGACCGCATGGAACACGCGGGCCGAGAGCGGCTTGCCGATCCGGCCCGCTGCGATGGCGTCCCGCATCGCCCGGTGGGTGGCGGCGTTGCGCAGGTGATGGTTCGTCGCCAGCACGACCCCCGCCTCCCTGGCGGCCCGAACCATGGCGCGGGCATCCTCCAGCGAGGTCGCGAGCGGCTTCTCGCACAGGATGTGCTTGCCGGCGCGCGCCGCCGCGATCGCCTGATCGCGGTGCAGTTCATTGGTGGTCGAAATGTAGACGGCGTCGATCTCGGGATCGGCGAGCAGCTCGGAAAGGTTCGTGACCGGCTTCGCAATGCGCTGGTCGGCGGCATAGCTGCGGCCGCGCTCGGCGCTGGTGCTCATGAGCGAAACGATCTCGCCGCCCGTGGCGCGGATCGCCCCGATCACCCACTCACGCGCGATCGTGCTGGCGCCGATCAGTCCCCACCGTGTCGTGCGAGGCTGTGTCATGCGTGGCTCCTCCATCCCATGTCTTCAAGGTCGCGCCGCAACTCTGGCGCACCACCAGCCGAACCGAGGCGACCTGCGCCTCGGCCTCCACCCGGCCGGAATTGATCTGTTTCAAGAGCATCTGCGCGGCGCGCCGGCCCATGCCCTGCGGGTCGACGGAAACCGTCGTCAGCGCCGGCACCGCGGTCTCCGCCTCGATCACGTCGTCGAAGCCGACGACGCCGAAATCGCGGCCGGGCTCGAGCCCGCGGGCGCGCAGGCCGTCGCAGACGCCGAAGGCGACCGCATCGTTGAAGCAGAGCGCGGCAGTCGGCCGGTCGGCGATCAGCATGGCGCGTTCGATCGCGGTCACGCCGCCGGCGCGCGAGGGCGCGGAATTCACCATCAGCGCCGCATCCGCGTCGAGCCCGGCTGCGGCCAGCGCCTCGCGGTAGCCGAGCATCCGCTCGCCGGAGACGGCCGTGTCGGAAAAGCCGCCGAGAAAGGCGATGCGGCGATGACCGAGCGAAATCAGGTGCTCGGTCGCCTGCCGTGCTCCGGCATAGTTGTCCGACAGCAGCGAGGAGACCTTGGCGCCGGCAATGTTGCGGACGACGACGACGACCGGCACGCCGGCGGCCGTCAACGGCTTGAAGTCCGCAGCCTCCGTGCCGCGCGCCGGCGAGATGATCAGCCCGGAAATACCGTGCTCGCGCATCGAGGCGACCACCTCGCGCTGGCGGTCGATGCTCTCGCCGGTATTGGCGAGGAACTGCACGAAACCGGCCGACTGCATGACCATGTCCATGCCCACCGCAAGCTCGGCGAAGAAGGAATTGGTGAGATCGTTGACGACGATGCCGACGATCTTCGACGAGGCCGTCTGGCGCAGGTTCGCGGCGCCGCGGTTATAGACGTAGCCCAGCTCGCGGATGGCGGCATTGACCTTCGCACGGGTCTGCTCGTTGACCAGCGGGCTCGCCTGCAGCACGAGCGAGACGGTCGACTTCGACACGCCGGCGGCCTGTGCAATATCGACGACTGTCACCCTGCTTCTGGTCACCCATTTCCTCCCGCGCAGCCCTGCTCCGCCGCTTTCGGAGGTGAGATTTATTGGATCGTTCCAAAATAGTCAAGCACCATTTGTCGATTAACCGACATGGCCAGGACATCAGACACGCCCGTCTTGCTGCGCATGACGACAAAGCGCAACACGCCCCGGACGGCACGAGACACGGCCAGCCGTCGCCCGGTTCCAGCCCCTGGGACAAGGGTGGCGACCAACGCACATCGTAATAAAAATAAATAATAACATAGATTTATTTTCAATGTGCCGCACAGAAATGACGCCGATTCGAGCGGACTGCCCTACGCGTCCGAAACGCGACGCGCGAACGAGACGTACGAAAGGCCCCGCGGCGATCCGGGCACCGGCCGCCATCCCCCGGGCCGCGAAACCCTCTCTCATTACCCCTCACACAACCCTTGCAATTTGGAACGATCTAAATTATGCCCTCTTTCAAACGATGGAGGAGATATCCATGTCGACAGTCGCCTTGCCGAAAGCGGACGGCACGATCGAGCGCTACGTGCTGTCGGGCACGCCGACCGAACGGCCGCAGGCTCCCCCCGTCTTCAACCGCATCGCCTATGCCGCCGCCCATGTGGTCTCGGATCCCCTCAGGGACACGCGCCCCTGGGAGGCGCCCGCGATCGACTGGGAAGCGACGCTCGCCTTCCGGCATCACCTGTGGTCGCTCGGCTTCCGCATTGCCGAAGCGATGGACACCGCCCAGCGCGGCATGGGGCTGAACTGGGCTGGCGCGCAGGAACTGATCCGCCGCTCGCTCGCGGAAGCCCGCACCGTCCCCGGCGCCGACCTCGCCTGCGGCGCGGGAACCGACCAGCTCTCGCCCGGCGACGCGAAGTCGCTCGACGACGTGATCGCGGCCTACGAGGAACAGATCGGCTTCGTCGAGCGGCATGGCGGACGGGCGATCATGATGGCAAGCCGGGCGCTTGCCCGCCTCGCCCGCTCGCCGGACGACTACCGCAAGGTCTATGGCCGCATCCTGGGCCAGACCCGCGACAAGGTGGTGCTGCACTGGCTGGGCGACATGTTCGATCCGCAACTGAAGGGTTACTGGGGCAGCGACGACTTCGAGGCCGCGCTCTCAGGCGTGCTGTCGATCATCGAGGACAACCGCGACAAGGTCGAGGGCATCAAGATCTCGCTGCTCGACAACGCCAGGGAAGTCGCCCTGCGAAACCGCCTGCCGGAGGGCGTCCTCTGCTTCACCGGCGACGACTTCAACTATGCCGAACTGATCGAGGGTGACGGGCAGAGATACAGCCACGCCCTGCTCGGCATCTTCGACGCCGTCGCGCCGCAGGCCTCCAGGGCGCTGGCCGCCCTGGCGTCCGGCGACGTCGCAGCCTTCCGCGCCACGATCGAGCCCACCGTGCCCCTGTCGAGGAAGATCTTCGAGGCCCCGACACAGTACTACAAGGCCGGCGTCGTCTTCCTCGCCTGGCTCAACGGCCACCAGGCCCATTTCACCATGCCGGCTGGCCTGCAGTCGGCCCGCGGCATGCTCCACTATGCCGACATCTTCCGCCTCGCCGACCGCGCCCGCGTGCTGGACCGGCCGGAAATGGCAGCGCAGCGGATGAAGAGCCTGCTCGCGGTCCACGGCATCGAGGGCTGAGAGCGTCCCGGCACGCCCGCCGGGTGAAGCCGGCGAAAGCGCCCGAAGAAGCGATCAGGCGATCCGCAGGCCGCTCTCGGCGTCGAACAGGTGCATGGCGTCCTCTTCGACGGCGAAGGTGAGGCGCTGTCCGGCCGCGATGCGGCTGCGCGGCGGCAGGCAGGCCATGATCCGCTGGCGGCCGATGCTGGCGGACACGACGAGTTCCGGCCCGGTCAGTTCCACCACCTCCACGGTGGCCGATATCGCCGGGCCGGCCGCAGCATCGAGCTGCAGCGCCTCGGGGCGGATGCCGAGAACCAGCCGCCGGCCGTCGCGCACGCGGTCCTTCCAGGCCTGTGGCAGCGGCAGCGCGGCGTTGTCGCCGAGGACCAGGCGACCGCCATCCGCCACGGTGTCGAGCAGGTTCATCGGCGGCGCGCCGACGAAGGTCGCGACATAGAGCGTCGCCGGCCGGTTGTAGATCTCCTCGGGCGTGCCGAGCTGCTCGATCCGCCCGTCGCGCATCACCGCGATCCGCGTCGCGAGCGTCATCGCCTCGATCTGATCGTGCGTGACGTAGACCATCGTCGTCTTCAGCATCTGGTGGAGGCGCTTCAGCTCGGTGCGCATCTCCATCCTGAGCTTGGCGTCCAGGTTGGAGAGCGGCTCGTCGAACAGGAAGACCTGCGGCTTGCGCACCAGCGCCCGGCCGATCGCGACGCGCTGGCGCTGGCCGCCCGACAGTTGCGAGGGCTTGCGGTCGAGCAGGGCCTCGATCTGCAGCAGCTTCGCCACCTCCCGCACCGCCCGGTCGCGTTCTGCGGCCGGCACCTTGCGCATTTCCAGCCCGAAGCCGATGTTGCGATGGACCGAAAGGTTCGGGTAGAGCGCGTAGGACTGGAACACCATGGCGATGTCGCGGTCCTTCGGATGGGCCGCGAGGACGGAGCGCCCGCCGATGCGCACATCGCCGCCGCTGGCCTCGGCCAGTCCGGCGATGATGTTGAGCAGGGTCGACTTGCCGCAGCCGGACGAGCCGAGCAGCACAAGGAACTCGCCGCTTTCCAGCGCAATGTCGATGCCTTTCAGCGTCTCGATTTCGCCATAGGTCTTGCGGACCCCGATGATGTCCAGCGCACTCACGGCATGCTCTCCCCGAAACGAACGATCCCGCCATAGCTGCGGGGAAGGGTTGAAATCGCCATCGAGGCGAGGTGTGTGCCGGCGCGCAGGCAGCCGGCCAGCGGCTCGCCGCTCGAAAGCGCCGCCAGGAAGCCGGCATTGAAGACGTCGCCGGCGCCGATCGTGTCGATCACGGTCACCCGGGGCGCATCCTGCGAAACGAGCACACCGTCGCTGCCGATGCCGATCGCCCCGTCGGGGCCGCGCTTGACGACGACGGTCGCCCCCTCCGGCATCAGGGCCCGGATCGCCGTGGCGGCCGCGGCGGGCTCGCCGGTGCCGGCGAGCGTCGTCGTCTCGACCTCGTTCATCAGCGCGATCCGGGACCGCGACAGCCAGCCGCGGGCGGCGGCACAATTGGCCTCGGTCCAGCCGTCCAGCGGCCAGCCCGTATCCAGCGCGACCGCGATGCCGTGCCGGTCCGCCCAGTCGAAGAGGGCCGGGTAGTCGCCTGTCAGATCGTCCGTCAGGAAGGAGCCGCAGAGCAGCAGGTAGCCGCCCGCAAGCGCCGGCCCGTCCAGAACCGGATGCACGTCGGCAAGGCCGAGGCGGGCGAGATGGCCGCGGGTGGTGAAGAAGGTGCGCTCGCCGTCGGGATGGGTGATGCCCACCGAGAGCGTAGTGCCCTCGGGCCGCACCGGCCAGGCCGCCGCATGGGCGCCGAACTCTTCCTTCAGCCAGCGGCCAAACTGGTCCGAGCCGACATTGGCGGCGATGGCGAAGTCGGCGCCGATCCCCGCCCAGGCGAGGGCCGTGTTTCCGGCGGCCCCGCCAACCCGCAATTCGTCGTGATCGACGATGATTTCCGTCCCGGCCTTCGGCCAGGGTGCGGCAGGTCCGAGGATCAGGTCGACATTGACGTTGCCGACGACAGCAAGCGGCCGCATCATTCGCTCCGGGTGACCTTGGTGGTGCGCACCGGCGTTCCGACGTCGTCCACCCTTTCCCAGGCAAAGGCGATCATCAGCCGCTGCGCGACCGGCAGCATGGCGAAGATCGCCGCAAGGCCGGTCGCAGGCGCAAAGGCGAGCGTCACCGCACCGTCCACGGCGGGCGCGCCGGATGCATCGAAGATCACCACCGGCGCCCCCGTCTCGACCGCCGACACCGCCATGGCCGTCACCAGCGGCCCTGTCGGATCGTTGCCGCGGAAGAGCACCACGCCGGTCTCCGGCTGCAGCATCTCCATCGGCCCGTGCCGCAACTGCCCGCCCTCCAGCGAGAAGCACGGCCGGCGCGACAGCTCGGTCAGCCCGAGCGCCAGCGCCTCGGCGGCACCCTGCAGCCTGCGGCCCGACGTGACGACGGCCGAGACGCCGGAGAGTGCCGCGACGGCCGGCGCAATGTCCGGTTCCTGCGTGTTCGCAAGGGCCGCCAGCGCCGGGGCCGGATCGTCGCCGAGAGCGGCGAGAACGGCAAGGTGCAGCGCGAGGCTGATCGTCAGGCTGCGGGTCGCCGCAAAGGCGAGTTCGGTGCCGCCGGCGCCGACGAGGCAGGGCGCTTGCCTTGCGAGGAACGAACCGCCTTCCAGCGTCAGCCCGAAGGTCTCCGGCGTGCCGCCGGTCTCCGAAAACCAGCGCAGCACCTCCGCGCTCTCGCCGGACTGCGACGTCATCAGAATGGTCCTGCCCCCGGTCTTCAACGGCTGGCCCAGCTGCTCGGACAGCGGCACGGCGATCGCGTCGATGCCGAGCGCCCGGTAGAGCGGCTCGACGGCGCGCCCGACGGCATGCGAGCCGCCCATGCCGAGCAGGAGCAGTTGCCCGGTCTTGCGCATCGAAGCCGCCACCCTGGCCGCCACCTCGCCGCTCGCATGGAAGGAGGCGACCGCATCGGCCCGTTGCCTTGCCATCTCGCGATCGATCGCGACGAGCCCTGCGGGGCGCTGTGTCTGTTCGTTCCTGGTCATGGCCCTGGTCATCCCTTGACGCCGCCGCTGGTCAGCCCCGAGATCAGGGCCCGTTGCATGAGAAAACCGATCAGCACCGGCGGCAGGGCGGCGAGCACGCCGGCGGTGGCGATCAGTCCGTAGTCGGATACCCGGCCGCCGGCGAGATCGGCGATGGCGACCGTGAGGGTCTTGGCGCGCTGGTCGGAGGTGAACAGCAGCGCATAGAAGAACTCGTCCCAGGCGAGCAGGAAGGCGAACAGCGCCGAGGTCGCCATCACGGGGGCGGCCAGCGGCAGCGTGATGATGCGCAGCGTCTGCCACAGCCCGGCCCCGTCGATCATTGCCGCGGATTCGATCTCGCGCGGGATCGTGTCGAAGCCGGATTTCATCAGCCAGGTGGTAAAGGGGGCAAGGATCGTCAGGTAGACCAGCGCGAGCCCGAAGACGGTGTTCAGCAAGCCGAGAGCCGAAAGCCCCATGTAGAGCGGCACGGCAAGGGCCACCGGCGGCAGCATGTAGGTGGCGATGACGAGCGACAGCGACCAGCCGACCGTAGGCGTTCGTGACACCGCCCAGCCGGCCGGGATGGCAAGTGCGATCGCCGCCGCCGTCGCCATCCCGGAGACGAGCAGGCTGTTTCGGAGCGAGGCCGTGAAGGCGGCACCCGCGCTGTTGGCCACCGTCGATAGCAGGAGCGCGTAGCGCGAGAAATCGACGGTCTGCGGCCACCAGCGCAGCGGCTTGGCGGAGAGGTCGGCGGCCGGCGAAATGCTCATGACGAACAGCCAGACGAGCGGCGCCAGAATCACGGCTGCGAGCAGCAGCGCGGCCATGTGGATGAAGACGGAAAAGGCGAGGCTCCTGCGCTCCATCAGAAGGCCCTCCCCGCCGTCTTGCGCACCAGCGCCGCATAGGCGAGCGCCAGCAGGGTGACGAGCAGCGTCACGATCAGCGCCAGCGACGCGCCGGAGCCGGCACGCTGGAACGAGAACGCTTCCTGGTAGACGAGGATCGACAGCGTGCGGGTGCTGTTGGCCGGCCCCCCGCGCGTCATCACCCAGATGATGTCGAACACCTTGAAGGCCTCGATCGTGCGCAGCACCAGCGCCACCACCAGCGGACCCGCCAGATAGGGCAGGATGACGAAGCGGAAGCGGTTGAACGGGCCGGCGCCGTCGACCAGCGAGGCGGCGGTGATGTCGCGCGGCACCGCCTGGAGCGCGGCGAGCGCGATCAGCGCCACCAGCGGAAAATTCTTCCAGCAATCGGCGACGATCAGCGCCGTCAGCGCCGAGCCCGGCTCGCCGAGCCACGAGCGGTAGGCATCGAGCAGCCCGATCTGCGTCAGCGCCGCGTTCAGCGCGCCATACTCCGGATTGTAGATCAGCCGCCAGAGCGTGGCGTTGACGACGGTCGGCAGCGCCCAGGGGAGGATCATCAGGGCCCGCAAGGCGGTGCGGCCGCGGAACTCCTGGTTCAGCAGCAGCGCCGCGAGCACGCCGAGCATCATCTCCGCACCCACCGAGACGACGGCGAACCACACGGTCGTCACGAGCGTGCGCTGGAAGTTGCTGCTCGCGAGCATCCGCGCATAGTTGTCGAGGCCGACGAACGTGCCGGCGGTTCCGACGAGCTTGGCATCGGTGAAGGACAGACCGACCGTCTGGACCATCGGCCAGCCGATCACGGCGATCATGACCGCGAGCAGCGGCGTCATCAGGAGCCAGGCTCTGGTGCTCATCCAGGTGCCGGACATCGGGCAGCCCTTTCAGTCTTCGATGCGGCCGGTCGCGATCCTTCGGAATCTCGTTCCGAAAGAGGATCACGTCCGGCGCGGGTCTGTCAAAGTCACCGCAGCTCCGATCGAGGCGGAAGTGCAGGCGGCGGCAGGTCCGGGCGGCGTCCGCCGCCCGGTGATGATGCTCGGGCGATCAGAGCCCGCTGTTGTCGGCGGCCGACTTGAGCGCATCCTCGGCGGAGGACTGCCCGAGCAGCGCCTCCTGGATCGCCTGCTGCAGCGCAGTCGAGAGCTCCTGGTATTTCGGCGTGGTCGGCCGCGGATACATGGCGGCGAGCCCGAGCTTGGCGGCGCCGATCAGCTCCTCCTGCCCCTTGGTCACGGCCGGATCCTCGTAGGACGAGGCCCAGATCGGCAGGCTCAGCTTGGCATACTGGTTCTGCGTTGCCTGCGAGGTCATGAACTCGATGTATTTCCAGGCCTCGTCCGGGTGCTGGCTGACGCTGGTGATGCCGAGCCCCATCGAGCCGTTGACGGCCGAGACCTCGCTCTTGCCGGCGACGCCCGGCGCCGGCACGACGCCGACCTTGCCGGCCACCTTGCTGTCGGCGCCGGCATTGGCGAGGTTGTACATGTAGGTCCAGTTCAGCGCGAAGGCCGCTTCGCCGTTCTCGAAGACCTTGCGGACGTCCTCCTCGAGGAATTCCTTCGAGTTCGGGTTGGTCAGGCCGGAGGTGTAGCTGCTCACCATGTAGTTGAGCGCATCAAGCCCGCCGCCGCTCTGGAAGGCCGGCTTGCCGTCCTTCAGGAAGTCGCCGCCATAGGCGCTGACGAGCGTCGTGTAGTCGCAGATCGCCGCTTCCGCCTGCGCCCAGCTCCAGGCTATCGGCGTTGCGAGCAGGCCCTTGTCCTTGATCGTCTTGGCCTGTGCGGCGAGCTCGTCCCAGGTCTTCGGCGGCGCCGTGATGCCGGCCTTCTCCAGGATCTCCTTGTTGTAGAAGAGATACTTGGTGTCGAGGATCCACGGCATGCCATAGGACTTGCCGTCATACTGCACCGTCGTCCAGGCGCCGGGCAGCACGCCCTTCTTCATCTCGTCGGTGATGCGCGCGGAGACGTCGACCAGCACGTTGTTGCTGGCATACTCCGCCGGCCAGATCACGTCGAACAGCACGACGTCGTAGCCGCCGCCCGAGCCCTGCGCCAGCACCGTCTTGTCGTGCAGGCCCTCATAGGGGACGAATTCGAGATTGACCTTGATATCCGGATTGGCCTTTGAGAAGGCTTCGGTCATGGCGCGGACGTCCGCCTCGCTATAGGCGGCCTGCGCCATGAACAACGCGTTCAGCGTGGTTTCCGCAAGCGCCTGATGGGCGAATGACGCGCTGAGGAGCGCGGCACCGATCAGGGCCCTGGTGATGGAATTCGACATGTCTGCCTCCTGGTTTTCGATCGCGATCGGCATTGGGACGCCCGCCCCGTCCATCGGTCCGCGGCATCCGCGACACTCCCTGCGGGAATGCCCATTGTGGACTGAAATCCTGCCGGTTCGACCGGCTTCCGTTCCCCGAGGCTCTGCGGCCCCTTATTAAGTCAAATGACTTGACTTAAGTTTTTCCCAGACTTCTACTGCTGTCAAGAGGGATTGCAGGATGAACCGATCGCAGCCGATCCGCGCCAAGAGCGGCACCAACCATGAAGGCACGAGCGCGCACAACCGCCGCGTCATCATCGACGCGCTGCGGCTGAACGGCGCCCTGTCGCGGGCCGATCTCGCCCGCGCCACGCGGCTGACCAAGCAGACCGTCTCCAACATCATCGACGAACTGGAACGCGACGGGCTGGTCGTTACGCAGGAGACGGTGCGGAAGGGGCGCGGCCAGCCGTCCACCCCCTACGCGCTGGTGCCCGGCGGGGCTTTCGCGATCGGGCTGCAGATCGATCGCCTCGTGACGCGCGCCGTCGCCGTCGATCTCGTCGGCACGGTGCTCGTCCGCGCCGAGGCGGACCTGCCGCCCGACGGACCGGCGAACGGCGCCAGGGTCGTGCTCGACCTCGTCGCCGGCGTGCGCGACGGGCTTTCGGCGCTCGCCCGCGAATCCGAGGCGCGCCTCGTCGGCCTCGGCGTCGCCATGCCCGGCCCCTTCGGCGTCGACGGCGCCGACAACGACCAGTGGATGATGCAGGCCTGGCAGAAATATCCCCTCGCCGAAACGCTCGCGTCCGGAACGGGGCTCGAGGTGGGCCTGCAGAACGACGCGGCCGCGTGCGCGACCGCCGAGCGCATGGTCGGGGCGGCCCATGGCGTCGATCACGCCGTCTGCCTCTATCTCGGCTACGGCATCGGCGCCGGCCTGATCCTCAATTCCGAACTCTACAGCGGCGCCAACGGCAATGGCGGCGAGATCGGCATGGCCCTGCTCTCCCCGCACGATCCCGGGCGCACCTCGCTCGAACATCGCGCCTCGCTCGCCTCGCTCTACCAGCACCTGCAGATCGATCCGGCCGCCCACGGCGTCTATGACGAGATCGGTCGCCGCGCCGAAGCGGACGACCCCCGCGTGCTCGAATGGATCGCTTCGGCAGCGACGGACCTGCGCTGGGGCGTCCACCTGATCGAGACGATCTTCGACCCGCAGACGGTCATCCTGTGCGGCGGCGCGCCGGAACCGCTCGCCCGCCGGCTGATCGCCGCGATGGAACCGCTGCTGCCCTCGACCGCGGACCGGCCGGGGCGCATGCTGCCGCGGCTTCAGCTCGGCCTGACCGATCCCTGGTCGGTCGCCCGCGGGGCCGCCGCCGAGCCGATCGGCCGCGCCTTCGATCCGCGCTTCTCGGCGATCCTGAAGGTGGCGGGCGGGGCCGCGGTCACCACCGGCTGAAATCGGCCACGACACGGATCGACCTGTCGTTCCGTGCGGGTGTCAGACCGTCTTGTTGGCCCTGAGAGGCCCTTTCTCGCCCGCCGCGGCATCCGGGCGAAGCCCGGTGCTGCGCCGGAGCGAGCGGACCTCGTCATCGCTGAGGAAACGGGTCGCCCCCTTGGCCAGATCGCCGAGCACGATATCGCCGATCGAGACCCGGACGAGACGCAGGCACTCCAGGCCGAGCGCTTCCAGCATGCGCCGGATCTGCCGGTTCTTCCCTTCAGTCAGCGCCACCTCGAGCCAGGCGTTCTTCTCCCCGCTCCGCAACAGCCGGACGGCCGCCGCCGTCAGGACCTGTCCGTCCGCCTCGATCCCGGCCGTCATCCGCGCAAGCTCCGCTTCGCCCGGCTCGCCCGACACCTGCACGTGGTAGATCTTCCGCACGTCCTTGTCGGGATCGAGCAGCCGCTGCGCCAGCTGCGTGTCGTTGGTGAACAGGAGCAGCCCCTCGCTCGCCTTGTCCAGGCGGCCGATCGGCACGACGAAGGGAAGGTCGAGCCCCTCGAGGCAATCGAAGACGGTATCGCGCCCCTCGGGATCGTCGCGCGTGGTGACGAGGCCGCGCGGCTTGTTCAGCGCCAGGTAGATCTTCGCCCGCGCCTTCAGCACCGCGCCGTCGAGTTCGATCCGGTCGGAATTCATCTCCACCCAGGTATCGACAGCGGTGACCACCTTGCCGTTGACCCGCACCCGCCCCTCCAGGATGAAGGCCTCCGCCTGCTTTCGCGAGCAGATGCCGAGCTTGGAGAAGGCCCGCTGCAGGGTGACCCGGTCGGCCTTGCCCGCCTCCGGCTTTCTCGGCGATGACCTTCGCGACGGCGGCTTTCCGGCAGCGCTTTTTTCGGGCAGGCGCTTGCCGGACGGGCGTTTGCCGGGCTGGGGCTTTCTGGGCTGGGATTTTCTCGGCAAGGGCGACGCTCCGGGGCGCAGCTGTCGGTCTCGGCGGGCCATCCATGAGCGCAGCCCGCGTCTTGTTCGTCAGATACCATTCCGCCGCGATTTGGCAAGGCCGGGCCCACCCCTCGGCAGCCCCCCGTTCGCCTTGACTTCCCCGGCGGTGAAGCTAGATAGGCGCCATGCTGTCTTTGCTCTCTCGAACCGGTCAGGAGTTGTCGCGCCTCGGCGCGCGATTGTAGCCCGACCGTCACATTTGCGCTGTACACGGTCGGGCCAGACCATTCCCCGAGCGGCGGACGCCGAGAGACGACAATATCGCCCTTCCTTCACGTGGGCCTTCCGGATTGATGATGACAGTTCCCTGACACGACGACCGCAAAGGCCGTTCGCAACACGGACATGACGATGGCCCGAAGCCTTTGGGCCGCATGCGCGCGCCGGCGGATGGCGCGCGCCGTTTCTCGCACGAAAGACCCGACCAGAATGATCGAAACGCCCTACTACCTGATCGACAAGTCGAAGCTGCTCCGGAACATGGAGAAGATCGCACGGCTGCGCGAACTGTCCGGCGCCAAGGCGTTGCTGGCGCTGAAATGCTTCGCCACCTGGTCGGTCTTCGATTTCATGCGCGACTACATGGACGGCACCACGTCATCGTCGCTGAATGAAGTCCGCCTCGGCCACGAGCGTTTCGGCAAGGAAACCCACGCCTATTCGGTCGCCTATGCCGACTACGAGATCGACGAGGTCGTCTCCCATGCCGACAAGATCATCTTCAACTCGATCGGCCAGTTGCAGCGCTTCGAAAGCCGGTCCGCCGGCATCGTCCGCGGCCTGCGCCTGAACCCGGGCGTCTCCTCCTCCACCTTCGACCTCGCCGACCCGGCCCGCCCCTTCTCTCGGCTCGGCGAATGGGACCTGAAGAAGGTCGAACCGGTCATGGACCTGATCTCCGGCTTCATGATCCACAACAACTGCGAGAACGGCGATTTTGCGCTGTTCGACCGCATGCTCGGCGCGATCGAGGAGAAGTTCGCACCGCTCCTGAAAAGGGCCGAATGGGTCTCGCTCGGCGGCGGCATCCATTTCACCGGCGACGACTATCCGCTCGAGAAATTCGCCGAGCGGCTGAAGCGCTTTGCCGGCGACTACGGCGTGCAGGTCTATCTGGAGCCGGGCGAAGCCTCGATCACCCGTTCGACGACGCTGGAAACCACCGTCCTCGACACGCTCTACAACGGCAAGAACCTTGTCGTGGTGGATTCGTCCATCGAAGCGCACATGCTGGATCTGCTGATCTATCGTGAGAATGCGAAGGTTCACCCCAACCAGGGACCCCATCGTGCGATGGTCTGCGGCAAGTCATGCCTTGCCGGGGATATCTTCGGGGAATTCGATTTCCCGCAGGAAGTGAAGGTCGGCGACCGCATCTCGTTCCAGGATGCCGCCGGCTACACGATGGTCAAGAAAAACTGGTTTAACGGCGTGAAAATGCCGGCAATCGCCATCCGGGAACTGGATGGCAGCCTCAGGACGGTCCGTGAGTTCGACTACACGGACTACGAACAGAGCCTTTCCTGACATCCCGGGCTGAAAGCCCCGCAGGAAGACTTGTCTGACGATTGGACTTAAGGAGTTGGTCCCCAAATGAAGAAGAACGTTCTCATCATCGGCGCGGGTGGCGTTGCCCAGGTGGTGGCGCACAAGTGCGCGCAGAACAATGACGTGCTCGGCGACATCCATATCGCCTCGCGCACCAAGGCGAAGTGCGATGCCATCATCGCTTCGGTGCACGAAAAGAAGGCGCTGAAGCAGCCGGGCGTACTGGAAGCCCATGCGCTCGACGCTCTCGACATCGAGGCCACGAAGGCACTCATCGTCAAGACCGGCAGCCAGATCGTCATCAACGTCGGCACCGCCTTCCTGAACATGTCGGTGCTGCGCGCCTGCATGGATACCGGCGTCGCCTATATCGACACCGCCATCCACGAAGAGCCGAACAAGATCTGCGAGACCCCGCCGTGGTACGGGAACTACGAGTGGAAGCGTGCCGCCGAATGCGCCGAAAAGGGCATCACCGCGATCCTCGGCGCCGGATTCGACCCGGGCGTCGTCAACGCCTATGCGCGTCTGGCCAAGGACGAATATCTCGACAAGGTCACCGACGTCGATATCGTCGACATCAATGCCGGCAGCCACGGCAAGTACTTCGCCACCAACTTCGACCCGGAGATCAATTTCCGCGAGTTCACCGGCGTCGTCTATTCGTGGCAGGGCGGCGAATGGAACGTCAACAAGATGTTCGAGATCGGCAAGGACTACGACCTGCCGGTCGTCGGCACCCGCCGCGCCTATCTCTGCGGCCATGACGAGGTGCATTCGCTCGCCAAGAACATGGACGGCGCCGACGTGCGCTTCTGGATGGGCTTCGGCGACCACTACATCAACGTCTTCACCGTGCTGAAGAACATCGGCCTTCTCTCCGAACAGCCGGTCAAGCTCGCCGACGGCTCGGAGGTCGTGCCGCTCAAGGTCGTCAAGGCGTGCCTGCCCGACCCGGCGTCGCTCGCCCCCAACTACGAGGGCAAGACCTGCATCGGCGACTTCGTCAAGGGTGTGAAGGACGGCAAGGAACGCACGGTGTTCATCTACAACGTCGCCGACCACAAGGAAGCCTACGAGGAAGTGGGCTCCCAGGGCATCTCCTACACCGCCGGCGTTCCCCCGGTTGCCGCCGCCATGCTGGTGGCAACGGGCGAATGGGACGTGAAGAAGATGGCGAACGTCGAGGAGCTGCCGCCGCGCCCGTTCCTGAACATCCTGAACAGGATCGGCCTGCAGACCTGCATCCGCGACGAACAGGGCGAGCGCGAACTGCATTTCGATTGAGACGCAGCGCAGCCTTGTGAGACAGCGAAGGGCCCGCGAGCGATCGCGGGCCTTTCTGCGTGATGGTCCTGGTGGAAGCCGCCTACAGCGCCAGCGCGTCCTTCAGCGTCAGGCCGGCCTTCACCCTCAAATCCAGGTCGGCCTCGATATGGCCGATGTGGCGCAGCATCAGCGCCTGCGCGCGCGGCACGTCGCGCGCCTCCACGGCGTCTAGAAGGTCGGCGTGGTCGTTGTGGCCGCAGCTCGATGCACCCGAGCGACCGTAGAGCGCGATCACCAGCGACGATCGTGCCACCAGTTCGTCCATGAACTTCTGCAGGATCGCATTGCCGGCGACCGATGCCAGCATCAGGTGAAAATCGCCCGACGCCTTGATCTCGGCGCGGCGGGCGGCAGCACCCCGCTCCTGCTTGTGCCGCGTTTCCTCCGCGAGGTGGGAGCGGAAGGCCGCGATGTCGGCCGCCGTCACCCGTTCGATCACCGCTGCGATGATGCCCGGTTCGATCAGGCGGCGCGAGGCGAAGACCTGCAGGGCCTCCTCCGGCGTCGGATCGGAAACGAAGGCGCCGCGGTTGCGCTCGACCTTCACCAGTCCCTCGAAGGCCAGCATCTGCAGCGCGGCGCGGACGACGGTCCGGCTGACGTCGAACAGCGTGCCGACTTCCGCTTCCGACAGCTTCGTGCCCGGCGAGAGCCGCCGGTCGACGATGGCATCCCTCAGCGAATCTCGAATGAATTGCGCCCGGTCCTCCTGGTTCGGATCGAGCGGCACGCGCGCCTCGGCAATCTGCAGTGACTTGTCCATGCCTCTTTCTAGCGCCGACGCCGCCATGAGTGAATATGGCGCGTACCGAATTTCGCAAAAGTTTTGCATCCAATCCAGCCACAAGATTGAACGCAATATCTGTTTTTTGTGCATGCACCGCTGCGCCGCAGCACAAACATTCGGCAGCGAAAATTAAAACCCCGCGATTCCAACGCCTTGGCCGGCCGTGAAAAAAATTGGCACGCCTCCTGCATCGTCCATGGCGATCCAGAGGAGCTGCCGCGTGACCAAAGCTGCCGAAATCGACATCGCTTCCGTCTCCAAGATCTACGGCCAGGCGACCGCCGTCCATTCGATCAGCCTGAAGATTCCGGCCGGAACCTATTGCTGCCTGCTCGGTCCCTCCGGCTGCGGCAAGACCTCGACCCTGCGCATGATCGCCGGCCACGAGACGGTCACCGACGGCGATATCCGGCTTGGCAACACCGTCGTCACCGACCTGCCGCCGGCCCGGCGCGGCACGGCGATGATGTTCCAGTCCTACGCGCTCTTTCCGCATCTCGACCTCGTCGACAACGTCGCCTTCAGCCTGAAGATGAAGGGTGTCGAGAAGGACGCGCGGCGGCAGAAGGCGCTCGACATGCTGCGGCTGATGCAGCTCGAGGCCTATGCGACCCGCCGCCCCGCCCAGCTTTCCGGCGGCCAGCAGCAGCGCGTGGCGCTCGCCCGCGCACTCATCACCGATCCCGAGGCGCTGCTGCTCGACGAGCCGTTGTCGGCGCTCGATCCCTTTCTGAAGATCCGCATGCGCGCGGAACTGAAGCGGCTGCAGACCTCGCTCGGCATCACCTTCGTGCATGTCACCCACAGCCAGGAAGAAGCGATGGCGCTCGCCGACCTGATCGTCGTGATGAACGACGGGCGGATCGAGCAGGCGGCGGCGCCGCGCGTGGTGTTCGAGCGGCCGGCGACGGCCTTCGTGGCGCGCTTCATGGGCGACCACAACGTGATTTCCGGGCGGGCGATCGCCAGCACGGACGACGCCGTCACGCTGGAGGTCGCAAACGGCGGACGGTTCCGGGCGCTGGGCGGCCCGGTCGAACCGGGCGCGCCGGTCGACATCGCCGTGCGGACCGACCGCGTCCGCATCGCGCCGACCGACGTCCCCGGCCTCGGCTTCAACGGCGTCGTCTCCAACATCGAATATCGCGGCTCGACGGTGAAGCTCACCGTCGACGGCGCCGGCATCGACGACTTCACCGCGATCCTCGACGACGCAAGTTTCTTCGAAACCACGATCAGGGTCGGCGATGCGGTTCCGCTCTCCTGGGGCGAGGCGGACGCGATCGTGCTCGGACGCATGGGGAAATAGCCGCCGGCCGACCGGCGGCATCGACAATCACAAACAAGGAGAACAGCCAATGACCAAGACGACTTCCACAAAGGCGGGCATCAGCCGCCGCTCGCTTCTGAAGACCGGTGCGGCAGCCGCCGGCCTCGCCGCCGGCTCCGGTGCCATCACCGGGTTCCCGACCATCTGGGCGCAGAACCCGATCACGCTGCGCCAGTTCGGCACCGGCGTCTCCAACATCAACGCGATTGCCGAGAAGTGCAAGGAAGACCTCGGCATCACCCTGGAGATGACGGCCACGGACTCCGATGCCGCCGCCCAGCGCGCCGTCACCCAGCCGAACTCCTACGACATCGCCGACATCGAGTACTGGATCCTGAAGAAGGTCTATCCCTCCGGCGTGATCCAGCCGATGGAGACCGCGAAGCTGAAATACTACGACAAGGTCGTGCCGCTGTTCAAAACCGGCAAGCTCCTGCCCGACAGCGTGATCGCCCAGGGCACGGCGCCGCACACGGTCGGCTATGTCGAAAGCAAAGACGCCAAGACCTTCGCCGCGGGCGAGACCGGCTTCTTCACGATGATGCCGACCATCTACAATGCCGATACGCTCGGCATCCGCCCCGACCTCGTCGGCCGCGAGATCACCACCTGGGCCGACATCATGGATCCGGCCTTCAAGGGCAAGACCTCGATCCTCAACATTCCTTCGATCGGCATCATGGACGCGGCCATGATCATGGAGGCGCTCGGCAACATCAAGTATGCCGACAAGGGCAACATGACCAAGGAGGAGATCGACGCCACGATCGACTTCCTGATCAAGGCCAAGCAGGACGGCCAGTTCCGCGCCTTCTGGAAGTCGTTCGACGAGAGCGTCAACCTGATGGCGTCCGGCGAAGTCGTCATCCAGTCGATGTGGTCGCCGGCCGTCGCCGCCGTCCGCTCGCGCGGCATCGCCTGCAAGTACCAGCCGCTGAAGGAAGGCTACCGCTCCTGGGGCGGCGGTCTCGGCCTTGCGTCCCATCTTTCGGGCGCCCAGCTCGATGCGGCCTACGAATACATCAACTGGTACACCTCCGGCTGGGTCGGCGGCTACCTCAACCGCCAAGGCTACTACTCGGCCTGCATGGAGACCGCCAAGGAATTCATGTCCCCCGACGAATGGGGCTACTGGATCGAGGGCAAGCCGGCTCAAGGCGACATCCTCTCGCCGGAAGGCAAGGTCATGGAGAAGGCCGGTGCGGTCCGCGACGGCGGCTCCTTCGAGGAGCGCATGGGCAAGGTCGCCTGCTGGAACTCGGTGATGGACGAGGACCGCTACATGGTCCGCCGCTGGAACGAGTTCATCGCGGCATAAGGCTCGGCATTTGCCCCTCCCCCTAGCCCTCTCCCCGCAAGCGGGGAGAGGGGATCAGAGAGGCCTCGGCCGCGCCGCGTTTCCCTTCTCCCCGCTTGCGGGGAGAAGGTGGCGGCAGCCGGATGAGGGGCCTTGTCCCGACAGTCAAGGAACGGCCCATGGTTGCAGTGACGGAACCCGCAACGATTGCCTCAAAGGCACGAACCCGCAAGCCGGTCGGCCGCATGGCAGCGCTCGCCGCCTACCTGCAGGCGCTGCCGCTGTTCCTGATCCTCGGCGCGTTCCTGCTCCTGCCGTTGCTGCTGATCGCCGTCGTCAGCTTCTGGGACTACGACTTCGCGGCGATGTATCCCGACTTCGTCACCTTCAACTACACCGAGACGCTCGGTTCCTGGGTGACCTGGCAGACCTACCTCAACACGCTGAAATTCGCCGTCATCGTCTGGGCCATCACCCTGTTCATCGGCTTCTGGGTGGCCTATTTCCTGGCCTTCCACGTCCGCACCTCGTCGATGCAGACCGTGCTGTTCCTCATCTGCACCGTCCCGTTCCTGACGTCGAACATCAT
Source organism: Hyphomicrobiales bacterium (assembly GCA_900469965.1). Lineage (GTDB taxonomy): Bacteria > Pseudomonadota > Alphaproteobacteria > Rhizobiales > Rhizobiaceae > Mycoplana. The sequence goes on along the minus strand of UBZP01000018.1, from coordinate 43,611 downwards.
CCGCATGATCTCGTGGATCCCGGTGCTCGGGCGCAACGGCCTGGTCAATTCGGCGCTCGTCGAGGCCGGGCTGGTATCGGCGCCGGTCGAATGGCTGCTCTATTCCGATTTCGCCGTGGTGCTCGCCATGGTGCATCTCTACACGCTCTTCATGGTGACGCCGATCTTCAACACGCTGATGCGCATCGACCGGGCGCTGCTGGAGGCCGCCCGCGATGCCGGCGCGTCGAGCTTCCAGGTGCTGACCAACGTCATCCTGCCGCTGGCCAAGCCCGGCATGGCGATCGGCACCATCTTCGTCGTCACGCTCGTCATGGCCGACTTCTCGACCGTCCAGGTCATGTCCGGCGGCCAGAGCGCCTCCGTGGCGCTGATGATGAAGAACCAGATGTCGCTGCTGCAATACCCGGCCGCAGCCGCCAACGCCGTCGTCCTGCTCGTCCTCGTCCTGTTGATGGTGGCGGGGATCCTGCGCATCGTCGATATCCGCAAGGAGCTGTGAACCATGCATCGGGAACCCCGCAGCCGCGAATTCTACGTGCTCGCAGTCTTCTTCGCCCTCTTCGTCGTCTTTCTCTACGGCCCCCTGTCGGCCATCCTAGTGCTCTCCTTCCAGGGGCCGAACGGCGGGCTGACCTTCCCGCTGAACGGCGTTTCGCTGCACTGGTTCGCCAATCTCCTGGAGACACAGGCGGTCGGCGATTTCGGCGGCAGCTTCCGCCGCTCGCTGGCGCTCGGACTGATGGTGATGGTGGTCACGGTGCTGGTGTCGCTGCTCGCCGGCCTCGCCTTCCGCCGCAAGTTCGTGGGCGCCACGCCGCTCTTCTATCTCTCCGTCGCAAGCCTCGTCGTTCCCTCGATCATCATCTCGCTCGGCATCGGCGTTCTGTTCCAGCAACTCGGCCTACAGCCGGCCTGGTACTCGTCCGCCTTCGGCGCCCACCTGACCTGGACGCTGCCCTTCGGGGTGCTGATCATGTTCGCCGTCTTCAACCGCTTTTCGCCGGCCTACGAGGAAGCCGCGCGCGACCTCGGCGCCACCGCCTGGCAGACGTTCCTGCATGTGGTGCTGCCGATGATCGCCCCGAGCCTGATCGGCGTCGGCCTGTTCGGCTTCTCGCTCTCCTATGACGAGTTCGCCCGCACGCTGATGACGTCCGGCACCTACAACACCCTGCCGCTCGAGATCTACGGCATGACCACCAACGTCACGACGCCGGTGCTCTATGCCCTCGGCACGGTCACGACCCTGTTCTCGTTCCTGGTGATCGTCGCGACCGTCGGCGCCATCGTCTCTCTCAACCGGCGGCGCACGCGCGCCTAGGACCGTTTCGAAATGCGCATTGCAGTCATCAACCCCAACACCACCCAGTCGATGACGGCGACGATCGCCGACGCGGCCCATCGCGCCGCCGCCACGGCCACCGAGATCGTCGCGGTGACGTCGTCGATGGGGCCGGCCTCGATCGAGGGCTACTACGACGAGGCGCTGGCCGTCCCCGGCCTGCTCGTCGAACTGGCGAAGGCCGAGCGCGAGGGTGCGGATGCGGCAATCATCGCCTGCTTCGACGATACCGGACTGGACGCCTGCCGGGCCCTTGCCTCCATCCCCGTGCTCGGCATCTGCGAGGCCGCACTCGCCGCGACATCCTTCATCGCCCGCCGCTTCACCATCGTCACGACCATGGAACGGTCGCGCCTGCCGATCGCCGATCTCGTCCACCGCTACGGCATGGCCGGCCGCTGCAACGTCCGCGCCGCCGATATCCCGGTGCTGTCGCTGGAGGACCCGCAATCGAATGCCCGTGACCGCCTGCGCAACGAGATCGACGCGGCGCTTCGCGAGGATCGGGCGGAGGCGATCGTGCTCGGCTGCGCCGGCATGGCCGACCTGACGGCGGCCCTGCGGGTCGAATTCGGCGTTCCGGTCGTCGACGGCGTCGCCGCCGCCGTCAAGCAGGCCGAAGCGCTGGTGGCGCTCGGCCTGCGCACCGCCAAGCGCGGCCCCTATGCGACGCCGGTGACGAAACCCTACCACGGTCCTCTTGAAAGTTTCGCCCCGCAGACCATCCTGTCGGCATGAGCGAAGCGACACCCGTCATCCGGACATTGACGCTGGCGGAAACCGGCCAACTGGTCGACTGGGCCGCCGGCGAAGGCTGGAACCCCGGCCGCGACGATGCGCCGGCCTTCCACGCCGCCGATCCCGGCGGCTTCATCGGCGCCTTCGTCGACGGCGCGATGGTGGCGGGGATCTCCGCCGTTGGCTATGGCGACGACTTCGGCTTCATCGGCCTCTACATCTGCCGGCCGGACTGCCGCGGCCGCGGCTATGGGAGGCTGGTGTGGGACGCCGGCATGCAGCACCTTCAGGGCCGCACGATCGGTCTCGACGGCGTGCCCGAGCAGCAGGCGAACTATGCCGGGATGGGCTTCCGTGCCCGCTACGAAACCTGGCGCTGGAGCGGCCGGCCGGGACAGGCAATGGTGGCCGGGCAGGACGCCGGCGACATCGTCGCGGCGACGCCCGACCTTCTCGCGGCGATCGCGACTTTCGACCGCCGTTTCTTCCCCGCCCCGCGTCCGGCCTTCCTGATCCGGTGGCTGGAAGGTCCGCGGATCGTCCGCGTGCTGTTGCGTGACGGCATCCTGCGCGGCTACGGCGTCGCCCGGCGTTGCCGCGAAGGCTTCAAGGTCGGGCCGCTCTTTGCGGAGGAGACGGAAGGGGCGAGCGCGCTGCTGTCCGCACTGACGGCCGCATGCGGCGACGAGCCGGTCCATCTCGACGTGCCGGAGACGGCCGCGCGGTTCTCCGACCGCCTTGCGGACGCCGGGCTGCAGAAGGGCTTCGTCACCGCCCGCATGTACCGCGGCACGCCGCCCGCGATCGACACCGCCGGGATTTTCGCGGTGACGACGCTGGAGCTGGGTTGAACCGAAGGCAGGGCGCCGTCCCCGGAGCCTCGACCGGATGGCTGAAGCACGTCTGCCACGATGCGGATTGGCAGTCCGGCGGCTACAGCCTATGATGGCAAAAAACGATGCGATAGCGAGGTGACGATGTACCTGCTGATGCTCCTGACGCTGATGGTCGTGCTGCCGGTCGTTTCGATCCTGATCGAGCAGGCGTCGGGCGGCGACGCCACGCTGCTCTTTCTGGTCGGCAAGTGGTTCGTCTTCTGGATCGTCGGCGTCCGCCTGCTGCTGGCCGGCATCCGGCAGGTCGCGCAGCCCTCGTACACGGCGACGAAGATCTTCCGGATCGAGGATCCGCAGGCCGAGAAGCTCGTCACCGAGATCGGCTTCGGTAACCTCGCCATGGGCCTCGTCGGCGTGCTGACGCTCCTGGAACCGGCCTGGCTCGTCCCCGCGGGCATCACCGGCGGGCTCTATCTCGGGCTCGACGGGATCAAGCACGCCATGAACGCCGACCGCTCGAAGGCGGAGAACATCGCCATGGCGACCGACGTCTTCGGCGCCGCCGTCATCGCCGTCGGCGTCATCGCCCGGCTGGCCTGAGCAGCCAGCGCGGGCGGCCACAGCGTCCCGCCCTCAATAGGTGGCGCGTCCGCCGGACAGGTCGAACACCGCGGCGGTGGTGAAGCTGTTCTCCTTCGACACCAGCCAGGCGACCATGGAGGCCGCCTCCTCGACCTCGAGGAACCGGCCGCGCGGGATGCGTGAGCGCATGTACTCGATGAATTCCGGCGTCAGCTGCTCGAGGATGCGGGTCTCGGCCGTGGCCGGGGTGATGCAGTTGACGGCGATGTCGAAGGCGGCGAGTTCCTTGCCGAGCGATTTCGTCATGCCGATCACCGCGGCCTTCGAGGCCGAGTAGGCGGACGCGTTCGGATTGCCCTCCTTGCCTGCGATCGAGGCAATGTTGACGATCCGCCCGTAGTTGCGCGCCTTCATGCCCGGAACGATCGCGCGGCAGACGTGGAACGTGCCGTGCAGGTTGACGTCGATGATCTTCTTCCAGGTGGCGATGTCGTAGGTGTCGAGCGGCGCCGCCGGTCCGGCGATGCCGGCCGAGTTGACGACGATCGAGATCGGACCGCCCGCAGCCTCCGTCTCCGTCGTGGCCCTTTCGACCATGGCCCAGTCGGTCACGTCCACCGTGACTGTCCGTGCCTGCGGACCGAGTTCGGCACGCGCTCTTTCCAGGAGCGCGCCGTCCATGTCCCAGAGCGTCACACCTGCCCCCGAGGCGACCATGCGCCTGGCCATGGCAAAGCCGAGCCCCTGGGCGCCGCCGGTGATGACGGCGTGCTGGCCCGAAAGGTCAAAGTTATTCATCGCAAATCCATCCCTGAAAAGAAGTGCTGAAAGGTGACGCCGCTATTCCTTCACCGCGCCTGTCATCGACGACACGTAGTAGTCCACGAAGAAGGAGTAGAGGATCACGACCGGCAGCGAACCGAACAGCGCCCCCGCCATCAGCGATCCCCATTCGAAGACGTCGCCGCGCACCAGCTCCGTCAGCACCCCGACCGGCACCGTCTTGTTCTCCGACGACTGGATGAAGGTCAGCGCATAGATGAACTCGTTCCACGACAGCGTGAAGGCGAAGATGCCGGCCGAGATCAGGCCCGGCACGGCGAGCGGCAGGATGATCCGGATCAGGATCTGCCAGCGCGTCGCCCCATCGACCAGCGCGCTCTCCTCCAGCTCGAACGGGATCGAGCGGAAATAGCCCATCAGGAGCCAGGTGCAGAAGGGAATGAGGAACGTCGGATAGGTGAAGATCAGCGCCAGCTTCGAATCGTACATGCCGAGCTTGAAGACGATGAAGGCGAGCGGGATGAACAGGATCGACGGCGGCACCAGATAGGCGAGGAAGATCATCAGCCCGACCGGCCGCGACCCGGTGAAGCGCACGCGCTCGATCGCATAGGCCCCGAAGACGGAGGCGGCGAGCGACAGGAAGGTCGAGCAGACGGCTACCAGCATCGTGTTCCACAGCCAGCCCGGATAGGAGGTCTCGAACAGCAGGTACTTGATGTGGTCCAGCGTCGGCGCGACCACCCAGAAGGGGCTGTAGTTGTTGTAGTCCGTCAGCTGGGCGTTCGGCTTGATGGCGGTGATCGCCATCCAGTAGAACGGGAACAGAAGCACGAAGACGAACACGGCCATCGGCAGGTAGAGCACCATCACCCGCCGCGGCAGGCGGTTCAGGTAGCTCATCCCTTCGGCATTGTCGGTCAGGACGTCCGGCTGGATCTTTGTGGTCGAGGTCATCGTCATTCTCCAATCAATCCTGGCCGCCCTGCTGCCATTTGCGGCGCTGCAGACCGAAGAAGCTGAACATGATGGCGGCGAGCAGGAAGGGGATCATGGCGACCGCGATCGCCGCGCCTTCGCCGAGCTGCCCGCCCGGAATGCCGCGCTGGAACGACAGCGTCGCCATCAGGTGCGTCGCGTTCACCGGCCCGCCCTTGGTCAGCACGTAGATCAGCTGGAAATCGGTGAAGGTGAAGAGCACCGAAAACGTCATGACGACGGCGATGATGGGGGTCAGCATCGGCAGCGTGACATAGCGGAAGCGCTGCCAGTGGGTGGCACCGTCGAGCGAGGCGGCCTCCTGCAGCGAGGCGGGGATCGTCTGCAGGCCGGCGAGCAGCGAGATCGCCACGAAGGGGATGCCGCGCCAGACATTGGCCGCGATCACCGAGATGCGGGCGTTGGTCGGGTCGCCGAGGAAGTTGATCGGCCCGTCGATCAGCCCGAGCCGCATCAGCGACCAGGACAGGATCGAGAACTGGCTGTCGAAAATCCACCAGAAGGCGAGCGCCGAAAGCACCGTCGGCACCACCCAGGGCAAAAGCACGATGGCGCGGAAGAAGGATTTGAACGGCAGGTTCTCGTTCAGGAGCAGCGCCAGCCACAGCCCGAGCGCGAACTTCAGGATCGAGGCGATCAGCGTGTAGAACAGCGTGTTGAAGACCGCGAGCCAGAACACCTTGTCGCGGGCGAGAAAGATGTAGTTCTCGAGCCCGATGAAGATGCCGTCGCGGCCGATGCGCGTATCGGTGAAGCCGAGCCAGACGCCGAGGCCGAGCGGATAGGTCAGAAAGCAGACGAGAAAGACAGCCGCCGGCAGCATGAAGAAGAAGCCGAGCAGGTTGTTGTTCTGCAGCCAGGGCGCCGAGGTCGCTGTCGGCTGGGTCGTGGTCACGGTCGTCATCGGGCGTCTCCGGCGATGCGGTTGCACGGAAATTCAGGGCGGCAGCATCGAGGTGCCGCACGGGCGTTCCGGGAAGGCGCGGGGGAGAGTCCGCGCCTTCCCTCTGCGAGGCTGCGAGGGCTCAGACGCGATAGTAGCGGTTGGCCCGGCGCTCCGCCTCGACCATGGCTTCTTCCGGCGTCATCTGCCCGGTGACGGCCGCGGCGAACATGTCGACCAGCACGTAGTCGGCCATGGTGCCGGCGGACGCATAGCCGAGCGGGCCGGCATAGCCGTTCGGACGCAGCGTCTCGGAGGCCTTGGCATAGGGCGCAAGGATCGGCGAGGACGTCCACACCGGATTGTCGGCGAAGGCCTTGAGCGGCTGGCAGCAATAGCCGCTCGCGCTCTGGATCCAGGCGTTCATCTGGTCGGCTTCCATCATGAACTTGATGTAGGCCTTGGCCGCTTCCGGATACTTGGTGTGGCTGAACAGGAGCAGCGAGCTGGTCTGGTGCAGTTCCACGCTCTGGCCGACCGGGCCGATCGGGAAGTTGGTGGTGCGGATGTCGGCGGCGATCTCGGCGAGCGCCGGGTCCTTCATGGCCGCATAGTAGACCGAGACGCCGTTGGCGATCAGCGACACCTGCCCGGCGAGGAACGCGCGGTTGTTGTTGATGTCCTGCCAGCTTTCGGTTCCGGGGATGAAGGTCTCGTAGAGCGCCTTGGCATAGTTGATCGCCTTCAGGGTCTCCGGGCTGTTGATGGTGACCGCGCCGCTTTCGTCGACCATCTTGCCGCCATGGCTCCACAGCAGCCAGTGCGCATAGTTGTTGCCGTCACCGACCGCCTTGCCGTGCGGGAAGCCGGCCGGCGTGCCCTTGGCCTTCATCGCCTTGCACAGCTCGAGGAAGCCGTCGGTGTCCTTCGGGAACTCGCTGAAGCCGGCGGCCTTCATGTGGCTGTCGCGATAGACGACGGCGTTGCCGATCGCCGTCAGCGGGATGGCGATGAACTTGTCGTCGCGCGTGGCATAGCCCTTCATGCCGTCATACCAGCCGCCGTACTTGCCGCCGAGATAGGTGGCGAGTTCGGTCATGTCGACGAGCTTGTCGGGATACTGGTGCGCATCGTCGAACCAGCACATCACCATGTCCGGGCCGGAGCCGACGTTCGCAGCGACGGCGGCCTTCGGACGGATGTCCTCCCAGCTCTCCTTGTCGATGCGGACTTCGACGCCGGTCGCCTCGGTGAACTTCGCCGTATTGGCGAGCCAGGCGTCCTCGTCGCCCTTGACGAAGGGCGTCCAGCGCAGAAGCCTGAGGCTGGCGCCTTCCTCGGGCTTGTACACGGGTTCCGCGGTCTGGGCGAACGACGGGCGGATGCCGAGACCGGCAATGCCCGCGACTGCGGCAGATGCTGCAAGAAAATCACGTCTCTTGAACGTCATGAAAGCTCCTCCTCGAAAATTACGGGAACATCGGTTTCCGGCATCCGCCGTCCCGTGTGGCGAATGCTGCGGCATCGGCTCCCGGCATCGCCGGAAACACCCGTCGGGCGACGGCGTGGCAGGGCTCCTCTCCCTCGCCCACGCCGTCCGCGACAGTATTCAGTCGAACAGCCGGCGGCCGCTCTCGACATCGAAGAGATGCACGTGCTCGGCATCGATCTTCAGGTGGATGGTCTCGCCGGGGCGGACGTCGACGCGCTCGCGGAACACGCAGGTCACCTCGGTGCCGCCGAGGCGCACGATCATCTGCGTCTCGTAGCCGGTCGGCTCGATGACCACGACCTCGGCCGGCAGCCCCTCGCCGGCCAGCGCCATGTATTCGGGGCGCAGGCCGTAGATGAGGTCGCGGCCCTTCGCCGCCGCGGGCGGCCGGCTGACCGGCAGGGCGGTGCCGTCGGTTGCGACGAAGCGGGTCGGATCGCTCGCATCGAGGCGGCCCTTGATCATGTTCATCGCCGGCGATCCGATGAAGCCCGCGACGAAGAGGTTCGCCGGACGGTCATAGAGCTCGAGCGGCGCGCCGATCTGCTCGACGACGCCGTCGTGCATGACGACGATCTTGTCGGCCATGGTCATAGCCTCGATCTGGTCGTGGGTGACGTAGACGGTCGTCGTCTTCAGCCGCTGGTGCAGCTCCTTGATCTCGGCCCGCATGGCCACGCGCAGCTTGGCGTCGAGGTTCGACAGCGGTTCGTCGAAGAGGAACACCTGCGGATCGCGCACGATCGCCCGCCCCATCGCGACGCGCTGGCGCTGCCCGCCGGAGAGCTGGCGGGGGAAGCGGTCGAGCAGCTTGGTCAGGCCCAGGATCTCGGCCGCCGCATTGACGCGCTTGTCGATCTCGGCCTTCGCCGAGCCGTTCAGCATCAGCGAGAACGCCATGTTGTCGGCGACCGTCATATGCGGGTAGAGCGCATAGTTCTGGAACACCATGGCGATGTCGCGATCCTTCGGCGGCAGCGCGTTGACGGTGCGTCCGCCGATGCGGATCTCGCCGGCGGTGATGTTCTCCAGCCCCGCGAGCATCCGCAAAAGCGTCGACTTCCCGCAACCGGAAGGACCGACCAGGATGACGAATTCGCCGTCCTCGATCTGTATGTCGACGCCCTTGATGACCGGAAAGGCACCAAACGATTTTTTCACATCGACGAAGTCGACACCTGCCATCTGCGTTCCTCCCAGAACGTTGTTCCTCTTCCCCGGCCACGGCGGCGGCCCGCCTCGGGCCGCCTGTCGCCGCGCCGGGACGCGTCCTTTGCCGGTGGCCGCTAGCCGCGGCCGACCAGCGGCATCTTCGTCGCCATCACCGTCATGGTCAGCACGTTGGCCTCCAGCGGCAGGCTCGCCATGTAGACGACGGCGTCGGCGATGTGCTCGACGGCGATCGTCGGCTCCGTCGCGACCTCGCCGTTCGCCTGGAGCACGCCCGAGCTCATCCGCGCCGTCATGTTCGTCGCGGCATTGCCGATGTCGATCTGGCCGCAGGCGATGTCGAACGGCCGGCCGTCGAGCGCGGTGGATTTCGTCAGCCCGGTGATCGCGTGCTTGGTCGCGGTATAGGGTGCGGAGTGCGGCCGCGGCGTAGTGGCCGAAATCGAGCCGTTGTTGATGATCCGCCCGCCGCGCGGCACCTGCGTCTTCATCAGTTTCAGCGCCTGCTGCGTGCAAAGGAAGGCGCCGGTCAGGTTGGCGGACACGACGTTGTTCCACTGCTCGAACGTCAGCTCCTCCATCGGGATCGCCGGCGCGTTGGAGCCGGCATTGTTGACGAGAAGGTCGAGCCGGCCGAATGCGCCGCGCACCGTCTCGAACAGGCTTGCGACCTGGGCGGGATCGCCGATGTCGCAGGGGACCGCCCGCACCGTCGCACCGGTCTGCCTGGCAATGTCGGCGGCCGCCGCCTCCAGCACGTCCGCGCGACGGCCGGTGATGACGACGACATAGCCCTCGGCGGCGAGCGCTTCGGCCATGCCGCGCCCGACCCCGGTGCCGCCGCCTGTGACGAGCGCGATCCGGCCCTTGCCCGTCTCATCCCTGCGCGCCATCAGATCTTTCCTCCCAGTTCGTCTTCGATATGGATCCTGATGATCTCGTCGAAGGTCGTCTCCGCCGTAAACCCGAGTGCGCGGGCGCGCCTGGCGTCGAAGTCGGTCGCCCAGCCGGAGACGATCCGGCGGATGACCGGGTCGGGCTCGCGACGGATCAGCTTGACCGCCCGCTCTCCGGCGACCCGCCTCAGCGCCTCGATCTCCTCGCCGACCAGCGCGGAGAGCCCCGGCATCGTCAGGTTGCGGCGGGGACCGATCGCGGACGTATCCATCCGCGCCGCATGCAGGAAGAAGCCGACCGCCGACCGCGGACTTGCAAACCAGTGGCGCACGCTCTCGTCGACCGGAAGCACGGCCTCCTTGCCGGACAAGGGTTCGCGCAGGATGTTGGAGAAGAAGCCGGACGCCGCCTTGTTCGGCGTGCCGGGGCGGATGCAGATGGTCGGCAGGCGGATGCCGACGCCGTCGAAGATGCCGCGGCGCGAATAGTCCGCGAGCAGGAGCTCGCAGATCGCCTTCTGCGTGCCGTAGCTCGTCAGCGGCGTGGTGAAGAACTCGTCGCCGATCTTCTCCGGGAAGGGCTCGCCGAAGACGGCGATCGACGAGGCGAAGATCATCCGCGGGCTATAGGGCGCGCGCAGGCCCTCGTGCCTGATCGCCTCGAACAGCGCCCGCGTGCCGTCGAGATTGACCCGGTAGCCCTTGTCGAAATCGGCTTCCGCCTCGCCGGACACGATGGCGGCGAGATGGAAGATCAGGTCGGGGCGCGTGGCGGCCAGCCGCGTCGCCTCGCCCGGCTCCGAAAGGTCGGCGGCAAGCGCCGTGCCGACGCCGGAGAACGCCGCGGGGACCGCGGGCTCGATGACGTCGACCAGCGTCAGCCGGTCCACCTCCGCCCCGACCGCCGCCGCATCGGCCGCCATCGCCTCTACCAGTTTGCGGCCGACCATGCCTGCCGCACCAATCACCATTACATGCATATGCGGCCAACCCTCCCAGTTGTGCCGTCCGGAATGGCCGGATCAGCGTGCCGTTTCCACTCCCGTCTCCTCCGGGCCTTGCTGGACCTTGGCCAGCAACTCCCGTGTCGTCTCGTAAATGCGCGTCAGGTGATGCCGGAAGGCCGCGATGACGGCGTCGCGATCGCGCCGCTTCAGGGCGGCGACGATCTCGGCATGGTCCTGGTAGCTGGCATCGATCGCACCGGGGCGCGACATGGCGATGCGCCGGTGGTTCATCATGTAGGTATAGAGATCGGTGACGAAGTCCGAGAGCAGCGCATTCCCGCAGGCGCGATAGATCGCCAGGTGGAATTCCCGGTCGCAGATCAGAAAGCGCATCGGATCGTCGCCTCCCAGCTTCTGGGCTTCCAGCAGGCTGTCGAGCTTCTCCAGGGTCTCGGCATCCACGCGTTCCGCCGCGTCGCCGACGACCTTCAGCTCGATGTGCAGCCGTGCCGCATGCACCGAATCCAGGTCGTAGCTGTCGATGGCGTTGGGCGTGGCGATCGTCACGGTGAGATCGCTGAGATCGACATTGGCGACCCTCGTCCTGCTGCCGTGCGAGACCTCGACGATCCCTCGCGCGGCGAGCGACTGCACCGCGCCCCGCACCGTCTCCCGGCTGACATGCAGCACCTGCGCCAGCTCCCTTTCACCGGGAAGCTCGTCGCCGGGCCGCAGCATGTTGGTCGCAATCAGCACCATCAGCTTTTCCGCGATCACGTCACGCGCGGTGCGGCGGTCGAGGCTGTGCCCGACTTTCGGCATCTGCGTGAGAATTGGTCGCTCGCCCATGCACCGTACTCGCTGCCAACTGGCTACTGGTTGGTCCACCAGATCAGTTGCGATTGAACGGGCAAAAGTATGACTAGTCAATCCAAGTTCGTCGCGGCGGCGCACCAAAAAGCGCCGCCCGGATTGTGCACCGCAAAGGCCGGCGCCACGCACGGGTCCGCTGCACATTCGAGACGACACGTTCGAGAGTATCGCCGGCCTCATTTCCGCGCCAGCTCGTCGCGCTGCCGGGCGGTCAACGGCCGGATGCGCTCGCCCCGCAGCATCAGGAACAGCTTTGCGGTCTCCTCCAGTTCCTCGGTGGCATATTGCGCCTCGCGCAAGGTCGCCCCGGCCACCACCGGGCCGTGATTGGCAAGCAACACCGCGTGGCTGGTCCGCGCCTTCTCCGCCACCGCCCCGGCAAGCGCGGCATCGCCCGGAGGATAGTAGGGCACAAGCGGCAGCCGGCCGACGCGCATGACGTAGTAGGCCGTCAGCGGCGGCAACAGGTCGGTCTCGTCCAGTCCCTCGATGATGCTGACGGCCACGGCATGCGTGGAATGCAGGTGCACGACGGCGCCGGCATCCTGCCGCTCGCAATACATGCACTGGTGCAGGAACGCCTCCTTGGTGGGCTTGTCGCCGGACAGGTGAACCCCATCGGCGGAGAATTTCGACAGCCGCCCGGGATCGAGCGCGCCGAGCGAGGCATTCGTCGGCGTCATCAGCAGCTCACCGTTCGACAGCCGCGCGCTGATGTTGCCGGTCGAGCCGAAGGTGAACAGCCGGTCGAACAGCGACTTGCCGACGGCTGTGATCTCGTCGCGCATGCGCGTCTCTTCCGACAGGATCGCCGTCATGCCAGCACCCTCCAGGCCTTGGAGAAGAAATCGACGCCGCCGAAGTTTCCCGACTTCAGCGCCAGCGCCACCGGCCGGTCGTCGCCGAGGCTGCGCGTCCAGGGTACGCCCGGATCGATCTCCGGGCCGATCAGCAGCGCGGACACGCCGAGCGCGCCGACGACGGCGCCGGATGTCTCGCCGCCGGCGACGAGGAAGCGGGCGTAGCCGCGTTCGCGCAATGCTGCGGCGACGTCGGCCAGGAAATGTTCGACCAGTTCGCCGGCCCGCTCGCGGCCGAGCCGCGCCTGCGCCGCGCGGACGGCCTCGGGGTCGGCGCTGGAATAGACGAGCGGCACCGTGTCGGCAGAAGCCGCCACCCAGTCGACGACCGCCCGCGGCGAGACGCTGCCGTCGGCGATCGCGAGCGGATCGATCCTGAACGAGGGCGTTCCCGCGGCGATCGCAGCCTCGATCTGGCCGCGCGTCGCCGCCGAGCAGGAGCCTGCAAGCATGACCGCGCGGCCGGCCGGCGCCTCGAAACGGCGGGCGCCGGTGTTCTCACCGAGCAGTCCGGCACGCCGGAAATTCTCCGGCAGCCCGATCGCGATGCCCGATCCGCCGGTGACGAGCTTCAGGTCTGTGGCGGCCTCGCCGATCACCCGCAGGTCGTCGTCCGTGATCGCATCGACCACGACGACGCGGTGGCGGCCCGACCGCGCGCTTGCGAAGGCGTCCCGCACGGCCGCCGGCCCGCTGGCCACCACCTCGCGCGTGACCAGGCCTACCGACGAGCGCGTCTGCGCCTGCATCAGCCGGACGAGGCTGGAATCGGTCATGGGCGTCAGCGGATGATCCTTCATCGGGCTTTCCGACAGAAGCTGATCGCCGACGAACAGATGCCCGCGATAGACCGTGCGCCCGTTCGTCGGGAACGCCGGGCAGACGATCGCCAGGTCCGCGCCGAGATCGTCCATCAGCGCCTCCGTCACCGGCCCGATGTTGCCGGCAGGCGTCGAATCGAAGGTCGAGCAGTACTTGAAGATGATCTGGCGGGCGCCGGCGCCGGCGAGGCACACAAGCGCCTCGCGCGACAGCGCCACGGCGTCGGCCGCCGGGATGGTGCGGGACTTCAGCGCGACGACCACGGCATCGATGCCTGCGAAGTCGAAATCCACGGGCGGCACGCCGACCGTCTGCACCGTCCGCATCCCCTCGCGCGCAAGCGTCAGGGCGAGATCGGTCGCACCGGTCAGGTCGTCGGCTATCGCTCCCAGAAGCATGGCATCCCTCCTGCAATCCTGCTCATGCCGTGGCACCCTCGACGATCTCGAAGCCGGTATCGATGATCTGCGGCTCCGGCGGGCGTTCCCGCGCCGCCAGCAGCGTCTCGGCAGCCGTCCGTCCGATCAGGAACCGGTTGGAACGGATCGTCGACAGCGGCCGCGGCAGCGCCTGGCCGATGTCGAGGCCGTTGAACCCAAAGAGGGCCAGCCTCTCGGGGATGGCTATTCCCGCGCCCAGGCAATGCATGAAGCCGCCGACCGCCATATCGTCGTTGGAGAACACGACGGCATCGATGTCGCCGCCGTCCCGGAGCAGTTGCGCCAGGGCCTCGCGCCCCGACATCGTCGAGCTCCCGCCCTCGAACCGGAACTCGCCGGCCAGCGCCAGGCCGGCCTCCTGCAACCCTTCGCGAAGACCCTCGTAGCGGAACCGGGCGCGCCGGTCGGCGGCCCAGTCATGGCCGACATAGCCGATCCGCCGGTAGCCGCGCGCCGCTAGGTGCCGCGCGCTCGCCCTGCCCGCTCCCCGGTGGGAGAGGCCGACGGCGATGTCGATCGGACGGTCGTCGATGTCCATCAGCTCGGCGACCCGGATGCCGCTCTGCAGCAGCATCCGCCGGCTCGCATCGGTGTGGTCGAAGCCGGTGGTGACGATGGCCGCGGGCTGCCAGGCGAGCAGCGAGGCCAAGAGCTTCTGCTCCTGCAAAAGATCGTAGTCCGTCACCCCGATCATCGCCTCGTAGGGCGTATCGGCAAGCGCCGCATGGATGCCGCGCAGCACCTCGGGGAACACGATGTTCGAGAGCGACGGCAGGAGGACGCCGATGATGAGGGAGGAGGACGAGGCGAGCGAGCCGGCCGCGCGGTTGGGCACATAGCCGAGGCTTTCGATCGCCTCGATCACCCGCTTGCGCGTTTCCTCGGCGATCGGCCCCTTGTTGCGGATGACGCGCGAGACGGTGTTCTCGCTCACCTCCGCAAGCCGCGCCACATGCGCCAGAGTGGGCGCTTCCCGTTGCATCGTCGGACCATCCTCCCCAAAACTATCTCAGCGCTAACATAAACTCTTGAACCTGGCTAGAGGATATGGTTTGTAAAAGTGTTAGCGCTGAGATTTATTTGTGGGAGGGAAAATCCATGTCCAGTCGCCGTGCCACCGTCGCCGTGATCGGCCTGGGCTCGATGGGCCTCGGAATGGCCCGTTCCCTCCTGCGCGAGGGCCACGACGTGCGCGGTTATGACGTCAGTCCCACCGCACTCGCCGCCCTCGTGGAGGCGGGCGGCAGCGCCTGCACCAGTCCCGCCGATGCCGCCGCCGCGGCCGGGATCGTCGTGGTCGTGGTGGTCAACGCCGCCCAGACCGAAGCCGTGCTGTTCGGCGAAGGCGGCGCCGTCGACGCGCTGGCGCCGGGAGCGGCGATCATATCCTGCGCGACCATGGCCCCGACCGAGGCGAAGGACTTCGCAAAGCGCGCGGGCGAGCGCGGCATCCACTATGTCGACGGCCCGATCAGCGGCGGTTCGGTCAGGGCCAGCAGCGGCGAGCTGACCTTCATGGCCTCCGGTTCGCCCGATGCCTTCGCCGCCGCCAGGCCGGCGCTCGACGCCATGGCCGCCACCGTCTACGAACTCGGCGACCAGCCCGGCGTCGGCTCCTCCTTCAAGATCGTCAACCAGCTGCTCGCCGGCGTCCATATCGCCGCCGCCTGCGAGGCGATCACCTTCGCCCGCAGCCTCGATCTCGACATCTCCCGCGTCTTCGAGGTGATCACCAAGTCGGCCGGCAACAGCTGGATGTTCGAAAACCGCATCCCGCACGTGCTGTCGGGCGACTACACGCCCCACAGCGCGGTGTCGATCTTCACCAAGGACCTGGGCATCGTCTCCGACATCGGCCGGCGGCAGAAGTTCCCGTTGCCGATCGCAAGCGCGGCCCTGCAGCTCTTCATCATGACGGAGGCCGCCGGCATGGGGCGCGACGACGACAGCTCCGTCGCCCGGCTCCTCGCCAGGATCGCCGGCGTCGATCTGCCCGGCATGGAGCAGGACGCCTGACATGCCCCGCTTCGCCGCCAATCTTTCCATGATGTTCAACGAGCACGCCTTCCCGGATCGCTTCCAGGCGGCCGCCGATGCCGGCTTCGAGGCCGTCGAGTATCTCTTCCCCTACGACCATCCGGCCGAGACCGTGGCCGGGCGGCTCGCCTCGGCCGGGCTCGCGCAGGCGCTGTTCAATATGCCGCCGGGCGACTGGGCGAAGGGCGACCGCGGCCTGGCCGCCCTCCCCGATCGCAAGCACGAGTTCCGCGCCGCGGTCGACACGGCCATTCGATATGCCGGGGTCATCGGCACGCCGCTCCTGCACATGATGGCGGGCCTGGCCGACGCCGATGATCCGGAGGCGATCCGCTGCTATCGCGATTCGCTTCGCCATGCCGCCGAACGGACCGGGCAGGCCGGCATCGGCCTCGTCATCGAGCCGATCAACCGGCGCGACATGCCCGGTTACTTCCTCAACGACTTCGACCGCGCCCTGGACTTCGTCAGGGAGATCGACCTGCCGCATGTCCGGCTGCAGTTCGACATCTACCACCGCCAGATCCTGCATGGCGACGTGATCATGGCGCTGCGCGCGATGATGCCGCATGTCGGCCACATCCAGACGGCCTCCGTGCCCCTGCGCAACGAGCCCGGCACCGGCGAGCTGAACGACGCCATGATCTTCGCCGAGATCGATGCGCTGGGCTATGCCGGCTACATCGGCTGCGAGTATCGTCCGCGCGGGACCACGCTGGACGGCCTCGGCTGGATGAAGGCGCTGAATACCCCGCGCGGGTGAGGTGCTCCGCCGTCCCTGACGCTACTCGGCGGCGGCCGCAGGCAGGTATTCGACGTTTTTCGGCGCCTCCTCGGCCTCGATCGTGCGTCCGAACACGGAATAGACCATCGGCACCACGAACAGCGTGAGCAGCGTCCCGAACGACATGCCGCCGACGATGACCCAGCCGATCTGCTGGCGGCTTTCGGCGCCGGCGCCCGTCGCAAGCGCCAGCGGCACCGCGCCCAGCACCATGGCGCCGGTGGTCATCAGGATCGGCCGGAGCCGCAGGGCGGCGGAATCGATGACGGCGGCGAGCCGGTCTTCGCCCGCCTCCTGCTGCTGGTTGGCGAACTCGACGATCAGGATGCCGTGCTTGGTGATCAGGCCGACGAGCGTGACGAGGCCGATCTGCGAATAGACGTTCAGCGAGCCGCCCGCGAAATGGAGGGCGGCCAGCGCCCCGGTCACCGAGAGCGGGACCGAGATCATGATGATCAGCGGGTCGCGGAAACTCTCGAACTGCGCGGCGAGAACGAGGTATATGAAGCCGAGGGCGAGGACGAAGACCACGGCCAGGCTCTGCCCCGAGGCCAGGAATTCGCGACTGGGGCCGGAGACGTCCGTCTGCACGTTCTCCGGCAGGACCTCGCGCGCAAGTCCGTTCATGTAGGCCAGCACCTCGCCGGTGGAATATCCCGGCGCCAGGTTCGCCGAGACGGTGACCGAGCGCATCTGGTTGAAGCGCTTCAGCTCCTGCGGCGCGACGGTTTCCGTCACCTTCACCAGGTTGGACAGTTGCACCATCTCGCCGCTGGCGGACCGGACGAAGATCGTCGACAGCGCGGCAGGCGAGGCGCGATCGGCGGCCGCGAGCTGCACGTAGACGTCATACTGCTCGCCGTCGATCTCGAAGCGGGTCACCTGGCGGCTGCCGAGCATCGTCTCCAGCGTCCGGCCGATGTCGGCCACGTCGATGCCGAGGTCGGAGGCCTTGTCGCGGTCGATCTCGATCGTCATCTCCGGCTTGTTCAGCTTCAGGTCGGTGTCGACATTGGTGACGCCGGGATAGTCGGACAGCCGATCGAGGAAGGCCTTGGTCTGCCCGTCGAGTTCCTCGTAGCTGCTGGAGCTCTGCAGCACGAACTCGATCGGACGGGCATTGTTGGAGGTGCCAAGCGAGGGCGGATTGCTGGCGAAGGCGTTGACGCCGGCGATGCGGCGGAGCTTGGGCAGGAGTTCGGCGACCAGGTCCTGCTGCGAGCGGCCGCGCTCGTCCCAGGGCTTCAGCCGCCCCATGGTCAGGAAGCGGTTGACCTCCGGAAAGCCCGTAATGGTCTGGATGCTGCCGACCTCGGCGACCGGCTTCAACAGGTCCTCCACCTGCCGCGCATAGCGTTCGGTATAGGCGAGCGTGGAGCCTTCCGGCGCCGTGCCCATGACCCGGATCACGCCGCGATCCTCGACCGGCGCCAGCTCCTGGGGAAGCTGCAGGTAGAAATAGACGCTGCCGAAGGCGACGACGGCCGCCAGCATCGCCACCACGGGCCTTATCCGCAGCGAGGCGGACAACAGCCTTCGATAGCCGCTCTCGAGCCCCGTCAGGCCGCGTTCGATGAAGGCCGAGATCCGCCCCGGCTTCTCCTGATGCCTCAGGAGTTTCGAGCACATCATCGGCGTCAGCGTCAGGGCGACGAAGCCCGACACCAGCACCGCGCCGGCCAGCGTCAGCGAGAACTCCAGGAACAGCCGCCCCGTCCGGCCGGCGGCAAAGGCGACCGGCGCATAGACGGCGGCCAGCGTCAGCGTCATGGCGATGACGGCAAAGCCGATCTCGCGCGTTCCCTTGATCGCCGCCGGCACCGGCTTCATCCCGTTTTCGATGTGGCGGAAGATGTTCTCCAGAACGACGATGGCATCGTCCACCACCAGGCCGATCGCCAGCACCATGGCCAGCAGCGTCAGCGTGTTCACGCTGAAGCCGAGTGCGTACATGATGGCGCAGGTCGCAATCAGTGAGATCGGGATCGTGACGATCGGAATGATCGAGGCGCGGGCGGAGCGGAGGAACAGCACGATCACGACCAGCACCAGCACGATCGCCTCGACGATCGTGTGATAGACGGCGTCGATCGCCTCCTCGATGAACACGGAATTGTCGTTGCCGATGGCGCCCGTCATGCCCTCGGGAAGGTTCGCGTTGATGTCCGGCAGGATGGACTGCACGCCGGCCGACACGTCGAGCGGGTTCGCCACGGCCTGCTTGATGACGCCGACCACGATGGCGCTGTCGCCGTTGAAACGGCCGGCGCGTCGCTCGTCGGCGGCGCCGAGTTCGACGCGCGCCACCTCGCCGAGCCGCACCAGCACGCCGTCGCCGCGCTTGACGATGATCTTCTCGAACTGCTCGACATTGCTCAGCGCCGTCTTGGACAGCACGGTGAATTCGCGGTCGCTGCTCTCCAGCCGGCCGGCCGGGATCTCGACGTTCTGCGCTTCGAGCGCCCCCTCGATATCCTGCACGGTCAGCCCGAGCGAGGCGAGACGCTCCCGGTCCACCCAGATCCGCATCGCATAGCGCCGCTCGCCGTAGATCTGCACGTCGGCAACGCCGTTCACGTTCTTGAAGCGGTCGACGATGTTGCGGTCGACATAGTCCGTCAGGTCCAGCGGGCTCAGCCGGTCGCTGCGGAAGACGACGAACATCACCGGCTGGGCATCGGCCTCGACCTTGGAGATGACGGGTTCGGTGATCTCGTCCGGCAGCTGCCGGCGGACGCGGCTCACCCGATCGCGCACGTCGCTCGCCGCCACGTCCGGATCGACCTCCAGGCGGAAGCGCACGGTGATGCGGCTCGATTCGGCCCGGCTCGTCGATTCCAGCACGTCGATGCCGGCAATCCCGGCGATCGAGCCTTCGAGCACCTGCGTCACCTGGCTTTCGATGATGCTCGCCGACGCGCCGGGATAGGAGGTGACGACGGAGACGACCGGCTCGTCGATGTTCGGATATTCGCGGACCGTCAGCCGCTCATAGGTGACGACGCCGATCAGGAGCATCAGCAGGCTGAGCACCGTGGCGAAGACCGGCCGGCGGATGCAGAGTTCGGAAAATCCCATCCGGCGTCTCCTAGCCTTCGACCTGGGCGGTCTCGTTGCCGACGATCTCCACACTTGCGCCGTTGCGCAGCCTGGTGTGGCCCGCCGTCACCACGACGGTGCCCGCCGTCAGGCCCTCCACCTCCGCCACGCCGATCCTGCGGGCGCCGACCGTGACGCGGCTTTCCTGCGCCTTGCCGTCCACGACGGTCCACACGAAACGGTCCTGGCCGCGCGCCACGATGGCGGCTTCCGGAACCGTGACGACCTTGCGCTCCTCCAGGCCCCTGACGGTGATGCGCGCGAACAGGCCGGGCCGCAGCGCCAGATCCGCATTCGGCAGCCGGGCGCGGATGCTGATGGCGCGGCCGTTGACGTCCATCATCGGGTCGATCGCATAGACGGTACCGGGAAACGTCCTGCCGGGAATAGCGTCGACGGAAACCTCGAGCGTCTGGCCGATCTTCACCTTCTGCAGATTTGCCTCGGGAATCTTGAAGTCGACTTTCAGCACGTCGATCTTCTCCAGATTGACCAGCGCCGTGCCGATGCCGACGTAGCTTCCGGTCGAGACGCTGCGCAGGCCGACGACGCCGTCGAAGGGGGCGACGATATCGTGCTTGGAAAGCTGCACGCGCTGCGAATTGAGGAGGGCGGTCGCGGTGTTGCGCTCGGCGATGGCCGAATCGAGGTCCCGGGTCGTGCCGGTGCCGTTTGCCGACATGCGCTGGGCGCGCTCGTAGTTGGTGTTGGCGAGATCGAGGCGCACCCTGATCTCCTCTTCCTCCGCCTTGGCAAGCGCGTTGTCGAGGCTGACCAGCACCGTGCCGGCCTTGACCGGCTGGCCCTCGTCGAAGCGGATCGCCGCGATCCTGCCGGCGACCTCGGGCGCAAGCTGCACCGACTCGTCGGACTGCAGCGTCCCGATGGCGCTGATGTCGGCCGTCGAAGACGTTTCCGCCGCATCGGCGACCTCGACGGGGACGTTCGCCGGCCCCGAGCGCTGGCGCGCCGGTTCGCGTGCGGTCGAAAGGGTGGCCTGCGAGACGGCATCGAGATCGATCCACTTCCACTGGACCACCGCCGCCCCGGCCGCTCCGGCAAAGACAACGGCCAGGATCACCGCCAACACCCTCATGAAAATCCTCATAAATTTGTTGCATTGCACAATGCGGCCATCATTGCAGAAGGCAACGCGGGAAAAAAATGAAAATTCTGTAATGTCGGTCACCTGCCCTCACATTGTCGTTATCCGCAATCCCCTTCGGATCAGGGCTTCGCCGCCGGGCGACGAATTTCCCCACAGTCCCGCCGCAAAGCCCTCTCCGGGACCCGGCCCTGCCATGGCCGCGCCCGCCGCGCCGAGCAAAGTTCCGGATATGTTCGCAAGCTGCTATGGTCGCCTTCGAATCGCGCGCAAGATGGAATCCGGCATGACGGCCACCGCCTATCTCGAAAAACTCAACGACCGGCAGCGACTGGCGGTGGAGCACGGGGTCGGGCCGGCAGGCAGCGGCGCGGGCGGCCCGTTGCTGATCATCGCCGGCGCCGGCTCGGGCAAGACCAACACGCTCGCCCACAGGGTCGCGCATCTGATCGTCAACGGCGCCGATCCGCGCCGGATCCTGCTGATGACGTTCTCGCGCCGCGCCGCCTCGGAGATGGCGAGGCGCGTCGAGCGCATCTGCCGCACCGTGCTCGGCGCCAACGCCACCGCCATGACCGACGCGCTCACCTGGTCCGGAACCTTCCACGGCATCGGCGCGCGGCTTCTGCGCATCTATGCCGAGCAGATCGGCCTGAACGTCGACTTCACCATCCACGACCGCGAGGATTCCGCCGACCTGATGAACCTGGTCCGCCACGAGCTCGGCTTCTCCAAGACCGAGAGCCGGTTTCCGACCAAGGGCACCTGTCTTGCCATCTACTCGCGGGCGGTCAATTCGGAGACGCCGCTCGCCGAGGTCCTGCGCAACGTCTATCCCTGGGTCAGCGGCTGGGAAGCGCAGTTGAAGGACCTCTTTGCGGGCTACGTCGAAGCCAAGCAGGCGCAGAACGTCCTCGACTACGACGACCTGCTTCTCTACTGGGCGCAGATGGTCCGTGACCCGGAGCTCGCCGAAGACATCGGCAACCGCTTCGACCATGTCCTCGTCGACGAGTACCAGGACACCAACAAGCTGCAGTCCTCGGTGCTGATGGCCCTGAAGCCCGGCGGCCGCGGCCTGACGGTGGTCGGCGACGACGCGCAGTCGATCTATTCCTTCCGGGCGGCCACGGTCCGCAACATCCTCGATTTCCCCCGGCAGTTCACGCCCGAGGCCGACATCGTCACGCTCGACCGCAACTACCGCTCGACCCGACCGATCCTGGCCGCCGCCAATGCGGTGATCGACCTGGCGCGCGAACGCTTCACCAAGAACCTCTGGACGGAAAGAGAAAGCGCCGAGCGCCCGAAGCTCCTGACGGTGAAGGACGAGAACGACCAGGCGAACTACATCGTCGACCAGATCCTTGCCAACCGCGAGGGCGGCATGACGCTGAAGCAGCAGGCCGTGCTGTTTCGGACCTCCAGCCACAGCGGACCGCTGGAAGTGGAGCTCACCCGCCGCAACATCCCCTTCGTGAAGTTCGGCGGGCTGAAGTTCCTCGATGCCGCCCACGTCAAGGACGTGCTGGCGACCCTGCGGTTCGCGCAGAACCCGCTCGACCGGGTCGCCGGTTTCCGGCTGTTGCAGATGCTGCCGGGCATCGGCCCGCAGACCGCGGGCAGGATGCTGGACACGATCGCGACCGATCCGGAGCCGCTGGTCGCCCTGGCGGAAATCCCGCCGCCGCAGAAGACCGGCGAAGCGTGGGCAGCCTTCATCGAACTCATGGTCGGGCTCAGGCGTTCAGGCGGCGCGTGGCCCGCCGACATCGCCATGGCCCGGGCCTGGTACGAGCCGCATCTGGAACGCGTCCACGAGGACGCCGAGACGCGCAAGGCGGACCTCCTGCAGCTCGAGCAGATCGCCGCAGGCTACCCGAACCGCGAACGCTTCCTCACCGAACTGACGCTCGATCCGCCCGACGCGACCAGCGACCAGGCCGGCGTGCCGTTGCTCGACGAGGACTACCTCATCCTGTCGACGATCCATTCGGCCAAGGGCCAGGAATGGCGCGCGGTGTTCATGCTGAACGTCGTCGACGGCTGCATCCCCTCCGACCTCGGCGTCGGCACCACGCACGAGATCGAGGAGGAGCGGCGCCTGCTCTATGTCGGCATGACGCGGGCGAAGGACAGCCTGACGCTGGTCACGCCGCAGCGGTTCTTCACCGGCGGCCAGCACGCCCAGGGCGACCGCCATGTCTATGCCTCGCGGACGCGCTTCATCCCCGCCACGCTGCTGCAGTTCTTCGAAACGGCGACCTGGCCGCTCGTCTCCGCCGCCGCCGGCGAACGAAGCGCAAGGCAGGTCCGCATCGACGTCGGCGCGCGCATGCGCTCGATGTGGAAGTAGCCCCGGCGCAACGGGCCGCCCGTCCTGCCGCCCGGCACGCTACCGGGGGACGGCCATCGGAGCCCCGGTGACGGGATCGGGCATGACCAGGGCGGAGAGGCCGAACGCCGCCTTCAGGTTTTCCTCCGTCAGCACCGCCGGCGGCGTCCCGGTCGAGACCAGGCCACCGGGCCCGAGCAGCACCAGATGGTCGGAGAAGCGCGCGGCCAGATTGAGATCGTGCAGGACGGTGATCACGGTGGCGCCGTGCCGGCGGTTGCGCTGCTGCAGCAGGCTCAGCACCTCGATCTGGTGGGTCAGGTCCAGCCAGGTCGTCGGTTCGTCGAGCAGCAGGCACGGCGTATCCTGGGCGAGAACCAGCGCGATCCAGGCGCGCTGGCGCTGTCCGCCGGAGAGTTCGTCCAGCGGACGCTCCATCTGGTCCGTCAGTCCCACCGCCTCGAGCGCCGCCGCACAGGCATCCGCATCGGCCTTGCTCCACGGGGCGAGCAGCCCGCGCCAGGGCGTCCGCCCGCGCCTGACCAGGTCGGCCACCGTGATCCCCTCAGGCGCGCGTGGCGCCTGCGGCAGGATGGCGAGGCGGCGGGCGAGCGCACGCGTGTCCTTTTCGAAGATGTCCTCGCCGGCCAGCGTCACGCTGCCTTTTTGCGGCCGCACCAGCCGGGCAAGGGCTCTCAGCAAGGTGGATTTCCCGCAGCCGTTCGGCCCGAGGATGGTCGTCATCCGCCCCTCGGGAAAATCGAGGGACAGATCACGGATGACGATCCGCTCGCCATAGCCGAGCGTCAGCGCCTCGGCCTTGAGTTCGATGCCGGTCAAAGGTCTCCAGCCTCCATTTCGCGCGCCAGGAGCCACAGCAGGTAGGGCGCGCCGAAGATTCCCGTCATGACGCCGACGGGCAGTTGCAGTCCGGGGATCAGCGACCGTGCCGCAAGGTCCGCCAGAACGGTGATCGCCGCGCCCGACGCCGCGGCGGCGACGATGCGTGCCGCGGGGCTTCGCGCCCCCGTCAGGCGGGCGCCCAGCGGGGCCGCCATCAGCGCCACGAAGGGAACCGGCCCGGCCACGGCGACGCCGGCCGCCGCGAACAGCACCCCGGTCGCCGCCAGCCGCCGCCGTGCCCGGTCGACCTTGACGCCGAGGCCGGCCGCCAGCTCGTCGCCGAGCTCCAGCAGCGCCAGGCTCCTGATCTGAACCGCGAGCGCGAGCGACAGCACGGCCGCGAGCCCGAGAACCTGGGCAGCGTGGCTCCAGTTGCGGGCGGCGAGCGAGCCGGTCAGCCAGCGTTGCGCCTCGGCCGCCTGCTCCGGCGGCAACCGCGTCATCAGGAAGCTGCCGGCGGCGGACGCGAAGAAGGCGACGCCGATGCCGACGAGAATGAGCGTGAGCGTCGGCAGCGATCCGTCGCGCCGCAGCGAGAGTGCCGCGACGATCACCGCCGCCGCGAGCCCTCCGGCCGCTGCCAGCAACGGCATCGGCACGGCAACGCCAGCAGTCACGCCGGCAAGCACCGCCAGCCCGGCGCTGGACGTGAAGCCCATCACGTCTGGGGCGGCGAGCGGATTGCGCAGCAGGATCTGGAATATGGCGCCGGATATGCCGAGGACGGCGCCGAGCCCGAGCGCCGTCAGCGTGCTCGGCCCGCGCAGCACGCGCATCGTCAGCGCGCCGGGTCCCGTACCGCCCCACAGGCCCGTCCACAGGTCGGCGGGGGACAGCATGACCTGGCCGACCATCAAGGACAGCAGGATGGCCGACACCAGGACGGCACCGAGAACGAAGACCCCTGCCCTCATGCCGCCGCTCCCGGCCGCAGGCGGCGCGCGATCAGCACGAACACCGGCGCACCGATCAGCGCGGTCATGATCCCGACGCGGATCTCCGCCGGGGCGAGCACCAGCCGGCCGGCGGTGTCGGCGAGAAGCAGGAGAGTGGCGCCGAGCAGGGCGGAGACGAAGAGTTCCGCCCGCAGCACATGGCCGCTGATGCGGCGCGCGATCGGCGGCACGATCAGGCCGACGAACACGATCGGGCCCGCCACCGAGACGGCTGCCCCCGTCATCAGCGTCACGGCGACGAGCGCGCCGAACTGGACGCGGCCGAGCCGGGTCCCGAGCCCGCGGGCCAGCGCCGCCCCGAGCGAAAGCGCCTCGAGCCGCGGCGCGATCGCCAGCGAAAGCGCCGTGCCGGCGCCAGCCGTCAGGGCCATGGCGAGAAGCGGCCGGCTGCCGGCCTGCGACAGCGACCCGACGACCCAGAACCGCAGCACTTCCAGCGTCTCGCCGCGGACGAGCACCACGGCCGAGACGAGCGACAGCAACAGCGCATTCAACGCCGTGCCAGCGAGCGTCAGCCGCACCGGGCCGGCCTCGCCGCGCAGGCCGCCGCCGAGCGCGAAGACGGCGACGGCGGCCAGTGCCGCGCCGGGGAAGGCCAGGGCCGCCATCAGCCCGGCATCCGAATGGCCGAAGATCAGCGCCCCGAACACGATCGCGAAGGCCGCCCCCGAATTGACGCCGAGCAGCCCCGGATCGGCGAGCGGATTGCGCGTCAGCGCCTGCATCACGCTGCCCGCCATGCCGAGCCCGGCACCGGCGATCAGCCCGGCGAAAAGCCGCGGCAGCCGGATCGAGGCGACCGCGACGTGGACGGGGTCGGCCGGATCGTAGGCCGTCAGCGCCCGCCAGACCTCGGCAAGGCTCGCAGGCCGCACGCCGACACCGAGCGTCAGCGCCGCCGCTGCCGCAAGCACGAGGATGACGCCGGCGACCGCTCTCACGGCGCCAGCCCCGCCGTGATGCTCGACCGGGCCGCGGTCGACGGGTCGCCGTCGAGCGCCAGCGCAATGTCGGCCTCGAGCTGTTCCAGCGCGAACGGCAGCGACAGCACGCTGCCGAAGGAAAGCGCACCGGCGACGATCGCCCCGGCTAGCACCTCGCGCCCTTCCTTGTGGGCACGCAGGGTGCGCCGCATCGGCAGCGCGACGATGTCGGGAACGACGTCGAAGGACGAGATCCAGACGAGCAGGTCGGCATCGAGCGGCGACAGGTCCTCCGGCGACAGCGGCGTGTAGAACACGTCCGGGTTCGCAAGCTCGACCAGTTTCGGCGGCGGTTGGAAGCCGAGTTCCTTCAGGAAGCGTGCACGCGTGTCGAAGCCGCTGAACGCCCCGGTCTCGCCGCCATAGTTGTAGGCGCAGACGGCGGTCTTCCCGGTCCAGTCGGGATGACGCTGCCGCGCGTCGGCGAACTTCTGCCGGGATGACGCGACCAGCTCCTCGGCAAGCGCGGCCTTGCCGACGGCCCGGCCGAGCATGAGCGTCAGCTCGTCCCACGGCATGCCGTAGGCCGGCAGGCCTGCCGGCTGCATCAGCACCGGCGCGATCTGCGACAGCACCGCATATTCCGCTTCCGAGATGCCGGAGCCGATGCCGACGATCAGATCGGGAGCGAGCGAGGCGACAAGCTCCATCGACACTTCGCCGGAGATCATCGCAGGCTTCGCGTCGCCGAGCAGCGGCTGCGCCCAGGGCCACACGCCGTAGGGGAAGCTGCCGAACCACTGCCGGATCGCCACCGGCCGCACGCCGAGCGCCAAGAGCGGGTCCTGCGTCGTGTAGCCGAGCGAGATGACCCTTTGCGCGGGTTTCGAAAGCGTGGTCTCGCCGAATGCGTGGACGAAGTGCAGGTCCTCGCCGGCGGCAATAGCGCGCGAACCGCCGGCCGCGGGCAGCAGCGCACCGGCCGCCAGGCCGGCCAGGAACCGGCGGCGCGGAAGGCCCGGCGGGCAGCCGGACCTGCTCTGTTCGCTGTGGGCAGCCTCGTTCATATCGTTTCCTTCGTCGCGGCGGTCTTTCGTCCCGCCGAACGCCCATGCCGGCCCCGAAGGCCGGCATGATCGCCATCGGTCCTCCGTCACCACGTGTAGCGCAGCGTCGCCTTCACCGTCCGGCGATCGCCGTACCAGGCGCTGTTGCTCCATGTGTCGACATGGGTGACGTATTCCTTGTCGAACAGGTTGGTCGCATTGACCTGGAGCGACGCGTTCTCGGTGACCTTGTAGTTGACCGCCGCATCGAAGACCGTCCTCGACGAAAGCTCGTTCGTGTTGGCGATGTCGCCATAGGTCTTGCCCACGAAACGCGCGCCGAGGCCGAGGGTCACGTCGCCGATCGTGCCGTTGCCGGGGATCGTGTAGTCGGCCCAGATCGAGGCGAGGTGGTTCGGCACCCGCTCCGGACGGTTGCCGACCAGGTCCGGATTGAGATCCTTCTCGATCTTCGGGTCCCAGTAGGAATAGGCGAGCGTCAGGTTGGTGCTGTCCGTCAGCGCGACCTTGCCCTCCAGCTCGACGCCGCGGACGTTGACCTGGCCGATCTGGATCTGCTCGGTGTACGTGGCGTTCCACTGCGCGACGTTGTTCTGGGTGAGATCGAAGAAGGCAAGCGTGAACAGTGCGTCGAAGGCCGTCGGCGCGTACTTCACGCCGACCTCGTACTGTTCGCCCTCCTGCGGCTGCGGCGGGCTCGTGAAGGAGGTGCGGTTGGCGCCGACGGGCTCGAAGGATTCGGAGTAGTTGGCATAGAGCGAGACCTCGTTCGTCGCCTTGTAGGTCAGGCCGACGCGCTTGGTGAAGGCCTCGTCCGTGGCCCCATAGGAGCCGGCGCTCGACCCGGTGGACGAATCCACGTGGTCGTAGCGGCCGCCGAGCGTGAGGATCCAGCGGTCGTCGAGGGTCAGTTCCTCCTGCAGATACAGCCCCTTCGTGGTCATCCCGAAGTCGGAGTTGGAGATCGACGTCCAGGTGATGCACTCAACGCCGCAGAAGCTGGGATCGTAGATGTCGATGCCGGCGGCAGAGCCGTCATACCGCGTCTCGTCCGTTGTCGTTCGCGTGTATTCCAGACCGAGGAGCGTGCGGCTGTCGAAACGGCCGAAGCTGGCGTCGTATTGCAGCTGGTTGTCGATCGCGAAGCTCTCGAGTTCGCCGTAGACGGCAAAGGCGGTGCGCCGCACGGTCGGATCGGCCGATGCGCCGTAGACGGTCTCGTAGTCCAGGTCGAGATTCGTATGGCGGGCCACCTGGCGGAACTGCAGACCGTTGCCGAAGTCATGCTCGAACGAGTAGCCGATATTGCGCTCGATCGTGTCCATGTTGTTGAAATCGGGCTCGCCCAGGAAGGTCTTCGTGTCCAGGCCCGAACCCAGCGGGATGGAGGTTCCCGGGCTTCCGTCGCGCTTGTTGTAGTCGGTCAGGATCGTGAACGTGGTGGCATCCGTCGGATTCCAGGTCAGCGCGGGAGCGATGTAGATCCGGTCGTCGTCGGTGAAGTCGGCACCGTTGTTGCCGTCCTGCCATTTCGCCGTCAGGCGATAGCTCCAGTCGCCGTTCTCGTCGAGAACACCGCCGAAATCGGTGCCGGTCTCGACATGGTCTTCGCCGAGCGTCGTGTAGATTTCCCCGAACTTCTCGCTTTGCGGACGCTTGGTGATCGCGTTCACGATGCCGCCGGGTCCGTTCAGGCCGAACAGGGCCGAGGTGGACCCTTTCAGCACCTCGATCCGCTGCATGCCGTAGGGCTCCAGGCGGCTGGTGGTGAAGTTCTGGGTGCGGATCGGCAGGCCGTCGCGATACTTGCTGCCGCCGCTGTAGAAGCCGCGGATCAGGTAGAAGTCGTAGCGGTCGTCGGAGCCGTAGATGTCGGTCGAGACGCCCGCGGTATAGGAAATCGCCTGGTCGAGCGTCGCCACCCCGCGCTCGCGCATTTCCTCCTCGGTCACGACGGATACGGAGCTCGGCAGGTCGAGGATCGGCGTGGCGGTCTTGCTGCCCGTCGAGGTGTCCTTTGCCACGATCGTGGCATCGGGCCCGATCGCAGTCTGGCCGCCGCCATAGACCGTGATGGTCTCAAGCGTGGTGCTGGGACCGGCTTCCCCGGCCGATTGCGCGAGCGCGAGCAGCGGCGCCAGAAGCGCGGAACTCGACAGGAGCGCCAGCAGAAGATGTCGTCCGCTCCCCGGCTTTCGCTTCGATGAGCCTTTGTCCGCGCTGACGGGAGGGATCGTTCGAAGCACCATGGGGAAATTCCTTCATTTCACGGACACAAATATGGGCCTCCGCTAAAATACTGATAAATATAGCATTTTACGGGGAGATGATTTGATGACGATTTTAGTCAGGTATTAGGTACAATGATGTATCAAGTCAATCATCAGACAAATTTTCCGCCCAACACATGACCGTGATCCGCCCGAAAGTTGTGGACGGGCTGCAGCCATCGCCGTCGCAGCGCGGTCCGGCGGAGAGACCTCGCGGGCATTTTCCGTTGTGAAGGGAATGGATCGAAATGCGCTCGAACGACGCGTTCGCCGCCCGGTGACCGTGGCTGAAGCAGGCGCCTTCTCGCGGCGGGAAATGGGCGTCGCCGGGCGGCCGCGGCTTGAGCGCAACCTTCGGCACGGCGCCGGCGCCAGCGCGCGCCTTAAACGACGCGCCCGGTCTCGATCGTTGAAAGGGGGTATGGCCGGGCGGTGGCGCCTGGCGACCGGCGCCGCCTGAAAAGACGGGCCGGAAACGCGAAATGCAGCCACGAGGGCTGCATCAGCAGGAATTCTTAGCGCGTGCGCGCAACCTTCTTCTTCGGAGCCGGCAGCAGCCCCTCGCGCTGCGCCTTCTTGCGCGCCAGCTTGCGGGAGCGGCGGATCGCGTCGGCCTTTTCGCGCGCACGCTTTTCCGAAGGCTTCTCATAGGCGCTGCGCGTCCGCATTTCACGGAACAGTCCTTCGCGCTGCATCTTCTTCTTCAGCACGCGAAGCGCCTGCTCGACGTTGTTGTCCCTGACGAGTACCTGCAAAGTGTCTCCTGACGCAGCCTGCGCTGCCAATTCTGATCCTGATTTGCGCCCGATTTGCCCCGCAACCGGCCGTCCGATCGAAAAACAAAAGGCCGGGACTGCTCCCGACCTTCCTCAGCATTGCCGCCGCCGTGCCAGTACATCCGTGGTCACGGGGGCAATGAAGCTCTTTAGGCGGCCTGCAGGTTGTCGGCCGAGCTCTTGCCCGAACGCTTGTCCTGCACGATGTCGTAGCTGATCTTCTGACCTTCGGTCAGGCCGCGCATGCCGGCCCGCTCGACGGCGGAAATATGCACGAAGACGTCCTGGCTGCCGTTATCCGGCTGGATGAAGCCAAAACCCTTGGTGCTGTTAAACCACTTTACGGTACCTGTGTTCATAACGATTCCTTTCAATCGCTTGTGGGCCCGGTCACAATGACCGATCTGAATTATCGACGATGAAGGGAGATCTGAAAGCGCCGTTCGGCTGCGGACAAGAGTCGCTAGCAAGGTTCGATAAACATAAGATAGCGGAATACCGGTTCAAGACAAGGGCAGAGGCTTTTTTAATTTTCCGCCCCTTGTCCGAAGCACTCGATGCCGAATGCGAAAATCCTGCAGATACGACCGAAATTGTTATCGATCGCACAGAAAATCTTGCAAAAACGACCGGGCGCCGGACTGGCAACCGCCAACAAAAAAGGTCGGGGCGAAACCGCACCGACCTTCCTCATAGTCGCTTATCTTCCAGTGCCAGTACATCCGTGGTCAAAGGCAGGCAGCGACTGCGGCAATTGCGAGCGACAGATGCATTCCAGCGCTCTCCAGCAATGCCGATGACGGTCATATAGGGGGCCATTGTGTTCAAAACAAGTTCGCCCAGTCGAAATTCGCCCTGTCCGAAAATACCCAGGCTCGGATCCCCGTTCGCCGCCTGCCTTGCATTGACCTCAATTGTTTCCTTGCCAAGCCCGGCACATGGGAGCACTGTCGCCCTTGGATAGAGAACGTCCTCGGGCCCCGCTGAACGAAAGCGCTGTGTCGCCCCCATTTGAAAGGAGGACGCCATGTCTTCCGTTGTCCGTCATGTCGAACCCCGCACCGACGACAGGAGCGTCTCCGGCGACATCAGCGCGCGCGTCCTGAAGGACATGCTTCGCAACGCCGGCTACACGACTGCCAGGCTGAAACCGCTCGCCGGCCCGCTGCACCAGGCATCGGAGTCGGTGCTGCGCCGCTTCCTGACCCTGACCATGCAGGATCCGGCGCAATGACCGCCGCGGCCAGGCCCGCGCCCGACGGTGCGCGGCAAGAGCCTGCCGGATCCCGGACCGCCTTCGACACCACCTTCAGCCCGACCGGAGAGGCGGAACCTGTGACGGTCGCCGGTCCGCCCAGGCCCAGGGCTCCCGTATCGACCCCGGACAGGAACGCCGCCGCCAGCCCGTCGCGCCTGCACCGCTACGCCATCCAGGGCCTGCCGGGCAAGCACTGAGCGCCCCCGTCGCCCATAGGATGTGCGGTGCCGGTCAGCCGATGCTCTTGCCAAAGCGCGTGAAGCTTTCCTCCAGGATGGTCGTGCTGGCGCCGGGCAATTCGGGGCGCCGGTAGACACCGTCGTGAACCTCGATCGGTTCTTCGAAGTGATCCTTGATCCAGGGAATGTATTCGAGGATCGTCGAGGCGGGGTGCCAGTAGCTGAGGTGCACATGCACCTGGCTCATTTCGCCGGCATGCGGCACCACCGGCAGCCGATGCGCATGGGCGAGGTCGGCGACCTGGATGTACTCTGTCACCCCGCCAAGCCGTGTGACGTCCGGCTGCACATAGGCGACCGCCCCCGCCGCGATGAACGCGCTGAAGGCATCCGCCGTGTAGAGCTGCTCGCCGAGCGCGATCGGGATCGCCGTGCTGCGCGCAAGCGCGGCGTGCCCGGCCACGTCGTCGTACCAGAGCGGCTCCTCGAACCAGTAGATGTCGAGGTCGCGCGCCTGCAAGCAGAAGCGCTGGCAGGTCGGCAGGTCCCATTTGCCGTTGCCGTCGATGGCGATCCTGACCGCGGGCCCGACCCGCTTGCGGACGGCCGCAAGCCGGGCGATGTCCGTGTTCGGGTCGTCGTGCCCGACCTTGATCTTCAGGCGGGTGAAGCCGTCCACCTCGACGGCCTTCGCGGCACCGGCAAGCAGGGTCTCCAGCCGGAACGAGAGCCAGCCGATATCGGTGTTGTAGGCTTCCACGCCCTTCGTCCGCGCCCCGCCGAGATAAGCCCAGAGCGGCCGCCCCGCCTTTTTCGCCGCCAGGTCCCATAGCGCCACGTCGACGGCGGCCAGGGCCAGATGGGTGATCCCGGCACGCCCCACCCATTGCAGGGCGGGGTTGCGCGCGAGCTTGGTCCACAGCCGCGCATGGTCGGACGCATCCTCGCCGACCAGCAGCGGCGCGTAGCAATCGCGGATGCAGGCCGTGATCAGCCGGTCGGACGGCAGGTGCGCATGCGTGCCGGTGAACCCGTAGCCGACGAGCCCGTCGGTGGTGACGATCTTCGTGCCGACGACGCCCCAATGGGTGATGCTGTGCGTCGAATCCGAAATCGACTCCGACGTCAGCGGCAGGTGCAGGATGAACGGTTCGACGGATGCGATCTTCATTGGTGACTCTCCTCCTCTTCCTCGCCGGCAGTGGTAGCGCAAAGCGGGTGGATGGAAAAATAAAAAATTTTTTATTTTATTTTCTTGCCTATCGATGACCGCTGACGGATTCTCCCGTCATGACGATGACCAAGACCACCCTGGCCGAGCAGGCCTACCAGGAACTTCGCGAGCGCATCATCAGCGGCCGGTTACCCGGCGGCCGCCGCCTGCTGCCGAACGATCTCGCCGCCGACCTCGGGATCAGCCCGACGCCGGTGAAGGAGGCCTGCCTCAGGCTGGAGGCCGACGGACTGGTCTCCACCTCCAGCCGGCGCGGCATGGTCGTCCGCAGCTTCAGCGAGGAAGACGTCGAGGAGATCTATGCGGCGCGGATCCTGATCGAGAAGGGCGCCGTCGAGGCCGCCTTCGACGCCGGCCGGCTGGACGAGACGGTGCGCCGCAGCCTGTCCCGCAGCCTGGAGCAGCACCGGCGGTTTGCCGCCGGCACCTCGCTGGACGACCTCTCGCAGGCGCTGCTCCACGACCGCGCGTTCCACAGCACCCTCGTGGCTGCCGCAGGCATTCGCACGATTTCGGAAGCGCATGCCCGCATCCTCGGGCAGACCCACACGCTCTTCGTCTCCGTGCCCGGCGACTACGAACGGTCCGTGGCCGAGCATCAGGCCGTCTTCGATGCCGTGATGGCAGGGGACAGGCGCCGCACCCTGGAGGCGCTGATCAACCACCTGACGCGAAGCCGCGAGAACACGCTGCGCCAGGTGCGCATGCTGGCGACGCAGGCCGCCCTGCCGTAAAGCGCAGGCTACGGTGCGTCGAGCCGCTCCAGATAGGGCAGAGCATCCGGCGAGATGACCCGCGCGACCGCGTGGATGCGCCGCATCGCCCGCTCCCGCGAGATTTGCAGATGGCGCACCAGCGCGTCCTTGGCCCCGTCGACGTCGCCGGCGATGAGGCGGTCGATCACCTCGAGATGCTCCGGCAGGAACGGCTCGGTATCGAAGAGCTCCGAGGTCCAGCGATAGAGGAAGTGGTGGGCGACCAGCAACGCCTGCGGCAGGCTGATCGCCCGCATCAGCGAATCGTTGCCGCAGTATCCGAGAAGCTCGACGTGAAGCTCCTGCTCCAGCGCATCCAGCGTCTCCGCCTCCGCCGGGGCGGCGGACGCGATGGCGCTTTCGACATTGCGCCGCAGCCGCGGCAACAGCGCCTTGGGCAGCCGGGGAAGCGCCTTCTCCAGCGCCAGCGGCTCGAGCACCCATCGCAGTTCGTAGA
Source organism: Hyphomicrobiales bacterium (assembly GCA_900469965.1). Taxonomy (GTDB): domain Bacteria; phylum Pseudomonadota; class Alphaproteobacteria; order Rhizobiales; family Rhizobiaceae; genus Mycoplana. The sequence goes on along the minus strand of UBZP01000018.1, from coordinate 9,807 downwards.
GCTCGTCGATATGCTTGGCCGCCAGCGCCGGGGCATACCAGCGCCCGCGGTCGTCCTTCCGGGCGATGCCGCGCTGCTGAAGCCTCGCTACGACGTCGCGCGCGACCGTGCGGCTGACGCCGTGATGCTTGGCGAGCATCGCCTCGTTGATCCGCCAGCTTGCGAGCGAAGTGCGCGATACGATTTCGATCTCGATCTGCGGGTAGAGCAGCTCCCAGCTCGCAAGAAAATGGATCCGCGGGTCCGCCGCCGGCTGCGTGTCGACCTGGCCGGCGCAGGATCCCGGCTTCGGCGACAGGTCGCCGGCCACCACCGCATATCCCCTCGCCCCGGCCTTTCGCACCAGGCCGAGCCGCTCCAGCTCGGCGAGCGCCTGCCGCGCCGGCGCCCGGCTGATGCCGAAGCGCGCGGCCACGCCGCTTTCGGTCAGCCGTGCATCCGCAGCCAGCGCACCGGCTGCGATCTCGGATGCCAGCGCGTCGCGCGCACGCTGGTAGAGCTTCGGAGCAATACCGGATGCATTGCCTGCCATGTCGTCGTTTGCTCCCGTCTGTCGCCGTCTCCGCGGCGGCCGCGGCGGCCTTCCGCACCGTGTCCCCTGCTTTGCCCCGTGGACTTCGTCAAGACGGGGATTGCATGCGGCCAAGTGTATGTCTAGTGTACACATAGTACATTGTGTCCGGGAGGAATACCGCATGCTGCACGCCGATGCGAAGGCGCGCGTTTCGCTCGCCGCGCTGGATCGTTTCTGCCGCGCGGTATTGCAGGCCGCGGGCGCCGACGATGCCACGGCCAACGCCGCCACGCGCGCCATGCTGCACGGCACCCGCCTCGGCGTCGACAGCCACGGCGTCCGCCTGCTGGCCCACTACGTCGCCGGCCTGACCGGCGGGCGGATCAACAGGGCGCCACAGCTGTGCACGCTGGCCGGTTTCGGCGCGGTGGAGACGTTGGATGCCGATGACGGGCACGGCGCCCTCGCCGCCTACCGGGGGATGGAGCGGGCGATCGACCTTGCCGGCCGGTTCGGCATCGGCGCCGTCGCGATCCGCAACACCTCGCATTTCGGACCCGCCGGCGCCTATGCGCTGGAGGCGGCGCGACAGGGCTTCATCGGCCTGGCCGTCTGCAACTCCGACAGCATCGTGCGCCTGCACGACGGCGCCACCCGCTTCCATGGAACGAACCCGATATCCGTCGCCGTTCCTGCCCCCGGCCAGGATCCCTGGCTGCTCGACATGGCGACCAGTGCCGTCCCCTACAATCGCGTGTTGCTCTACCGCAGCCTCGGCACGCCGCTGCCGGATGCCGTCGCGTCCGATCTTGGCGGCATCGACACGCCGGACGCTGCCAAGGCGGAGATGCTGGCGCCCCTCGGCGGCGAATTCGGGTTCAAGGGTGCGGGGCTCGCGGGACTGGTCGAAATCCTCAGCGCCGTCCTGACCGGCATGCGGCTGAGCGTCGACATCCCCTCGATGCAGGGACCCGATTTCTCGACGCCGCGCGGCATGGGCGCCTTCGTCCTGGCGATCAGGCCGGAAGCCTTCGTCGCCCGCGAAACCTTCGAGGCCGGCATGGCCCGCTACCTGGAGGCCCTGCGCGGATCCGCCGTGCGCGAGAACGGCACGGTCATGGCGCCCGGCGACCGGGAATGGCGGGAAGCCGCGCAGAGGGATGCCCACGGCGTCACCCTCGATCCCGCCACGCTTGCGGCCTTTGCCGAGCTGGCGGCGCGCTATGGCGTGCCCCTGCCCCGGCTCGACGAGAAAACGCCGGTTGACTTACCGCGCTGATGCTATTTAATGGGAGAAATTGGTAAGGCCACTTTACCACAGGCGGACACGGGAGGACGTGCACGCCGGGAGGACCGCAATGTTCATGGCTTTGGAGCCGCGCCGCCTCTACAGGCAGGTGGCGGACCAGATACGGACGCTCATCGAGACCGGCGAACTCGCTGTCGGCGAGCGGCTGCCGGCCGAGCGGGAGCTCGCCGAGCGGTTCGGTATTTCGCGCCCCAGCGTGCGCGAGGCCCTGATCGTCCTCGAACTGGAGGGCCTGATCCAGATCCGCATGGGCTCGGGCGTCTACATCCTGCGCAAGCCGGCCGCCGGCCCCGCCGTGCCGCCGGCCGAGGACGGTGACGGGCCGTTCGAGATCCTGCAGGCGCGCTGCATCGTCGAAAGCGCGATCGCCGAGGAGGCCGCCCGCCGCGCCCGCCCGGAGCACGTCGCGATCCTCGACGAGAACCTGCGCCTGATGCAGGACGCGCTCGACGATGCGGATCGGGCCATCGCGCTCGACTGTGCCTTCCACGGCGCGATCATCGACATCATCGGAAACGCGGCGCTGAAGCGCTTCACCGGCCTCGTCTATGACCGGCGCACGTCGCCCTACTTCGAAAAGCTGGCGAGCTATTTCGAGGGCCCGCACACATGGAAGCTGGCGCTCGAGGAGCACCAGGTCATCCGCGACGCCATCGCCGCAGCCGATCCGGCTGCCGCGCGCGAGGCGATGCGCCGGCATCTGACGCTGGCGCAGAAGAGATTCTCTGAAAGCTTCGAGGAGGAGCAGGCAAGGGAAGACTGATCCCGCCGCGCCGGACGCGGCAGGACCGGGGAAGAGACATCTGTATTCACTTCGGGAGGAAAGAATGACATTCAGATTGAAAGCAGTCCTGGGCGCGACCGCCCTCGTCCTGGCGTCCGCCTTCGCGGCCCAGGCAGAGACCGTCCTGAAATGGGCGCACGTCTACGAGACGTCGGAACCGTTCCACACCGAATCCGTCTGGGCGGCCGAGGAAATCGCCAAGCGGACCGACGGCCGCTACAAGATCGAGGTTTTCCCGGCGTCGCAGCTCGGCAAGGAAGCCGACATCAACCAGGGCCTGAAGCTCGGCACGGTCGACATCATCATCTCCGGCTCGAGCTTCGCCGCACGCGACTACAAGCCGATCGGCGTCACCTATTTCCCCTATATCTTCCGCGATCCGAGCCATCTGATCGCCTACACGAAGAGCGACGTCTTCAAGCGTCTCGCCAAGGGCTATGAGGACAAGACCGGAAACGTCATCACCGCCGTCAGCTACTACGGCACGCGCCAGACGACCTCGAACAAGCCGATCGAGAAGTGCGCCGACATGGCCGGCCTGAAGATCCGCGTCCCCGACGTCCCGGCCTATCTCGCGATGCCGCGCGCCTGCGGCGCCAACACCACCCCGATCGCCTTCGCGGAAGTCTATCTTGCGCTCCAGAACGGCACCGTCGAGGCCCAGGAAAACCCGCTGACGACCATCGAGGCCAAGAAGTTCTTCGAAGTGCAGAAGAACATCATCCTGACCGGCCACATCGTCGACCACCTCAACACCCTGATCTCCAAGAGCCGCTGGGCGAGCCTGTCGGAAGAGGACAGGAAGATCTTCGTCGAGGTCATGCAGGAAGCCGCAGCCCGCACGACGAAGATCATCGAGGAGCGTGAGGCCGCTCTCGTCGACGATTTCAAGGAGCGCGGCATCAACGTCGTCGAGGTCGACAAGGCCGACTTCGAGAAGACCGTGCTCGAAAAGGTGACCTTCGAGGAGTTCGGCTACGACAAGGCCGACTGGGAAGCCATCCGCGCCATCAAGTGACCTCGGTAACGGCGCGACCCGGCCGGGTCGCGCCGTCCACACTTTCGAGACGGGATATTCTCTATGTCTGTGACGCAGGAAATTCACACTCAGGTCACGCCTGAGGAACTCGCCCATACCTTCGATGAAGCGCCGGTCGAAGCCGACCTGAAGGTGTATTCCTTCGAGGACTGGGTCACGCTGGCGCTGTTCTGGCTGATGACCGGCTGCGTATTCCTCCAGTTCTTCACGCGCTACGTGCTGAACGACAGCTACGCCTGGACCGAGGAAATCGCCGTCAACTGCCTGATCGGCGTGGTCTTCCTCGGATCGGTGATGTGCGTGCGCCTGTCGCACCATATTCAGGTGGACGTTCTCTACCACTACCTGCCGGCCCGGGTGACGCGCGTCATGGCGACGATCGTCGATCTCGTGAGGATCGGTTTCTTCGCATACGGCTCGTGGCTGATGTGGCGCTACATGGAAATCGTCGCCGACGAGGAAATGGTGACCGTGGCCCTGCCGCGCAACATCGTCTTCTACACCGTGCTCGTCGCCTTCGTCCTGATGCTCCTGCGCTCCATCCAGGTCTTCGTCGCCAACATGCGTCGTGGCTATTCCGTGCTCGAGCGGCCGGAAGCATTCCAGCACGCAGAGGATTGATCACATGCTGGTTCTGATTGGTTCCTTCCTTCTTCTGATGATCATCGGCCTGCCCGTCGCGATATCGATGGCGGTCTCGTCCGTGCTCTACATCGTCCTCTACGACGTGGCGCCCGACATCATCGCCGCACAGCGGCTGATCGCCGGCGTCGAGAGCTTCCCGCTGCTGGCCGTTCCCTTCTTCATCCTCGCCGGCAACCTGATGAACGTCGCCGGCGTCACCGGCCGCATCTATTCCTTCGCCGTCGCGCTGGTCGGCTGGATGAAGGGCGGCCTGGCGCAGGTCAACATCATCGGCTCGGTGGTCTTCTCCGGCATGTCCGGCACGGCCCTTGCCGATGCGGCCGGCATCGGCACGATCGAGATCAAGGCGATGAAGGATCACGGCTATCCGGTCGAGGCCGCCGTCGGCGTCACCGCCGCCTCGGCCACGCTCGGCCCGATCTTCCCGCCGTCGCTGCCCTTCGTCATCTACGGCATGATGGCCAACGTCTCGATCGGCGCCCTGTTCATGGCCGGCATCGTGCCCGGCGTCGTCATGACCGTATTGATGATGGTCACGGTCGCAGCCTTCGCCTACATCAAGCGCTGGGGCTCGGATACGCCCTTCAGCCTGCGCATGATCTTCGGCGCATCGCTGGAAGTCCTCGTGGTGATGATGGTGCCGCTCGGCATCTACCTCCTCATGCACCTGGGCCTTTCGCTCAACTACGCCATCCTCGTCGCGCTCGTCCTCCTGCTCGCCTGCGACTGGTACTTCGACTTCTCCGCCGTCATGGCGCTGATGACCCCGGTCATCCTGATCGGCGGCATGACGATGGGCTGGTTCACGCCCACCGAAGCCGCCGTCGCCGCGGTGCTCTGGTCGCTGTTCCTGGGCCTCGTGCGCTACCGCACCATGACCTTCCGCTCGCTCGCCAAGGCGACGATGGACACGATCGAAACGACCGCCGCGGTGCTCTTCATCGTCGCTGCCGCCTCGGTCTTCGCCTGGCTGCTCACCGTCAGCCAGACCGCCCAGCTGCTGTCGGACGCGATCCTCTCGATCACCGACAACAAGTGGGTGTTCCTGATCCTGGTTAACCTGCTGATGCTGTTCGTCGGCTGCTTCCTGGACACGATCGCGGCGATCACCATTCTCGTCCCGATCCTCCTGCCGCTCGTCAAGCAGTTCGGCATCGATCCCGTGCATTTCGGCCTCATCATGACGCTGAACCTGATGATCGGCCTGCTGCATCCGCCGCTCGGCATGGTGCTCTTCGTGCTCTCGCGCGTCGCCAAGCTGTCGGTCGAGCGAACCACGATGGCGATCGTGCCCTGGCTGGTGCCGCTGTTCATCGCGCTGCTCCTGATCACCTTCGTCCCCGGGATCACCCTCTGGCTCCCGACCGAAATGGGGCTGATCCGCTGATGCAACCCCTGCCCGCGCGGGACGATCCGGCGCGGGCCACCTCCCTCACCGAGACCAAGGAAGAACAGGCATGCTGACACGGGTGGCACGTCTTCACGGAACACGCGACCTGCGGGTCGAGACCCAGGAGGTCCGCGCCCCGGGTCCGGGCGAAGTGCTGCTGCGCATGGCCGCGGGCGGCATCTGCGGCTCGGACCTCCACTACTACCAGCATGGCGGCTTCGGTCCGGTGCAGGTCCGCGAACCGATCATCTCCGGCCATGAAGCATCCGGCTACGTCGAAGCCGTCGGCAGCGGCACGGACGCGCTGAAGGCCGGCATGCTCGTCGCCGTCAATCCGTCGCAGCCATGCGGCACGTGCCGCTACTGCGCCATCGGCCAGCCCATCCACTGCCTCGACATGCGCTTCATGGGCAGCGCCATGCGCCTGCCGCACGAGCAGGGCATGTTCCGCGACCGGCTGATCGTGCCGGCAGTCCAGTGCCATCCGGTCGCAGCCGATCTCACGCCGGCGGAAGCCGCCTGCTCCGAGCCGCTCGCGGTGTGCCTGCATGCCGCCGCACAGGCCGGCGACCTGAGCGGAGCCAGGGTCCTCGTCACCGGCGCCGGCCCGATCGGCCTGCTGACGACCGCCGCCGCCCGCCATGCCGGCGCCGCCGAGATCGTCGTCACCGACCTGACCGACGCCGCCCTTGCCCGGGCGCCGGCGATGGGGGCGACGGCCACCGTCAACGTCGCGCAGGACCCCGACGGGCTCGCCGCCTGGCAGAAGGACAAGGGCACCTTCGACGTGGTCTTCGACTGCTCGGCCGCAGGCCCCGCGCTGCGCTCCGCCTTCGCCGCCGTGAAGCCGCGCGGCACCATCGTCCAGGTCGGCGTCACCGGCGACATCACCATTCCCCTCAATGCACTGGTCGGCAAGGAAATCGTCTGGCGGGGCTCGCAGCGCTTCCACGACGAGTTCGCGCAGGCGGTCGACCTGCTGTCGCGCCGCGTCATCGACGTGCGGCCGATCATCTCGCACGCCTATCCGCTCGAAAGGGCGGTCGAGGCCTTCGAGCAGGCCGGCGACCGCACGGTCGCCTGCAAGGTGCAACTCACTTTCAATGGCTCCCACTGAACGGCAAGGACGAGACGATGAGACACACATGGCGCTGGTTCGGCCCGGTCGACAAGGTGACGGTGCGCGATGCGGCGCAGGCCGGCGCCGAAGGCATCGTCAGCGCCCTGCATCACGTTCCGACGGGTGCGGTCTGGACGCTTGACGAGATCCGCAAGCGGCAGGCGGAGATCGCGGCCGGCGGCCTCGTCTGGGACGTGGTCGAAAGCGTTCCCGTCTCCGAGGACATCAAGACGCAGAAGGGCGACTGGCGCAGCCACCTCGCCAACTGGCAGGAGACCTTGCGGCGGCTGTCGGCCTGCGGCATCCGCACCGTCTGCTACAACTTCATGCCGGTGCTCGACTGGACCCGCACCGACCTGCGCTGGGAGACGCGCCACGGCGCCAAGGCCATGCGTTTCGATCTCGTCGATTTCGTCGCTTTCGACATCCACATCCTGAAGCGGCCCGATGCGAAGCTCGACTACCCCGACTGGCTGGTCGAGGACGCCGCGAAGCGCTTCGCCGCGATGACGGACGACAAGATCGCGGCACTCGGGCGCAACATCGGCGCCGGCCTGCCCGGTTCCGCCGACGGCTACACGCTCGACCAGCTCCTGGAAAAGCTGCGCGCCTACCAGGGCATCGACCGGGAGCGCCTGCAGGCGAACCTCGTCGATTTCCTCTCCGAAGTGACGCCGGTGGCGGAAGAGGTCGGCATCAACATCTGCGCCCATGGCGACGACCCGCCCTGGCCGCTGCTCGGCCTGCCGCGCATCCTTTCGACCGAGGCCGACTATGCGCACATGCTCTCCAAGGTCGACAGCCGCGCCAACGGGGTGACGCTGTGCACCGGCTCGCTCGGCGCCCGCGCCGACAACGACCTGCCGATGATCGCCCGCCGCTTCGCCGAGCGGATCCACTTCGTGCACCTGCGCAACGTCACCCGCGATACGGACACCGTTCCCTGCTCCTTCTTCGAGGACGAGCATCTGGAAGGCGGCACCGACATGGTCGCCGTCATCGCAGCGCTGCTGGCGGAGGAGAAACGGCGGCGCGAACAGGGGCGCGCGGACCACCGCATTCCCATGCGCCCGGACCACGGCCAGGAGATCCTCGACGATCTGACGCGCGGCGCCCAGCCCGGCTATCCCGCCATCGGCCGCCTCAAGGGCCTCGCCGAACTGCGCGGCATCGAACGCACCCTCCTCCACCCTCGCTACGGACTGGCCTGACGACATGAAGCGTCTCTCCGCCTCGACACCGCTTCCGGCATCCGTCGCGCAGCCTGCCTATGAGCGCGCCGCCCTTCGCCCGGGCATCGTCCACATCGGGCTGGGGGCGTTCCATCGTGCCCACCAGGCCGTCTTCACCCAGCGCGCGCTCGCGCAAAGCTTCGGCCCCTGGGGCATCGTCGCGGTCAACCTGCGATCGCCCGGGCCGATCGAGGCGCTCGAGCGGCAGGACGGCCTGCACACGGTCGTCGTCAGGGCACCGGAAGGAGACCGCGCCGAGGTGATCGGTGCCGCGGTCGACTGGATCTGCGCGGCAGAGGATCGCGGCAAGGTGCTCGCCTATCTCGCCGATCCCGATATCCGCGTCGTCACCCTCACCGTTTCGGAAAAAGCCTATGGCCTGCACCCGGCGACGGGCGGCCTCGACGCCGGCCATCCCGCCGTGGCCGCCGACCTCGCCGATCCGCATGCCCCGACCGGGGCACTCGGCTTCCTGGTCGAGGGCTTGGCGCTTCGCCGCGCCAGGGGCATCGCGCCTTACACCGTTCTGTGCTGCGACAATCTCCCGTCGAACGGCAGGATCCTGCGGCGGCTCGTGCTGGAGATGGCGGCGCATCGCGACCGGGGCCTCGCCGACTGGATCGCGGAAAACGGCGCCTTCCCCTGCAGCATGGTCGACCGCATCGTTCCGGCCGCCACCAGGGAGACGCGCGCGATCGCCCAGGACCTGCTCGGCGTCGAGGACAGCCTCGCCCTCGAGACCGAGCCCTTCCTGCAATGGGTGATCGAGGACGACTTCGTCTGCGGACGCCCGGCCTGGGAGGCAGGCGGCGCCATCTTCGCCACGGCGGTCGAGCCCTATGAGAAGATGAAGCTCCGGCTCCTCAACGGCTCGCACACGCTGATCGCCCATCTCGGCCTGCTGCACGGGCTGGAATACGTGCGCGACGTCATGGCCGTGCCGGAACTCGTACACCAGGTGCGCCGGCACATGGAGGCGGTGCTGCCGACGCTAGACCCCGTGCCGGGCGTCGATCTTCACGCCTACCGGGAGCAGCTCCTCGCCCGTTTCGCCAACAGGGCGATCGCCCATCGCAACCTGCAGATCGCCATGGACAGCACGCAGAAGCTGCCGCAGCGCATCTTCGCACCGGCCGTGGAAGCCTTGCAGGCCGGCGGCGACGCGGCCGCCTTCGCCCATGTCGTGGCGCTCTGGATCATGGCCGTCCGCAAGCGCATGGAAGCGGACGATCCGCGCCGGGACGAGATCCTGGACGCCGCCAGAAACGTCGATCCCGCCGACCCCTCCGCATCCTTCCTCGCGATCGACGGGCTTTTTCCCTCCGAGCTCGTCGCGGCACGCGCCTGGCGGGATCTCGTCAATGCCGGACTGAAAACGGCAACGCCCTGATCCCTCATGGACCGGCCCCTCCGGGCCGACGTCGGCGACAGCCCGGTCCCGTCAGCGGCCGGGCGACGGCGCGCCGCCGCGCGGATATTCGACGTTGCCGGAGATCGTCGGCGCGGCGTTCTCGACGGAATAGTATCCGTATCCGCCGATCTCCACGTGGTTGTTGGTGATCGAGACGCCGGTGATCGCCCCGCCGCTGGCGCGGCCGTCGACATAGACCGGGTAGCCGGAATCGCCGAGCAGCAGGTTGCCGGTGACCTTGACGTTGGCGATCGGGCCGAAGTCGTTCTTGATGAAGACGTCGGAGGTGTCGCGGCCGACGATGGTGTTGCCTTCGATCAGCACGCCGTTCTGGCCGCCCTGCACCGAGATGCCGTCATAGTG
>UBZP01000021.1 GCA_900469965.1 Hyphomicrobiales bacterium | reverse complement strand
GTTCGCGCAGGAGCAGTCCATTGCGCTCGGAGGCGGCCCGCACGCGGGCTGCGACATCGGCGAGCGACATCGCCGGCTGGGCGCGCGTCTCCGGCTCGATCGCCGGCGCCTGCAGCGGCACGGGCTGGACCGGAGCATCGGCTGGCGCACGCTCGAAGGGGGAACGGTCGAAGGCGGAACGATCGAACGACGGGCGATCGGCCATCAGGTCGGCGACGATCACCTCGTCCTCGAAGCTGTCATCGCCGGCGGAACCATCGTCTTCGGGAGCGATCGGGGCGAAGGCGGCCTGCCCGCCGACCGGCGGTTCATTGCTTTCGATGATCCGGCGGATCGACGCCAGTATCTCGTCCATCGACGGTTCGCGCGCTACATTCGGCTGAGCCATTTCCATCCCCGTTCACTGCGCCGCCCGACCTTCGCGCACGCTCAAATCGGCGTGCAGGCGGTGCGGATGGGCAAGACCATAGGTCACTCGCGAGGGCAAAAAAATCGTCGCGAATCAACTCTTAACAGTGATGCACAGATTTGTGGGCGATGCCAATGGCAGCGCCCATCCGGGGCTCAGCGGCCGTCGACGGTGCGCAGGCCGAACCACTTGTCCTTGACCGCCTCGTAGTGCTTCTCGGACCGGTATTCGGCGACCTTCAGGTGCTGGTCCTTGACCGTCAGGCGCGCGATCGAGGCCAGAAGCGAATAGCTGGCGACGACCTCGACCCGGCGGGACAGGACGAGGCTCTCCTGTGCATCGAGGACGGTCTGCTGGGCGATCAGCACGTCGAGCGTGGTGCGCTGGCCGACGTTGCGCTCCTCGATGACGCCCTTCAGCGCCATGTTGGCGGCCTCGATCTCGGCGAGGTTCGCCTTAATCGCGGCGCGCGCCGCCTCGAGCTGGGTGTGGGCGGAGATGATCGTCTGCTGGATCTCGAGGCGGGCCGAATCGACGAGGATGCGCTGCTGGCCGAGCCGTTCCTTCGCCTGGCGGATCTGGCCGTATTCGGCGCCGCCCTGGTAGATCGGCACGGTGACGCGGGCGGAGATGCTGCCTTCGATATTGTCGTTGGTGCTGCCGCTGCTGTTGACCGACTTGAAGACGTCGCCCTGGATCGAGACGCCGGGAAGCATGGTGCCCTCGGCGGCCTTGACGTTGTAGCCGGCGGCATCGACGCTGCGCTCGGCCGACAGGATCGTCGGATGCTCGCGCAGGCCGATCGCGACGGCCTGGTCCAGCGTCGCCGGAAGCCCGCGCGTCGCCGGCCCCGGCTGCTTGATGTTCTTCGGCACATCGCCGACGATCTGGAAATAGACCGCCTCGCTGGTCTTCAACGCCGCCTCGGCGGAGACCAGCAGCGCCTGTGCCTCGGCAAGCTGCGATTCGGACAGGCTGACGTCGGTCTGGGTGCCCTCGCCCACGTCGAGGCGGGCGCGCGAGGCGTTCAACTGCTCGCGCAGGAACTCCAGGTTCTGCTTGCGGATGCCGACGATCGCCTGGTCGCGGGCGATGTTGGCATAGGCCTCGACGGCCGCCAGAAGGATGCTGATCTCCTGGGCGCGCAAGGCCTCGCGGTTGGCGAGCACGTTGGCCTCGGCGGAGCGGACGTTGTTCAGCGTCTGGAAGCCGTCGAAGATCTGCTGGGTGACGGAGATGCCGTAGGCGGAGGTGAAGGTGTCGTTGCGTCGCGTCGCCGGCGCGAACAGGCCGGAGGAGACGGGCTTGTCGTAGAGGCGCCGGGTCGCGTTCGCCTCCGCCACGCCGGTGATCTGCGGCCGCATCGCCGCCTTGGCGATCGTGACGTTCTCGTCGATGGCGCGGAGTGCTGCGCGGGCGGCATTCAGGTCCGGATTGTTGGCGTAGGCCTTGGCCATGGCGCCTGCCACGGTCTCTGCGGATGCTGGCAGCGTCGTGGCCAGAAGAGCGGGAACGAGCGCCGCGGCGAGCGCGGACTTGCGCAAGATTGACACCTATGAACTCCAGACTGGATCGGTGTGCCGACCCCCTCGGTGGCACTGCGCTGCCATGAGCGCCGCGCCGCAAATCCCCTGCGAATGCGGCGGTTCTTTGCCGCCGTACCGCGCGCCATGCGCTGACCTTTTCGTGATCCCGGTCGTCAGCATCGCTGCCGAAGCACCATGGTGTTCACCCCTCCAGCCAAAGCCGCCCTGCGGCCCCGGATGCGCTCCAATCGCCCCGTCCCCACGTCGCGATTCCGATGCGGTTGACTCGCCGCATATGCGATCTTGCGCATAAAACACGGTCGAAATCGACTCGGATTTTACTAAAAGGTTAATCAGAACACGAACTCGGCGGCCTTGCGGAAGCCCGGCAGCGGCTTGACCGCGGTGTTGAAGGCGCTGCGCTCGGACGCGATGCCGCGCTCCTTGACATAGAGGCGGGCCTGCGAGGCGTTGCCGTAGCCCTCGACGACCACGAGGCGGCCGCCGTCGCGCAACTGGGCGAAGAAGGCTTCCGGGACGAATTCCACCGCGCCGTGGATGAAGATCGCGTCATAGGGCGCCTCGGCGGCATAGCCCTTGTCGAGTTCGCCGGTCACGACGGCGACGTTGTCGTAGCCCAGCTCGGAAAGCGTCTCGCCGGCCGCGGCCGCGAGCGCCTCGTCGCTCTCCAGGGCGACGACGGAGCCGGAGAGTTTCGACAGGATCGCCGAGGCATAGCCGGTGTTGCAGCCGACCTCGAGGACGACGTCGCCCTTCGTGATCGCCGCGAGCTGGATGAGCTTGGCGAGCGGCGAAGGCTCCATCAGGTAGCGGCCGGGCGCGACCTCGATGTCGTTGTCGATATAGGCCAGCGGCTTCAGCCGGGCGGGGACAAAGGCCTCGCGGGGGACGGTCAGGAACGCGTCGAGGACCGAATGCGAAGTCACGTCCGTCGTCCGGATCTGGTTGTCGACCATTTTGATGCGCGCTGCGGTGTAGTCCATCATTGCCGTCCTGATTGCTGCCCTGCCGGAGCCTCCCGGCCGCGCGAGAGCGCCGGCGGAAAATTCCAGCAGTGTCTTAATGCCGTTTCGGCACGGGTGTCCATACGCCGAACCGCCTGGAAAGCGCAAAAAAGTGAAGAGGCGTCAAAGCGTCCCCCGCAAATATCATGACAAAAGCGGTCATGATAACGTTGCCCCGCCGCGCATAATTGTTGTATGGGACGCTCATGAATTGGCACAACCGGAGTGCGGCGCAGGCCTGCGCCTTGCTCCCTTGGCGCAACTACCAGAGGATCCGGACTTTGCTGACACGGCCCCTAATGGCCGCGGCTCTCGCCGCAATCGGCCTTACACTTTCCATTCCCGCAGCACAGGCACAGGAAAACGCCCCGGCTGCCGCAACGACGCAGACGCAGGAGCGGCCGACCGCCGCAGCGCCGGCGACGAGCGGTGCGGCTCCCGCCGCAGACAGCTCGACGCCGCAGCTTTCCGCGCCGAGTGCCGCCGCCCCTCAGGCCGGCGCCACCGACGCGGGCACGCCGGGCGCGGCGACGCCTTCGACCGCGGCGCCCGCGAGCGCTGCAGCCCCTTCCGCCGAAGGCCAGGCCGCTCCCGCCGGGGCGACCGACGGCGCCATCGTGCCGGGCGGCGAAGCGGTGCAGGTGGAAGCCGGCGGCGAACGCCAGGCCGGCCTGCCGCACGATCTTTCGCCATGGGGCATGTTCATGGCGGCCGACCTGGTGGTCAAGGGCGTGATGATCGGCCTCGCCTTCGCCTCCTTCGTCACCTGGACCGTGCTGATCGCCAAGATCATCGAACTCGGCGCCGTTCAGCGCACCGTCCGCCGCGCCGTGCGCAACCTGACCGACGCGCAGGGCCTGGCCGCGGCAGAGGCGATCTTCCACGGCCGGCGCAGCGTCCCCGCCCGCATGGTGCACGCGGCGCGGCAGGAGATGGACAGTTCCGACGCAGTCCTGGATTTCGTCTCCGACGCGGGCGTCAAGGAACGCGTCGCCTCGCGGCTGCAGCGCGCCGAAGTCCGCGCCGGCCGGCAGATCGCCAAGGGAACCGGCATCCTCGCCACCATCGGCTCCACCGCACCGTTCGTCGGCCTGTTCGGCACGGTGTGGGGGATCATGAACTCGTTCATCGGCATCTCCGAGGCGCAGACCACCAATCTCGCGATCGTGGCGCCCGGCATCGCCGAAGCGCTGCTCGCAACCGCGATCGGCCTCGTCGCCGCCATTCCCGCGGTGGTGTTCTACAACTTCCTCGCCCGCGCCATCACCGCCTATCGCCAGGGCCTCAGCGACACGTCGGCGGCGATCGAGCGGCTCGTCAGCCGCGATCTCGACGTGCGCCGCGCCCGGCTCGCCGCCAACCGGTCGGCCGGCACCGGCCGGGCGGATCCCGCACTCGTCAGGATGGGCTGAACCATGGCAGGCAAGATCAAGGAAGGCGGCGGCGACGATCTGGAGGAGAACAGCGAGATCAACGTCACGCCGTTCATCGACGTGATGCTGGTTCTGCTGATCATCTTCATGGTGGCCGCACCGCTGGCGACCGTCGACATCAATGTCGACCTCCCCTCCTCCGTCGCCCGGCCGGCGCCGCGCGAGGACAAGCCGGTGTTCGTGACGCTGAAGCAGGACCTGACGCTGTCGCTCGGAAACGGCACCGTCGCCCGCGAGGCGTTCGGCAGCGAACTCGACGCGATCACCGGCGGCAACCGGCAGACCCGCATCCTGCTTCGGGCCGACAAGGCGGTCGGCTACGGCGATGTGATGGACGTGATGAACCTCCTGCGCACCGCCGGCTATCCGAAGATCGCACTCGTCGGGCTCGAAGGAACGCCGGGCTGAACGCCCTGCGGTTGCGGGCACGGACTGCCGACGACGAGACCCTCAAGCGGCGCCCAACGGGCGCCGCTCCTGCATGAAGCGGCCGTCCCGGCGCCGGCGACCGGAACAGCCGTGCAAACTCTCTTTTCGACGCTCGGGCGGACGCGCCCCTTGCAAATGACTGAAAACGGGCGATAAATCTCCCTTGCCGCATTCAGCGGCCCTGGAGGGGCGCCATGAGACGTGCTGCATCATCGATCGCGTTTTTCCTCTCGCTGCTGGTGCTTTCCGGTTGCACCACCTCCGCCGCGAACAACACGACCTACTCGCAATATCAGGGTCCGTCGCCCGATGCCGAGATCGTCGGCATGCGCACCGGCACGCAGAACGCCGACTACTAGGGTCAGCATCCTCCGATCCCGACCCCCGGCCGGACGATCCTCCGGCGGGGCGTTCGCTGCGCGGCCGGTCGCCGGCCCCACTCCCGCGTGAACGACAAGACGGCCTGGGTCCGGATGCCGCCCCTCGCCGTCCGGCCGCGCGCCGAAACATCATTCAACAAAATGGTTGAATATCGATCCGCGCAGATCTATATTCAACTACATGGTTGAATTAAACGCCCCCCTGCTCGATTCCGTCTTCCACGCCCTCGGCGACGCCACGCGGCGCAGGATGCTGCGCGAACTGGCCGACGGCGAGCGAACGGTCAGCCAGCTGGCCGAGCCGTTTTCGATCTCGCTGGCGGCGGCGTCGAAGCACATCAAGGCGCTGGAGAATGCCGGCCTGATCCGCCGCGAGGTGCGCGGCCGCACGCATCTCTGCCGGCTCGCGCCCGGCCCGCTCGCCAGCGCGCATGCCTGGCTGAGCCACTACGAGCGGTTCTGGACCGAGCGGCTCGACGTTCTCGAGCGCCTTCTGCGCGAAGACGATGCAAGAAAGCCCCCCAAACCCAGCAGAGGAGAAGACAGATGACCGAAGTCCTGACACTCGACGCCTACGGCTCCCTGACGGAACCGGCCACGTTGACGCTGCAGCGCCTCCTGCCCGGCCCGATCGAACGGGTCTGGTCCTATCTGACCGAAAGTGAGCTGCGCCGGAAATGGCTGGCGGCGGGCGACATGGAGCTGAAGGTCGGCGCGCCGTTCGAATTCGTCTGGCGCAACGACGAGCTCAGCGACCCGCCCGGCACGCGGCCGGAGGGCTTCTCGGAGGAGCACCGGATGCAGAGCCGGATCACCGAACTGGACCCGCCGCGCAAGATCGCCTTTTCCTGGAGCCGCAGCGGCGACGTGTCGATCGAGCTCGAGCCGAAGGGCAGCGAGGTGCTGCTGACGCTCGTGCATCGCCGCCTGCCCGACCGCGCGACCATGGAAATGGTGGGAGCCGGCTGGCACGTCCATCTCGACGTTCTCGTCGAGCGCGTCTCGGGCAAGGCGCCGCCCGAAGCGTTCTGGCCCCGCTGGACCCGGCTGCGCAGCGAATACGCCCGCCGGCTGTCCGCCTGAGACAGCCTGGCACGGCCCCGGCTTCGCCCCATCGCCCGGGCGGAGCCGGCCTGCCGGAGTCACGTCCGGCCACAGGACCGCCAACGAGGAAAACCGCGATCGGGCGTCGAATGCCTCTTGCACCGATTTTCAATTCGTTCTAAACGCCCGGCACCACTCGCTTTTAAGCAGACGGATGGCCTCGTGGCGGAGTGGTTACGCAGAGGACTGCAAATCCTTGCACCCCGGTTCGATTCCGGGCGAGGCCTCCACTTTTTCCCCTTTAAATCATGTATTTGCGGCGCAGCCGGCCTGCGCTTTCCGTTTCATCCCAGGCTGCGCGATACAACCGGATCCGTGTCCGATCCTTGACTCCAGCGTGCATCCTGTCACCCTGCCGCGTGCGGGCGATGGACATGGCCCGGTTGAGCTTTGCGGGAGAGTGAGATGGCAGGGTTCGCAGCGAGAATACTTCTTGCCGGCATTTGCATGGGCGCCGTGGTCGGATCCGCGTCCGCGCGCAGCTGGCATTCCGACGATACGGCCGCACTGGTCGGCGGCGTGCTTCTCGGCGGCATCGCGGCGGCGGCGGTCTCGCACGACCATCATCACCACAACCAATATATCGGACCGCGGCCGGTCTACGGCGGGGCGCCCTTCAGTCCTTCCCGGGGTGTCATCTGCTACCCGAACCAGGTCGCCTGCTACAACAACAACGGGACCTACCTCCCGGCCTGGACGAGCCGCGTGTTCTGAACTCATCGAAGGGTCACATCATGAAGTACTGGCTTTCATTCGCCGTCGGCGCCTCTTTCCTTCTTTCGCCCGTCCACGCAAGCGCCCAGGAGCCGGCCACCAGCTTCGTGCGCCAGCACGCCATCGCCCTCCTGGAGGGTGCGCTGGACGAAAAGCAGACCGCCGACCTGCAGGTCCTCGCCCACCAGGCCGCCATCGCCGCCGTTTGCGACGGCTTCACGCTGGACGACAAGAAGATGGAAAAGGCCTTCGAGGGCCTGGCCCCCGTCAACGCCGACAAGTTGACGGCGGAGCAGAAGGACTATCACGACAAGCACCTGCTGGTGATCTACGGGATCCTGGTCGGCGGGGAGCTGACCGCGATGTCAGAGGGCGCATGCGAGCTGGCGGCGGAGTCCAAGGCGGATCCCGATTTTGCCGAGGTGATGGTCTGGCAATAGCGGCTCGGCGATCCCGCCACGGTGCTGTCCTGGACCACCGGCAAGGATTTCGGCTGGGGGCGGCGTTTCCGTTCGGCCGGGCAGCGGCTTGCCCTGCCCCATGGCGTGAGAGCCCGGACCGGGCACCGAGGAACGACGGCGCATGCGGGCGGGCGGCTGCCAGTGCGATACGGCCCGAAGCCACGCGGCCACGGGCATTGCGGGACGCTACTCAGGCGCGTTCAGCGCGAGACGATCGCCACCGCCAGTGCGATCCATACGAGGGCTGAGAACTCAGCGGCTATCAGGTATCCGATTGCTCGGTCGCTCATCCATTCCTCCCGATCTCCTCCATCCACCGATCACCCTACCGGGAAACGAACGGTTTCACTACCCTGCGATCGGTGTTTCTGGACCGGGCCGCTGTGACCGGACGGAATCGCGCCGCCGCTTACGGCTTCGGTCGCATCTTTCGGCTGGCCCACCAGACGGAGAGCTTGCGGCGCTGGCGGCGCAGGAAGGGGGAATCGTGCGACAGCACCAGGAGGCCGAGCGGCACCATCCAGAAGCCCAGCACCGGCAGGAAGCCGAGGAGACCGAAGAAGACGAGCAGGATCCCCACCGCCATCCGCCACGCCTTCGATTGCGGCAGCTTGAGACGGAAGGAACCGATCACGATCTCATGGGTGCCGTGATCGATGCCGAAACGGGTTCCTGTGGTTTCTTTCGCTTTCATCGGTTCTCGTTACGATCCTCTGTGACTGGCCGTCCATGCCGGAAATCCAATGCCTGAAGCTGACATCTGGTTCCTCTGACGCAATCAATCAAGGAAGATGCGTCTTTTTGCAAAAAAAGCGCTTGGCAAATCGGTTCAGCGTTTGTATTACGCGCTCACTCCGCAGCGAGCGGATGATCCCTGGTAGCTCAGCGGTAGAGCATTCGACTGTTAATCGACAGGTCGCCGGTTCGAATCCGGCCCGGGGAGCCAGTTTTTCGAAGGGCTGCGCCTTGATCGGCGCGGCCCTTTTTGCATTCCGGGATCGCCACAGGCCCGGTGCCTCCAGTCGCTGACCTGCTCTTCGCACCCGCCCGGAAACAGTTCCGACGTCTGCGCGTTCCTCCCCGCACGGATCGTCGCCGGGCCGGATCGGATACCGGTTCGACTTGCGAAAAATATCATACGGGATCGACGCGAGGCCTTCCATGATCACAGCATCGCAATGCCGCGCCGGGCGGGCGCTGATCGAATGGACGGAGGATCAGCTGGCCGAGGCCGCGCGCGTGTCGGTGCGCACGATCGCCGACTTCGAGCACGAGCGCAACCTGCCGCCGATGACGTCGCTGCAGGCGATCGAGGCGGCGTTGCTTGGCGCCGGCGTGGCGCTGGTGGACGGCGGCAAGGCAGGGGTGGGCGTCCGGCACAGCCGGAAACGGGGCGCCGGCGACAGGCCGGGCGGCGCTGACAGGGACCGGCGATGACGGCGAGACATGCGACGTCTCCGGCGAACGCGGCGCCGGTGGTCGTCTGGTTCCGCCGCGACCTCAGGCTTGGCGACAACCACGCGCTCGCAGCGGCCGTCTCGAGCGGCCGCCCGGTGCTCCCCCTCTTCCTGCTCGAGGAGGAGAACGCGCAGGCCCTGCCCTATGGCGCGGCGCAGGCGTGGTGGCTGCATCATTCCCTGGACGAACTCGCGCGGCGAATCGAGCGGCTGGGAGGACGGCTGATCCTGCGGCGCGGCCGGGCGGCCGATGTCCTGCCGGCCTTCGTGCGGGAGACCGGCGCGGTCGACGTGTACTGGAACCGCCGGCACGATCCGGACGGAATCGATACCGACCGCGCGCTCGAGGCGAGGCTGCGCGAGGCCGGAATTGCGGTGCAGAGCTTCGCCGGGCAACTGCTGCACGACCCGTCCCGGCTAAAGACCAGGGCCGGCGGCGCCTACAAGGTCTACACGCCCTTCTGGCGGGCGTTGTCGGAGGGCGGCGAACCGGATACGCCGATCGACGCACCGGACCGCATCCCCTCGCCCACCGGATTTCCGGCGAGCGACCGCCTTGAGGACTGGGCGCTGACACCGTCGAAACCCGACTGGGCGAGCCGGTTTGCCGAAATCTGGACGCCGGGCGAAGAGGCCGCGAAGAAGCGGCTACGACGGTTCGTCGCGCAGGGCCTCGATGGTTACGGCGAGGCCCGGGACTTTCCCGCCCGCGACGGCACCTCGCGGCTGTCGCCGCACCTCGCCTTCGGCGAGATCACGCCGGCGGCGATCTGGCATGCGGCGCGCGGCGCGCGAAGCGGCAAGGGTGCGGACGGGCTGATCGCCTTTCGCAAGGAGATCGCCTGGCGCGACTTCTCCTATCACCTCCTGTTCCACCATCCCCGCCTTGCGAGCGAAAGCCTCGACCGCCGCTTCGATGCCTTCGGCTGGCGCGACGACGAGGCGCATTTTGCCGCCTGGACCCGCGGCCTGACGGGCTACCCGATCGTCGATGCCGGCATGCGGCAGCTCTGGACGCAGGGCACCATGCACAACCGCGTGCGGATGATCGTGGCCTCGTTTCTGATCAAGGACCTCCTGATCGACTGGCGGCGCGGCGAGGCCTGGTTCCGCGACACGCTGGTCGACGCCGACCCCGCCTCGAACGCGGCGAGCTGGCAGTGGGTGGCCGGCTGCGGCGCCGATGCGGCACCGTTCTTCCGCATCTTCAATCCGGTGCTGCAGGGCGAGCGATTCGATCCGGACGGCGCATATGTGAAGACCTTCGTCCCCGAGCTCGCCGCCCTTCCGAATAAATTCGTCCACCGACCGTTCGCAGCCCCCGACGCGGTGCTCGAGGCCGCGAAGATATCGCTCGGCACCACCTATCCGCAGCCGCTGGTCGATCACCGCGCCGCCCGCGACCGCGCCCTTGCCGCCTTCGGCCGGATCAGGTCCGATCGCGGCGGATAGGCCGGTGCTGCGTCCGACCCGGCCAAATTTTGCCTCTGGCGGATCGACACTGGGAACAGATTTTCTTGCAAACCATTGCTTGCGGTCCGAAAAGTCGCTGCCTAATCTAGGATGTTAAAGTGCGAGGTTCGCGGACAATGGCAATTCTTCCTTCGGTATTGGACGCAATCGGCAATACCCCGCTCATCAAGCTGAAGGGCGCTTCGGAAGCGACCGGATGCACCATTCTGGGCAAGGCCGAGTTTCTCAACCCCGGCCAGTCGGTGAAGGATCGCGCGGCGCTGTCGATCATCAGGGCGGCGGAGAAGGCCGGCCAGCTGCGCCCGGGCGGCGTCATCGTGGAAGGCACGGCCGGCAACACCGGCATCGGGCTCGCCCTCGTCGCGCAGGCGCTCGGCTACCGCACCGTCATCGTCATCCCGGAGACGCAAAGCCAGGAGAAGAAGGACGCGCTGAGGCTGCTCGGCGCCGAACTCGTCGAGGTACCGGCCGTCCCCTACAAGAACCCCAACAACTATGTGAAGATCTCCGGCCGGCTGGCCGAACAGCTTTCGAAGACCGAGCCGAACGGGGCGATCTGGGCCAACCAGTTCGACAACGTCGCCAATCGCGACGCCCACATCGAAACGACGGCCCCGGAGATCTGGCGCGACACCGACGGCAAGGTGGACGGCTTCGTCTGCGCCGTCGGCTCCGGCGGGACGCTCGCCGGCGTCGCCGCGGGCCTTCGCGCCAAAAACCCGGCCATCAAGATCGGCCTGGCCGATCCGGACGGGGCGGCGCTCTACAACTACTATGCGCACGGCGAGCTGAAGTCCTCCGGAAGCTCCATCACCGAAGGCATCGGCCAGGGCCGGATCACCGCCAACCTCGAAGGCTTCACGCCCGACTTCTCCTACCAGATCCCCGACACCGAAGCGGTGCCGCTGGTCTTCGACCTGATCGAGCACGAGGGCATCTGCGTCGGCGGCTCGACCGGCATCAACATTGCCGGCGCCATCCGGCTGGCGAAGGATCTCGGTCCGGGCCACACGGTCGTGACGATCCTGTGCGACTATGGTAACCGCTACCAGTCCAAACTGTTCAACCCGGACTTCCTCGTGTCGAAGGGCCTGCCGGTGCCGGCATGGCTGAAGGCGACGTCGACGATCAAGGTCCCCTATCAGGCTGTTGCGTGATCAATGACAAAGCCCGTTGCCGCGCTCTTTCGCGACGATTTCTACCTGTCCACCGCCGAGGCCGTCGTCACCGCGGTTCATGAGGACGGCGGCATCGAGCTCGACCAGACCTGTTTCTACGCCACCTCGGGCGGACAGCCGGGCGACACCGGCTTCCTCGAACGCGCCGACGGCAGCCGGATCGTGTTGGGGCCGACGGCGCACGGTCCGACCAAGGACATCATCATCCACCGCCCGCTGGAGACCGGCCTGCTTCCGTCCGTGGGCGAGAAGCTGGTCCTGCACGTCGACTGGCCGCGGCGGTACCGGCTGATGCGCATGCACACGGCCTGCCACCTGCTCTCGGTCGTCTGCCCCTTTCCGATCACCGGCGCTGCGGTCGGCGAGGAGGAAAGCCGCGTCGATTTCGACATGAGCGAGACGATCGACCGGGACGAGGTGACCGCGCGGCTGATGCAACTCGTGGACGAAAACCACCCCGTCTACGTCCAGTGGATCACCGACGAGGAACTTGCGGCCAATCCGGGCATTGTGAAGTCGAAGAATGTGCGTCCGCCGATGGGGCTCGGCCGCGTCAGCCTGGTCTGCATCGGCGAGAACTCGGCGATTGACAGCCAGCCCTGCGGCGGCACGCATGTCTCCGAAACCCAGGAAGTCGGCGCCATCCACATTTCGAAGATCGAGAAAAAGGGCAAGGAGAACCGGCGTTTCCGCATCAAGTTCGGATCGCCCGATCCCGCGTCCTGAAGGAGCAGCATTCGTGTCCGCCGAAAAGAGCAAGTTCGTCGTCAGCGCCGACTGGGTCCAGAAGCAGCTGGGCGACGCCACGTTCAAGGTCGTCGACGCGTCGTGGTACCTGCCCGCGCAGAACCGCAACGGCGCTGCCGAATATGCCGCAGGCCACATCCCGGGTGCTGTGTTCTACGACCAGGATGCGATCGCCGACCATTCGACCGGCCTGCCGCATTCGATCCCCTCGCCTGAGGATTTCGCCGCCGCGGTCGAAAAGCTCGGCCTGTCGGATACCGACACGATCGTCGTCTATGACGGCCCGGGCATCTTCACCGCGCCGCGCGTGTGGTGGCTCTTGCGGACCATGGGCGCGCAGAACGTGTTCGTCATGGACGGCGGCCTCGACGGCTGGAAGCGCGAGGGCCGGCCGCTCGAGACGGACCTGCCGGAACCGAAGCCCGGCCATTTCCGCCCCCGGTTCAAGGCCGATGCGGTCACCTCCTTCGACGAGATGTTCGCCATCGCCTCGACGGGCGGCCGCCAGATCGCCGACGCCCGCAGCCTCGGCCGCTTCACCGGCGAGGAGGCCGAACCGCGGGCAGGGATGCGCTCGGGGCACATGCCCGGCGCCCGCAGCCTTCCCTCGGGCGTCTTTTCGGTGGATGGCCGGCTGAAGGATCTGGAGGCGCTGAAGTCGACCTTTTCGGCGGCCGGCATCGACCTGAACCGGCCGGTCGTCACCACCTGCGGCTCGGGCCTGACGGCGGCCATCATCACGCTCGCCCTGCAATCGCTCGGCCACGAGGACAACACGCTCTACGACGGCTCCTGGTCGGAATGGGGCGCGCGAGACGACACGCCGGTCGTCACGGGGCGAGGCTGAGCCGATGACCGCCGCCCAGCCGGCGCCGCTGCCGGTGCACATCACCGAACTGCGCATGACGGCGCCGCCGAAGCAGAGCCTGCCGATCCCGGTCAACATCCAGACCGCGATCATGCGCGTGCCGGAGATCCCGACCGCCTACTACCGCTTCCTCTACACCCAGGTCGGCCGCCGCTGGCACTGGGTGGACCGGCTGCGGATGGACGACGAGGCGCTGGCGGCGGTCCTGCACGACAAGCGCACGAATGTCACCGTCCTCTACGTGGACGGCGCGCCGGCCGGCTTCTTCGAGCTGTTCCAGCACGACGCGGAGACGACCGAACTCGTGCATTTCGGCCTGTTCGAGCGGGCGCTCGGGCTTGGGCTCGGCAAGTGGTTCCTGCTGCAGACGCTCTATGCGGCCTGGGCCTCCGACCCGAAGGCGGTGAGCGTCACCACCAATAATCTCGACCATCCCCGCGCCCTGCAGCTCTACCAGATGTTCGGCTTCTCGCCGGTCGGCACGCGCGACGCCGTCATCATGCCGCTGTCGGACGCCGAACTGCTGGAGCTGGCGCGGCGCGGCTGACGCCCCCCCTTCGGCAGGACAGGCCGGAAAGGCGGGGATGCTTGCGCTTGCGACTGGAAACGCGCATCGGTTTGCGCCATATACGGGCGCCGCCCCCGGGGGGCGCCTGCCGACAGCCACAACAGGACCCATCCGCCTCGCATGAAGAGCGCCCATCCCAGCATCAGCGAACTGCTCAGCGGGCACGCCGATGTCGTGCATCGGAAGTGGCGTTTTCACCTGCAGAAGCGGATCGTGAAGCTGAGCGGGCAGACCTACGTGCTCTACCGCTTCCGCTTCGCGCGTACGATGGCCCGGTTCGAGGAGGCGCTCGGCCGGCTCGAACGGGCGGGCATCTCGGTGCAGTCGATCTGCGCGCGCACATCGGGCCTCGGCGAACGGCTGCGCTACGGCAACTGGCTGGCCCTCTCCTATCTCCCCGGCCGGCCGCTCGAACGGCGCCCGGACGAACAGAGCCTGGCCTCGCTGGGGCGGACGATGGCGCGGCTCAACACGCTCGGTGGCGAACCGCGCCGCGCCCTGTTCCAGCGCAAGCATCCGACCCTGCCGCATGAAGACTATCTCAAGGCCGAGCCCAGGCTGACCGAGGCCCAGCGCGACTGGATCCGGGCAAGCCGCGCGCGCCTCGAGAAGCTTCCGGCGACGCAGCTGACGCATGGCGACCTCTACGGCGACAACATCATCGTCGAAGCCGACCACTCGGTGGGCCTGATCGACTACGAGCTGCTGGCCAACGATCTTTCCGGCATCGAGCTGGCGGCGACGCTGCTGCGGCCGTTCTGCCGCACCGAGCGGACGCGGCGGGCGCTGTTGCGGGCCTATCTCGCCACCTGCCCGGCGGAACTGCGGCAGGCCTGGAAGGAGAACAGCCACGACTTCATCTTCGCCGCTGCGGCAAGGCTGGCGCTGGCGCGGCAGGATCGGGTCGGCTACATCGCGCGCCGCGAGCGGCTCTTCGCCCTGCGCCGGTTTCTGCCGTTCGGCCCCGACCAGGCCGCGCGCGATCAGGCACGGGAGCGCAACCGCAAGATCGTGCAGTCCGCGCTGCGGAACGAAGCCTACTACCTGAACGTGGCGCGGGTCATGACCAGGATCTGCCTCAAGCGCCCGGGCCTCGGTTCGATCGCGCTCCTGAAGAAGTGCGACCTGCATCACCGGAAGATCCGCGGCAGGGCTGCCGCCCGTCGCCCGAACTGAAATCGGGTGTCGCCGCCGCCGGAAAAGGCTCATGGTCCTCTCGAGATCCACGGAGAGCCACGATGACAGTCCACTTCCTTCCCATTCCGACCGAAACCGCAACGGCCTACTGGAACGGCGGCCCCGACGCCTATGGCCTTAAGCCGGAACGGGCGATTTCCGACGGCGACGGCGTGCCCTGCCGGCACTGCCTCGGCGGGGTGAAGGCCGGAGAGGCCTACCTGATCCTCGCCCACCGCCCCTTTCCCGCGCTGCAGCCCTATGCGGAGACCGGCCCGATCTTCCTGCATGCGGAGCCCTGCCCGGCCTATGCCGAGCCCGGGCCGCCGCCGATGCTCGAAAGCCGGGACTATATCGTCCGCGGTTACGACGGCCGCGACCGCATCGTCTACGGCACCGGGGCGGTGACGCCGACCGGCGAGATCGCCGCCTATGCGGAGACGCTGCTTGCGCGGGACGACATCGCCTATGTCCATGTCCGCTCGGCCCGCAACAACTGCTACCAGTGCAAGATCGTGCGGGGGTGAGACCGGCACCGCCGGGGATGGCCCCGCTGTGTCGACCGCGCAGGGGGGGCCGGCAACCATCGCAAACGAAAAACCCCGGCAGCAAACGCTGCCGGGGTTTTTCGTTGTTTCCCTGTCGGTCCGGAAGGCGTTCCGGACGAGAGGCGTCAGGTCAGGCGACGTTGAGGACGGCCTCGGGTGCGGCCATCTCGTAGCCGAGTGCCTCGGCCACCGCCTTGTTGGTGATGCGGCCGCGGTGAACGTTGAGGCCGGCGCGCAGATGGCGGTCCTCGGCGATCGCGTTGAGACCGCGGTCGGCCAGTTGCAGGCCGTAGTGCAGGGTGGCGTTGTTCAGCGCCTGCGCCGAGGTGACCGGCACCGCACCCGGCATGTTGGCGACGCAGTAGTGGATGACGCCATCGACCTCGTAGGTCGGCTCGGAATGGGTGGTGGCGTGCGAGGTCTCGAAGCAGCCGCCCTGGTCGATCGCCACGTCGACGATCACAGCACCGCGCTTCATACCGGACAGCATCTCGCGGGTCACGAGCTTCGGCGCCGCGGCACCGGGTATCAGCACCGCCCCGATCACGAGATCGGCGGCGAAGACTTCCTCCTCCAGCGCATCGATCGTCGAATAGCGGGTGTGGACGCGGCCGTTGAAGATGTCGTCGAGCTGGCGCAGCCGCGGGATCGACCGGTCGAGGATGGTGATGTCAGCACCGAGGCCCGCAGCCATCTTGGCCGCATTCAGGCCGACGACGCCGCCGCCGATGATCGCGACCCGGGCGGGCTCCACGCCGGGCACGCCGCCGAGCAGGATGCCGCGGCCGCCATTGGCCTTCTGCAGCGCGGTCGCGCCGGCCTGGATCGACAGGCGGCCGGCAACCTCCGACATCGGCGCCAGCAGCGGCAGGCCGCCGCGCTCGTCCGTCACCGTCTCGTAGGCGACCGCCGTCACGCCGGAATGCAGCAGGCCCTTGGTCTGCTCCGGATCCGGGGCGAGGTGCAGGTAGGTGTAGAGGATCTGGCCGTCGCGAAGCTGCGCCCATTCCGAGGGCTGCGGCTCCTTGACCTTCACGACCATGTCGGCCTTCTCGAAGATCTCCCTTGCGGTGGCGACGATCTTCGCGCCGGCGGCGCGATAGGCGTCGTCGTCCGCGCCGATGCCGGCACCGGCCTTGGTCTCGACGATGACCTCGTGTCCATGTGCCACATATTCGCGCACCGCGCCCGGCGTCAGGCCGACACGGTATTCATGGTTCTTGATTTCCTTCGGGCAACCGACACGCATGCTTTGCGTTCCTCTCTCGCTGGTATGCCAATCATCAGGCGCGCAGCCTGCGCCCGCCACTCCCTGCGGGTCGCCACAATTGGACCAGAAGTCGTGCGCAATGTCCTTGCGAAGACAGTTGAGCTGCATGGCATTTTTCGCGTATCCTTGCGCATAGTCCTCTCTTTTTCGAAGGAAACCGCGTTGAGCGCGCTCGATACGATAGATACTGCCATGTTGCGGCTGCTTCAGCAGAACGGCCGGATCTCCAATGCGGAACTTGCCGAGCGCGTCGGCCTGTCGCCGTCGGCCTGTTCGCGCAGGCTCGACATCCTGGAGAAGTCGGGCGTCATCAGCGGCTATCACGCGCATCTGTCGCAGCAGGCGCTCGACTACAAGATGATCGCGATCGTGCACATCTCGCTGTCCGGCCAGTTTGCCAAGACGCTGGCGGAATTCGAGGCGGCGGTGAAGCTCTGTCCGAACGTGCTCGTCTGCTACCTGATGTCGGGCGAGTACGACTACATCCTGCGGATCGCGGCGAAGGATCTCGCCGACTACGAGCGGATCCACCGGGACTGGCTGTCCGCCCTGCCCCATGTGGTGAAGATCAACTCCAGCTTCGCCCTACGCGAAGTCATCGACCGTCCGAACATCGGCGTCTGACACCTCCCTGCCGATGACCCGGTTGCGGCCGCCGCGCTTGGCGGCATAGAGGCGCAGGTCGGCGGCGGAGAGCAAGGCGATCAGTGTCGCGCCGTCATGCTCGCTGCTGGAGACGCCGATGCTGACGGTGACCGGGCGGCCATCCGGGCGGACGATCTGCTCCTCGACGGAGCGGCGGATCTGCTCGGCGCGCGCCACCGCCTCCCCATGCGCGAGCCCCTCGCACAGGACGACGAATTCCTCGCCGCCGAAGCGGTAGACCCGGTCGCCGGTGCGCACGCCCTGCTGCAACGTGGCCGCCACAGCCCTCAGCACCTGGTCGCCGGCGAGATGGCCGAAATCGTCGTTGATCGTCTTGAAGTGGTCCGCATCGACCACCATCAGGCTGGTGACGGAGCCGGCTGTGACGCACGCCTGCAGAAGCCGCGGCCCCTCGTATTCGAGCCTGCTGCGGTCGAGGAGGCCGGTCAGCGCATCCCGTCCGGACCGGTCGAGGAGATCCTCGTAGCGTTCGCGGAAGGTCAGGTCGTTGAAGATGTCGGCAATCGGCCGCGAGGAGACGGGAATCGCGGAGATGCGCGCCAGCCCCAGGTAGCAGGTCGTCAAGGTCGCAAAGACCACCGTGGCGAGCATCTTGGCGATCCAGCCGCCCCACAGCACCGACATGGGCGCATCGTTGAGGATGTGCAGCACGGTGAAAAAGCCGACCTGGTCGAAGGTCAGCACGATGGCGCCGGAGATGAAGAGGCGTGGCCAGATGGGCAGGCGCTTCGGGCGGCCGAGCCGTTCATAGATCAGGATGATGGCGAGCGCGTCGATATAGAGCAGCGTCGTGCCCCAGAGCATCAGCCAGCCCATCTCGTCGATGAAGGACAGATCGACGACCCGCCCCGGCACGACGCTGACGGTCTCGTGGTATTGCAGGACGATGGCGAGGATGACCGTCAGGAAATTGCCGGCGAGCAGGCCATAGATCGGCGCGCGGACGATGCCTGCATCCTCCTTGAGGTAGAGCAGCAGGATCATCATCAGCTTGCCGGAGAAGAGGATCGACGAGCCGGGCGAGAGCACGCCGAAGGGAAGCTGGACGTAGAAGACGGCGGCCAGGTAGGTTTCCAGGAAGTGCATCACCCCGAGCGCGGTGATGAACACGCCAATACCGATACGGTGGCGCTGGTGCAGCAGGGTCACCATGAAGGCGAAATAGACGAGCGCCTCCAAGAAGAATAGGATCAGGTTCTTGAATTCCATGCACACGCCTGCAGCAATTCTTCGCCCCGCCCCACGCTAACCGCGCTAGGGCCGGCAAAGATAGTCCAAAATCTAGCCCATCCCACATCGCCGATTCCGGCGCGCATGCAAGTGCGTACTGCGGGAGGCTGCCGATCGTTGCCGGCAGGGCGGCGGACGCGGTCAGACGTTCCGCGTCGCCTCGCCATCGGAGAAGAGGGACGGACCGTGCTGGTCGACGATCTGGCGGCCCTTGCGGAAAGCTGCCGCGACCGTGTCGTCGCGGCTGGTGAAGACGTCGGCCCGCACGAAGGTGCGCACCAGCACGACATCGCCGCCGTGCTTTTCGATGCGGCCGGCGAGCCGGTACTGCGAGCCCTCCTGCATCGGCGTCGCGACGAGCACGAGGTCGTTGTAGGTCTCGCGCTCCTCCGCAGCCGCCGCCTGCGCGTCGGATTTGCCGGAGAGGCCGAAGAGCTTGGAAAAGAACGATGCCATGGCCGAGTGGTAACACAGCTTGGCAGGCTGTCAACCGCTTCTCCCCTCGCCCGTCAGATGATCAGGTTCGCGAGCACCTCGTTGTCGGTGATGTCCTGATACCGTAGGCCGGCACCGTCGAAAGCCTGCTTCAGCGCGACGAAATTTTCCGGCGCCTTCGTCTCGATGCCGATCAGGATCGAGCCGAAGTTGCGCGCCGATTTCTTCAGGTATTCGAATCGGGAGATGTCGTCGTCCGGCCCGAGCAGGTTGAGGAAATCCCGCAGTGCGCCGGGCCGCTGCGCCATGCGCAGGATGAAGTACTTCTTCAGGCCGCGGTGGCGCATGGCGCGCTCCTTGACGTCGGGCAGCCGCTCGAAATCGAAATTGCCGCCCGAGACCACCGCGACCACGGTCCTGCCCTTGAGCCGCTCCGGCCCCAGCGCCTCGAGCGCGGTGACCGACAGCGCGCCCGCAGGCTCCAGCACCACCCCTTCGACGTTCAGCATGTCGATGATGGTCACGCAGATCGCATTTTCCGAAAGCAGCATCGCCTGGGCGGCGTGGAAGGAGCGCAGGGCGGCGAAGTTGAGGTCGCCGATCCGGCCGACGGCGGCGCCGTCGACGAAATTGTCCACCTGGTCGAGCGTGATCACTTCGCCCGCTTCCAGGCTGCGGCGCAGGCTGGGCGCGCCTTCCGGCTCGCAGAAGACGAAGCCTTCGGGCGGAACGATGTCGGACAGATAGCCGGTCACGCCTGCCGCAAGCCCGCCGCCGCCGACCGGCAGGACGACGAGGTCGGGCTTCACGCCGCCGAGCTGTGCCGCGAATTCGGCGGCCACCGTCGCCTGCCCCTCGATGACGTCCGGATCGTCGAAGGGCGGCACCATGACGGCGCCGGTGTCGCGGGCATGGTCCTGCGCCGCCCGGTAGCACTGGTCGAAGATGTCGCCGAACAGGCGGATCTCGACGAACTCGCCGCCGAAGGTGCGCGTCTTGTCGATCTTCTGTTGCGGCGTCGTCACCGGCATGAACACCGTGCCCTTGACGCCGAAGTGGCGGCAGACGAAGGCAAAGCCCTGGGCATGGTTGCCGGCGGAGGCGCAGACGAAGCTGTTCTGCCGGCCCTGCCCGGCGATGACCTTGCGGAAGAAGTTGAAGGCGCCGCGAATCTTGTAGGAACGGACCGGCGAAAGATCCTCGCGCTTCAGGTAGACTTGGGCGCCGTAGCGGGCGCTGAGGTGCTCGTTGAGCTGCAGCGGCGTTTCGGGAAAAAGCGTGCGCAGAGCTTCGGTTGCGCGCTCCACATCCTGTTTCATGGCTTGCCGTGTCCTTGAGTTTGAACCTTGCAACCGCTATTGCATATCGAAGCCGTTGAGGCCACCCGCTCCTCGCGCGCGGTTCGTGGCGAAACGCCATAGCCTGAACGAGACGCCTCTTGAACGCCACCATCTACCGGTCCGCAATCAACATCGCTGCGACTTGCGGTCTCTACCTGGCGATTGCCATGCTGGTGCCGGCGCTGATCGATCTCTACTACGGCCACCCGGACTGGAAGGTGTTCGTCCTGTCGGCCGCGATCGTCGGCGGCTTCTCGATGATCACCGCGGCTGCCACCCGCAGCGGGCCGCCGCCGTTCAACAAGAAGATGGGCTTTCTGCTCGTCAACCTGCTGTGGGTGGTCTTTTCTGTCGCCGGCGCCGTGCCGCTCTGGGCGTCGTCGATCGGGCTGGACTTCTCGCAGGCCTTCTTCGAATCGGTCTCGGCCGTGACGACGACCGGCTCGACCGTCATCGTCGGGCTCGACAACGCCCCGCCCGGCATCCTGCTGTGGCGCTCGATGCTGCACTGGCTGGGCGGCATCGGCATCGTCGCCCTCGGCCTGTTCGTCATGCCGTATCTGCGTGTCGGCGGCATGTCCTTCTTCAAGATGGAATCGTCGGAGACGAACGAGAAGCCGTTCGCGCGGATCGCCACCTACACGCGTGCCTTCATCGTCGTCTATATCGGCATCACGGTCGTCTGCGCCATCACCTACGACGTGCTCGGGATGAGCCGCTTCGACGCGATCAACCATGCGATGTCGACGGTTGCGACCGGCGGCTTCTCCACCCATGACGCCTCATTCGGCTATTTCAACAGCACGCCGCTGCTGTGGGCCGGCACCTTCTACATGACGGTCTGCAGCCTGCCGTTCTCGATCCTGATCGTGCTGATGGTCCGCGGCCGGCTGGATGCGCTGCGCGATCCGCAGATCTTCGTGTTCCTCGCCTATCTGACGATCTTCTCGTTCGCGATCGCGATCTACCACCGCATCGTCAACGGCGTGGAGTTCCACGAGGCGATCACCCACGGCTTCTTCACCATGGCCTCGATCCTGTCGACCACCGGCGTGGCCAGCCAGGACTACACGCTCTGGGGACCCTTCGTCGCCACCCTCTGCCTGTTTGCGACCTTCATGGGCGGATGCTCCGGCTCGACCGCCGGCGGCATCAAGGCCTACCGCTTCATCATCATCTTCAGTTCGATCAAGGCGGGGCTGCACAAGCTGATCTATCCGAACAGCATCCAGGCGGTGCGCTACGGCAAGTTCACCGTGGATGCCGACATGCAGCGGACCGTGTTCCTGTTCTTCTGCACCTACCTGTTGCTCTGGGTTCTCGGCAGCGTGGCGCTCGCGGCCCTCGGCCACGACGTGCTCACCTCGATCTCCTCGGTGGTCACGGCGCTCTCGAACACCGGCCCCGGCATCGGGCCGATCGTGGGGCCGGTCGGGAACTTCTCGTCCTTCAACGATGCCTCGCTCTATATCCTGTCGCTGATGATGCTGCTCGGCCGTCTCGAGGTCCTGACCGTCCTCGTGATCCTCACGCCGCTGTTCTGGAAGAGTTGAGGCGATCCGAAGCCCGCGCCCTGCGTGTGGCCCGGGCAGTGCTTGACTGCCTGCCGGCATCTGCGCATCCTTCGGCAGCGATCGGAGGGGGACGAATGCCCGCAATGCCATCTCTGCCTGTGTCGATGCTCGCCGCCGTCTTCAGCCTCCTGTCGCTGCCGGCAATGGCCGGGCCGCTGGTCGACGCCGCCACCAAGGCCGAGCAGATGGCGACGTCGGGCAACCCCGTGGGCGCCCATGATGCGATCCGCGAAGCCTACGGCGCATTTTCCTCGGGCCTGCCGTTCTCGATCGGCAAGGTCACCTTCGTCACCGAGCCGCCGGACGGCTACGGCAGGTACACGCCGCGCCCGAACGCCGTCTACAAGACCGGCGAACCGCTGATATCCTATGTCGAGCCGGTCGGGCTTTCCTGGAGGCCGATCGACGGCGGCAAGGTGGAGGCGCAGTTCACCGTCGACCTGGAACTCCTGAACGACAAGGGCGACACGCTGGCCGAGAACAAGGCCTTCGGCTCCTTCACCTATCGCGGCTTCGTGCGCAACCAGGAGATTTTTGCGAAGCTGACGCTGACGCTCAGCACCGAGGGCCCGCCGCAGGGCGACTACGTCCTCCGCTACCGCTTTCGCGACGCCATCAGCGGCGCCGTCGCCCTGTCCGAGCAGAAATTCTCGATTGCGCCGTGAGCGCCGGGGCAACCGGATGCCCAATGGCTTCTCCATGTGCTAGGCAAGACCCCGTATCTCTGTTCACGGTCCGGCGAGCACCATGAGAAAGTCCAAGGCAGAAGCAGCTCAAACGCGCAAACGCATCGTCGAGGTCGCCGCCGAGGAATTCCGTCGAAAGGGCATCGCCGGCGCGGGCCTCGTCGATCTCATGGCGACCGCCGGCCTGACAGCCGGCGGCTTCTACCGGCATTTCGAATCCAAGGACGCCCTCGTCGCCGAAGCCCTGCGGGAAGCGTGTCAGACGACTGCCGAACGCCTGTCCGCCGGGGACGGCAAGAACGATCCGGCCGCGGACCTCGCGCAGGCACTCGGGCTCTATCTGTCCACCCGGCACAGGGACAACGCCGACACCGGCTGCCCGCTCGTGGCGCTCGGAAGCGAGCTGGCCCGCAGCGACCTCGCCGTTCGCCAGGCGGCAACCGAGGGCTTCTTCGCGCTGGTGGACCTCGTGGCCGCCGGCGAACGATCAGAGGCACCAGAACCGGCGGCGCGGACGAAAGCGATGGTCGCCGTCGCCACCATGATCGGCGCGCTGACGATGTCGCGCATCCTGACCGACCCCGACGCCTCGAAAGCCTTGATCGACGGCGCACGCGCGCAGATCCTGCAGGGATAGCCGCCTGCGGCGAACGGGCACGGCGGCCGACGAGCCTGCCCTCCCCGCGCACTGCGGCCAGCCGGCCGACGCGAAGCGCGCACTTCGAGAGCGTCGCCAGACGCCGCCGAGCGTCGAGAACCGGGAGAATTCCAGCCTGCGCGTGATATCGTCAGTGCATTGATTCGACGAGGATATGATCGACGATACTTGCCTGAGGGAATTGACGCATGGCCGAAACGCAGACCCAATACCACCTCTACGGCGCCCCCGGCTGGGGCAGCGTCCTCGTCGAAGCGGCGCTAGTGCGCGCGAGGTTGCCGTATACGTTCGAGGACGTCACCGGGTTCGACGCGCCGGGCCCGGTGCGGGATCGCCTTGTTGCCCTCAACCCGCTCGCGCAGGTGCCCGTGCTTGTACTCCCCGATGGCACGGTCATGACGGAGAGCGCGGCCATCCTGCTTCATCTCGCGGAGACGTACCCGGAAGCCGGGCTTGCGCCGCCGGTCGGAGACCCGGCTCGCCCCGTCTTTCTCCGCCGGCTCGTCTGGCTCGTGAGTGCGCTCTACGCGACCTTCACCTATGCCGACTACCCGGAGCGCTGGGCGCCGGGCGCGCCGGAGGAGTTGCGCGAGCGGGTGCTTGCCCGACGCAAGCAACTGTGGCAGCAGTGGGAGGACGAGATCGCACCCGCGCCGTGGGCGCTCGGCGCGCGCTTCTCGGCACTCGATCTGTGGATCTCGGCCATGACGCGCTGGCGACCGGGACGCGGCTGGATGGCGGAGAACTGCCCGAAGCTGCACGCCATCGCTCTGCGCGTCGACGCCGAGCCCGACCTGCGCGAAATGTGGGCCCGCAACTTCGACGCGGCATAGTTCACACGTCAGCCCCGCGATTTTGCCCGTCAGGACGGCTCCACGGCACGCAGACTGGTGATGAGGAAGGATTTGCGCACCGTGAAGCCGAGCTTCCGGTACAAGGCGATCGCCCCTTCGTTGTCGGCAAAGACATGCAGGAACGGCGTCAGACCCTGATCCTGGATCGTCCGGGCAAGCTGCATCATGAGAAAGCCCGCATAGCCGCGCCCGCGATGGGCGGGATCGACGCAGACGGCGCTGATCTCCACGAAACGGGCCGGCCGCATCCGCTCGCCGGCCATCGCGACCAGAACGCCGTCCAGGCGAATCCCGATATAGCGGCCGAGCTCGATCGTGCGCGGGCCAAAGGGGCCGGGCCGCGTCCGCGCGGTCAGGTCCATCATCTCCGGCACGTCCTCCTGCCCGAGCGTCAGATAGTCGGGTCCGGCCGGGAGGTTCACGGGCGGGGCCTCCAGCACCATCTGCAGGATCGGCTTCTGCAGATCGATGGCCAGTCCCGGCGGCGGCACGATGGCGTCCGGCGTATGCAGCACGATCCGGCCATCGGGCGGCACGAGCGCTGCCAGGGCTTCGAACGATGCTGCCGAACGGTCGGCGACCGCGGCGAACGGGGCGACGTCGGGCAGATACCGCATGGCGCGCGGCCCGCCCTGGGCCAGGGCCCTGTTGCCCGTGGTGAGCGCCGTCCAGATCGGGGCATCGAGGGGCGCGTACGCCGCCGCCCGTTCATCGTGTGCGGCCATCGTCATGCTTTCAGTCAGAGCATCGCTCATCGCGTCCTCGCGGGGTTCGTCGGAATGCTGGGGAGGCTCGCTCGTTGCCGGGCGAGCGGTTGGCCGGGATCGTAGATTCCGGAGCCAAACCGGGCTATGGTCGCAAATGACAATGATAGGGGTATTCACGACATGCGTTTGGCTATCCTGGCGCTGGAAGGCGTTTTCGACACCGGGCTGACGGTGCTGATGGACACGTTTTCGACGGCGAACGAGCTTGCGGCTGCGGCAGGCGCAGAACGCGCCCCGTTCGAGGTCAGCGTCATCGGCCTGCAGCCGAAGATCCGCACCGGCCTCGGTCTGGACCTCGCCACCGAGCCGGCGGGCAACCTCGGCAAGCCGGACTGGGTGGTCGTTCCGGCGCTCAATGCCAAGCAGCCGCAGTTGTTGCTCGCAGCCCTCGGCAGGGAAGACGTCCGCGAGGCGGTGGCGCAGCTTCGCGGCTGGCACACGCGCGGGTTTCGCATCGCCGGCGCCTGCATCGGAACGTTCCTGCTCGCCGAGGCGGGGGTTCTCGATGGCCGGGAGGCCACCACGACCTGGTCGCTGGCGCCGCTGTTTCGCCAGCGCTATCCGCAGGTCCGGCTCGACGACACACGCATGATCGTCGCCCTGGACGGCGTCGTGACGGCCGGTGCGGCCATGGGGCACCTGGACCTCGCCCTGTGGCTCATGCGCCAGCAGAGCCCGGAGCTCGCGGCGACGGTCGCGCGCTTCCTGCTGATCGACAAGCGACCGTCCCAGGCAAGATACATGATCCCCGACTTCCTGGCCCATGCCGACCCGCTGATCGAGCAGTTCGAGCGATGGGCGCGCGCCCACCTCGCCCACGGATTCTCGCTCCGAAATGCCGCCAACGCCCTTTGCGTGACGCCGCGTACGCTGCAGCGCCGCACCGAGGCCGTGCTCGGCAAGTCGCCGCTGGCGTTCTTCCAGGACCTGAGGGTCGAGCGGGCGCAGCATCTGATTTCGATCGGGCTGGATCTCGACCGCATCGCCGGCGAAGTCGGCTATGCCGACACCGCGACGTTGCGCAACCTCCTGCGGCAGCGCCTGGGCCGCGGCGTCCGG
This sequence comes from Hyphomicrobiales bacterium, assembly GCA_900469965.1. Classification (GTDB taxonomy): domain Bacteria; phylum Pseudomonadota; class Alphaproteobacteria; order Rhizobiales; family Rhizobiaceae; genus Mycoplana. The sequence goes on along the minus strand of UBZP01000021.1, from coordinate 99,685 downwards.
GAACTGCGCGCGGAGGCCTGAGGCGCAAGCGCGCCTATTCCCCGCTCCACCTTCGGAAGATCAGGCTGGCATTGACGCCGCCAAAACCGAAGCCGTTGGAAATCGCGTAGTCGAACGCCCATGGCCGGGCGGTCGGGCCGACCAGGTCGAGGCCCTCGGCCAGAGGGTCGGGCTCGGTCAGGTTGCGCGTCGGCGGCAGCATCTGGTCGCGAAGGGCCATGACGGTGAAGATCGCCTCGACACCGCCGGCCGCACCCAGCATGTGGCCGGTGGCGGATTTGGTCGCGCTGATCGCCAACCCGGCTGTCGTGCCGAAGACCGTCCTGATCGCGGCGATCTCGCCGCGGTCGCCGACGGGGGTGGAGGTGGCGTGCGCGTTGAGGTGACGGACCAGCCGCGCATCGATGCCGGCCTGCGCGAGGGCGGCCCGCATCGCCCTGGCCGCGCCGCTACCGTCCTCCGGCCCGGCGGTGAGGTGATAGGCGTCGGCGCTGGTGCCGTACCCCACCAGTTCGGCGAGCGGCGTGGCGCCGCGTCGCAAGGCGTGATCGAGGGATTCGATGACGACGACGCCCGCCCCCTCGCCCATGACAAATCCGTCGCGCTGCGCGTCGAACGGCCGGGACGCGGCGGCCGGATCGTCGTTGTAGGCGGTCGAGAGCGCGCGCGCCGCCGCAAACCCGCCGAGGCTGACCCGATCGATCGCCGCCTCCGAACCGCCGCAGATGGCGATGTCGGCTTCGCCGGAGCGGATGAGCCGTGCGGCGTCGCCGATCGCCTGGACGCTCGCCGCGCATGCCGTCACCGGCGCGCCGATCGGTCCCTTGTAGCCGTGGCGGATCGAGACCCAGCCCGCGGCGAGATTGCCCAGGAACGAGGGGACGGTGAAAGGCGACAGCCTGGCCGTGCCGCGCGCGTCGGCGGTGCGGACAGCCTGCGCGATCGAGCGGAACCCGCCGATCCCGGAGGCGATGATCGTGGCCGTGCGGGCCTGCTGCTGCTCGGTCTGCGGCGTCCATCGCGCCTGCCGGATCGCTTCGTCCGCAGCGCCGAGCGCAAAGGCGATGAAGCGATCCATCTTCTTCTGGTCCTTGACGGGAACGACGGCGTCGAGGTCGAAGCCGCCGTCCTCATCGGCACCGGGAACCAGCCCGGCCACCTGGCAGGCGACGTCCGGGGCCAGGTCCGCAGGCAGGCGGCGCAGGCCGGAATGCGCGGCGATGAGCCGCTTCCAGACCGGATCGACCCCGCAGCCCAGCGGCGTGACCATGCCCATGCCGGTGACGACGATCCGCATTCTCCGATCCGCGTTCATCTGTTCCGTGCTCCCCGTCCGGACAGGCGAGCGGCGCTATCATCTGCAAGGTTCATGCATGGTCTCCAGTTCAGCCGGCTCTCGATGCAGGCAGAGCGGCGGTTGGTCATGGTCCGGGGCAGGATCGCGCAACCGGACCGGCATGGCGTGGCCGCATCAGGTCAGCCCGAGCCGCTCCTTCAGCAGTTGCCGCGACGATCGCAGGATCTCGTTGCTCGCCGCCTCGTCCGAGGCCGCGCGGGCAAGCGACATCGCGCCTACCATCTCGGCGAGGACGGAGCGGGCGAGCACGTCCGGCTCCGGCTTCGCCAGTGCTTCGAAGGCGGTCGCCAGGGTGCGCTGGAAATGCTCGACACCTTCGTTGAAACGGGCGCGGGCGGCCGCCGGCATCCGCGGGGCTTCGCCGGTCAGGCCGGGCAGCGGACATCCGCGCTCCGGCGCATTGCGGACGCGTTCCGAAAGATAGGCATCGATCAGCGCCACAATCCCGTCCGCCGCGTCGCGGCCGCCGAGGCTCGCCTCGACCAGCGACCGGCTGTCCAGAAGCATCCGGTCGACGGCGTCCAGCACCAGGGCGTCGCGCGAGGCGAAGTGGGCGTAGAACCCGCCATGGGTGAGACCCGCCCGCTTCATGAGCCCGGCGACGCTGATGCCGTCCGCCCCATGGAGCCGCATGGCGCTCGCCGCCTCTTCGAGAATGCGCGCATGCGTGCGTTCCTTGTGCGTCAGTGGTTCGGTCATCCCGGTGTCCTCCTTCCATCCGCCGCCCTTCGATCGAAGGGCGGTCGCACCTATTTTCATCCTAGTGCGCGCCCGCATCGGGCGGCGGCGGCGCCGCGTTCCTGGCGGGGCGGCAGAACGGCACCATCACGAGCGCGGCGAGGAACATCCACGCCATCAGCCGGAAGACGTCGTCGAAGGCCATGGTCAGCGCCTCGCGGCCGACCAGGCGGGCGAGGTACCCCTCGGCCAGCATCAGCGCATGAGCCGGGTCCGGCGTCACCGCACCCATCCGCTGCGCGAGACTGCCGACGGCCTCGGCGGTGTTGGCGCCCTGATGCCCCATGGCCTCGCCGAAGCGCAGCGCGGCGATGCGGGTGTGGTCCTGGAGCTGGGTGTTGACGACGGCGATGCCGACGGCGCCGCCGAGATTGCGCGTCAGGTTGATGAGCCCGGAGGCGAAGGGCAGCTCCTGGGGCGTCACGCTGCCGAGGCCCATGCGGATGGTCGGCACGATGCACAGCATCAGCGAGAGGCCCCGCACCGCCTGCGGCAGCGCCAGCTCCCAGAAGCCCCACTGGCTCGTCATCGCCGAGGTCAGCCACAGGCTCCATGCGAACAGGAGCAGCCCGGCCGTGATGATGAAGCGCAGGTCGACACGCTCGACGAGCCTCGCGGCGATGATCGTGCTGAAGATCTGGGCGACGCCGACGACGAAGACGGTCGTGCCGATCTCGAGGCTGTCATAGCCGCGCACCCGGCCGAGATAGACCGGCAGGAGATAGATCGACGCATACATGCCGTAGCCGATCACGAAACTGAACCCGCAGCAGAAGGCGAAGATCGGCCGCCGGAACGGCGACAGCCGCACGATCGGATTGGTCGAGAACAGCGAGCGATGGAAGAAGAGCGCCGCGGCGATCAGCGCGAACCAGCCTGCGAGCGCGATGTGGTGATCGCCGAACCACTCCTTGCGCGGCCCCTCCTCCAGGACGAACTGCAGCCCGCCGAGCGCAATCGCCATCGCGGCGAAATGGCTCCAGTCGATCCGCAGGAACATGCCGAAGTTCGGCCGGTTCACCCGGATGACGGTCGCCGCGAGCACGGTGACGACGACGCCGGGCACGATGTTGACGAAGAACAGCCAGCGCCAGTCGATGCCCTGCGTGATCAGGCCGCCGACGGTCGGCCCCAGCGTCGGCGCGACCACCCCGACCATGCCCAGGATCGCCGGGATGATCGCAAGCTGCTTGCCCTTGAAGATCGTGAAGCCCACCGAGAAGACCAGCGGCACCATCGCGCCCCCCGTGAACCCCTGGATGGCGCGAAAGGCGATCATCGATTCGATGTTCCACGCCAGCCCGCAGAGCAGGCTCGAGAGCGTGAACAGGCCCGCCGACATCGAAAACAGCCACCGCGTCGACATGGCCTGGCTGAGGTAGCCGGACAGCGGAATCATGATGAGCTCGGCCATCAGGTAGGCCGTCTGCACCCAGCTGATCTCGTCGGGACCGGCCGCGAGCCCCGCCTGCACGTCGTTCAGCGAGGCCGAGACGATCTGGATGTCGAAGAGCGCCATGAACTGGCCGAACGCCATCACCCAGAAGATCAGGAATTTCCTGGACGTCGGCATGCCGGCGGGATCATCCGACCAATCCTGCCCCAGCGCCCTCAGCCTGGCGAACACGTGCGACCTCCGCTTTCCATCCTCGTTGACAGATTATGACCATCATCTATATGATGACCGTCATATTGGCAAGGCCATTCGGCCGCGCTGCCTCGTCATCAGAAAAGGGACTGTTCATGGAGGCTCAGAAAATCGCCGAGCTACCGGCCGCGCGCGAGACGGTGATCGAAAAGAGCGCTCCGCCGCCCGCCGAGCCTCCCAGAGAGGCTGCAGGGGAAGCCGCAAGGCCGAAGCGCAAGTTCGGGCGGGGCGCGGTCACGGCGTCGCTGGCAGCGATCGCGCTGTCTGCCGGCGGCGCCGCCTGGATTACCGCGGCCCCTTCGAAAGAGACCACCGACAACGCCTATACGGCAGCCGACGTCACTGCCGTGGCGCCCCGGGTGCGCGGCCTCGTCAGCGAGGTCCTGGTGCGCGACAACCAGCAGGTCAGGGCCGGCGATCCCCTCGTGCGGATCAACTCCGAGGAGTTCGATGCCCGGGTCGAAAGCGCCCGCGCCAATCTCGCAAATGCCGAGGCCGACGTCGCCGCGGCACGGGCGGCGCTCGAAAGCCTGGCATCGGAAGAGCAACTGGCGTCGGCCAACGTCGCGGCCGCCCAGACCCAGATCCGCTCCGCGATGGCCCAGGCCGAGCGGGCCGACGCCGACCGGCGCCGGTACGACCGGCTCGTGGCCTCCGGCTCGGTCTCGCGCCAGGACGCCGACACCAGCCGCACCGAGGCCGTCACGGCCGAACAGGATCTTGCCAGGGCGCAGGCCATGCTGGCCGTCGCCGAGCGGCAGGCCTCCGTCACCTCGGCGCGCCGTCCCGTCCTGCGGGCGGCCCTCCAGAAGGCGGAGGCACAACGGCAGCAGGCCGAGGCCGCGGCCGAACTGGCGCTGCAGGACCAACGCCACACCGTCATCGCCGCCCCGATCGACGGCGTGGTCGGCAATCGGCAGGTCAGCGTCGGCGACTACGTGCAGCCGGGCTCGCGGCTGTTCACGCTCGTTCCCATGCAGGCGATCTACGTGACCGCCAACTTCAAGGAGACGCAGGTCAGCGACATGCGCGTCGGGCAGGCCGTGCAGATTAGCGTCGATGCACTCGACCAGGGCCTGAACGGTCGCGTCGACAGCTTCGCCCCCGGCTCGGGCTCGACCTTTTCCATGCTCCCGTTCGAACCGGGCACCGGCAACTTCACCAAGATCGTGCAGCGCGTACCGGTCCGCATCACGCTCGACCCCGCGCAGGACGGCCTGCAACTGCTGCGCCCGGGCCTGTCGGTCACGGCCACCGTGCGACTGCACGACTAGACGTGCGTTGTACCTATTTCGCAGCCATCCTGCCTGAGCAGGTTTTCGTCGGGGCAGAGGCGCGACGCGCTTCAGAAGCGGAAGGCCGCAGACACACGGCGTCAGTGTTGCGACGACGTTGCCGATGCGAAAGCTGACCTCTAGGCGGACGCAGGGCCTTGGTGCGGACGACGGGGGTCGAACCCGTACGGATCACTCCGAGGGATTTTAAGTCCCTTGCGTCTACCAGTTTCGCCACGTCCGCCTGTCACCGTCGGTAGCCGACGGGGCGGGTGCGATCAAGAGGCTGGCGCGGTTTTGCGCAGATTGCCGGGCGGTCACACCATCTCGACGTCGATGACGCCCGGGGCCGAGCGCAGAGCGGCGGCGATCTCGGGCGAGATGCGGTAGCGCTCGTTCAGTTCCACCTCGATCTCGCGCTCGCCATTGTCCTTGATGACGATGAACGAGACGAGGCCGTCGCCCCTGGCGTTCAGGTGGGCGGCGATGGAGCGCAAGGGGCCGCTGTCGCGGATGAAGACGCGCAGCGCCTTCTGCTGCTGCAGCGCCTCCTCCTCCAGCGAGCGCAGCGTCTGGATCCTGAGGCCGATGCCTTCCGGGCGCTCCTCGGCCTGCACCGTCATCACCAGCGACTTTCCGGGCTCCAGAAGGTCGCGGTACTGGTGCAGCATCTCGGAGAACAGCACCGCCTCGAACTGGCCGGAGGCATCGGAGAAGGCGACGATGCCCATCTTGTTGCCGGTGCGGGTCTTGCGCTCCTGCTTGGAGGTGACGGTGCCGGCGAGGCGGCCGGCGGTCGCGCCCTGCTTCACGGCGACGGCGAAATCGGCGAAATTCTGCACGCGCATCTTGGCGAGCATGGCGTTGTAGGTGTCGAGCGGGTGGGCGGAGAGGTAGAAGCCGAGCACCTGGAATTCGCGGTGCAGCTTCTCCGATGCCAGCCACGGCGCGTAGGAGGGGAAGGAGATCACCTCCGGCCCGGTCGCCGCCCCTGCCCCGAACATGTCGCTCTGGCCGCTCACCTTGTTCTCCTGGGCGCGCTGGGCATAGCCGAGCAGCCGGTCGAGGCCGGCGATCAGGGCGGCGCGGTCGTGGCCGAAGCAATCGAAGGCGCCGGCGCAGATCAGGCTTTCGAAAGTGCGGCGGTTGACGAGCTTCGGATCGATGCGGAGGCAGAAATCCTCCAGGCTCTCGAACGGCCGGTCGCCGCGCACCTCGACGATATGGTGGACCGCCGCCTCGCCGACGCCCTTGATGGCGGCGAGCGCATAGTAGATCTTCTTCTCGCCGGTCTCGAAATGGGCATAGGACGTCTGGATCGAGGGCGGAACGACGGTGATGCCGAGCCGGGCGGCATCCTGGCGGAAGTCGTTCAGCTTGTCGGTGTTGGCCATGTCGTAGGTCATCGACGCGGCGAGGAACTCGACCGGGAAATGCGCCTTCAGATAGGCCGTCTGGTAGGAGACGATCGCATAGGCGGCCGCGTGGCTCTTGTTGAAGCCGTAGTTGGCGAACTTGGCGAGCAGGTCGAAGATCAGGTCCGACTGCGGCTTGGAGACGCCGTTCTTCACCGCGCCCTCGACGAAGCGGGCGCGCTGCTTGTCCATCTCCTCCTTGATCTTCTTGCCCATGGCGCGGCGCAAAAGGTCGGCCTCGCCGAGCGAATAGCCCGACAGCACCTGGGCGATCTGCATCACCTGCTCCTGGTAGACGATGACGCCCTGGGTCTCCTTCAGCAGGTGATCGATCATCGGATGGATCGATTCGATCTCCTCCTCGCCGTGCTTGCGGGCGTTGTAGACGGGGATGTTCTCCATCGGCCCCGGCCGGTAGAGGGCGACGAGGGCGATGATGTCCTCGATGCAGTCTGGCCGCATGCCAATCAGCGCCTTGCGCATGCCGGCACTTTCCACCTGGAACACGCCGACGGTCTCGCCGCGCGACAGCATCTCGTAGGTCAGCCGGTCGTCGAGCGGCAGGCTCTCGAGCTTCACCTCGATGTTGCGCTTGCGGATGAAGTCGACGGCGGTCTTCAGCACCGTCAGCGTCTTCAGGCCGAGGAAGTCGAACTTCACCAGCCCCGCCTGCTCGACCCATTTCATGTTGAACTGGGTGACCGGCATGTCGGAGCGCGGATCGCGGTACATCGGCACCAGCTGCGACAGCGGCCGGTCGCCGATGACGATGCCGGCGGCATGGGTCGAGGCATGCCGATAGAGGCCCTCGATCTTCTGGGCGATGTCGAGCAGCCGGCCGACGACCGGCTCCTTCTCCGCCTCCTCCTGCAGCTTCGGCTCCTCCTCGATCGCCTTGGAGAGCGGCGTCGGGTTGGCCGGGTTGTTCGGCACAAGCTTGCAGATCTTGTCGACCTGCCCGTAGGGCATCTCCAAGACGCGGCCGACGTCGCGCAAGGCGGCGCGCGCCTGTAGCGATCCGAAGGTGATGATCTGCGCCACCTGCTCGCGGCCGTACTTGCGCTGGACGTAGCGGATCACCTCCTCGCGGCGATCCTGGCAGAAGTCGATGTCGAAGTCCGGCATCGACACGCGCTCGGGATTGAGGAAGCGCTCGAACAGGAGCGAGAAGCGGAGCGGATCGACGTCGGTGATCGTCAGCGCGTATGCGACGAGCGAGCCCGCGCCCGAGCCGCGCCCCGGCCCGACCGGGATGTTCTGCTGCTTGGCCCACTTGATGAAGTCGGAGACGATCAGGAAGTAGCCCGGAAACTTCATCCGCTCGATGACGCCGAGTTCGAAATCCAGCCGCTCGCGGTAGTCCGCCTCGCTGTAGCCCGGCGACAGGCCGAGCGCGGCCAGCCGCCCCTCGAGCCCCTCCACCGCCTGGCGGCGCAGTTCCGCCGCCTCGGCGCGCTCGGCCTCCTCCGCATCGTCGGTGGCGCCGGTGAAGCGCGGCAGGATCGGCGCGCGCGTCTTCAGCACGAAGGAGCAGCGCCTGGCGATCTCCACCGTGTTCTCCAGCGCTTCCGGGAGATCGGCGAACAGGGCGGCCATCGCCGCGCGGCTCTTCAGGTAATGATCGGGCGAGAGGCGAAAACGGTTGTCGTCCGACACCATGGCGTTATGGGCGACAGCCATCAGGGCATCGTGCGCCTCGTAGTCGTCCGGCGTCGGAAAGAACGGCTCGTTGGTCGCCACCAGCGGCAGGTCGTGCCGGTAGGCGAGATCGATCATCCGCCGCTCGTGCTTGCGGTCGTAGCTCCCATGCCGTTGCAGCTCGACATAGAGCCGGTCGCCGAACAGCCGTTTCAATTCCAGAAGCCGCGCCTCGGCGACCGCCGGCTGCCCCGCGGCGAAGGCCATGTCGACCGGGCCGGTGGCGGCACCGGTCAAGGCGATCAGCCCGTCTGTTCCCTCTTCCAGCCAGGAGCGCATCAGGTGCACCGAATGGCCGCTGCCCTCGCCGCCGAGATAGGCGCGGCTGATCAGTTCCATCAGGCGGACGTAGCCCGCGTCGGTGGCGACGAGGACGACGATCGACGGCAGCTTCGCAAGCGCCTGCGACGGATTGCGGCGCTCGCCCTCGCCCTCGTCCTCCATGTCGATCGAGAGCTGGCAACCGATCAGCGGCTGGATGCCGTCGGCGACCGCTTTCTGCGAGAACTCGAGCGCGGCGAACAGGTTGTTGGTGTCGGTGATGGCGATCGCCGGCTGGCTGTCGCTGACGGCCTTGCCGAGGATCTTCTTGATCGGCAGCGCGCCCTCCAGCAGGGAATAGGCCGAATGGACGCGCAGATGGACGAACTGGACGCCGCCGCCCGCCGAATGTCCGCCCGTCATGTCCGCACCAGCCTGCGCCATCATTGCCACTCCGTTTCAGGGAGGCAAGGATAAGCGGATTCGCGCAGCGGAAGTCCAGTCAAACATTCGGGACGCGGCCCTTATCCCCGCCCCGCAAGCGGGGGCTGGGGGCGGATGGCCGCAGCAACGGCTCGGTTACAGCCCGAGCGCGAGGACGGACAGGCTCGCGACGAACATGGCAATGGAGGTAAAGGCGGCGAGTTCACGCATGAAATCGGTCATTTGACGTCTCCAATCTGTTTATGTTTCTAGTCTGTTCTATTTTTGTTCTTACGTCAACCCTGCAGATTCGACGGCCGTTGCAGGGCGCGGCGCGGCGGACCGCTGGACTGTCCGGCCGGGTTTTCCTATGGTCGGCCGTCAGTCAGGGATGTTTGCACGATGAAGACCGCACTGCCGCTCGCCCTTGTCCTTCTTTCTCCGGCGGGCGCGATCACCGAGACGTTTCCCGCCGACAGGATCACGGCGGCTGCGACCGGCGACTGGGACAGGGATGGCCGGCAGGACCTGGTGCTGATCGTCAGGCCGGCCGAGGGCAGCGACGACGACAACGGCGTCTATATCTATCTCGCCGACGACGGCGAGCCGCGGCTGTCGCTGAAGGTCGCGGCCCCGAACAAGGTCTGGGGCAGCACCACCGTCTTCGGGCAGGAGGCCGGCGTCACGGCACTCTCGAACGGTTCGATCTCGATCACATCGCAGAACAGCGCGATCGGACGCGACCGCTGGGAGCAGAGCCTGACGGTCGCCTACCGCAATTCCAGGTTCGTCGTCGCCGGCTACACCTATTCCGCCTACGACACCCTCGACCCGAACCACACCGAAAGCTGCGACCTGAACGTGCTCACCGGCAAGGGAACGGCGAACGGCAGGCCGATCGCGACCAAGGGCGAGCAGGTCAGCCTGGAAGCCTGGAACGACGATATCGGGCAGAAGGCCTGCGGACTGGAGCAGCAATAGGCCCGCCCTCGCCCGCCGGCCCGCGACGCGGCCGGCGCCAACGCCCGCGGCTCAGTGCATTTCGCGGACCTTGCCGTCCTCGATGGTGACACGGCGGTCCATCAGGGCGGCGATCTCGTGATTGTGGGTGGCAATCAGCGCCGCCAGGCCCGACTGGCGCACCAGCGCCTGCAGCGCCTCGAACACGTAGCCGGCCGTCTCGGGGTCGAGGTTGCCGGTCGGCTCGTCGGCGAGAAGCAGGAGCGGCGCATTGGCAACGGCGCGCGCGATCGCGACCCGCTGCTGCTCGCCGCCGGAAAGCTCCGACGGGCGGTGGTCGCCGCGATGGCCGATGCGCATGTAGTCGAGCAGCTGCTTCGCTCGCTCGCGGGCCTCCGCTTTGGGAAGCCCGGCGATCAGCTGCGGCATCATGATGTTCTCCAGCGCCGAGAACTCCGGCAGGAGATGGTGGAACTGGTAGACGAAGCCGATCTCGTTGCGGCGGATCGCCGTGCGCTCCTCGTCGCCGAGCGTGGCGCAGGAATGGCCGTTGACAACGACATCGCCGGCGTCCGGCCGCTCCAGCAGGCCCGCGACGTGCAGCAGCGTCGACTTTCCGGTGCCGGACGGGGCCACCAGTGCTGCGATCTCGCCGCTGCGCAGGGTGAAATCCGCCCCCTTCAGGATCGACAGCACCGTCTCGCCCTGGCCGTAGTGGCGATCGACGCCGGTCAACTTCAGTGCCACGCGCGCATTCATCGGGACGTCCTATTCATACCGCAGGGCCTGCACGGGATCGAGCTTGGAGGCGCGCCATGCGGGGAAGATCGTGGCCAGGAAAGACAGCGCCAGCGCCATGACGACGATCGACAGCGTCTCGCCGAGGTTCATGTCGGCCGGCAGCTGGCTGAGGAAATAGAGCTCGGGATCGAACAGCGTCTGCCCGGACAGCCAGGAGAAGAACTGGCGGATCGATTCGACGTTGAGGCAGACGACGACGCCGAGCAGGACGCCGGCGATGGTGCCGACCGTGCCGATCGCCGCCCCCGTCATGAAGAAGATGCGCATGATCGAGCCCGAGGTGGCGCCCATCGTGCGCAGGATCGCGATGTCGCTGCCCTTGTCCTTCACCAGCATGATCAGGCCGGAGATGATGTTCAGCGCCGCGACCAGGACGATCAGCGTCAGGATCATGAACATGACGTTGCGCTCGACCTCAAGCGCGGAGAAGAAAGTACGGTTCCGCTGGCGCCAGTCGGTGATGTAGACCTGCCGTTCGGCGGCCGCCTCGACCGGCTGGCGCAGCGCGTCGACGGCATCGGGGTTATCGACGAAGAGCTCGATCGACTGCACCAGGCCCTCGGCGTTGAAATAGAGCTGGGCCTCCTCCAGCGGCATGAAGATGATCGAGGCGTCGTATTCCGACATGCCGATCTCGAAGACCGCGGAGACGGTGTAGCTCTTGACGCGCGGATTGACGCCGAGCGGGGTGACGTCGCCCTCCGGCGCCACCAGCGTGATCTGGTCGCCGGCGGAAATGCCGAGCTGCTCGGCCATCCGCGCCCCGATCGCAAGGCCGTTGCCGGCGGCGAAGCCGACCAGGTCGCCGGCGGTGATGTGGTCGGAGACGGTCTTCAGCTTGGTGAAGTCGTCGGCGCGGATGCCGCGCACGAGCGCCCCGGTCCCGGCACCGCCCGCGCCGGAGGCCAGCGTCTGGCCTTCCACCAGCGGGATCGCCAGCTTGACGCCCGGCACCTTAGAGAACCGCTCGGCGAGATCGGCATAGTTGTTGAGCGGCCCGTCGATCGGCTGGACGATCATGTGGCCGTTGATGCCAAGGATGCGCGAGATCAGCTCGGTGCGAAAACCGTTCATCACCGCCATGACGATGATCAGCGTCGCCACGCCCAGCATGATGCCGATGAAGGAGAAGCCGGCGATGACCGAGATGAACGCCTCCTTGCGGCGCGAGCGGAGGTAGCGCCAGGCGACCATGCGCTCGAAACCGGAAAAAGGACGGCTTGCGGGCGCCGCTTTCGCCACGACCACGGTGCCCTCGCCCGTCGCTTCCGCCATGATACCTCCGGTCCTGTCGCCGCCGAAGCCCGCGCCTGCGGACACGATTCGGCAGCATCTCGAATCTGCGCACGATGCTACTGCATAATCGCCGAAACCGGAATCGATTTGCGGGTAAAATTATGCAAGAAAATTAAGGCGTTATACGATGCCGGAACACCCTGTTCCGGCACTGTGCCCCTCTTTCCGGCTCCCGGAGGCCCGCGCTCAACCGGCGGTCGTCAGGCGCGCGATGGCGGCGTCGATCGTCAGCGTCTCGCGCTCGCCGGTCTTGCGGTCCTTCACCTCGACCTCGCCGGCAGCGACCGAGCGCGGCCCGACGATGACCTGGAGCGGCGCGCCGATCAGGTCGGCGGTGGCGAACTTGGTGCCGGCGCGCTCGTCCTTGTCGTCGAGCAGCACATCCACGCCCGCCCTGGTGAGCGCGCCGTAGAGGGTCTCGCTCGCGGCGTCGCAGGCCGCATCGCCCGCCTTCATGTTGATGACGACGACCTCGAACGGCGCCACCGACCGCGGCCAGATGATGCCGTTCTCGTCATGGGAGGCCTCGATGATCGCCGGCACGAGCCGGGTCGGGCCGATGCCGTAGGAGCCCATGTGGACGGTATGCTCCTTGCCGTCCGGTCCCTGCACCTTGGCGCCCATCGCCTCCGAATACTTGGTGCCGAAGTAGAAGATGTGGCCGACCTCGATGCCGCGGGCGGACAGGCGCTCGCCCTCGGGAATGGCGGCGAAGGCGGCTTCGTCGTGCATTTCGGATGTCGCCGCATAGCGCGACGTCCACTTGTCGAAGATCGCCTTCAGGCCGGCGACGTCGTCGAAGTTCGTGTCCGCGCCGGGAATGTCGAAGCCGAGGAAATCCTTGTGGCAGAAGACTTCGGATTCGCCGGTATCGGCGAGGATGATGAACTCGTGGCTGAGGTTGCCGCCGATCGGGCCGGTGTCGGCGCGCATCGGGATCGCCCGCAGGCCCAGCCGCGTGAACGTGCGCAGGTAGGCGGCGAACATGCGGTTATAGGCGTGCTCGGCGCCTTCCCGGTTCAGGTCGAAGGAATAGGCATCCTTCATCAGGAACTCGCGCGAGCGCATGGTGCCGAAGCGCGGGCGGATCTCGTCGCGGAACTTCAGCTGGATATGGTAGAGGTTCAGCGGCAGGTCCTTGTAGGACTTGACGTAGGAGCGGAAGACGTCGGTGATCATCTCCTCGTTGGTCGGACCGTAGAGCATGGGGCGGTCCTGCCGGTCCTTGATGCGCAGCATCTCCTTGCCGTAGGCGTCGTAGCGGCCGCTCTCCTGCCACAGCTCGGCCGACTGCAGGGTCGGCATCAGCAGCTCGACTGCGCCGGAACGGTTCTGTTCCTCGCGGATGATGGCGTTGACCTTGTCCAGCACGCGTTTGCCGAGCGGTAGCCAGGTATAGATGCCGGCGGACTGCTGCTTGATCATCCCCGCCCGAAGCATCAGACGATGCGAGACGATTTCCGCCTCCTTGGGATTTTCCTTGAGGATGGGCATAAAGAAGCGGGAAAGACGCATGGCGGGTTCCAAATAGACAGGTTTTCGCCTAGCCGGGGATTCAGGCGAAAAGACGTTGATTTCGAAGCGTTCATAGACGCTTCACAGCCGGAAGTGAACCCGCCGCGGACCACCGGTCCATCGAAATCGGCGCCACGGGCACGTGTCGCCTGCAGACTGCAAACGGGGGCGCTCAATAGCGACAATTACCCGTCTAGAGTCAACGGAAAAATTTTCTGCAAGTGTAACAAATATGCAAAAAAGCAGATGACAACGCCCAACCTTTGAGCTAGTTTCAGGCCACAAAACAGGCAGGAAGTACAAATTCTTGCCAATTTCGCGGTCAAGTCTTGGGAGGATCAGATCTTGGCGCGCATGGCCGCAGCCACCGGAAACGGGTAAAGATCACGCGATACTTTAAAAACAAGGCTTTCAGCCTTGTTTTTTTTTGCCTTCCGAACCGCCAGCCTTCCCATACAGATTTTGTATGACAAATCAATGACAGACGGAATGCGACAAACCCGCCCACCTCCGCCGGGCCTCGTCGGCCCGGAACTTAGTGAACGTTACCGTTCATAACGGATCCCTCGCGAAGACGCAAGGTTCAGTCGAAGTCGGGGTAGAACTGCGGAATGGCGTCGAAGCCGTAGCCGAATTTCACAGACAGCACATACCAGGCGGCATGGATGGCGGCGGCGAAGAGCGTCGTGACGAGAAGGATGCGCCCTGCCCTGAAGCGCGCCGGCGCGCTCTCGACGCTGCCGGGAACGACGTCGTTCTCCTCCGCCTGGGTGCGCAGGCCGAACGGCAGCACCGCAAAGAGCGTGATCCACCAGATGATGAAATAGACGGCGAAGAGCGAAAACAGCGGCATGTCCGATACCCGATGGCGCGCGGCGGCGGCCGTCACGCAGTCAATGTCCTGTGGCCGTCCCGGTCGCGGCCGTTGCGGCGCGGCCGCCACGGAGGCTTCTTACCCCCATGGCCGCGGCAATTCAAATCCCGCGGCCGTGACCTGCGGTCACACTTCCTCCAGCTCGATCAGCGTGCCGAAGAAATCCTTCGGATGCAGGAACAGCACCGGCTTGCCATGCGCCCCGGTCTTCGGCGTGCCGTCGCCGAGCACGCGGGCGCCGCCGGCGACGAGCCGGTCGCGGGCGGCCAGGATGTCGTCCACCTCGTAGCAGATGTGGTGCATGCCGCCGGAAGGCGATTTCTCCAGGAAGGCCGCGATCGGCGAGGCCTCACCGAGCGGCTCCAGCAGCTCGACCTTGGTGTTGGGCAATTCGACGAAGACGACGGTGACGCCATGCTCCGGCAGGGACTGCGCCGCGCTGACGCGGGCGCCGAGAACGTCGCGGTAGGAGGCCGCCGCGGCCGCAAGGTCCGGTACGGCGATCGCAATGTGATTGACTCGTCCAAGCACGTCCGTCTCCTCCCTCACGTCCCTGCCCGGCCGCCCGACGCGATCGCGCGAGCCGGTATCCTATCCACTGCCGCCGACCGCGATCACACCTTCGTGACGAAGACGGTCACGACCGGCTTCTTGCCCCAGACCTCGTTGGCCATGGAGCGCACGGCCCGGCGCACCGCCTCGCGGACGACGCCCAGATCCTTGCGCCGTGCCCGCGGAATGCTCTCCACCGCGCCGAGGACCGCGTCATAGAGCGTGTCGCCCATGTCCTCGCCCTCGTCGTCGAACTGCGGCAGGCCGAAGGGTACCACGTCCGGGTCCTCACGGAAGTCGTAGCGCGCGTCGAGCACGATGTTGACCGAGACGTGGCCGACGAAGGAGAGCTTACGGCGATCGCCGATCCCCATCTCGTCGAAATCGCCGATCAGGTTGCCGTCCTTGAAGATGCGGCCGTAATGCACCTCGTCGATGATCTCGGGAACACCCGGCGCCAGCCGCAGCATCTTGCCGTCGCGCACGCGCGGCACCACCGGGATGCCGGACTGTTCGGCAAGCTCGGCATGGGCCACCAGGTGCGCGGCCTCGCCATGCACCGGCACCACCATCTGCGGCCGCGTCCAGGCATACATCTGCTGCAACTCGCTGCGGCGGGGATGGCCGGAGACATGCACCAGCGCCTCGCTGTCGGTGATGACATGGATGCCCTGGTCGACGAGACCGTTCTTGATGTCGTTGATCGCCTTTTCGTTGCCGGGAATGGCGCGCGAGGAGAAGATGATGGTGTCGCCGGCGGTAAAAGCGACGTTGCGCATCTCGTCGCGGGCAATCTTGGCCAGCGCCGCCCGCGGCTCGCCCTGGCTGCCGGTCAGGATGACGACGACCTTGTCGCGCGGGATATAGCCGAACTCGTCCTCGTCGATGAAGGGCTTGATGCCTTCCATCAGGCCGATGTCGCGCGCGACCTGCGTCACCCGCTTCATCGAGCTGCCGAGCAGAAGCACCTCGCGGCCGGCCGCCTCGGCGGCCTTGGCGACCGAGCGGATGCGGCCGACATTGGAGGAGAAGGTGGTGATGCCGACGCGGCCCTCGGCGCTCTCGATGATCTTGGCGAGGCTCTCGGACACCTCTTCCTCCGAGGGCGAGACGCCGTCGCGCAGCGCATTGGTGCTGTCGCAGATCAGCGCCAGCACGCCCTCGTCGCCGAGCTTGCGGAAGCGCGCCTCGTCGGTCAGCGGCCCGAGCGAGGGCTTGAGGTCGATCTTCCAGTCGCCGGTGTGGATGACGGTGCCGAGCGGCGTCCTGATCGCCAGCGACATCGGCTCGGGGATCGAATGGTTGACGCCGATGCCCTCGATCTCGAAGGGGCCGACATTGATGCGGTCGCGCTCCTTGAAGATCGTCACCGGGATCTCGGTGCGGCTGCGCTCGTAGTCGCGCTTCGCCTCGAGCATGCCGGCGGTGAACGGCGAGGCATAGACCGGCACGTTCAGCCCCGGCCACAGATCGTTCAGCGCGCCGTAGTGGTCCTCGTGGGCATGGGTGATGATGACGGCCTTGAGGTTCTTGCGCTCCTCCGCCAGGAAGCGGATGTCGGGCAGGACGAGGTCGACGCCCGGCAGTTCGGGGCCGGGAAAGGTCACGCCGCAATCGACCATGATCCATTTGCGGTTACCGGGTGTGCCATAGCCGTAGAGCGCGAGATTCATACCGATCTCGCCGACCCCGCCGAGCGGCAGGAACACCAGGTCTTCTTGGTTTGCCATATTCTGAAAGATTCCGATTATTCGAAGAAAACATCGCCGGCTGCGATCAAGCGCACGCCGCCGTCGTCGGTCTGAAGCTTGAGCAGACCACTATCATCAATTCCGGCAAAGCGCCCGGAAATTGATTGGGTCGGCAGATTGACCGTGATCCGCTCGCCGATGCCGCCGGCGACCTTGCGCCAGCGCGCCATGATCTCGCCGATGCCGTTGGCGCTGTCCCAGAGCCGGAGAATGTCCGCCATCTCGCGGAAGAGATGGGCGAAGAGTTCGGCCGGCGCGACCGCGCAGCCGTAGTCGGCGAGGCTGGCCACGGGATAGAGCCCCGCCTCGGGGGCGACGGCGACATTGATGCCGCAGCCGATGACGATCGCCTGTCGGCCGTCCGCAAGGGTCTCCGCCTCGACCAGGATGCCGCAGATCTTCTTCTTCTCGATGAGGATGTCGTTCGGCCATTTGATCGCGACCGGCGGGGCGCCGATCGGCATGGCGGATGCGATCGACGCCTGGACGGCGACGGCCACGGCGAGCGGAAGCGACGCCAGCCGCTCCACCGGGGCGGGATCGATCAGGAGCAGCGAGGCGTAGAGGTTTCCGGGCTCGGACGTCCAGGGCCGGCCGCGGCGGCCGCGGCCGCCGGTCTGGCGCGCCGCCGTCACCCATAGACCGGAAAGCGCGCCCTTGCGGGCGCGCTCGAAACACTCCGAGTTGGTGGAGGTGGTCTCGACCAGCGCCTCGTGCCGGAAATCATCCAGCGAGAGCTGGCCGGTGCCCGACCGGCCGGTCAAAAGAAGGTCCGCGCGGCGGCTTCCGCCGCATCGCCGATCGGCCCGCCGATCAGCACGTAGCCGGCCACGAACAGGCCCGCGACGCCGAAGACGAGCTTCAGTTCACCCGGCGTGCGGGCGAACTCGTCGGTCGCGGCGTCGAACCACATCACCTTGACGATGCGCAGGTAATAGTAGGCACCGACGACGGACGACAGCACGCCGATGATCGCCAGCGCATAGAGATGCGCCTCGATCGCGGCCATGAAGACGAAGTACTTGGCGAAGAAGCCGGCCAGCGGCGGAATGCCTGCCAGCGAGAACATCATCACCGTCAGCACGCTCGCCATGAACGGATTGGTCGTCGACAGGCCGGCGAGATCGTCGACCGCCTCGACATTGCCCCCCTCGCGGCGGCGCATCGCCAGGATGCAGGCGAAGGTGCCGAGCGTCATGACCATGTAGATCAGCATGTAGAGCGCCACGCCGCGCACGCCGGCCATCGAGCCCGCCGAGAGACCGACGAGGGCATAGCCCATGTGGCCGATCGAGGAATAGGCCATCAGGCGCTTGATGTTCTTCTGGCCGATCGCGGCGAACGAGCCGAGCAGCATCGAGGCGATCGAGATGAAGACGATGATCTGCTGCCAGTCGGCGACCACCGGCTCGAAGGCGTCGATGACGATGCGCACCAGCATGGCCATGGCGGCAACCTTCGGGGCGGCGGCGAAGAAGGCCGTCACCGGCGTCGGCGCGCCCTCATAGACGTCCGGCGTCCACATGTGGAACGGCACAGCCGAGATCTTGAAGGCCAGGCCGGCGAGAACGAACACCAGGCCGAAGACGAGGCCGAGCGAACGGCCGTCGGCCGTCAGCGCCGATGCGATCTCCTGGAAGCCGGTGTGTCCGGTGAAGCCGTAGACCAGCGACATGCCGTAGAGCAGCATGCCCGACGACAGCGCGCCGAGCACGAAGTACTTCAGGCCCGCCTCGGTGGAGCGCACGCTGTCGCGGTTGATCGCGGCGACGACGTAGAGCGCCAGCGACTGCAGTTCCAGCGACAGGTAGAGCGACAGAAGGTCGTTGGCCGAGATCATCAGCATCATGCCGAGCGTCGCGAGCACCAAAAGAACCGGGAACTCGAACCGGTCGAGCTGCTGCGAGCGGGCATGGCCGACCGTCATCACCATGGCGGTGATCGAGCCGATCAGGGTCAGGATCTTCATGAACCGGGCAAACGGGTCGGAAACGAATGCGCCGCCATAGCCGACGCCCTCGCCGCCCCGCAGCACCAGCCAGAGGCCGGCGATGATGAGCAGCGCCACGGCCAGGCCGGTGACGGTCGTGGACGACCGCTCGCCGGAGAACACGCCGATCATCAGCAGCGCCATCGCACCCAGCGCCAGAATGACCTCGGGCGTCGAGAGCTGAAGGCTGGAAAGGAGGATTTCAGCAGTCATGTCGGATGATCCCGTCGTCAGTTCGCCGAGAGCGCAACGGATTGCGCCGCTTCGAGGGCCGCGGTGTAGTTGTTGAGGAGCGCGTCGACCGAGGCCGCCGTGGCGTCGAAGACGGGCGCCGGATAGATGCCGAAGAAGATCGTCAGGATCACCAGCGGATAGAGGATCGCCTTCTCGCGGCCCGAAAGGTCGAGCAGCGCCTTGAGGCTTTCCTTCTCCAGCGGGCCGAAGATCACCCGACGATAGAGCCACAGCGCATAGGCGGCCGACAGCACGACGCCGGTGGTGGCGAAGAACGCGACCCAGGTGTTGGCCTGGAAGCCGCCGAGCAGCGTGGTGATTTCGCCGATGAAGCCCGACGTGCCTGGAAGGCCGACGTTCGCCATCGTGAAGATCATGAAGGCCACCGCGTATTTCGGCATGTTGTTGGCGAGCCCGCCATAGGCTGCGATCTCGCGGGTGTGCAGGCGGTCATAGACGACGCCGACGCAGAGGAAGAGCGCGCCGGAGACGATGCCGTGCGAGAGCATCTGGAACAAGGCGCCCTGCACGCCCTGCTCGTTGGCGGCGAAGATGCCCATGGTGACGTAGCCCATGTGCGCCACCGACGAATAGGCGATCAGCTTCTTGATGTCTTCCTGCACGAGCGCCACCAGCGAGGTGTAGATGATGGCGACGACGGAGAGCGTGAAGACGAAGGGCGCGAAATAGTCCGAGGCCAGCGGGAACATCGGCAGCGAGAAGCGCAGGAAGCCGTAGCCGCCGAGCTTCAAGAGGATGCCCGCCAGGATGACCGAACCGGCCGTCGGCGCCTGCACGTGCGCGTCGGGCAGCCAGGTGTGGACCGGCCACATCGGCATCTTCACCGCGAACGAGGCGAAGAAGGCGAGCCACAGCCAGGTCTGCATCTGGCGCGGGAAGTTGTAGGCGAGCAGTTCGGGAATGCTGGTGGTGCCGGCCTGCCAGTACATCGCCATGATGGCGAGCAGCATCAGCACCGAGCCGAGCAGCGTATAGAGGAAGAACTTGTAGCTCGCATAGACGCGGTCCTTGCCGCCCCAGACGCCGATGATGATGAACATCGGGATGAGGCCCGCCTCGAAGAAGACGTAGAACAGCACGATGTCGAGCGAGACGAAGACGCCGACCATGAACACTTCCAGGATGAGGAAGGCGATCATGTATTCCTTCAGGCGCTTTTCGATCGAGTTCCAGCTCGCGAGCACGCAGAACGGCATCAGGAAGGTCGTCAGGATGACGAACAGCATGGAGATGCCGTCGACGCCGAGATAGTAGGCGATGCCGGTGCCGAGCCATTCATGCTGCTCGATCATCTGGAAGCCCGGGTTCGAATAGTCGAAGCCGATCCAGACGAAGAGCGACAGGATGAAGGTGAAGACCGTCGTCAGCAGCGACACGTTCAGGATGTTCCGCCGCCCATAGGGGCTGTCCTCGCGGGTCAGGAGCAGCAGCGCCACGCCGACCAGCGGAAGAAAGGTGACCGCGGAAAGAATCGGCCAATCGGTCATCAGAAGGAACTCCCGAGCATCATCCAGGTTACGAGCGCCGCAATTCCGAGCAGCATCGCAAAGGCATAGTGATAAAGGTAACCGGTCTGCAGGCGGACCACGCGGTCGGTCACGTCGAGGACGCGCGCTGCGACCCCGTTCGGGCCGAGGCCGTCGATGACGGCGCCGTCACCGCCCTTCCAGAACAGGCGGCCGATCCAGAGCGCCGGACGCACGAACAGGAAGTCGTACAGCTCGTCGAAGTACCACTTGTTCAGGAGGAACTGGTACAGGCCGCGATGCTGGTCCGCCAGGTACTTCGGCAGGTCCGGGCGACGGATGTACATGAACCAGGCGGTGAACAGGCCGAGCGCCATGGCCGCGAACGGGCTCCACTTCACCCACAGCGGCACGTGGTGATATTCCTCGAGCAGCTCGTTCTCCGGACCGGTGAACAGCGCGCCCTTCCAGAACTCGACGTAATGGTGGCCGAAGAAGAAGTCGTGGAACATCACGCCGGCAAAGATCGCGCCGACGGCGAGGAGGTACAGCGGCACCAGCATGATCGCCGGCGATTCATGCACATGGTGCATGACGTCGGACGAAGCGCGCGGCTTGCCGAAGAAAGTCATGAAGGCCAGGCGCCAGGAATAGAAGCTGGTGAACAGGGCCGCGATCACCAGAAGGGTGAAGGCAAAGCCCGAAACCGTGCTGTGCGAGGCGAAGGCGCTCTCGATGATCGCGTCCTTGGAGAAGAAGCCGGCGAAGCCGATGATCGTGCCCGGAATGCCGACGCCTGTCAGCGCCAGCGTGCCGATCGTCATCATCCAGAAGGTGATCGGGATATGGGTGCGAAGTCCGCCCATGTAGCGCATGTCCTGCTCGCCGTCGACGGCGTGGATCACCGAGCCGGCGCCAAGGAACAGCAGCGCCTTGAAGAAGGCGTGCGTGAACAGGTGGAAGATCGCCGCGCCATAGGCGCCGACGCCCAGCGCCACGAACATGTAGCCGAGCTGCGAGCAGGTCGAGTAGGCGATCACGCGCTTGATGTCGTTCTGCACCAGGCCGACGGTGGCGGCGAAGAAGGCGGTGATCGCGCCGATGACGGTGACGACGGTGAGCGCATCCGGCGACAGTTCGAACAGCGGCGACATGCGCGCGACGAGGAAGACGCCGGCGGTGACCATGGTCGCGGCATGGATGAGCGCCGAGACCGGGGTCGGGCCTTCCATCGCGTCCGGAAGCCAGGTGTGCAGCAGGAACTGCGCCGACTTGCCCATCGCGCCCATGAAGAGCAGCAGGCAGGCGGCGGTCAGGGCGTTCGCCTTGTCGAGATGCATGCCGAACAGGGTGATGACGGGTTCGGCCGCATCTGCAGCCCCTTCCGCCGGCAGGTAGCTCGCAGCCGTGGCGAAGATCGTCTCGAAGCTGACGGAGCCGAACAGGTAGAACACCGTGAAGATGCCGAGCGCGAAGCCGAAGTCGCCGACGCGGTTGACGATGAACGCCTTCATGGCGGCGGCATTCGCCGACGGCTTCTTGAACCAGAAGCCGATCAGCAGGTAGGACGCCAGACCCACGCCTTCCCAGCCGAAGAACATCTGCAGGAGATTGTCCGACGTGATCAGCATCAGCATCGCGAAGGTGAACAGCGACAGATAGGCGAAGAAGCGCGGCCGATGCGGATCGTGGTGCATGTAGCCGATCGAATAGGCATGCACGAGCATCGACACCGTGTTGACGACGACGAACATCACCGCCGTCAGCGTGTCGACGCGGAAGGCCCATTCGGCGTCGAAGCTGCCGGACTGGATCCAGCGCATCACCGACACCTTGAACATCTCCTCATGGCCGAGCGCCACCTGGAAGAAGACGAGCCAGGACAGCGCGCAGGCGATGATCATGAAGCCGGTGGTGACGAATTCGGACGCCTTGGCGCCGATCGTGTTGCCGCCGAGGCCGGCGATCAGAAAGCCGATCAGCGGCAGGAAGACGATAGCCTTGATGATGGTATCCATGACCGATCAACCCTTCATCACGTTGACGTCTTCCACGGCGATCGAGCCGCGGTTGCGGTAGAAGACGACGAGTATTGCAAGACCGATCGCGGCTTCAGCGGCGGCGACCGTCAGGATGAACAGCGCGAACACCTGGCCGACGATGTCGTTCAGGAAGGCCGAGAAGGCCACCATGTTGATGTTGACGGCAAGCAGGATCAGTTCGATCGACATCAGGATGATGATGACGTTCTTCCTGTTGATGAAGATGCCGAAGACGCCGAGCGTGAAGAGGATGGCGCTGACCGTCAGATAGTGGGAAATACCGATTTCCATGATGCGAATTCCTTAAGTCCAGCGCGCCTCAGAGCCCCTGCCCCGGTTTGACCTTGATGACCTCGACCGCGGTCGCCGGGGTGCGGGCGACCTGCACCGAGATGTTCTGCCGCTTGATGTTCTCGCGGTGGCGCAGCGTCAGCACGATCGCACCGATCATGGCCACCAGAAGCACCAGGCCGGCGATCTGGAAGAAGTAGACGTAGTTCGTGTAGAGCACGTCGCCGAGGGCTGCGGTGTTGGTCCGCTCGGCCACCGGCGGGATCGGATGCGCCGCGTGGCTGGCGATCTCCGGCGACAGCGTGGAGCCGCCGATGACGATGATCAGCTCGACCGCCAGCACCAGGCCGACCAGCGCGCCGACCGGGGCATGCTCGATGATGCCCGAGCGGAGCGCCGCGAAGTCGATGTCCAGCATCATCACGACGAAGAGGAAGAGCACCGCGACCGCGCCGACATAGACGACCAGCAGGATCATCGCCAGGAACTCGGCGCCGGTCAGGAGGAACAGGCCCGCCGAATTGAAGAATGTGACGATGAGGAACAGCACGGAATAAACCGGGTTCTTCGCCGCGATCACCATGAAGGCGGACGCCACCGCCACGAAGGCGAACAGATAGAAAAAGAGAGCCTGCAGACCCATGTTGGTGCCTTTTTTCTTCCCCGGGAGAGACCGGCGCTGCGCCTGTCCCTTCCGTCGAAGCCCGGCGGGCGCGCCACCGGGCAGATTTCAAGCGTTCGATGTCCGTCGCCCCCTTCGGGCGGCAGTTCCCTGCCCGACCGCTCAGCGGTAGGGCGAATCCATTGCGATGTTGCGGGCGATCTCCCGCTCCCAGCGGTCGCCGTTATCCAGCAGCCGCTGCTTGTCGTAGTAGAGTTCCTCGCGGGTCTCGGTGGCGAACTCGAAGTTCGGCCCCTCGACGATGGCGTCGACCGGGCAGGCCTCCTGGCAGAAACCGCAATAGATGCACTTCACCATGTCGATGTCGTAACGCACCGTGCGGCGCGTGCCGTCGTTGCGGCGCGGGCCGGCCTCGATGGTGATGGCCTGCGCCGGACAGATCGCCTCGCACAGCTTGCAGGCGATGCAGCGTTCCTCGCCGTTCGGATAGCGGCGCAGCGCGTGCTCGCCGCGGAAGCGCGGCGATACCGGGCCCTTCTCGAAGGGATAGTTCAGCGTCGCCTTCGGCCGGAAGAAATAACGCATCGACAGGAAAAAGGCGCCGACGAATTCCTTCAGGAACAGCGAATTGACGGCTTGCGACAGACTGGCCATTACAGAGCTCCAATGCTGCTGAAACGTGGGGGCACCATCAGGCGGCCCCGGTGAGCTTCAGCACGAATGCAACGATCACGACCATGGCGAGCGACAGCGGCAGGAAGACCTTCCAGCCCAGCCGCATCAGCTGGTCGTAGCGGTAGCGCGGCACGAAGGCCTTCACCATCGCGAACATGAAGAAGACGAAACCGGCCTTCAGCACGAACCAGATGATGCCGGGAACCCAGTTGAGGAACCAGACGTCGACCGGGGGCAGCCAGCCGCCGAGGAACAGGATCGTCGTCAGCGCGCACATCAGGCAGATGGCGGCATACTCGCCGAGCATGAACATCATGTACGGCGTCGAGCCGTATTCGACCATGAAGCCGGCGACGAGCTCGGATTCGGCTTCCGGCAGGTCGAAGGGCGGGCGGTTCGTCTCGGCCAGCGCCGAGATGAAGAAGATCACGAACATCGGGAACAGCGCCAGCCAGTGCCAGTCGAGGAACGAGCCCGGCAGGCCGATCATCGTGCCGATGCCGTTGCGCTGCGCATCGACGATGTCGGTCAGGTTCAGCGAGCCGACGCACAGAAGCACGGTGACGATGACGAAGCCGATCGAGACCTCGTAGGAGACCATCTGCGCAGCCGAGCGCAGGGCGCCGAGGAACGGGTACTTCGAGTTCGAAGCCCAGCCGCCCATGATGATGCCGTAGACCTCGAGCGAGGAGATCGCGAAGACGTAGAGGATGCCGACGTTGATGTTGGCGATCACCCAGTTCGCATTCAGCGGGATCACCGCCCAGGTGGCGAGCGCCAGCGTCACGGAGACGAGCGGCGCCAGCAGGAAGATCGTCTTGTTCGCGGTCGCCGGGATCACCGGCTCCTTGAAGACGAACTTCAGAAGGTCGGCGAACGACTGGAACAGCCCCCAGGGACCGACGACGTTCGGGCCGCGGCGCAGCTGGACGGCGGCCCAGATCTTGCGGTCGGCCAGGAGGATATAGGCGATGAAGAGCAGCAGCGCGACCAGCAGCAGCAGCGACTGGGCGATCATGATGACCGCGGGCCAAACATAGCTCGTAATGAAAGCGTCCATAGTGCCTATTCCCTCGCGCTTATTCCGCCGCGGCTTTGAAGTTGTTGCGGGCCAGTGCCGAGCATTCGGCCATGACCGCGGAGGCGCGCGCTATCGGGTTCGTCAAATAGAAGTCTTTGACGGGAGACGCAAACCCGGATTTCGTCATCTTCCCGCCTTTTTTCGCAAGCGCCGCAAGTTGGCCACTGTCGCCCACGGCAATCGCGTCGACGCCGGCGAAATGCGGATGGGCGGCATAGAGCCTGGCGCGCAGCTGCGCCAGCGAATCGAAGGGCAGCTTCTTGCCGAGCACGTCGGAGAGCGCGCGCAGGATCGCCCAGTCCTCGCGGGCCTCGCCCGGCGCGAAGCCGGCGCGGTTGCCCATCTGGACGCGGCCCTCGGTGTTGACCCAGGTGCCGGACTTCTCGGTGTAGGCAGCACCCGGCAGGATGACGTCTGCGACATGAGCCGCGTTGTCGCCGTGCGAGCCGATATAGACGGTGAAGGCGGTCTTCTTCGCAAAATCCATCTCGTCGGCGCCGAGCAGGAAGAGCACGTCGGTGTCGGTCAGCATCTCGGCTGCCGCCTTGCCGCCCTCGCCCGGCACGAAGCCGAGGTCGAGGCCGCCGACGCGGGCGGCCGCGGTGTGCAGGATGCCGAGGCCGTTCCAGTCGGCGGTGATCGCGCCGACGGCGTCGGCGAGCTTCAGGACGTTGGCGAGCACCGCCTGGCCGTCGGTGCGCGACAGCGCGCCCTGGCCGACGATGATCATCGGGTTCTTCGCGTTCTTCAGCGTCTCGAGGAAGGCGCCGTTACCGGCGACGAGATCGGCGAGCGTATCGGGGCCTGCGCCGAGATATTCATAGCCGTAGCGCAGTTCGGCCTGTTCGCCGATGACCGCGATCGGGAAGCCATCCATGCGCCAGCGCTTGCGGATGCGGGCGTTCAGCACCGCAGCCTCGATGCGCGGATTGGCGCCGACGATGAGGAGCGCGTCCGCCTGCTCGATGCCGGCGATCGTCGGGTTGAACAGGTAGCTGGCGCGGCCGAACGCCGGGTGCAGCACCGTGCCGTCCTGGCGGCAGTCGATGTTCTTCGAGCCGAGCGAGGCCATCAGCTCGCGCAGCGCATACATTTCCTCCACCGAGGCGAGGTCGCCGGCGATCGCGCCGATCCGCTCGCCCGCCTTGCCGGAGACGGCAGCCTTGACGGCGGCGAAGGCTTCGGCCCAGCTCGCCGGCTGCAGGCGGCCGTCCTTGCGGACGTAGGGGCGGTCGAGGCGCTGGGTCTTCAGGCCGTCCCAGATGTAGCGCGTCTTGTCGGAGATCCACTCCTCGTTGATGTCCTCGTTGACGCGCGGCAGGACGCGCATCACTTCGCGGCCGCGGGTGTCGACGCGGATCGCCGAGCCGACGGCGTCCATGACGTCGATCGATTCGGTCTTGTTCAGCTCCCACGGACGCGCGGTGAAGGCGAAGGGCTTGGAGGTCAGCGCGCCGACCGGGCAGAGGTCGACGACGTTGCCCTGCAGCTCCGAGGTCATCGCCTGCTCGAGATAGGTGGTGATCTCCGCATCCTCGCCGCGGCCGATCAGGCCGAGCTCGCTGATGCCGGCGACTTCCGTGGTGAAACGGACGCAGCGCGTGCAGTGGATGCAGCGGTTCATGATCGTCTTGACGAGCGGGCCGATGTACTTGTCCTCGACCGCGCGCTTGTTTTCCTGATAGCGCGAACTGTCGATGCCGAAGGCCATCGCCTGGTCCTGCAGGTCGCATTCGCCGCCCTGGTCGCAGATCGGGCAGTCGAGCGGATGGTTGATCAGCAGGAACTCCATCACGCCTTCGCGGGCCTTCTTGACCATCGGCGTGGTGGTGAAGACTTCCGGCGGCTCGCCGTTCGGGCCGGGGCGCAGGTCGCGCACGCCCATGGCGCAGGAGGCCGCCGGCTTCGGCGGGCCGCCCTTCACCTCGACGAGGCACATGCGGCAGTTGCCGGCGACCGACAGCCGCTCGTGGAAACAGAAGCGCGGAACCTCGGCGCCGGCCTCCTCGCACGCCTGCAACAGCGTGAAATGATCCGGAACCTCGATCTCTTTTCCGTCGACTTTCAGTTTTGCCATATCCGTCTTCCCGCTTTCGATGCACGGCTTGCGCCGTGCCAGCGCCCTGTCCCTTGCCGGCGGTCGCGCCCTTCGCGCCTGCCGCCTGCTTCAGTTCCTGTCTGCCGCCTCCGGCCGGGCCTTCAGCCCTTCGCCTTCGCCAGCGCCCTTGCCTGCTCCACCCAGCCGTCGCGGGCGATCCGCCCGTCGAGGCCGAGCTCGGCTTCGATCTTCTCCACGTCCGCGCCGGTCCAACGGGCGATTTCGGCAAAGCGGAAAATCCCCTTGCCGTTCAGCGCCTGCTCCAGCTTCGGCCCGACGCCCGAAATCGCCTTCAGGTCGTCGGCCTTGCCGGCCTTAGGCCCGGAACCTTTCCGAACCGTTGCCGGTCTTTCCGATTTCGCAACCGGCGGACGAAGTTCCGTGCCGGCCGCCTTCTTCCCTTCCGTCGCCGCCCGCACCCTGCCCGCGCGCGCCGCAGCCGGAACCGCACCGCTCCCCGCCGGCGGCCCCTCCGGCTTCGGAGCGGGCCTTGTGGCAACGCCGCCGGCGCCTGCCCCTGCCTGGGCGCTTTCCGGAGCGGCCGGACCGGGTTGCCGCGGCATCCGCCCCTCGCCCCTTGCGGCCTCGTCGAGCACCGCCTTCATCCGCTCGGCGCTGCCCTGCATCGCCCCGATGACGGCGCCGGCCAGCTGGCTGGTGAAGCCGAAACCGATCGCGGTCGCCGCAGCCATCGCGGCCACCGGATGCGCCATCAGCGGCGGGATCGCCACGTGCGGCATTTCCTTCAGCCAGGGCGCCAATCCAAACGGATCGTCGCTCGCGGCTGTCGCCGGCGGGACCACGGTTGCCTGAGCTTCCTGTCCTGCCGGCTTCGTCATCGCCTTACTCCGCGGGCTCGAGCACGGCGCCGTGCGCCATGGCGTTGTGGGTGTACTGGTCGATCCGCTTTTCCATCTCGGGACGGAAATGGCGGATCAGACCCTGGATCGGCCAGGCGGCGGCGTCGCCGAGCGCACAGATGGTGTGGCCCTCGATCTGCTTGCTGACGTCGAACAGCATGTCGATCTCGCGCTTCTGCGCGTTGCCCTTCACCATGCGCTCCATCACGCGCATCATCCAGCCCGTGCCCTCGCGGCACGGCGTGCACTGGCCGCAGCTCTCGTGCTTGTAGAAGGCCGCAAGCCGCCAGATCGCCTTCACGATATCGGTCGACCTGTCCATGACGATGACGGCGGCGGTGCCGAGGCCGGAGCCCAGCTCGCGCAGGCCGTCATAGTCCATGATCGCGTCCTTCATCTGCGCGCCGGGCACGCAGGGGACCGACGAGCCGCCGGGGATGACGGCCAGCAGATTGTCCCAGCCGCCGCGGATGCCGCCGCAATGGGTCTCGATCAGTTCCTGGAAGGTGATCGACATGGCGTCCTCGACCGTGCAGGGACGGTTGACGTGGCCGGAGACCGAATAGAGCTTGGTGCCGTGGTTGTTCGGGCGGCCGAAGCTCGTGTACCAGGCCGCACCGCGGCGCAGGATGGTCGGCGTCACGGCGATGGATTCGACGTTGTTGACCGTCGTCGGGCAGCCGTAGAGGCCCATGTTGGCGGGGAACGGCGGCTTCAGGCGCGGCTGGCCCTTCTTGCCCTCGAGGCTTTCGAGCAGGGCCGTCTCCTCGCCGCAGATATAGGCGCCGGCGCCGTGGTGGACGATGATGTCGATGTCGTAGCCGAGCTTGTTGTTCTTGCCGAGCAGGCCGTAGGCGTAGCACTCGTCGATCGCCGCCTGCAGCGCCTCGCGCTCGCGCATGAACTCGCCGCGGACGTAGATGAAGGCGTGGTGCGCACCCATGGCGAAGGAGGCGATCACGCAGCCCTCGATCAGCGTATGCGGATCGTGGCGCATGATGTCGCGGTCCTTGCAGGTGCCGGGCTCGGACTCGTCGGCGTTGACGACGAGGTAGTGCGGGCGACCGTCGCTCTCCTTCGGCATGAAGGACCATTTCAGGCCGGTCGGGAAGCCGGCGCCGCCGCGGCCGCGCAGGCCCGACGCCTTGACCTCGTTGATGATCCAGTCACGGCCCTTTTCGAGCAGCTGCTTGGTGCCGTCCCAGTGGCCGCGCGCCATCGCGCCCTTCAGGGACTTGTCCTTCAGGCCGTAGATATTGGTGAAGATGCGATCCTGATCCTTAAGCATGTTTCACCTTTCAGCGCGGCTTCTTGCCGAAGACGCGGATGTATTCCGCTTCGCCGCCCTTGGCGAGCGCCTTGGCCTGCTTGACCCAGTCGTCCCGCTCGATGCGGCCCTTGAAATTGAGGTATCCGTCCACCCATTCGCGCTCCGCCTTCTTCCAGGCGGCGACCTGCGCATAGGTGAAGATGCCGAGCTCGTGCAGCGTGCCCTCGATCTTCGGGCCGACGCCGGAGATCAGCTTGAGGTCGTCGGGAGCGGCGGGGCGCTCGATGCCGGCCGGACGGTTCTTGTCCTCCAGCGACGGCTTGCCGCCCTCGGCGCGCGTGTCGCCCTTGACCTTGGCGTTCGCCGCGGCTTCCGCCTTGGCGGTCGCCGGCGTCTTCAGGGCCGGGTTGGTCTCCTCGGCTGCGGTCTTGGCACGGCCGGCGTTCGACGGCGGCGTGCTGACGGCTGCCTCGGCAGCCTTCTCGCTGCGCTTGGCGGCCGGCTTCGCCGGCGCCGGATCCGGATCGGTCAGCGACGTCAGGCCGCCGATCGGGGCGGAGTAGATGCGGTCGACCTGCGGGCCGGGCTTGACGCTTGCGCCCTCGCCCGCCTCGAAGCGATCGATGATCTCCTCGAGCTGGGCCGGGGTCAGGTCCTCGAAGCTGTCCTTGAAGATCATCACCATCGGCGCGTTGACGCAGGCGCCCTGGCACTCGACCTCTTCCCACGACAGCGTGCCGTCGGCATTCAGCTCGAAGGGCTCGGCGTTGATCTTGCTCTTGCAGACCTTGATCAGGTCCTCGGCGCCGCGCAGCATGCAGGGCGTGGTGCCGCAGACCTGGACGTGGGCGCGCGTTCCGACCGGCTTCAGCTGGAACTGGGTGTAGAAGGTCGCCACTTCGAGAACGCGGATATAGGCCATGCCGAGCATCTCGGCGACCTTCTCGATCGCGGCCTTGGTGACCCAGCCGTCCTGTTCCTGCGCCCGCATCAGAAGCGGGATGACGGCCGACTGCTCGCGGCCCTTCGGGTACTTGTTGATCGTTGCCAACGCCCAGTCCGCATTCTCCTTGGAGAAGGCGAAGCTTGCGGGCTGCACGGCCTCATCGGCCAATCGACGAACGGACATTCTTTGGCGCCTTATTCAGTGATCAGCCCGCAGCGCGTCGTCGTCACGGTGACGAACTGACAGGCATAGGCCGTCTTCTCTTTCTGCATGAACACGATGTAGCGGCTGCTGGCCTGAGCCGTGCCCTTGATCTCGTAGCCGTCGGCAAGCAGCCTTGCCATCGTCGACTGCGTCGTGCCCGCCTGGGGCGACGCGTCGGTCTCCTGGGCCTGGGCTGCCGCGGCCGAGGCGGCGAGGACTGCAAGGGCGAAGCTCAGTCGAAGCATCAGCGGTCCACCTCACCGAAAACGATGTCGAGCGAGCCCAGTACGGCGGACACGTCGGCAAGCTGATGCCCGCGACACAGGAAATCCATCGCCTGCAGGTGGGCATAGCCCGGGGCGCGGATCTTGCAGCGGTAGGGCTTGTTGGAGCCGTCGGCGACGAGATAGACGCCGAACTCGCCCTTGGGCGCCTCCACCGCGGCGTAGACCTCGCCGGCCGGCACGTGATAGCCCTCGGTATAGAGCTTGAAGTGATGGATCAGCGCCTCCATCGAGCGCTTCATCTGGCCGCGCTTCGGCGGCACGATCTTGCCGTCGAGCGAGGAGACCGGGCCGACCCGGGCATCGCCCAGCAGCCGGTCGACGCACTGGCGCATGATCTTCGCCGACTGACGCATCTCGATCATGCGGATCAGGTAGCGGTCGTAGCAGTCGCCGTTCTTGCCGATCGGGATGTCGAATTCCAGGTCGGAATAGCACTCGTAGGGCTGCGAGCGGCGCAGGTCCCAGGCGGCACCCGAGCCGCGCACCATCACGCCCGAGAAGCCCCAGGCCCAGGCATCCTCCAGCTTGACGACGCCGATGTCGACGTTGCGCTGCTTGAAGATGCGATTGCCGGTCAGCAGTTCGTCGATGTCGTCGACCGTCTTGAGGAAGGGGTCGATCCACTTGCCGATGTCCTCGACCAGCTGGTCGGGCAGGTCCTGGTGGACGCCGCCGGGACGGATGTAGGCGGCGTGCATGCGCGAGCCGCAGGCGCGCTCGTAGAACACCATCAGCTTCTCGCGCTCCTCGAAGCCCCAGAGCGGCGGCGTCAGCGCGCCGACGTCCATGGCCTGCGTGGTGACGTTGAGGAGGTGCGACAGGATGCGGCCGATCTCCGAATAGAGCACGCGGATCAGCTGGCCGCGGATCGGCACCTCGACGCCGAGCAGCTTCTCGACGGCGAGCGCATAGGCATGCTCCTGGTTCATCGGCGCCACGTAGTCGAGGCGGTCGAAATAGGGCACGGCCTGCAGGTAGGTCTTCGTCTCGATCAGCTTCTCGGTGCCGCGATGCAACAGGCCGATATGCGGATCGACCCGCTCGACGATCTCGCCGTCCAGCTCCAGCACGAGGCGCAAAACACCGTGCGCTGCCGGATGTTGCGGGCCGAAGTTGATGTTAAAGTTGCGGACGTTGTGTTCGGTCATGGGTGGCGCGCTCCGCGCTGAGAGGCAGTAGGCAATAGGCAGTAGGCAGTAGCCAAGTCTTTAATCGTCGTTCTCATTCCGTGTGTCCTGCAAACGTCGGATCAGCGATCTCAGCATCTTGCCAGTCTCTTCGCTCAATGCCATCGCAGCGCCGATCCCTTCAATCGGGAGAAGGCCGACCCGCGACGATAGCAGAAGGTGCGTTTCAAGCTCCTTCAGAGATCCCTGCGCAATTTTCAGATGCTGTACGTAGGACCCGGTACCGTCCCGCCCATACCCTTCCGCGATGTTTGCCGCCACCGATGACGACGCTCGCCGAATTTGGGATACAAGACCGTAGACTTCCTCTCTCGGAAATCCCTTGGTCAAACTGTAACATTCGACCGCAAGATCCATGGCACGCTGCCATACCGATAGGTCCTGGTACGAGTTAATCGCCGTTGCCGCCCTCCTTGTTTCTACTGCCTACTGCCTATTGGCGACTGCCTGTTCTACTGCTTCGCCTTCTCATCCCCCGGCAGCACGTAGTCCGTGCCTTCCCAGGGCGAGAGGAAGTCGAAGTTGCGGAATTCCTGCCTGAGCTGCACCGGCTCATAGACGACGCGCTTGACCTCGTCGTCGTAGCGCACCTCGACGAAGCCGGTGGTCGGGAAGTCCTTGCGCAGCGGATGGCCCTCGAAGCCGTAGTCCGTCAGGATGCGGCGCAGGTCCGGATGGCCGGTGAACAGGATGCCGTACATGTCGTAGGCCTCGCGCTCGAACCAGTCGGCGCCCGGAAAGACGCCGAAGGCGGAGGGCACCGGTTCGAATTCCGAGGTTTCGACCTTGACGCGGACGCGGACGTTCTGCTGCGGCGACAGCAGATGGTAGACCACGTCGAAGCGCGCCTCGCGGGCCGGCCAGTCGACGCCGCAGACGTCGATCAGGTTGACGAACCGGCACTGCACGTCGTCGCGCAGGAAGGTCAGCAGTGCGATCAGATTTTCGCCGGTGGTCGAAAGCGTCAGCTCGCCATAGGCAAGCTTGGTCTCGGAAATCAGGTTTCCGCGCACCTCGCCGAGATAGGAGGCAAGCTCCTGAAGAGCCTCGCTCATGATGTCAGTCCCCTGCCCTTAGCGCTCGATCGTGCCGGTGCGGCGGATCTTCTTCTGCAGCAGGAGCACGCCGTAGAGCAGCGCTTCTGCCGTGGGAGGACAGCCCGGCACATAGATGTCGACCGGCACGACGCGGTCGCAGCCGCGCACCACCGAATAGGAATAGTGATAGTAGCCGCCGCCATTGGCGCAGGAGCCCATCGAGATGACGTAGCGCGGCTCGGGCATCTGGTCGTAGACCTTGCGCAGAGCCGGCGCCATCTTGTTGGTCAGCGTGCCGGCGACGATCATGACGTCGGACTGGCGCGGCGAGGCGCGCGGGGCGAAGCCGAAGCGCTCGACGTCGTAGCGCGGCATGGAGAGCTGCATCATCTCGACCGCACAACAGGCGAGACCGAAGGTCATCCACATCAGCGAGCCGGTGCGCGCCCAGGTGATCAGTTCGTCGGTGGAGGTGACGAGGAAGCCCTTGTCGGCCAGCTCATTGTTGATCTCGCCGAAAAAGGCGTCGTCACTGCCGACCGGCTTGCCGGTCGCGGGATCGATGATCCCCTTGGCCCGCGGGGCCACGAGCGTGCTGCCGGTGGTCAGTTCCATTCCAGCGCTCCCTTCTTCCATTCATAGATGAAGCCGATGGTGAGCACGAAGAGGAACGCCATCATCGACCAGAAACCGAACCAGCCGAGAGCGTGGAACGAGACCGCCCAGGGAAACAGGAACGCCACTTCGAGGTCGAAGATGATGAAGAGGATCGACACCAGATAGAAGCGGATGTCGAACTTCATGCGCGCATCGTCGAACGCATTGAAGCCGCATTCATAGGCAGAGAGCTTTTCCGAATCGGGCGCCTTGTAGGCGACGGCGAAGGGCGCGACCAGAAGCGCGATGCCGATCACGAGCGCGATGCCGATGAAGATGGCGATCGGAATATAGGATCCGAGAAGTTCAGTCATTTTCGTCCGTCCTGCCTGCTTCGGGCGTCGGAGAAACGCCGCCGGGTCGATCGACCTGCAAGCCGAGAAAGTATGTTGCAACGCCCACGTCGTTAGCGCAGTGAGCGGCCCCGCGCAAGGCTTTGGTCGGGCATTCGCCCAATCAGTGCGCACATTTCCTCGCCCCGGGCGGCAGTGACAAAAGGGTAACCGGCCGCAAGGCGCCGACCGGCGGACACGCCGCGATTCGGACGGTGGCCACAGGCCGAGGCGACCTTGCGGGAAAACGTCCCCCGCCCTGCGGTACAGCGGCCGCATTCAGCATCCCGTCAGCTTCGCGCACCAGACTGGCGGGATTCGCGAATCGACGGGATTTCCAGTGAGTAGACGGGCATTGCGATGAAAACGAAGAGACTGAACCTGGGCGTCGTGCTCGTCGCCGGCCTGGTCGCCGCGATCTGCGCCATCCCGCTGGTGCCGCACAGGATGCAGGCGCCAGGTTCGCCGCCACACCTTCTGACCGCCAACTGAGGCGCCACCGGGACGAATTGTCGCGGCACCGCCTGCGGCCGGCGAACCGAAGCCATGCGCTTCGAGGCAGCCTATATAAAGAGAAGGAAAGTGGCGCGAGTGACGGGGCTCGAACCCGCGACCTCCGGCGTGACAGGCCGGCACTCTAACCGACTGAGCTACACCCGCGCATTTGGTCATCCGACCGTGACGCCGCCCTGATCCGGACCCTGGAATGGCGCGAGTGACGGGGCTCGAACCCGCGACCTCCGGCGTGACAGGCCGGCACTCTAACCGACTGAGCTACACCCGCATTTCAGACCAAGTCCGGATGCCCGCGGGCATCCTCTCGAAGCGGCCGGGGCCGTTCGATGAGCGGCTAACTAAGGGGTTCGCTTATGGGTGTCAAGCAGGATTGAAGACAAAACGGTGACGCGGCGCGAAATGTTGAAAACAGCCTCGCCAAACCGTCCCTGCCCGCCCGGTTTCACGGTTTGGCGAGGGCCGCGGCGCCAGCCGTTGCGCCGCGGCAGCAGCGGATTCGTGCCCCGCCACGCCGTGCCGGCCACTTATCCACATCCGCCCCGATTCCCCCGCCGGACCGTCGATAGCGGTCACGGTGCCCGGCCATCGAGCGGCACAGAAAGAGAGTGCTTTACTATAGAGCAGAGGGGGAAGACCCGAATACGGGTGTGGCGGCAACCGCGCGCGGGTGGCAGCGCCCTCCCTCCCATTTTCCGCAACTGGAGCCACGCCCGCGATCTGGCGAGCGAACGAACCGGCGGATGCGATCGCGGGGCGCCCCGAACCGGGCGCCGACAGGCCGAACGGAAAATTTTGCGAAAAAGATGACAAGGGCTCTTGCGGTTTCATCCGGTTCCGCATAGATCACGGCCACCAACGCGGCGGGCGATTAGCTCAGTTGGTAGAGCGCCTCGTTTACACCGAGGATGTCGGGAGTTCGAGTCTCTCATCGCCCACCATTTTCCCCGTGTCCGTATCCGAGATCATTGAAGAAGGCCTCAGCCACGCGTTGGCTGTGCTTCACGTTTGTCCCTTTGACGCCTGGACACGTTGGTCCCCTCGCCTTACCGCGTCGCCTTGCGCCAGCCGGCGGCCACAGCCGCGCTCTCGCTGCAGAACCAGCGTTCGCCGTATTCGGGGCTGATCCGGATCACGTCGTAGTCGTCCTGGCCGGGGACGCTGTAGATCTGCTCGCCGGTCTGGGCGCTGATGTTGCCCTTGATGGTGCAGCCGCGGGCGCGGGCGGTGGCGGAGGCGATGAGGTCGCCGGCGCTGACATAGGTGAGGCCGGCCGCGGTGACCGCGGCGAGCGCGATCTTCGCCGCCTCGCGGGAGCGCGGCCAGCGGCGGGCGTCCGATCTGCATGGGTGAAACCGCATACGCATTCCTCCTCCATGACCGTCCCAACGCGACAATGCGGGCATAATGGGGCGGCTTCGAAGAAACCTGGTGCCGTTCCACACAGGGCCGGCGGCGGCCGTTGCAGATTTACGCCACCCCCCTTTCCGGCAGTCCGCGATCCTGTTTCCGGCCCTCCCGACAGCGGCGCGAAGGTCTTTCGACGGGCGCTGCGCGGCGCTCCGCCTGCCGAAAGCAGCCTGTTCTGCGCAAAGAAAAGGGCGCGGCAAACGCCGCGCCCTTCCCCGGTTTCAAAAGGCCGAAACTGCCGTCAGCCGGCGAGCTTGGCGGCCAGCTTCGCCACATGGGCGCCCTGGAAGCGGGCGGCGTCGAGCTCGACCTTGGAGGGCTGGCGGGAGCCGTCGCCGTCGGTGATGGTGGAGGCGCCGTAGGGCGAACCGCCCTTGATCTCGTCGACACCCATCTGGCCCTGGAAGGCGTAGGGCAAACCGGCCACGACCATGCCGTGGTGCAAGAGCGTCGGGATGAAGCCGAGGATCGTCGATTCCTGGCCGCCATGCTGGGTGGCCGAGGAGGTGAAGACGGAGCCGACCTTGCCGACGAGCTTGCCGTTGAACCACAGACCGCCGGTCTGGTCCCAGAAATTGCGCATCTGCGAGGCGACGGTGCCGAAGCGGGTGCCGGCGCCGACGACGATGGCGTCGTATTCCTCGAGTTCGTCGACGGTTGCGACCGGGGCTGCCTGGTCGAGCTTGAAATGCGACGCCTTGGCGACCTCTTCCGGAACGAGCTCCGGTACGCGCTTGACCACCACTTCGGCGCCTGCGGACTTCGCACCCTCGGCCACCGCATTCGCCATGGCCTCGATATGCCCGTAGGCCGAGTAGTAGAGGACCAGAACCCTTGCCATTCGTTTCTCCTGTCGTGTCTGAAACACAAGTCTTTCCGCTTGATTGCGGCCGGGGCGAAGATGTAGCAGAGCAGACCGCAACGCCAGAACCGGGCCGGGCAACAGACTGTTCACCATCGATTGACAGTGACGCTCTGACTGTGAACGATCGGCGACGACATCAGGAGAGCCGCATGGATTCCGCCAAGATCATCACCGCCGGCATGCTCGCGATCGGCGACGAACTCCTCTCCGGCCGCACCAAGGACAAGAACATCGGCCACCTCGCCGACATGCTCCATCTCGCCGGCATCGACCTGAAGGAGGTGCGCATTGTCGGCGACGAGGAAGAGATGATCGTCGAGGCGCTGAACGCGCTGCGCGGCCGCTACGACTACGTCTTCACCTCCGGCGGCATCGGGCCGACGCATGACGACATCACCGCCGATGCGGTGGCAAAGGCCTTCGGCGTCGCCTGCACCCACGATCCCGCCGCCATGGAACTGATGGGGGCGATGTATGCGCGCCGCGGCATGGAGTTCAACGAGGCGCGGCAGCGGATGGCGCGCATGCCGGTCGGCTCGAAGCACATTCCCAACAGCGTCTCCACGGCGCCGGGCTTCAGCATCGGCAACGTCCACGTCATGGCCGGCGTGCCGCAGGTGTTCATCGCCATGCTGGAGGCGCTGCTGCCGAGCCTGGAGACCGGCGCGCCCGTGCTTTCACGCAGCGTCGTCTCGCCCTTCGGCGAGGGCGACATCGGCACGCAACTGACCGCGATCCAGAAGGCGCATCCGGAGACCTCGATCGGCTCCTACCCGCGCTTCGACGGGAACCGCTTCTCCACCGAGATCGTCATCCGCAGCCGGGACGCGGCGCCGGCCGAGGCGGCCGAGAAGGCGATCCTCGCCATGATCGCCGAGATCGCGGCGGCCAAGGCCGCGGATTGATCGACGTCAAGGACGTCACCCCGCGCGCCGCCCCATGGTGAAGCGTCACCGACAGACCGCCCGCATTCCGCGCGCCTGCGATGACACGTCGCAACCCCCTTGAACTGCGGGCGAATTAGGGGAAGGATCAATCGGGATTTCAACGCGTTATCGCTCCGCGCCGAAAGGGGGCGGATCGCTGCGCAGTTGCCCCGAACGCAACGGAGAGCGCCATGGCATACAGGACCATCACAGCCGTACTCAGCACCGCAGAGGACGCGGAAAAGGTCACCCGGCATGCAATCGCACTGGCCGAACGGCACGGCGCGCATCTCGTCGGCGTGCACGCGGAAACGCCGATCGTCGTGACGATCGCCGCCCCGATGGAGTTCCCCGATCCGAACGCCATCATGGAACAGCAGGCGCAGGCCCGCGAGGTGTCGCAGTCGATCGAGCGGACGTTCCGCACGCTGGCGCAGCGCTCGGGCATCTCCCATGAGTGGCGCCTCTTCACCGGCAGCGCCGGCTACAGCGCCAGCGGCGTGATCGACAGCGCCCGCGGCAGCGACCTCGTCGTCGCCGTGCAGCTCGATCCGCACGGCGACGGCCCGTCGCGGGCCGACATCGAGGACCTTCTCTATGAGAGCGGCCGGCCGCTCTGCCTGATCTCCGATGCGGTGGCCGGGCCCGAGGTGCCCGACCGGGTGCTCGTCGCCTGGAACGGCACGCGCGAATCGGCCCGCGCCGTCTTCGACGCGCTGCCGCTGCTGAAGGAGGCGAAATCGATCGAGATCTTTTCGGTCGACCCGCCGGAGGACGCCACGCAGAGCGCCCTCCTCGCCGGCAGCGAGATCGCCGGCGCCCTGACGCGGCACGGGCTGACCGTCAGCCTCAAGGCGGTCAAGTCCGGCGGCGACACCGTGGCCCACGTCATCAACCGCCGCGTCACCGAGACCGGCGCGAACCTGCTCGTCATGGGCGCCTTCAGCCATTCCTGGCTGCGCCACCGCCTGTTCGGCGGCGTCACCAGCGCGATGATGAAGGACCTGCGCGTGCCGGCGATCATGTCGCGCTGAGCAAGCGGCGGGCCTCCTGCCTGTGGATCGGCCCGCCGCGGCCCGGCGAGACTGATTCCCTTGGGCGCGCGAATGCCCTAGAAGGAGCGGGATCAAGTAATTTCCGCCGACCCCGTGGCGATGACGGGGCCGGCCAAGAGGAGCCCGCCATGTCGCTTCCCGACAAAGCCTTTCCCGTTTCCTGGGACCAGTTCCACCGCGACGCCCGCGCGCTCGCCTGGCGCCTTGCCGACGGCGACCGCGAGTGGAAGGCGATCGTCTGCATCACCCGCGGCGGCCTCGTGCCGGCGGCGATCATCTCGCGCGAACTGAACATCCGCCTGATCGAGACCGTCTGCGTGGCCTCCTACCACGACTATCTCTCGCAGGGCGAAATGCACGTGCTCAAGGGGATCGCGCCGGACCTCCAGCAGAACGGCGGCGAAGGCATCCTCATCGTCGACGACCTGACCGATACCGGCAAGACCGCGGCGCAGGTGCGCGCGATGCTGCCCAAGGCGCATTTCGCCGCCGTCTACGCCAAGCCCAAGGGCCGCCCGCAGGTCGACACCTTCGTCACCGAGGTCAGCCAGGACACCTGGATCTATTTCCCCTGGGACATGGGCTTCACCTATCAGGAGCCGATCGCCAAGGGTCCGCGCGGCTAGAACGCGCTCGAGGCCCCCTCGCCCATACCCACAGCCCGGAGCCGCGGCGCCGGCCGACGCCGGCCGATGCCTTGTGCGCGCGACCCGGGCTGCCCCCCTTGCAGGGTATTCTCTCAACGGACGCCGGACCGGCTCTCCGGCCGCCTCGCCGTGTCCGCCACGTGCCGCAACCATGCCGGGACGGCGTGGTCTCCGTCTGTGGCAAAGACGCCGCAATCCACCCTCATTTCTGCCCCATTATTTATTGGGTTCTCCACAGCTGATGTGCGCCGGCGGCGAGCGCTTCGCCTGAACCGTCTGATTTTCCAGTGTTTGTGCCATGTCCCCAATTTCCACAGGCAACACACACAAGATCTAGCGTCCACAAATCCGTCATAAACCACCTCTTGACGGAATCGGGTGCCTTGGCGTTAATGGTTTCCACGCTGCAACTGCGGCTGGACCGACGGGTTTAAAGTCCGGTTCCGACAATCAACAAAAGCGAACGATGACCATGCGTCAAGGTGGATGAACCGCCGGCCGCAGGGGAGGTTTTTGCGCACATTTTTGTCGCGGTCGGGGCCGCGAAAGGACTGGCATAAAGAAGTTGTTAACACTATATTTAGTGTTTGCAGCCATGCTCAGCACAAGATACAGGGTGCCGCAACAACGGGTTTCCCGCAGAGACTGGAAGATTTGAGCTGGCTGCGCAAGGTCGCGGCCGGTCGTGGACAATTGCGCCTTGAAGCTGGCCACAGCGGGCGCGCGAAACCAAAGGGACAAGGGACCATGCGCATAGAACGTCGTTTCACCAAGCAGGGCCAATCGGCCTATGCAGAGATCGAATTCCGCAAGGCCACCAGCGAGATCAAGAACCCGGACGGCTCGATCGTCTTCCGGCTCGCCGACATCGACGTTCCCGCCCAGTTCAGCCAGGTCGCAGCCGACATCCTGGCGCAGAAGTATTTCCGCAAGGCAGGCGTGCCGGCGAAGCTGAAGAAGGTCGAGGAGAACGACGTCCCCTCCTTCCTGTGGCGCTCCGTCGCCGACACCGAGGCCCTGAAGGCGCTTCCCGAGGGTGAGCGCTACGGCTCGGAGACCGACGCCCGCCAGGTGTTCGACCGTCTCGCCGGCACCTGGACCTACTGGGGCTGGAAGGGCGGCTACTTCGCTTCCGAAGAAGACGCCTCCGCCTTCAAGGACGAGCTCGCCTACATGCTCGCCACCCAGCGCGTCGCCCCGAACTCGCCGCAGTGGTTCAACACCGGCCTGCACTGGGCCTACGGCATCGACGGCCCCGGCCAGGGCCACTTCTATGTCGACCCCTTCACCGGCAAGCTGACGAAGTCCAAGTCGGCCTACGAGCACCCGCAGCCGCACGCCTGCTTCATCCAGTCGGTCGAGGACGATCTCGTCAACGAGAACGGCATCATGGATCTGTGGGTGCGCGAGGCGCGCCTGTTCAAGTACGGCTCCGGCACCGGCTCGAACTTCTCGCACCTGCGCGGCGAGGGGGAGAAGCTGTCCGGCGGCGGCCGCTCCTCCGGCCTGATGAGCTTTTTGAAGATCGGCGACCGCGCTGCCGGCGCGATCAAGTCGGGCGGCACGACGCGCCGCGCGGCCAAGATGGTCGTGGTCGACATCGACCATCCCGACATCGAGGCCTACATCAACTGGAAGGTCAAGGAAGAACAGAAGGTGGCGGCCCTCGTCACCGGCTCCAAGATCGTCGCCGCGCACCTGAAGGCGATCATGAAGGCCTGCATCAATTGCACCGCCGACAACGATGCCTGCTTCGATCCCAACGAGAACCCGGCCCTGAAGCGCGAGATCCGCGCCGCCAAGAAGAGCCAGGTGCCGGAAAACTACATCAAGCGGGTCATCCAGTTCGCCAGGCAGGGCTACAAGGACATCGAGTTCAAGACCTACGACACGGACTGGGACTCGGAAGCCTACCTCACCGTTTCCGGCCAGAACTCGAACAACTCGGTCTCGCTCAAGGACGACTTCCTGCGGGCCGTCGAGGCCGACGGCGACTGGAACCTGACCGCCCGCAAGGACGGCCGGGTGATGAAGACGCTGAAGGCGCGCGACCTGTGGGAGCAGATCTCCTACGCCGCCTGGGCATCGGCCGATCCGGGCCTGCACTTCAACACGACGATGAACGACTGGCACACCTGCCCGGCCGCCGGCCCTATCCGCGCGTCCAACCCGTGCTCGGAATACATGTTCCTCGACGACACGGCCTGCAACCTCGCCTCGCTGAACCTGCTGCAGTTCAAGGACGCGGCGACGAAGAACATCAACATCGCCGACTACGAGCATGCCGTCCGCCTGTGGACGATCGTGCTGGAAATCTCGGTGATGATGGCGCAGTTCCCCTCGCGCCAGATCGCCGAACTCTCCTACGAATACCGCACGCTCGGCCTCGGCTACGCCAATATCGGCGGCCTTCTGATGTCCTCCGGCATCCCCTATGATTCGGCCGAGGGCCGCGCGATCGCCGGTGCGCTCACCGCGATCATGACCGGCGTCGCCTATGCGACCTCCGCCGAGATGGCGGGCGAGCTCGGCACCTTCCCGGGCTTTGCGCCGAACCGCGACAACATGCTGCGGGTGATGCGCAACCACCGCCGCGCCGCCTATGGCGAGCGCAGCGGCTACGAGAAGCTGTCGGTCGACCCGGTCGCCCTCGTCCACGACGATTGCCCCGACCAGGACCTGATCGTCCATGCCATGGCGGCCTGGGACCAGGCCGTGGCGCTC
Source organism: Hyphomicrobiales bacterium (assembly GCA_900469965.1). Taxonomy (GTDB): domain Bacteria; phylum Pseudomonadota; class Alphaproteobacteria; order Rhizobiales; family Rhizobiaceae; genus Mycoplana. The sequence continues at coordinate 57,682 of UBZP01000021.1, read as the reverse complement.
GGCGAGAAGAACGGCTACCGCAATGCCCAGACGACGGTGATCGCGCCGACCGGCACGATCGGCCTGGTGATGGACTGCGACACCACCGGCATCGAGCCCGACTTCGCGCTGGTGAAGTTCAAGAAGCTCGCCGGCGGCGGCTATTTCAAGATCATCAACCGCGCCGTTCCGGAGGCGCTGCGCACGCTCGGCTACTCGGAAGCCCAGATCGCCGAGATCGAGGCCTATGCGGTCGGCCACGGCAACCTGAACCAGGCGCCCGGCATCAACCCCGGCTCGCTGAAGGCCAAGGGCTTCACGGACGAGAAGGTTGCCGCCGTCAACGGCGCGCTGAAGAGCGCCTTCGACATCAAGTTCGTGTTCAACCAGTGGACGCTCGGCGCCGACTTCCTGAAGGAGACGCTGAAGGTCACGGACGAGCAGCTGTCCGACATGAGCTTCAACCTGCTCGAGCACATCGGCTTCTCGAAGAAGGACATCGAGGCCGCCAACATCCACGTCTGCGGCGCGATGACGCTGGAAGGCGCACCGTTCCTGAAGAGCGAGCACCTCGCCGTCTTCGATTGCGCCAACCCCTGCGGCAAGATCGGCAAGCGCTACCTCTCGGTGGAAAGCCACATCCGCATGATGGCGGCCGCCCAGCCGTTCATCTCGGGGGCGATCTCCAAGACGATCAACATGCCGAACGAGGCGACCGTCGAGGATTGCGGCTCCGCCTACATGCTGTCCTGGAAGCTGGCGCTGAAGGCCAACGCGCTCTACCGCGACGGCTCGAAGCTGTCGCAGCCGCTGAATGCCTCGCTGATCGAGGACGAGGACGACGAGGAGGCCGTCGAGGAGCTGGTCGCCGCACCGGCCGCGGCCCAGGCCGTCGCCGTCACCGAGAAGATCGTCGAGCGGATCATCGAGCGCGTCACCCGCGAGCGCGAGAAGCTGCCGAACCGCCGCCAGGGCTACACCCAGAAGGCCGTCGTCGGCGGGCACAAGGTCTATCTGCGCACCGGCGAATTCGGCGACGGCCGCCTCGGCGAGATCTTCATCGACATGCACAAGGAAGGCGCCGCCTTCCGCGCGATGATGAACAACTTCGCGATCGCGATCTCGCTCGGCCTGCAATACGGCGTGCCGCTGGAGGAATATGTGGAGGCCTTCACCTTCACCAAGTTCGAGCCGGCCGGCATGGTCCAGGGCAACGACGCGATCAAGAACGCCACCTCGATCCTCGACTACGTGTTCCGCGAACTGGCGGTCTCCTATCTCGGCCGCCACGACCTCGCCCATGTCGACACCTCCGACTTCGGCAACACCGCGCTCGGCAAGGGCATCCAGGAAGGCAAGACCAACCTCGTCTCGACCGGCTGGACCCGCGGCTACAAGCCGACCCTCGTCGCCGGCACCGGCAGCGAGCGGCAGGTGGGCGAGCCGAAGGGGGCGGCGACCGCCGCTCCCGCCAAGGCCGCCTCGTCGGGCAACGTGACCGCCTTTGCCGGCAGCGCCGCCCGCAAGCTCGAGGCTGCGACCGCGATCTCGACCTCGGAAATCGTCGCCTTCAAGCGCGACTACGAGGAGCGCGCAGCGGAACTGGCCGAGGAGATCGCCGAGGAGACCTCCGAGGAGGTCGCCACCGAGAGCCAGCAGTCCGTCACGGCGCTGTTCTCCGACAAGGCCGCAGCCGAGGCGGCATCCGCCAAGGCGGAGGCCAAGAAGGTGGAGAACGAACGCCGCATGCGCTCGATCGCGCAGGGCTATACCGGCAACATGTGCTCGGAGTGCCAGAACTTCACGATGGTGCGCAACGGCACCTGCGAGAAGTGCGACACCTGCGGGGCGACGAGCGGGTGCAGCTGAGGCGCGCCCGACTGAGCGGGCGTTCGACCTGAGCAGTCCATCAGCAGCTATCCGAGGCCCGGGGATCCACTCCCCGGGCCTTTGCCGTCTTCGCCTTTCCATCGGTCTCGTGGGGGATCTCGCTCGCCCACTTCCCCGCTATCGGCGCCCACGCTAGTATTCTCCGTATTTCCTGCGGAGGACGCGATGGCGAAGCGACGCGTCGAACGGCGACTGGCGGCCATCCTGGCGAGCGACGTCGTTGGCTATTCGCGTCTGATGGAAGCCGACGAGACGGCCACGATCGCGACGATCAGGCGGTTTCAGTCCTCCATCCTTTCTCCGAGCGTCGCCTCCCATGGGGGGCGCATCATCAAACTTCTCGGCGACGGTGCGCTCGTCGCCTTCGATTCGGCTGTCGATGCGGTCGCGTGTGCGATCGCAATCCAGCTGAAGCTCCAGTCCCAACGCCGCGGGCGGCGGTCCGAAGCTCCCCTCACCCTGAGGATCGGGGTCAACCTGGCCGATGCGGTGATCGACGGAGAAGACCTGCTCGGAGATGGCGTGAATGTCGCTGCCCGGCTGGAAGGCACGGCGGCGGCCGGCGGCATCTGCATCTCGGATCAGGTGTTCCAGCAGCTTGACGCAAGCAAACGTTCGGCCTTTGCCGATGGCGGCGAGATCGCGCTGAAGAACATCGCCCGTCCCGTACACGTCTGGCACTGGAAGGACGCGCCGGCGCGACCATCGGCGGGCTCGCTCGCCAGGCCGACGTCCGTGGCGGTCCTGCCGTTCGAGAACCTCGGCGGATCGTCTGAACGAGACCTGTTCAGCGACGGCATCGCCGAGGACATCATCGCCGGTCTGGCGCGGTTTCGTTTGCTCACCGTCATCGATGCCGGTTCGTCCTTCCGCTTCCACGACCGGCATCCCGACCTGAAGGCCATCGGCACGAAGCTGGGCGTGACCTATCTCGTCGTTGGCAGCCTTCGCCGCGCCGGCCAGCGGGTCAGGATCGCAGCGCAGCTCGTCGAAGCGGCAAGCGGGGCACGCCTCTGGTCGGAACACTATGACCGCGAGGTCGAGGACATCTTTGCCGTGCAGGACGAGGTGACACGGATGATCGTCTCGACGCTCGTGGGGCAGATCGAAAGCGCCGATGTCCGCCAGGCGCTGCGCAAGCCGCCGGCGAGCCTTGCCGCCTATGAATGTTACCTGCGCGGACTGGTACATATTCGCGGCTATGGCAAGGACGACAACCAGCAGGCTCTTGCGATGTTCGAGGCGGCGGTCGAGAAGGATCCGCAGTTCGGCCCGGCCCATGCGCATCTGGCGCTGGCGAAGATTGCCGTGAACGGATACGCCAATTCGCCCCAGCCGGTTCTGGATGAGGCACTGTCGCTGGCGCGCAAGGCTGTCACCCTCGACGAGGGCGACAGCGGATGCCAACGAATGCTCGCCCTCATCCATGTCAACCGACGCGAATTCGAACTCGGAGAGCGGCACTATCGCCGTGCCTACCGGATCAACCCCAACGATGCGAACACGCTGGTGCAGATGGGCGGGCTCCTCGCACGCCGCGGCAAGCTCGAGGAGGCGATGGAGTGGATCGACGAGGGGTTCCGGCTAAACCCCTTCCCTCCGCCCTGGTACAGCGCCACGCTCGGCAACGCGCTCTATCTTCTCGGTCGATACGAGGAGGCCGCCGCGGCGCTGGAGGAACTGCCGAACCCAGGACCCTTCACTTGCGCGCGCCTCGTCGCCTGTTACGCAAAGGCCGGCGATGCCGCGGCGACCGAAAGGGCCAGGGCGTCGCTTCTGGCGTTGAGCCCGGATTTCTCGATCGAAGACTTCATCCAGCGCGGTCTTCTGCTCGAACGCCCGGAGCAGTTGGAACTGTTCCGGGAGGGGCTGCGGATGGCCGGCCTGCAGAAGTGACTGCTGCGGCCTGCAGCCCCTCCCCCCATTTGTCAACGATACCGCAGCGCCTCGACGAGCAGGGCGAAGGCGGGGGATGCGAGCCTTCGGCTCGGATAATAGAGGTGATAGCCGGGGAAGGGTTCACACCAGTCCTCCAGCACCGGAATCAGCCGCCCTTCCCGGACGAGGGGCCCGAGATGATCGTCGGGAAGGCAGGTCAGGCCCAGGCCGTCGAGGGCGGCGTCGATGATCATCGGCACGTCGTTGCAGACGAACTGACCGTCGACCCGGACGTTGAGCGGGCGGCCGTTGCGCTCGAATTCCCAGATATAGAGACCGCCGAGCGTCGGCAGGCGCAGGTTGATGCATCTGTGCTGGGTCAGATCGTGCGGCGTCTCGGGCTTCGGATGGCGCGCGAAATAGTCCGGCGAGCCGGCAACGACCATCCGCAGTTCCGGGCCGATGCGGACGGCGATCATGTCCTTCTCGATGCTCTCGCCGAGCCGCACGCCGGCGTCGAAGCGTTCGGCCACCAGGTCGACGAAGCGCTGGTCGACGGAGATCTCGACATTGACATCCGGATGGTCGGCCATGAGCCGCTTGACGGCCGGCATGAGGATCGTCTCGGCCGCATGACGGCTCGAGGTGATCCGGATGTTGCCGCCGGGGCGCTGCCGCATCGCCGTCAACGCGTCGATCTGGCCGCTGATCTCGTCGATCGCCGGCCGCAGCGTCTTCATGAGCTTCTCGCCGGCCTCGGTCGGAACGACGTTGCGCGTCGTCCGCGTCAGCAGCCGGACGCCCATCCGCTCCTCGAGCCGCCGCACGGTGTGGCTGAGCGACGATTGCGACGTGCCCATCTGCGCCGCGGCCCGGGTGAAGCTGCGTTCTTCGGCGACGGTCAGGAAGGCGACGAGGTCGCCGAGTTCATCGCGTTTCATTCATGAATCCCAAGCATAGGTTCATGTCATACTTAGCATCTAATCGAATATCCGATGAAGGCATAAAATCCGTTCACACGACGAGGTGATCGCCCGGTGAACAGGTCCAGGACCTGCCCGGCGGCACCTCGCTCGCCATTTTCGTGAACGGAGACAGGATATGAAAAAGCGCGTCCTCGGAACCGCAGGTCTCGAAGTCTCGGCGCTCGGCTTCGGCTGCATGGGGCTCGACTTCGGCTATGCCAACAAGGTGAGCAGGCCGGAGGGCGTCAGGCTGATCCGGAAGGCCGTCGATCTCGGCGTGACCTTCTTCGATACGGCCGAGGTCTACGGCCCCTTCACCAACGAGGAGATGGTCGGCGAAGCCCTGAAGCCGGTCCGCGACCGGGTCGTCATCGCCACCAAGTTCGGCTTCGATTTCGTCGACGGCAGGCAGTCCGGCCTGAACAGCCGCCCGGAGCACATCAAGGAAGTCGCCGAGGCCAGCCTGAAGCGCCTCGGCGTCGAGGTGATCGATCTCTTCTACCAGCATCGCGTCGACCTAGGCGTGCCGATCGAGGATGTCGCCGGCGCCGTGAAGGACCTGATCGCCGAAGGCAAGGTCAAGCATTTCGGCCTGTCCGAGCCGGGCGCGAAGACGGTGCGCCGCGCCCATGCGGTGCAGCCCGTGACGACGCTGCAGAACGAGTATTCGCTCTGGACCCGCGGCGTGGAAACGAACGGCATCCTGGAGACCTGCGCGGAACTCGGCATCGGCCTCGTCCCCTACAGCCCGCTCGGCAAGGGTTTCCTGACGGGCGCGATGAGCAAGGATACCAGGCTCGGCGAGGGCGATTTCCGCAACATCCTGCCGCGCTTCACGCCCGAGGCGATGGAGAAGAACCAGGCGCTGGTCGATCTCCTGAAGGCGATCGCAGACGAGAAGGGCGCCACCGCTGCCCAGATCGCGCTCGCCTGGCTGCTGGCGCAGAGGCCGTGGATCGTTCCCATCCCCGGCACGACGAAACTGCACCGGCTGGAGGAAAACCTTGCCTCCGTCGACGTCGAACTCACACCGGCCGAACTCGCCCGGATCGAGAAAGCGGCCGCAGAGATCGAGGTCGAAGGCGAGCGCTATCCCGAGCACCTTCTGAAGACGACGGGCCTCTGAGGTCCCCTGCCCGCATTCGACGCCAGGCGGGAGCGGCACCGGTGCTGCCTGGCGACCGCACATTTTTTGACAACGGGAAACCCCTACGGCCATGACATTGCAAGCACAGCTCGGCCCAGCCACGGCCGTCGCCGACGATCCGTCGGCATCGCATGCCGGGCGCTGGCACGTGCTCGCCATCCTGAGCGCGCTGATGGGCTTCGCGTCGATCTCGACGGATTTCTATCTACCCGCGATGCCCGCAATGGCGGCCGAACTCGGCGCGGACGAGGGCAGCGTCGCGTATACGATCTCCGGCTTCCTGATCGGCTTCAGCCTCGGACAGCTCCTCTGGGGCGCCGTCAGCGACAAGTACGGCCGCAGGCTGCCGGTCGCCATCGGGCTCGTGCTGTTCGTCATCGGATCGATCGGCTGCGCCATATCCCTCAGCGTCGAGGCGATCATCCTGTGGCGGGTCCTGCAGGCGTTCGGCGCCTGCGCCGGCGTCGTCCTGTCGCGCGCCATGGTGCGCGATCTCTACCAGGGGCCGCGCGCGGCACAAATGCTCTCGACGCTGATCGCCGTGATGGCGATCGCGCCGCTTCTCGGACCGATCCTCGGCAGCCAGATCGCGGCGGTCGCGGGCTGGCGGGCGATCTTCTGGGCTCTGGTGATCCTCGGGCTCCTGGCGCTTGCCGGCCTGTTCACGCTGCCGGAGACGTTGCCGGCGGAGCGGCGGCGGACCGATCCGCTGACCGGCGCATTCCGCCGCTATGCCGACCTGCTCAAGCAGCGGAAGATCCTCGGCCATGCATGTGCCGGCGCATTCTTCTATTCCGGCATATACGCCTACATCGCCGGAACGCCCTCCGCCTTCATCACCCATCATCGCGTTCCCGCCGAATATTACGGCCTGCTGTTCGGCGCCGGCATCATCGGCATCGTCATCACCAACCTGATCAACGCCCGGCTCGTCCACCGCTTCGGCATCGGCCGCATCCTTTCCGCCGGCACGCTCGTCGCCATGATCGCCGGCATCGCCGTTGCGGTCAGTGCCTATGCGGATCTCGGCGGATTGTGGGGCCTCTTCGCGCCGCTCTTGATCTTCGTTTCGGCCACGGGGTTCATCGTCGCCAATTCGATCGCCGGGGCGATGGCCGACGAGCCCGGGCAGGCAGGCTCGGTCTCGGCCCTTGTCGGCGCCATCCAATATGGCAGCGGCATCGCCGGCTCCGGCCTCGTCGGCCTCTTCGCCGACGGCACGCCATGGCCGATGGGCTGGGTGATCGCGCTCATGGGGATCGGCTCGGCCGCCTGTGCCCGGGTCGTGACCTCCACCGGTCCGGGCCCGCGCTAGGAGGCCCCGCCCGTCGGCAGCGGTCCGCTGCCGGAACAACGCCTGCCAACGCCCACCAACACATGATCGAAAGGAACACATCATGCTGGCAACAATGCTTCACGGACCGGGAGACGTCCGCTGCGAGGAGGTTTCCGAGCCCAAGATCCTCAAGCCTACGGATGCGATCATCCGCCTCTCGGCCTCCTGCATCTGCGGATCCGACCTCTGGCCCTACCGCGGCGCCAATGCGGTGACGGCACCGATGGCCATGGGCCACGAATATTGCGGCGTCGTCGTCGAGGTCGGCAGTGCCGTGAAGACGGTCAGGCCCGGCCAGTTCGTCGTCGGCTCCTTCTGCCTTTCCGACAACACCTGCCCGCATTGCCGTTTCGGCTTCCAGTCGTCGTGCGAGCAGCGGGAATTCATGACCGGGGCGCAGGCGCCCTATGCCCGCGTGCCGCTCGCCGACGGAACGCTCGTCGCCACCGCCGAGATGCCGTCCGACGACCTGATCCCCGGCCTGCTCGCAACCTCCGACGTGCTCGGCACCGGCTGGTATGCCGCCGATGCGGCCGGCGTGCAGGAAGGCTCCACCGCCGTCGTCGTCGGTGACGGCGCCGTCGGCCTGATGGGCGTGCTCGCCGCCAGACAGATGGGGGCGGAACGCATCATCGCCATGAGCCGCCACAAGACCCGCCAGGACCTGGCGCTGGAATTCGGCGCGACCGACATCGTCTCCGAGCGCGGCGACGCCGGCGTCGCCCGCGTGAAGGAACTGACCGACGGCGTCGGTGCGGCCTCGGTCCTGGAATGCGTCGGCACGCAGGAATCGATGTCGCAGGCGATCGACTGCGCCCGCCCGGGCGGCAAGATCGGCTTCGTCGGCGTACCGCACGGCGTGACGTTCGATGGACAGAATCTGTTCTTCCAGCAGAAGAGCCTGCTCGGCGGGCCGGCACCGGTGCGCCGTTTCCTGCCGTACCTGATGGACCTGGTGATCGATCGCACGATCGACCCGGGCCGTGTGTTCGACCTCGAACTGCCGATCGCCGACGTGGCCGAGGGCTACAGGGCCATGGACGAGCGCCGGGCGATCAAGACGCTGCTGCGCTTCTGACGCGCCTCGAGGGCGCGGCTGCCGCTCCCGGCAGCGTGCCCATTCATGAACGACGCGTATAGGCCCAATCGGATCCGGCCGTCTAATCCCGGCGGCTTTCGCGCCCATCTCAGCAATCGGGCTCCCCGCACCATGCGGGGCGCCCTGGCCCGAACACAAGAGGAATATCCGGATGAAGACCATCGCCGCCAGCATCGCGCTATCGACCCTCGCCGTGACCGGGGCCGAAGCCCAGGAGGAACGGCGGCGCGTCGCCCCGCCCGCCGTCTACGATGTGGCGCCGGGGCTCGGCCATTTCACCGACAGCGTTCTCTTCGGCGAAGTCTGGGAAAGGGCCGAGCTCAGGCCGCGCGACCGCAGCCTCGTCACCGTCGCGGCCCTGGTCGCCACGGGCAGGACGGCGCAGATCGGCGGACACGTGCGCCGCGCGCTCGACAATGGCGTGACCCCGGCCGAAATCGGCGAACTCATCACCCAGCTCGCCTTCTATTCCGGCTGGCCGAACGCCATCTCGGCCGTCAGCGAGGTCAAGACCGTCTTCGACGAGCGCAGCATCGGCCCGGTGGCGAACAGCGCGGCGGCGCGGATCGCGCTCGAGGCCGTGGCCGAGGCCCGGCGCGCGGCAACGGTCAACGCCGCGGTGGCACCGACGGCCGCAGCGCTTGCCGACCTCACCAATCGCGTCCTGTTCGGCGATCTCTGGCAGCGGCCGGATCTTTCCGCCCGCGACCGCAGCCTGGTGACGATGACGGCGCTGGTTGCGATCGGCCAGCCGGAACAACTGCCCTTCCATGCCAACCGGGCGATGGACAACGGCCTGACCGCGGCCGAGGCCGCCGAAGCCGTCACCCATGTCGCCTTCTATGCGGGCTGGCCGCGCGCCATGTCCGCCGTGCCGGTGCTGAAGGCCGTCTTCGACAGCCGCAGCGGCGCCGCTCAGACACGGTCTGCACAAGCACGATCTGACGGGGCATCCATGGACCTGCAGGTCACGCGCGCCGACGAAGACCCGGTCCCCGGCCCGGCGGACACCTTCACCGGCGCGGTGCGCGTCTCCGGACGCTACAGGGGCACCGATCCCGCCCGGATCAGCGGCGCAACCGTCTCCTTCAGTCCCGGCGCCCGCACGGCATGGCATACCCATCCGCTCGGCCAGACGCTCTTCATCATCTCCGGCAAGGGCCGGGTCCAGAAGGAAGGCGGGCCGGTCCTCACCGTCGGACCGGGCGACGTCGTCTGGATCCCGCCGATGGTCAAGCACTGGCACGGCGCCTCCGCCGACGAAGCGATGTCGCATTTCGCCGTCGCCGAGGCCGAGAACGGCAGCGTCGTGACCTGGATGGAAAAGGTCTCCGACGAGGACTACGGCGAAACCGATGGAGGTGCCGGTGAATAGGATGGTTCGCGCCTTCGCAACGGCGGGCCTGGTATCGGGCGCCCTGTTCTTCGTCGGAATGCAGGTCCAGGCCGAGCCGACCCGGGCGACGATGCCGGACATCGCCAAGCTCGTCCACTACACGACGGTGGAGCGCGGCGAGGTCACCGAGCACATCATGACCACCCGCGCGGCAATCGAGGCGGTCAAACGCGGCGAGCCGATCCCGAACGGCACCCATGTCGCCCTGGTCGACTACCGCGACGGTAAGGTCTTCCGCTACTTCATCATGGAGAAGGGCGAAAGGTGGGGCCAGGACTACGGCGAGGACCGGCGCACGGCCGACTGGCAGTTCCAATGGTTCAAGCCCGACGGCACGATCAACATGGATGAGAACACCGCCCGCTGCCAACGCTGCCACACGTCGCGGGCCGACAGGGAGTTTCTCTATACGTTCAACGACATGCGGCGCTTTGAATTCGAATGAGCGGCATCTTTCGCCTCCGCCTGTTCCTCGATTTCGGCGCCGTCGGGCTGGTCATCGCATGCCTGGCCTACTGGTGGCTCGGCAACCTGTGGCATGAACTCTTCGGGACGGCTCTCCTTGTATTGGTGATCGCTCACAACGTCTTCAACCGCCGCTGGTACGGAACGGCCGGCAGGAAGCGCCATGGTTTCGTCCGGCTGTTCAACGTCGCGACGATCGCCTGCCTCGCCGTCGGGATGCTGATCATGCTCGTCACCAGCCTGCTGATCTCGCGAGACGCGTTCGCCTTCCTGGCGCTGGACGGCAGCTTCGCCATCCGCGAGATCCACATGTTCGCAGCCTATTGGGTGCTGCTGGTGATCGCCATCCATCTCGGCACGCGCTGGGCCGTGGTCATGCATGTGTTCAGGGCCGCGTTCGGGATCGAGGGGCACAGCCCGGTGCGGACGGTGGCGTTGCGTCTTGCGGCGGCTGCCATTTTCTTCTGGGGTGCGCAGTCCATCGTCGAGATGGGGTTCGAAGCGAAGCTGATGCTCACCTACGCCCTCGACATGTGGGATTTCAACGACGCGACTTTGGCATTCTTCGTGAACTACGGATCGATCGTCGGTCTGTTTGCCACGGCGACGCATTACGGACTGATGGCGATCGAGCGACGGCGCCAGGGGAACGGTCGAAGCGGATCGTCGGCGCCCGCCCCTTTCCGCCGATAGCGCTTCTGTTCGCCGTCCGCCAGGCGGAACCGCCCTGCCCTGATCCCCGCGGCGACTGATCTCGCCGCGGGGGACTTCGTCGGCGAGATTCACCGCATCTTCGGCGTCATGCGCTCGCGCATGAAGGCCATGTATTCGGCTTCGGAGCTGCCCCGGCGCTTGTCGATCAGCGGCCTGATGTCGTCGGTCGCGACGTAGCGGAGTTGGTCGGTCCCGTCGGTCGCGGCCTCGAAAATGACCTTCGCCACCGCGTCGCTCGTTGCCAGGCCGCGTGACCGGCGCAAGCCTTCGAAGACCTCGCCGGCACCGGCGATGAAACCGTCATAGTCGGATGGCGTGGTCGTCGCGGAGAACTCCTGCCCGCTGCGCTCGCCGAACTTCGTTTCCAGCACCCCGCCCGGCTCGACGATCTTCACGCCGATGCCAAGCGCGGCCAGCTCGTAGGACAGCGATTCCGAGAAGCCTTCGAGGGCGAACTTGGAGGCGTTGTAGAGGGAGATCATCGGAAGGCCGAAGACACCGGCGCCGGAGCTGACGTTGATGTAGAGGCCGGAGCGGTTTTCCCGGAAATGCGGCAGCGTCGCCCGGATCACGTCCATCACGCCGAAGACGTTGACCTCGAACTGGTCGGCGACCTTTTCGCGCGCGGTTCCCTCGAACACACCGAACAGCCCGTAGCCCGCATTGTTCACCACCACGTCGATGCGGCCGAACCTTTCGATCGCCGCACCGACCGCCCTGTCGATGCTCTCGCGATCCTGGACGTCCAGCCGGGTGACGAGAACGTCGGGCAGGTCTTGCAGGCCCGCCCCGTCGTCGGGGCGCCGCATCGTCGCCACCACATTCCAGCCCTCCGCCGCGAAGAGCCTTGCGGCTACCGCTCCGAAACCGGAGGAGCAGCCCGTGATCAATATCGTCTTTTTCATCATGGTCTCCTTTTGTCCGGACACCGATGTAATGGCGGCACGGCCGTGGTATTAGCCGGACAATGCCGGACAGATCATTGAAGGAATTCGGACAATGTCGGGAATGACGCTTGCGGACCTGAGGGCGATATCGAGCGTCGCCACCTGCGGCAGCTTCCGGGGTGCGGCGAAGGAGATGGGGATTGCCGTGTCCTCCCTCAGCCACCAGGTCGCCAACGTCGAAAAGCGCCTCGGCATCCGCCTCTTCAACCGGACGACCCGCAGCGTCTCGCTCACCGAGGCCGGCGAGGCGCTGCTGCTTCGGGTCCGCCCGGCGCTCGACGAGATCGACATGGCGCTTCTCGCCGTCGACCGCCTGCGCAGCACGCCGGCCGGCCTCCTGCGCCTCAATACCTCAGAGGGCGGCGCGCAGCGCGTCCTGCCGCTGGTGCTGGATTTCCTGGCCGCCTATCCGGAGATGAAGGTCGATCTCGTCACCGAGGGGCGCCTGGTGGACATCGTCGCGGAGGGCTTCGACGCCGGGCTGCGCCTGGAGGAGGTCGTTCCGAAGGACATGATCCGCGTGCCGCTCGGCCAAAGCGAATCCTTCGTCCTCGTCGCCTCGCCGTCCTACCTGCAGGACAAGCCGCGCCCGGCCACACCCGGCGACCTGCTCGGTCACGAGTGCATCCGCGCCCGGCTCCCGAGCGGAAGCCTCGTCGCCTGGGAACTGGAGCGGAACGGCGAAACGATCACGGTCGACGTCAGGGGGCGCCTGATCGCCGGCAGCACCGAGCTCAGCGTGCTCGCCGCCCGTCGGCATGGCGGGATCGCCTATGCGTCCTTGCGGTCGGTGGAAGAGGATCTCGCGAAAGGGACGCTCGTGCAGCTTCTTGCCGAATGGACGCCGCCCTATCCCGGGATCTGCCTCTACTACCCGAGCCGGCGTCTGCCGTCGGCGGGTCTGCGCGCCTTCATCGATCACGCGATCGCCTGGCGAAAGGTGCAGCGCAACGGCTGATGATGGGCAAAGGCGAACAGCAAGCGACGGGGCACAGCTCCCTGTCGCAAAACCGAAACATGCCGTCTCTATGGGCTAGAACGACTCTAGATCGGGAGTCCCAGTGCAATTCGGAGACAGCCTCATGACCGAACAATTCTCTCAAAGAATTTTCCCGACGACGCAGCTCGAAGACGCCGATGGCGACGGGCATAACCAGAGCGCGAACCCCACGATGGGCGAGATCATCGGCAAGCGCTTCTCGCGCCGCGGCTTCCTGCAGGGGTCGCTTGCCGTCTCGGCGATCGCCGCGACCGTCTGTCCCGCCGCGCTCCTGAGCGCACCCAATGCCGCCCGTGCGGGCGGCGGTTCGGCCTTCTCGTTTGCCGAGGTCGAGGCCGGCGTCGACGCCAACCACCACGTCGCCGAGGGCTATGATGCCGACGTCCTGCTGCGCTGGGGCGATGCCCTGTTCCCCGATTCGCCCGCCTTCGACCCGACCAGGCAGACGGCGGCGGCACAGGAGCGGCAGTTCGGCTACAACAACGACTATGTCGGCTTCATCCCGCTGGAGGGCTCCTCCGAGCACGGCCTTCTCGTCGTGAACCACGAATACACCAACCCGCACCTGATGTTCCCCGGCCTCGTCAAGATCGTCGAGGGCAAGGTCGAGCAGGGTCCGCTGTCGAAGGAACAGGTCGACGTCGAGATGGCCGCCCACGGCGGCACGATCGTCGAGATCCGCAAGGTCGACGGCAAGTGGCAGGTGGTGCCGGAAGGCAAGCTCAACCGCCGCGTCACCGTCAACACCGAGATGCAGCTCTCCGGCCCGGTCGCCGGCCACGACCGCGTCAAGACCCATGCCGATGCGACCGGCCGGAAGGTCATGGGCACGTTCAACAACTGTGCCGGCGGGGTGACCCCGTGGGGCACCTACATCATGGCGGAAGAGAACTTCCACGGCTACTTCTCCGGCGAACTGCCGGCCGGTCATGCCGAGGCCGAGAACTACAAGCGCTACGGCGTGCCGGAAGGCGCCTACGAGTGGGCCAACTTCTACGACCGCTTCGACCTTTCCAAGGAGCCGAACGAGCCGAACCGCTTCGGCTGGATCGTCGAGGTCGACGTGATGGACCCCACCTCGGTGCCGAAGAAGCGCACAGCACTCGGCCGCACCAAGCACGAGGGCGCGGAATCGATCGTCGCCAAGAACGGCAAGGTCGTCTTCTACCTCGGCGATGACGAGCGCTTCGACTACGTCTACAAGTTCGTCACCGACGGCACCTACAACGCTACCGACCGCGCCGCCAACATGGACCTGCTGGACGCCGGCACGCTCTATGTCGCAAAGTTCAACGAGGACGGCACCATGACCTGGCTGCCGGTCGTGCATGGCCAGGGCCCGCTGACCGCCGAGAACGGCTTTGCCAGCCAGGCGGACGTGCTGATCGAGACCCGCCGCGCCGCCGACCTTCTCGGCGCCACCAAGATGGACCGCCCCGAGGACGTGCAGCCGAACGGCGTCAACGGCAAGGTCTATGTCATGCTGACCAACAACACCAAGCGCAAGGCCGAGCAGGTCGACGCCGCCAACCCGCGTGCGGAGAACGCCTTCGGCCACATCATCGAGATCGAGGAAGACGGCGGCGACTTCACCGCGACCTCGGGCAAGTGGGAAGTGCTGCTGAAGTGCGGCGACCCGTCGGTGGCCGACGTCGGCGCCACCTTCTCGACGGAGACGACGAAGAACGGCTGGTTCGGCATGCCGGACAACTGTGCGGTCGACGCCGCCGGGCGCCTGTGGGTCTCGACCGACGGCAACTCCAACAAGGCCACCGGGCGCACCGACGGCCTCTGGGCGGTCGACACCGAGGGCGACGCCCGCGCCACCTCCAAGCTGTTCTTCCGCGTTCCGGTCGGCGCGGAAATGTGCGGTCCGCTGTTCACCCCGGACGACGAGACGGCCTTCGTCGCCGTCCAGCATCCGGGCGACGGCGGCGAGGACTGGGACGGTCACGGCCGCCCGTCCTACTACGAGGACCTCTCCACCCGCTGGCCGGACTTCAAGGACGACATGCCGGTGCGCCCCTCCGTGGTCGCGATCACCAAGATCGGCGGCGGCAAGATCGCCGTCTGATCCACCCGGTCCTGCGGCAGCGGTCCTTTGCGACCGCTGCCGTTGCACGACGACAAGCGGCGCGAGGCGATGTCGCGCCGTAAAGATTGGATTCAGTCTTTCTTGGTAATTCCCCGTTAGCCTTGTCCTTTGTGGTTCCTGGCGGCTCGCCCCGAGCCGTCGTCCTTGGTCTTGCGTAACGGGTTCCCATGCATCTTTCGGCCGCCCCTGCCCTCATCCTCCTCGGCCTTGTCCTTTCGGGCTGCTCGTCCAGTTCCGGGCCGGAGGCACTCAAGGCGGGGCTGACGTCCCGCGAGACCACGAATTCGATCGTGCGGCCGGCCTCGCCGGTGCCGACGGCGGAGGTCGGCGATGTGGCCGCCGCCGAGGCGGGCGAAGACGGCTCTGCACCGCACGAGCTCGCCTGGGCCGGGCCGGTGCCCGACCAACAGCAGTTCGACGCGGTGACGCGCGATGCCGGCATGGCCGTGCCCTCGCAGCGTCCGCTCGAGACGATCGCGCCGGAAGCGCCGGCCGCAACCCCCAGGGCCAGCAAGGGCCCGCGCATCTACAGCCAGCGCTTTCGCGACGCCAAGCCGATCAACTTCGGCAAGGTCAGCCCGCGTCACCACGCCGTCCACGGCGTCGACGTCTCGCGCTGGCAGGGCGAGATCGACTGGCAAACGTTGAGGACGCAAGGGGCGAACTTCGCCTTCATCAAGGCGACCGACGGCGGCGACCATCTCGACCCGATGTTCCAGAAGAACTGGCGCCGGGCCAAGGAAGCCGGGATCAAACGCGGCGCCTACCACTTCTTCTACTGGTGCCGCACGGCCGGAGAACAGGCGGACTGGTTCATCCGCAACGTGCCGCGCGAGGCCGGCGCGCTGCCGCCGGTGATCGACGTCGAGTACAACGCCGAATCGAGCTGCAAGCGCCGGCTGTCGCGGGCGAAGGTGCTGGAGAAGATGCAGGTGTTCATGGACAAGCTCGAACGCCACTACGGCCAGCGTCCGATCATCTACACCGCGCCGGACTTCTATGCCGACAATCTCTCCGGCGAATTCCCGAACCATCCGTTCTGGCTGCGCTCGGTCGCAGCCCACCCGTCGAAGCGCTACCCCAACCGCAAATGGGTGTTCTGGCAGTATTCGGGCTCCGGCTTGTCCCAGGGCGTCGACGGCAAGATCGACCTCAACGTCTTCCGCGGCAGCGAGGCCGACTGGCACAACTGGGTCGCCGGCCAGTCGAGCTGAGCGCAGGTCGGGCCGCGCTGCCTCCGTCCGCGGCACTGGCACAGTCGTCCTCACAGAATGAAGTCGGACGCTTTCAAGCCGATCGTGCCCTCCAGCACGAACGCAAAGTCCGCCTTGCCGTCGCCGTTGACGTCGCCCTGGACCAGGGTATTGCCGTTCTTGTGCGCATAGCGCAGCTCGCCCGCATGCTTGTCGAAGGCGTCGTCGCCGATGAAGGAAAACGCGTTGTTGCCCTTGGCGGCGGTCTTGGCGTCGATTCCGGACAGGCCGAGCTTGTCACCCTCGCTGCGGCTGAAGTCGCCGATCTTATCGCGACCGGCGGAATCGACGGTGGAATCGCTGCGCGCGCGGAAGACGAAGGTGTCGGCCTGGTCGCCGCCCAGGAGCCGGTCGGCGCCCTTGCCGCCCTCCAGCGTGTCGACGCCGCTGTCCCCCTTCATTCTGTCGTGGCCGTCGCCGCCTTTCAGCGTGTCCTTGCCCGAATTGCCCTCAAGCCCATCGTTTCCCGTTCCCCCAGTCAGTCTGTCGTTGCCCTCCCTGCCCCAGAGCTTGTCGTTTCCGCTCCCTCCATCCTGAACGTCGTTGCCCGTGCCGCCGTCGATCCGGTCCTTGCCGGAACCGCCACTGAGCGTGTCGTTGCCGCCGTTGCCGAAAATGCTGTCATCGCCGGTGCCGCCATAGAGGCGATTGGCGCTGTCGTTGCCCCGGATGACCTCGTGAATGTCGTCGTCGTTGGCGATCGTCGCCCGGCCGGCCGAAATCACGTTCTTCACGATGCCGCCCGCGGGCGGCGTGAGGGCCAGCGAGAAGCTCTCGTCGCCCTCGAGCCGTTCGTCCTCGACCAGGTCGATCGTGACCGCCGTCACCGTCTGGCCGGCCAGCAGCGTCACCGAGCCGGACCGCCCGGCATAGTCGGCGCCGCTCTTGGCCGTGCCGTCCGATGTCTTGAACTTGAATGTGAGGTTTTTCTCATAAGCCTCGGAAAGATGGATCTCGAACACCGCCTGGCGCGCGCCTGCGTCACCTTCGATGATGGTCGGGCTCGACACGAAGACGGAGCGGTTGCTGCCGGTCCCGTCGTCGTCGTTGACGATGCCGAGCACGCGCTCGATCTTCTGGTATCCGGCAAATCGCGCGTTGTCGGGGCTGGAGAACTCCAGCCAGAGCGACTCGTCGACCTCGTCGAGATTGTCCGGATTGGCGCGGATCTCGACGAAGCCCACCCGGTCGCCCGCCTCGATCAGGAGCGTCCCCGTCTGCGGCGGGTAGTCACGGTTGTTGAGCGGCGCGTCCGTGGCGGAGCCGAGCACGGTGCGGTAGTCGATGCGCACCTCGTCGTCCGTGGCCTTGGACAGGACGACCCGGAACCGCATCGTTCCGCCTTCCGTCTGGGTCGCCCGTTCCACGGAGATGATCGGGATCGCGCCGTTGCCGGTGTCGTCATCGAGAATGGTGGCGGTGCCGGCGCTGCCCTCGCGACCGTTCTTGACGACGCCCGGCGGCGTGACGACGAGCGAGAAATACTCATTGAGCTCGACCGCATTGTCCCCGAGCAGATCGACTGCGACCGTCGCCGTGGTCTCGCCGGCCGAGATTTTGACCGTGCCGGTCTTGGCGGAATAGTCGGATCCGGCCCGGGCCGATCCGTCGACCGTGCGGTAGCTCAACGTCAGGTCGGTCGCGAGCGCCTCGGACAGATGCACCTCGAACACGGCCCGCCGGGTGCCGCCGTCGCCTTCGACGACGGTCGGGCTCGACACGAACATGGCAAGGTCGGAGCCGGTGCCGTTGTTGTCCTGCACGACGCCCAGCACGCGGACGGTAGCGGGATTGCCGACGAAGGCCGCGCCCTTGGGGTTGAACAGTTCCACCCAGAGGGACTCGTCCACCTCGTCCAGGTTGTCGGGGCGGGCGCGAACCACAATCTCGCCCTCCGTCTGCCCGGCGGGGATGACGAGCGTGTCGATCCGGAAGATTCCGCCGTTGCCCTTCTGGACGGTATAATCCTGGAAATTGAGCGGTGAATCCTTGGCGGTGCCCTCGAGGGCGCGATAGTCGATCCTGACCTCGTCCGTGGTCGGCGCGCTGAGGCTCACCTTGAAGCGAAGATAACCGCCCTCCAGAGCCTCGACGCGCGTAATGCTGATGGTCGGAACCGCCATGTTGCCCTCCCGTTGAAGAAAATCTCAAGCATTTCGATTGACAGGCATGCGGGATCGTCCAGCCGCCCGGAAATCTGGACGGTCGTCCGACGTCGGAACTATTTATATTAGCAATTGCTTTATCACGAAGTTTCGACCAGGGGGATAGCTCTATCTATCTATTCTGCCTGCAATTGCGACGGGGCCCGGCCGCTTCGATCATTTGTTCGGGAAGGCCTCGCTTTCACATCGATTTGGGGACACGATGGCGGTGGATGCAGCCCGAAGCGAGGCAGGTCACGCATGCGCATCGCCTTTCCTCTCCTTTGTCTCCTGTCCGCGCTGTCCGCTGCCGTGCCTGCGCGCGCCGACGAAAGCGCCTTCCTGAAGTCGCTGGCCGGCAACTGGACCGGCGGCGGGACCGTGGTGACGCGGATCGGCAGGCCCGCCGTCAACGTCGACTGCAAGCTGCGCTCGAATGCCGGTGCGGCGTCGGTGGCCATGCAGGGCAATTGCAAGGCGCTCATGCTGTTCCGGCGCCCGATCTCCGCCGAACTGAAGGCCAGGGGGGCGCGCTACAGCGGCGTCTACATCGGCCCCTCCGGCCGCCATTCGACGCTCTCCGGCGCGAGAAAGGGGTCGACCATCAGCCTCGCGGTGCGCTGGAGCCGGCTGGTGAACGGCGACCGGCAGGCCGAGATGACGATCCAGAAGATCGGCGACAACGGCCTGAGGCTGCGGACCATCGACCGCAATCCCGCAAACGGCGAAACGGTGGTCACGAGCGATATCCGCCTGGACCGGAACTGAACTCCGGGCACCACAGACGCCCCGTTCGTCTGCGCCTGCGACAGATTCGACGGCGCCTATCCCTGTTCATTTCGAAGCCGTGCCCTATGGTTGAGATCAGGGCGGAGACGTGCCACGCTTCGTCCGCGCGGGGCCGCCGCGATCCGCCGCGCGTTGATCATGGTTCGAAGGAACAGAGAATGAGCCGCAGTCCCTACGAGGTCCTCGGCGTCGGCAAGAACGCGACGCAGAAGGATATCCAGAGCGCCTACCGCAAGCTCGCCAAGAAACTGCATCCCGATCTCAATCCCGGCGACAAGGACGCCGAGGAACGGTTCAAGGCGGTCTCGGCCGCGTATGCCCTGCTCGGCGACGAGGAGAAGCGGGGCAAATACGACCGCGGCGAGATCGACGAGACCGGCGCCGAGACGCCGCCGCGGCAGTACTATCGCGACTATGCCTCCGCCGGCGCCACGGGCGGCCGCTATGAGGGCAACCAGAGCTTTTCGGATTTCGGCAACGTCGACGACATCTTCTCCGGCTTCTTCTCGCAGCGAGGACGGCAGCAGGGCGGCAAGGGGCGCGACGCCTATTTCTCCATGGAGCTCGACTTCCTCGAGGCGGCCAACGGCACGAAGAAGCAGATCAGCCTGCCCGACGGCCCGCCGATCGACCTGACGATCCCGCCCGGCACGCGCGACGGCCAGACGCTGCGGCTGCGCGGCAAGGGCGAGCCGGGGCACGGCGGCGCGCCCGCCGGCGACGCGCGCATCGAGATCCGCGTGCGGCCGCACTCCTTCTACCGGCAGGACGGGGACGACGTCCGCTACGAGATCCCGATCTCGCTGACGGAGGCCGTCCTCGGCGGCAAGATCCGCGTGCCGACGCTCGACGGCGCGGTAAACGTGACGATCCCGCCGCATTCGAACACCGGCAAGACCCTGCGGCTGAAGGGAAAGGGCCTGCACAAGCCCGGCGGCGGCCATGGCGACGCCTATGTGACGCTGCAGGTGGTGCTGCCGCAGACGCCCGATCACGAACTCACCGCCTTCGCGGAGCGCTGGGAAGCCGGAAAGGCACAGGCGCCGCGCCGGCACATGGGAGGCTGAGATGAAAGACACCGAACTCTGCCGCTACCTCGAAATCGAGATCACCCTGCTCGACACATGGGTCGAGCATCGCTGGCTGATCCCCGAAGAGCGGGACGGCATGCGCCTGTTCCACGATGCCGACCTCGCCCGCGCCCGCCTCATCCAGGACCTGATCGGTCCGATGGGGGTCAACGAGGATGGCGTCGACGTCGCCATGCAACTGCTCGACCAGATCCACGGTCTGCGTGGTAGACTGGGCCTGCTGATGCAGGCGATCCGCAGCCAGGACGAAGACATCCAGCGACGTATCCTCGCCCTGATCGACGAGGAATAGCGCGCCGGTCACCGCCCATCAGCAACACCAGGAGGTTCCCATGCCGAAGCCCGAAAAGCCTGCTCCCAAGAGCGACAAGCAGAAGGACAAGGAGAAGCGGAAGGAAGACGAATATCTCGACGAGGCGCTGGAAGAGACCTTTCCGGCGAGCGACCCGATCGCCCCACCGAAATTCGACGACAGCAAGAACTGAGCGACAGGCTTCCTGTCCGCCCGGACTGTTTCCTGACCAGGGCAGCAATGCGCAGCCGACGTTGCCCCGGTCGGCAGTATCAGCGGGGTTCGAGGCATTTCCGGCCGGCTCGCCCGCCTCGTCCCTGAAGCCGCCCTTATGATTTTCTGACCTCCGGCACCGGCTTTCCCCATCGAAATCCTACCTGCGGCGGCCCTAGGCTTACGGCATCGTCAACTGGATACGATGTCATGGCCACCCGTCACGATCAGAGCGCCACTACCCCGCTCAGCACGCGGACCGTCTTTGCCACAGCCACCATGCGCGCCGGAAAACAGGCGCTCAGGAGGCACCGGCTGTCGCCCGAGGCAGGCGGAAGGCGCGATCGCAGCCGCGAGGCCGCCCGCATCCGTTTCGCCGTCGCCCTGACGCTGATCGCCGCCGGCATCGGCTGGCTCATCCTGGTCGGCTGAACGCTGGCTGCGACCATGCCCCTGAACAGCCATACCCCCCTGCCTTTCCTGCCTCGCCCGCACCGCCGCGCGCAGGATGGCGAGGCAGCCCAGTCCGAGGATATCGGCGCCGTGGCGTCGCTGTGCAGCCGGATCGCGGCGGCCCGCGTCCTCCGCGAGCACCTCGTCTGGGAAGCGCTGCGCGTCCTGCCGGCGCTCGCGGACGTTCGCGCCCATGCGGCGTTTCCCCGGTTCCGGCAGATGATGGAGGGCGACGATCTCGCCGGCGCGGTCCTGCTGCTGGCAGCGATGGCCGCCCCTGCCCGCGACCTGCTGGAGCTGACGCAGGCCGGCGGCATCTGGAGCTGCCGGATGGCGACAGTTGCGCCGCACGGCCGGCGCCGGCGCATTCACACAGCCCACCATCCGGACCGCGCGGCCTGCCTGCTGGCGGCCCTTGTCGCCTCCGGCAGCACGGAGGCCTGAGGTTTCCATGGAGTCCACGATGTCGCCCTTCCATTCCTTCCTCCCGCGTGGCGCGGTCTGCGATCTCGTCACGCCGTTCCGCGGGAACGCGCTCGACCGGATCGGCCTGCTGACGCTGATCGAATGGCAGATCAGGAGCGGAATTTCCGGCCTTCTCGTCTGCGGCGAGGCGGGCGAAGCGCCGACGCTGACCCTGGATGAACGCTGCACCATCATACAGACCGCCGTAGAGGTCGCCGACCGTGCCGTGCCCGTCCTCGTCGGCTGCGGCACCAATTCGACCGAGACGACCGTCGCGCTGACCAGCCAGGCCAGGGCGCTCGGCGCCGATGCGGCGGTGCTGACCGTCCCCTACTACAGCAAGCCTTCGCAGGAGGGTATCGTCCGCCACATCGAGGCGGTGGCAGCGGCGGTCGACATTCCCCTGGTCGTCCACAACGCGCCGGCGCGCACCGCCGTCGATCTCACCCCGCGCACGGTCGAGCGGCTGGCCACGATCGGATCGGTGGCGGCCCTCGTCGACGGCACCGGCGACGTTTCGCGCTTTGCCCGGACCCCGCCGGATTTGCGCGCACGCCTGCTGCACTATTGCGGCCACGAGCCCGCCGCCTGCCCCTTCAGCCTCTGCGGCGGCGGCGGGGCGTTCTCGATTGCGGCCAATGTCACCCCGCGGCTGACCTCGGCACTTCACAACGCGCTGCGGACCGGCAATGTCGATGTGGCCTATGCGCTGCAGGACCGGCTGACGCCGCTGCTGACCGCGCTGGAACAGGAAAACAGCGTCGCCGCCGCGAAAGACGCGCTGTCCCTCATTCTCGGGCTTTCGGCCGAAGTGCGGCTGCCGCTGACGCCCCCCTCGCTCGACGTCCAGCGCCTGCTCCGCCGTGCGATCGCTTCCCTGCCGGAGCGTGCCGAACTCATGAGCCGGACGGCATAGGCCCATGGAACACACCGACATCGATCCGGCGAGCGAACAGAACCGGTTTCGCCGAGCCCCAACGCCGACCAATCAGACGGATCGGGTCCCGGCCCGCAGCCCGGCCCTAGTCGCGCTCCGCCACATCGGCCTGCGGCTCGGCATCACCATCCTGATCGCCGCAGCCATTCAGCTGACCTGCAACTGGTCGGCCGGCTAACACCATCGTCAACAGAGGAGATCCAGATCATGGGTCGTCAGACGCATCGCATCCACGTACCAGCCAGCCCCGCCCGCTTCACGGTCGGGCGCGACCATCATGGCTGCTGGGTCGTGCAGGACAGGCTCGGCAAGGTCGGCGGGCTCTTCGCAAGCGAAGACGCCGCCATGCATTTCGCCCGCGATGAAAGCGACCGCGATCCGGCCGACATCTGCCGGGCGCCGGAGGGCCTTGCAGT
The DNA here is from genome assembly GCA_900469965.1 of Hyphomicrobiales bacterium. Taxonomy (GTDB): domain Bacteria; phylum Pseudomonadota; class Alphaproteobacteria; order Rhizobiales; family Rhizobiaceae; genus Mycoplana. The sequence continues at coordinate 34,718 of UBZP01000021.1, read as the reverse complement.
GGAACTCGACAACCCGGCCAGGCGGACACGGCACCTGCGGCAAGCCGGCATCAGGCGGACGCCGGCGCGCAATCGTCCCCGGATCTGAACGCCCACGGCCGCCCGCGCCATCCCCTGTTCACACCACGCGGCACCAACCGATCCTTAACCGCTGCCATGCATGATGGCGGCGGACCAAGGCAGACAGGACGGCAATGGCGCAGACCTCCATCCCCTATACTCATTACGACCTGCAGGACATCCGCGAAGGCGTGGTGATCGAGATCTCGCTCTCGGCCGTCGCCAACGTCCGGCTGATGACGCATGCCGACTTCGATCTGTTCCGGAACGCGCGCCAGCACAAGTTCCTCGGCGGCGTCGCCAAGCAGACGCCGATCCGTCTGACGATCCCGAAAAGCGCCCACTGGCACGTGGTCATCGACACCGAAGGGCACGCCGGCAAGGTCGAGTCGTCGATCAGGGTCGTGCCGAAGCCGAAGACGAAGGCCGGTCCCCGCTTCACGCCTCCCTCGCGGCCGTCCGCGCACCGCTGACGACAACCCGCACGCTTCTCAGCTGTTGCGCTCGCGCCTGAGCTTCGCCCACCACTCCAGCCGTTTGCGGATGTCGCGCTCGAAGCCGCGCTCCGGCGGGTCGTAGAAGGTCTGCCGGCCCATTTTCTCCGGAAAGTAATCCTGGCCGGAAAACGCGTCCGGCTCGTCGTGATCGTAGCGGTAGCCGTCGTTGTAGCCCTCGCTCTTCATCAGCTTGGTCGGCGCGTTCAGGATGTGCTTGGGCGGAAGCAGCGATCCGTTCTCCTTCGCCGCCCGCGTCGCCGCCTTGAAGGCGGTATAGACCGCGTTCGACTTCGGGGCAGTGGCGAGATAGACGCAGGCCTGCGCCAGCGCCAGCTCGCCCTCCGGCGAGCCGAGGAAATCATAGGCGTCCTTCGCCGCGTTGCAGACGACGAGCGCCTGGGGATCGGCGAGCCCGATATCCTCCACCGCCATGCGCACCAGCCGCCGGCCGAGAAACAGCGGATCCTCGCCGGCATCGAGCATCCGGCAGAGATAGTAGAGCGCCGCATCCGGATCGGAGCCGCGCACGGACTTGTGCAAAGCGGAGATCAGGTTGTAGTGGCCGTCCTGGGCCTTGTCGTAGACGGGGGCGCGGCGCTGGACGATGCGGAACAGGTCGTCCTGGCCAAAAATCTCGCCCGGGCGCGCCGCCCGCCACACCTCTTCCGCCAGCGTCAGCACCGCCCGGCCGTCGCCGTCGGCCATGCGCAGGAGCGCCGCGCGGGCGCCGTCGTCGAGGGGGAGCGGCTTGTCCTCGGCGGCCTCGGCCCGCCGCAGAAGCTCGCCGAGGCTCTCCTCGTCATGCGGCTTGAAGGTGAGCACGCGGGCCCGCGACAGGAGTGCGGCGTTCAGCTCGAAGGACGGGTTCTCGGTGGTGGCGCCGACGAGCACGATCGTGCCGTCCTCCATCACCGGCAGGAAGCTGTCCTGCTGGGCCCGGTTGAAGCGATGGATCTCGTCGACGAAAAGCAGCGTCTGCCGCCCGCCCATCCGCCGCTGCCGGGCCGCGTCGAACACCTTCTTCAGGTCGGCGACGCCGGAGAAGATCGCCGAGATCTGCTCGAAGGCCAGGCCCGCCTCGCCCGAGAGCAGCCGGGCGACGGTGGTCTTGCCCGTCCCCGGCGGTCCCCAGAAGATCATCGAGCCGAGCGAGCCGGAGGCGATCATGCGCGTCAGCACGCCGTCCGCACCGGTCAGATGCGCCTGCCCCGCCACCTCCGCCAGCGCCTGCGGCCGCAGGCGGTCGGCGAGCGGCCGCCTGGCTGCCATGCCTTCCGGCTCGGAGGGGGCGAAGAGGTCGTTCATCGGAAGAACTGCCGGATGCGCTGGCCGTCGCGCTCGATCTCGACGCGCCAGACGGACGGATCGTCGGCCACCAGTTCCTCGAGCACCTCGGTCGATGCGACGTCCGTGCCGTTCAGCTGGACGATGATGTCGCGCGGCTGCAGCCCGATGCGGGCGGCGGGCGAGCCGCGGTTGACCTCGGTGACGACCACGCCCTCGGTGCCTGCCGGCATGCGCAACTCGTCGGCGACGCGCGGCGAGAGGTTGGCGACGACGGCGCCCGAGAACGGATTGCGGCCCTCGATCAGCCGTTCGTCGCGCGGGGTGGTCTCCGGCGGGCGGTCGAGGGCGATCGTCAGTTCCTCCTGCTTGCCGCCGTCGCTGACGCTCAGCTTCGCCGTGCCGCCGATGCCGACAGTGGCGAGCCGGTAGCCGAGCGCATCGGGATGCTCGACCTCGATGCCGTTGACGGCGGTGACGACATCGCCGGGCTTGAGCCCCGCCTTCTCCGCCGGGCTGCCCGGCAGAACCTTCGAGACGAGCGCGCCGCGGGCCTTGGTGAGGCCCAGGGCTTCTGCGACATCGGAGGTCACCGCATCGAAGGTGGCGCCGACGAAGGGCCGGTCGAAATTGGTGCTACCGCCGACCGCGCTCGCGACGAAGACCTTCACGAGGTTGGCGGGGATGGCGAAGCCGACGCCGTTGGAGCCGCCGCCGCGCGAGAAGATGGCGGTGTTGATGCCGATCAGCTCGCCCTTCATGTTGATGAGGCCGCCGCCGGAATTGCCGGGATTGATCGAGGCATCCGTCTGGATGAAGAAACCGAAGTCGCCGGCCTTGACCTGGTTGCGGGCGAGTGCGGAGACGATGCCGCTCGTCACCGTCTGGCCGACGCCGAAGGGGTTGCCGATCGCCAGCACGAGATCACCGACCTCGACGGCGTCGCTGTCGCCGAGCGGCAGAATGTCGAAGGTCTCCTTCGCCTCGATCTTCAGCACGGCGAGGTCGACGCGGTCGTCCTTCAGGAGGACCTTGCAGGGATATTCGCGGCCGTCGGCGAGTGCGACCTTGATGTCGTCGGCGCCCTGGATGACGTGGTTGTTGGTGACGACGATCCCGTCCTTGCCGACGATGACGCCCGAGCCGAGCGAGGACTGCTTCTGCGTTCTGTTCGGCATGCGCTGGCCGAAGAATTCCTCGAAGAACGGATCGTTGAAGACCGAGCGGCGCTCGACCATCCGTTCGGCATAGACGTTGACCGTGGCGTTCGCCGTCTGCTTGACGAGCGGCGCAAAGGAAAGCTGCATTTCCAGGTTCGTCTGCGGGACGGTCTTTTCCTGTCCGACGGCAGGCGTGGAGACGGCAAGCAAGAGAAGGGTTGCGGTAGCGAGGCCGTGGCCGAATTTCATCAAAGATTCTCCCTTTCGTTGCCGCCACGTTCAGATAAGATTTCGCGCGAAAAAAGGCAAATGCGCCCATGCTCCGGGGTGCAAATGCCGCTCACGGCCGGCACACGAAATTGTGCGCGGCTGCGCGCCCGCAGCGCCTGTAACTTTGGCGTCATTCCTTGCGTACATGCATGGTGACCGCACTCGTCAAAGGAACGCACCCATGGTTGCCTATCACCCGCCGAAGATCCCGCCGCATGAAATCACGCCGGAGCACCTGTTCCTGAACAGGCGCGGTTTCCTGGCCGCGGCAGCCGGCAGCATGCTCCTGACACCACCGGCAGCCGCGCTTGCGGCCGGGCTCACGGCGTCGCCATCACAGTTCAAGGTCGACGAGCCGCTGACGCCGGAAAAGGACGTCACGAACTACAACAATTTCTACGAATTCGGGATGGGCAAGGGCGACCCGGCCGCGATCGGCGGCGACTTCAAGCCGCAGCCCTGGTCGATCAAGGTCGGGGGCATGGTCGGCAAGCCGAAGGAATTCGGCCTCGAGGACCTGCTGGCGATGCCGCTGGAGGAACGCACCTACCGGATGCGCTGCGTCGAGGCCTGGTCGATGGTCATCCCCTGGATCGGCTTTCCGCTGGCGAGCCTGCTCGACAAGGTCGAGCCGCTCGGAAGCGCCAAATATGTGGCTTTCGAGACCGTGGTGCGGCCGGAGCAGATGCCGGGCCAGTCGGGCTATTTCCAGCCGTTGCCCTGGCCCTATGTCGAGGGGCTGCGGCTCGACGAGGCCCGCCATCCGCTGACGATCCTCGCCGTCGGCCTCTACGGCAAGACGCTGCCGAACCAGAACGGCGCGCCCGTCCGTCTCGTTGTGCCGTGGAAATACGGCTTCAAGGGGATCAAGTCGATCGTGAAGATCACGCTGACCGACAAGCAGCCGCCCACCACCTGGAACCTTTCCGCGCCGAACGAGTACGGCTTCTATGCCAATGTGAACCCGGCGGTCGACCATCCGCGCTGGAGCCAGGCGACGGAGAACCGGATCGGCGAAGGCGGCTTCTTCGGCGGCAGCAGGCGCGACACCCTGCCCTTCAACGGCTATGGCGAGGAGGTCGCAAGCCTCTATGCCGGCATGGACCTGGCTGCGAATTTCTGACCATGGTCGCGCTCCCCACCCTGCCCCGCCGGTATCACGGCGCCTCCGTCTGGGCGCTCTATGCGCTCGGCCTCATCCCGGCCGCGTCCGGCTTCTATCTCGGCGCGACCGGACAGCTGCCGGGAAACGCCATCAAGGAGTTCGAGCACCTGCTCGGCATATGGGCCCTGCGCTTCCTGATCGCCACGCTCTGCATCACCCCGATCCGCGACCTGTTCGGCATCAACTGGATCCGCTACCGGCGGGCGCTGGGGCTGCTGGCGTTCTGGTACGTGGTCATGCATTTCTCGACCTACATGATCCTCGACAAGTATCTGGATTTCCGGACGATCATCGCCGACATCGCCAAGCGCCCCTTCATCACCATCGGCATGGCGGGTTTCGTCATGCTGATCCCGCTGGCGCTGACCTCGAACAACTGGTCGATCCGCAAGCTCGGGCCGAGGTGGAACAAGCTCCACAAGCTCGTCTATGTGATCGCGGCCGCGGGCGCGCTGCATTTTGCGATGTCGGTGAAGGTCGTGGGGCCGGAGCAGATGATCTATATCGCGCTCGTCACCGCGCTCCTCGTCTGGCGGCTGTTTCGAACGCGCTTCAACCAGTGGCGGCGCGGGCCGGCGGGCCGGCCCCACCTGGGACGGGCTTGATACCGTCGCCGCTACCGGACCTTAGCGGCCCCTCATCCGCCTGCCGNNCAGGCGGGGAGAAGGACGGACGCTGCGCCGCATTCCGTACTTTCATCAATTGCAGTGGCGGCGAGATCCACATCGTCGCCAATATCCGTCCCATGCCCGACAGGCACGCGTCCCCTCTCCCCGCCTGCGGGGAGAGGGTTAGGGTGAGGGGCAATTGCCGCCATGGTTGCAGCCACCGGCGGAAACTCGCCGCCGCACATCCGCTGGTGGAGAACCGACGCCACACGCCCGCCGGTGAACCGCCGCACATGCCGCCGACGGTGAATCGCCGCGGCTGCTCGCTCCTCCGCCCCTCATCCGCCTGCCGGCACCTTCTCCCCGCGAGCGGGGAGAAGGGCGCACGCAGCGCCGCCTTTGTCCCCTTTAAGGTGCCCTCCTGCGTCCCGGCAGTCACCCCCACCCGCCGCTTCGCGGCGACCTCCCCCCTAGAGGGGGAGGTGGGCGGGGGCGGCGGCCGCTGGGGTCGTCAGCCGCCCTCAAAGGGGAGGTGGACGGCGCACGCCGCAGGGGCCGCCCCGTCTTGCCAGGCCGCGCAACCTCTGATTAGCTTTGCGTGTCGCAAATCTGGAATCACATCTCCCATGACGGTCGCAAGGCGGCGGCGCCTGATCAGGCGTCAACGGAGTTCTGTCGGGCTGGCGCTCGTCGCGGCCATCTCCTTTCTCGCCGGCATGACCGACGCGATCGGGCTGATGGCGGTCGGCGAGTTCGTCTCCTTCATGAGCGGCAACACCACCCGCACCGCCGTGGCGCTCGCCGACGGCGACGTGGCGCGCGCCATCCTGCTGCTGACCGGGCTTTTCGCCTTCGTGCTCGGCAACACCTGCGGGGTGATCATCGCCGCCCGCTCCCGCCCCTATGGCGTGCTTCTCTGCGTCACCGCCCTGCTCGCCGCCTCGGCCGCCGTGCCGGAGGCGCGCGAGGTGCGCTTCCTGCTCTTGATCTTCGCCATGGGCACGATCAACGCCGCCGTCGAGCAGATCGAGGGGCTGCCGATCGGGCTGACCTATGTCACCGGCGCGCTGTCGCGCTTCGGCCGCGGGCTCGGGCGCTTCATCCTCGGCGTGCGCGACAGCAAGTGGCTGATCCAGCTGGTGCCGTGGTCGGGGATGATCGCCGGGGCGATCGCGGGCGCGATGCTGCAGCGCTCCGCCCCGCACACCGCGGCGTTCGCGCCCTTCATCGTCGCCTCGCTCGTCACCGCCGCCTCGATCCTGATCCCGCGGCGCTGGTCGGTCAGGTTCCTGCAGCGGTAGGGCCGGCAAGTGAACGCCATATTCAGAACGCTTTTTGTACTGTTTGCCGTATCTTCCAGTTATTTCTTTGAGATTCCCAGGATATTTTTCGCGTCGTGGCTAATGTCATGCATAGCTCCCGGGCTATTCGTGAGATACATCATTCTTGGTGGGCGAGAGACAGAAAGCGATAAAATACTCTACATGAAATTTCTCTTTCCCCTGAATGCATTCATTTACGTGTGGAATTTATTCCGAAAGCAAAGCCCGCAAGTCGATCATCATATCTCGTGAACTCTGAATGTTGAAAACTCCCGCAATCGGTGCTATCCAGCGCTCCTCAACCGACGCTGCGAAAGGAGGGCGGACGTGAGTTTCCATTACCTGCGCCACCGTTCGCATGGTCCCGATTTCGCCCTGCAGATGCGTTTGCAGGGCTGACCAGAGACCGTTTTCTCGACGACCCCCTCCCTGGTCTGCCCCTGGTGGCAGCGCGTGCCCTCTGGCGCGCGCGAATTGCAATGTCCGCAAACCGTCGTGCGCGCCTTTCGTCGATGGCTGATGCCCGCGATGCCGCGCCGGTCCGGACCTTTCTCAGGGATCGACCATGCCGCTCATCACCATCCGCAATCTCGGCGTCACGCTGGGCACGCCGCTCTTTGCCGGCCTGAACCTCTCCGTCAACGCCGCCGACCGCATCGGCCTCGTCGCCGCCAACGGCCGGGGCAAGTCGACGCTCCTGGCCTGCCTCACCGGCGCGCTGGAGGCCAGCGAGGGCGAGATCATCCGCGCCCGCGGGCTGACCATCGGCCATGTCGAGCAGAACATCCCGCCCGCGCTGATCGGCGCGACCTTCCATGCCGCCGTGCTTTCGGCCCTGCCGGCAGACCAGGCCGACAGCGAGAGCTGGCGCGTCGACGTCATGCTGGAGATGATGGAGGTGCCGGAGGCGCTGCGCGCGCGGCGGCTGTCGGAGCTCAGCGGCGGCTGGCAGCGGCTGGCGCTGATCGCCCGCTGCGCGGTCGGCGAGCCGGACGTGCTCCTGCTCGACGAGCCGACCAACCATCTCGACCTCTCGCGCATCGTCCGGCTGGAGGCCTTTTTGAACGGGCTGCCGCGCGAGGCCGCGGTGGTGGTCGCCAGCCACGACCGCGCCTTCCTCGACGCCACGACGAATGCGACGCTGTTCCTGCGCCCGGAGAACGCGGCCGTCTTCGCCCTGCCCTACGGGCGGGCGCGGGCGGCGCTCGACGCGGCGGATGCGGCGGACGAGCGGCGCTACCAGCGCGACATGAAGCAGGCGGCGCAGTTGCGCCAGCAGGCGGCGAAGCTGAACAATATCGGCATTAACTCCGGCTCCGACCTGCTGGTGGTCAAGACGAAGCAGCTGAAGCAGCGGGCGGAGAAGCTCGAGGAGGCGGCCAAACCCGCCCATCTCGAACGCTCCGCCGGCGCGATCCGCCTCGCCAACCGCGGCACCCATGCGAAGGTGCTGGTGACGCTGGAGGACGCGGCGATTGCCACGCCGGACGGCAGCCTGCTGTTCCGGACCGGGCGGCAGTTCATCTGCCAGGGCGACCGGATCGTGCTCCTGGGCCTCAACGGCGCCGGCAAGACCCGGCTGGTCAAGGCGCTCCGGGGCGCGATCGCCGGGGCGCCGGCGGAAGGCGCGCCGATCAAAGGGGCGTCTGCCGAAGGGGTATCGGCCGAAGGCGGGACCGGCGCCGGCATCAAGGCCACGCCGTCGCTGGTGCTCGGCTACGGCGACCAGGCGCTGGCCGATCTCGCCGACGCCGACACGCCGCTCTTGAGCCTCACGCGCCGCTTCGCGCTGTCGGAGCAGCGGGCCCGCGCGCTCCTCGCCGGCGCCGGCATCGCCGTCGAGAAGCAGGGCCAGCCGCTCGGCCGGCTCTCCGGCGGCCAGAAGGCGCGGCTCGGCCTGCTGGTGCTGCGGCTCACCGAGCCCAACTTCTACCTGCTCGACGAGCCGACCAACCATCTCGACATCGAGGGGCAGGAGGCGCTGGAGACGGAGCTGATGGCGCACCAGGCCACCTGCCTGTTCGTCTCCCACGACCGCAGCTTCGTCCGCGCGGTCGCCAACCGCTTCTGGCGGATCGACCGGAAGCGGCTGGTGGAGGTCGAGGATGCGGAGGCGTTCTTCGCCGAGGCAGCGACGGACTGAGGGACCGCGTGACGGCGGACGGCGCCGGTGGCGGTGGCCCGGGCCGATGGTATGTCCCGGCCGCGGGCATTGTCCTGGCCGGCGGTGTCTCCAGCGCCGGCGCCCTTGAACCCCGCCGGAGCGGCGATGACGCCCGCCGCCCCGATCGGCCCCGCGTCAGGTGCGGGTGATCGAGGCGCCGCCGTCGACGAGGGCGGCGGTGCCGGAGACGAAGCTGGCGTCGTCCGAGGCGAGATAGAGAACCGAGCGGGCGATTTCTTCCGGGGCCGCCACGCGCTTGAGCGCATGCAGGGCGGTGACGAAGGCCTGCTTCTCGGCGGTATCGTTGGCCTCGCGGTACATGTCGGTATCGACGGCGCCGGGCAGGATCGCGTTGACGCGGACGTTCTTCGGGCCGTACTCGGCGGCGAGCGCCTGGGTCAGCCCGATCAGGCCGGACTTGCTGGCCGCATAGGCGGCCATGCCGGGGAAGGCGAAGCTGTAGCCGACGAAGGTCGAGGTGAAGACGATCGAGCCGCCGCCATTGTCGGCCATCGCGGCGACCTGATGCTTGGCGGCGAGGAAGGCGGACGTCAGGTTGATCGCCAGCGTTTCGGCAAAGCCCGCCTCCGAGACGCCGGTGCTGGGGCCGGCCTCGCCGAGCGTTCCGGCATTGTTGAAGGCGATGTCCAGCCTGCCGAAGCGCTCGACGGCGGTGCTGACCAGCAGTTTGTGGTAGTCCTCGGAGCGAACGTCGCCGGCAACGGCGATCGCCTTTCCGCCCGCAGCCTCAATTTCGTCCACCAGCGCTTCGAGTTCCGACCGGCGGCGCGCACCAACCACGACCCTTGCGCCTTCCTCGGCGAAGAGCCGGGCGGTGGCCCGGCCGATGCCGGCGCTCGCGCCGGTGACGATTGCGACCTTGTCGATCAAGCGGTTCATGGTCCTGTCTCCTTTGGAGGATGGCGCGATGCCATCCGTTTCGATGACCGGAAGATGGCATTTTCCGACCGTTCGGATTAGTGTGCAGATCATGGAACTGAAATCCGGAAATACCGAACGATGATCAGAACGGAAGCGATCGCGGCCTTCGTGGCCATCGTCGAGGGCGGCTCGATCAGCGAGGCGGCCCGGCGGCTGCGGCTGTCGAAATCGGTGGTGAGCGAAAGGCTGGCGGAGCTGGAGAAGACGCTCGGCGGCCTCCTCTTGCACCGGACGACGCGAAGGCTGACGCTGACGGAGGACGGCGCGGCGTTCCTGGAGCGCGCCCGCCGCATCACGCGCGAGATCGAGGACGCCGCGGCCGACATGTCGGAACGGCGCGGAACGCTGGCCGGGCCGCTCAGGATCGCAGCCCCGGTCACCTTCGGCCGGATGCATCTCGGACCGGCGCTCTACCCGTTCCTGCGCGACCACCCCGAGCTGGAACTGACGCTCGACATCGACGACCGGCGCGTGGACGCCGCCTCCGACGGCTATGACGCGGTGATCCGCAACGGGCCGATCGCCGACAGCCGGCTCGTCGCCTGGAAGCTGGCGCCGAGCCGGCGGCTGCTGTCGGCCTCGGCGGATTATCTGGCGCGCTTCGGCGTTCCCCGCACGCTGCAGGAGCTGGAGAACCATCGCGGCATCTTCTACACCAATCGCGGCGTGGCGGACTGGCGGTTCCAGACGGCGAACGGTGCCGCCATCGTCCGCGCCAGGCTGGCGCTCGGCATGAACAACGGCGACATGCTGCGCGATGCCGCGGTGGCCGGCCTCGGGATCGCGCTGCTGCCGGCCTTCATCGCCGGGCCTGCGATCCGCGAGGGGCTGCTGCAGGAGATCGAGATCGACCACAAGCCGGAGCCGGAGTTCATCTACATGGCCCATCCGCAGGGGCGAAATCCGTCCGCCAAGCTGCGCGCCGTCGCCGACCACCTGCGCACCGCCTTCGGAAACCCGCCCTACTGGGATCGCTAGCAGAGGCGCCGGCGGCGCGACGGCGGCACTGGGCGCGCGAAGCGGAAGGTGCGGACGGGGGCACGGCGACGCGGCCAACCAGTCCGCCGTTCGGGGTCGCCTACTCCTTTCGGGCCAGCCGCGGATCGGCGGCGAAATCGGCGGGGCCGAACTGCAGCCGCGCCGGCGGGAACTCGCAGATCGCCTGCACGCCGAAGGCCGACAGGCGGATGCGCCAGGTCTGGCGTTCCAGCGGCCGGGGCGCTGCGAAGGCGGCAGGAACGAGGACGGCGAGGTTCGCCCCCCGCACGGGATCACGCACGGAGGGATAGCGGATCGCAGCGACGCCGGCGGTCCGCGCGGCCTCGGCCAGCGTCTGGCAGGCGGCATAGTCGGTCAGGTGCGTCCAGCTTGCGCTATCGCGGTCGAGCGGCGGGCGCGTCAGGTCGAGTGCGGCTTCCGTCTCGACCGCGGCGGAGAAGGCGGTGAAATCGGCGGCATTCGCCGGAAAGGGCGTGGCGGGCGATTCGGCGTAGAACAGCAGCCGGTAGAAGGCCATCTCGGCGAGCGCCGTCGTCACCGCCTCGGCGGCATAGAAGACCCCTGCGGTGCGCCCTGCCCTGCGGAAGCGGGAGCCGTGCGGATAGACGGCGCCGTAGCGGAAGGGGGTGGCCAGCAGGTAGTCCAGGCCCGCGCATTCCGGCGGCAGGACCGGCTTGCTCTCCTCCAGCAGTTCCTCCAGCAGGGCCTGCTCGTCCAGCGTGTCGACGAGCTTCAGCGTCGAGACGCGGTGCTGCGCCTCGACCAGCCGCCAGACGGCGCCGGCATAGGCGCGCGCCTCAGACGAGAGCGCGGCGGGCGTCCAGGTAGGCAAGGACATCGACCAGGCCGGAAATGGAGGTGATGCGCTCGAGCGGGCGGCCGCCGAGGGCGCGGTTGTCCGCCACGAGCCAGGCGCGCGCCACCGCCTCGTCGCCGCCCGTGATCGCATCCAGCGAACGGAACAGGCGGATGAACAGCACGGCGAGCTCGAACGGCTTGCTGCCGCGCTCCAGCCGGAAATCCTGGCGGCGCATGCGCGACACGCTCGCCTCGGAGACGCCGAGCACCGCCGAGAGCACCCGCGCCGTCATCCCCAGCGCCTCGGCCGCCCGCACCGCCGCCCGGGTGACGACCACCTCGGCCCGGGTCTGGTCGCGGGTGTCTGGGTTCGGGTTTGCCGACAGGCTGGGCATGGGAATGCTCCTTTCCATGGAAATAATATAGCGCAATTATTCCGGATGAAAAGAGACCGTGATGTGGCCCGGCCTTGCCCTTCTCCCTTTGCCCTCGCCTCTCCCCTTACCCCTCACCCCTTTGCCCCTCTCCTTTGCCTCTCACCCCTCTCTCCTTACCCCTCGCTCCTTGCCCCTCACTCCCCCCGCAAGCGGGGAGAGGGGGACGGAGACGTCGCGGCATCCGCCCTTCTCCCCGCCTGCGGGGAGAAGGTGCCGGCAGGCGGATGAGGGGCGCGCGGCACCCGTCGTGCTTCGCGGCAGCCCCTTGTCGCCTGGCTGCGCTCGGCACTTCTGCCCAGGGGAGAAGGGGGAGGCTGCGGCGATGACCGTGCACCACGGGAATGCCACGAAGGATTGCCGCAGCCTTCCGCCTTGCCCTCGCCCCTTGCCCCTCACCCCAACCCTCTCCCCGCGAGCGGGGAGAGGGAGACGGANNGGCGGATGAGGGGCGCGCGGTCCCCGTCGTGCTTCGCGGCAGCCCCTTGTCGCCGCGCTCCGCTCGGCACTTCTGCCCATGGCGAGAAGAGGGAGCGTGCGGCGATGACCGTGCTTCACGGGAATGTCGCGGAGGATTGCCGTGGCCTACCACCCATACGCGCCCGTCCCCTGCCCCTCACCCCAACCCTCTCCCCGCAAGCGGGGAGAGGGAGACGGANNCGGGGAGAAGGTGCCGGCAGGCGGATGAGGGGCGCGCGGTCCCCGTCGTGCTTCGCGGCAGGCGGATGAGGGGCGAGTGGCCCGTCGTGCTTCGCGGCAAACACCGCACACAAAAGCGCCCGGGGCTGATGCACCGGGCGCTCGGTCGGGAGGCTGAGGGCTGTCGGCGTCCGGGCTCTGCAGTCCGGACGCCGGCGACGTTTCAGGCGACGTCTCAGGCAGAGCTTCAGGCGACGGTGGTCTTGACGTCGAGGTTGCCGCGGGTGGCGTGGCTGTAGGGGCAGACGACGTGGGCCTTCCTGACGAGGTCCTCGACCACCGCCTTGTCGACGCCGGGAACGGAGACCTGCAGGGCGGCCTCGATGCCGAAGCCGCCGCCATCCTCGCGCGGGCCGATGCCGACCGTCGCCGTCACCCGGGCTTCATCGGGGATCTTTACCTTCTCCTTGCCGGCGACGAACTTCAGCGCGCCGAGGAAGCAGGCGGAATAGCCGGTGGCGAAGAGCTGCTCGGGATTGGTGCCGCGGGCACCGTCGCCGCCGAGCTCCTTCGGCACCGTCAGGGTGACGTCGAGCACGCCGTCTTCGCTGGCGCCATGGCCGGCGCGGCCGCCGGTGGCAGATGCCTTGGTGGTGTACAGAATGGGCATGTCAGGTCTCCTTGGGTTGTTGATGGACATTGTGTAGCGCAAAATTCAATTGCGCGCAATATGATTTCGCGCGTTGCATTTCCGGACAATTCCTGCGACGATGTGCCATGGCAGACAAAGGCGCGATCCCGGACATTCCCAAAGACGATGCGATGCTGGCGCTCGACCGCCAGCTCTGTTTCGCCATCTATTCGGCGGCGCATGCGTTCAACCGCACCTACAAGCCGCTGCTCGAGCCGCACGGCCTCACCTATCCGCAGTATCTGGTGCTGCTGTCGCTCTGGCAAGACGACGCCCGGACGGTCAAGGCGCTGGGAGAGGCGCTCCACCTCGATTCCGGCACGCTGTCACCGCTCCTGAAGCGGCTGGAGGCGAGCGGCTACATCGCCCGCACCCGCGACCGCGCCGACGAGCGGCAGGTGCTGATCACGCTCACCGGCAAGGGCAAGGAGATGAAGGCTTCGGCGCACGGGATCCTGATGGAGATCGGCAAGGCGTCCGGCTGCTCGGCCGAGGAACTCGGCGCCCTCGGCACCGCGCTCAAGGCGCTCGCGGACAATCTGCGCGCCCGGCACGAGCCCGACCCTGCCGGACAGCCGGAAAACGTGCTGGCCAAGTAGGCGCTCTCGGCTAGACTGCCATTCGTCGAAAGAGAGGGAGGCCGAATGCAGCGCGACGACCGGCAATGGCGGCTGACCGGGTTCTCGGCGGGCCTGTGGTGCATCATCGTCGGCGTCGGCATGATCGTCTTCTGGCTGGCCGAGCCGGTCGAGCTCGCCGCCCGGCATCCCGAGATCTTCGGCATGAAGTTCAACGCCGCACTCGCCTTCACCCTGCTCGGCGGCGCGTTCGTGGCCGCCCTGTCCGGCTATCGCACCCTACCGTTCCTCGCAGCCCTTCCCGTCTTCGTCTACGGGGTGATCGCGCTGGCGCAGCATGTGTTCGGGGTCGATCTCGGCATCGACCGGCTGCTGTACGACCCCTTCACCGACATCGGCACCAGCGTGCCGGGGCGGATCGCGCCGAACACGGCGCTCTGCTTCATCCTGATCAGCCTCGCGCTGATGCGGCGGGCGCTCCGCGGCGGCAGCGACATCGTCCAGCTCGTCTGCAGCTACGCCGCCGTGGCGATCGCCGCGACCTCGCTGGTCGGCTACCTCATCGATTTCGACACCGCGCACGACTGGATCGTCCACACGCGCATGTCGGTGCAGAGCGCGACCTGCTTTCTGGCGCTCGGGGTCGGGATCCTGTTCGTCGGCGCCCGGCCGGCCGGCTACCAGCGCATGGCGATCGCCGCCTCGCTCGGCGTCGCCACCTACCTGATCCTCCTGACGCTCGCCTATCTGAAGGTCAGCGCGCAGGCGACGCGGCTGCCCTTCGCGATCGACCGCGAGGGCATTTCCTCGATCGCCGGCACCCTGCTCGACCTGATCCTGCTGTCCGGGCTCATCTATGCGGGGCTCGTCGCCTATTCCTACTGGAACTCGCGCCGCTACCGGGAGAGCGCCAGCCACCTCAGCGAGAGCCAGGACCGGCTGGCAGCGATCATCAACAACGCCGTCGACGGCATCCTGACGGTCAGCGCCAACGGCACCATCCTTTCGGCTAATCCGGCCTGCCAGCGCATTTTCGGCCACGCGCCGGCGGACGTCGTCGGCCGGCCGATCCGGCTGCTCCTGCCAGGGCGGCTCGCAGGCGGCGGAGAGGCGGCCGGGAGCGATCACGGCGGGGCGGCGTCTGCCGGATGCTTCGTCACCGGCGGCGAGATGGACGGGCAGCGCAAGGACGGGCGCATCTTCCCCGTCGAGCTGTCCGTCGCCAAGGTCGAACTAGCCGAGGGCACCGTCTACACCGCCATCATCCGCGACATATCCGAACGCAAGCATTTCGAGCGACAGCTCCTGGCGGCCAATGCGGAGCTGGAGGAGTTCGCCTATCGCACCTCGCACGACCTGCGCTCGCCGATCGCCTCCTCCATCGGCCTTCTCAACATTTCCCGCGAACTGCTGGAGAACGGGGAGTACGACGCGCTGTCCGGGGCGCTGGAGCGGATGGAGCGCAACTTCACCCGGCTCGACCAGCTGATCCAGAACATCATCGTGCTCACCCGCGACCGGCTGATGGAGGAGGAGGACCAGAGGTTCTCGCCCTTCGACGTCGTGCAGAACCAGGCCGACAGCCTCGCCACGCTGGAAGAGGACGGGCGCGTCCGGATCGCCAACCATATCCCGCCGGAATTGACAATCGTAAGCAAGCCGTCGAAATTCGAGGTCATCGTCGGCAACCTCCTCTCCAACGCGATCAAGTACCATGATCCCCAGGAGCCGGATCCGCGGGTCGACGTCCGTCTGGAGGAGCATGGCGGCACGATCCGCTTCGTGGTGGAGGACAACGGGATCGGCGTACCGGAGGAAAAGCGGCCGCTTCTGTTCCGCATGTTCAAGCGCCTCCATCCGAGCCGATCCTTCGGTAGCGGCCTCGGCCTGTACATCATGAAGAAGAGCGCCGAGTCGCTCGGCGGAGCGGTGAGATACGAAGCGAAGGACAAGGGCAGCCGCTTCATCGTCGAGCTGCCGAACGGGGAATGACATGAAGCTGAGCACCATCCTGGTGGTCGACGACGACGAGAACGACCAGTTCATCTGCGAATACACGATCCGCAAGTTCGACCCGGCGATCCGCATCCTGAAGGCGCACGACGGCACCGAGGCGCTGAGCGTGCTGGAGAGCGAGACGCCGGATGCGATCATCCTCGACATCAACATGCCGATCATGAACGGCTTCGAGTTCCTCGAACACTATGCCACCGCCTTTGCCCACCACGCGCCCGTCGTCGCCATGCTGACCAGCTCGCAGCTCGGCTCCGACCGCGAGCGGGCGATGCGCCATCCCTTCGTCAAGAGCTACCTGGAAAAGCCGCTGACGATCGAGCACCTGCGGCATATGCAAGAGCTTCTGGAGGCCTGAGGTGGGGCGGCGGCGACGAGCAGCCGGCGCTGCGGCGGCTGCGCGCGTGGCATCCAGCGCGGACGCGCCGCCCGCCGTTACAGCACGACGATCGGCGAGCCGTTGGGGACGCGGCTGTAGAGGTCGATGACGTCCTGGTTGAGCATGCGCACGCAGCCGGAGGAGACGGCGCGGCCGATCGATTTCCACTCCGGGGTGCCGTGCAGGCGGTAGAGCGTGTCCTGGCCGTTCTGGAAGATGTAGAGCGCGCGCGCGCCGAGCGGGTTGGACAGGCCGGGCGCCATGCCGCCGTTGCGGGCGGAGTATTTCGCCAGCTCCGGCTGGCGGGCCACCATGCTGTCCGGCGGGGTCCAGCGCGGCCAGGCCTGTTTCCACTGGATGACGCCGCGGCCGTCCCAGGCGAAGCCCTCGCGGCCGATGCCGACGCCGTAGCGCATCGCCCGGCCGCCGGACATGGTAAAGTAGAGGTAGCGGTTGGCGGTGTCGACGATGATCGTGCCCGGCGCCTCGCCGAACGGATCCTCCACCTCGTGGCGCAGGAAGCGCGCGTCGATCTGGCGGTAGGGGACCTGCGGAATGGTGAAGCCGCCGTCGATGCGGGTGTCGTACATGTCGGCATAGGCGGGGTCGAGATCCGGGATGCCGGTCGGCAGCATCGCCTCCTCGTAGGGACCCTGGTCGGGATCGCGCCCCTCCAGATACGGTCCCGGCACGCCCTCCAGCGCCGGATTGCGATAGACGGGATCGGTCTGCCAGCGGAACCGGTCGGTATTCATCGACGACGTGCAGCCGGCAAGGCCCGTGGCCGCGGCGAGCCCGGAAAGCCGAAGGAATCGGCGGCGGGAGAGAGTGAGTTCTGAGGCCATGATCAGCGACGCAATTCCATGAAGTCCGAAAGACGCGGGGCAGGACGGACGATAGAGGCGAATCCCTTCCGTCGAGATAACGTCGTTACCGTGCCGCAATTGTGGCAGGGCCGGCTGGCGCGTGGCTTGCGCCGGCCCTGCCCTGCCCGTTCAAGATGTGGCCCTTGCCGGCAGGGCGGATTTCCATGATCCTTCGCCCGACGCTGACGCCATTTCGGAGCCCGCCCGTGACCGCCATCCGCCGTTCGACCCTCGACGAGATCCGGACCTTTCACGCCAGGATGATGGCGGCGGCCAGCAACGCCGTCGACGAGCGGCTGGAGCGGATCTTCGAGGCCGTGCCGCGCGAGGCCTTTCTCGGGCCGGGACCCTGGCAGATCAAGGCCGGGCGCCGCTATCTGGAGACGCCGAGCGCCGATCCCGCCTTCCTCTACCAGAACGTGCTCGTCGCCCTCGACGCGGCGAAGGGCATCAACAACGGCGAGCCCTTTCTGCACGCGGCCTGGCTGGGGGCGGCCGCGCCGGCCGCCGGCGAGACGGTCATCCATGTCGGCGCCGGCACCGGCTATTATACCGCCCTGCTCTCGATGCTGGTGCTGCCGAACGGACAGGTCCATGCCTACGAGGTCGAGGCGGACCTCGTGGCGCGCGCGATAGAAAACCTGCGGCCGTTCGAGGGCGTCGAGGTGATCCAGGGCGACGCCACGACGCTGCCGCTGCCGCCGGCCGACCTGATCTACGTGAACGCCGGCGTCGTGGCGCCGCCGGTCCGCTGGCTCGACGCGCTCAAGCCCGGGGCGCGGCTGATCTTTCCCTGGCAGCCGACCGACCGGGTGGGGCTCGCGCTCTTGGTGACGCGCACCGCGGCCGGCCATACCGTCCGCCCGCTGATGCGCGCCACCTTCATCCCCTGCATCGGCGCATCGGATGCCACCGCCTGCCGGAAGATGCCGAGCGTTCCCGACGCCGCCGCCGTCCGCTCGATCCGGCTGACGCGGGACGGCGCCCCCGACGAGACGGCGGTGGCGATCTATGACGACGTCTGGTTCTCGCGCGCCGAGGCCTAGCGGCGACCAGGCGCCCTCGGCCGCTGCCTCAGATGGCAGGCGGCGGCTTCAGGGATCGGCCGACCTGGCGAAATTCACCAGCCGCGTCAGATTCGAGCCGCCGGCGCACCAGTTCTCTGTTCCCGAAGCAAAAATGACTCCCTCGGCCGAAACGACGGCAACGACATAGGGGCCGTCGTCCCAGAAAGCGAACATCGGACCACCCGAATTGCCGCGCGTCACGTCGGCAGAGGTCGTCATGGCGCGTCCCTCTCCATAGTCCCATTCGTCTTCGTCGAGGTTCTGCTCATTCTGCCAGGTCGGCGTGGAGCCGCCGAAGGACCCGGGATAGCCTATGTTGAACCAATGGTTCTCCCCATCCCAGCCGGAATCATAGGTGCGGCAGCCCATCCAGCCAAACCGGTCGCCGATGCGGGTATTGGTGACGATGAGAGCATAGTCGTCGTCGACGTTCGTATAGCCGACTTCGCCGACCTTCTCGAAAGCCCAGACACGAATGGCCTGCGCGGTCGCGGCGACAAACCGTCCGGCCCGGTGCACCTCGACCGTGGTCGACACGTCTGCCCAGTTGATGACGTGGCTGGCGGTCAGGACATGGCGCGGCCCGACAATGACACCCGACCCGGGCCTTCCATCAGACGCGATGACGCGGCAGATGCAACCCCACGGATAGGATGTGTCGAAATAGGTCTTTCGATCTTCGCCGCCCCACACGACCAGCGGATCCAGCGCCACGTCACGGTGCGAGACCCGCCGCTCCGGCGCACGCATGGCACGCCTTGGTCGAAAGGTCGCATCGACCCATGGCGGGCGATTGGGCAGCAGCGGTTCATTAGGTATTTCCTGGTCGCGCCTGATCGTCCTGAGTTCCGCGCTGACCAGTGCAAACTTCTCATCGAATTCGCGCCGTAGCTTTTCGGGCACCTCTTCGCTGGCGCTGACGCCGCGCCCCCAGAGAGCTTCCCCCGACAGCGGGCGTTGCTGCCCGGAATGGGCGATTTCCTTCTCTTCGAGGCGCTTTACTGTACCATCGTCACAAAGTCTGTATTTAGCCCCTTGCGCATCCGTCAATATAGTGATCTTTTCCATGTCGCACCCCCAAATCTCCTGTAAATATCAACAAGATATACTCGGGCGCGAAACTATAAATCTGTACAAACGCAAATTCAATTCCGCTAAAGGGAGTAAAAGGGTGAGGAAGAGCAATTCTGCGCTTCGACATCGCCGGGGTGGCAGCCGCTCCGCCGCCCCTCACCCCAGCGTGTTCTTGTGGATCCGTCCGCCCTTCATGACGACGGCGAGGCTCTTTTCGGGGTTTTCCAGGAGGGCGATGTTTTCCAGCGGGTTGCCGTCGACGAGCAGGAGATCGGCGAAGGCGCCGGGCTCGACGATGCCGAGCTTGGCGGCATAGGGGTTTCGCGGACCGGAGAGCGCGAGGAGCTCGGCATTGGTCGAGGTGACCGCCTTGAGGATGTCGGCGTTGGAATACCATTCGGACAGATGCGTCAGCATGACGCTCTGACGCGCCGTTATCGTCGGCGAAAACAGCATGTCGGAGCCCCAGGCGACCTTGATGCCGTGCTTGCGGGCGAGGCCGTAGATGACGGGCGTGCCGGCGATGACCTGTCCGAAGCGGACCGCGGACGGCCCGGTCAGCGGCGCGGAATCCCCGGTCGACAGGAACGGCTGGGTGCTGAGCCAGATGCCCTTCTCGGCCATCTGCTGGGCGGTCGCCTCGTCCATCAGGTGGGCATGCTCGATGCAGGCCGCACCCGCCGCGATCGCCCGCCGGACCGTCTGCGGCGCGTAGGCGTGCACGGTCACGTAGGTGTTCCAGTCGCGGGCCACGGCGACGGCGGCCGCAAGGTCCTCCTCGCTGAAGGTGGTCATGTCGAGCGGGCTGCGCGGCGAGGACACGCCGCCGCCGCCCATCATCTTGATCTGCGAGGCCCCCTGCAGCAGCTGCTCGCGCACGCGCAGCTGCACCTCGCCTTGGCTGTCGGCGATCATCGAGCCGCCCGCCTGTTCCATGATGCTGAGCTCTCCGGCCTTGCGCGGGATCTCCGTCAGCATGCGCAGGTCGCCATGGCCGCCGGAGGTGGTGATGAAGGCGCCGGAGGGATAGATGCGCGGGCCGGCGATGATGCCGGTGTCGATCGCCTGCTTGAAGGTAAAGACCGGGCCGCCCAGGTCGCGCACGGTGGTGAAGCCGCGCAACAGCGTGCGCTCGGCCTCCGCCGTGGACGCCGTGTAGATCAGGCCGGGATCGCCGGTGACAGCGACCTGCGCCGGCACGGCGGCAAAGAGCGTGTGCCAGTGCGCGTCGATCATGCCGGGCATCAGCAGCCGGCCGCCGCAGTCGATCACCGTCGCGCCGTCCGGCGGCGGATTGTTCGCCCCGTCGATCGCTGCGATCCGGTCACCCTCGACCAGCACCTGCCGGTCGGCGCCGGCGCTCGCGGCCCTGCCGTCGAACAGCCGCGCCTGGCGGAACAGGAGCTTCGGCGGCGGGTCGGCGGCCTGGGCCAGCGCCGGCCGTTGCGTGCCGGCCACGAGCGTGGCGCCGATGCCGGCGAGCAGGGCGCGGCGGGTCAGCCGTTCCAGCCTGAGTGAAGCCTGCTGCACCTGCAGCGACTGGCAGCCGCAGCCGCCGCCATGAACCAGGTGCCGGTATTTTTCCCCGAGACGCAGCATTCCATCCCCCTCGTGCAGGTGGTGGGCGGTTGGGTGGTAGGCAGTAGGCAGTGGGCAGTAGCGAGTAGCGAGTAGCGAGTAGCAAGCGCCCGGGGCCGCGCAGCCCGCCATCGCCTACTGCCTACTGCCTATTGCCTACTGCCCCTCGCCTGCTGCCGTCCCCCCGCCCAGGCGCATTGATAGGCGAGGATGGGCTTGGCGAAGCCTTTCAGGCGGAAGCGGCCGGCGCGGGCGAAGATCTGGGCGCGGCTCTCGGCCTCGCCATATTCGTGGAAGACGTTCTCGGAGACGAGGATCTGGTCGACGCTCGCGGCCGAGCAGAGCCGTGCCGCCGTCTGCACGGTGGCGCCGAACAGGTCGTTGCTGTCCTCGACCGGCTCGCCGCAGTCGAGCCCGATGCGCACGTGGATCTGCTCGGGACTGTCGGCGTTGAAGTGGCGGAACTCGCGCTGGATGTCGACTGCGCAGTCGACGGCGGCGGGCGACGAGGTGAAGGCGGCCATGATGCCGTCGCCGGTGTGCTTGACCTCGCGGCCGCTGGCGCGGCCGAGGCAGCGGCGGACCATCGAATCGTGCGCCCGCACCAGCTCGGTCGCCATGCGGTCGCCGAGGCGGGAGGTCATCTCCGTCGAGCCGACGATGTCGGTGAAGAGCACCGCCCGGTGGCCGGCATCCCGGCCCTCGACATTGGCCGGCGTCGGATCCAGGTCGTCGATCCGGCCGAGAAAGGCCTCGACCGCCGACAGCGACACCTCGACGACCTCGCTTGCGACGTAGCCGTGCGCCTCGCGGTGGACGCATTCGGCGGTCGCCGCGTCGGGCGCGTCGATGAGGCAGAAGGTGCGGCCGTTGCGATGGTCGAACCAGTAGGTGAGGAACTTGACGCCGTACTGGTCCTGGATGCTGAGGTCCTTCAGGTGCGCCTCGGCGACTTCCGCCGCCGTCGCCCCCGGCAGATCATGCCTGTCCATGAATATCGGCATCCGCAATCTCCCGAACGGATCGCAACCACCTCTCGCCGCGGCGAAGTCTACGCCAGAGCCGCCTGATCGTCCATTCCTGACGATTGGCAAGACCGGAGCGGGGCGGCGGTTGCGGGATCGCGTGCCGGGCGATAGACCTTGCAACCGTGGAGAGACGACCATGACGAATAAGCAGGACATCACCGCGCTCGAACAGGCGATCGCCGATGCGCACCGGACGCTCGACGCCGGTGCGCTGGAGGCGCTCTACCACCCCGACTTCCTGCTGCTGCAGCCGGACGGCGCGCATGAGGGCAAGGCGGACGTGATCGCCGCCTTCCGCTCCGGCGAAAGGGCCTGGCAATCGGCGGAGGTCGACGAGATCGAGGTGCGCCTTGCCGGCGACACCGCCGTCGCAGTTGGACGGTGGCGGGCCCGCGGCCGCAACCGGGACGTGGAATTCGACTACGCGGCGCGGTTTCTCTCCGTCTGGACGCGCGAGGGCGAGCGCTGGCGCAATCTCGCCTATACCGCCACCGAGATTGTCTGAGGCGAGATCACATCGGCGCTGCCCCGAGGCCCCCTACCCCGCTTCCTTCGCCTCCACCATCGCCATCAGCGTCTCCAGCCGGTCGGCGTCGCGCGGCTGCTTGTCGTCGCGCAGGCGGGCGATGCGGGGGAAGCGCATGGCGACGCCGGACTTGTGGCGGGTGGAGCGGTTGATGCCCTCGAAGGCGACCTCGACGACGAAGCCGAAATCCGGCTCGGCGCGCACGGCGCGGACCGGGCCGAAACGCTCGACGGTGTTGTTGCGCACGAAGCGGTCGAGCACCTCCAGCTCGGCGTCGGTGAAGCCGAAATAGGCCTTGCCGACCGGCACCAGCATGTCGCCCTCCGGCCCCGCCGCCCAGACGCCGAAGGTGAAGTCGGAATAGTAGCTGGAGCGCTTGCCGTGGCCGCGCTGGGCATACATCAGGACGGCATCGACATTGTAGGGATCGCGCTTCCACTTGAACCACGGCCCCTTCGGCCGGCCGGCCTGGTAGACGCTGTCGAGCCGCTTGATCATCACCCCCTCGATCACCGGGTCGGGCGGGTCGGCGCGCAGGCGCTCCAGCTCGGCCCAGCTTGCGAAGGGCACCAGCGGCGAGAGGTCGAAGCGGTCGTGCGGGGCGGCGTCCACCAGCGCCGACAGGCGCGCGCGGCGATCGACGAAGGTCTCCGGCCGGACGTCCCGCTCGCCTTCGAAGAGGATGTCGTAGGCGCGCACGAAGGCGGGGTAGTCCTCCAGCATGCGGGCGGTGACCGTCTTGCGGTTCAACCGCTGCTGCAGGTCGGAGAAGGTCCGCGTCCGGCTGTTCGAGCGGGCCGTGCCGCCGACCAGCAGTTCGCCGTCGATCACCCCCGCGAAGGTCATCGCCTCGAGGATGTCGGGGAAGGCTGCGGAGATGTCGTCGCCGGAGCGGGAGTAGAGCCGCCGCGTGCTGCCGGACGCCGACAGCTGGACGCGGATGCCGTCCCATTTCCACTCGGCGGCGAAGTCGGCGGGATCGAGCCCGTCGAGATCGCCCTCGCCCACCGGATGGGCGAGCATGACGGAGTGGAAGATCGCCGGCGTCGCCAGCACCGGCCGTTCCGCCCGGCCCTCCAGCCAGGAAAACAGCGGCTCGTAGGGCGGCTCCAGCCCGTGCCACAGCGTCTCGATCTCGGTGACGTCGCGACCGGAGAAGTCGGCCAGCGCCTGCTTGGCGAGCCTGGCCGAGACGCCGATGCGCAGGGCGCCGGTCGCGAGCTTGATGAAGGCGAAGCGGGCGGAGGGGTCGAGCCGGTCGAGCAGGTCGCGGACGGCGCCGCGCACTTCGGTGCGGCCGAGCGCGTTCATGCGGGTGACGACGGCAGACAGGCGCGGCTGGCCGGCGTCGTCGATCCGCTCCTTCCGCTCCTGGTCCCAGACGAGCGCGATCGTCTCGGCGAGGTCGCCGACATAGTCGTAGGAATAGCGGAACAGCACCTCGTCCATCCGCTCCAGCACGAGATCGCGGAGCAGCGCCGGCTTGACGCTCTTCAGATCCAGCGTGCCGGCGATCGCCGCCAGCCCGTAGCCGCGGTCGGGATCGGGCGTATCGCGGAAATAGTCGGCGAGCAGCTTCAGCTTGCCGTTGCGCGACGGCGTGAGCACGAGGCGGTCGAGGAGATCGGCGAAGGCTTTCATGGCTGTACTTTGTAGCGCAACTTGATAGTCTCGATCGTCGCTCCCTTCTCGACATTCGAGCCTAAACAGCCATGACACAGAATATTGAGCATCTTGTAGGCCAATTCTTTGGCAACATTGAACTTGAAACATGTAAGGACACGCATATCAGTCGTCCACGCGTGCGGGCGACTTCAAAGTTTCCTGGAGAAACGCGTGTCGAGTTCTCCAGAGCACTCAGAGAACTGTTTCCTCTTGGAACGAGATTCTTGGCGACAGTTAAGGTATGCCAGAAACATGAGAATGGCCGCCCCAATGGACCACCATATTTGAAGGCATATGATGTAGCTATAGTGGCCTCAAGCGTAAAAGACGAAGGGCTTATGGCCAAAGTAAAAAAGGGAAGCATTAGCGGCCTCTCCTATGAATATTTTTGGAAGACGCGCACGTAAGTCCGCTAAATAACAACGACCTTACCATCAGTCCCCCTCGTCCTCGTAGCCGACCAGGTGCAGCGGGCGGGCGGGGATGCCTGCGAGTTCGCACCAGCGGACCAGCGCCTCCTCGCGGCCGTGGGTGACCCAGACCTCGGCCGGCGCGAGTTCGCGGATGGTCTCGGTCAGCTCCGGCCAGTCGCAATGGTCGGAGATGACGAGCGGCAGCTCGACGCCGCCCTGTTTCGCCCGCTGGCGCACCATCATCCAGCCGGACGCAAAGGCGACCAGCGGTTCGGGGAAGCGGCGCGCCCAGCGCTCGCCGAAGGCCGAGGGCGGGCCGACGATGACGGCGCCGGAGAAATCGGTCGGATCGCCCTTTTCCAGCGTCGCCGGCCGCAGCTCGCCGAGATCGATGCCGCGGAAGACGTAGTAGTCGCAGAGTTTCGCCAGCGAGCCGTGGATATAGATCGGCCGGTCGTAGCCGCAGTCGCGCAGCAGCCGGATCACCCGCTGCGCCTTGCCGAGCGAATAGGCGCCGATCAGGTGGCTGCGCTCGGGAAACTGCTTCAGCGAGGTGAGGAGCCTGCCGATCTCGCCCTTCGGATCGGGATGGTGGAACACCGGCAGCCCGAAGGTCGCCTCGGTGATAAAGACGTCGCAGGCGACCGGCTCGTAGGGCGTGCAGGTGGGGTCGGGGCTGCGCTTGTAGTCGCCGGAGACGCAGAAGCGGGTGCCGTTCGCGGCAATGGCGATCTGCGCCGAGCCGAGTACGTGGCCGGCCGGATGGAAGGAGACCGTCGTGCCGGCGAGGTCGATCGTCTCGCCGAAGCCTGCTGCCTGCGCGCTGCCGCAGAAGTCCGGCCCGTAGCGGATCGCCATGATGTCCAGCGTCTCGCGCGTCGCCAGCACCGCGCCGTGGCCGGCGCGGGCGTGATCGGAATGGCCGTGGGTGATCAGCGCGCGGGCGACCGGCCGCATCGGGTCGACGTAGAAGTCGCCCGAGGGGCAATAGAGGCCGGCGGGCGCCGGATAGAGCAGCTGGTCTGGCTTCATCGCTCGATGAAGATAGGCGGATTCGCGCGTCCCGCCAGAGCCGGCGACGATTTGCCGGATGCAGGGTTGCGGCCGGCGGGCGAGCCAAGGCGACGATCCCGGCAGCGAGGCCGCGGCTGCCGGCCTGCCGCTATCAGGAGAGCGCCTTCAGTCCGGCGCGCAGCGCGTCGGCGTCGATGCCGGCGAGGCCGGCCTCGACCGCCGCATGCGTCTCGACCCAGACCGGCAATGCGCGGGCGAGCAGGCCCCTGCCCTCTTCGGTCAGCGCCAGCCGGCGGCCGCGGCGGTCGCGCGGATCGGGCAGGACGAGCACGAGGCCGCGGCGCGACAGCGGCTTGACGGCTGCCGTCAGCGTCGTGCGGTCCATGGCGAGCAGCGCTGCCACCGGCCCCATCGGCGGCGGCTCGGGCCGGTTGAGCGCCATCATCAGCGAGAACTGACCGTTGGTCAGGCCGAGCGGGCGAAGGGCGTCGTCGAAGCGGCGGGCCAGCGCGCGGGCCGCCCGCTGCGCGTGCAGGCAGAGGCAGTGGTCGCGCACATGCAGCGTCATGTCGTGAGAAACGTCGGCATTCACGGTCATGCCTTTACTGTTGATATCAACCTAGTCTTGTCAAGCGCTTTCCGTCTCCTGAGCTCTCCCCGCCCTTGACGGACGGCCATTGCGTCCAAGTTTCCATGGGACGACAATGGGCGACACGGATCGGGAGGCCGACATGCACGCAGAGATCACGACGCAGCATCGCTGGCTGGAGCGGCTGGTGGGAACCTGGGACGTCTCGCACGAGGCGATCATGGCGCCGCCGAAGGAGACGACCTGGACGGAAGAGGTGCGCCGGGTCGGCGGCCTCTGGGTCTCCTGCGAGGGCCGCGGGCTGATGCCGGACGGCGACCCGGCGGAGACGATCATGACGCTCGGCTACGATCCGAGGCGCGACCGCTACATCGGCACCTGGATCGGTTCGATGATGACGCATCTGTGGCACTATGACGGGATCCTGGAGCCGACCGGCAACGTGCTGACGCTGCACAGCGAGGGCCCGGATTTCGAAAACGAGGGCAAGACCCTGCCCTACCAGGACATCATCACCTTCATCGACGACCATCACCGCACGCTGACCGCGCTCGTCAACAAGCCGGGCAAGGGCTGGGAGAAGATGATGGAGATGCACTACTGGCGGCGGGGATAGGCGCGGCCGGTTCAAAGAAAGAGGCGAGGAAGCGCTGGCGGTAGAGGCGGAGGCGGCTACGTCCGCTCTACGGCGAGAAGCCGTCACCCGTGGCATCACCGCGTTGCGCCTAAATCCGGCACGGCAGCAGCGGCATACGGGTCTCTGCCGCAATCGCCCGCACCGCTCAGATATTCGGGATCCGCAGCAGGGTCTCGATGCCTTCGGCGCGCACCGGCTTGCTGAGATAGTAGCCCTGGATCTCGTCGCAGCCGGCGCCGCGCAAAAATTCGAGTTGCTCGCGGTTTTCCACGCCCTCGGCGATCACCCGTAGTTGCAGCGTATGGGCGAGCGAGACGATGGCGCGGGCGATCGCGGCGTCGTCGGGATCGTCGGGAAGATCCTGGACGAAGGAGCGGTCGATCTTCAGGCGGTCGACCGGGAAGCGCTTCAGCGCGCTGAGGCTGGAATAGCCGGTGCCGAAATCGTCGATCGCCAGATGCACGCCGAGCGCCGCCAGCCGGTGCATCAGGGCGACGGCCTGCTGGACGTCGGCCATGATCAGGCTCTCGGTCAGTTCGAGCTCCAGGTAGCGCGCCTCAAGCCCGCTGCGCTTCAGGGCCGCGGCGACGCGCTCGACCCATTCCGGCTCCTGGAACTGGCGCGCGGAGACGTTGACGCTGACGACGACCGGCGGCAGCCCGGCGTCGTGCCAGGCCTTGTTCTGCCGGCATGCCGCCCTAAGCGTCCAGTCGCCGATCTGGCCGATCAGGCCGGCCTCCTCGGCAAAGGGAATGAAATCGCCGGGCATCAGGAGCCCGCGCTCGGGATGGTTCCAGCGGATCAGCGCCTCGACGGCGAAGATGCGGCCGGTCTTCAGGTCCATCTGCGGCTGGAAATGCAGCACGAACTCCTCGCGCGCGATCGCCCGGCGCAGCTCCTCCTGGTAGCGCAGCTTCTCGTGCGCGCTCGACGCCATCTCGGCGGTGAAGAACTGCAGCGCGTCGCGGCCGATCTCCTTGGAGCGGTACATGGCGAGGTCGGCATTGGCCAGGAGCTCGGTGGCGTTGCGGCCGTGGCCGGGATAGAGGGCGACGCCCATGCTGCAGGTGACCTGGACGCTGTGGCCCTCGAGCAGGACCGGATCGGCGATGGCCTTGCGGATCGATTCGAGCCGCGCCGATAGCTGCTCGCCCCGGCGACGGGGGCCGGTGAGGAGGACGACGAACTCGTCGCCGCCGAGGCGGACCAGCGAATCCTCCGGGCGCAGCTTGTCCAGCATCCGGCGTGCCACGGTCTTCAGAAGCTCGTCGCCGGCATGGTGGCCGAGGCTGTCGTTGACCAGCTTGAAATTGTCGAGGTCGATGAAGGCGACCGCGATGGTGCCGTTGGCGTCGTCGGCCGCCTCGATCGCGCTCGAGATGCGCTCGTCGAGCATGCTGCGGTTGGGCAGGCCGGTCAGAACGTCATGGTGGGCGACGAACTGGATGCGTTCCTCGGCCTGCTTGCGCTCGATGGCGATGCCGGCGATGTGCGTGGCCATGCCGAGCAGCTTCTGGCAGGCGGCGGACGGCAGGCCGGGGGTGCTGCCGTAGAGCCCGAGGGAGCCCAGCACCTGGCCCTGGTAGGAGAGGATCGGCGCCGACCAGCAGGAGCGGAAGCCGAACGGGGCCACCAGGTCGCGGTAGCCGTCCCACAGCGGATCGGTGTCGATGTCGGCGACGAACACCGGCTCGCCGCGCCACATGGCGGTGCCGCAGGAGCCGACCGCCGGGCCGATCGGGATGCCGTCGATGCGGGTGAAGCAGTTCGGGTCGAGATTGGGGGCGGCGACGTGCCGCAGGCAGTTCTCCTTCGGGTCGAGCAGCAGGATGGAGCCTGCGACGTCGGGGATCTGCCCCTCGATCAGGTGGATGAGCGCGGTGAAAACGTCCTTCAGTGGCGCGCCGACCGCAATCATCTTCAGAAGCTCGGCCTGGCCGAGATGCAATTGCTCCTGGCGCTTGCGCTCGGTGATGTCACGGGCAATGCCGAGGATGCCGACGATCTCGCCGTGCTCGTTGCGCATCGGCAGCTTGGAGGTCAAGAGGCACTTCTGCCCGCCGTTGCCGTCCGGGATCTTCTCCTCCATGTCCAGCATCGGCTCGCCGGAGCGCATGATCGCCTGCTCGGTCTCGAAGAACTGCTGGGCGAGCTCGGGCGGAAACAGATCGAAATCGGTCCTGCCGGTCAGGTCCGTCTCCTTGAACAGGTCGGCGATGACCGAGCGGTTGGCCAGCAGGAAGCGGCTGTCGCGGTCCTTGAAGAAGAAGTAGTCCGGCGCCTGGTTGATCATCGCCTCCATCCAGTAGGCGCGACTGTGCGGATCGCCGGCGATGGGGAAACGCCGGGCAGCCTCCGCCATCAGCCGCTCGCTGGCTGCGAGCAGGCGCGATGTCGGATCTTTCGCCTCGCCTTCCGGCGGCGGCAAATTTTCGGACAGCTGCATCCGCGATTCCCCAAGTTGCCCGCCGGCGTTCCGGCAGGCCTTCGTCGTTGCAACCCAAGGCTACACTCCCGACCGTTATCCAAAGCTGAATCCAATCGTTCCAATGCCGGATATCCGGCCACTTCCGCCCGGAAACGGCACGACCGCCGGACCGGGCGCTCCGGCCGGCCGGTGCCCCATTTTCGCAACCCGTCCCGCGATGGACACGGCGCCTGGCGGCAGACCGCTCCGAACGCCCGGAATCCGTGTCATTTCGGCACAAAACAACCTGGCACGGTTCCTGCTCCCCGGTCTGCAAGGAGCAAAAATGGTTACCAGACGCTTAATAGTCTCTTCGATCGGCCTGGGGGTGTTCGGCGCAGCCGTGCCGGCGCGCGCCACGAGCCTGCCCGCGCCGATCAACGTCGACCTGCGCGGGGCGATCGACGCCTCGGCTTTCGGCGTGCGCCCCGGCGGCGGCGACCGCAAGAGCAAGGCGTTTTCGAAGCTGCTGAAGGAGGCGGCCGCCAGGGAGCAGCCGGTCTTCCTGCCGCCCGGCGACTATGTCGTCTCCAATGTCGACCTGCCCGACAACACCCGGCTGACCGGCGTTCCCGGTGCCACCCGCATCCTCTACGGCGGCGACGGCTACCTGTTCGCTTGCCAGGCAGCGCGCAGCATCCGCCTGGAAAACCTCGTGCTCGACGGCGGCAACCGCTGGCTCGACGACACGGTGGAGGGTCTCGTCCATCTCTCCAGCACCGGCGCGGTGACGATCGAGAACTGCGAGATCAAGGGGTCGTCGAAGTCCGCCCTCTACCTGGAGCGCTGCGGCGGGCGGATCGAGAAGAACCGCGTCTCGGGTGCGGCCGACTACGCGATCTACGCCATCGAGAGCGCAGCCCTTTCCATCGCCGCCAACACGGTGCTCGACTGCGCCAACGGCGGCATCCTCGTGCACCGCTGGAGCAAGGGGCCGGACGGCACGATGGTGACGGCCAACCGCATCGCCGGGATTTCGGCGCGCAGCGGCGGAACCGGCGAGTACGGCAACGGCATCAACGTCTTCCGCGCCGACAACGTGATGGTGACGAACAACCACGTCTCCGACTGCGCCTTCTCGGCGATCCGCTCCAATGCCGGCTCGAATGTGCAGATATCCGGCAACACCTGCCTGGCCTCCGGCGAGACGGCGATCTACTCGGAGTTCGGCTTCGAGGGGGCGATCGTCAGCGGCAACCTGATCGACGGCGCGGCCAACGGCATCCTGATCGTCAACTTCAACGAGGGCGGGCGGCTTGCGACGGTGACGGGCAATGTCGTGCGCAACCTCAGGTTGGAAGGCCCCTATGTACACGACGGGGCGGGCTTCGGCTTCGGCATCGCCGTGGAGGCCGACACGGTCGTCAGCGGCAACACCATCGAGAACGCTCCGAAATACGGGCTGATGCTCGGCTGGGGGCCCTACATGCGCGGGCTCGTCGTCAACGGCAACCTCGTGCGCCAAGCCCCGGTCGGCTGCGCGGTGACGGTGGTCGAGGGTGCCGGCGCGGCACTCGTCTCGGGCAACATCTTTTCGGAAACGCCGCAGGGCGCCATCGCCGGCTACCGCTGGAACGAGCGGGCGACCGGCGAGCTTGCGGACGGGGCTGAGCGGTTCGCCCATCTCACGATCGAGCGCAACCGGACGGGATAAGCCGGGCAGGCGCTCCCGCGGTGCGCGTCTGGCCGACGCGCCCGCGGTCAATTCGACAACGGCCGCCGGGCATGCGCCCGTCGGTTCCAGGCACTCGCCCCTTTCGGTTTCCCGAACGCCGAGGGGGGCGATGGGGCGGGATGGGGAAGGTTACTCTGCGTGCCTTTCCCATCTCCGCCCGCCCCGATCGGGGCGACGTGCGCCTCAGTTGCCCGTGTGGCCGTCGCCGCCGGCATGGCCGGGCTTGAACGCCTCCACCTTGAATTCGACCGCGACCGCGCCGGCCTTTTCGAAGGTCAGCGTGGCGGGGACGCTCTCGCCTTCCCTGAACGGCGCGGTGATGCCCATGAACATCACGTGCAGGCCGCCCGGCGCGAGCGTGACGGTCGCGCCGGCCGGAACGGCGATGCCGTCTTCCAGCTTGCGCATCTTCATGACGTCGCCCTGCATGCTCATCTCGTGCATCTGCACGTCGCCGGAAACGGGCGACGTGATCGAGACGAGGCGGTCGGCCTCGGCGCCGTGATTGACGAGGGTGAAGAAGCCGCCGCCGACCGGCTGGCCGGGCAGCGTCGCCTTGGCCGCCGGGTGCTGGATCTCGATGCTGCCGGCCTTGTACTCCTGCGCCACGGCACCGAGGGCCGGCGCCAGGAGCAGCAGTGCCACAGAGAGGATGCGTGCGTGCCGTTTCATGTCGCGTTCCATTCCTGTTCCTGGCCCCCTTCCGGGGCTGCGGCGCCGGCTCCGACGGAGGTGCGCCCGGATGGGGCAGAGGAACCGCAACCGGGCGAAAGGTCAAGGGCCAGCTTGCCGCACGGCCTGCGGCCCCTTGCCGAGCGTCCGGCCGTCGCCGGACCGGTCCGGGATCACGATATTTCATCGTTCGATCACCGGCACGCGCTGTAATCCTCGCAACGGCTTGCCTATGGTGCGGTCTCGAAACGGGGAGGACCGCACATGCTCACGATCTACGGCGTCTATCGCTCGCGCGCGGCGCGCACCTACTGGATGGCCGGCGAGCTCGGCCTTCCCTTCGTCTCCGTGCCGGTCATCCAGGCGCGGCGCACCGGCGACCCGGCCGCAGCCGATGTGGCGCTGCACACGCAGTCGGCGGACTTCCTCGCCGTCAATCCGCCCGGCCTGATCCCCTGCATCGACGACGACGGCTTCGTGATGAACGAATCGCTGGCGATCAACCTCTACCTCGCCCGCAAGCATGGCGGCCCGCTTTCGGGCCAGTCGCTGACGGAAGAGGCGGAGATGCTGCAGTGGACGCTCTGGGCTGCGACCGAGGTCGAGCCGCACGCGGTCAAGATCATCCTGACGCTGGATGCCAATGCGGCTGCGAGCGAACAGGGACGGCTGACGATCCGCGCCGCCACGAAGGCGCTGCGCAAGGCGTTTGCGCTGCTCGACCGGCGGCTTGCCGCAACCGGCCACGTCGTCGCCGACCGCTTCACCGTCGCCGATCTCAACCTCGCCGAGGTGTTCCGCTACACGATGAGCCAGACGGAACTGTTCGACGCCGCGCCGAACGTCCGGGCGTGGCTTGCCGCCTGCCAGGCGCGCCCGGCCTTCAAGGCGATGATGGCGACGCGGGAGAAGGAGCCGGAATAGCCTCGCCCTCGCCGCCGACGCTGTCGGCGATCGCCTTGCGCATCCACGCCTTGAACAGCGACACCTTGCGCGGCTCGCGGACTTCCGGGGCCGTGACGAAATAATAGCCCATGCCGGTCTTCACCCGGATGTCGAAGGGCGCGACCAGCCGCCCCTCGGCGATCGCCCAGGAGGCCAGGATCGGCCAGGCGAGCAGCACCCCCTGCCCGGCCAGCGCCGCATCGAGGCAGAGCGAGGCGTCGCTGAACATGTGGCGCGTGCGCGGCGGCGGCTGGTCGAGGCCGGCCGCCTTCAGCCAGCGGTCCCAGGTGAACTGGTCGTTGGCGTCGATCACAGCCGGCATGTCGACGAGGTCGGCGGTCGTCTTCAGCCGCCGGGCGAGTTCGGGCGTGCAGACCGGGAACATCTGCTGCGG
The DNA here is from genome assembly GCA_900469965.1 of Hyphomicrobiales bacterium. Classification (GTDB taxonomy): domain Bacteria; phylum Pseudomonadota; class Alphaproteobacteria; order Rhizobiales; family Rhizobiaceae; genus Mycoplana. The sequence continues at coordinate 2,105 of UBZP01000021.1, read as the reverse complement.
CAGCACGAATTCGGCGCGCACGCCCGGCCAGGTGCCCGGCCCGATGCGGATGCCGAGATCGACGTCCGATCCGGCGAGGTCGGCGAGCGTGGTCGTCGATTCGATCCTGAGGCTGATCTCTGGATGGGCCGCGCTGAACTGGTGGATGCGGTGGATCAGCCAGCGCGAGGCGAAGATCGGCGCCACCGAGATGACGAGGATCGTATCGTCGCGGCGGCGGGCGCTGCCCGCGGCCTCGGCGAGCTCGCGGAACCCCGCCGTCAGCTTGCGCAGGAACGGCGTGCCGAAGGCGGTCGGCTGCATGCCGCGCCCGGTGCGCTCGAATACGGCGCGGCCGAGTTGCGCCTCCGCCTTGATCACCTGCTGGCTGACGGCGCCGACGGTGACGCCGAGTTCGTCCGCGGCCGCCTGCAGCGAGCCCAGCCGCCCGACCGCTTCCAGCGCCCTCAGCCCGTTCAGATGGATGGCATTCAACGGATTCATATAGTTTTTCTATACTCTTCTCCTGAAGACATCAATTGAAATCCTTGCCGGATCGATTCATGATCGCATCATAATCCTTTGATCCAACAGCCAACTCGCAAGAGGCGAGCGGCCAATCCCTTGCACGGGAGAGGACGATGCTGAAGCTTTTCTTGAACCTTTCCACCCGCCTGCCCTTCCGCCTGCCCAAGCTGCAGGACCAGGACGACCGCTGGGTCCGCGATCCGCTGGCCCATCCCGACATCGCCGCGATGGACGAGCGCCAGCGCGCCGACCTGCCGTTCGGCGGCTTCTCCGCAACTGGTTGCGAGGCCGGCTGCGGCCGCTGACGCGCTTCGCCAGGCGCCCTTCCCGCGCTAGGATAGCGCCTTGGCCGGGGAGGCGGCGCGATGGATCAGGCGGAGTTCGAGACCGGCACGGCGGCGCTGGTGGCGCGGCTGGAGCGGCTGGCGGAGGGCCTGCCCGGCATTGCGACCGGCACGTCCTATGGCACCGCCGCGCTGAAGGTCGCAGGCAAGATGATCGCCGCCGCCAGGAGCGCGGAGGTCGTCGTGCTGTCGATGCCGCTCGACGAGAAGGAACACCTGATCGAGCGTTCGCCGGAGATCTATTTCGAGACGCCGCACTATCACGGCTGGCCGGCGGTGCTCGTGCGGGCGGCCGCAATCGGCGACGACGAACTGCGCCGGCGCCTCCGCGAGGCCTGGTTCAGGCGGGCGCCGGCGAAGCTGCGCAGGCAGTTGGCGGGTGAAGAAAATTAACGGCCGCGGGCACGCCGCGACGGGTCCCCGAGGATTGCCCCGGTCGCGTCGGCGGGCGGCGGCCTCAGTTCCCGGCCCGCTCCAGCGCCCGGGAGACGGCGGGGCGCTCCAGCATGCGGGCGCGGTGGGCGGCGACTTTCGGAAACGCGTCCGGATCGACGCCGTCGGCCTTCAGCCAGCCGCCGATGGTGAAGAGATAGGGATCGGCGACGCTGTATGCCTCGCCCATCACCCAGGGGCCGGAAAGCATCGTCTCCTCGATCAGGCCGAAGCACTCGGCCATGTTCTGCGGCACCTTTGCCCGCATCGTCTCCTGCGCCGCCGGATCGTCGCTCCAGCGCGCGCCGCGGCGGAAATGGGCGTGCGCCACGTGCACGGTGGAGCAGAGATAGGACGTGAACGCCTGCAGCCGCGCGAATTCGAAGGGATCGTCGAGCGGTGCCAGCCGCTTCTCCGGCACGATCTGGGCGACATAGGCCAGGATCGCCGGCGTCTCCGTCAAGACGCCGCGATCGGTGGCGAGCGCCGGCACGCGCCCCTTGGGGTTGACGGCGAGATAGGCGGGCGAGCGCTGCTCGGCGCTGGCGAAGTCCACCTTCCGCACCTCGAAGGCGAGGCCGCTCTCTTCCAGCGCGATCAGCGAGGCGAGCGCACAGGTGTTCGGGGCGAAGTGAAGGGTGAGCATGGCAAGATCTCCGGGCCGTTCGACGTCGCCCGCAACAGAACCGATCCGGCCACGGATGGCAAGCGCGAACGGTGGGGGCGGGTCGGCTCGGGGGGCTCACGCCGACGGGGCGGGATGGCCGCGCAGATCCCCGGCGCAGGCGCCGGGGCCAGGGTCGCGGATGGGCGGCGCTGGCG
>UBZP01000048.1 GCA_900469965.1 Hyphomicrobiales bacterium | reverse complement strand
TGATTTTGTTGGGGGAATTGGGATGGGCGTGCCCACGGACTGGGTGCCTGGCAGACGTTGGATAGCAAGGTAGAACTACGTGTCCGAGAGATGAAATTGTCAAGCTGGAACTGGGGATCGTGTGACGTGCTGGCCAGAGGGCCCCATCTCCGAGAACAAATACGTCGCTCAAAGGGGTTTATCACTTGCCGAAGAACGGGAAATAAGCACACTGGCACAACGAGTGTGAGATGCGCTGAGAGAAGTTCGGCCTCGTGAATAGCCATATATGTTTTGCGAGGGAAAGAGAGCGGTATATGAAGTTTATTAATCAGGTAAGCTTGCGATACTATAAAAGTATTGGGGCGTGTGAGGTTGACTTGAATGACCTGACGGTTTTGGTCGGTCCGAATGGTAGCGGAAAGAGTAATTTTGTAGATTCATTGAATTTTGTGTCTGATTCTCTTAACTCAACGTTGGATTTCGCGATAAGACAGCGCTCAGGGCTAGCTGCCGTTCGAAAACGATCCGGTGGCCACCCAACAAGTTTCGCGATCAAACTTAAGATAAGTCTTCCCTCTGGGAAGAATGCTCTCTATTCATTTCAGGTTGGCGCCACGCCGGACGGTTCACATAAGGTGCAAAAAGAATATCTTAGCGTATCCTCTGACGGAATTAGCGTCATAGATTATAAATATGAAAATGGAATAAGGATATCTAGTACTGAGGCTCTATCACCTGATAAAATATCCGATGACCGGTTGGCGATACAGCTTATGTCAAGTATATTATCGATAAGGGAGGTGTTTGACGTTCTTTCAGGTATGAGGTTCTATAATATTTATCCCGAGGATTTTCGGTTGCCTCAGCCACATGACAGTGGTGAATTTTTGCTGCGAACCGGCAAGAATGTGGCTTCTGTGCTTAGAATAATGGAGAATCAGTATCCTATAGAGTACAATAGGATCAAGGAGTATTTGCGACAGGTTGTGGAGCAACTAGAGGGAATATCGCATAAAAATCTTGGCCCATCTGAGACTATTGAGTTCTTGCAGAGAGTGGCAGGGCAGAGAAATGCGTGGCGTTTTTTTGCGTCTCAGATGTCGGATGGTACCCTTCGGTCGCTTGGAATTCTAGTTGCACTCTTTCAACGGTCGCCCGTTCCTACTGGCAACACGCTATTGGGAATCGAAGAACCGGAAGCCACAATACATCCGGCAGCATGTTCTGTTATCACTGACGCAATAGTTGAGGCGTCGAAAAAAAAGCAGATAATTATTACTACGCATAGTCCTGAGCTTATTGATCACCCGTCTATTGGTATAGATAACATAAGAATTGTTAGGTCAGACGAAGGGGATACAAAAATAAGACCAGCAGACAGGGCGAGTAAAGAAGTTGTTAGGAAGAATTTGATGAGTCCAGGCGATCTTCTCCGCAAGAATCAACTCGAGCCAGAGCGGGCAAAGCCAGTACAATTCAGTTTTTGGAATTGAGATGATAATAATTTATCCAATTGTAGAAGGGCATGGTGACGAGAGAGCGATGCCCATCCTTATTCGGCGGCTCCTGTCCGAACGTTTTGGTTTTTACGAAGTGAAAGTGCTTCACCCTTACCGTTTACCTAAGGGAAAGATGCTTCATGCAGACCAGTGGCCAGCTGTCGTCAGCTTGGCGTGCGAGCGTTTAAATGATGCTCGAGAGAATGAAGATGATGTAGTTCTAATATTGGTAGTTTGTGACGCAGATGATGACTGTCCGGTTGAATTGAAAAACACAATGGAGGATCACGTAGCAGCGGTAATCTCGGACACGAATTTTGAAGTGGTCGTTCCACAACCAGAGTATGAAAGCTGGTTTCTCGCGGCCGCGAACTCGTTTGTCGGACATTCAGACTGTAGAGAAAATGTTGCGGCTGTGACTGATATTTTGAGAATTCGCGACGCGAAAGGTTATTTTGAGAGAAATATTCTGAAAGAAGGAAGATTTTACTCTGAAACAGTTGATCAGCCAAAATTTAGTGCGTTGCTGAATTTTAATGGAATGCCTGAGGCCGAAAGTAGATCTCTGAGAAGGTTGATTGATGTCTTTTCTAGATTACTGCCAAATAACAATGATCCTCTCTAGGGAAATCGAATCTATCGAGAAGAACTACCTTCCCGGCCGCCCCGTTTTCCCCTTGCCCTTCGCCTTCCGCTTCGCCTCGCCCGGATCCTCATAACTCCCGACGCCGATCTTGCCGCGGAGGACGGGTTTGGGGGAGGGGCTCGCCTCGGGTCTGCCAGGCATCTCGCCCTCGAGGGGGGCGGTCGATGCGGCGCGGTCGGGCTGGCCTTCGGGCAGCGGCGAGAGGCGCTTCTTCGTGCCCTTCGCGGCTTCGGGTTTTTCCGGCAGATGGCCGGTGACCGGTTTTTCGGTGCGGCCGACGGTCATTTCGTCCAGGGTGTTCTTGCGGAAATAGCTCGTTCCCTGTCGCGCGGATTCGCTGTCCTCGCCGGCTTCGCCGCCCGGGGCATCCGCGCCGGTGTTCGTGCGGAAGGGCGACGGCCCCTCATCCGCCCTTCGGGCCCCGTCTCCCCGTGAACGGGGAGAAGGGATTTCCGTGTCGGTGCCCGGGCCCATGGCGTCGAGCGAGGGCTTGGCGAAGTAGCTGCTCGATCTCGACCCATGCGGGGGAGGTGCCCCGTCGGGGGCAGAGGGGGGTATTTCGCCGGCGCTCGAACCCTCCCCTCGAGGGGGAGGGTCGGACCGCAGGTCCGGGGTGGGGGGACCGCTGCCGCTGCCGGCATTGGTGGGGAGGTCACCCCCACCCGCGCGTTC
>UBZP01000049.1 GCA_900469965.1 Hyphomicrobiales bacterium | reverse complement strand
ATCGCTGTCCTCCATCGCGTCTCTGACTGGAAGACGGATGGGGGGAGGAAAATCCGACACGGCGGGTGGGAGGGCGGAGTATCCGATTCGGTCGCGATCCAGCCATGGCGGCTTTCGGCCCATTGCGGACGTTCGGCTGTGCTTGCATGGGCCCGTGGAAAACCCCACGTTGCAACCGTCTCGAGTTAACGTGTAGTGTCGGCCAGTCGGATGCTAGCATAGAACGGATGACGGCGTCCGACCTTATGGGACACCTCCAGATCGGGTTAGACTGCATGTCACTCCATGAACGAGCAAAGATCTATGCCGGATTTTCGATCACCATTTTTTTTGCCACCGGTATCCTGATGTCGTGGGCTGAGGCGCATTTTGGCGTCGCAGGCACACTGGTACTCGTCTCGACTTGGCTTGTAATTCAGGCCGTTCCCCTACACTACTTCTTTAAATGTCCGACTTGCGGCACATCGATATTCTGTCGATACGGCATTCATTCACTGTGGAAAACCGACAAGGTTTCCTATTTCCCGCAACAGGCTTTGCCAGTTAAACGATGCGCCAAGTGCGGAAAAGATCACACTGGGCCGGACGCGAACTCTGAATAAGAAGTCCGATTCTGGGGCCAAAGCGGACTAGAGGCGAACCTGATCCACAGCGCCACCTTTGTCGGCTTCCCAAGCGTTCGCGATGGCTAGCACTTCATCCAACGCCTCGTTGGGATGCGATGTGGTACAGAGAAACCGGTCAGGTCGTGAGCCGTCTCCAATCACCAGCCAATCTACCTTCTCCTCCAAAACGTTCGAGCCGGGACCGTAAATCGCAAGCAACGACACGCCATCAGCCAGACACTGTTCCACGAATCCCTCGAGGAGAGATTCATCAGATATTGGCGAGTGTAGAATAAGTTTCCGGGCAAAAGGCATGGAAGGAGGTTAGACGCTGGACGCGATGACTGCAATTGGCGCAAAGCCGTCATGACCAGACTGTGCGACTGCCGCGGGACCAATA
>UBZP01000050.1 GCA_900469965.1 Hyphomicrobiales bacterium | reverse complement strand
GGCGGCGCCGAAGGAGGAGAGCGTTGTCGCTGCCACTGCAAAGGCCAGAACGGCCGACTTCAGGTATCTGTTCATCTCATTCGTCCCTGGTTCTGGTCACCCATGGGCGACCACCCGATGGTGCGAACCCTAGGGGCATGTGAATGAACGGGCGCTGAACGAGGTGGGACAAAAAAAACCCGGCAGAATGCCGGGTCGCAAAGAGCTGGTTTTGAAGACCGCCTCAGCCGGCGATCTGCAGGTTGACCGCCTTGGGGCCTTTGCCGCGGCGATCAGGTTCCGTTTCGAAGCTTACCTTCTGGTTCTCGGAGAGGCCGTTCAGGCCGGAGGCCTGCACAGCGGAGATGTGTACGAAGATATCCGCACCACCATTGTCGGGCTTGATGAAACCGAAGCCCTTTTCGGTGTTGAAGAATTTTACAGTGCCAGTTTCGGCCATGCGTCAGGTCCTTTTCTCTCTGCCCGAGGCGGCGGGCAGCATTTCCGTTTGCCCCCAAGGGGGCGTGAGGCAGGCAGTTCCGATGTGAGGAAAGGGTCCTGTTTTACCGCAGCCAGCCAAGCGCTGTTCCTCATGGAACTTATCAGCACGGCTGCCCGGATTTTTTATCGCGTCTCCGGCGCGCTATTATTAAAGGTCTTCCCATGTCCGCAAATTGCCCGAACTCGGGAAGCTTGCTGTGTTTATGATGAATTGGCAAGCAAAAGTTTCAAACATTTCATGACCCGCCCCGGTTTGGTGGTTTTTCAGCGGGTGGGTCAATAGACTTGCAGCATTCCGGAACAGTTTCGTAGGCATCGCAGCAACTATATTGGGCATGCCGCCCAATAACCCGGCCGGGGGACAGCAAAGCACAAATGGGGCTGGTTCACATGTTCAAGAAAGGGGCGAACTATGCAGCTGCCAGCCGCTTTTCCTTGGCCTTCTCCAGCTCGGGCACAAGCTCGGTGGCAAGCATCGCGACGAAAATGATGGCGCAGCCGGCATAACCGGCAGCGGCGATGCTGTCGCCCATCAGAACTACACCGAACAGGGCGGCGAACAGGGCCTCGCTGGACAGGAAGATCGCCGCCTGCGGCGCCGTCGTGTGGCGCTGGGCGACGTTCTGGCAGATGAAGGCGAGGCCGCTGGAGAAGAAGCCGGCATAGAGGATCTCGACCAGCGCGCCGCGGATCGCCGCCAGGCTGATGGGCTCGATCGCCGCGGCCAGGGCGCAGCCGAGGATCGCGCAGACGGCGAACTGGACGAGGGACAGCGCCAGCGGGCGCTGCGAGCGTCCGGCGAACTGGCCGACGCAGATCATCTGCACCGACCAGAGGAAGGCGCACAGGATCGTCAGGAGATCGCCGGTCGACAGCGCCGAAAAGGCGCCGCCGCTCAGAAGGAAGATGCCGGCGGTCGCCGCCAGCGCCGAGGGCCAGACGACCCAGTGCGGACGTCTGCGCAGCACGAACGTCGTCAGGATCGGCGTGAAGACGACATAGAGGCCGGTCAAAAAGCCGGAATTGGTCACCGAAGTGGTCAGCAGCCCGACCTGCTGGGTCGCAGCGGCGGCGAACAATGCGAGCCCGGTGAGCACGAAGCCGATGCGGTTTCCCGTCGATGTCGGGGCCGGGGCGCGCTTCTTCTCGATGAGCGCAAAGGGGAGGGCGACGGCCGTGGCGACCGCGAAGCGCAGGCCGATGAACCAGATCGGGCCGAGCGTCTCCATCGCGGTCGACTGGGCGATGAAGCCGGCACCCCAGATGGCGCCGGACAGCAACAGAAGGAGATTCGCCTGCAGGCGCGACACGTCTGGCCCTCGATGTGCGGGATGATCTGGCCAAGCCGTTAGCATCTGCCTCGAAATTGGGCAAGTCGCCGGCCGTCGGTCTTCGCGCCGCGCCGTGGGGCGAAAATATCGCAGTCTCCTGCGGCGCGGTGGACGACCGGCGCGGGATGTGGGGGC